>CALRRO020000006.1:0-307032 GCA_943370595.1 Chitinophaga pinensis
CCGAAGGACAAGGAGATGGTCATGCCTGGCGACAACGTCAGCATCACCGTCAAGCTGATCGCCCCGATCGCGATGGAAGAGGGCCTGCGCTTCGCCATCCGCGAAGGCGGCCGCACCGTCGGCGCCGGCGTCGTCGCGAAGATCATGGAATAAGGAGCGGAACCATGCAGAAGCAGAAGATCCGCATTCGCCTGAAAGCCTTCGACTACAAGCTGATCGACCAGTCAGCGCTGGAGATCGTGGACACCGCCAAGCGCACCGGCGCGATCGTCAAGGGCCCGGTGCCCCTGCCGACCCGCATGCAGCGTTTCGACATCCTGCGTTCGCCGCACGTCAACAAGACGAGCCGCGACCAGTTCGAGATCCGCACGCACCAGCGCCTGATGGACATCGTCGACCCGACCGACAAGACCGTGGACGCGCTGATGAAGCTCGACCTCCCGGCCGGCGTGGACGTGGAAATCAAACTGCAGTAAACTCTGCGGTTTTCCGGCCCGGCAGCTCCCCTGCCGGGCCAAACTCATCAGCCCCGCCAATCGATGTGGGGCATTGGAGCTAACACATGAGTCTGAGCAACCGTCTCGGTTTGCTGGGCCGCAAGGTGGGCATGATGCGCATCTTCACGGACGATGGCGACGCCATTCCCGTGACGGTGCTCGACGTGTCGAACAACCGCGTCACCCAAGTCAAGACCGAACAAACCGACGGCTACACGGCGATCCAGGTCGCCTACGGCACGCGCAAGGCGAGCCGCGTCACCAAGCCGGAAGCTGGCCACCTCGCGAAAGCGGGCGTCGAGGCTGGTGAGGTCCTCAAGGAATTCCGCGTCGCCGCCGACGTGGCTGCCGGGCTGAAGCCGGGCGCCACGATCCCGGTGACCACCTTCGCCGTGGGCCAGCTCGTCGACGTGCAGGGCACCTCGATCGGCAAGGGCTTCACCGGCACGATCAAGCGCCACAACTTCAGCTCGCAGCGCGCGTCGCACGGCAACAGCCGTTCGCACAACGTGCCGGGCTCGATCTCGATGGCGCAGGACCCGGGTCGCGTATTCCCGGGCAAGAAGATGTCCGGCCACCTCGGTGACGTGACCAAGACCGTGCAGAACCTCGACATCGTCCGCGTCGACGAAGCCCGCCAGCTGCTGCTGGTGCGCGGCGCGGTTCCGGGTGCGAAGAACGGCCACGTGGTCGTCAGCCCGGCCGTCAAGGTCAAGGCCAAGAAGGGAGCCCAGTGATGCAACTCGAGCTCCTGAACGAACAAGGTCAGGCGACCTCGAAGGTCGACGCGCCGGACACCGTGTTCGCGCGTGACTACAACGAAGCGCTCGTCCACCAGGTCGTCGTCGCCTTCCAGGCCAACGCGCGCCAGGGCACCCGTGCCCAGCTGGACCGCGCGATGGTCAAGCACTCGACCAAGAAGCCTTTCCGCCAGAAGGGCACCGGCCGCGCTCGCGCCGGCATGACCTCCTCGCCGCTGTGGCGCGGGGGTGGTCGCATCTTCCCGAACTCGCCGGACGAGAACTTCAGCCAGAAGGTCAACAAGAAGATGTACCGCGCCGGCATGGCCGCCATCTTCTCGCAGCTGGCGCGCGAAGGCCGCGTCGCCGTGGTCGATTCGATCTCGGTCGATGCGCCGAAGACCAAGCTTCTGGCCGACAAGTTCAAGGCCATGGGCCTGGATTCCGTGCTGGTGATCGCCGACCAGGTCGACGACAACCTGCTGCTGGCCTCGCGCAACCTGGCCAACGTGCTGGTGGTCGAGCCGCGCTACGCCGATCCGCTGTCCCTCGTCTTCTACAAGAAGGTGCTGGTGACCAAGGCGGCGATGGAGCAGCTCAAGGAGATGTTCGCATGAGCGCCGTGAAATTCGACGAGGGCCGTCTGGCCCAGGTGCTGGTGGCGCCCATCGTGTCCGAGAAGGCCACGTCTGCCGCCGAGAAGAACAACCAGGTGCTGTTCAAGGTCCTGCGCGACGCGACCAAGCCCGAGATCAAGGCGGCCGTCGAGCTGATGTTCAAGGTCGAGGTGAAGTCGGTCTCGACCGTGACCCAGAAGGGCAAGGTCAAGCGCTTCGGCAAGGGCATCGGCCGCCGCGACCACGTCAAGAAGGCGTACGTGTCGCTGAAGCCGGGCCAGGAGCTCAACTTCTCCGGGGAGGCCGCGTAATGGCCATCGTCAAAGTCAAACCCACTTCGCCCGGCCGCCGTGGCGTGGTGAAGGTGGTGCACGCGCACCTGCACAAGGGTGCGCCCGAGGCATCGCTGCTCGAGCCGCAGAAGCAGAAGTCCGGCCGCAACAACAACGGCCACATCACGATGCGCCACAAGGGCGGTGGTCACAAGCACCACTACCGCGTGGTCGACTTCGTGCGCAACAAGGACGGCATCCCGGCGAAGGTCGAGCGCATCGAGTACGACCCGAACCGCACCGCCCACATCGCGCTGGTCTGCTACGCCGACGGCGAGCGCCGCTACATCATCGCCCCGCGCGGCCTCGAGGTCGGCGCGACGGTGATGTCGGGCGCCGAGGCGCCGATCAAGGCAGGCAACACGCTGCCGATCCGCAACATCCCGGTGGGTTCGATCATCCACTGCATCGAGATGCTGCCGGGCAAGGGCGCGCAGATCGCGCGCTCGGCCGGCACCGCGGTGACGCTGCTGGCACGCGAAGGCACCTACGCCCAGCTGCGCCTGCGTTCGGGTGAAGTGCGCAAGATCCACATCGACTGCCGCGCCACCATCGGCGAGGTGTCGAACGAGGAACACAGCCTGCGCCAGTACGGCAAGGCCGGTGCGATCCGCTGGAAGGGCGTCCGTCCGACCGTGCGTGGCGTCGCGATGAACCCGGTGGACCACCCGCACGGCGGCGGCGAAGGCCGCACCGGCGAGGGCCAGGTGCCGGTGTCGCCGTGGAACACGATGACCAAGGGCTACCGCACGCGCAACAACAAGCGTACGCAGACGTTCATCGTCTCGCGTCGCAAGAAGTAAGGGGCCGACGACATGACCCGTTCGCTCAAGAAGGGTCCCTTCGTGGACCACCACCTGATGGCCAAGGTCGAGAAGGCCGCCGCCATCAAGGACAAGAAGCCCATCAAGACCTGGTCGCGCCGCAGCACGATCCTGCCCGAGTTCATCGGGCTGACGATCGCCGTGCACAACGGCAAGCAGCACGTCCCCGTCTACGTGTCGGACCAGATGGTCGGCCACAAGCTCGGTGAATTTGCGCTGACGCGCACGTTCAAGGGGCATCCGGCCGACAAGAAGGCCAACAAGAAGTAAGGATGACGACGATGGAAACCCGTTCAATCGTTCGCGGTGTGCGACTGTCGGCCGACAAGGGCCGGCTGGTTGCCGACATGGTCCGCGGCAAGAAGGTCGACCAGGCGATCAACATCCTGACGTTCACGCCGAAGAAGGCGGCCGGCATCATCAAGAAGGCGCTAGAGAGCGCCATCGCAAATGCCGAGCACAACGACGGTGCCGACATCGACGAGCTGAAGGTCAAGACGATCTATGTCGAGCAGGCTGCAACGCTGAAGCGTTTCTCCGCGCGCGCCAAGGGCCGCGGCAACCGCATCAGCAAGCCGACCTGCCACATCTTCGTCACCGTCGGCAACTGAGGCCACAAGGAAGACCATGGGACAGAAAATTCATCCGGTCGGCTTCCGTCTGCCGGTCACGCGCAACTGGGCCTCGCGCTGGTACGCGTCGAACCAGAACTTCGCCGGCATGCTGGCCGAAGACCTGAAGGTTCGCGAGTTCCTGAAGGCGCGCCTGAAGAGCGCTGCCGTCTCGCGCATCCTGATCGAGCGCCCCGCCAAGAACGCCCGCATCACGATCTTCTCGGCCCGTCCGGGCGTGGTGATCGGCAAGAAGGGCGAGGACATCGAGAACCTGAAGGCCGAACTGACGCGCCGTCTCGGCGTGCCGGTCGCAGTGAACATCGAAGAGGTGCGCAAGCCCGAGATCGATGCCCAGCTGATCGCCGACTCGATCACCCAGCAGCTCGAGAAGCGCATCATGTTCCGCCGCGCGATGAAGCGCGCGATGCAGAACGCGATGCGCCTGGGCGCGCAGGGCATCAAGATCATGTCGTCGGGCCGCCTGAACGGCATCGAGATCGCCCGTTGCGAGTGGTACCGCGAAGGTCGCGTGCCACTTCACACGCTGAAGGCCGACATCGACTACGGCTTCTCGGAAGCCAAGACCACCTACGGCGTCATCGGCGTGAAGGTCTGGGTCTACCGCGGTGACCGTCTCGGTCACGGCGAGGCCCCGGCTGCCAAGCCGGAAGCCGCCGAGGACGATCGCCGTCCGCGTCGTGGTCCGCGTCCGGGTGGCCCCGGTGCGCCGGGTGGCCGTGACAACCGTGGCCGTAGCCCCGGTGCCGATCGTGCCCCCCGCCAGGCCGGTGCGCCGGCCGATGGCAGCGACAAGCCGGCCGCCGCTGGTGGCCCGGCCGACGCGCCGAAGACTCCCGCCGTCAAGCGCGTCCGCAAGGTCGTCGCGCCTGGCAGCGAGGGCAAAGGAGAATAAGCATGCTGCAACCTGCACGCAGAAAGTACCGCAAGGAACAGAAGGGCCGCAACACCGGCATCGCCACGCGTGGCGCTGCGGTGTCGTTCGGCGACTTCGGCCTGAAGGCCACCGAGCGCGGCCGCCTCACGGCGCGCCAGATCGAAGCGGCTCGTCGTGCCATCTCGCGCCACATTAAGCGCGGTGGCCGCATCTTCATCCGCATCTTCCCGGACAAGCCGATCTCGCAGAAGCCGGCCGAAGTCCGCATGGGCAACGGCAAGGGCAACCCCGAGTACTACGTCGCCGAGATCCAGCCGGGCAAGGTGCTCTACGAGATCAACGGCGTGCCCGAGGCCCTGGCTCGCGAAGCGTTCACGCTGGCTTCGGCCAAGCTGCCGCTGAAGTGCACGTTCGTGGCGCGCGCCATCGGCGCCTGAGGAGCAACCCATGAAAGCATCTGAACTGCGCGCCAAGGACGTCGCCGGCCTCGAGAAAGAGGTCAGCGATCTGCTCAAGGCGCATTTCGGCCTGCGCATGCAGAAGGCCACCCAACAGCTGAACAACCACTCGCAGATGGGCAAGACGCGCCGCGACATCGCGCGCGCCAAGACCATCCTGGCCGAGAAGAAGAAGGAGGCTGCCAAGTGAGCGAAGCGCAGACCCAGGCCAAGGCCAAGAACACCCGCACCCTGATCGGCAAGGTCGTGAGCGACAAGCGCGCCAAGACCATCACCGTTCTGGTCGAGCGTCGCACCAAGCACGAGCTGTACGGCAAGATCGTCGGCAAGTCGAGCAAGTACCACGCGCACGACGAGAAGGGCGAGTACAAGATGGGCGACGTGGTCGAGATCGCCGAGAGCCGGCCGATATCGAAGACCAAGTCGTGGGTCGTCACCCGCCTGGTCCAGAAGGCCATCGTGGTGTAAGCCTGCCAGCGCACGAGGCCTTTGCAGGCCATCGCGCCACGCGGCCGGAACGCTGGAATACTGGCGTCCGGCCGTTTTTCATGGCCCCGGCACAAGTCCAAGCACAAGGAGAGCAACGATGATCAAGGTCGGAGACAAGCTGCCCGCGGGCAAGCTGCAGGAATTCATCGAGGTCGAGGGCAACGGCTGCTCGATCGGCCCCAACACCTTCGAGGTCGAGGCGCTGACGGCTGGCAAGAAGATCGCGATCTTCGGCCTGCCTGGCGCCTACACGCCGACCTGCTCGGCCAAGCACGTGCCCGGCTATGTCGAGAAGTTCGGCGAGCTGAAGCAGGCCGGCATCGACGAGGTCTGGTGCGTGTCGGTCAACGACGCCTTCGTGATGGGCGCCTGGGGGCGCGACCAGCACACAGGCGGCAAGGTGCGCATGATGGCCGACGGCAGTGCCGACTTCACCAAGGCGACCGGCCTGACGCTCGATCTGACGGCGCGCGGCATGGGCCTGCGCTCGAACCGCTACTCGATGCTGGTGGTCGACGGTGTGGTCAAGACGCTGAACGTCGAGGGGCCGGGCAAGTTCGAGGTCAGCGACGCGGCCACGATGCTCACACAGGCCCGGCAAGTGCTGGCCTGATCTTCTTTCCGATTCGCCCGGACTCGGTTGACACGGGTCCGGGTTTGCCTTCATAATCCGCAGCTTCGCCGAAAGCACGGCTGCTCCCGCTCGGGAACAGTGCGGCTTCGGATCCGCCCATCAACGGGCCCAAGACTGAACTGGCAGGCGACTGCGGGTTCAAGTTGGGGACAGACAATGATTCAAATGCAATCGCGACTCGACGTCGCGGATAACACTGGCGCGAAGTCCGTCATGTGCATCAAGGTGCTGGGCGGCTCCAAGCGTCGCTACGCCGGCATCGGCGACGTCATCAAGGTTTCCATCAAGGAAGCCGCGCCGCGTGGCCGCGTCAAGAAGGGCGAGGTCTACAGCGCCGTGGTCGTGCGCACCGCCAAGGGCGTGCGTCGCCAGGACGGCTCGCTGGTCCGCTTCGACGGCAACGCCGCCGTGCTGCTGAACGCCAAGCTCGAGCCGATCGGCACCCGCATCTTCGGGCCGGTGACGCGCGAGCTGCGCACCGAGCGCTTCATGAAGATCGTTTCGCTGGCGCCGGAAGTGCTCTGAGCGGCTGCAAGAAGGACAGGCCATGAACAAGATTCGCAAGGGCGACCAGGTCATCGTGTTGACCGGCCGCGACAAGGGCAAGCGCGGCACCGTGACGCAGCGCGTCGACGAAGAGCGCATCGTCGTCGAGGGCGTGAACGTGGTGAAGAAGCACGTCAAGCCGAACCCGATGAAGGGCACGACCGGCGGCGTCGTCGAGAAGACGCTGTCGATCCACCAGAGCAACGTGGCGATCTACAACCCCGCGACGGCCAAGGCCGACCGCGTGGGCGTCAAGCTGCTTGACGACGGCAAGAAAGTGCGCGTCTTCAAGTCCAGCGGCGACGAGATCAAGGCCTGAGGATCAAGAACATGGCTCAACAGCAATCCGCCGCTCGCCTGCAGGCGATCTACCGCGAGAAGATCGTCCCCGAGCTCGTCAAGAAGTTCGGCTACAAGTCGACGATGCAGGTCCCGCGCATCACCAAGATCACGCTGAACATGGGCGTGAGCGAGGCGGTGTCCGACAAGAAGGTGATGGACAACGCCGTCGGCGACCTCACCAAAATCGCCGGCCAGAAGCCCGTCGTGACCAAGTCGCGCAAGGCGATCGCGAACTTCAAGATCCGCGAGAACGTGCCCATCGGCTGCATGGTCACCCTGCGCGGCGTGCAGATGTACGAGTTCCTCGACCGTTTCGTGACCATCGCGCTGCCGCGCGTGCGCGACTTCCGCGGCATTTCCGGTCGTGCGTTCGATGGTCGTGGCAACTACAACATCGGCGTCAAGGAACAGATCATCTTCCCGGAAATCGATTACGACAAGATCGATGCGCTGCGTGGGCTGAACATCAGCATCACGACGACCGCGAAGACCGACGACGAATGCAAGGCGCTGCTCGCCGCATTCAAGTTCCCGTTCAAGAACTGAGGTGGCCCGTGGCTAAGACATCCCTGATCCAGCGCGAACTCAAGCGCGAGCAACTGGTCGCCAAGTACAAGAAGAAGTACGACGAACTCAAGGGCATCGCCAACGATGCCAAGAAGTCGGACGAAGAGCGTTACGCCGCGCGCCTGGAGCTGCAGAAGCTGCCGCGCAATGCCTATCCGACCCGCCAGCGCAACCGCTGCGAGCTGACCGGCCGCCCGCGCGGCACGTTCCGCCAGTTCGGGCTGGGCCGCAACAAGATCCGCGAACTGGCCTTCAAGGGCGACATCCCCGGTGTCGTCAAGGCCAGCTGGTAATCGGCGCGCAAAGGAGCAATTCACATGAGCATGAGTGATCCCATCGCCGATATGCTGACGCGCATCCGCAACGCGCAGATGGTCGAGAAGGCCGTCGTCGCGATGCCGTCGTCGAAGCTGAAGGTCGCGATCGCCCAGGTCCTGAAGGACGAGGGTTACATCGACAACTTCGCCATCCGTGGCGAAGCGGCCAAGCCGCAGCTCGAGATCGCGCTGAAGTACTACGCCGGCCGTCCGGTGATCGAGCACATCGAGCGCGTCAGCCGCCCCGGCCTGCGCATCTACAAGGGCCGCCACGACATCCCGAACGTGATGAACGGGCTGGGTGTGGCCATCGTCACCACGCCCAAGGGCGTGATGACCGACCGCAAGGCGCGCCAGGCCGGTATCGGCGGCGAAGTGCTCTGCTACGTGGCCTAAGGAGAGATCGATATGTCACGCGTGGGAAAGATGCCGATCGCCCTGCCGCAAGGCGTGGACGTGTCGGTGACGGCTGACAAGATCAGCGTCAAGGGCTCGCTGGGCACGCTGGTGCGCCCGGTCAACGAGCTGGTGACGGTCAAGAACGAGGGCGGCAACGTCAAGTTCGCCCCGGCCAACGACAGCGCCGAAGCAGACGCCATGAGCGGCACGATGCGCGCGCTGGTGGCCAACATGGTCAACGGTGTAAGCAAGGGCTTCGAGAAGAAGCTGACGCTGGTCGGCGTGGGCTTCCGCGCCGCCGCGCAGGGTCCGAAGCTGAACCTGCAGATCGGTTTCTCGCACCCGGTCGTCAAGGACATGCCCGCCGGCATCACGGTCACCTGCCCGACGCAGACCGAGATCGTGATCAAGGGTTCCGACCGCCAGGTGGTGGGCCAGATCGCCGCCGAAGTGCGCGCGATCCGCCCGCCCGAGCCCTACAAGGGCAAGGGCATCCGCTACGCGGACGAGAAGGTCACGATCAAAGAGACCAAGAAGAAGTAAGGAGCGACGACCATGACTCTGAACAAAAAAGATCAGCGCATCCGCCGCTCGCGCCAGACCCGTGTGCGCATCGCCACCCAGCGCGTTGCGCGCCTGACGGTGCACCGCACGAACCTGCACATCTACGCCAGCGTCATCTCCGACGACGGCACCAAGGTGCTTGCCAGCGCTTCGACTGCCGAAGCCGATGTCCGCAAGGAGCTCGGCGCGGCCGGCAAGGGCGCCAACGTCGCTGCGGCGACGATGATCGGCAAGCGCATCGCCGAGAAGGCCAAGGCCGCCGGCATCGAGAAGGTGGCGTTCGACCGCGCTGGTTTCGCGTACCACGGCCGCGTCAAGGCGCTGGCCGAGGCGGCCCGCGAAGCCGGACTGCAGTTCTAAGCGCCCTCCGTTTCGGCGACGACAAGGAATTCGACAATGGCAAAGTTTCAACCCCGCCAGCAGCCCGAAGGCAACGACGACGGCCTGAAGGAAAAGATGATCGCGGTGAACCGCGTCACCAAGGTGGTCAAGGGCGGTCGTACGCTCAGCTTCGCGGCGCTGACCGTGGTCGGTGACGGCGATGGCCGCATCGGCATGGGCAAGGGCAAGGCCAAGGAAGTGCCGGTGGCGGTGCAGAAGGCCATGGAATCGGCCCGCCGCAACATGTTCAAGGTCCAGCTCAAGGACGGCACGATCCACCACAAGGTGGTCGGCGAGCATGGCGCTGCCCGGGTGCTGATGGCCCCGGCCAAGCAGGGTGACGGCATCATCGCCGGCGGCCCGATGCGCGCCGTCTTCGAGGTGATGGGCGTGACCGACATCGTGGCCAAGAGCCACGGTTCGACCAACCCGTACAACATGGTCCGTGCCACGCTGGACGCGCTGAAGAGCTCGACCACGCCGGC
Source organism: Chitinophaga pinensis (assembly GCA_943370595.1). Lineage (GTDB taxonomy): Bacteria > Pseudomonadota > Gammaproteobacteria > Burkholderiales > Burkholderiaceae_C > Piscinibacter. The sequence goes on from CALRRO020000006.1 coordinate 9,702, forward strand.
CGAGGTCGCCGCCAAGCGCGGCCTGACCGTCGAGCAGCTGTTCGGCTGATCGACGACCCGCGGAGAACTGTCATGGCAGAGAAGAAGACCCTCACGGTGAAGCTGGTTCGCAGCATCGCCGGCACGCGCGAGTCGCATCGCGCCACGGTGCGCGGCCTGGGCCTGCGCAAGCTCAACAGCGAGTCGACGCTGGAAGACACGCCGGCCGTGCGCGGCATGGTCAACAAGGTCTCGTACCTGGTGAAGGTGCTGTAATGGAACTGAACACCATCAAGCCTGCCGAAGGCAGCAAGAAGGCCCGCCGCCGCGTCGGCCGTGGCATCGGTTCGGGCCTGGGCAAGACCGCCGGCCGTGGCCACAAGGGTCAGAAGTCGCGTTCGGGCGGCTACCACAAGGTTGGCTTCGAAGGCGGCCAGATGCCGCTGCAGCGCCGCCTGCCCAAGCGCGGTTTCAAGTCGGCCAAGCTGAAGTACAACGCCGAGATCACCCTGTCGGACCTGGAAGTGCTGGGTGCCGCCGAGGTGGACCTGCTCGCGCTGAAGGCGGCCAAGCTGGTCGGCCAGCTGGCGCAGACCGTCAAGGTCATCAAGACCGGCGAGCTGACCAAGAAGGTCGTGCTCAAGGGCATCGGCGCGACTGCCGGCGCGAAGGCTGCCATCGAGGCGGCCGGCGGCTCGGTGGCCTGAGCGGCCGCACGTCGACGATCCACCACAACGGACTTCCGTGGCAACCAACGCGACTCAACTGGCCAAGAGCGGCAAGTTCGGCGACCTGCGTCGCCGGCTCGTCTTCCTGGTGCTGGCGCTCGTGGTCTATCGCATCGGGGCGCACATCCCGGTGCCCGGCATCGACCCGAACCAGCTGCAGGAGCTGTTCAAGGGCCAGGCCGGCGGCATCCTGAGCCTGTTCAACATGTTCTCGGGCGGCGCGCTGTCGCGCTTCACCGTCTTCGCGCTGGGCATCATGCCCTACATCTCCGCGTCGATCATCATGCAGCTGATGACCTACGTGGTGCCGACGCTCGAGGCGCTGAAGAAGGAAGGCGAGGCGGGTCGTCGCAAGATCACCCAGTACACGCGCTACGGCACGCTGGGGCTGGCGCTGTTCCAGTCGTTGGGCATCGCGCTCGCGCTGGAAGGTTCGCCCGGTCTGGTCATCGCGCCGGGCTTCGGTTTCCGCCTGACCGCGGTGGTGAGCCTGGTCGCCGGCACGATGTTCCTGATGTGGCTGGGTGAGCAGATCACGGAGCGCGGCCTTGGCAACGGCATCTCGATCCTGATCTTCGCCGGCATCGCGGCTGGCCTGCCCAGCGCGATGGGTGGCCTGTTCGAGCTGGTGCGCACCGGTGCGATGAGTATCGTCGTCTCGCTGTTCATCCTCTTGCTCGTGGTCGCGGTGACCTACGTCGTGGTGTTCGTCGAACGCGGCCAGCGCAAGATCCTGGTGAACTACGCCAAGCGCCAGGTCGGCAACAAGGTCTACGGTGGCCAGTCCTCGCACCTGCCGCTGAAGCTGAACATGTCGGGCGTGATCCCGCCGATCTTCGCGTCGTCGATCATCCTGCTGCCGGCCACCGTGGTGGGCTGGTTCGCCACCGGCGACGGCCTGCGCTGGCTGAAGGACCTGGCCTCGCTGCTGTCACCTGGCCAGCCGATCTACGTCATGCTGTATGCCGCGGCGATCGTGTTCTTCTGCTTCTTCTACACGGCGCTGGTCTTCAACAGCCGCGAAACGGCGGACAACCTGAAGAAGAGCGGCGCCTTCATCCCGGGCATCCGCCCGGGTGAGCAGACGGCGAAGCACATCGACAAGATCCTGTCGCGTCTGACCCTGGTCGGCGCGGTGTACATCACGGCGGTCTGCCTGCTGCCCGAGTTCCTGGTGCTGAAGTACAACGTTCCGTTCTACTTCGGCGGCACCAGCCTGCTGATCATCGTCGTCGTGACGATGGACTTCTGGGCCCAGGTGCAGAGCTACGTGATGAGCCAGCAATACGAGAGTTTGTTGAAGAAGGCGAACTTCAAGGCGAGCTGAGATGGCGAAAGACGATGTCATCCAGATGCAAGGTGAGATTCTGGAGAACCTCCCGAACGCCACGTTTCGCGTGAAATTGGAGAACGGGCACATCGTGCTCGGCCACATCTCCGGAAAGATGCGTATGCACTACATCCGCATCCTCCCGGGCGACAAGGTGACGGTCGAGCTGACGCCCTACGATTTGAGTCGTGCCCGCATCGTGTTCCGGGCCAAGTGAGCAGCCTGACGAGGGCTTAGGAGAAGACCATGAAAGTAGCCGCTTCCGTCAAGAAGATGTGCCGCAACTGCAAGATCATCCGCCGCAAGGGCGTGGTGCGGGTGATCTGTACCGACCCGCGTCACAAGCAGCGTCAAGGCTGAACTGAAGGATTTAAGACATGGCACGCATTGCTGGCATCAACATCCCGCCGCACAAGCACACCGAGATCGGCCTGACGCACATCTACGGCATCGGCCGTACGACCGCGCAGAAGATCTGCGACAAGGTCGGCGTCGCGTATGCGAAGAAGATCAAGGATCTGACCGACGGCGACCTGGAGAAGATCCGGGAAGAGATCGGCAAGATGACGATCGAGGGTGACCTGCGCCGCGAGATGTCGATCAACATCAAGCGACTGATGGACCTCGGCTGCTACCGCGGCTTCCGTCATCGCCGTGGCCTGCCCGTGCGCGGCCAGCGCACCAAGACCAACGCGCGCACCCGCAAGGGCCCGCGCAAGTCCGGCGCGCTCGTCAAGAAGTGACCCGCAAGTCCTTCCTGACCCAGTGAAGCATTAGAGAAAGACACGACCATGGCCAAGGCACCCGTCAATACCGCCGCACAACGCGTGCGCAAGAAGGTCCGCAAGAACGTTGCGGACGGCATCGCGCACGTTCACGCGTCGTTCAACAACACGATCATCACGATCACCGACCGCCAGGGCGGTGCGCTGTCGTGGGCTTCCAGCGGTGGCCAGGGCTTCAAGGGCTCGCGCAAGAGCACGCCGTTCGCCGCCCAGGTGGCTGCGGAAGTCGCCGGCCGCGCTGCCCAGGAGCAGGGCATCAAGAACCTCGACGTGCGCATCAAGGGCCCGGGCCCGGGCCGCGAGTCGTCGGTTCGCGCGCTGGCCTCGCTGGGCATCCGGATCAACTCGATCTCGGACGTCACGCCGGTTCCGCACAACGGCTGCCGCCCGCAGAAGCGCCGCCGCATCTGAGCGTCGCTTTCAGTGGTCGGCGAAGCCGTTTCGGCCTCGCCGACTTTTTCGCTTGTAAGAAGCCCACCGCCTGAGCGCCCAAAACAATACCCGCCAGGCTCGCGCGAGTCTAGACGTCGCGTCAGATTGAACGAAGGACACCAACGTGGCACGTTACCTCGGCCCCAAGGCCAAACTTTCCCGCCGTGAAGGCACCGACCTTTTTCTGAAGAGCGCACGCCGCCCGATCAGCGACAAGGCGAAGTTCGACTCCAAGCCCGGCCAGCACGGCCGCACCTCCGGCAGCCGCACCAGCGACTTCGGCCTGCAGCTGCGCGAGAAGCAGAAGGTCAAGCGCATGTACGGCGTGCTCGAGCGCCAGTTCCGCCGCTACTTCGCCGAGGCCGAGCGCCGCAAAGGCAACACCGGCTCGAACCTGCTGCTGCTGCTCGAGTCGCGGCTTGACAACGTGGTGTATCGCATGGGCTTCGGCAGCACGCGCGCCGAAGCGCGCCAGCTGGTCTCGCACAAGGGCATCACGGTCAACGGCGAGGTGGTGAACATCGCTTCGTACTCCGTCAAGCCGGGCGACACCATCGCCGTGCGCGAGAAGGCCAAGAAGCAGCTGCGCATCACTGATGCGGTCAAGCTCGCCGAGGGCCAGGGCATGCCGGGTTGGGTGCAGGTCGACGCGACCAAGCTCGAGGGCGTCTTCAAGAAGGCCCCCGACCGCGACGAGTTCGGCGCCGACATCAAGGAAGCGCTGATCGTCGAGTTGTACTCGCGCTGATGCCGTCTTCGGGTCTGCTGCCCCTGCCGCGGACCCATCCCCTCGCCGTGCCGTGCCGGGCACACAGCGAGGCGTATTTCGCCCGGCCATGTCCGCCAGCCTTATCGGTGTAACGAGCCGAGGGTATTGAGAGGAACAGGACTCAATGCAAACCAATCTGCTGAAACCCAAAGCCATCAACGTGGAGCCGCTGGGCGGCAATCGCGCCAAGGTCACGCTCGAGCCGTTCGAGCGCGGCTACGGCCACACGCTGGGCAACGCGCTGCGCCGCGTGCTGCTGTCGTCGATGGTCGGCTACGCGCCCACCGAGGTGACGATCGCCGGCGTACTGCACGAGTACTCCGCGATCGACGGGGTTCAGGAAGACGTGGTTCACATCATGCTGAACCTCAAGGGCGTCGTGTTCCGCCTGCACAACCGCGACGAAGTCACGCTGGTGCTGCGCAAGGAAGGCGAAGGCCCCGTCACCGCCGGCGACATCCAGACCCCGCACGACGTCGAGATCATCAACCCCGAGCACGTCATTGCCCACCTGTCGCAGGGCGGCAAGCTCGACATGCAGATCAAGGTCGAAAAGGGCCGTGGCTACGTGCCGGGCACGCTGCGCCGCTATGGCGACGAGCCGACCAAGTCGATCGGCCGCATCGTTCTCGACGCTTCGTTCTCGCCGGTCTCGCGTGTCAGCTACACGGTCGAGAGCGCCCGCGTCGAGCAGCGCACCGACCTCGACAAGCTGGTGATGGAGATCGTCACCAACGGCGCCATCACGCCGGAAGAGGCGATCCGTTCGTCGGCCAAGGTGCTGGTCGAGCAGCTCGCCGTGTTCGCGCAGCTCGAGGGCCAGGTCGACCAGATCTTCGACGCCGGCCGCAGCGAGCGCAGCGACCAGAAGTTCGACCCGATCCTGCTGCGCCCGGTCGACGAGCTCGAACTGACGGTGCGTTCGGCGAACTGCCTGAAGGCCGAGAACATCTACTACATCGGCGACCTGATCCAGCGCACCGAGACCGAGCTGCTGAAGACGCCGAACCTGGGCCGCAAGTCGCTCAACGAAATCAAGGAAGTGCTGGCTTCGCGCGGGCTCACGCTCGGCGCACGCCTCGAGAACTGGCCGCCCCAAGGCCTCGACAAGCGCTGAAGCACTCAGCGCTATGTGCAACCCCCGGTACCTGACACGGCCGGGGTTCAATAAAGACAGGAAAGCACCATGCGTCACCGTCACGGACTTCGCAAACTCAACCGCACCAGCGAGCATCGCCAGGCGATGCTGCGCAACATGTGCAATTCGCTGCTCACGCACGAGGCGATCAAGACCACGGTCCCCAAGGCCAAGGAACTGCGCCGCGTCGTCGAGCCGCTCATCACGCTGGCCAAGGAGCCGACGCTGGCCAACCGCCGCCTGGCCTTCGACCGCACGCGCGACCGCGCCGTCGTCACCAAGCTGTTCGGCGAACTGGGCCCGCGCTACAAGGCGCGCCCGGGCGGCTACACCCGCATCCTGAAGATGGGCTTCCGCGTCGGCGACAACGCGCCGATGGCCTTCGTCGAGCTGGTGGACCGTCCTGAGCCGGTGGTCGAGGAAGCCGCTGCCGAAGGCGACAAGGCCGAGTGAACGCCCCTCGGGACTGACCCGCACGAAGAAGCCGGCGCGAGCCGGCTTTTTTGTGGCCGGCCATTGCCGTGGCAACGTGGTCGGCCAAATAATTCACGCTGTCGTGACCCCAGGTAAGGGGGGATGGCACCGGGCGTCGCATGCGCGACAGCGATTGACCCGGCAGAATGCCTTCAGGACGGTGGGAAGTGGCGGCGACATGCAAATGAGCACGACAGATGCTGACAAGGGCAATGGGAACGGCATGCCCATGGGTGGGCCTTCGGAGGCCGACTGGTCGCGGGTACGTGGGCCGGTCAAGGATCAGGACAGGGTGCTGCAGAGCCAGACCCATGTCTGGCTACGCCGCATCCCCTCGGCGATCCACCCCAAGCACCTGTGCCGCTACTACCCTCGCATCGCGAACCGCCTGGCGGTGAACTGGGGCGACAAGGCCAAGGTCGAGCAACTCTTCGAGGACCTGCTCCACGATCGACGCGGCCAGCGCAAGGGCTTCTCGGAACGCGTACGTGTCGAGATCGAGCGGCTCGAACGATTCCATCAGCGCAAGCTGCACGTGAACTACCCGCCGCTGATGATCGTGCGTCACCGCCGCCCGCCGATGGGCGGCGTCGATCCGTCCTGAACACGAGCGCACGCGGTCACACATCGCACAGCCTGTGCTACACTTGCAGGCTCAGTCGCGAGGTGGAGCAGTCTGGTAGCTCGTTGGGCTCATAACCCAAAGGTCGCAGGTTCAAATCCTGCCCTCGCAACCACCGAATCAACACGAAGCCCGCTGCCAAGCGGGCTTCGTCGTTTCTGCTGCTCAGGTTCGCAGAAGCTGCCCCTTGCCGGCGCGTGTGCGCAACAAGGTCTGTGACGGCCGCTCGGCAAACTGGGCCCGGTAGTCGCTGGCGAACTGGCTCAGGCTCCAGAAGCCGTGGCGCACGGCGGCGTCCTGCACGCTGTCGGCACGGCCGCTGCACAACTCTCGACGGACCGCGTTCAGGCGCAGCGCGCGCAGGTAGGCCACGGGGCTGCTGCTCACCACGGTCTCGAAGGCGTACTGAAGAGTCCGTCGGCTCACGTGCAGCATCGCACACAGGTCGGGCACCGTGGGTGCCGCCTCCACCTGCGCCAGGGTCGCCTCGCATGCGGCGCGCACCAGGCGCCGACGACGCTCGAAGCTCAGGCATTCGTTGCCATCGGCGTCCGGTGCGGCCAGCACCTGCAGCAGCGACCCCAGCACGGCATGCTGTGCGAAGCGGCGAGCACGTGCACCGTGATGACCATGCTGCCCCGCCATGCCGTCATCGACGAGCCGGCGCAGGCCCTGCGCCAGCTCCGCCTGTGCCCGGGGTTCGCACGCCAGCCAGGTTGGGCGGTCGAATGCATCGGCATCGAGCGGCTGTCCGAGAGAGCGCGCGACCGCCTGCAGGCTGGCCCGGTCGACCACGATGCCGAGGATGTCGTGGTCATCCGGCGTCGACAGTTCGAACGCCTGCGGGTTGCCGCTCACCATCACGCCATTCGCCCCGACCAGGTGGCCCTCGATGCGTGAACGGTCGTGCACGAGCGTGACGCCGCACCACACCGTTCCAGGGCGGATCGCACAGACCTGACGCACCGCATGGCTGGTGCGTTCGCGAAACACCTGGACGTCGTCGAACCAGAGATCGGCGATCGCGCCACGAAAGGCACCCGCCGAGAGCTGGTCGTAGCGCTGCTGCCAGCCCGCCAGGTTCGCGGCGTGGGTGTCGACGTCTTCGGCGACCGTCCAGCATGCCGCCGGAGGCGGCGACGAAGCCCGTGAAGCATGCGAAGCGACAGCGGCCATGCGCACCTCCCTGAAGGTTTGCCAAAACGCGATAACGCCCGCCCCCGGCCAGCCCTTAGCCTGCGGAAAACGTCCTGAGAAACGTCTCTGCAAGCACCGGGCCACGTCATCCTGGTGCAGGTCGCGTCAGCACAACACCACGAGGGAACCACACCATGAGCACATCCACCAGCCCCACGTTGAACAAGACGCTGGGCACCTTCCAGCTGTGGGGCATCGCCGTCGGGCTGGTGATCTCCGGCGAGTACTTCGGCTGGAGCTACGGCTGGGCCTCGGCGGGCACGCTGGGCTTCCTGGTCACCTCGCTGTTCATCGCGCTGATGTACACGACCTTCATCTTCAGCTTCACCGAGCTGACCACCGCGATCCCGCATGCCGGCGGGCCGTTCGAGTACAGCCGGCGCGCCTTCGGCCCGACCGGCGGCTTCATCGCCGGCTTCGCGACGCTGGTCGAGTTCGTCTTCGCGCCGCCGGCCATCGCGCTGGCGATCGGCGCCTACGTCAACGTGCAGTTTCCGGCGCTGGACCCGAAATGGGTCGCGGTCGGCGCCTACGTGATCTTCATGGCGCTGAACATCGCCGGCATCACCATCGCGGCCAGCTTCGAGCTGATCGTCACGCTGATCGCGATCTTCGAGCTGCTGGTGTTCATGGGCGTGGTCGCACCGGGCTTCTCTGCGGCGAACTTCGTCAAGGGCGGCTGGGCGGGCGCCGACAGCTTCAGCCTGGGCTCGATCAGCGGCATCATCGCGGCGATCCCGTTCGCGATCTGGTTCTTCCTCGCGATCGAGGGCGTGGCGATGGCGGCCGAAGAGGCGAAGACGCCGCGCCGCTCGATCCCGATCGCCTACATCGGCGGCATCCTGACCCTGGTGGTGCTGGCCACCGGCGTGATGGTGTTCGCCGGCGGCTCAGGCGACTGGACCAAGCTCTCCAACATCAACGACCCGCTGCCGCAGGCGATGAAGACCATCGTCGGCGAGAACAGCGGCTGGCTGCACATGCTGGTGTGGCTCGGCCTGTTCGGGCTGGTGGCCTCGTTCCACGGCATCATCATCGGCTACTCGCGGCAGATCTTCGCGCTGTCGCGCGCCGGCTTCCTGCCGGCGATGCTCGGCCGCGTGCACCCGACACGGCACACGCCGCACATCGCCATCCTGGCCGGTGGCGTGGTCGGCATCGCGGCGATCTTCAGCGACGAGCTGATCAAGATCGGCGGCCAGACGCTGACGGCGAACATCGTCACGATGTCGGTGTTCGGCGCGATCGTCATGTACATCATGAGCATGGCCAGCCTGTTCAAGCTGCGCGCCAGCGAGCCCGCGCTGGAGCGCCCATTCAGCGCGCCGGTGTTCCCGGTCTTCCCGGCCTTCGCGCTGGGGGCGGCGGTGCTGTGCCTGCTGACGATGGCCTGGTTCAACCCCATCGTGGCCGGCCTGTTCGTCGGCGCGATGGCGATCGGCTACGCCTACTTCCTGACCACCGCGACGCGGCGCAGCGCTGCACTGGCAGCTGCGGCGTAGCATCCACGACATGCCGGTCTACAGCCAAGCCATCGGCGTTCGCAACCACCGTTTCGACGGGCTGCGCACGTTGCTGGCGCGTGCCACACCGGAGCGCTCGGGCGACCACCTGGCCGGCGTGGCGGCCGGTTCGGCCGAAGAGCGCGCCGCCGCGCAGATGGCCCTGGCCGACGTGCCACTGCGCCAGTTCCTCGACGAGGCCGTGGTGCCCTACGAAGACGACGAGGTCACGCGGCTGATCATCGACACGCACGACGCGCGTGCCTTCGCCGCGGTCGCGCACCTGACCGTCGGCGGCTTCCGCGAGTGGCTGCTGTCCGACGACGCCGACGGCGATGCGCTCGCCGCCGTGTCCCGCGGCCTCACGCCCGAGATGGTGGCGGCCACCTCGAAGATCATGCGCAACCAGGACCTGGTGCTGGTCGCGCGCAAGGTGCGGGTGCGCAGCCGCTTCCGCAACACCATCGGGCTGCCGGGCCGCTTGTCGACACGGCTGCAGCCCAACCACCCGACCGACGACACCGCCGGCATCGCGGCCAGCCTGCTCGACGGCCTGCTCTACGGCAGCGGCGACGCCGTCATCGGCATCAACCCGGCCACCGACAACGTGCCGCAGGTGATGCGCCTGCTGCAGATGCTCGACGCGGTGATCTCGCGCTACCAGATCCCGACGCAGAGCTGCATCCTCACCCACGTCACGAACACGCTGCAGGCGATCGCGCGCGGCGCGCCGGTCGATCTCGTGTTCCAGTCGATCGGCGGCACGCAGGCCACCAACACCAGCTTCGGCATCGACCTGACGTTGCTCGCCGAGGCCCGCGCCGCGGCCTTGTCGCTGCGCCGCGGCGCCGACTTCGACGGTGAGCGCGGCGACAACGTCATGTACTTCGAGACCGGCCAGGGCAGCGCACTCTCCGCCCAGGCGCACCATGGCTGCGACCAGCAGACCATCGAGGCGCGTGCCTATGCGGTGGCACGGCACTTCGAGCCGCTGCTCGTCAACACCGTGGTCGGCTTCATCGGCCCGGAGTACCTGTACGACGGCAAGCAGATCATCCGCGCCGGGCTGGAAGACCACTTCTGCGGCAAGCTGCTCGGCCTGCCGATGGGCTGCGACATCTGCTACACCAACCACGCCGAGGCCGACCAGAACGACATGGACATGCTGCTCACCGTGCTCGGCGTGGCCGGCTGCAGCTTCATCATGGGCATCCCGGGCTCGGACGACGTGATGCTCAACTACCAGACCACCTCGTTCCACGACGCGCTCTACGCGCGGCGTGTGCTCGGCCTGCGCCCGGCGCCGGAGTTCGAGGCCTGGCTGGAGCGCATGGACATCTTCGAGCCGGCCGCCACGGCGCGCCTGGCCTCGCACACCGCCGGCCTGCCGCCGGGCTTCGCCCACGCGCTGCCGGCGCCGCGCTGAGGAGCCGCGCATGTCCGGCGAGCCCACACGCCCCGAGTCGCCCTCGCTACTGCAGGCACCTTCGTCCTCGGTGGTCGACAACCCCTGGCGTGCGCTGCGCCGCCACACCCCGGCACGCATCGGGCTCGGCCGCAGCGGCGTGAGCCTGCCGACGGCCGCGCAGCTCGAGTTCCAGCTCGCCCATGCGCAGGCTCGCGACGCGGTGCACCGCCCGCTCGACGTGGCCGCGCTGCGCAGCGAGATCGAGGCCCTGGGTCTGCAGACACTGGCGCTGCACAGCGCGGCCAGCTCGCGGCCGGTCTACCTGCAGCGGCCCGACCTGGGCCGGCAGCTCGATGCGCCTGCGCGTGAGCAGCTCGAGCGCTTGCGCGCGCAGCGGCAGGCGCAGGGCACCGCGCCGCCCGACATCGCGATCGTGGTCGCCGACGGCCTCTCGGCACTCGCGGTGCAGCGCCATGCCGCGCCGCTGATCGCCGCGCTGCGCGCGCAGACGCTGGCTTCAGCATGGGTGATCGCGCCGGTGATGGTGGTCGAACAGGGGCGCGTGGCGGTGGGTGACGGCATCGGCGAGCTGCTCGACGCACGCATCGTCGTCGTGCTGATCGGCGAGCGGCCCGGACTCAGCTCGCCCGACAGCCTGGGCGTCTACCTCACCTGGGCGCCGCGCATCGGCCGCCACGACGCGCAGCGCAACTGCATCTCCAACGTGCGACCCGAGGGACTAGGCTTCGCCGACGCGGCGAGCCGGCTCGCCTACCTGCTCGACGAGGCGTTGCGCCGTGGGCTGACCGGCGTCGGCCTGAAGGACGAGAGCGCTGCGCCTGGCCACGCCCTCGCCGAGCCGGCGAACTTCCTGCTCGGCGAGCGCTGAGTCGCTGCCGCAGCGCGATCAGAAGCTGGTCTTGGTCTTGACCAGGAATTGCACCTTCTTGATGTCCGCTGTGGCGTCGATCGGGAAGGCCAGGTCGATGTGCAGCACGTTGCTGAAGGCCGAGCGCGCGCTGACGATGCGCAGCCCGGCCCCGGCGTTGCGCAGCCAGCCCGGGTTGACCGTGTTGACGTTGTCGCCGCCCCAGGCGCGGCCGACGTCGAGAAACGCGGCGCCGCCGACGCGGAACAGCTGCCACACGTAGAGGTCGGTGTAGAAGCGCTCCTCCACCGTGAACAGCGCACGGCGTGTGCCGCTCTGGTAGCGCAGCGGGTAGCCGCGCAGGCCGCTGTCGCCGCCAAGCAGCAGTGCGTCGGGCAGTTCAGGGCGCGTCAGCATGTCGCCGGCCGCTGCGGCATAGAACAGCCAGCGCGAACCCTGGCGCATGTAGTACTGAGACTGCGCCGACAGGCGCTGGCGGCGGATGCGCCCCTCGTCGACCTCGCCCGACAGCTGGGCCGAGCCGAGCAGCAGGTGGTCGTCCGCGATTTCATGCCCACGGCCGATCGATGCCGAATAGCGCCACGGCGAACGTGTCGATCCCAGCCGCGCGGAGGCCCGGCTGATCTGCACGTTCGCAGCGATGCCGAGCGCGAAGAACTCAGGCCGGCCGATCAGGTTGCGGTTGAGCGAACGCTCGAAGCGGTCCTCGATGAGTTCGTAGCGAACGAAAGGCATCACCAGCTTGTCGTCGTCCGGCAACGAGGCCCGCGCGACCAGCCCGGGCTCGTTCGCATAGCGGTCCTCGCGCAGGCTCAGCCCGGCGGAGAAGCGCTGCACCCAGCCGCCCTGCAGGCCGGGTGACCAGCCGCCGAAGACATCGGCGCGGCGCTCGAGCCGGCGGTACTGGCTGACAACGTTGCCGGCGTTGTAGACCGAGTCGACGCGGTCGTCGTCGGACACGGTGGCGCCGGCGGTCCAGCGGCTGTCGAGTGCATAGAACGGGCGCACCACCGAGAGTGCGTCGCGCTGGCCGTCGCTGTTGCGCGCGTGCTCGTAGTTCACCGCCGTCCAGGTGCCGAAGGCGCGGTTGTTGCTGAACTGCAGCTCGGTGCTGGTGCGGTCGACGCCTTTCGAGCGGCCCAGCGCGATCGTCGTGCCGGTGCCCAGCAGGTTGTACTCGCGCAGCGAGAAGCCGCCGGTCGTCGCGCCGCCAGAGCGGCCGGCGCTGATCCCCGGGTCGAGCGACCAGGTGTCGCGCGTCGCGACCTCGAGGTCGACCACGCCGTCGTGCACCGCCACCGGCCGGATGTGCACGTCGTAGAGATAGCGGTTGGCGCGCAGCAGGCGCTCGGTCTCGTCGATCACCCGCACCGAGAGTGCATCGCCCGGCTTGAACAGCAGCGCCCGCTCGATGACGCCGGTGCGCGTCGGAATGTGCAGGCGGTTGGCAGCCCGGAAGAGTGCGTTGTCTTCCTTCGGGTCGGCGGTGTCGAAGATCTGCCCCGGCACGACGCGGATGCTGCCGATGCGCGCGCCGGCGGCTTCCAGTGCGGCAAGGTCGGGCAGCGGTGGCGGCTCGTCGGCGCACTGGGCGGGGTCGCACAGCAGTGCCAGCGCCAGGGTGGCGGCCAGCGAGGCGCGTGAGGTCAGCACCATGAGCGAGGGTACGACAGCATGCCGGCACTGTCTCAGCCGGCCGTTAACAAGACCTTAATGCCGATCAGTCGCCGTGCGTCCGCCCCGTGGCGACATGAAACTGGATGTGCTTTCCAGTAAACTGGACGAATGGACATCAATGCACTGATCGGTGGGCGCATCAAGCAGTTGCGCGAGGCGCGCGGCTGGTCGCTCGAGGCGCTGGCCGAGCGCAGCGGCGTCAGCCGATCCAACATCTCGCTGATCGAGCGCGGCGAGAGCAGCCCGACGGCCACCGTGCTCGACCGCCTCGGCGCCGGGCTGGGCGTCACGCTGGCCTCGCTTCTCGAGCCGGCGGTTCCGGCAGCGGCCGAGCCCTCGCCGCTGGCGAGGGTGGCCGAGCAGCCGCTGTGGACCGACCCGGCCTCCGGCTACGTGCGGCGCAGTGTCTCGCCGGCCAGGCGCTCGCCGCTGCAGCTCGTCGACGTGCTGTTCCCGCCCGGTCGCCGGGTCGCCTACGACAACGCCGCGCGGGGCGAGGTGCACCAGCAGGTCTGGATGATCGACGGTGTGATGGAGCTGACCGTCGGCGGCACCCGCTGGCACCTGGAAGCCGGCGACTGCCTCGCGATGACGCTGGACGAGCCGATCGTCTACCGCAACCCGGGCAGCACCCCTGCGCGCTACCTCGTCGCGCTGGCCACGGTGGCCGCGCTGCCCGTCACTTCACCCAGGAGAACGACATGAACGATGGGTTCCGGATCCGCCGACTGCAGGCGCACGAAGCGCCATCTGCCGTCGAGGCGCTGGCCGACGTGCTGCTCGACTGTGTCGAGGGCGGCGCATCGGTCAGCTTCATGTGGCCGCTGCCGCGCGAACAGGCGGTCGCCTTCTGGGCCGGCGTGGCCGAGGGGGTGCAGCGCGGCGAGCGGGTTCTGGTCGTCGCCGAGGACGAGGCCGGGCGCATCGTCGGCACGGCGCAGCTGATCGTCGCCCAGCCCGACAACCAGCCGCACCGCGCCGACGTCGCGAAGATGCTGGTGCATCGCCGCGCGCGCCGCCGCGGACTGGCGCAGCGGCTGCTCACGGCGGTCGAGGCGGCCGCACGCGAGGCGGGCAAGACCGTTCTGGTGCTCGACACCGTCACCGGCGGCGACGCCGAGCGCCTCTATGCGCGTGGCGGCTGGCAGGTCGTCGGCATGATCCCGAACTACGCGCTGATGCCCGACGGCCAGCCCTGCTCGACGACCTACTTCCACAAGCAGCTCTAGGCCACGGCAGGCGCCTGCAGGCCACGCAGATAGGCGTCGATCGCCTGTTCGCCGACGCGCACCAGGTCGAAGGCTTCGGGTTCGATCATCCAGTTGCTGATCAGCCCGCTGATGAGCGACTGCAGGCCCAGCGCCGCCGCCCGTGCCGGCACGACCGACTTCCACAGGCCGAGCCGCGAGGCACGGCGAAATCCGCGCTCGACGTTTTCGACCCGATCGCGCAGGCCCTTCAGGCGGCGTTCGCGCACGCCGCGCAGCGCGGGGTTGTGCTCGACCTTGAACAGCGCGATCTCGAACACCCGCCGCGCCTGCGGATCGGCAACCGTGGCGCGCAGCGCGGCAAGGAAGCTGCCGCGGATCTGGGCGACCGGGTCGTCGAGCGTGCGTTCGCCGCTGCGCAGGATCTCGCTCTCCAGCGGCAGCGTGACCCGGCTCATCATCGCGTTGAACAGGTCGGCCTTGTTCCTGAAGTGCCAGGAGATCGCGCCGCGGGTCACGCCGGCGGCCGCAGCCACCTGCTCCAGCGAGGTGCGCGACACGCCGCGGCGCTGGAACTCGCGCTCGGCCATGTCGAGGATGCGCTCGCGGGTGCGCAGCGCGTCTTCCTTGGTCCGCCGGGCCATGGTCGAATCAGCCTGCGTCTGACATACATTCACACATGTATGTATAGTACCTTCTCGGCACGCGACGCCGGGAGGCGCCGCACGCATCAAGGGGAAAACATGTCAGCTTGGCGGGGCCTCCAGTTGTCATTTCTGTCGATCGCCGCGGCGCTGCCGCTGGCCGCCTGCGGGCCCAAGTCCGGTGCGGGCGCGCCGGCGGCGCCGCCGCCACCCGAGGTCGGTGTCGTGGTGGCCACCAAGGGCAATGTCGGCGTCGTCACCGAACTGCCAGGCCGCACCGAGGCTTCGCGCATCGCCCAGGTACGCGCCCGCGCCACCGGCATCGTGCAGCGGCGCCTGTTCAACGAGGGCAGCGACGTCAAGGCCGGCCAGCCGCTGTTCCGCATCGACGACGCACCCTACCGCGCCACGCTGGCCTCGGCGCAGGCCTCGCTGGCTCGCGCCGAAGCTAACCTGATGCAGACGCGCGCCCAGGCCGAGCGCTACAAGCCGCTGGCCGAGGCCAATGCGGTGAGCCAGCAGGAGTACATCGCTGCGCAGGCGTCGTTCAAGCAGGCCGAGGCCGACGTCGCGTCCGCCAAGGCGGCGGTGCAGTCGGCGCAGATCAACCTCGGCTACGCAGCGGTGAACTCGCCGATCTCCGGGCGCATCGGCCGCGCGCTGGTCACCGAGGGTGCGCTGGTCGGGCAGGGCGAGGCGACGCAGCTGGCCGTCGTGCAGCAGATCGATCCGCTGTACGTCAACTTCACGCAGAGCGCCGCCGAGGTGCTGCGCCTGCGCGCCGCCGTAGCGGCCGGCCGTGTGCAGGCCCAGGGTGGCGCGGTGCCGGTCACGGTGCTGCTCGACGACGGCGGCGTGCCGCCGCAGCGCGGCAAGCTGCTCTTCTCGGACCTGACGGTCGACCCCAGCTCCGACCAGATCACGCTGCGCGCCGAGCTGCCGAACCCGAAGGGCACGCTGCTGCCCGGGCTGTACGTGCGCGTGCGGCTCGAGCAGGCGCAGCTGCCCTCGGCCATCCTGCTGCCGCAGCAGGCGGTGCAGCGCGGCGGTGCCGGCGACACGGTGATGGTGGTCGGCGACGACGGCAAGGTCTCCCCGCGCCCGGTCAAGGTCAGCATGGGTCAGGACCGGCAGTGGGTCGTGCTCGAGGGCCTGGCCGGCGGCGAGCAGGTGGTGGTCGACGGCTTCCAGAAGATCCGCCCGAACGCGGCGGTGAAGCCGGTGCCGTGGTCGGCCCGGGGCGCTTCCGCGCCGGCCGCCGCCTCCGCACCCGCCTCCGCGGCCTCGCGCTGAGGAGCCCGCTTCCATGGCGCAGTTCTTCATCGACCGGCCCATCTTCGCGTGGGTCATCGCGCTGTTCATCCTCGTCATCGGTGGTGTGGCGATCACGCAGCTGCCGGTGGCGCAATACCCGCCGGTGGCGCCGCCGTCCATCGTCGTCAACGTCGCCTACCCCGGCGCCTCGGCACAGACGCTGGAGGACAGCGTCATCGCGGTGATCGAGCGCGAGATGAACGGCTCGCCCGGCCTGGCCTACTTCGAGTCGGTCGCGCAGGCCGACGGCAGCGGGTCGATCACGCTGAGCTTCGAGCCCGGCACCAACCCCGACCTGGCGCAGGTCGACGTGCAGAACCGCCTGAGTCGCGCCACGCCGCGCCTGCCGCAGGCGGTCACGCAGCAGGGCGTGCGCGTCGACAAGGCGAACCCGAACTTCCTGCTGTTCATCGTGCTGTCCAGCGAGAAGGGCGCGCTCGACCCGGTCGCGCTGGGCGACTACGCCTCGCGCAACGTGCTGCCCGAGATGCAGCGTGTGGTCGGCGTCGGCCAGGCTCAGCTGTTCGGTACCGAGCGGGCGATGCGCATCTGGATCGACCCCACCAGGCTGGTGGGCTACAAGCTGTCGGCGGCCGACGTCAACGCGGCAATCGCGGCGCAGAACGCGCAGGTTTCCTCCGGCACCATCGGCGACCTGCCCAACACCGCCGACCAAGGCATCTTCGCCACCGTCGTCGTCAAGGGCCAGCGCGAGACGGCCGCGCAGTTCGGCGAGATCGTGCTGCGCGCCAATGCCGACGGCTCCACCGTGCGGCTGCGTGACGTGGCCCGCATCGAGCTCGGTGCGCAAAGCTACGGCGTGCGCACGCGGCTGAACGGCGAGCCGTCCAGCGGCATCGGCATCCAGCTCGCGCCCAGCGCCAACGCGCTGCAGACCGCGAAGGCGATCAAGAAGCGGCTCGAGGAACTGCGGCCCTACTTCCCGGCCGGCGTGAAGGCGACTATTCCCTACGACAGCTCGACCTTCATCAGCATCTCGATCAGCCAGGTGGTCGAGACGCTGATCGAGGCGGTGATCCTGGTGTTCCTGGTGATGTACCTGTTCCTGCAGAACATCCGCTACACCATCATCCCGACGCTGGTGGTGCCGATCGCGCTGCTCGGCAGCTTCGCGGCGCTGCTCGCACTCGGCTTCTCGATCAACGTGCTGACCATGTTCGGCATGGTGCTGGTGATCGGCATCGTGGTCGACGACGCCATCGTGGTGGTCGAGAACGTCGAACGCATCATGAGCACCGAGGGCCTGCCGCCGCTGGAGGCCACGCGCAAGGCGATGGGCCAGATCTCCGGTGCCATCGTCGGCGTCACCGTGGTGCTGATCTCGGTGTTCGTGCCGCTGGCCTTCTTCAGCGGCGCGGTGGGCAACATCTACCGCCAGTTCTCGGCGGTGATGGTCACCGCGGTGGCGTTCTCGGCCTTCCTCGCGCTGTCGCTGACACCTGCGCTGTGCGCCACGCTGCTCAAGCCGGTGGAAGCCGGTCACCACCACGCCAAGGGCGGCTTCTTCGGCTGGTTCAACCGCGGCTTCACGCGCACCGCCAAGACCTACGAGGGCTGGGTGGCGCGCATCCTGCGCCGCGCCGGCCGCTACATGGTCATCTACGCTGCGATCATCGGTGCGGTGATCGTGCTGTTCGGCCGCCTGCCGACCTCGTTCATCCCCAACGAGGACCAGGGCAACATCCTCGTCAACGTGCAGCTGCCGCCGGGTGCGACGCAGAACCGCACGCTCGCGGTGATGCAGCAGGTCGAGCAGTACATGCTCGCCCAGCCCGAGGTGGCGAACATGGTCACGGTGATGGGTTTCAGCTTCTCCGGCAGCGGCCAGAACGCCGGCCTGGGCTTCGTCTCGCTGAAGGACTGGAGCGAGCGCAAGGACCCGGCCAACTCGGCGCAGGCGCTGGTCGGCCGGGCCTTCGGTGCGCTCGGCAGGATCCGCGACGCGATCATCTTCCCGGTCAGCCCGCCGGCGATCCGCGATCTCGGCCGCGCCAATGGCTTCGCGATGCGCCTGCAGGACCGCGGCGGCAACGGCCGTGCCGCCTTGCTCGCCGCGCGCGGCCAGCTGCTCGGCGCGGCGCAGAAGAGCCCGCTGCTGGTGGCGGTGCGCCCCGACGGCCTGGAAGACGCCTCGCAGCTGCAGCTCGACATCGACCGCGACAAGGCCGCTGCGCTGGGCGTCGGCTTCGCGGCGATCAACAGTGCGCTGTCGACCGCGCTGGGTTCGTCCTACGTCAACGACTTCCCCAACGCGGGGCGGTTGCAGCGCGTGGTGGTGCAGGCCGACGCACCGGCGCGCATGCAGCCGGAAGACCTGCTGCGCATCAATGCGCTGAACAGCGCCGGCACCGCGGTGCCGCTGTCGGCCTTCGCCAGCACCCGCTGGGTGACCGGGCCGATGCAGACGGTGCGGTACAACGGCTACCCGACGCTGCGCATCGCCGGCGAACCGGCGCCCGGCGTCAGCAGCGGCGCGGCGATCGCCGAGATGGAGCGCCTGGCCGCCGCGCTGCCGCCGGGCTTCGCCTACGAATGGACCGGCCTGTCGCGCGAGGAGAAGCTGTCCGGCTCGACCGCGCTGATCCTGTTCGCCTTCTCGCTGCTGTCGGTGTTCCTGTGCCTGGCGGCGCTCTACGAGAGCTGGTCGATCCCGCTGGCGGTGATCCTGGTGGTGCCGCTGGGCGTGCTCGGCGTGATCCTCGGCGCGAACGTCCGCGGGCTGGAGAACGACGTGTTCTTCAAGGTCGGCCTGATCACCATCATCGGCTTGTCGGCGAAGAACGCGGTGCTGATCATCGAGTTCGCGAAGGACCTGGCGGCGCAGGGCCGCGACGTCGTCGACGCGGTGCTGGAGGCGGCGCACCTGCGCTTCCGCCCGATCATCATGACCTCGATGGCCTTCATCCTCGGCGTGCTGCCGCTGGTGCTGGCCAGCGGCGCCGGCAAGGCCAGCCAGCACAGCATCGGCACCGGCGTGCTCGGCGGCATGCTCAGCGCCACGGCGCTGGCGGTGTTCTTCGTGCCGGTGTTCTTCGTGGTCGTGAGGCGCATCTTCAAGGGCAGCGAGCGGCAGCGTCGTTTCGACGCCGCGCACGGCCATGCTGTCGGCGCGAGTTCGCCAGCCTCTGGCAAGGAGGACGCATGAGCCTGCGCCCGACCCTCACCGCGGTGGCCATCGCCGCGATCGGCGCTGCGCTCGCCGGCTGCGCCAACCTGGCCCCGACCTACGAACGTCCGGCGGCGCCGGTGGCGGCGCAGTTCCCGGCCGCTGCCGCATCGGCGCCGATCGCCACGCCGGCCGCCGATCTCGACTGGCAGGCCTTCTTCACCGACGAGCGCCAGAAGCGCCTGATCGCGATGGCGCTGGCCAACAACCGCGACCTGCGCATCGCTGCGCTGAACATCGAGGCCACCCGCGCGCAGGCGGCGGTGCGCGATGCCGACCGCTGGCCGACGCTCAACGCCGGCCTGACCGGCTCGCGCCAGCCCACCGCAGCCGGCGGCATCAACTCGCTGTACACCGCGGGCCTGCAGGTCACGGCCTACGAACTCGACCTGTTCGGCCGCCTGCGCAACCTGAGCGACGCCGCCGCCGCGCAGGTACTGGCCAGCGAGGAGGCGCGCAAGTCGGTGCAGATCAGCCTGGTGGCGGCCGTCGCCAATGCGCAGCTCGCCCTGGCCGCCGACGACGCGCTGCTGAGCGTGACGCAGCAGACGCTGGCCTCGCGCGAGGACTCGTACCGCCTGATCAAGCTGCGCTTCGACAAGGGCGCCAGCTCCGAGCTCGACCTGCGCCAGGCCGAATCGCTGCTGGAGGCCGCACGCGTGAGCTTCGCTCAGGCTACGCGCCAACGCGCACTCGACCAGAACGCGCTGGAGCTGCTGCTCGGCCAGCCGCTGCCGGCGGACCTGCCGGCAGCCCGTGCGCTCGATGCGGCCGCGGGCCTGCCCGAGCTGCCCGTGGGCCTGCCCTCCGAGGTGCTGGTGCGCCGGCCTGACGTGCGCCTGGCCGAGCAGCAACTGATGGCGGCGAATGCCAACATCGGCGCCGCGCGCGCGGCCTTCTTTCCGCGCATCACGCTGACCGGCAGCGCTGGCCAGGCCAGCGGCCACCTGTCCGACCTGTTCAAGTCGGGCCATGCGGCCTGGAGCTTCGCGCCGCAACTGATCCAGCCCTTGTTCGACGCGGGTCGCAACCAGGGCAACCTGGATCTCGCCAAGGCGAACCGCGAGATCGCCGTCGCGCAGTACGAGCGTGCGATCCAGACGGCGTTCCGCGAGGTCGCCGATGCATTGGCCGGGCGGGCCACGCTGGGCGAGCAGCTGCGCGCACAGGGTCGCCAGCTCGAGGCCGAGCAGCAGCGCAGCCGCCTGGCCGAGCTGCGTTACCGCAATGGTGCGAGCAGCTACCTCGAACTGCTCGACGCGCAGCGCTCACTGTTCACTGCGCAGCAGGCACTGCTGCAGCTGCAGGCGCAGTTCGCGCAGAACGGCGTCACGCTGTACAAGGTGCTGGGCGGCGGCTGGCAGCCGCTCGCCGTGTCGCGCTGAGCGAGAGGCCGACCGAGATCATGCGCAGCGCGTCCTCGGCGGAGCGCACCAGCAGCTTGCCGGCCTGCGCGATCGCCTCGTCCAGCGTGCAGGGCCGGCTGAGGATGCTGGCGAAGGCATCGATGCCGTGCTGCAGGTTGATCTCGACGCCGCGGCCGATCGTACCGGCCAGCGCGATCACCGGCAGCCCGCGCCGCTTGGCGCGCTGTGCGACCTCGGCGGGCACCTTGCCGTAGGGCGTCTGTTCGTCGAGGCTGCCTTCGGCGGTGATCACCAGGTCGGCCTGGGCGATCAGGCTGTCCAGCTCGAGGTACTGCATCACGATGTCGTAGCGCGGGTGCAGCGTGCCGCCGAGCAGCGCGGCGAAGCCGGTGCCCAGCCCGCCGGAGGCACCGCTGCCGGGTTGCGTGCCGAAGGCCAGGCCGGTGGCGGCGTGGATGCAGCGAGCCCAGTTCTCCAGCGCCTGCGCAAGCTGCTCGACCTGCTGCGGCGTGGCACCCTTCTGCGGGCCGAACACACGCGCCACGCCGCGCTCGCCGAGCAGCACGTTGTGCCAGTTCACCGCGGCGTCGAGCTGCACCTGCGCCAGGCGCGGGTCCAGTGCCGACAGGTCGATGCGATGCAGGCGCCGCAGCTCGCCGCCACCGGCGCCGAGCTCGCGGCCCTGCGCATCGAGCAGCCGCGCGCCGAGCGCCTGCACCATGCCCGCGCCGCCGTCGTTGATGCCCGAGTCGCCGCAGCCCAGCAGCACACGCTGCGCACCGGCGTCCAGCGCGGCACGGATCAGCTCGCCGACGCCGCGGCTGGTGGTCTGCATCGGGTTGCGCTGCTCGCGCGGCACCAGGCGCAGCCCGGCCGCAGCCGCCATCTCGATCACCGCGGTGCGCTGTGCACGCCCGCCGAGCAGCCCGAACGAGGCCCGCACCGGCTGGCCCACCGGGCCGGTCACCGTCACCGGGTGCAGGCTGCCGCCGGTGGCGTTGACCAGCGCGGCGGTGAAGCCCTCGCCGCCGTCGGCCATCGGCGCCTTCAGCACGCGTGCGCCCGGCATCACGCGCAGCACGCCTTCGGCGATGTGCTCCGCGACTTCCTCGGCACTCAGGCTCTCCTTGAATCCCGACGGGGCGATCAGCACCGTCATCGCGTGCCCCCGCTTGAACGGGTGATGCTGCTTGGGCTTGGGCATGGTGGCTCCAGTGGTCCGCGGGGCGGAAGTTGTTCGTCATCCACAGAGGCCCGGGCGACCCGGCTGATACGTGCCGAGCGCGAGTTTCTTCAGCCCAGCCCCTGCAGCGGCCACAGCACGGTGGCGCACAGCGACAGCAGCAGCCACAGCCCGGGCAGCAGCGCAGCGCTGAGCAGCAGCAGTTCTCGCGGCCCGAGGTGCGGCTGCGCGCCCTGCACGAACATCGCCACCGGCTTGGCGCTGACCGCCAGCGTCTGGCAGAAGCCGCTGCCCAGCGTCACCAGGAAGACCAGCAGCGAGGCGTCGTGGCCCGCTGCGGCCAGCGGCAGCGCGACGGTGGGAATCAGCACCGTGGCGCGCGCCGTGCGCGAGGTGATCACCAGGTGGGCGAGCAACGCGATCAAGGCGGCCAGCGCCAGCACCCCACCGGCCGGCAGCTGCTGCAAGGGCAGCGCGCCGACCAGTGCGTCGGCCAGCGCCTCGGCTGCGCCGCTGGCCAGCAGCGCGTCGCCCATCGCCAGCGTGGCCGCCATGAAGACCACCAGGTTCCACTCGACCCTGGCCAGCGTCGACTTCAGGTCCAGGCCGGTCAGCGGCTTGCACGTGGCGGCCAGCGCGCCGCACAGCGCGACCAGCGGCGCCTCGATGCCATGCCAGGTGCCGCTGGCCCAGCCCAGCAGCGTCAGCGCGGCGATGGCGGCTGCGGCACGCTGGGCGCGCGTCATCGGCTCACGCGGCGCCGGTGGCAGCGCCAGCGCGCGATCGCGCTCCGCCGCGCCCAGGAACAGGCGCAGGATCAGCTCGCAGGCCAGCATGCTGGAGGCCACGCCGAACGGTGCCGCGAGCATGATCCAGCCGAGAAAGCCGGGCGCTGGCCCGCCGAGTTGGCGCATCACGTCCAGCGCCACCAGGTGCGCGCCGGCACCGAGCATCGAGACGCAGGCCGACAGCAGGATCACGCTGGGAAACAGCAGCGCCAGCGCACGCACCAGCCGCGGCTCGGCCAGTGCGCCGGCCAGCGCCAGGTACACCGGCAGCAGCAGCGCCGCGCGGCCCGACGTGGACGGCACGACGAACGCGGTGGCGATGATGAACAGGCTCAGGCGGCGCATCAGCGCGGCCGGTGTGCGCGACGAGGCCACCAGCGCCAGCGCCCAGCGCTCCGCCAGGCCGCTGGCCGAGACGACGGCAGCGATCACGAATGCGCCGATCAGCAGCCAGATGAACGGGTCGCCGAGCCCGGCGTAGAAGGCCTCGGGCCGCGTGGCACCGCTGGCCAGCAGCGCCAGCATGGCCAGCAAGGCCACCGGGGTCTCGTCGAGGTCGAGCACGGTCCAGGCGATGATGGCCGCCCCGAACACCAGCAGGGCAGCGCGCGCCGGCATGGCGAGCCCGGGCAGGCCGAACTGCAGAGCGGCGGCCAGTGCGGCGAACAGGGCCGAGGCGATCGGCCAGCGCCAACGCGATGTCATCGCCAGCCGAGCACGTCGTGGCCGCGGCCCTCCAGGCAGCGCTCGACGTAGCCCTGGTACACCTCGTCCGGCTCGTTCCACTCCAGCAGCAGCTTGGTGGCCATGCCGGCGGCGCCGCCGGCGGCCGCCACGCGG
Organism: Chitinophaga pinensis; assembly: GCA_943370595.1. Taxonomy (GTDB): domain Bacteria; phylum Pseudomonadota; class Gammaproteobacteria; order Burkholderiales; family Burkholderiaceae_C; genus Piscinibacter. Next base: position 33,163 of record CALRRO020000006.1, read on the forward strand.
GCGCGCTCCCAGGCGCTCTTGCTGCTGCTGACCACCGATCCGACGGCGGTGGCGACGAAGCCGACCGCGCCGGCGCCGGCCGACTTCGAGCCCACCGAGGCAGCCGTCATGCCGTTGCGGCCGACCCGCGCATCGGCCAGGCGGGCGCAGTCGGCGACGTCCTTGCGGGTGCGGTCGTTCAACGCGATCGAGTCGCTGGCCTTCGAGTAGACCACCGGGGCCTGGCTGGCGCAGGCGCCGAGGCCGAGCGCGAGCAGCAGCACCAGCCGGCGCGCCATATCGGTCACGCAGGGTTGCGGGAAGCGGATGGAAGAGGGCATGTCGGACTCCGTGACAGCGTGGGTGATGACCCACAGAGCGCGCCGGAGCCCGTCCGATACATGCGCGGTGCGGCTCAGTCCGGCGGCGTGCGCCGCCGGCGCGCCTCGCGTTGCGCCACGCCCTCGGCCAGGCGCGACATGGCCCGTGCCGTGTCCGCGTGGTCGCCCAGCAGCGCGAAGGTGGCCCCGGACTTCTTCATCAGGCGGCAGGCCCGCGCGGTGTGGCCCTGTGCAAGTGCGTACAGGCAGTCCAGCCAGTCGCTCAACGCGGCGATCTCGGCGTCCCGGTGCATCAGCGCGAGCAGACCGAGGCAGTCGGCCGCGTCCTGCACACGTGCCGGCGAATGCCGCCAGTGCGCCGCGCAGTCGGCGTGCAGCGCCCAGGCCACGCGGCGTGCTGCCGGCGTGCCGACCACGCCGGCCAGTCGTGCATCGCGCTGCAGCGGCGGGCTGGCGAGCAGTTCACGCACGAAGGCGCCTGTGTCCATGGTCGGTCGCGTACGGTGTGGCGGTGGCAGCACAGAGGCTGCAACCGCCGCACAAATACGCGGCCGCCTGGGAAGGGCCGGCTCAGCCGCCGGCGCCCGGCTCCCGGTACGGGCTGTGCAGTTCCACCGGCTTGGCCTTCTTCTTGCGCGCGTGGATGTTGAGCATCTCCACCGCCACCGAGAAGGCCATCGCGAAGTAGACGTAGCCCTTGGGCACGTGGTTGTCGAAGCCTTCGGCAATCAGCACCACGCCGACGACGACGAGGAAGGACAGCGCCAGCATCTTGATGCTCGGGTGCGCCGAGACGAACTCGCCGATCGCCCGCGCGAACAGCATCATCAGCGCCACCGACAGGATCACCGCGGCGATCATGATGCGCACGTCGTCGACCATGCCGACCGCGGTGATGATCGAGTCGAGCGAGAACACCAGGTCGATCACCATGATCTGCAGGATGACGGCGGTGAACGTCGCCTTGACCGCGCTGCTGGCCTCGCCTTCCTCGCCTTCGAGCGAGCCGTGGATCTCGTTCGTCGCCTTCCAGACCAGGAACAGGCCGCCGACGATCAGGATCAGGTCGCGCCCGGAGATCTCCTGGCCGAGCACGGTGAACAGCGGCGCCACCAGGCCGACGATCCAGGCCAGCACCAGCAGCAGGCCGATGCGCATCAGCATGGCCATCGCCAGGCCGATGCGACGCGCCAGCTCGCGCTTCTCGCGCGGCAGCTTGTCGACCAGGATCGAGATGAAGATGATGTTGTCGATGCCCAGCACCAGCTCCAGCGCGGTCAGCGTGGCCAGTGCAATCCAGGCCTGCGGATTGGTCAGCAGATCCATCCCGTAAGTCCCCCTCGTTGGTGTGGCGGCATGCTAGCCGCTGCCGGCCGCGCCGGGCCGATCAACCCTTCTGGTAGACCCGGGCGGCCCAGGGGCCGAGTGCCGCGGCCCCGGCACCGTCGTCGGCACCCTGGTCGGACTGCAGGCGCAGCGACCAACCCGCGGGTGGCGTGAAGGTCCGGGCTGCATCGGCGAAGTTGAGCACCGTCAGCGTGTGCGGCGTGCGCACGGTGATCAGCCGGGTCGTGTCGTCGCCTTCCACCGCGACGAACTCGCGCCGCCGCGGGCCGAGCGCGCCGCTGCGCTTCAGCGCGATCAGCTCGCGGTAGTAGGCGAGCGTGCGCTGCCCCTGCGGCGACTCGGCCAGCGCCCACTGCAGCTTCGAGGCGTCGAAGGTCGAGCGGGCATGCGGATCCGGCGGCTCCACGCCGTCGAAGCCGAAGTCGGCCTTGCGGCCCTCGCGGCAGCCGCGGATCAGCTCCGGGTCACCGAAGTCCTCGAAGAACAGGAAGGGCGCGGTTTCGCCGTACTCCTCACCCATGAACAGCATCGGCACGAAGGGGCTGGCCATCACCGCGGTGATGGCCAGCAGCGCGCGCTCGCGGCCGTAGCTGGTGATCAAACGGTCGCCCATCGCGCGGTTGCCGACCTGGTCGTGGTTCTGGATATGCACCACGTGCTCGGCGCCATGGGTGTCGCGGCCGTCGGTGCCGAGGAAGTAGCGGTGCACACGGTCGAAGCGCGTGCCGTCGAGCACGAAGCCGGCGCGCAGCGCCTTGAGCACATCGTCGAAGGATCCGAAGTTGGCGTAGTGGCGCCAGGTCTCGCCGGTCAGGTGGGCGAAGAGTGCGTGGTTCAGGTCGTCGTTCCACTGCGAGTGGTAGCCGAAGCCCTGCGGCGAGGTGACGTGGCGGTTGTTGCGCAGGTGCTCGGCGATGGTCAGCACCTCGCGGCCCTGGGCGCGGCCGATGGCGCGCGCCAGGTCGGTGATCTCGCGCAGGATGTGCGCCGGCATCAGGTCGAAGATCAGCGACACCGCGTCCATGCGGAAGCCGTCGAAGCCGACGTCCTCCAGCCAGAAGCGCGCGTTCTCGAGGAAGAACTCGCGCACGCCGTGGTTCCACTGGCCGTCGAAATTGATCGCCGCGCCCCAGGGCGTGGCCGCTGCCTTGGTGAAGGGCGCGAAGGCACCGCTGTAGTTGCCTTCCGGGCCGAAGTGGTTGTAGACCACGTCGAGCAGCACCGCGATGCCCTGCGCGTGCGCGGCCTCGATGAAGGCCTTCAGGTCGTGCCACTGGCCGTAGCTGTGCTGCAGCGCGAACTGGTACACGCCGTCGTAGCCCCAATTGCGCTCGCCCGGGAAGGCGGCGATCGGCAGCAGCTCGATCACGGTGACGCCGAGCTCGCGCAGGTGGGGCAGCTTCGACGCCGCCGCGGCCAGCGTGCCCTCGGGCGTGAAGGTGCCCAGGTGCAGCTCGTAGATGATCGCGTCGTCCATCGCCACGCCGCGCCAGCCGGGTGTGCGCACCGGTTCGATCTCGCAGACCATCGACGGGCCGTGCACGCCCTGCGGCTGGTAGCGCGAGGCCGGGTCGGGGAAGGCCTGGCCGTCGACCTCGATGCGGTACAGCGTGCCGTGCGGCAGCCGCGTGTTGCTGCCGTGCCAGTGGCCGGTGTCGTCGGGCGTCAGTTCGATGCGCGTGCCATCGGCTTCCAGGCGCACGGCGATCGAGCGTTTGCCCGGGGCGAAGATGCGGAACGACGAGCGCCCCTGGCCGTCGTAGGCGTGTCCTACCTGAGGCATGTCAGATCCGATCGTAGAGTTCGGCCAGGCGGCGCAGGCGCGCCGAGGCGTCGCCGGGCACGTCGGCCCACGCGAAGCGCCAGGCCCAGTTGCCCTCGGCGCGGCCGGGGAAGTTCATGCGGTGCGCGCCGTCCAGGCCCATCACGTCCTGCATCGGCACGACGGCGGTGTCGGCCACGCTGGCGAAGGCCGCGCGCATCAGGTCCCAGTGCGGCGTCATGCCGTCGCTCGCCAGGTACTCGCGCAGGTGGTGGCGGGCGTCCTCGGCGGCGCTGGCCCACCAGCCGAGCGTGGTGTCGTTGTCGTGGCTGCCGGTGTAGACCACCGCGTCGTGCGCGTGGCGGTGCGGCAGGAAGCGGCGCTCGGCCGACGGGTCGTCGCCCCAGGCGAACTGCAGGATGCGCATGCCGGGGAAGGCGAAGCGCTGCCGCAGCGCGTCGACGTCGGGCGTGATCACGCCCAGGTCCTCGGCGATGATGGGCAGCGGGCCGAGCGCCTCGGCGATCGCGGCGAACAGCGCTTCGCCCGGCGCCTTCACCCAGCGGCCGTGTTCCGCGGTCGGCTCGTGGGCCGGGATCTCCCAGTGCGCCGCGAAACCGCGGAAGTGGTCGATGCGGACGATGTCGACCAGCTCGAAGCTGCGCTGCACCCGCGCGATCCACCAGGCGAAGCCTTCGCGCTGGTGGGCGCGCCAGCGGTACAGCGGGTTGCCCCAGCGCTGGCCGGTGGTGCTGAAGCTGTCCGGCGGCACGCCGGCGACCACCGACGGCCGGCCTTGCTTGTCGAGCTCGAAGAGCTTGGGCCGGGCCCACACATCAGCGCTGTTGTAGGCGATGAAGATCGGCATGTCGCCGACGATGCGCACGCCGCGTTCGTGCGCGTAGGCCCGCAGGGCCGCCCATTGGCGGAAGAAGGCCCACTGGCAGAAGATCCAGAAGGCGATGCGCTCGGCGTGCTGCTCGCGTGCCGCGGCCAGGGCCTTGGCCTTGCGCGTGGCCAGCGGCGCGGGCCAGTCGCACCAGTCGCGCCAGCCGTGGTGCTCGGCCAGGCTCATGAAGAGGGCGAAGTCGTCGAGCCAGTCGGCATGCTCGGCGCGGAAGGCATCCAGCTCGGCGCGGTCGGCACTTGAGGCGTTGTCAGCGAAGCGTTTTGCCGCCCGCGCGAGGCGCTCGGTGCGGAACGGGAACACCGCGGCCCAATCGACCTGCCGCTCATCGACGCCGGGCGCCGGGGCGAGTTCGTCCGCCTCGAGCCAGCCGCGTGCGTGCAGCTCGTGCAGGTCGATCAGGATCAGGTTGCCGGCGAAGGCCGACGGCGCCATGTAAGGCGAGTTGCCCGGGCCCGGCCCGCCCAGCGGCAGGATCTGCCACAGCTTCTGGCCGGCGCTGGCCAGCCAGTCGATGAAATGGCGTGCACCGGCGCCCAGGTCACCCGAGCCATGCGGCCCGGGCAGCGAGGTGATGTGCGCCAGCACGCCACTGGAACGGTCGAAGCGCATGAGGCATTGCCGCAACGGCGGGGTTGAATGAAGAGGGAGACGGCCTGGAGCGGATTCTGAATGCTGCAGACGCCGGCGGGTCGATCATCCGTGACGCCCGGGCGAAGCGCCATGAGGTGGCGAATGTGCGATGCCGCCGTGAATTCTTCGCACGGCAAGACCGTCCCGGGTGGCCACGCCGCAGGCCCGCTTCTAAGCTGCCTGCATGCCGAAGCTCAGCCCCGCCCCCACCTACGAGATCGTCGTCAACGACGCCCGCGAATACGCGCTGTGGCCCAGCCAGCGTCCGCTGCCGGAAGGCTGGCGGCACAGCGGCAAGGCCGGGTCGCGCGAGGAGCTGGCGAGCTACCTGAGATCGGTGTTCGCGCCGGTCGTGCCGCTCGAGCCGCCTGTCCGGAAGTGATCGGTCCTCGTCGCTGAGCGCGTGGCGGCCGGTGGCGGTGTCGGGGCACAGTGCGTGCACCGACACCCACCGACAAGGAGCCCTCCATGCGCAGCGCACTGATCGTCATCGACGTCCAGCAGTCCTTCACCCATCGCCCGTACTTCTCTGCCGCCGACGTGCCGGCCTACCTGGCCGCGCAGAACCGGCTGATCGATCACTTCGCCGCGCGCGGCGCGCCGATCGTGCGGGTCTTCCACGTCACGCCCGGCGGCGCCGCGAGCGACCCGTTCGCCGAAGCCAGCGGCCTGGTGCGACCGCTGGAGGGCCTGCGCGACTTCACGCCAGCCTTCGAGGTGCGCAAGACGCGCCACAGCGCACTGGTCGGCACCGGGCTCGATGTCTGGCTGACCGAGCAGGGCATCGCCGAGCTGGTGATCACCGGCATCCGCACGGAGCAGTGCTGCGAGACCACCACGCGCCACGCCAGCGACCTCGGCTGGAAGGTGGTGTTCGTGCCCGAGGCGACGCTGACCTTCGACATGCAACTGCCCGACGGCACACCGTTCCGCGCCGCCGACATCCGCGCCCGCACGGCCAGCGTGCTGCAGGGCCGCTTTGCGCGGGTGATGGGCGTGGACGACACTCTGGCGCATGTCCGCGCCGATTGATGTCTTCTTCGTGCTGCCGCGCGGCAGCCTGATCCTCGACTGGGCGGGCCCGGCCGAGGCGCTGCGCTTCGCCAACACCGAACTGCCCGCCCGGCAGCCGGCATTCAAGCTGCACTTCGTCGCGCCGCAGCCCGAATCGCAGAGTTCGGTCGGCGCCATGATCGCCGCGCTCGCGCCGTTGCCGGAAGTGATCGCCGCGCCGGCCTGGGTGCTGCTGGTCGGGCGCACCTCGACGGATCAGCGGCGCGACGACGACCGCGAAGACTGCATCGTCATCGAGTGGCTGCGCCGCGTGCGCCCCGGGCGCGACGGCGTGCGCCTGGTGACGGTGTGCTCGGGCGCCTTGCTCGCCGCCTCGGCCGGGCTGTTCTCGCGCCGCCGTGCCACCACCCACCACGGCGACCTCGACGAACTGGCGCGCCGTGCGCCGGACGCCATCGTCGTGCCCGACCGCGTGTTCGTGCAGGACGGCGAGACCTGGTCGAGCGCGGGCGTGACCGCGGGCATCGATCTCGCACTGCACCTGGTCGCCGAGCAGTGCGGCCCGGTGGTCGCGGCGCGCGTCGCGCAGCGCATGGCGGTGGCACTGCGCCGCGGGCCCGACGACCCGCAGCTCTCGCCCTTCCTGGCTCACCGACAGCACTTCAACGCGCGGCTGCACCGGGTGCAGGACGCGGTCTCGCGCACGCCGCGCGAGCCCTGGGACGTGACGCGCATGGCCGAGGTCGCCCACACCACGCCGCGCACGTTGACGCGGCTGTTCGGCGAACACGCCGGCACGACGCCGCTCGCCTACCTGCGCGGCATCCGCCTGGCGCTGGCACGCACCGCGCTGGAGGCCGGCAGCACGGTGACCGCGGCCGCCGAAGCGGCGGGCTTCCACTCCGACCTGCAATTGCGCCGCGCCTGGCTGTCGGCCGGCCTGTCCGGATCGCCCGGCGCACTGCGTGGAACAGGGTGAGGCGGGTACATCGGGTGCCCGCCCGCGCAACGGAACCCACGATGCACCTTCCCTTCACCCTTCTTGTCTCGCTGGCGCTGTTGGCCGTTCCTTCTCCGCCGCTGCAGGCCCAGCCGGTGCAACCGGTGGCCCTGTCAGCAGTGCAGCAGGCCAGCTACGCCCAGGCGCAGCGCGACTTCCGCAGCGGCCGGCGTGCTGCCGCCTACGGCAGCTTTGCGAGGCTGGCCGATGCCGGCCACGCGCCGTCGGCGCAGGTCGCGCTGCTGATGCAGCGCGACGGCATCGACCTGTTCGGCACGGCCTGGGACGCGACGCCGGCGCAGCAGCGACGCTGGAACGCGCTGGTGGTCAACGCCGCGCGCAGCCGCATCGACGTGGAGGACAACGAACGCGGCGACTGAATTGCCGCGATCGCGCCGCGGCTTGATGCGGCGCAGTCCACGGCACTGGTCGTCGGGCGCGCGCTGGGCCACACTGGGTCGATGAACATCCCAGGCTTCGTTCTCACCGCCGGCCTGCTCGGCGCAGTGCTGCAGCCGGCTGCAGCGGCCGATGGCGGCACGCTCGCCGCCGACCATGGCTGTCTCAACTGCCACGGCGTGACCACGCATCCGCACGAAGCGCCGCTGCTCAAGGACCTGGCTGCCCGGCTGGCCCGCCGCGGCGACACGCCCGAGGCGCTGAACCATGCGCTGTACGAGATGCAGGAGAAGGCTGGCGTGCACGGCCACCGCTTCGCCAGCGACGAGGCGGCGCTGCTCATCCTGCGCTGGATGGCGCAGGGCGCGAAGCAGCCCTGAGGCAGCGCCGTTCGCGGCCGCTCAGGCGGCGCCGAAGCGCCACGGCAGCGCCATGTCCTCGCCGTCGCGGCGGCGGAACTCGCGCGGCGCCATGCCCAGGCTGCGCTTGAACACCTTCGAGAAGCTGAAGGCGTCCTGGTAGCCGACCTGCTGGGCCACCTGCTCCAGCGTGCGCTCGGTCTCGGCGAGCAGGCGCGTCGCCTTCTGCATGCGCACGGTGCGCAGGTAGCTCAAGGGCGTGTCGCCCATCGTGCCGCGGAAGCGCTCGGCCAGCACGGTGCGCGACAGGCCGGCGCGGCCGGCCAGTTCCTCCAGCGTCCACGGATGCGCACAGTCGTCGTGCATCAGCGCCACCACCTGCCGTACTGCCGGGTCGGCCACGGCATGGCTCCAGCCGGCGTCGGCACCGCGATGGCGCTCGACGATCTCGCGCAGCACATAGGTGAAGATGACGTCGAGCAGGCCGTGCACGATGGTGTCGGCGCCGAGACGCCGGCGGTTCACTTCGTCGTCGAGCAGCGCCACCGTCAGCGCCAGCGGGCCGAGGCGCGGCAGGCAGTCGGCGCGCAGCACGAACCAGTCCGGCATCTCGCGGAAGAAGGGGTGCAGCGGCGGGTTCCAGAACTGGTAGGCGCCGCTGATCACGGCGCTGCCGGCGGCCGGGTCGCCTTCGCGCCGCTCGTCGCCGGCACGCTGCGGCGACCAGGGTTCGGCGAGGGTCACCGGCTGGCCGGCGCGCAAGGTCGGCTGCGTGCTCAGCACGTGGTGGCAGCCGCGCGCCATCACCGCGATGTCGCCGGCCTGCAGCGCCAGAGGCTCCTTCAGCGTGGCGGCGTGGATCCACACCGGTCCCTGCGTGACCACGTGCAAGCCGATGCTGCGGTCACAGGGGAACTTCAGTGCGCTCGCCGTACCGAGGCGGCGCTGGTCGAGCAGCCGGCGGCGCAGGCCGGCCTGCTGCAGGAGATCGGTGAGCAGGTCCATGAGGTCGGTGTTGAGTCGTCCGGAGTTCTGGACGATTGGACATGATCGGCGTACTTTTGTCCATTCAAGATACGGACCGGGGCGCTGATGATCGCTTCATCCAACACCCCTCGAAAGGACCGTTCCATGTCTTCCACCCTCGTCATCGGCGCCAGCGGCACCGTCGGCTCCGAACTCTCGCGGCTGCTCGCCGAGCAGGGCCACGACGTGCGCCGCGCCACCAGCCGCCCTGCCAGCCAGCCCGGCCAGGTTCAGCTCGACCTCGTCAGCGGCCAGGGCCTGCGCGAGGCTTTCGACGGCGTGGACCGCGCCTTCCTGCTTGCGCCGCCGGGCCACAGCCGCCAGGACCTGCTGCTCAAGCCGCTGATCGACGAGGCCCGTTCGCGCGGCCTGCGCCGCGTGGTGCTGATGTCGGCCATGGGCGCCAACGCCGACGAGGCCGCGCCGCTGCGCCAGGCCGAGCTGCATCTGGAGCGCTCGGGCCTGGCCTGGAACGTGATCCGCCCGAACTGGTTCATGCAGAACTTCAACACCTTCTGGCTGAAGGGTATCGTCGAGCAGGGCCGCATCTTCCTGCCGGTGGGCCAGGCCAGGGGCAGCTTCATCGACGCGCGCGACATCGCCGCGGTGGCGGCTGCGCTGCTGTCGCGCGACGAGTTCGCCAGCCGCGACTTCGACCTGACCGGTGGCGAGGCGCTGGACCACGACGAGGTGGCGGCCATCCTGTCGCGCGAGACCGGCCGCACCATCCTGTTCCAGGACATCCCGCCCGCGGCCATGCTCGAGGGCCTGCTGCAGGCCGGGCTGCCGCGCGACTATGCCGAGTTCCTGGTGCTGATCCTGGGCTTCTTCAAGGCCGGCTACGCCGAGCGCACCACCGACGCGGTGCAGCAGATCACCGGCCGTGCGCCGCGCGGCTTCGCGGCCTATGCGAAGGACCACCGCGCAGCCTGGCTGGGCTGAGCCGCCCGGCGCCGGTTAGAGTCGGCGGGTGCTGCCGACCGCCCCGCTCCTTGCCCCGCCCGAGATCCCTCGTTCCCAGCTCGAGCGCCTGCGCCGCGCCGCCTACCTGCTGCCGCAGGTGATCACGCCGGCCGAGTTCCACGACGGCACGCCGGCCGAAGGCGAGGCGGCGTTGCTGGCCGGCGGCTACCTGCAGTTGCAGAAGGCGGCCTCCGGCGGGAGGCCGAGCCGCTGGATCGCGCCGGGCGAGGTGGATGCGGCGCTGTCCCACCTGGAAGCCACCGGCGGCAACGCCCAGGGCGCACTGCCGCAGATGCTGGAGCGCCGCGCCGCGCTGCTGGCGCAGGGCGTGCAGCGCATCGGCGGCGTGTTCCAGCGTCAGGTCGCGCAGACCCTCGCGGTGGCCGTACCCGATGCGCCGCCGTGGCGCGTGCCGGTCGCCTTCCTGGTGCCTTTGCCGGCGAGTCTGGCCTGGGCCTTCCATCGCAGCGGGGATCTCGACGCGCTGCGCGCGGCGCTGGGCAGCCCGCCGCCGCATCCGCACGCCGACAGCATCCGCCACCACCTCGAGCGCCTGATCGCGCGCAGCCACGCCTACCAGCCGCAGCGGCTCGACTCGCTGCTGCCGCGGCTGGCCGCCGAATGCGCGCAGCCGCTGCCAGCCGAGGTGCTGAAGACCGCGCTGACCCGCGCCCAGGACCGCTGGGAACAGCGTGTCACCGAGCTGGTCGCGCTCGAGGGCCTGACCCACGACCTGGCGTTCCAGCGCTACCCCGACAGCTTCGAGGCGGCGCGCACGGCGCAGCGCCAGGTGACGCTCTACGTCGGCCCGCCGAACAGCGGCAAGACGCATGCGGCCTTCGAGCGCCTGGCGCAGGCGCTGGACGGTGCCTACCTCGCGCCGCTGCGCCTGCTGGCGCTGGAGGGACGTGACCGGCTGGTCGCCCGTGGCGTGCCCTGCTCGCTGCTGACCGGCGAAGAGAACGTGCCGGCCGATCAGGCCCGCGTGGTCTCCAGCACCATCGAGATGGTCAACACCAGCCGCGTGCTCGACGTGGCGGTGATCGACGAGGCGCAGATGCTGTTCGACATCTCGCGCGGCTGGGCCTGGACGCAGGCCATCGTCGGCGTGCCGGCGCGTGAGCTGATCGTCATCTGCTCGGAGCATGCGGTGAACGCGATCGAGCGGCTGCTCGCGCTGTGCGGCGAGCGCTGCACGGTGCGCCGCTTCGAGCGCAAGCAGCATGTGCAGCTGATCGGCCGCCCGGTGGCGCTGAACTCGCTGGGGCTGGGCGACGCGGTGGTGGCGTTCAGCCGCCGTGACGTGCTGATGCTGCGCGACCAGATCGCCGAGGCCGGCCATCCGGTGTCGGTGATCTACGGCGCGCTGCCGCCGGAGGTGCGCCGCCGCGAGGCGGAACGCTTCGCCACCGGCGAGTCGCACATCCTGGTCGCGACCGACGCCATCGGCATGGGCCTGAACCTGCCGATCCGCCGCGTGCTGTTCAGCACGCTGGAGAAGTTCGACGGCGAGGCCGACCGCCCGCTGGAGGCTTCCGAAGTCCACCAGATCGCCGGCCGCGCCGGCCGCTTCGGCATGCACGAGGAAGGGTTCGCCGGTGTGCTCGACACTGCCGAGCCGGAGGCGGCGCGCGAGTTGCGCGAGCTGCTGAGCCGGCAGGCCAAGGCGCCGCCGGAGTTCAAGGCGCCGGTTGCGCCGAACCCGTGGCATGTGGCGACCATCGCCTCGCGGCTGGGCCGCAGTTCGCTGCGCGAGGTGCTGGGCGTGTTCGTCGACCAGCTGCGCCTGGACGACGCGCACTTCCAGGTCGCCGAGCTCGACCAGATGCTGCTGCTGGCCGAGCAGCTCGACGCCAGCGCGGCGCGGTTGCCGCTGCAGCAGCGCTTCCGCTACGCGCAGGCGCCGGTGGACACGCGCACCGACACGCAGCTGCAGGAGTTCCTCGGCTGGGCCAACGCCCATGCGCTGAACGGCAAGGCCGGCCGGCCCTGGTTCCTCGACGAGGTCGATGGCCACAGCCGCCTCGACCGCATGGAGATGGCGCTGCGCGCCTGCACGCTGTGGCTGTGGCTGAACCTGCGCTTCGAGGGGGTCTACGGTCACGTCGAGGAGGTGCTGGTGCTGCGCGCCGCGCTCAACGACGGCATCGAGCGCCAGCTCGGCGGCAAGCGGCCACTGGCGCAGATGCGGCGCGGCGTGCGGCGCGCGCGCTGAGCGTCGGCGACCGGCGAGCGCTTGCGCGCGATCAACGCGCCGGTTCGCCAGACGGCGAAGATGCGCCCATGACCAGCCAGACTGCGGCGCACCACCGGCCCCACTGCCACGATGCCCCGCGCTGAGGCGGTACTGCCGTCGCGCGGCTTCCCCAGCGCGCTGCCGATCGTGGCCGTCATCGCGGTCTTCGGCGGTCTGGCGCTGGTCGGCGGCCTGCTCGGTGGTCTGGTGCGCATCGGCTGGCACCTGCTGCCCGACCGCCTCGTCTCGCCCGTCGTGTTGCACAGCGCGCTGATGGTGTGCGGCTTCTTCGGCTTCGGCATTTCGCTCGAGCGCGCCGCCGCCTCGAAGACTCCCCTGGCCTGGGTCGCCCCGGGCCTGGCCGCGGCCGGCACCGTGGCAGCGCTGGCACTTCAGCCGGGCTGGGCGGCCGCCGCCTGGCTGGCGGCGAGCGTGGCGCTGCTGGGCATCCTGGCGCGGGCGTGGCTGCATGCGACGGCGCTGCACACCGCCGTCGAGGCGGCCGGTGCGATCGCCTGGGGCGCCGGCACGCTGTGCTGGTTGATCGACCGCCCTTTTGCCGTGGTGGTCGCCTGCTGGGCCTCCTTCCTCGTGCTGACGATCACCGGCGAGCGGCGCGAGCTGGCGCGTTCGGTGCCGATGTCGGCGCGCGCGCAGCAGGTCTTCTTCGCGCTGCTGGGCCTGCAGGGGGCGGCGCTCGTGGCGCTGGCTGTGCCGGGAGACTCACACCCACTGGCGGGCGGTCTGTGGTGGGGTTCGATCGTGCTGCTGGCGATGTGGCTGCTGCGCTTCGATCTCGCCTGCCGCACCGGCGTGCTGCGCCTGGGCTGGGCCCTGCACACTGCCCGCTCGCTGCGCCTGGGCTACGTCTGGATGGCGCTCGCCGGCCTGTGGGGCGTGGTGCATGGGCTGCGCGACATGCCCTTGAACGCCCCCGGCCCGTTGCACATGCTGCTGCTGGGCTTCGTCTTCTCGCTGGTGTTCGGCCATGCACCGACGGTGCTGCCCGCGCTGCTGCGACGTCGCCTCGGCGCACCCGGCCCGTTCGCCTTCGTGCCGGTGGGCCTGATGAGTGTCGGCGTGGTGTTGCGCGCCTCGGGCGACCTGCTCGGCCACGGTGGCCTGCGCGCCGGCGCGGGCGCTGTACAGGCGCTGGCGATCGTCAGCTTCGCGGCGACCCTGCTGCGCCACCTGCGCCGCTGAGCCTGCCACCACGGGGCGAAGCGCTCAGCGCGCCGCGAGCGCCCGCTCGATGACGTGCCGCGCCACGCGCGGCTTCGGCACCGGCATGTCGAACCAGCGGCGCACGTCCTGCTCGAGGCCGATGCCGTGCATGTAGTTGTAGAGCGCCTTCTTCAGCGCCACGCCGAGCTGGTCGTGGTCGACGCCGGTCGGGTCGACGAAGCCGATGTCGTTCTTCGCGAAGGCGCCGGGCGGCAGCGGCTGCAGCGTCACGCCGTAGGCGGCCGGATCCTTGCCGACCGGCGAGTGCACGGTGCAGGCGAAGCGGTGGAAGAAGCCGCTCTGGATGCAGCCGGCGGCGAACAGCTGGCGCACGTACTCGAGCGCGTCGACGGTGTCGTGCACCGTCTGCGTCGGGAAGCCGTACATCAGGTAGGCATGCACCAGGATGCCGGCCTCGGAGAAGCCGCGCGTCACACGCGCCACCTGCTCGACCGACACGCCCTTCTTCATCAGCGTCAGCAGCCGGTCGGAGGCCACTTCCAGGCCGCCGGTCACGGCAATGCAGCCGCTCGCCGCCAGCTCCTCGGCCAGTGCCGGGGTGAAGCTCTTCTCGAAGCGGATATTGCCCCACCAGGAGATCGACACGTCGCGCCGCTCGAGCTCCTGTGCCAGCGCGCGCAGTGCCTTGGGCGGCGCCGCCTCGTCGACGAAGTGGAAGCCGGTCTGCCCGGTCTCCTGCACGATGGCCTCGATGCGGTCGACCAGCGTGCTCGCGTTGGCGGCCTCGTAGCGCGAGATGTAGTCGAGGCTGACGTCGCAGAAGCTGCACTTCTTCCAGTAGCAGCCGTGCGCCACGGTCAGCTTGTTCCAGCGCCCGTCGCTCCACAGCCGGTGCATCGGGTTCAGCATGTCCAGCAGCGACAGGTAGCGCGGCAGCGGCAGGCCGTCCCAGGTCGGTGTGCCGGTCTCGTCGAACGGAATGTCGGGTTCGGGGAAGTGGACGTAGCGCACCTGCTGCGTGTCGGCGTCGCGCACGAAGGCCCGTACCAGGCGCTCGCGCGAGCGTTTGCCTTCCAGGTGCTCGATCAGCGCCAGCAGCGGGCGCTCGCCGCCGTCGAGCGTGACCACGTCGACGAAGTCGAACAGCCGCGGCTCGGCCAGCTCGCGCAGCTCGGTGTTGACGAAGCCGCCGCCGAGCGCGACGGCGATCGCCGGGTCATGTGCCTTGATCGCCTGCGCGATGCGCAGCGCGCCGTAGACCGCGCCGGGGAAGGGCACCGACAGCAGCACCAGCGTCGGCCGGTGGCGTTCGATCGCCGCCAGCGCCAGCGCCTGCAGCGTGCGGTCGATCAGGTTCGGCGGCGCGGCCAGCGCGGCGGCCAGCGGGTCGAAGCTCGGCTGGCTGGTGGCCAGCTGCTCGGCATAGCGCACGAACTCGAAGCGGGGGTCGATGCCCTCGCGCAGCACGTCGGCGATGTCGTTGAGGTAGAGCGTGGCCAGGTGGCGCGCCCGGTCGTGCGTGCCCAGCGCGCCAAAGGCCCAGGCCATCGGGTCGGCGCCGTCGTCGTCGGCCACATAGGCGTCGAGGGCGGTGAAGCGCGGGCCCTCGGGCAGGAAGGCGCGGCTGCAGATGCGGTGCATCAGCGTGGCATCGCGACCCTGCAGGAAGGCGATGACCGGGGCGATGGTCGCCGCGTAGCGCTCGAACTGGTCGAGGAAGGCGCTCACCTTCGGCGACTGGCCGCCGGCCGGCGCCGCGAGCAGCTCGTCGCGCACGGCGTGAAGTCCCTTCGCGCTCAGCAGTTCCAGCACCAGCGCGATGGCCAGGTCCTCCTGCACCGCGGCGATGCCGCGCGAGCGCAGGAATCCCGTCAGGTAGGCGGTCGAGGGGTAGGGCGTGTTGAGCTGCGTCATCGGCGGGATGACGCAGAGCACGCGCTGGGTGGGGCTCGTCATGGGTCGGGGCAGGGCGAAGCACGGATTGTCCACGCGACCCGAATGTGCGGTTTTCCCGCGGTGGAGATGCCCGACTTGCGGCATGTCAAGCGGCGGCGGCAGCGCCGCGCCGAGACTGGCGGCGCACCGTTCTTCATGGCCAGCGCGGCCCGCCGATAACACGATGAGGCTCGACTCGGGCCGACGGGGTCCATCTTGCCGAACCGCACCATCCTCATCGTCGACGACAACCCCGAGAACCTGACCCTGCTCGGCGAGTTGCTGCGCGACCGCTACCGGGTCCGGGCGGCCAACTCCGGGGCACGCGCGCTGCAGCTGGTGGTGCAGGCGCCGGTGCCCGACCTGATCCTGCTCGACATCATGATGCCCGGCATGAGCGGCTACGAGGTGCTGCAGGCGCTGCGCGCCGAGCCCGCCACGCGCGACATCCCGGTGATCATCACCACCGCGATGGGGGCCGCCGAGGACGAGCAGCACGGCCTGGTGCTCGGCGCGGTCGACTACATCACCAAGCCGCTGAAGCCCGCCGTCGTGCTGGCGCGCGTGCACACGCACCTGGAGCTGAAGTCGGCACGCGACCGGCTGCGCCGCGACAACGCCTCGCTGGAGGCGGAGATCTCGCGGCGCATGCAGGAGAACCAGGTGATCCAGGACGTCACCATCCGCGCGCTGGCGCGGCTGGCCGAGACGCGCGACAACGAGACCGGCAACCACATCCTGCGCACGCAGGCCTATGTCGAGTCGCTGGCACGCCGTTCGCGCATGCACCCGCGCTTCGCGGCCGCGCTGGACGAACACGCGATCGCGCTGATCGCCAAGTCGGCGCCCTTGCACGACATCGGCAAGGTCGGCATTCCCGACCAGGTGCTGCTCAAGCCGGGCAAGCTGAGTGCCGAGGAGTGGCAGGTGATGAAGACGCACGCGCGGCTCGGTGCCGACGCGATCGCGCGCGCGGTCGAGGACACCCACCAGCCGGTCGAGTTTCTCGCCTATGCGCGCCAGATCGCGCTGCACCACCACGAGCGCTGGGACGGCAGCGGCTACCCCGACGGCCTGACCGGTGACGCCATCCCGCTGTCGGCACGACTGATGGCGCTGGCCGACGTGTTCGACGCGCTGATCTCGCGGCGCGTCTACAAGGGCGCGATGTCGCCGCTCGAGGCACGGCAGATCATGCAGGAGCAGCGCGGCCGCCATTTCGACCCGGACCTGCTCGACCTCTTCCTCGCCGGCTTCGACGAGTTCTGCACCATCGCGCAGCGCTACCCGGACGAGGCCGCGCCCGACGCCGCAGGCACACTGACTGCCGCCGCCTGAGGCAGCGCCCGGGCACCACGCATGGAGCAGTACCGGATGGCGCAGCAGCCAGGCGACAGCGCCCGGCGCGCAGCGCTGCGCATCGCGCTCGTCTACGCGCTGGCCGCCGGCCTGTGGATCCTCGGCTCAGACTGGCTGCTGTCGCAACTGATCCGCGATCCCGACTGGCTGCTGCGCGCCCAGACGGCCAAGGGCTGGGTGTTCGTCGGGGTCTCGGCCTTGCTGCTGTACGTGCTGGTGCGGCGCATCGCCCTGGCCCGACCGGCGCAGCCGCAGGCCGAGGCGGCGCGACCGCGAGTGCGCTGGACGCCGCTGATCGCCGGTGCACTGCTGATCAGCGCGGCCACCGCGTCGATGCTGTGGTACGACCATCGCGAGTTGACCGCCGATGCGTCTGCCGAGTTGCGCACGACCGCCAGCATGCGCAGCCGCGAGATATCGACCTGGCTGGACGCCCAGTTCGCGCAGGGGCGCTTCGTGCGCAGCAGCAAGCTCTGGGCCGCGCTGTACGGCCGCTGGCGCGGTGGCGATGCGGGCGCTGGCGAAGAATTGCTCAACCGCGTCGGCGAGATGGGCAAGGCCTTCGGCCTGAGCGGGGTGATCGTGCTCGACGAGCGCGGCGCGCCGGCACTTGCCTCGCCCGGCGAGGACAACGCCGTGTCTGCGGCGCTGCAGCAGGCGGCCCGGCACGCGATGGCGCTCGGCGAGGTGCAGCTGGCCAGCCGCTTCGCCGATGCCCGTGCGACCGGCACGGCGTGGGTCGACATCGTCGCGCCGCTGGTCGCCACGGGCAGCCCGGCGCGGGCGGCCGTGGTGCTGCGCATCGATCCGGACCGCTTCCTGCAGCCCACGCTGAAGGCCTGGCCGGTGCCGCGCGAGAGCGCCAGCACGATGCTGATCGAACGCGACGGCGACCGGCTCGTGGGCATGCGCGGTCGCCGGCCGCTGCCGCTGGACCTGCCCGACCTGCTGGCCGCGAAGTTCGTCCGCGGTGAGGTGGCGATGGGCGAGGTCGTCGAGGGCGTCAACGTCGACGGTGTGCGCGTGATCGGCACGGTGCGGCCGGTGGCCGGCACCGACTGGCTGCTCGTCGCCCACATCGAGACGGCGGCGCTGCGCGCCGAGTCGCTGAAGTCCGGCGTCTGGATCGTGGCGGCGGGCGGGCTCGGGCTGCTCGGCCTGTTCGTCAGCGGCTTCCTGCGCCGCGAGCGGCGCGCGCTCGAGCAGGCGCGGCAGGCGCAGGCCGAGCAGGGCGAGCGGCTGCGTTCGCTCGCGCTGATGCAATCGATCGCCATCGGTTCGGACGACGCCATCTTCGCCAAGGACCTCGACGGCCGCTACCTGCTGTGCAACGAGGCCGCCAGCCGCTTCATCGGCCAGCCGGCGGACGTGGTGCTGGGCCAGGACGACCGCGCGCTATTCCCGCCGGCGGATGCCGACGCGATCATGGCCAACGATGCGCAGGTGGTGGCCGAGAACCGCACCCGCACCTACGAAGAACGGCTGATGACGCCCGACGGCGCGCGGACCTTCCTGGCGACCAAGGGGCCGATCCACGGGCCCGACGGCCGGGTGGCCGGCATGTTCGGCATCTCGCGCGACATCACCGAGCGCAAGATCGCCGAGGCGGCGCTGCAGGAGAGCGAGTCGACCATCCGCACGCTGCTCGGCGCCATGGCCGACGGCATGTTCGTCGCACAGGACCACCGCTTCGTGTTCTGCAACCCGGCGCTGGCGGCCATGCTCGGCTATGCGCCGGGGGAGTTCGTCGACCAGCCGTTCGCTGCCGTGGTCGCCCCCGAGTTCCTGGCGCTGTGGACGCAGCGCTTCGATCAGCGTGTCGGCAACGGCCCCGAGCCTCAGGGCCACTACGAGGTCCAGTTCGTGCGCCGCGACGGCGCCCTCATCTGGATCGAGCTGCGGGCCAGCCGCGCGCAGTTCCGCGGGCGCAACTCGGTGCTCGGGCTGGTGCGCGACATCACCGAGCGCCGCGGCCAGGAGCAGGCGCTGCGCGAGGCTTCGGAGCTGGTGCAGGCGGTGGGCGACTCGGTGCTCGACCACATGGCCGTGCTCGACGCTCGCGGCACCATCGTCAGCGTGAATGCGGCCTGGCAGCGGTTCGCCATTGCCAACGGCGGCGCGGATGGCCGGCCGGCGCCGCACAGCGGTGTCGGCACCAACTACCTGGATGTCTGTCGCCGGGCCACCGGCCCGGGCAGCGACGACGCACAGCAGGTCGCGCAGGCGATCGCCGCGGTACTCGCCGGCCAGTCCGACCTGTTCAACCACGAATACCCCTGCCCCAACGGCCCGCAGGTGCACTGGTTCCAGATGAGCGTGCTGCCCTTGCGCACCCGGGCCGGCGGCGCCGTGGTGGTGCATGCCGACATCACCCAGCGGCGCCGCGCCGAGGCGGCGCTGCGCGAGAGCGAGGCGCAGTACCGGTCGATGGTGCTGGCGCTGGACGAAGGCGTGCTGGTGTTCGGTGCCGATGGCAACCTGCGCGCGTGCAACCCGCAGGCCGAGCGCTTCTTCGGCGTGTCCTTCGAGGCGCTGCGCGACCCTGCAGCGCTCAAGTCCTGGCGGCCGGTGCGGGCCGACGGCTCGCGCTTCGACTACGACCAGCTGCCCGCGGCCGTTGCGCTGCGCACCGGTCAGCCCTGTCGCGACGTGATCGTGGGTGTGCGCCCCCCCGACGGCGGGCTGCGCTGGACGACCACGCACGCGCAACCCGTGCATGACGACGCCGGCGTGATGACCGCCGTGGTCGTCTCGTTCAGCGACATCACCGAGCGCCACGTCGCACAGGAGCAGCTGCGCAAGCTGTCGCTGGCGGTGGAGCAGAGCCCGATCGGCATCGTCATCAGCGACACCGCCGGCCGCGTCGAGTACGTCAACGAGGCCTTCTCGCGCATCAGCGGCCACCCGCGCCAGGCGGCCATCGGCCACCAGCGCTGCGAACTGCAGCCCGAGCACGGCGCGGCCGGGCGGGACGCCGAGATGCTCGCGGCACTGGCGCGTGGCGAGGTCTGGTCGGGCGAGTTCGTGCGCACGCGCGCGGATGGCGTCGCCTACGACGAGTTCGTGCACGCCGCGCCGATCCGGCAGGCCGATGGGTGCATCACGCACCACCTGGTGATCGGCGAGGACGTCACCGAGAAGAAGCGCGTCGGCGTCGAGCTCGACCGCCACCGCCACCGGCTGCAGGAACTGGTCGACGAGCGCACCGTGCAGCTCAGCGCGCTGAACCGCGCGCTGCACTCGGCCAACGCGGAGCTGGTCGATGCGCGCGACAAGGCCGAGGCGGCCAATCGCGCCAAGAGCGCCTTCCTGGCCAACATGAGCCACGAGATCCGCACGCCGATGAACGCGATCATCGGCCTGACCCACCTGCTGCACCGGGATGCCGACGACCCGGTGGCCATCGAGCGGCTGGACAGGGTCGGCGATGCGGCGACGCACCTGCTGCAGGTCATCAACGACATCCTCGACGTCTCGAAGATCGAGGCCGGGAAGCTGGAGCTCGAGTGCGCCGACTTCTCGCTGTCGCGCCTGCTCGAACGCGCCCGCGCGCTGGTCGCCGAGCGGGCGCAGGCCAAGAGACTCGCGCTCGCCTTCGAGGCCGACCCGGCGCTGCCCGACGTGCTGCGCGGCGACCCGACGCGGCTGTCTCAGGCGCTGCTCAACCTGCTGAGCAATGCGGTCAAGTTCACCGAGCGCGGCGCCATCGAGGTGAAGGTCGCGCTGCTGGGCCGCGAGGGCGACACACTGCGCCTGCGCTTCGCGGTGCGCGACACCGGCATCGGCATCGCCGCCGACAAGCTGACGCTGCTGTTCGGTGCCTTCATGCAGGCCGACTCGTCGATGACGCGCCGCTTCGGCGGCACCGGTCTCGGCCTGGCGATCACGCAGCGGCTGGCGACCATGATGGGCGGAGAGGTCGGCGTCAGCAGCGCGCCGGGCGAAGGCAGCGAGTTCTGGTTCACCGCCAGGCTGCAAGAAGGTGCGGTCGCAGGCGAGGGCCCGCCGGCGCCCGACGTTGCCCATGCCGACACGCTGCTGCGCCGGCGCTTTGCCGGCGCCAGTGTGCTGCTGGTCGAGGACAACGAGGTCAACCAGGAGGTGATGCTCGAGCTGCTTCGGGCGGCGGGGCTGCGGGTGGCCGTGGCCGCCGACGGCATCGAGGCGATCGAGCAGGCGCGCCAGGCCGACCACGCGCTGGTGCTGATGGACATGCAGATGCCGCGCATGGACGGGCTGGAAGCCACCCGGCGCCTGCGCGCCATGCCCGGGTACGAAGTGACGCCGATCATCGCGATGACGGCCAATGCCTTCGGCGAGGATCGTCTGGCCTGCCTGGCCGCCGGCATGGACGACCACCTGGCCAAGCCGGTCGATCCGCCGCACCTGTACGCGGTGCTGTTGCGCTGGCTCTCGCAGCGCTCCGATGGCGATGGCGCGGCCGCAGCCGTCGCGCCGCCGCCGCAGGAGCCGGGCGCCGAGCTGCTGCCGGCCATCGCCGGCATCGACAGCGCGCTGGCCATGCGCTACCTCGGCGGGCGGTCCGAACTCCATGGCCGCGTGCTGCGGCAGTTCGTGCAGCATCACGGCGAGGACGTGGCCCTGATCGCTGCGCGACTGCAGGGAGGCGGCACGACAGCGATGCATGCGCTGGCGCACTCGCTGAAGGGCTCGTCGGCGTCGATCGGCGCGGTGCGGCTGCCAGAGTGCGCCGCCGCGCTGGAAGCCGCCATCGAAGCCCGCCGCCCGGACGACGAGGTGCGCCTGGCGCTGCACGACATGCTGGAGGAACTGGATGCGCTGGTCGCGGCCATCCGCGATGGCCTCAGCGCCGGCGACACGCAACCCGCGCCGCTGGAGGAACCGCTGGTGCACGACGAGGCGCTCGATCGCCTCGCGGCACTGACCGAGGATGCCGACTACGAGGCGCTGACGCAGTTCCGCCGGCTGGCCGGGTCACTGCGCCGTCAGCATGGCCCGCGGGTCGACGAGATCGGGGCGGCGCTGGCGGATTTCGACTACGAGCGGGCGCTGGTCTTGCTGCGTGCGCTGCGCCGACAGCCGGCTTGAGGGTCGGTTCGTAGCTCAACCGGCCTGAGGGCCGGTCCGTAGCTCACCCGGCCTGGATCAGCCAGTCGACCAGCCGGCGGTCGAGCAGGCCCAGCGCCATGCACTCGGGCGGCAGCACCATGTCGGGCTGCACGATCTCGCGCTGCAGGCGCGCATCGTCCCACTGCCACAGCAGGCTCTCGCCGCTGGCGTCGCGGCGCGCGTAGACCAGCCGGGCGTCGCCTTCCCACTGCAGGATCATCTGCGGGATCAGATCCGGCGAATGCGGCAGGGCGGGGTCGAGCAGGATCACTGCATCGCCGCGTGCCGCGAGGATGCCGGCCTCCACCGCCTCCGGCGGCCGCGTCCCGGCCGGCAGCGGCAGCAGCCGGAAGCCGGACAGCTCGGTCCAGGACTGCATCAGCGCGTCGGTGCCGTCGGCGCTGCCGCAGTCGGCCACGATCAGCTCCCACGGGTAGCCGCATTCGGTCAGCGTGTCGCTGAGGATGGGCAGCAGCTGCGCCAGCGTGCGCGCTTGGTCACGGCAGGCCAGTACGCAGGACACCGTCTGCCGCGACCCGGACAATTGCGCCCAGCCGGAGGCGTGGGCCCACGACGGCTCGTCCCGCACAGGAAGCGCGGCGGCACGGCGGGGATCGGGTTGAACGGGCATGGGGGAATGATGACGGTCAAGCTTCGCTCAAGCTTAAGGGGCAGGTTGCCGCCCGGTAAACGCCGCGACGACATCGTGACCACTCGTTTCAGGGGGGTAGGGGGAAGCGCTGCTATCCTCGCCCGCCATGAAACGCCTGATCGGTTTGCTGTCCCTGTCACTGGTGGCTTGCGCGGCGCCGCGCCAAGACGGTACGTCGCCGACCGGCACGCGTGTCGGCGATGCGGCCACTGCGCCGCTGTCCGACCTGAACCTGGTCCGGGCGGATATTCCGCCACCGCTGGTGCAGGCGCTGAAGGCGCCTTACCGTGCGCCGGCCGAGCCCGGTTGCGCGGTGATCGCAATCGAGGTGGCGCAGCTCGAGGCCGTGCTCGGCGCCGACCTGGACGTGCCGCCGTCGGCCTCGCGGCCCAGCCTGATCGAGCGTGGCGGCGGCGCTGTCGGCGATGCCGCGGTCGGTGCGCTGCGCAGCACGGCCGAGGGCGTGATCCCGTTCCGTGGCTGGGTGCGCAAGCTGACCGGCGCCGAGCGCTACTCGCGCGAGGTGGCCGCCGCGATCGCCGCAGGCTCGGTGCGCCGTTCGTACCTCAAGGGTGTCGGTCAGGCGCGGGGCTGCACCGCGCCGGCCGCGCCCGCGGCACCGGCGCCCGCCGCCTCTGCCGCATGAAGGCCGGCGTCCTTATCGCGGCACTGCTGCTGCCGCTGGCGGCACCGGCGGCGCCGTTCGAGGCCCGCGGCCTGGCGCGCTTCGACGCCGGCTACGCGCGCTGCGAGGCGCTGGAGCCGCGCATGAAGGGCCACCGCGACGACGCCTACCTGGCCATCTACCGCGTCCCGCCCGACGACAAGGCGCGCGCGCGCCTGGCCACGCTGCGCGGCGGTGCCCAGTACCGCAAGGAGCAGCGTGCGGCGCAGCAGGCCGCCGCGAAGCCGGCGGCGCCGGCGAGCAGCCCGCTGGCCCACCAGTGCCAGGCCCTGTGGGCCCAGGTGCAGCGCGTCACCGCACCGACGAAGTAACTGCCGGCGCGAGACCGCTCGGCCCTCGGGCCGTGGGCGTCAGGCCTTGGCGCGCCGCCGTGGCGGACTGGAGGTCGTGAGTTCCTGCGCCGCCTCGCGCCGTGCGCGGGTGGCGGCGCGCTGGTAGGCCAGTTCCGCCTTCTCGCGCAGCGCGATGGCCTTGGCCAGCGCGAGCAGGTAGCGCTCGCCGGTGTAGGTGTTCTCGGTGCCGATGAACACGCTGAGCCGCCGCGGCGTCGAGCCGAAGCGCGGCAGCGACACCGACAGGCTGGAGTCGCGCACGTGGGCGCCCGGGCGCAGCCGCACGATCGGGCCGGTGATGCCCACCGGCAGGTCGGTGCTCTTGTTGCCGCTGGGCTGGCGCTGCAAGCGTGACGGCGCCGGCAGCTTCGCGATGCGGCGCTTCAGCTCCAGCGTGGCGGCGTCGAGCGACGTGCGCGCGCCGTGGCCTCCGTCGGAGAACAGCTTGGTGCCGCCGTAGCGCAGTTGCCAGCCGTGGGTGGCGCGGTGGTCGATGCGCTGAATGCCTTGCGGCACCTCGAAGCGCTCGCCGGTGTGGATCACGACGTCTCTGGTCTTCATGGGCTTTCTCGCAGTGGTTGCGGTCAGCCTCCCCGGGGTGTGCTTGTTCTTGGTATGGCCTGCATGGTAACCAGTGTGTGACGCAGCATGGCCTGGGCGAGTTCCTCCTCGCCGACGAAGACGCGTGCCGCACCCTCGGACTCGAGCCAGCGCGCCTCGTCTTCATGGTGCGAGCGCACCGCCACCTGCACCTGCGGATTGAGCGCGCGAGCGGTCTCGATCATCTGCCGCACGCCCAGCGCGCCGGGCACGGCGATGACCAGCAGCGCCGCCTCGGCGATGTGCGCCTGGATCAGCACGGCCGGATCGGCGGCGTCGCCGATCACCGCCGGCACGCCCTGCGCGCGCAGCGCCTCGACCCGCTCGCGGTTCTGGTCGACCACCACGCAGGCGATGCCCGCTTCGCGTAGCGCGCCCACGATGCGCTGGCCGACGCGGCCGTGGCCCACCAGCACCACCTGGCGGGCGAGGAACTTCTCCTCGGTGCTGGCCGGAAGCTCGGCCAGCGGGTCGTCGCGCTGCGCATGCCGCCGCGCCAGCGCCGAACGCGCCAGCAGCCAGCGTTCGATCGGCTCGATGAAGGAGAACAGCAGCGGGTTCAGCGCGATCGAGATCAGCGCGCCGGCGACGATCAGGCTCTGCCCTTCCGGCGGCAGCAGCTTCAGCGACAGGCCGAGCGCGGCGAGGATGAACGAGAACTCGCCGATCTGCGCCAGGCTGGCCGACACCGTCAGCGCGGTGTTCAGCGGGTAGCGCAGCAGCAGCACCAGCGCACCGGCGGCGATCGACTTGCCGACCACGATCACCGCGACGACGCCGAGCACCTGAAGCGGGCGCTCGACGATCACCCGCGGGTCGAACAGCATGCCCACCGAAACGAAGAACAGCACCGCGAAGGCGTCGCGCAGCGGCAGCGACTCTTCGGCAGCGCGGTGGCTGAACTCCGACTCGCGCAGCACCATGCCGGCGAAGAACGCGCCGAGCGCGAACGAGACGCCGAACAGCGCGGCCGAACCGTAGGCGATGGTCACCGCGGCGGCAACCACGCACAGCGTGAACAGCTCGCGCGAGCCGGTCTTGGTGACCTGCCACAGCAGCCAGGGGAACAGCCGCCGGCCGACCACCAGCATCAGCGCGACGAAGGCCGCCACCGCCAGCAGCGTGCGGCCGAGGGTGATCCACAGTTCGCTGCCGACGCCGGCACCGCCCTCGCCGCCGCGCAGCACCGGCGCCAGTGCCGGCAGCAGCACCAGCACCAGCACCATGGCGAGGTCCTCGACGACCAGCCAGCCCACGGCGATGCGGCCGTTCAGGCTGTCGACCACGCCCTTGGCCTCGAGCGCCTTGAGCAGCACCACCGTGCTGGCCACCGACAGTGCGATGCCGAACACCAGCGCGGCGCCGAAGTCCCAGCCCCAGAACGTCGCCATCGCGCCGCCCAGGGCCGTGGCCGCGGCCATCTGCACCACCGCACCGGGCACGGCGATGCGCTTCACCGCCATCAGGTCGTCGAGCGAGAAGTGCAGGCCGACGCCGAACATCAGCAGCATCACGCCGATCTCGGCGAGCTGCGCGGCCAGGCTGGCGTCGGCGACGAAGCCGGGCGTGAACGGCCCGATCACGATGCCGGCCGCGAGATAGCCGACCAGCGCCGGCAGGCCCAGCCGCGCGGTGATGAAGCCGAGCACCAGCGCCAGTCCGAGCGCCGCGGCAATGGTCGTGATGAGCGAGAGCTCGTGGTGCATGCAGCGCGGCGGCGGGAGTCGGGCTCAGGGTCTCAGGGGCGCTGGCGGCGGATGGCTTCGCCGAGGTCGATCACTGCCATCGCGTAGTAGCTCGACCAGTTGTACCGCGTGATGGCGTAGAAGTTCCCGGTGCCGGCCACGTAGCTCGGGGCGGCCTCGCCGTTGGCCAGCTCGACCAGCGCCAGCTTGCCGGGCCAGGCCCGGCCCGGCTCGTCGAGCACGGCGCCGCGCTCGGCGAACTCGGCCGCGCTGAAGGTCGGCAGGATGTCGGGCACCAGCAGCAGCGCGCGGTCGCGCACCTCGACCGGTGCAGCGACGCGGAAGTGTGTCGGCACGTCGCGCTCCCAGCCGAACTGCGCCAGGTAGTGGGCGACGCTGCCGACCACGTCGGCCGTGCTGCCGTGCAGGTCGACGTGGCCGTTGTCGTCGAAGTCGATGCCATAGCGCAGCAGGCTCGACGGCATGAACTGCGGCAGGCCCATCGCACCGGCGTAGCTGCCCAGCGGCTGGGTCGGGTCGAGAGACTCCTTCTGGCAGTACAGCAGGAAGGCCTCCAGCTCGCTGCGGAAGAAGGGCGTGCGGTCGCGCCGCCCGGTCGGGAAGTCGAACGACAGCGTGGCCAGCGCGTCGAGCACGCGGAAGCCGCCCGTCTGGCGCCCATAGATGGTCTCGACGCCGATGATGCCGACGACGATCGCCGGCGGCACGCCCCAGCGCTCCTCGGCCCTCTGCAGCCAGCGTTCGTTCTCGGCCCAGAACGCCAGCCCGGCGCGGATGCGCACCGGCTCGACGAAGCGGCTGCGGTAGGCTGCCCAGTTCTTCGCCGTGCCGGCGGGTGGCGGCATGATCAGCCTCGCGACCGTCGGCACGAAGCGCGCGCGGCCCAGTGCCTCGCGCGTCCAGCCGGCGTCGAAGCCCTGGCGCTGCGCGACCTCGTCGGCGAAGCGCAGCACGTCCTCGCGCGTGCCGTAGCTCACCAGGTCGGCGGCGTCGTCGGCCGCCGGCGTGGCGGCACGCTTCGCCTTGCCGGTGGCGGCCAGGGCCAGCGGTGCGGCAAGCGTCAAGGACAGGGCGCCCAGCGAAGCGAGGGCGTGGCGGCGCGTGGCCGTCGTCGGGACGGGTTTCATCGGTCGGTGGCGAGGCCGCGTGCTGCCGCGGCGAAGGATCGGGTCAGGGTCGGGTCCGGGTGGCGGCGCGCGTCGCGGCCGTAGCGCTGCAGCTGCAGCGCATCGAGCAGACGCGCCAGCGGTTCGCCGGCGGCGCCATGGCGCTCGCGCACGCGCCGCGCCAGCGTGGCCGGCGCGTCCTGCGCATCGGCGGCGATGCCGAGCTTGCGCAGCGTTGCCAGCAGCGCCTCGCGCTGGCGCACCCAGGGGTCGACACGGTGCCGGTCCCACCAGGCCCAGGCGGCGCCCCCCAGCGCCAGCGTGCTCAGCGCGATCACCAGCAGCTTGGCCAGGGTCTGCCAGTCAGGGGCGTCGAAGCCGAGGTCCTTCAGCAGGTCGAGCTGCTGGCCGCGCGAGTAGTTGAGCACCCACTGGTTCCAGCGGTTGTTCAGCGACTCCCAGGCCTCGCGCAGCTGCTGCACCAGCGCCGGGTTGACGGCGTCCAGCGCGCCGGCCACCAGGCCCGGGCTGGGCAGCAGGCGCAGGCTGCGGTTGATGCGGTCGGGCGCGACGGCCGCGGTCGGGTCGGCGCGCACCCAGCCGGTGCCGGGCTGCCAGAACTCCGCCCAGGCGTGGGCCGCGCTCTGCCGGACGATGTAGTAGCCGTCCACCGGCAGCGGGTCGGCGCCCTGGTATCCGGTGACCACGCGCGCCGGCACGTCCAGCGCGCGCATCACCACCACGAAGGAGGCGGCGAAGTGCTCGCAGAAGCCTTCCTTGCGGTCGAACCAGAACTCGTCGATCGCATTGCGGCCGTACTCGCCCGGCGCCAGCGTGTAGCTGTAGCCGCCCTCGCGGATGTGGCGCATCACGCGCTGCGCGAGTTCGCGGGCGCCGGCACGTGCGAAGTCCGGATCGCGGCGCAGTGCCGCGGCCCATTCCAGCGTGCGCGGGTTGAAGCCGGGCGGCAGCTCCAGGTAGTCCTGCAGGCCGAGGATGGGCTCGCGCGGGCCGTGCTCGAAGTTCAGGTTCGCCTCGGCGCGGAAGCGCAGCCGCTCGGCCAGCGGCCGGTCGACCAGCCACTGCAGGTCGGCGGTGCTGCGCACCCGGTAGCCCTCGATCTGCGGAGCAGCCGGGCTGGCCTCGAGCAGCGGCAGCGTCGGCAGGCGCAGCGGCTCGAGCGTCATCTCGTAGCCGATGGCCGGGCCGGCCGGGCGCAGTTCGGCCTGCGGCTGCAGGCGCGGCGGGAAGTTGGGCACCAGCGTGCGCCATTCGAGGCCATCGAAGCGCGACAGCACCGGGCCGCGAAAGTACAGGCTGTCCGGCGAGGGCGACGCGCCGTCGAAGCGGATGCGCAGCGCGATGCGGTCGTCCTGCGCGATCTCGGCCACCGTGCCCATGCGCATGCGGTCCGACAGGCCGGTGCTCGACAGCCCGTCCTTGGGCACGCCCCACAGCGGCCCGATGCGCGGGAACAGCAGGAACAGCAGCAGCATGATCGGCGCGCCGAGCAGCGCGGTGCGCCCGGCCAGCCGGGCGGCCTGTTTCAGGCTGGGTTGGCCCACCGGCATGTGCGACAGCACCAGCGCCGTCAGCAGCCCCCACACCGACAGCAGCATCGCTGCGGCGACGCCGATCGACTGCGAGTAGAGGAAATGCGTCAGCACCAGGAAGAAGCCGAGGAAGAAGACCACGAAGGCATCGCGCCGCGCGCGCAGCTCCAGTGTCTTCAGCGCCATCAGCACCACCGCCATCGTCACCCCGGGCTCCTTGCCGAGCAGCGTGCGGAAGCTCATGAAGGTCAGCCCGGCGGCGACGGCGAGCACCGCCACCAGCAGCCAGCGGCTGGGCAGCGCGCCGTTGCCCACCGCCAGTGCCGCGCGCCAGATCAGCACCAGGGCCGTCAGCGCGGTGCACCAGGCCGGCAGGTGGCCGACGTGCGGCAGCACCGTCCAGGCGATCACGCCGAGCAGGAACAGCGTGTCGCGGCCTTCGCGCGGCAGGCGCGACCAGCCGGGCCAGCGCGGCAGCCGCCAGCCGGGGCCGCTCGGCCCGCTCGGCACGCGCGGCCATGGTGGCAGGTTCAGCGCCACAGGGCCAGGGCCTCCAGGCAGGCGCGCTTGTGCGCTTCACCCTCGGCCGGTTCGATCGAGCGGCCCGGCAGGGCAAGCCCGTAGTCGGCCCCGGCACGCTGCGCGGCCACCACCCATGCCGCCAGGCGCGACAGCCGGCCTTCCGGGTCGGACACACCGCAGCCCTGCCAGTCCAGCCAGAGCTGCTGGTGCATGGCACTGGCGGTGTCGCGGCTGACCAGCTCGCCGCCGCTGGCCAGGGCCTTGGCGGCCTTCTTCCAGTAGACCAGCTTCATCGGGTCGCCACGCCGGTAGCCGCGCACGCCCTCGACCTCGCCGCCATCGCTGATCCGGCCGCGCGACGTGCCGCCGGGCACCGCGCGGGCCGACGGCAGCGGTGCGGCCGGTCGCTCCGGCGCCGGGTAGACGAGCAGCTGCGAGGCCGGCCGCCAGATCGCCCAGGCGCGGAACAGGCCAAGCGGGAAGCGCGTCTCGATGCTCAGCGTCGGCAACTCGTGCAGGCCGCGTCGCGCCGGCACGAAGCTGACCTGCGCGCTGGCCTGGCCCTGCGCCGGCACGTCGATCCAGGTCAGCGTGGCGGCGTCGGCGTCGAGCAGCTTCAGGCCGATGCCGAAGCGCGGGTGGTCGGGGCTGGTCAGCACCGCCTCGAGCAGCGCCGGCTCGCCGGCGAACACCGGCGTCGGGCTGCGCAGGCGCAGCGTCAGTGCGCGCAGCGTGTTGTGGGTGACGTGCATCGACACCACGCCGCTGCCGGCCAGCAGGAAGGTCAGCACGTAGCCGAGGTTGAGCTGGTAGTTGATCGAGGCCAGCAGCAGCACGATCAGCGTCAGCGCGAAGGTCAGGCCGGCCGGCGTTGGCAGGATGTAGATGTTGCGCTGGGTCAGCAGCAGGGTGTCGCTGCGCGGCAGGCGCGCCTGCCACCAGCCGCGGAAGCGCTGGCGCACCGCCGCGGTCGGGCTGGCCCAGGCACGGCGCAGCAGCGTCGTCGCGGTCACGGCACCGGTACCGCGTCGATCATCGCGCGCACCTGCTCGATTCGGCCGCGGCCGGCACCGGGCACCGGCACCAGCCGGTGGCCGACGGCCTGCGGCAGCACCGCCTGCACGTCGTCGGGGGCGACGTAGTCGCGCTGGTTGATCAGCGCGCGGGCCTTGGCCGCTCGCAGCAGCGCGATGCCGGCGCGCGGCGACAGGCCTTCGATGAACCAGCGGCCGGAGCGCGTCGCCGCGATCAGCGCCTGCAGGTAGTCGAGCAGCGCCTCGGAGGCGTGCACCGCCTGCACCACCTTCTGCGCCGCCATCAGCTCGACCGGCGTCATCACGGCCGTCAGCGCATGGATGGCCTCGCGGCGGTCCTGGCCGGACAGCAGCGCCCGTTCGCTCTTCGCGTCGGGGTAGCCGAGCGTGATGCACATCAGGAAGCGGTCGAGCTGCGATTCGGGCAGCGGGTAGGTGCCGAGCTGGTCGCTCGGGTTCTGCGTGGCGATCACGAAGAAGGGTTCGGGCAGCTTGCGTGTCTCGCCTTCGACGCTGACCTGGTGTTCCTCCATCGCCTCGAGCAGCGCGCTCTGCGTCTTCGGGCCGGCGCGGTTGATCTCGTCGGCCAGCAGCACCTGGGCGAAGACCGGGCCTTGATGGAAGACAAACGCCTCTTTGCTGCGCTCGTAGACACTGACCCCGATCAGGTCCGACGGCATCAGGTCGGCGGTGAACTGGGAGCGCGAGAAGCGCAGGCCCAGCGACACCGCCAGCGCGTGCGCCAGCGTGGTCTTGCCGACGCCGGGAACGTCCTCGATCAGCAGGTGGCCGCCGGCCAGCAGGCAGGCGATGCTGTCCTCGATCTGCGGCCGCTTGCCGACGATGATCGTGCTAATCTGATTGATGAGTCGGTCGATCTGATCGACAAGTGCTGAGTTCATGGCAAGACCATAACCGAAGAGCGATAACCCGAGACATGAGCACAGCGTTCTACAGCCATCCTGATTGCAGACGTCACGATATGGGCCCCGGCCACCCGGAATGCCCGCAACGGCTGGACGCGATCGACGACCATCTGCTGGCCACCGGCCTGGACATCGCGCTGACCCGCCACGACGCGCCGCTGGTCGACCTGAAGGACGTGGAGCTGGCGCACACGCATCACTATGTGAGCGAACTGCGCGAGGTGCTGGAGCAGGTCGAGGCCAGTGGACAGTCGAAGGCGCTGGACCCGGACACCGCCGCAAACGCCGGCACCTGGAAGGCCGCCCTGCGCGCCGCCGGTGCCGCGGTGGCCGCCACCGACGCAGTGATCGACGGCCGCGCCGAGAACGCCTTCTGCGCGGTGCGCCCGCCCGGCCACCACGCGACGCGCGACGAGGCCATGGGCTTCTGCTTCTTCAACAACGTGGCGGTGGCGGCGCGCCATGCGCTGGACGTGCGCGGCCTGAAGCGGGTGGCGGTGATCGACTTCGACGTGCACCACGGCAACGGCACGGAAGACATCCTCGCCGGCGACGAGCGCGTGCTGATGGTCAGCTTCTTCCAGCACCCGCTGTACCCGTACAGCGGCGCGGTGCCCAAGGGCACCAACATGGTCAACCTGCCGATCCCGCCCTACACCCGTGGCGGCGAACTGCGCGAGATGATCGAGGCGCAGTGGATGCCGGCGCTGGAGGCATTCCGCCCGGAAATGATCTTCATCTCCGCCGGTTTCGATGCGCACCGGGAAGACGACCTCGGCCAGCTCGGCCTCGTCGAGGCCGACTACGAGTGGATCACGCTGCGCATCAAGGCGGTGGCCGAGCGCCACGCGAAGGGCCGCATCGTCTCCTGCCTCGAAGGCGGCTACAACCTCAGCGCGCTGGCACGCAGCGTGGCCGCGCACCTGCGCGTGCTGACCGGCGTCTGAGGCGAAGCGGGCACGGGGCGAGCCAGCGCTCGCTTCCCTGCTCGGCGTAGGGGTTTCATGGGGGCTTGGCCGCAGTTCCGGCTGCGGCGCATGATCGCTGCGCCGCGTCCGGCCTGGGTGCGGCCACGACAAACACCCACCTGAGAGGAGACGCTGCCATGTCCGAATCGAACCGCCCGGCGCGCTGGCGCCTGGGGCTGCTGGCTTTCGCGATCGCGCTGCCGGCCGTTGCCCACGGTCCGCACGACCGGCTGCGCACCATCGGCACGCCGCCGGGCATCGTGCTGCCGCCGACCACCGAGGTCGTCCCGCCAGCGCCCGCATGGGCCGAGCAGGGCTACAAGGGCGGCGTGGTGTCGGTCTCGCACCCGCTGGCCGCCAAGGCCGGTGCCGACGTGCTGGCACGCGGCGGCAACGCGATCGACGCTGCCGCCGCCATCCAGTTCATGCTCAATGTCGTCGAGCCGCAGTTCTCCGGTATCGGTGGCGGCGGTTTCATGATGGTCCACCTCGCGCGCCACGACCGCACCTTCGCGATCGACGCGCGCGAGAAGGCGCCGGCCGCTGCCACACCGACGCAGTTCGTGCTGACCGAGGTGCCGGCCGCACAGCGCTTCACGATTGCCTCGACCAGCGGCCTCGCGGTCGGCGTGCCCGGCACGCTCGCGGCACTGGACGTGGCGCTCAAGCGCTGGGGCACGATCCGCCTGGCCGAGGCGATCGCGCCGGCCGCCGCGGTGGCCGAGCAGGGCTTCGCCATCAACCGCTTCCTGGCGGCCAACATCGCGGGCGACGGCGGCCGCACCGGCTTCCAGCCGGAAACGGCGGCGCTGTACCGCCCCGGCGGCGTGCCGCTGGCCGAGGGTGCGCTGCTGAAGAACCCCGACCTGGCGAAGACGCTGCGCCTGATCGCGAAGCACGGCCCCGACGTCTTCTACCGCGGCGAGATCGGCCGGGCCATCGTCGCCGCGCAGCAGCGCTCGCGCACCCCGGTCGCAGCCGAAGGCGCCGGCCGCATGACGATGCAGGACCTGGCCGACTACCGCGTCGTCATCCGTGAACCGGTGAAGGTGAACTACCGCGGCTGGACGGTCGCGGCGATGTCGCCGCCGTCCTCCGGCGGCCTGACCGTCGGGCAGATGCTCGAGATGGTCGAGCGCTTCCCGATCGGCGACGCGACACAGGGCTTCGGCTTCGGCAGCCCGACCACGCTGCACGTGATGGCCGAGGCGATGCGCCTGGCCTTTGCCGACCGCTCGGTGTGGATGGGCGACGAGGACTTCGTGCCGGTGCCCAAGGTCGGCCTGCTGAACCCCGACTACGTGGCCACGCGCTCGGCGATGATCAACACGACTTCGCGCATGGCCACGCCGGCCGCCGGCAACCCGCTGCCCTACGACACGCTGGTGCATGGCGACCGCAACACCCGCTTCGCGCCCGAGAAGGAGGACACCGAGCACCGGCCCTCGCACACCACGCACTTCTCGGTGGTCGACAAGTGGGGCAACGTGGTCAGCTACACGACGACGATCGAGGCCACCTGGGGCACCGGCATCACCGTGCCGGGCTACGGCTTCCTGCTCAACAACGAGCTGACCGACTTCAACTTCGACCCGACGAAGAACGTGGCCACCGGCAACCCCGGCGCGAACGACGTCGCCGCAGGCAAGCGCCCGCGCAGCTCGATGGCGCCGGCGATCGTCTTCCGCGGCCGCGAGCCGGTAGCCGCCTACGGATCGCCCGGCGGCGCGACCATCATCAACTCGGTGTTCAACGTCACGCTCAATCTGATCGACCACGGCATGTCGATGCAGCAGGCGATCGACGCGCCACGGCTGTCGGTGACCAGTGCCGCCGGCACCATCTCGTGCGAGGGTGTCGAGCCCTTCATGCAGCCCAAGTTCAGCGTCGCCACGCAGGACGCCCTGCGCAGTCTCGGCCATCTCGGCCTGGGGGCAGCCGGCGGCAATGGCTGCGCCGCGACGATCGGGTCGGTGCAGGGGGTGGTGATCGACCTGAAGACCGGCCGCCAGTACGGCGGGGCGGATCGTCGGCGCGAGGGCACGGTGATCGGCCTGAAGCCGCGCCGCGGCCACGACAGGGACGGGGATCGCGACGACGACTGAGGCGCGTCGCCTTCGAAAACTCGGCGCAGGCTCAGTGCACGCCGAGCTTCATCATCAGCTTGAGGTACTCGAGCTGCGCGTTGAGCGACTGCAGGCGTTGCAGCAGTTCGTGCCAGCGCAGTTCCTGGGCCTCGGCCGGTGACAGCTTGCGGGAGGGGTTGGAGTCGGGTGCGGCGGGCATGGCGCGGTGGTGCAGATGCGTTGACGCCATGGTCTCCATCGGCGCCGCGCGCGGCAATCCCGCGCTTCGGGTGGAACGGGGTTCGCCCCTACCAGGCCGTCTGGCAGGCGCCGAGGCGGTCCTTCTGCGGCAGCGACAGCAGCCGGTTCACCTCGGAGTTGTAGCTGTTGCGGTAGGCGTCGGTCTTGCGGATCGCGACCAGGTCGAGCTTGCGCTGCTCGACGGCGCGCTGCAGCATTTCCTGCCCCGGCTTGACGCTCTTCGGGTCGATCGGCGTGCAGACGAACACCACGGCCTCGATGCCGCCGACCACCTGTTCGGCCGAGGCGCCGGCGGCCGACGCCCAGGGCGCGGCCTGGCTCAGCGCCATCGCGGCCAGCGGACCGGCGAGGAATCGGAAGTGGGTGCTCATCTCGGGTGGGTGGCTCTCAGCCAGCGGTGGATTGTGCCGCCGGTGGCGCGGCGGCGCACCCCACGTCTGCGCGGGCGGTCTGTGGGCGGTGCGTGGGCGATCAGCCCGTGCGGCGGCGCGCCGGCAGCAGCCGTTCCTCGTCGCTCAGCTCGGCTTCGCCGTCCATCTCCAGCGCCATCTGCGTGCAGACGGCGCGGCACAGCGTCACTGCACGCTGGTTGGCGATGCGGTAGTAGATCTGCGTGCCCTCGCGCCGCCGGCCGAGGATGTGCGCCCGGTACAGCGTGCCCAGGTGCTGCGACAGGTTGGGCTGCGTGGTGTCGATCTGCGCCAGCAGCTCGGAGACATTGCGTTCGCCATGGCACAAGGCCGACAGCAGCTTCAGGCGGATCGGCGTGGACAGCAGCGAGAACAGCTCCGCAGCCGACTCGAAGACCTCGTCGGCTTCGGCACTGGCCGGCACGGGGGGCTGCGTCGTGTCGGAACTCATGGGCCGCGAGTCTAGCGTTTGCGCTCGAAGCGGTAGTGGTCGCGGTCGAGCACCGCCGCGATGGCGGTCACCTCTTCGGGAAACAGGCTCAGGTTCAGCTCGGTGCTGCAGTACTGCACCATGCCGCGCAACGCCGCAGCGCCGTTGATGCGGCCTGCCGGACGGTAGATCGCGCTGCCGTCGCCGCCGACGCGGCGGATGTGGCAGGCATCGCAGGCACTCTCGCGAATCAGCTTCTCGCCCAGCGGCAGGTCGGCGTCGGCGAACAGCGGCCCGGCTTGGCCGAAGGCAGCCAGCGGGGCGCACAGGGCCACGGTCGCAAGGAGTTTCATGCCATGTCTCCGGGGTCGTCAGGCCAGCTTGAGGAGTTCCATCACGTCCTCCTCGAACATCTCGCCCGGGATGGCCAGCTTGAAGCGGCCCTGGCGATCGACGAGCGCGGTCAGCGGGATGATGCGGCGCGGCGCCAGCGCAGCGGCCAGCACGTCGTGGTCGAGCGTGACGGGGAAGCCGTAGCCGTGCGCCGCCAGGTAGCGGCGCACCGCAGTGGCATCGCGGTCGCGCGAGACGGTCAGCACCTGGGGGCCGGATTCGCCGGCGGCTCGGTGCAGCCTGGCGATGTGCGCGTTGTGCCGCTGGCAGAACGGGCAAGTCACCGACCAGAACACCACCACCTTGGCGCGGCCCGCGGCAGGCGTCCAGCGGCCGCCGTCGAGCAAGGAGAGTTCCGGCCAGCGTACCGTTTCGCCGGCGGTCGCCGGCGCTGCCAGCGCGGGCCAGGCCATCCACGTCGGCAGTGCGGCGACGAACGCGCGGCGGCGGGACTTCATTTCGCCTCGTGCTCCATCAGCAGGTAGGTGTTGTACGCATTGATGCGGTTGGCGGCCTTGAACAGCGGCAGCTTGTCGAAGCGCGACCAGTCGGCGTTCGCATAGGCCTCCTCGAACGGCTCCATGTTACGCGCGGCATCGCCCATGGTCTTGCGCAGATGCGCCAGGTAGTCACGGGTCATCTGCAGGTCGGCGCGTGCAGTGGTCGAGGCCGGGCCATGGCCGGGCACGACCACGTCGATCGGCTGCGCGAGCAGTGCGTCCAGCGCGGCGATCCAGTGCCCGCTGTCGGCCTGGCCGACGAAGGGTACGCGGCCGCGGAACACCAGGTCGCCGGCGAACAGCGTGCGCAGCGCCGGAAGGTAGACGACCAGGTCTTCCGGCGTGTGCGAGGGGCCGGCCGGCTGCAGCTGGAAAGCCATGCCGCCGAGCATCAGCGTCTCGGGCGCGTCGATCCATCGATCGGCCGGCACCAGCTGCGTGTTCTCGTCGATCCAGGGGAACAGCACCTCGCGGCTGGCCTTCAGCCGCTGCTGGGCAGCCTCCGAGTTCAGGTAGGCGCCGGCGGCGCGGTGGGCGATCACCGTGGCGCCCGCCGCCTTGAAGCTCTGCAGGCCGTAGATGTGGTCGGCGTGGTAGTGGGTCAGGATGACCCAGCGCACCGGCTGCGTCGTGATGCGGCGGATCTGCGCGAGCAACTCGTCGGCCAGCGCCGGCGAGCCGAGCGCGTCGATCACCACCACGCCTTCGCCGGTCACCACGAAGCCGGCGTTGGAGATGAAGTTGCGGTTCGCCGACGAGCCCAGCGCCGAACCGCCCTGGACCATCCAGACACCGGGCGCCACGGCCGCGGGTACCGGGGTGTCCTGCGCACGCACCGGAAGGGCCGCTGCCGCACAGCACAGCGCCATGGCGAGGGTTTTCACGATCGTGCGGGCCATCGAGCAACAGTACATTCGCATTGACTGATATTTGAAACCCGCACGAGCTCATCTGGCAAGTGCATAAACCCGGACGCGCCAGTGAGCCGCCTTGGCACACAATCCGCGCCACTCGAATTGCCAAGGAGACCGACGATGCCCGACCGCCGTACCCTGGCCGCTGCCGTGCTGGCGCTGGCCGCGCCCTGGGTTCATGCCCAGGGCCAGGACCCGAACCTGGCCCGCAACCTGGCCGCCACCTGCGCGAACTGCCACGGGACCAACGGCAACGTGCGCGGCAACGACGTCAAGCCGCTGGCCGGCGTCGCCGCCGAGAAGATCCTGGCGCAGCTCGCCGACTACAAGAGCGGCGCCCAGCCCGCGACGATCATGCACCAGATCTCCAAGGGCTACACGGACGAGCAGCTCAAGCTGATCGCTGCCTGGTTCGCCGCCCAGAAGCCCGCCAAGTGAGGAGCCTCCCGATGAATCAGAACAGCACGCTCTCGCGCCGTCGCCTGCTCGGCGCCGGCGCTGCCTTCGGCGGCCTCGCACTGGCCGGTTGTGCCAGCACCGGCTCGGGCCCTTCGATCGGCCGTGTCGTCGTGGTCGGCGGCGGGTTCGGCGGCGCCACCGCGGCGCGCTACCTGAAGCTGTGGGGCGGCAACGTCGACGTGACGCTGGTCGAGCGCAACGCCAGCTTCGTCTCCTGCCCGATCTCGAACCTGGTGCTCGGCGGCTACAAGCAGATCGGCGACCTGACCCGCGGCTACGACGGCCTGAAGGCGCAGGGCGTGAAGGTGGTCCAGGGCGAGGTCACGACGATCGACGCTGCTGGCAAGAAGGTGAAGCTGGCCGACGGCAGCACGCTGGCCTACGACCGGCTGATCGTCTCGCCCGGCATCGACTTCATGAACGAGGCCGTCGGCGGCCTGGCCGCCCCGGCCGCGCAGGCGAAGTTCCTGCACAGCTGGAAGGCCGGCGCGCAGACCGTCGCGCTGCGCCAGCAGCTCGAGGCCATGAAGGACGGCGGCGTGTTCGCCATCTCGATCCCGAAGGTGCCGTACCGCTGCCCGCCCGGGCCGTACGAGCGCGCCTGCGTGGTCGCGGCCTACCTGCAGCAGGCCAAGCCGAAGTCCAAGGTGCTGGTGCTCGATGCCAACCCGGAAGTGCAGTCGAAGAAGGCGCTGTTCGAAAAGGCCTTCAAGGACCGCTACGCCGGCAACCTCGAGTACCGCCCGAACGCCGAGCTGAAGGAGGTCGACGTGGCCAGCGGCACCGCCAAGCTGGAGTTCGAGGACGTCAAGGCCGACGTGCTCAACGTCATTCCGCCGCAGCGTGCCGCCGACCTGGCGAAGAACGCCGGCCTGGTCAACGTCAACAACCGCTGGGTGGGCGTGAACTGGCTGACGATGGAGTCGACTGCGATGCCGGGTGTGCACGTGCTCGGCGACGCCACCTTCCCGGCGCCGACCATGCCCAAGTCCGGCCACATGGCCAACCAGCACGCCAAGGTGGCGGCGGCGGCGGTCATCCAGCTGCTCAAGGGCGAGGCCGTCAACGCCACGCCGGTGGTGATGAACACCTGCTACAGCTTCGTGTCGGCGAAGGACGTGATCCACGTCGCCTCGGTGCACCAGTACAACGCCGAGCAGAAGACCTTCCAGCCGGTGCAGGGCGCCGGTGGCGTCTCGGCTGCGGCCAACCAGGTCGAAGGGCGCTACGCGCTCTCGTGGGCCGACAACATCTGGGCCGACGCGCTGGCGCTGGCCTGAGTCAGCGGCCGGGCCGCGACGGCCCGGCCCGCTTCTGCCGCCTCTCGATCGCTCCCGAGGCGGCGGCCTTGAGCAGTCGCTGGAAGGTCGGGCACTCGGCGTGGCTGGGTGCCGGGCAGGCGGCGGCATGCCGCAGACCGCGGCTCATCGCGCTCAGGCGCTTGATCCGCGCGTCGATCTCGTCGGCCTTGGCACAGAGCATCTGCCGATCGATGCTCGGTGCCCCGTCGGGCGAGAACATCGCGCCGATCTCGTCGAGCGAGAAGCCCGCCGCCTGCCCCAGCGCGATCAGCGCCAGCTGGTCGAGCACCGCAGGCGCGAAGCGCCTCCGCAGCCCCTGCCGGCCCAGCGAGGCGATCAGCCCCTTGTCTTCGTAGAACCGCAGCGTCGAGGCGGGAACGCCCGAGCGCCGCGCGACTTCGGCAATGTCCATCGGCACTTGACTTCAAGTTGACTTGAACTTCTATAGTGACTTTCAGAGGTTCGAAAGTCAATCCAAGGAGGTTCTTCATGGCCGCACTTCACACCGCTGTCCACGTCGCGCTGATTGGCGTCGGCGCCACCGCCGTCATGGATGCATGGCTGCTGCTTCTGCGGCGGCTCGGCGTCCCCTCGCTCGGCTTCGCACTCGTCGGCCGCTGGGTCGGCCACCTCGGGCGCGGGACGATCGTGCATCCGGCCATCGCCAAGGCGGCCCCGATCCCGGGCGAACTCGCGCTGGGCTGGCTGACGCATTACGGCGTGGGCATGGTCTTCGCGGGCCTGCTGGTTGCCAGCCAGGGCATCGGATGGATCGGCCAACCCACGGCACTTCCCGCCGTGGCGGTCGGCATGGCGACCGTGGTGGCACCCTGGTTCGTGATGCAACCGGCGATGGGCGCCGGATTCGCCGCATCCCGCACGCCGACACCGCTGAAGAACTGCCTTCGCAGCCTCGCCAACCACACCGTGTTCGGCGTCGGCCTCTATCTCGCGGCCGGTCTCATCGCCTGGATGTCGCGTTGAGCCAGGCGTTCCCTCCGACGACTCCCGTCGTCTTCACCCATCGAAAGGTCCCTCATGTTTCCCAAGAAATACGCGCCCATGCTCTTCGGTCTGCTGCTTTCCGGGCTGATGTCGCTGCTGGTCTCGGGCATCTCGACATTCCGCTCGACCGGCCTGGATCCGGACTTCGTCCGCCATTGGGCGGGCAACTGGCTGACCGCCTGGCTGATCGCGTTCCCCGTCGTGCTGGTCGTCGCGCCGCTGGCGCGCCAGGCGGTTCAGCGCCTCGTCGCCGCCGACTGAAGGGGCGACTGAAGGGGCTACTGCAGCCCGCTGATGTAGGACGCCACCGCCTTCAGCTCCAGCTCGGTCAGCTTGGAGGCGATGGTGTGCATCACCGCGTTGTCGTTGGTGCGCTCGCGCTTGCTGAAGGCCTTCAGCTGGTTCTCGACGTAGGCGGCGTGCTGGCCACCGAGGCGTGGCAGCTTGTCGGTGCCGTGGCCCGCTGCACCGTGGCAGTCGGCGCAGGCGGCGACGCCCGAGAACGGGTTGCCGCGGTTGTAGACGAAGCGGCCGACCTGCGCGAGCTCGGGGTCGGCCACCGCGTGCGTGCGGCTCGGCTTGGACTCGAAGTACATGCCCAGCAGGCGGAAGTCGTCGGCCGACAGGTCGCTGACCATGGCCTGCATCGTGTCGTTCTTGCGCTTGCCCGACTTGTAGTCGGCCAGCTGCCGCGCCACGTAGTTGGCGTGCTGCCCCGCCAGCCGCGGGAACACCGGGCTGGAGCTCTCGCCGTCGGCGCCGTGGCAGATGAAGCACTTGCCTTCGACGATCTCGACCGCGCGGGTGAGGTCGGCGGCAGACGCGCCGGGGATCAGGCCGGCGGTGGCAAGCAGGGCGAGCAGATGGCGGCGCAGGGTCATGGTGGTGCGTCGTGGAGGTGTCAGGTGAAGGCGCGGCTGTGCGGCACGGGCTGGTCGCCGAGGTGGGGCACGGCCGAGTCGTGGCCATGCTGGTCGACGAGGCGGTCGGTGAGCGCCGCGCCGGCCCACATCGCCGTCAGCGTGACCCAGGACGTGACGGTGAACACCGCCGCGCCCGACAGGCCGGCGCCCACCGCGCAGCCGCCGGCAGTCATGCCGCCGAAGCCCATCAGCACGGCGCCGACGAGGTAGCGGCGCATCGACGCGCCGCCGGCGAAGCCTTCCAGCTTCAGCTCGCGGAACAGCGCGGCGGCGACGAAGGCACCGAGGAACACGCCGGGCACCAGGCCAAGGTCGAAGTTCGGCGGCTTGTCGGGCGCGAACAGCACGCGCGACAGCACCTCGGCCGACGGGCCGGTGAAGCTGAGCGCCTGGATCGGCGCCAGGCCGGCCTCCATCGAGGTGGCCGCAATGGTCGCGGTGAACCACCATGCCGCCGCGATGCTGGCCCCGACGAGGCTGGCGCCGGCCCACCCCCACGGCGCCACACGCTGGCGGCGTGCCCAGACGATCGCGGCCACCAGCCACACCGCGCCGAACAGCAGCGCGCCGCCGCGGCCCAGCCCGGTGAGCACGGTGAGGTCGCGCGAGGCGCCGCCTTCCACCGTCCACCAGGCCGAGATGCGCTCGCGCCAGGGCGACAGCACGCCGGTCCACGACGCCTGGGCCGCGACCGCGAACACCAGCCCCGACAGCACCGAGCGCAGGTTGCCCTGCGCGGCCAGCACCAGCAGCCGGCTCGAGCAGCCGCGCGCCAGGATCATGCCGATGCCGAACAGCAGCCCGCCGACCGCGGCGCCTGACAGGCTGCCGCGCGCGGCGAGCTGGCGTGCGTTGCCGACGTCCATTGCACCGAGCGCGACCAGCCCCTGCGTGGCCACCAGCGCGATCGCGAAGGCGAACAGCCAGACGGTCAGCTTGCCGCCGGGCATGCCGCGCGCGAACTCGATCACTGCCGAGCGCAGGCAGAAGCGCGAACGCTGCGCGAAGAAGCCGAACACGAAGCCGATGACGAGGCCACCGCCGGCCAGCACCGGCGCCTGGCCGAAGCGGTCGAGCAGCGACTCCAGGCTCATCGGCGTGATCCGCGCTAAGGTTTGATGTAGGCGGCGCCTTCGCGCTGCAGCTTGGCGACCCGCACGACACCGGAGGGCGTGAAGCTCGCTTCCTCGATGAACTGCTCGCGCTTGAGGCTGCGGTTCTTCAGCGTGATCTCGCAGACCTCGAACTTCACGCCGCGGGCCACCAGTTCCTGCACGGCGACCTCGTACGGGTTGCCGTTGC
The DNA here is from genome assembly GCA_943370595.1 of Chitinophaga pinensis. Classification (GTDB taxonomy): domain Bacteria; phylum Pseudomonadota; class Gammaproteobacteria; order Burkholderiales; family Burkholderiaceae_C; genus Piscinibacter. The sequence goes on from CALRRO020000006.1 coordinate 74,747, forward strand.
GGTCCTTGGCGTCCTTCATCAGAAAGTCGACGCCGTTGGCATGCGTCACCGCCGTCAGCTTCGCCGTCGGGTCGGTGTCGAGGTGGTTCTTCATGTTGCGCAGCCCCTTGAGGGCCTGCGCGGCAGCGTCGTCGAAGTGGTAGACGACCTTGTCCTGCGCGAAGGCGCCGGCCGCGGCCAGCGTCAGCAACAGGGCAGTGAACAAGCGGCGGATCAGCATCGGAACTCCTGGTGGGGCGGGCTCAGGCGAGCCCGGGGTTGCCTTGTACGCCAATCAGCTTCGGCGTGTTGATGCGCCGCGGTGCCACCCGGCCCTTGGCCTTGAGCCATTGTTCGACCACGTCCCACACCGGCTTGTTGCCGGCGGTCTTCGCCTCTTCGGCCACCGGCGCCCAGCCGGCTACCTTGTAGGTCTTGGCGGCGTCCAGCGGCTTGCCGTCCAGGCGCATGTCGCTGATGCGCGAGCCCATCTTCGCGGCCGGCTCGATCGCGTAGGTCAGTCCGCCCACACGCACCATGTCGCCACCCTGCTGGTAGTAGGGGTCGGGGTTGAAGAGGTTGTCGGCCACGTCCTCGAGGATGGTCTTGATCGTCTCGCCGCTCATCGGCGTGACGGTGGCGTAGGAGTAGGTGGTGGCCAGCTGGTCCATCATCAGCTCGCGCGTGATCGCTTCGCCCGGCAGCAGCGAGGTGCCCCAGCGAAAGCCCGGTGAGAAGGCGATCGGCGCGCCCTGAACCTCCATCAGCGCATCGCAGACCAGCTGATCCCAGCTGCCGTTGAAGTTGCCGCGGCGGTACAGCGTGCCGTCGGTGACGGCCAGCTTCTCGGCCAGCTTGCTCTCGTAGGGCGCGCGGATCTTCGTGATCAGCGCGGCCATCTCGGCATCCGGCTTGATCTGGTTGGCGAACACCGGCAGCAGCGTGTAGCGGAAGTCGCTCACCTTGCCGCCCTTGACGTCGAAGTCCAGCACGCCGAGGAACTTGCTGTTGCTGCCGGCATTGGTGACGATGGTCGTGCCGCCGGCGTTCTTCACCAGCACCGGCACCGGCATGCCGTCGTGCGTGTGGCCGCCGAGGATGGCGTCGACACCGCGCACGCGAGAGGCCATCTTCAGGTCCACGTCCATGCCGTTGTGCGACAGCACGACCACCACCTGCGCACCCTTGCCGCGCGCCTCGTCGACCATCTTCTGCAGGTTGTCGTCCTGGATGCCGAAGCTCCAGTCGGCCACCATGTAGCGCGGGTTGGCGATCGGCGTGTACGGGAAGGCCTGGCCGATGATCGCCACCGGCACGCCGTTGATGGGCTTGATGACGTACGGCGCGAACACCGGGTCGCCGAAGTCGGTGGTCTTGACGTTCTGAGCGACGAAGTCCACCTTGCCTTTGAAGTCGCGCTCGACAATCTCCTTCACCCGCTCCATGCCGTAGGTGAACTCCCAGTGGCCGGTCATCACGTCGACGCCGAGCAGCTTGCAGGCGTCGACCATGTCCTGCGCGTTCGTCCACAGCGACGTGGCCGAGCCCTGCCAGGTGTCGCCGCCGTCGAGCAGCAGCGCGCCCGGGCGGCTGGCCTTCATGCGCTTGACCAGCGTGGCCAGCTCGGCGAAGCCGCCGACCTTGCCGTAGCGCTGCGATGCGGTCTCGAAGTCGATGAAGCTGTAGGCGTGGGCGTTCGCCGTGCCGGGCCGCAGGCCGGCCTTCTTCAGCAGGTGCTCGCCGACCAGGTGCGGCAGCTCGCCGGCCATGCTGCCGATGCCGAGGTTCACGCTCGGCTCGCGGAAGCGGATCGGCAGCAGCTGCGCGTGGCAGTCGGTCATGTGCAGCAGCGACACGTTGCCGAAGCGCGGCAGTTCGTACAGCGCCTGCTCGGCCGTCGCGGCGTCGGCCTGCGCGTGGCGCGACAGGCCCATCCCGGCCACGCCGGCCGCACCCAGCACCTGCAGGAAATCGCGTTTGCTCAGACTCATGATAAGCGTTGACTTATGTTCAAGTGATCAAAAAGCCCGCGTCCGCGGGCTCTTCGGAGATCACTGGTTGACCGGCGACTTCGGGTCGAGCAGCAGGGCCATCACGTGGCGCAGCTGGTCTTCGTTGAGCAGCTTCATGTGGCCGAAGCGCGGCATGTTCGAGCAGGCCGCGTAGGCCTTGCTGTTCCACATCTTGCCCCAGGTGTACTGCACGATGGCCGCGGTGGCCGGGTCGGCCACGTCCTTCACGCCGCGCAGCTTGCCGTAGTTCCACAGGCTCGGGCCGATGGTGCCGTAGGAGATCTCTTTCTTGTCGATCTCATGGCAGTTGTAGCAGTTGGCGCCGTTGGCCTTCGGGTCGGCGGAGGCATCGGTCCAGGTCATGCCGCGGCCGCTCTGCGCCAGCTTCTCGCCTTCGCGCCAGTCGCCGATGTAGCGACCGCCGGCGGGCCACTGGATGCCGGCCAGCGACTCGGCCTCGATCTGCTTGGCCACGGCCTCGCTCGGGGGCTTGTCGGACGAGCAGGCCTTCTGGCCCAGGTCCTGGTCGAGGCGGCTGGCCTTGGCGATGCCTTCGTCGCGGAACGAGGCCTTCATCAGCTGCGTGGTGAGCTGGTCGAGCTCGGCGGCGGAGGGCACGGTGGCGCAGCCGGCAACGAGCACGGCGGCGCCGAGCAGGGCGGCGATCAGGGGAAAGGTCTTCATCGCGGTGTCTCGTTCGTTCAGCGCTTGATGGACGGGGCGATCGACTCGGCGCCGCGGGCATTGACGCCCATGAACACCGAGACGGCGATGGTCGGCTCGCTGCCGAAGCCCGGGTAGGGGAAGCGCTGCTGGCGGTAGCAGTCGTTCAGGCGCAGCTGCATGCTCCACATCTGGCCGTTGCTGACGCGGTAGGCCGGCCAGGCGGCGAAGCCGACGCCGTCGCCGGGGTTCTTCGTCAGGTTGGGCAGGTCCTGCAGGCGGATGCGCTTGCCGTCTTCGCCGTGGCAGGAGGCACAGGAGAAGTCCATCGGCCCGGCGCGGTAGAAGAACACGCGCTTGCCGATCTCGTACATCTTCTTCTCGTCGGCGTGGCCCTGCGGCAGGCTGAAGCGCAGCCCGCGCGACTCCGCCGCCACCCAGGTGGCCAGCGCGGTCAGGTTGGCCTGCTCGCCCTTGCCGAAGGGCGTGGCGGCGATCTCCGCGGCGTTGAAGCCCTGCAGCGTCTCCATGCAGGTGACCAGGCGAGTCTCCAGGTCCTGCACCTTCTTCGTGTCGGCGAACCAGCGCGGCAGTTCGACGAACGCCCCCTTCACCACGCCCGGGCCCTTGCCCAGGTCGCACTGCTCGAGCGTGGCGTTCTTCGGGCCGCGCTTCTGCTTCCACAGAGCCTCGCCCTTGGCTTCGAACAGATCGGCCGGGTTGCCGTCGGCCAGCATCGCGCGGTATTCGGCGATGCCGTCGGCGGCGCTCTTCTGCGCGAGGGCGGGCGTCGTCGCGACGGCCAGGGCGGTGGTGAGGATCAGGCGGCGCATGCGGCGGCTCCGGTCAGCTGACGGTGGCTTCGTCGGTACGGCTGTCGCCCTTGTTGTCCTTCCAGCTGATCGCGACCTTGTCGCCGGCCTTGGCGCCCTTGATCGTGAACTGCAGGAAGGGGTTCTTCGCCACCGACGGGCCCCACTGCGCGGTCATCACCGGCTTGCCGTTGTGGGTTGCGCTGACTTCCTGGATGAACCAGGCGGGAATCGTCTTGCCGGCGGCGTCCTTGCGCTGGCCGGTTTCCATCTCGTGGCTCATCAGCACGCGCACGGTGGTCTTATCGCCTTGCGCCTGGGCGCGGATGCGCATCGGGTCTGCCATGTGTATCTCCTGGGATTCGTTGAAGGGTCGGTCTCGGAGGGGTGGGACTCAGCCGCCACAGCCCCCGAGCGTGACCTTGATTTCCTTGGCCGCGTAGAGCACCTTGTTGTCAGCGGTGATCGCGACGGCGAACACGTTGGACGACTGGCCCATCTTCACGCGGGTGGAGATGTTGGCCTCGACCGCGTCGGTGACGTCGAACACGGCGGCCAGCATGTTGGGGTTCTTCTCGACCAGCAGCAGCAGGCGCTTCACGCCGGGCAGCGTGGTGGCGGCGCCGACCGGCACGACGGCGCCGTTCTCGGCGATGTCGGGCCCGGTGATGGTGACGTCCTTGCTCTCGGTCGGGTTGGCGGTGCCCAGCGCCTTCATGAGGTCGCCCATGTTCTTGGCATCGAAGGCGGCCTGCGACCAGTTGGCCAGGGCGGTCTGCGGCAGCAGGCCCAGGCCGGCCAGCGCGGCAGCCAGGGACGCGCTGCGCGCCAGCATGTCTCGACGGGTTTGCATGTGTTCTCCTGAGGAATCGGTGGATGTTAGGGGGAAGGCGTGTGTCGCGTCATGGGAGGAACTACTTCCTCGCGCTATCCGCCAGCCACTGCGCGATGGATTTTGCTTCCGCTTCGGTCAGGCTCTGCGGCGGCATGGGGATCGCGCCCCACACGCCACTGCCACCCGCGCGGATCTTCCCGGCCAGGTAGCCAGCCGCATCGGCCTGGCCGGCGTACTTCTTCGCGATCTCGGCGAAGCCCGGGCCGACGAGTTTCGTGTCCATGCCATGGCAGGCCGTGCAGCCGTTCTTGCCCAGCAGCGCGACGGCGGCCGGCGTTGCCGGTCGGGCCGCCGGGGCGGTGGCCGGTGCCGCTGCCGGCGCGCCCGGCGGGCGGGTGGTGTCGGCGCCGTGCTGCGCACCGACCAGGCGGTTCTGCTCGGCGAGGTTGCCGTGCGCGTTGCGCGCATGGTCGGGCAGGAACGAGGCCAGCGTCGGCTCGACCGCGCAGTTGCGCATGCACGTCGAACCTTGCACGTCGGGCTTGCGCGACTTGCCGTCCGGCCACAGGGCATGGTCGGTGGTCATGCCGTTGCGGTTGGGCAGCAGCGCCTGGGCCTGCGCCATGGTGGCGTCGCTGAGCACGAAGTCGGCCGGCACGATGTCGCCCAGGTTCAGCAGGAAGGCGGTGACGGCGTAGACCTCGTCCGGCGTCAGCGATTTCGGCGCCGTCCAGGGCATCGCGCGGTTGATGTAGTCCCACAGCGTCGACACCGTCGAGACCTTCATCAGCGTCGTCCGGCCGGGGAAGCCCGGGTCGGTCAGGCGCGCGACGCGGCCGGTCTTGACGTCCTCTCGGGTCGTGCCACCGACCAGCGGCGAGAAGGTCGAGTTCGCCTCGCCGAACACGCCGTGGCAGGACGCGCACTTCGCCTCCCACACGTCCTGGCCCTGGCTGACCGAGCCCTGGCCCTTGGGCAGGCCCTTGAAGTCGGGGCGCACGTCGATGTCCCAGGCGGCCACTTCGCGGGGCGTGGCTTCGCGGCCGATGCCCGGGAAGGGAGTCTGGGCCTGGGTGGCACCGGCGGCGGCCAGGGCCAGCAGCGCTGCGGTCAGCAGGCTACGAGAGCTGGACATTCTTCACCTCGCCGCTTTCCTGCACCAGCCACGACTGGATGGAGTTGTTGTGATAGATCGAGCGTGTGCCTCGCACCGCGCGGTTCTGCCGGTAGGTCGGCTGCACGTGGCCGGTCTCGTCGGTGGCGCGGCTCTGCACCAGGGCGGGCTTGCCATCCCACACCCAGTCGATGTTGAAGCGCGTCAGGCATTTCGCCATCACCGGCCCTTCGAGGCGCGCCGGTCGCCAGTGGCGCCCGCCGTCGACCGACACGTCGACCTTGGCGATCTTCCCGCGGCCCGACCAGGCGAGGCCGGAGACGTTGTAGAAGCCCTTGTCCAGCAGAACCTGCCCGCCCGAGGGCGTGGTCACCACGCTCTTCACCTCCTGGGTGCTCGAGTACTGGCGGTGCAGGCCGCCGGGCATCAGGTCGACGTAGTGAATGGTCTCGTCCTTGGTGCCGTAGGGCTTGTCGCCCACCTCGATGCGGCGCAGGTACTTCACCCAGCTCACGCCCTGCACGCCGGGCACCACCAGGCGCAGCGGGTAGCCGTTCTCCGGCCGCAGCATCTCGCCGTTCTGCCCGTAGGCAACCAGCACCTCGCCGGACTCGACCAGTTCCATCGGGATGGTGCGCGTCATCGAGGAGCCGTCGGCGCCTTCGGCGAGCACGAAGCGGGCGCGCTTGTAGTCGACACCGGCCAGGTCGAACAACACGCGCAGCGGCACGCCGGTGAACTCGCTGCACGACAGCATGCCGTGGGTGTACTGAACCGTCGGTACGGCGACGTTGCCCCACTCCATGCCGGTGTTGGCGCCGCACTCGATGAAGTGGAAGCGCGACACGCTGGGCAGCCGCATGATCTCGTCCATCGCGAAGACCATGGACTTCTTCAGCAGCGACGGGTCGGAGCCGTTGAGCATCAGGCGGTGCTTGGACGGGTCGATGTCCCACCAGCCCTGGTGGTGCCGCTCGAAATGCAGGCCGGCCGGTGTGACGATGCCGAACAGCGACTGCAGCGGCGCGAAGGACACCGAGGCCTGTGCCGTCTGCGTCAGCCCCGGGCTGGGGCGGCGCTGCACGTTGGCCTCGTACTTCGACGGCTTGCCGTAGCCGTCGGTCGCCACCGGCTGGCCCAGGCCCTTGCTGTGCTCGGGCAGTTCCAGGATGTTCGGGTCGCCGCCGGTGGCGGGAATCGGGTTGGACTGCGCAGCGGCCGGTGCAGTGACGCCGACCGCGGCCGCGGCGGCGAAGGCGCTGCGGATGAAGTCCCGGCGGCCTTGGCGCGCTTCCGCAAAGACGGTGCGCACGCCGGCCTTGTCGACGAAACCCTCCGGTGCGCGCTGCAGCCGGCCGGGCAGGGGGGAGTCGCGGTCCACGGGATCTCCAGAAGCGGGGGTGGGGAGAAAGATCGCTATATAAGCACAAACGGATATTAAGGCGCCTCACGACGCTGGACACCCCGGGGAAACGATAGGCTCGGGCGTCAGCGCCGCGCAAGCGGGCCTGACGGCGGGTGTCGCGGGAGTGACAGGTTCGACGGAATGTCCCCAATGGCGCCGGGCGGGCGCCCTCGGGATCATCGCCCTCTTCTCGAACCGCTGGACACGACCCATGAACCCGAACGCCACGACGGCGCTGCTGCGCCGCCGACTGATTGCCGCCGCGCTGGCCGGTGCCGCCGCCTGTTTCGCCTCGCCTTCGGCGCTGGCCCAGGCCTTCCCGAGCAAGCCGATCACGCTGATCGTGCCCTGGCCGGCTGGCGGCTCCACCGACCGGCATCTGCGGGGTCTGGCCGAGATCGCCGGCCGCCACCTCGGGCAGCCGGTGATCGTCAACAACCAGCCCGGTGCCGGCGGCACGCTCGGCCCGGGCACGATGGCGCTGACGGCCAAGCCCGACGGCTACACCATCGCCCAGTTTCCGATGGGCATGCTGCGCATCCCGCACATGACCAAGCAGCAGTGGCATCCGATCAACGACTTCAGCTTCATCCTCGGTGTGTCGGGCTACACCTTCGGCTTCGTGGTCAAGGCCGACTCGCCGCACAAGAGCTTCACCGACTACGTCGATGCGGCGCGCAAGGCGCCGGGGGCGGTCAACTACGGCTCGACCGGCAACGGCACCAGCCCGCACCTGCTGATGGAAGAGGTGGCGGCGGCGGCCAAGGTGCAGCTCACGCACGTGCCCTACAAGGGCAATGCCGATCTGATGCAGTCTCTGATCGGCGGCCACGTGATGGCAGCCAGCGACGCCACCGGCTGGGACAAGTTCGTCGACGGCGGCCAGATGCGCCTGCTGGTCACCTTCGGCGAGAACCGTACCAAGCGCTGGCCGAGCGTGCCGACCGCAAAGGACCTCGGCTATGGCGTGGTCTCGAGCTCGCCCTACGGCCTGGTGGGCCCGAAGGGCATGGACCCGGCGGTGATGAAGACCCTGCACGATGCCTTCAAGAAGGCGATGGACGACCCCAAGCACCTCGAACTGCTCGAGCAGCTCAACCAGGACCCCTGGTACCGCAGCGGCGAGGACTATGCAAAATGGGCCGCGGAAACCTACGCCAAGGACAAGGCGCTGATCGAGCGCCTGGGCCTGGCGGCCAAGTGAACAGACCAGTGAACCGACAAGGGAGAGGACCTCTGTGAGCATTCGATTCGACGGCCAGGTGGCCATCGTCACCGGCGCGGGTGGTGGCCTGGGCCGCCAGCACGCGCTGGCCCTGGCGGCGCGTGGCGCCAAGGTGGTGGTCAACGATTTCGGCCGGGTGGCCGACGGGCAGACGCTGAGTGCCGCCGAACTGGTGGTGCGCGAGATCGAGGCCGCCGGCGGCACCGCAGTGGTCAACGCCGCGTCGGTGACCGACGAAGCCGGCGTCGCCGCGATGGTGGCCGACACGATGGCGCTCTGGGGACGCATCGACATCCTGGTCAACAACGCCGGCATCCTGCGCGACAAGAGCTTCGCGAAGATGGACCTGGCCGACTTCCGGCTCGTCGTCGACGTGCACCTGATGGGCGCGGTGAACTGCACCCATGCCGTCTGGCCCATCATGCGGGCGCAAAAGTACGGCCGAATCGTCATGACGACCTCGTCGTCGGGCCTGTACGGCAACTTCGGCCAGACCAACTACGGCGCAGCCAAGATGGCCCTGGTCGGCTTCATGCAGACGCTGGCGCTGGAAGGTGCGAAGGACGGCATCCGGGTCAACTGCCTGGCGCCGACCGCCGCGACCCGCATGACCGAAGGCCTGATGCCGGCGGCCGTGCTGGAGAAACTGGCGCCGGAGGCGGTGACGCCGGGGCTGATCCACCTCGTCTCGGCCGATGCGCCGACGCGGGCGATCCTCTGTGCCGGGGCCGGCACCTTCGAGCGCGCCTACATCACGATGACCACCGGCGCGCACATCGGCACCGGGGAGGACGCGGCCGAGCAGGTGGCCGCCCGGTTCGGCGAGATCTCCGACCGCAGCGAGGAAATCGTGCCCGGCAGCGGCAGCGAGCAGGGCGCCAACGAGGTTGCCCGGGCATTGCGCGGGGGCTGAACCCCGGCCCGTACAATCCGCGGGTTTTGCCCCCGGCATCCCGGGGGCGATCACCTGAGGACGTCCCCGTGTTCATCTCCCAAGCATTCGCGCAGGCGCCGGCGCCTGCCGCCGCTCCCGATTCCTTCCTCGGCAGCCTGGGCAGCATGCTCCCGCTGCTGCTGATGTTCGTGGTGCTCTACTTCGTGATGATCCGGCCGCAGATGAAGCGGCAGAAGGAGCACAAGGCCATGATCGACGCGCTGGCCAAGGGCGACGAGGTCGTCACCGGCGGCGGCATGGTCGGTCGAGTCGCCAAGCTCGCCGAGACCTTCGTGCACGTCGAGGTCGCCAGCGGCGTCGAGATCCAGGTGCAGCGCACGGCGATCGTGCAGGTGCTGCCCAAGGGCACGTTCAAGTAATCACCCGCCCGGCCCTCGCTTGACGAGGCGGTCCGCCCCTGGCGGACCGAGCCGTGCCGGGAGCCGGCCACCACCGGCAAGGAAGCCGTCATGAACCGCTACCCGCTGTGGAAGTACGCGATCCTGCTGGTCGCGCTGATCGTCGGATTGCTCTACACCTTGCCGAACTTCTTCGGCGAAGCGCCTGCCGTGCAGGTCAGCAGCGGCAAGGCCACGTTGAAGGTGGACGGCAGCCTGGTGCCCAAGGTCCAGCAGGCGCTGAAGGATGCCGGCATCCAGGCCGACTTCGTGCAGCTCGATGGCAACTCGGTGAAGGCGCGCTTCACCACCACCGACACGCAGATCAAGGCCAAGGACGCGATCAGCAAGTCGCTCAACCCCGATCCGGCCGACCCGAGCTACATCGTCGCGCTGAACCTGCTGTCGCGCTCGCCGCAGTGGCTGACCTCGCTGCATGCGCTGCCGATGTACCTGGGCCTGGACCTGCGCGGCGGCGTGCACTTCCTGATGCAGGTCGACATGAAGTCGGCGCTGACCAAGAAGGCGGAAGCGCTGACCGGTGACATCCGCACGCTGCTGCGCGACAAGAACCTGCGCCACGCGGGCATCACGCGCGATGGCAACAACGTCGACATCCGCTTCCGCGACCGCGAGACGCTGGCTGCCGCGCGCGGCCTGCTGACCGATCAGCTGCCCGACCTGACCTGGACCGACGCCGCCGATGGCAGCGACTTCAAGCTCTCCGGCGTGCTCAAGCCCGAGGCGGCGCGCAAGGTGCAGGAGACGGCGGTCAAGCAGAACATCACCACGCTGCACAACCGCGTCAACGAGCTGGGCGTGGCCGAGCCAGTGATCCAGCAGCAGGGCCTGGACCGGGTCGTGGTGCAGCTGCCCGGCGTGCAGGACACCGCCAAGGCCAAGGACATCATCGGCCGCACCGCGACGCTGGAAGTGCGCATGGTCGAGGACAGCGCCGAGGCAGCGGCGGCTGCCGCCGGCAGCGGCCCGGTGCCCTTCGGCACCGAGCGCTACGTCGAGCGCGGCGGCTCGCCGCTGATCCTCAAGCGCCAGGTGATCCTGACCGGCGAGAACCTGGTCGATGCGCAGGCCGGCTTCGACAGCCAAACGCAGGAGCCGACCGTCAACCTGACGCTGGACGCCAAGGGCTCGCGCATCTTCCGCGACATCACGCGCGACAACGTCGGCAAGCGCATGGCGATCCTGCTGTTCGAGAAGGGCAAGGGCGAGGTGGTCACCGCGCCGGTGATCCGCAGCGAGATCGGCGGCGGGCGAGTGCAGATCTCCGGCCGCATGACGACGATGGAGGCCAACGACACCGCGCTGCTGCTGCGCTCGGGTTCGCTGGCTGCGCCGATGGAGATCATCGAGGAGCGCACCATCGGCCCGACACTGGGCGCGGAGAACATCGCCAAGGGCTTCAACAGCGTGCTCTACGGCTTCGCGGCGATCGCGGTGTTCATGTGTGCGTACTACCTGCTGTTCGGCGTGTTTTCGACGCTGGCGCTGGCCTTCAACGTGCTGCTGTTGATCGCGGTGCTGTCGATGCTGCAAGCGACGCTGACGCTGCCGGGCATCGCCGCCATCGCGCTGGCGCTGGGCATGGCGATCGACGCCAACGTGCTGATCAACGAACGCGTGCGCGAGGAACTGCGCAACGGCAAGCCACCGCAGCAGGCCATCAACGCCGGCTACGAGCAGGCCTGGGCGACCATCCTGGACTCCAACGTCACCACGCTGATCGCCGGCGTCGCGCTGCTGGCCTTCGGCTCCGGCCCGGTGCGCGGCTTCGCGATCGTGCACTGCCTGGGCATCCTGACCTCGATGTTCTCGGCGGTGATGTTCTCGCGCGGCCTGGTCAACCTCTGGTACGGCCGCCAGAAGAAGCTCAAGGGTGTATCGATCGGCCAGGTCTGGAAGCCCGCCCCCGAAGTCGGCAGCGAACCCGCCCCCAAGGCCTGAGGAGGAACGACCATGGAATTCTTCCGCATCCGCCGCGACATCCCGTTCATGCGCCACGCGCTGGTGCTGAACGTCATCTCGGCCGTCACCTTCCTCGCTGCGGTGTTCTTCATCGCCACGCGCGGGCTGCACCTGTCGATCGAGTTCACTGGCGGCACGGTGGTCGAGGTCGAGTACGCGCAGACGGCGCAGCTCGAGAAGGTGCGCGGCGCCGTCGACGCCCTGAAGTTCGGCGAGGTCCAGGTGCAGAACTTCGGCACCTCGCGCGACGTGCTGATCCGCCTGCCGGTGCGCGGCGACGTCAAGCAGGGCGAGGTGGTCAGCCGCGTGTTCGACGCGCTGTGCGCCGCCGAGGGCGCCAAGACCAGCACCGTGCAGCTGACCACCGACAAGGGTGAAGCCGTCAGCAAGGTGGTCTGCGGTCAGCCCGGCGCCGAGCCGGTGAAGCTGCAGCGCAGCGAGTTCGTCGGCCCGTCGGTGGGTTCCGAGCTGGCCCGCGACGGTGCCTACGCGCTGCTGGCCACGGTGATCGGCATCATGCTGTACCTCGCCGTGCGCTTCGAGTGGAAGTTCTCGGTGGCCGGCATCGTCGCCAACCTGCACGACGTGGTCATCATCGTCGGCTTCTTCGCCTTCTTCCAGTGGGAGTTCTCGCTGGCCGTGCTGGCCGCAGTGCTCGCCGTGCTGGGCTACTCGGTCAACGAGTCGGTGGTCATCTTCGACCGGGTGCGCGAGGCCTTCCGCAAGTACCGCAAGCTCGACTCGCGCGAGGTCATCGACCACGCCATCACCAGCACCATCAGCCGCACCATCATCACCCACGGCAGCACGCTGATGATGGTGGTGTCGATGTACATCTTCGGCGGCGCCACGCTGCACTACTTCGCGCTGGCGCTGATGATCGGCATCCTGTTCGGCATCTACTCGTCGGTGTTCGTCGCCGCGGCCATCGCGATGTGGCTGGGTGTCAAGCGTGAGGACTTGGTGCGACAGGGCCCGAAGGAAACCGATCCGGACGATCCGAACGCCGGAGCCGTGGTGTAGAGTGTCCGGGCAAACCCCCCCGAGCATCGAGCCGCACCCCACCCAATGGCGATGACGCCCGCGACCCAGTCCGCGTTGGCCCAGCAGGCCCGGCGCGCCTACGTCGAAGGGGCTCTGCGGGGCCTGCCTGGCGTGGTGCAGGCGGTCGAAAAGGGCGCCAGGGCGCTGTCCGGCCAGGCTGCAGAGCCTGCGCTGTCGATGAAGCGCCGCGACATGGTGCTCGACCTGCAGAAGGCGGCCCCGTTCTGGCAGCAGGGCATGATTTCCATGCTGCGCAGCGGATTGAACAGCGGCATGGTGTCGGCCTCGCGGCCGGGCGACCTGCCCAGCCCGTCCAACCGCGGCGCCAGCCTCAGCCTGGTCGACGACGACACCATCGAGCACGAGATTCTGAGTTCGCGCCTGGCGCTGGCGATGATGGACCGTTCCTCCTGGGAATTCAGCGACCTGCGCTCCCGGATCAACCAGCTCGAGAAGCGCGATGAGCTCGACCCGAACGATGCTTTCCGCCCGCATGTGCTGGCCCGCATCGCCACGGCCTCGTGGCGCGCCGCCGGCCTGAGCCTGGACACCTGGCGGCTGCTGCAGGCGGTGCTGCACGAGGAGTTCGCGCAGTTCGTCGAAGAGGGCTACCACGAGATCAATGCCTGGCTGGTGCAGCGCCGGGTGATGCCCGAGGTCGATCTGCGCCCGTACATCCGCCGCTCGGCGAACTCGGGCTGGGTGGGGTCGATGGCATCGGGCACGCACACGCTGCCGGGTGCGACCACGTCCGGCCACGGGCGCATGGGCGTTGGCGAGGAGACCCGGCTGATGACCCGCGCCGGCCCGCTGGCCCGCGGCATCGACCATGCCGAGGCGGTGCTTGGGCGGCTGAACAAGCTGATCGGCCGGCAGCTGCCGGAGTTCGTCGCCACGCAGCAGGCCAGCGGTCACCCGGCGCCGACTTCGCCCGCGCTGCGCGCCGCGATCTCCGATGCCCAGCAGGGCATTGCCCGGCGGCTGTCGCCGGTGGCTGGCTCCCGGCCCGACGCCGGCGCGGTCAGCACGCCGGCCATGCTGGAGGAACTGCACCAGCGCAAGCAGGCGCTGAAGCAGGCCGCCACCACGCCGGTGGAGCGCGCGACGATCGAGATCGTCGCCCTGCTGTTCCAGAGCATCCTCACCGAGGAGCGCATCCCGGCGACGGTGCGTGTGTGGTTCGCGCGCCTGCAGATGCCGGTGCTGCGCGTGGCGGTCAGCGAGCCCGACTTCTTCGCGACCGTCGACCACCCAGCGCGCAAGCTGATCGACCGCATGGGCGCCTGCGTGATGGGGTTCGATGCAACCGGCCGCGCCGTTGCCGACCTGCTCGAGAAGGAGATCAAGCGCGTCGTGCAGGTCGTCGAGGCCTACCCGGACACCGGGCGGCGCGTCTTCCAGACCGTGCTGACCGAGTTCGAGAAGTTCCTCGAGCACTACTTCAAGAACGCCAACGAGGCCTCGCGCAAGGGTGTGTCGCTGGCGCAGCAGGTAGAGCAGCGCGAGACGATGGCGATCCAGTACACCATCGAGCTGCGCAAGATGCTCAACGAGGTGCCGGTGCAGGAGGGCGTGCGCGAATTCCTGTTCCAGGTCTGGGCCGACGTGCTGGCCATGACCGCCGTGAAGTCCGGCGGCGCCCAGAGCGAACAGACCAAGACCATGAAGCGCGCCGCGGCCGACCTGATCTGGTCGGCCAGCGCCAAGGTCTCGCGCGAGGAACGTGCCGAGGTGATCCGCCGGCTGCCGCCGCTGCTCAAGACGTTGCGCGAAGGCATGGAGCACGCCGGTGTTCCGGTCGAGAAACAGGACGAGCACATCCAGAAGCTGAACAACTCGCTGGCCGCAGCCTTCACCGCCAAGGCGGCGGTGATTCCGCATGAGCGCCTCGAGGAGCTGATGGGCCGGCTCGAGACGCTCGAGGAACTGCTGCCCGAGGCGGCCGACGTCGAGATCGACGAATCGATGGTGCTGGACCTGTCCGGCCACGAGAGCTCCGAGCTCGAAGTGGTGGGCGAGGGCGGCTCGATGCCCACGCCGGCGATGCTCGCCTGGGCGCGCGAACTTCAGGTCGGCAGCTGGTACATGCTCGACTACCGCGGCCGCAACGAGCAGGTGCAGCTGGCGTGGCAGGGCCTGCGCAAGCAGCTCACGTTGTTCGTGTCGCCGCAGGGCCGCGGCATCCTGTTCCAGCAGCATCGCCTCGCGGCGTTCCTGCAGGCCGGCCTGCTGGTGCCGGCGCAGGACGAGTCGCTGACGGTGAAGGCCACGCGCAGCGCTCTGGCCAAGCTCGACGTCGATCCGACGCGGCTGCTGAACTGACGCTCCGCGACGGCAAGACGCCGTCTCAGTGAATCAGGCGGTCCTCGGGCGCGACGAACAGTTCGTCGAGGATCAGCGCGTCGGGTTCTTCGCCGAGGCTCCAGAACACCATCAGCACGATGATCTTCAGGTCTTCGAGGTCGATCGGGCCGCCGCTGATCGCGCTGGCGCGGTCGATCACCATCTCGCGCATCGGCGGCGGAAGCACGCCGGCGGATTCGAGGAAGCTGATGAAGCCGATCGACTCCTCGCCGAGGTGCTCTTGCTCCTGCGGAGAGTAGACCCGCAAGGCGTTGCCGCCCTGTTCACCGACGTAGGACTCGGAGGCATCCGCCAGGCCGTCAAGCCAGCGCAGCGCTTCCTGGATCTCGTCCGACTCGAAGCCGACGGACGACAGCTTGCGGGTCAGCTGGTCGTGGTCAGGACACGCATCGGGCCGCCAGTAGTTTTCGTACAGGTAGACGAGCACGTCGAACATGAAACCACTATACCCCAGCCCTATCGGGCGGGGGGCGTGAAGTTTGGCGGAGACCCTCCGGTGGCGGGGTCAGCTACGCACCAGGCGCTGGAAGCGCTGACCGGGCAGGCGGGCGACCTGTCCCTGCAGTTCGAGTTCCAGCAGGCGCACGTTCAGCTCCGCGGCACTCCAGCCCGTGCGCCCGATCAGTTCGTCCAGCGCGATCGGGTCGTGGCCGAGGGCCTGCAGCAGCGGCGGCTCTGCCGCTGCTTCACGGTCGCTCGCCGGCGGCGGGTCGGTGCGTCCGATGGGGCCGAGTTGCAACTCGTCGAGCACGTCCTGGGCGGTCTCGACCAGCTTGGCGCCTTGCTTGATCAGGGCGTGGCATCCGCGCGACTGGACCGAGTGGATGGAACCCGGGATCGCAAAGACGTCGCGCCCGGCCTCTGCGGCCAGACGCGCGGTGATCAGCGAGCCGGACTGCAAGGTGGCTTCGACGACCAGCGTCCCCAGGCTCAAGCCGGCGATGATGCGGTTGCGCTGAGGGAACTGGGCCGGAAGCGGTGGTGTGCCGAGCGAGTACTCGCTGACGACCAAGCCGTTGCTGGCGATGCGCCGTGCCAGGTCGTGGTGGCGTCGCGGATAGACGATGTCCAGCCCGGTGCCGACCACGGCCACGGTACTGGCCGGCGTTCCCAGGGCCGCCGCATGTGCAGCCCCGTCCACGCCCAGCGCCATGCCCGACACCACGGTCAGTCCGGCGTGGCCGAGCGCCGCAGCGAAGCCGGCCGCGTTCTCGCGCCCCTGCGGGGTCGGGTTGCGACTGCCGACGACGGCCAGCGAGGCCGCCTTCAACATTTCGATGCGGCCGACGGCATACAACAGCACCGGCGGATCGCCGGCCTCCAGCAGCGCGGCTGGGTACTCGCGGTCGCCGAGCGACAGGACGTGACGCTGCAGACCGTCGTCGATGGCCAGCCAGGCCAGCGTCGTCGCGAGCCGCGCCTCGTGCTGGTCGTCCGCTTGTTCCAGCGCCGCCGCCTTTGCCGGGCCGACCACGGTGCGCCGATCGGGCGTGCTGGCGGCCAGCACGGCTTGCGGTGAACCAAAGGCGGCCAGCAGTTGCCGCACCGATTCGCGGCCGATGCCGGGAGTCTCGATCAGCCGCAACCAGGCGGCGAGTTCCCCGGCGTCCCAGTCGCGGGCCTGCATCGCTGCCGGTCAGCGGCGAGGCCGGAACGCGCTCAGGGCTGGGTGAAGCGGTCGCCCGCCTTGACCGGCGCCTGCACCGACAGGATCAGCGCGTACGACATGCGGTCGAACACGCGGAACACGAACAGCATGCCGTGACGCTCGTCGGGCAGCTTGATGGTCGGGCGCGACGGATCGGTCTTGTCGATCACACGCGCACCATCGGACCACAGCGCGAGCACATGGCCGCGCTCGACGCCGTCGGCCGAGCCCTTGTTGAGCGCGACGATCTGGTTCTGACCCGCGGTCAGCGCATCGCCGTAGATGGAGACGATCTGCCCGGCCATCGGCCCTTGAGGCGCATGCGGTGCGTAGTTGCTGAACTCGCGCGGCGGCATCGGCGCCAAGCGGTCGCCGACGCCGGCTTCCTGCTTGATCGACGTGACGCTGAAGGTCGCCGGCACGATCTCCGGCTTGCCATCGGCGCCGTTGCGCGTCTCGCCCGGGCGCACGTACTCGGCGGCACCGACATAGGCGGCCTCGTAGCCGAGGATCTCCTTGGTCGTCGGGTCGCGCAGCGGCTTCGGCTCGCGGAAGATGCGGAACTCGCGTTGCTGGGCGACTTCGCCGCGCACGTAGGCCAGCTCGCCGCGGCCCAGCATGACGCGGCCTTCCTGCGTCCCGACGATGCGCGGCGCAGACTCGAGCTCGTTGGCCTGGAAGATCACCGCCTCGTTCAGGAACGGCTCGATCAGGTGGAAGGGAATCGATGGGATCGAGCCGTCACCCAGGCCCGAAGCACGGATGCGCGGCGACAGCTTGACGGTGCCGTCCGGCCCCACGGCCTGACCGACGCGCAGGCGGGCGCGGCCACCGTTCTTGTCGAGGAACAGGATCTGCCCCGGGTAGATCAGGTGCGGGTTGCGGATCTGGTCGAGGTTCATGCCCCACAGCTCGGGCCAGCGCCACGGTGACTTGAGGAACAGGCTGGAGATGCCCCACAGCGTGTCTCCGCTCTTGACGGTGTAGGAGTCCGGCGCATTGGCAGCCAGCTCCGACAGCGGCACGCCAGCCTGTGCGACCTGCTGGGCCGTGCTGCGCTGCTGCGGCGTGACCGGATAATTCACCGCCGACGCCGATGCAGCGAACAGCATGGCGCCGATGGCCGTCCCGAGCGCAGCGGCCCGGCGGGCAGGGGAGACGAGGGTCTGGCGACGCATCATGGGGGCGGTTCTCCGGCGGCACGGTCAGAAACCGTCTCGCCCTAGGGTTGCTGAGCCGAACGCTCCGAGCCCGGCCCGCATTCGGCGAAAATGCTCATACAGTTTCGAAGATTCTGCCTCTAAACCCTTGATATCGCAACGAAACTGGGTCGTGATGGGCTGAGGTGTGAGGCCTGTCACGGACCATCTCGTTGCGCGCACTCCACAAGCGCTTCCGGCAGAATCGACTGGATACAAATGGCCCGACTGAACATCCTCCGCTACCCCGATCCGCGCTTGCACACCGTGGCCAAGCCGGTCGCCCAGGTCGACGAGCGCATCCGGCGCCTGGTCGACGACATGATCGAGACCATGTACGAGGCCGAAGGCGTCGGCCTGGCGGCCACGCAGGTCGACGTGCACGAGCGCGTGATCGTCATCGACACGTCCGAGAGCCGCGACGAGCCGCGGGTGCTGATCAACCCCGAACTGGTCATGCGCAGCGAGGAGATGCACGTCGGAGACGAGGGCTGCCTGTCGGTGCCGACCATCTACGACAAGGTGCAGCGCCACGCCCGCGTGCGCGTGCGCGCGCTCAACCGCGCGGGCGAGACCATCGAGTTCGACGCCGAAGGCCTGCTCGCGGTGTGCGTTCAGCACGAGATGGACCACCTGATGGGAAAGGTGTTCGTCGAATACCTCAGCCCGCTCAAGCGCGACCGCATCAAGACCAAGATGCTGAAGAAGTCGCGCGACGAGGAGCGGCCCTAGCCGCCACCCATGCGCGTCGTCTTCGCCGGTACGCCGGAGTTCGCGGCCACCGCCCTGGCGCAGCTGCACGCGGCCGGGTTCGAGATTCCCCTGGTGCTGACCCAGCCTGACCGCCCGGCGGGGCGGGGCATGAAGCTGCAGGCGTCGGCGGTGAAGGCCTTCGCGCTGACCCATGGGATCGCGGTGGCGCAGCCTCAGGGGCTGAAGCTCGACGGCAAGTACGCCGCCGATGCCGCCGCAGCCCGCGAGGCGCTCGCTGCGGCGCGACCCGATGTGATGGTCGTTGCCGCCTATGGCCTGATTCTGCCGCAGTGGGTGCTGACATTGCCGCGTCTGGGCTGCCTGAACATCCATGGCTCGCTGCTGCCGCGCTGGCGCGGCGCAGCGCCGATCCACCGTGCCATCGAGGCGGGCGATGCCGAGACCGGCATCACCATCATGCAGATGGACGCCGGGCTGGACACGGGCGACATGTTGCTCGTCGAACGCGAGCGCATCGACCCGCAGGACACCACCGCGAGCTTGCACGACCGCCTGGCAGCGCTGGGTGGGCGGCTGATCGTCGAGGCGCTGGAACTGGCCGCTTGCGGCGGACTGACGCCCCAGCCTCAGCCGACGGAGGGCGTCACCTACGCCCACAAGATCGACAAGGCCGAAGCGGCGATCGACTGGCGCCTCGACGCGGCGGTGATCGAGCGCCGGCTGCGCGCCTTCGACCCCTTCCCTGGCGCCACCGCCACGCTGGCCGGCGAGACGCTGAAGCTCTGGCGCGCCGAACCCTGCGCTGGCGTCGGCCGCCCCGGCGAAGTACTTGCCGCTGGCGACGCTGGCATCGTCGTGGCCTGCGGCGACGGCGCGCTGCGTCTTACCGTGTTGCAGCGCGCCGGCGGCAAGCGGCTGCCGGCCGCCGCCTTCCTGCAAGGCCATCCGCTGCAGCCGGGTGCCAGCTTCGACACGCCGGCCGATTGAACTCCGCGGCAGCGACCGCATCTACGGCACTCCCGCACCGACGGTGCACCACGAGGAAAGCGCGACATGTTCAATCTGATGAAGACTGCCATCCTGATGGCCGCCATCACGGCGTTGTTCATGGCCATCGGCTCGGTCATGGGCGGGCAGACCGGGATGATGCTGGCGCTGGCGGTGGCCATCGCGATGAATTTCTTCAGCTACTGGTTCTCCGACAAGATGGTGCTGAAGATGTACAACGCGCGCGAGGTCGACGAGACCACCGCGCCGCAGTTCTATCGCATGGTGCGAGAACTGGCGCAGCGCGCCGAACTGCCGATGCCGCGCGTCTACATCATCGACGAACAGGCGCCCAATGCGTTCGCCACGGGCCGCAACCCGCAGCATGCGGCGGTGGCAGCGACGACCGGCATCATGCGCGTGCTCAGCGAACGCGAACTGCGCGGCGTGATGGCGCATGAACTGGCCCACGTGAAGCACCGCGACATCCTGATCAGCACCGTCAGCGCGACCATGGCGGGCGCGATCTCGATGCTGGCCAACTTCGCGATGATCTTCGGCGGGCGCGACAGCGAAGGCCGCCCGTCCAACCCGATCGTCGGCATCCTGGTGATGCTGCTCGCGCCGCTGGCGGCCAGCCTGATCCAGATGGCGATCAGCCGTTCGCGCGAGTTCGAGGCCGACCGCGGCGGTGCCGAGATCTCGGGCGACCCGCGCGCACTGGCCTCGGCGCTGGAGAAGATCCACGCCTATGCGCGCGGCGTCCCGATGGAGGCGGCCGAACGCCACCCCGAGACGGCACAGATGATGATCATGAACCCGCTGTCCGGCGGCGGCCTGCGCGGCCTGTTCTCGACCCACCCGGCCACCGAAGAGCGCGTCGAGCGCCTGCTGGCGATGGCCGGCCCGGCGCGCTGAGCAAGCCGCGCCTCAAGTCGGCACGGCTGCGGCCGATACAGCGGTCAGCCCCCTTCCGGGACTGACCGCCATGAAACGCCACCTTGCCCTGTTGCTGCTCACCCTCCTCGCCGGCTGCGACATGCTCGGCATCGAGTCGCCCGAAAAGCAGGCCGCCAGCCGCGAGGCCGACGGCAAGGCGGTGGGCGGGGCCTGCCGCCATGCGGGCCGGGCCATCGAGGACTGCTACGCGCTGAACAAGAAGGCTGACCGCGCCGCGGTGTTTGCCGGCTGGCGCGAGATGAACGACTACATGCGCGAGAACAAGATCGACGCTGTGGAGCCGCAGGTCGCCGGCGCTCCGGCCAAGCCGGTTGCGGCGGCCGAAGAGGCCGACCATCCCGCCGAGAAGCGCCCGGCCAAGGGCGGCGAGGCGAAGGCCAAGGACAAGCCGAAAGCGCGCGAGTCCTGAGGCGCGCCGCCGCCGGGCGTGATCCGGCGAGCGACGACAATGCACGCATGAGTTCGCTGCGTGCATTGCTGCACGATCCCCACTTCCGCCGCGGTTCGCGCGACATGCTCGACTTCGCGCCGGGCATCGCTGCCTGGGGCCTGGTGACCGGCGTGGCCATGGCCAAGAGCGGCCTGTCGCTGCCGCTGGCGGTGCTGATGTCGCTGACGGTCTACGCCGGCAGCGCCCAGCTGGCCTCGTTGCCGCTGCTGGCCGCCGGCGCGCCGATGTGGGTGATCTGGGCCGCCGCCTTCTGCGTCAACCTGCGCTTCGTCATCTTCAGTGCGCAGTGGCGCGTGCACCTCGGCCACCTGCCGCGCGGCCGGCGCCTGTTCATCGGTTACCTGCTGGCCGACCTCAACCTGATCGCGTTCCAGCGCGCCTGGCCGGGTGCGAAGCGCGAGCCCGGGCAGGTGCGCTACATCGTCGGCGGCATCGCAACGATCTGGCTGTTCTGGCAACTGCCCTCGCTGCTGGGCATCTTCCTGTCGGAAGCCATTCCGACCGCATGGGGCCTGGGCTTTGCCGGCACGCTGGTGATGCTGGGCCTGACCTACAGCCTGCTGCACGACCGCAGCACCTGGACCGCCGCGGTCGTCGCCGGCACGGCAGCCGTCGCGGCCTACGCGCTGCCGCTCAAGCTGAACATCGTCGTCGCGATCGCCGCCGCCGTGGCCGCTGGCCTGATGATCGAGCAGGCCGAACGGGCCGGCAAGCTGCTGAAGGGTGGTGCATGAGTTCGGACGCGATCGGCGCGCTGACCATCCTGGGCCTGGCGGTGGTCACCGTCGTCACGCGTGGCTTCTTCCTTTTTCCCGAGCGCGAGGTCAAGATCCCGGAGTGGCTGCAACGAGGCCTGAAGGTGGCGCCGCTCGCCGCGCTGGCGGCGGTCGTGGTCCCGGAGGTGATCATGACCCGCGGAGCGTTGATCTCCACCTGGCAGGACGCCCGGCTTCCCGCCGTGCTCGCTGCATCCCTGTATTACCTGTGGCGCCCGGGCGTGCTCGGCCCGCTGCTCGCCGGCCTGGCCGTGTTCCTGCCATTGCGATGGTGGTGGGGATGGTGAGCAGCGACGCGCCACGCGAAGTCGAACCCGGTTCGTAACCGAGTTACCTTATCATCAATACTTGAGTTTCATCATGAACGTACTGCGTTTCACCGACCTCATCGCTGCCGGCAAGGTGTCCGGCCAGCGTGTCTTCATCCGTGCCGACCTCAACGTGCCGCAGGACGACGCCGGCCGCATCACCGAGGACACCCGCATCCGCGCCAGCGTGCCGTGCATCGAGCAGGCCCTGAAGGCTGGTGCCGCGGTGATGGTCACCTCGCACCTGGGCCGCCCGACCGAGGGCGAGTTCAAGCCGGAGGATTCGCTCGCGCCAGTGGCTGCGCGCATGGGCGAACTGCTCGGTCGCGAGGTCAAGCTCGTTGCCAACTGGGTCGATGGCGTGCAGGTCGCGCCGGGCCAGGTGGTGATGCTGGAGAACTGCCGCCTGAACAAGGGCGAGAAGAAGAACAACGAGGAGCTGGCGAAGAAGATGGCCGCGCTGTGCGACATCTTCGTGCACGACGCCTTCGGCACCGCGCACCGCGCCGAGGCCTCGACCTACGGCATCGCGCAGTTCGCGAAGATCGCCTGTGCCGGCCCGCTGCTGGCTGCAGAGATCGACGCCATCACCAAGGCGCTGGCCAACCCGAAGCGGCCGCTGGTGGCCATCGTCGCCGGCAGCAAGGTGTCCACCAAGCTGACCATCCTGCAAAGCCTGGCGAAAAACGTCGACCAGCTGATCGTCGGCGGCGGAATCGCCAACACCTTCATGCTGGCCTCGGGCCTGCCGATCGGCAAGAGCCTCGTCGAGGCCGACCTGCTCGACCAGGCCAAGGCAGTGATCGAGGCGATGAAGGCGCGTGGCGCCGCGGTGCCGATCCCGGTCGACGTGGTGACGGCCAAGGAGTTCAAGGCCGACGCCAAGGCGACCGTCAAGCTGGCGAAGGATGTCGAAGCGGACGACCTGATCCTCGACATCGGCCCGCAGACCGCTGCCCAGCTCGCCACGCAGTTGGAAGCCGCCGGCACCATCGTCTGGAACGGCCCGGTCGGCGTGTTCGAGTTCGAGGCCTTCTCGCATGGCACCGAGGCGATCGCCCGCGCCATTGCGAAGAGCAGCGCCTTCAGCATCGCCGGCGGCGGGGACACGCTGGCGGCGATCGCCAAGTACGGCATCGAGAAGCAGGTGGGCTACATCTCCACCGGCGGCGGTGCCTTCCTCGAGGTGCTGGAGGGCAAGACCCTGCCGGCCTTCGAGATCCTCGCCAGGCGCGCGCAGGCATGACATCCATGCCGGCAACGACGGGGCAGCGCGCCACGGCACTTCGATAATCGAACGACCCCGAATCACGGAGACAGCATGCGCGCCACCAAGATCGTTGCCACCCTCGGCCCGGCTTCCAGTTCCCCCGAAGTGCTGGAGCGCATGATGCGCGCCGGGGTCGACGTGGTGCGGCTGAACTTCTCGCACGGCAAGGCGCAGGACCACATCGACCGCGCGACGCTGGTGCGCGAAGTGGCGGCGCGTGCCGGCAAGGAGGTCGCGATCATGGCCGACCTGCAGGGCCCGAAGATCCGCGTCGGCAAGTTCGACGGCGGCTCGACGGTGCTGCAGGTGGGCCAGTCCTTCATCCTCGACGGTGCGACCACTGGTCTCGGCAACAACGAGCGTGTCGGCCTGGACTACAAGGACCTGCCGCGCGACGTGAAGCCGGGCGACACGCTGCTGCTCAACGATGGCCTGCTCAAGCTGACCGTCGAGGCCGTGCGGGGCGACGAAGTCCACACCACCGTGGTGATCGGTGGCGAGCTGTCCAACAACAAGGGCATCAACAAGGCCGGCGGCGGGCTGACCGCGCCGGCGCTGACCGCGAAGGACATGGAGGACATCAAGACTGCGATGGCCTTCCAGTGCGAGTACCTGGCGGTGAGCTTCCCGAAGAACGCCACCGACATGGAGATGGCACGCCAGCTCGCCAACGTGGCTGGCGAACCGTGGCGGCACAAGCCAGCGATGATCGCCAAGATCGAGCGCAGCGAGGCGATTCCCGTGCTCGATCAGATCCTGAAGGCCAGCGACGGCATCATGGTGGCGCGCGGTGACCTCGCCGTCGAGGTCGGCAACGCCGCCGTGCCGGCGCTGCAGAAGCGCATGATCAAGATGGCGCGCGAGATGGACAAGGTGGTCATCACCGCGACGCAGATGATGGAGTCGATGATCGTCAACCCAGTGCCCACGCGCGCCGAGGTGAGCGACGTCGCCAACGCGGTGCTCGACGGCACCGACGCGGTCATGCTCAGCGCCGAGACGGCCGCCGGCAAGTATCCGGTGGAGACGATCACGCAGATGGCCGCGATCGCGCTGGAGGCTGAGGCGGCCGACGACGTGTCGATCGAGACCGACTTCACCAACAAGAAGTTCGGCCGCATCGACCAGTCGATCGCGATGGGCGCGCTGTTCACTGCGCACCACCTGGGCTGCAAGGCGATCCTGGCGCTCACCGAATCGGGCTCGACGGCGCTGTGGATGAGCCGGCACAACGTCAAGGTGCCGATCTATGCGCTCACCTCGCAGCTGGTGTCGCAGCGCAAGATGACGCTGTACCGCAACGTGCGGCCGCTGTTGATGCCGGTGTTCACCGACCGCGACCAGGCTCTCGCCGCGGCGGAGAAGCTGCTCGTCGACCGCGGCGTGCTGCGCCCGGGCGACACGTACGCGATCACCTGCGGCGAGCCGATGGGCTACCCCGGCGGCACCAACATGCTGAAGGTCTGCCGCGTCGGATGAAGACGCCGACGCTGACCCTGGCTGACATCGAGGCCGCCGCGCAGCGCCTGCGCGGCGAGGTGGCCGATACGCCCTGCCTGGTCTCACGCACGCTGTCGGAGCTGGCTGGCTGCGAGGTCTACCTCAAGTTCGAGAACCTGCAGTTCACCGCCTCGTTCAAGGAACGCGGTGCGCTGAACAAGATGGCGCAGCTGGAGCCTGGCGAACGCGCCGCCGGCGTGCTGGCGGTCTCGGCCGGCAACCATGCGCAAGGCGTGGCGTACCACGCGCAGCGCATGAGCATTCCGGCGACCATCGTGATGCCGCGCTTCGCGCCGGCGGTGAAGGTCGACAACACGCGGCGCTTCGGTGCGACTGTCGTGCTCGAGGGCGACACCTTCGACGACGCGCGTGCGCACGGTCTCGCGCTCGCCAAGGAGCGTGGCTACACCGTCGTGCATCCCTACGACGACCTCGCCGTGGCCGCGGGGCAGGGTACGGTCGCGCTGGAGATGCTGCGCGCGCAGCCGCAGATCGACACGCTGATCGTCGCCATCGGCGGCGGCGGGCTGATCTCGGGCATGGCCACCGCGGCCAAGGCGCTCAAGCCCGACATCGAGGTCTACGGCGTGCAGACCGAACGCTTCCCGGCGGTGTGGAACGCCACGCACGGCGGCGATCGTCCCAGCGGCCAGGCGACCATCGCCGACGGCATCGCGGTCAAGTCGCCCGGCGCGCTGACGCTGCCGCTGATCCGCGAGCGGGTGAACGACGTGCTGCTGGTCGCCGAGGACGACATCGAGCAGGCCATCCTGATGCTGCTCGAGATCGAGAAGACGGTGGTCGAGGGCGCAGGCGGCGTCGGCCTGGCCGCGCTGATGAAGCACCGCGATCGCTTCGCCGGGCGCAAGGTCGGCCTGGTGCTGTGCGGCGGCAACATCGAGCCGCTGGTGCTGGCCGAGATCATCGAGCGTGGCATGGTCAAGTCGGGCCGGCTCGCGCGCTTACGCGTCGACATCCGCGACGTGCCCGGCGCGCTGGCCGACGTGGCGACGCTGCTCGGCCGCCTGGGTGCCAACATCGACGAGGTGCAGCACCAGCGTGCGTTCAGTTCGCTGTCGGTGGAGCGGGCGCAGGTCGAGGTGGTGGTGCAGACGCGCGGCGTCGAGCACATCGCGCGCATCCTCGCGGCGATGCGAGAGCAGGGCTACCAGGCCGAACGCGTCGGTTGACGGCGCTCAAGCCGCACGGCGTGCGGCAGGCGGAGCATGCGGAACGATCACGTTCCGGGAGATCCGCATGACGAGCGCACCGACGAGTTGCATCCGCTGGTTCCGTGACCTGTCGCTGTCTGACCTGCCACTGGTCGGCGGCAAGAACGCCTCGCTGGGCGAGATGTTCCGCGCGCTGGCGCCACTGGGCGTGCGCATCCCCGACGGCTTCGCCGTCACCGCCGAGGCCTACCGCGACGCGCTGGACGAATCCGATGCCTGGGTGCAGTTGCACCGTGCGCTCGACGGGCTGGACAAGACCGACGTGAGAGCGTTGGCCCGCGCCGGCCAGCGCTGCCGCGAGATCGTCTACGGCGCGCCAATGCCCAAGCATGTCGAGACGACGATCCGCGAAGCCTGGCGCGAGATGAAGGCGCGCTTCGGCGAGGAGCTCAGCGTTGCGGTGCGGAGCTCCGCCACGGCGGAAGACCTGCCCGACGCCAGCTTCGCTGGCCAGCACGACACCTATCTGAACATCCGCGGCGAAGAAGTTCTGCTCGATGCGGTGAAGCGGTGCCAGGCGTCTCTCTTCACCGATCGGGCGATCTCGTACCGCATCGACAAGGGTTTCGACCACTTCAAGGTCTACCTGTCGGTCGCGGTGATGCAGATGGTGCGCAGCGATCTGTCCGCCAGCGGCGTGATGTTCAGCATCGACACCGAGTCCGGCCACCCGGACATGGTGTTCATCACCGGCGCCTGGGGCCTGGGCGAGAACGTCGTGCAAGGCGCCGTCGACCCGGACGAGTTCTACGTTCACAAGCCGACCTACAAGCAGGGCTTCCGCAGCGTGCTGCGGCGCACGCTGGGCGACAAGCAGGTGCAGATGGTCTACGCCAGCGGCCGCACGCGTGAGCCGGTGGTCAACCGGCCGACGCCGAAGGCCGACCGGGCGCGCTTCTGCCTGAGCGACGCCGACGTGCTGGAGCTTGCCGGTGCGGCGATCAAGATCGAAGACCACTACGGCCGGCCGATGGACATCGAGTGGGCCAAGGACGGCCCGGAAGGCGCGCTGTACATCGTGCAGGCGCGGCCGGAGACGGCGGTGTCGCAGCGCTCGGCCACCGAGATCGTCGAGTTCGTGCTCGACGGTCAGGGCGAGGTGAAGGCGCGGGGCCGAGCGGTCGGTGCACGCATCGCCGTCGGCGCGGTTCGCCGCGTGGCCGATGCGCGGCACCTGGCCGAATTCCGGCCGGGCGAGGTGCTGGTGGCGGACACGACGACACCCGATTGGGAGCCGGTGATGAAGACGGCCGCCGCGATCGTCACCAACCGCGGCGGGCGCACCTGCCACGCCGCCATCGTCGCGCGCGAACTCGGCATCCCCGCGGTCGTCGGTGCGGAGCATGCGACCGAGGTGCTGACGAACGGCGAGCGGGTCACCGTGTCCTGCGCGGAGGGTGCGATGGGCAAGGTCTACGCCGGCGAGGTGCCGTTCCATCGCGAGGTCAGCGACATCGCTGGGCTGAAGAAGCCGCGCACCGAGATCATGGTCAACCTCGGCAACCCCGAACTGGCTTTCCAGACCAGCCTGCTGCCCTGTGACGGCGTGGGCTTGGCGCGCATGGAGTTCGTGATCAACGAGCACATCAAGGTGCACCCGATGGCGGTGCTGCATCCCGAGCGCATCGTCGACGAGAAGGAGCGGGCGCAGGTGCAGGCGCTGTGGGCCGGCTACCCCGACGGTGCAAGCTACTTCGTGGAACGGCTGGCCGAAGGCATCGGCACCATCGCCGCGGCCTTCTACCCGCGGCCGGTGATCGTGCGGCTGTCCGACTTCAAGAGCAACGAGTACGCAGCGCTGCTCGGCGGGCGTGCGTTCGAGCCGCACGAAGAGAACCCGATGATCGGCTTCCGCGGTGCGGCGCGCTACATCCACCCCGCGTATGCCGAAGGCTTCGCGCTCGAGTGCCAGGCCCTCAAGCGGGTGCGCGACACCATGGGCCTGGTCAACCTGAAGGTGATGGTGCCGTTCTGCCGGCGCCTGGACGAAGCGCGCGGCGTGCTCGCCGCGATGGCCAGTCAAGGGCTCGGCCGCGGCGTCAACGGACTGCAGGTCTACGTGATGTGCGAGATCCCGAACAACGTGCTGCTGATCGACGAGTTCTCGGAGCTGTTCGACGGCTTCTCGATCGGCTCGAACGACCTGACGCAGCTGACACTGGGGGTGGACCGCGACAGTGCGATCGTCGCCGAGTCCTTCGACGAGCGCGACCCGGGCATGCTGAAGATGCTGAAGCTGGCGGTCGACGGTGCGAAACGCAATCGCCGCCACAGCGGCATCTGCGGCCAGGCGCCGTCGGACCACCCGGAGATCGCGAAGTACCTCGTCGGGCTGGGCATCGACAGCATCAGCCTGACGCCCGACACCGTGTTGCGCACGATGCGTGCGCTGGCGGAGATCGAGGCCGGCCGCGCCTGAGCGGCGTGGCGCGACTTCAAGCGGCCGGCGCGCGCACGCTGTCGATCAGCGCACGGACCTGCGGCGACAGGTTGATCGGCTCCAGCGTCAGCGCAGGCTGGTCGTGCGCGTAGACGCGGAACAGCTCGTCGGCGAAGCCGTGGCCGATCTCGGCGATGCCGGCGAAGTCCAGCGTCGCGTGGCGGAACTGCGCCAGGCGCAGCGCTGCGTGGCGGGCCTGGGCACGCGAGTCGAGCACCGTGCCGGGTGCGGTGAGCAGTTGCAGCGGCACGACGGTGCGTTCGAAGCGATAGCCCTGGCCGTCGAGGCTGTGCTCGCGCAGCACCGCATCCAAGGTGATCGGCGTGTCCAGCGCGATGGCGACGAACACCGAGGTGCCGCGCTGCGTCGCCGCCTTGCCCTGCTTCCACTGGTGGCGCTGCCAGGCGCGGTGCTGGAAGGCGCTGGCATTGGCATGCAGGTCCAGCACATCGGCGATGCGCGCAGTGAAGAACAGACCGCGGCCGGTGTGTCTGTCGGGGGCGCTGGTGAGCTTGCCCTTGCTCAATTCGAGCATGGCCGCGGCAGGATTGTCGATCTGGAACGACTGGGCAATGCGTTCGAATAGGCCGCAACCGTCGTCCGAGACCAGCAGTTGCACATGCGACGGTGTCTGCCGCATCGACACCGTGACCACCGTGCCTGCGCTGTGGTCGATCGCGTTGTTCAGCAGTTCGCCGAAGGCATGCTGTGCGAGGCGCGACACGTTCTGCGGCAGCGTGAACGAGCGCGCGAAGTCACGCGACCAGGGCTGCGCCTCGTCGAGCCCGGCCAGCGCATAGCGGTGCACCACCTGACGCAGTAGGCCAGGCGCGTAGCGGGGGCGGCTCGCCGTGCCGCTGCGCACCAGCCACTGAGCGTCCACCAGGCGCGCGAGCAGGCGGTTCGCGCTGCGGCGGCTGATGGCCAGCCGTTGCATGAGCTGCGCTGCGAGTGCGTCGCCATGGGCCAATGCGGCGTCGGTGATCCAGGCAGTGAGCTGATTGAGTGCGATGCGTGGCATGGCGGAGTCCTCGCGGCCGATGCGGCTGCGTGGCCAGTGTCGGACCCGCGCCGATTGCGCCAGCTGTGGAAAAGGGGCCCGATCGCGGGTCTTTTCGCGGTGCTTCGATGCAGCGAATCCCCCGGATGCGGGCACGAATCGATGCAGGGCGGGCACCCCCGGCTGGCTAGAATTCGACGAGTTACCGCCAGGTTACCGGCGCCGGTGCGTGGCGAGCCGAACGATTCAACTTCCGGAGAACGTCTATGCCTCTCGTCTCGATGCGCCAATTGCTCGACCACGCCGCCGAAAACACCTACGGCATCCCCGCTTTCAACGTCAACAACCTCGAGCAGGTGCAGGCAGTGATGAGCGCAGCCGACGAGGTCGGCGCGCCGGTGATCCTGCAGGCCAGCGCGGGCGCTCGCAAGTACGCCGGCGAGGCGTTCATCAAGCACCTGATCCAGGCGGCCGTCGAGGCCTATCCGCATGTGCCGCTGGTGATGCACCAGGATCACGGCCAGAACCCGGAGGTGTGCAAGGGCGCCATCGACCTCGGCTTCAGCTCGGTGATGATGGACGGCTCGCTGCAGGCCGACGGCAAGACCATCGCCAGCTACGACTACAACGTCGAGGTCACGCGCAAGGTCGTCGACATGGCACATGCGTTGGGTGTCACCGTCGAGGGTGAACTGGGCTGCCTGGGCTCGCTCGAGACCATGAAGGGCGACAAGGAGGATGGCCACGGTACCGACGCGACGATGACCATGGAGCAGTTGCTGACCGACCCCGAGCAGGCGGCCGACTTCGTGAAGCGCACGCAGCTCGATGCACTGGCCATCGCCATCGGCACCAGCCACGGCGCCTACAAGTTCACCCGCAAGCCCACCGGCGACATCCTCGCGATCGGCCGCATCAAGGAGATCAACCGGCGCATCCCGAACACGCACCTGGTGATGCATGGCAGCTCCAGCGTGCCGCAGGACCTGCTCGAGCAGATCCGCCAGTACGGCGGCCAGATGAAGGAGACCTACGGCGTGCCGGTGGAAGAGATCCAGGAAGCCATCAAGTATGGCGTGCGCAAGATCAACATCGACACCGACATCCGCCTCGCGATGACCGCCGCGGTGCGCAGGTTCCTGGCCGAGAACCCGGAGAAGTTCGACGCGCGCGAGTGGCTGAAGCCCGCACGCGAGGCGGCCAAGGTGATCTGCAAGCAGCGCTACCTGCAGTTCGGCTGCGAGGGCCAGGCCGGCAAGATCAAGGCGCAGTCGCTGCAGCAGGTGGCGCAGCGCTACGCCAAGGGCGAACTGGCGCAGACCGTGGTCTGAGGCTGTCGAGCGCCTCGATGACGACCCGGCTTCGGCCGGGTTTTTTCATGGTGCCGCTCACTAGAATCTTTCAACCTTTCCCCTGTATCGAAGCGCCTACGAGGCGACCAAGGAACCTCCATGACCCACGCCATGCTCGAGTCGAACATCCAGTCGCTGCCGCTGATCGCCAAGGGCAAGGTGCGGGACAACTATGCCGTCGGTGAAGATCGGATGCTGATGGTGGCGACGGATCGCATCAGTGCCTTCGACGTCGTGATGGGCGAGCCGATCCCGGGCAAGGGCGAGATGCTGACGCGCATGGCGCTGTTCTGGTTCAACAAGCTGGCGCACATCGTGCCGAATCACCTGACGGGAGAAGACCCCGAAAGCGTGGTGGCAGAAGGCGAGCGGGCACTGGTCCGTGGGCGTTCGATGCTCGTCAAGCGGCTGAAGCCCTTGCCGGTGGAGGCGGTGGTCCGGGGTTACCTGGCGGGCAGCGGCTGGCAGGAGTACCAGCGCAGCCAATCGGTCTGCGGCGTCAAGCTACCGCCGGGGCTGCGCAACGCCAGCAAGCTGCCTGAGCCCATCTTCACGCCGGCGACCAAGGCCGAAATGGGATCCCATGACGAGAACATCGACTTCGCGCGCATGGAGCAGATCGTGGGCAAGGAACTGGCCGCGGCGGTCAGGAGTGCGTCGATTCGCCTCTACACGGAGGCCGCGGCCTACGCATTGCAGCGCGGGATCATCATCGCCGACACCAAGTTCGAGTTCGGTCTGGACGCCGATGGCCGCCTGACGCTGATGGATGAAGTGCTCACGCCTGACTCATCGCGATTCTGGCCGGTCGACGGCTATGCAGAAGGCAACAATCCCCCGAGCTTCGACAAACAGTTTCTGCGCGACTGGCTCGAAGGCGTCACTGTCGCTGGCCAGCCCTGGAACAAGGCTTCGCCTGCGCCGCGACTCGACTCAACGGTGGTCGAGAAGACGGCGGGGAAGTATGGTGAGGCGGTACTTAGGATTGTGGAGTAGACCATGAGTTCAAGATACCTTGCCGCTCTCAATAGGAGCATTGACCAAAGTTCTCCAAGCTTGAACCTGAGTTGCCTTCGGGCAGAGCGCGCGGCATATCTGGCTCGGCTAGGCGATGTAGCCGGAGCCCACGAGGAGATAAGAAGTATTCGAGCACAGGAGGCTGAAGCTGATGGTCGCTTGACTGCGCTCATAAACCTAGCTGATGGACTGTGCCACTATTATCGGAGTATGAGTTCAGAATCTCATGACAGGTTTTCTCGAGCCTATGCTATAGCCATGGCAACGAGAAACTTTGATGTGGCTTCTAGGGCATCAGCCTGGCTTGCACTCTTGGCGTATGGTGCCTATGATTTTACTGCGATCTCTAGGCATATCTCCCTCAGCGACGGTGTGCGTTATAATGATCCGATCTGTGCTGCGAGAAACTCGCTAACCATCGCCCAGATCCTTCACCTAGCAAACAGGTTTGATTTGGCTAGGGTATGGTACCAACGAGCGCATCGAATGGCTGCCGAGATTGAGGATGATGCGATGATAAGCGCCATCTTGCACAATATGTCGTCCCTTTGGGTGGCAAACATTCGAAACCAGACTCTTGGCATGATAGAGACCGCCGATAGAGATGCGTTGGCATCAGTGGGAGTTCATTCCACTCTGAACTTTGATGAAATAGTAGGCTCGACAAGTCAACCATCATTCACCCCATTGATGCGCGCGCAACTCCTGTCTACTCAAGGTAGATACTCGGAAGCATTAGAGTTATACAATATTCATCTGGACCGATTGAATATTGAGGCTGTGCACGGATGGCAGCAATGGCTATTTACAGATCACGCTTGGTGCATGCTTCACTGTGGGGAGAAGTTCAGTGCTCGTGATGAATTTGACAGACTATCGCGGACTCTTTCTGATAGTGATCACGTAGATGATGTTGGCGCAGCATTTAGACGGATTTCACAAGGGTATGAGGCTTTAGGTATTGAACAAGAGTCGCATCAATACGGCCTACGTGCGGATACTTGTTGGCGTACCTTTCGCAGTTTGCAGGCGGAGATGCTTGTTGTGGCCTCTTCCTATTCCTCGTGGCTGACTGAGCCTCGAAAGTAGGCTTGGTGGAGAATCTAGCCTGTATTCATTCAAGAGATGCAGAATGGTTCTGTCCTCCTCTGCTACTGATCTTGGAGGAGCCGATTTTGTTGCCAATGGTGCAGCCAGCTGCTAGGTTTTGGCCCGAACCAAGCCCAAACAACAACCCCGCCCTGAAAGCATCTCCACACCCCGTGGGGTCGACGACCTTATCGACTTTCACGCCCGGGATATGTGTTCGCTTTCCGTCTTGCCATACCTCACAGCCCTCAGCCCCCAGAGTGACCACAACTCCCTGAAGATGTGAGCGCGACAGCGTCTCCAGCGTGTAGCCCGTGCGATCGCACAGCATCTTGGCTTCGTAGTCGTTGACGGCCACCCATGTGGCCTTGCCGATGAAGTCCCGGAGTTCGTCGCCGTTGAACATCGGCAGGCCCTGACCGGGGTCGAACACGAACGGGATACCGGCTTCTGCCAACTGGGCAGCGTGTCGCAGCATGGCCTCCCGCCCGTCGGGTGCAATGATGGCCACGCTGATGTCGTCGCGCTTCGGTACGTCGGTGAGGTGGGCCTGCTGCATCGCCCCCGGATGGAACGCCGTGATCTGGTTGTTGTCGCTGTCGGTGATGATGATGGCTTGCGCCGTGTAGTTGTCCTCGATCACCCGGACGTACTCCGTGCTGGCCCCCCAGGACCGGATGCGCGCGAGGTAGTCGGCGCCATCGTTGCCCAGCGTGGCCATGATCAGCGGCTCACCGCCCAATTGGGCCAGCGTGTAGGCGATGTTTCCCGCGCAACCACCGAACTCGCGGCGCAAGGTCGGCACCAGGAACGAGACGTTCAGGATGTGCACCTGGTCCGGCAGGATCTGCTGCGCGAAGCGGCCCTCGAAGTTGGTGATGGTGTCGAACGCGAGCGAGCCGCAGATCAGGATGGGCATGACAACTCCAGCGGGGGAAGAAAGGGCAGCGCGCAGGACTGCGTGCTGTCAGGGGTAGAAGATCTCGACGGTGTAGCCGGTGACGCGCCAGGTTCCCGTGGACAACGCGGTCTGAAGGCTCACCTCTACACCGGCGCGCATCACCTTCGAGTTCGCGCGCATGTCGTCCGGGCCCATGGCGCGGCGTGCCACCAGTTGACCATTGGCGTCCGTGAGCGACAGGTCGATCCAGGGCAAGGCCGCCGCGGTAGGAGCCTTGTTGCGCAGAACGACGCTCAAGCGGAAGGTCTCGGCGGTCGCGCCCTTGGCCAGCGCCGTGCTCTCCACGACGATCTGATCCAATCGCCGGGGCGCATCGATGCTGCATCCCGCCCAGCGGCACCAGGCCTGCAGAGCGGGTTCGAGCGCAGGCTGCCGCGCCGCGAGGCTGTCCCGGAACTCGTGCGCAGCCTGCACGGCCAACCCGGCGGACAGCAGCACGGCCAGCGCCACGAGCGCCTTGCGCACCGCCGAACCCTGCCAGCGAGCCTCTCGTTCGGCCTCGCGCACGAAGGCCGGTGCGTCCTCCGACGGGACCGACGATTCCGCCGAACCCACCGTCGACGGATCCAGCATCACGGGGCCGAGTGCGTCGGCAGGCACGTCGGTGTCGAAGCGTGCGTCGGCGAAGTCCGGGCCCCTGCTGCGGTCGGGACTGGCCAGCCCGGTCAATGCGCCGAACCCGGTGCGTCGCGGTGTGCCGAAGATCTGCTCGTCGATGCGGTCGACGAGGGAAGGATCCGGAAGCTCCTCCTGCGCTTCGTCGACGCCGGGCGGCGCAACAGGCAGCATCTGCCGGGAGTCCGACCACTCCGGCGGCGAGTCGCGCTCGAGATCGAACAGGCCTTCGAGCGCGTTGAAGACCTCGTCGCATCGGCCACAACGGACCCAGCCTTCGGAGACCTTGAGCTGGTCCTGAACCACACGGAACACGGTTCCGCAGGACGGGCATCGGGTCGCCAGGCTCATGGGCGAATCATGCCATTTCGCCCGTCATCAGCACCCAGCCCTCGTCCTGGTCGGCCACCCGGAGTGGCAGCCAGGGGGCATAGGCCACGCGCAACTCGTCGACCTGCCGCTCGAGGATGCCGGCGAGCACCAGGTGGCCGCCACGCTCCACATGACCGCATAGCAGCGGCGCCAGCAACTTCAGCGGCGTGGCCAGGATGTTGGCGAAGACCAGCGGGTAGCGGCCGGCGGCAAGTTCTGGCAGGCCGGCGCGCAGGCTGACCCGGTTGGCCTGCGCGTTCGCGCGGGTCGATTCGACCGCGGCCGGGTCGATGTCGACGGCATCGATGTCGCGTGCGCCATGCAGCGCTGCGCCGATGGCGAGGATGCCGGAGCCGCATCCGTAGTCGAGCACGCGGGTCCACGCCGGGCTGAGTTTTGCCGCGTGCTGTGCGGCCCAGCGCAGGCACATCCGGGTGGTCGGGTGTGTTCCCGTGCCGAAGGCCAGGCCGGGGTCCAGGCGGATGACACGCTGCGCGCCGGCCGGCACCTCGTGCCAGCTCGGCACGATCCAGAACGCCGGCGCGATCTCGACCGGGGCGAACTGCGACTGCGTCAGGCGAACCCAGTCCTGCTCGGCCACAGGCCGCAGCGCCACCAGCGCGACGTCCGCCGCCCAGTCCTGCGCCAGCAGCAGGGTCGCGGCCTCGGTGGCCATCTGCTCGTTGTCGAACAACGCGATCACCCGCGAGCGCAGCCACCCACCGGCCGGGGCCGGCATGCCGGGTTCGCCGAACAGCGCCCGCTCGGCGTCGGTGTCGGCATCGGCGTCCTCGACCGAGGCGGACAGCGCACCGAGCTCGTCGATCAGCGCGTCCGACACGGGCTCGACCACGCCCTCCGGCACGAGCAGCAGCAATTCCACCATCGCCATCGGCTCAGCGCTTGTGCTCGGCCATCCAGCCTTCGAGGTAATGGATGCTGGTGCCGCCCTCGATGAACTTGGCGTCGACCATCAGCTCGCGGTGCAGCGGGATGTTGGTCAGGATGCCCTCGACCACCGTCTCGGACAGCGCGATGCGCATGCGCGCCAGTGCCTGGTCGCGCGTGTCACCGTGCACGATGATCTTGCCGATCATCGAGTCGTAGTTCGGCGGCACGAAGTAGTTGGTGTAGGCATGCGAGTCGACACGCACGCCCGGGCCGCCCGGCGGGTGCCACATCGTGATGCGCCCAGGCGACGGCGTGAACTTGTACGGGTCCTCGGCGTTGACGCGGCATTCGATCGCATGGCCGCGCATCTGGATGTTGCGCTGCGCGAAGGGCAGCTTCTCGCCGGCCGCCACGCGGATCTGCATCTGCACGATGTCGATGCCGGTGACCAGTTCGGTGACCGGGTGCTCCACCTGCACGCGCGTGTTCATCTCGATGAAGTAGAACTCGCCGTCTTCATAGAGGAACTCGAAGGTGCCGGCGCCGCGGTAGCCGATCTTCTTGCAGGCGGCGGCGCAACGGTCGCCGATGCGCTCGATCACGCGGCGCGGGATGCCCGGCGCCGGCGCCTCCTCGATGATCTTCTGGTGGCGCCGCTGCATCGAGCAGTCGCGCTCACCGAGCCAGACCGCGTTCTTGTGCTGGTCGGCCATCACCTGGATCTCGATGTGGCGCGGCCGCTCGAGGAACTTCTCCATGTAGACGGCCGGATTGCTGAACGCCGCGCCGGCTTCGGCGCGCGTGGTCTGCACCGCATGGATCAGCGCTGCCTCGGTGTGCACGACGCGCATGCCGCGCCCGCCGCCGCCGCCGGCCGCCTTGATGATCACCGGGTAGCCGATGGTGCGCGCGATGCGGATGATCTCCTTCGGGTCGTCCGGCAGCGCACCCTCCGACCCCGGCACGCAGGGCACGCCGGACTTGATCATCGCCTGCTTGGCCGAGACCTTGTCGCCCATCAGCCGGATCGACTCCGGCGTCGGGCCGATGAAGGTGAATCCGCTGCGCTCGACGCGCTCGGCGAAGTCGGCGTTCTCCGACAGGAAGCCGTAGCCGGGGTGGATGGCCTCGGCGTCCGTCACCTCGGCCGTCGAGATGATCGCCGGCATGTTGAGGTAGCTCTGTGCCGACGCCGCCGGGCCGATGCAGACCGCTTCGTCGGCGAGCTTGACGTACTTGGCGTCGCGGTCGGCCTCGGAATAGACGACCACCGACTTGATGCCCATCTCGCGGCAGGCCCGCTGGATGCGCAGGGCGATTTCGCCTCGATTGGCGATGAGGATCTTCTTGAACATCGAGTGCGGCTCGTTACTCGATGATGAACAGCGGCTGACCGAACTCGACCGCCTGGCCGTTCTCGCAGAGGATCCGGGCGATCTTGCCGGACTTGTCCGACTCGATCTCGTTCATGATCTTCATCGCTTCGATGATGCAGATCGGCTCGCCTTCCTTGACCTCGCTGCCAATCTCGACGAAGGCCTTGCCGCCGGGGCTGGACGAGCGGTAGAAGGTGCCGACCATCGGCGACTTGACCACGTGGCCGGTCTCCTCCGGTGCCGCCGCGGCGGCGATCGAGGCCGCGGCCGCGGCAGCCGCGGCTGCCGTCGGCGGGGCCACGGCCGGCGCCGGCATCTGCATCACGGTGCCGGCCGGAGCCATGACCACGCCGGCCGGTTCCGACTTGACGATGCGCACCTTGCCGTCGGCTTCAGTGATCTCCAGTTCCGAGATGTTCGATTCCGACACCAGATCGATCAGTGTCTTGAGCTTGCGAAGGTCCATGCTCTCTCCAACGGTGATGCGAGGTCTCAGGCCTCTCGATTTACCTTGTCGTCGCCAACGTGCGCCGTTCTGCGCTCAAATCTTGACAACGTTTGCGTCCGTCCAGGCTTGCCAGGGCGGACCCAGGATGGGGATGTCGGCAGTTCTTGTTGCTACCCGATGTCGGGTTTGGGAGACGAAGGCCGCGACTTTACGCGCTTTGTCACCACTTGCCAGCAATTGACAATCGAGGCCGTTGGTGCTTGCAATTCGCGTTGCGGCTCAGGAAATCGACGGCCAGGCCGAGATGTCCTGCTCCTTGAGCGCGCCGAGTTTGCGTGCGGCGACGCTCCCGTCACTGCCCAGCACCACCGTGAACGGCAGGCCGCCTTGCGCATTGCCCAGCGCCCGCCCGAACTCCACGCCCTCCAGCCCTGCCAGCCCGACCGGCATGGACAACGGCCACTGGCGCAGGAACTCGCGCACCGGTGTGGGGCTGTCGACCGCCAAGGCCGCGACGGTCCAGCCGCGCGCATTCTGCTCCCGGTGGAAGCGGTCGAGAAGGGGGAGTTCGCTGATGCAGGGCGGGCACCAGGTGGCCCAGAAGTTCAGCACCAATGGCTTGCCGCGCAGGCTGGCCAGGCTCAGTTCGCCACCCTCGGGCCGCTCGAAACGCATGTCCCAGAAGCCGGCAGGCAGCGGCGGCTCGCCAACACGCAGCTGCCACCAGGCCAGGCCCGCCCCGGTGGCCGCTGCCGCGGCGCCGACCCCCGCGCCGATGAGCCACTGCCGCCGCGTCATGCCGAGGCCATCAGCCGGCGCAACGCCGGCAGGTCACCGCACGAAGTCAGGCCCCGCGCGTCGGGTTTGAGGGCGCCACGCAGGTCGTCGTGGTCGAGCACGGTCAGGTGCACGGTGACCGTCTCACCCAGCGCTTGGCTCGTGCTGCCGACGGTCAGCACGTCCACGCTCTCGCCGCGCGGGCCGGGGCGGCTGCCGACGTCGTAATCGATGCGCTGGTCGATCAGCATGATCTCGGCCTGCTTGGAGTCGTCGCAATAGAGCTGCAGATGCACCGCCGACAGCCGGGTCGCCGTGCCGCGCCAGACGGCGCCGGCCAGGTGGGGGCGCAGCGGCGCCAGGCGCTCCATCCACAGAGCCGCCACCTCGCGCATCGCACGCAGTTCCGAAGGCTGCGAATCGGCGCAGAACAGGTCGAGGTAGGCGCGCACCTCCTCTTCGACGAGATCGTTGCCCGGCATCTCCGCCGGCCGCACGCTGTGGCGGCCGAGCAGCTTGGCCGCCTTGCGCTTGGCCTGTCCGTATTCCATGCCTTCTTCCACCACCAGGCGCGCGGCGGTGGCGGCGATCTCCTCGGTCAGCGTGGCAGACATCGGCGCATTCTAGGCAGCCGCCCAAGGCCTGATTCAGGGCGGGTCGATCGCCCCCATGCGCGCGGCGATGGTGCCGGCGCGGCCGATCACGTAGGCCGAGCCTGGCCGCTTCTCGAAGCGCTTGGGCGCGGGCAGCATCACCGCCAGACGGGCCGCCTGTATCGCGCCGAGCGACTGCGCGTCGGTGCGGAAGTAGTGCCGCGCCGCGGCCTGCGCACCGAACAGGCCTTCGCCCCACTCGACGCTGTTCAGGTAGATCTCCAGGATGCGCTGCTTGGACAGCAGCGCCTCGAGCATCATCGTGATGACGAACTCCTGGCCCTTGCGCGCCAGGCTGCGTTCGCTGCCGAGAAACAGGTTCTTCGCCAGCTGCTGGGTGATGGTCGAGCCGCCGACGACCTTGGCCGGCTTCGCCGGCACGGCGGCGCCGCGCCGCGCCAACTGGGCGCTCAGGCGGTCGGCTCGCTCTTCGGCGCGCTGGTTGCGTTCCCAGGCTTTCTCGATCGCGTCCCAGTCGACGCCGCCGTGCTCGGCGAATTCGGCATCCTCCGAGGCGATGACTGCGCGCTTGAGGTTCGGTGAAATTCGCTCGTAGGGCACCCACTGCTGCGACCACAGGATCTGCTGCTTCTCGACCAGCAGCCGCCAGGCCTCGGAGCGCTGGAAGGTGGTCGACTGCGGGTCGACCACCACCATCAGCGCAATGCGGGCCAGAAAGTAGAGCTGCAGCGCGATGCCGGCCAGCACCGCCAGCACGAGCAGTCGCCACAGCGAACGCAGCAGCGAGCGCATCAGACGGCCTTGGCCGCCAGCCGATCGCGCAGCGCGGCGAGCACCGGTGCGGTGTTGGGGCGCACACCGCGCCAGACGAAGAAGGCCTCGGCGGCCTGCTCCACCAGCATGCCCAGTCCGTCGCGGCCGCGGGCGCCGTGCGCCGCCGCCCAGCCCAGGAAGCCCTGCGCGGCCGGGCCGTACATCATGTCCAGCGCCAGGGCGCCCGGCGCCAGCACGGCGGGGCCGACCGGGATCTCCGCGCCCTGCAGGCTGGACGCGGTGGCGTTGACCACGACATCGAACGCCTCGCCGCAGTCGCCGGGTTCACGTGCCGACAGGGTCGTGGCCCCTGCCGCGGCCCGATGCCGCTCGACCAGCGCCTGCGCCTTGGCCAGCGTGCGGTTGGCCACCACCAACTCGCTCGGGCGGGCGTCGAGCAGCGTTCCCAGCGCACCGGCCGCGGCACCACCGGCGCCGATCAGCAGCACGCGGCGGCCGGCCAGCGGCACGCCGGCGTTGGATTCGATGTCGCGCACCAGCCCGACGCCGTCGGTGTTGTCGGCCAGCCAGCCGCCGTCGCCTTCGGCGTCGAAGCGCAGCGTGTTGGCGGCCTGCGCCAGTTCAGCGCGCGGCGTGCGGCGAGCCGCCAGGGCGAAGGCCTCGAACTTGAAAGGCACAGTGACGTTGCAGCCGCGCACCCGGCCGGCGCTCGTGTCGCCGGCGAAGTGGCCGATCGTCGCGGCGAAGTGATCCAGCGGGCACAGCAGCCGCTCGTAGACCAGCGCCTGGCCGGTCTGCCGGGCGAACTCGGCGTGGATGAAGGGCGACTGGCTGTGCGCAACGGGGTTGCCGGCCACCGCGTAGCGATCGGGCGCAGCGCTCATTGCGGCGTGCTCAGCGTCGTCTCGAGCCCGTCGTCGCGCGTGAACTTGAAGCGCGAGGTGATCACCAGCTGGTCGGCCTTGCGCCGCATCGGCGCCGAGAACGGCCCGAAGGGCGAGGCCGCCTTGACGATCGCGATCGCGCGGCGATCGAGGATCTTCGAGGTGGAGGGCCGCACGATCTCGGTGTCGATCACGCGGCCTTCGGCGTCCACCGTCACGTTCATCACCAGCTCGCCGTAGAGCTTCCTGCCCTGGTACTCGGGGAAGTTGCGCGTGCCGCGTTCCTCGATCTTGCGGCGCAGCTGGTCGTAGTAGAGCGCGTAGACCTCTTCGCGCGTGGCCGGGCTGATGTAGCGCTTCTTCGGCCGCGCGTTCTCTTCATTGATGCGCTTCTCGATCTCGGCCAGCAGTTCGATCAGCCGGCGGCGCTTCTCTTCGAGCGAACGTTCCTGCGGCGCGCCCTGGTCGCGTTTCGGATCGGGCGGCGGCAGCAGCGCGAGCTCGCGGCGCAGCTGGGCGAGCAGCTGCTGCTGCGTTTCCTGCAACTGCTCGATCTGGCGGCGTGCGTCTTCATGCGCGTCGCCGAGTTCGATGGTCGCGGCCGGCGGCAGCGGCGAGGTGGCGCGGCCGCGCTCGGCCTCGCCACCGCCTTGCAGGTTGGCCTGCGCGATCGCGGCGGCCACCGAGGGCGCCTCGCCGGAGCGCGAATTGACGAGAATCACCTCGAGCGGCGTGTCCTGGAAGACGCGGTTGAAGCCCTCCGGGTCGACGAATCGCACACCCAGCAGCACCGCGTGCACGCCGACCGAGAACAGCAGCGCGAGCTGCAGGGTCGAGAGCTTGCGGCGCAGCTTCCAGGCCATGTCTCAGCTCACCACGGCGGCACCGGCCTCCGCCGGCGCATCGCCATCGCCATTCACGTCGATCGCCAGCGTCAGCGGGCCTGCGCTCGCCGCCGCTTCTTCGGCATCGGCCTCGTCGACCGGCGCGTCGTCGGCCGTCGTCGCCGGGTCGTCGACGCGGCTGAGCAGGCTGGCGTGCAGGTCCAGCGTCAGCAGGTCGCTGCCGGTGACCTTCACGCGCACGCGCGCGCCGCGCGGCAGGCTCTCGGTGCCGAGCGCGCGGAACACCAGCGGCAGGCTGTCGGCGCGCACCAGCCCGTCCTTCATCACCGCGGCGTCGAGTTCGCCGATGTCGTTCTGCGCCAGGTACTGCAGCGTCCAGTAGCGCTCGATGGCCGACTGGAAGCCGTTGTACTCGGCGTAGGCGGCGTCGAAGCCGGAGATGATCGAGAACAGCGCCGCATCGCGCGGCTTGAACGGCGCGGCCAGCGCCGCGGTGCGGCCGTGGCGGGCGCAGGCGATGATCTGCCACTGGTTGACCAGGTCGACGTAGCGGCGCAGCGGCGAGGTCGCCCAGGTGTATTGCGCCACGCCCATGCCGGCATGCGGCGCCGGCTTGACGCCCATGCGCACCTTCACGCCCGGCGCCAGGCTGGCCTGGCTGCGGTAGATGCCGGGCACGCCGCAGTCGGCGATCCAGCCGCCCCAGGTGCTGTTGGCCAGGATCATCGCCTCGGCGACGATCAGGTCGAGCGCCGCGCCGCGCTGGCGAATGCCGATCGACACCCGCTCCGTGCCCTGCGGCTCGCGGCCCTCGTTGCCCTCGAGGCGGAAGTTGTAGTCGGGCCGGTTGAAGTTCTCCGGCTTGCCGCGCGCCACCTCGCGCTGCGCCTTCAGGTGGCGGGCGAGGCGGAAGGCGAAGGCCAGTTCGGCGGCGTGTGCATAGTCGGCTGGAGCCTCGCCGCTCAGCGAGGCCTCGGTGACGATGGCGTCGAGCTTGTCGTGGCGCAGGTTGGAGGCGATGTGCACGCGTTCCAGCCGGGTCTCGCTGCCGGTCACGGCCAGCGTGGACTCGTCCATCGTCACGTAGAGAGACACCGCCGGGCAGTCGCGACCTGCGATCAGCGTGTAGGCCTGCACCACCTCGTCGGGCAGCATGGTCAGCTTCCAGCCCGGCATGTAGACGGTGGAAAGGCGTTCGCGCGCCACCTTGTCCAGCGGCGAGTCGGCCGCAATGGCCAGCCCCGGCGCCGCGATGTGGATGCCGAACACGACCGTGCCGGTGCCCAGGCCCTGCACCGAGAGCGCGTCGTCGATCTCGGTGGTGGCCGAGTCGTCGATCGAGAAGGCCTGCACCGGCGACAGCGGCAGTTCCTCCTTGACCGGCGGCGCTGCCAGGGCCGGGAAGCCGGTGCCCTTGGGGAAGTTGTCGAACAGGAACCGCTTCCAGTGGAACTGGTAGGGCGAGTCGATCGCGCCGGCCGCCTTCAGCAACTCCAGCGGCGGCTGGTGCGAGCGCTTCGCGGCCTCGACCACGGCCTTGTACTCGGCTGCGTTCTTGTCCGGCTTGAAAAGGATCTTGTAGAGCTGCTCGCGCACCGGCGCCGGGCACTGGCCGGCGACGATCTCGCCGGCCCAGGCCTCGATCTGCGCCTGCACCGCCTTCTTGCGCTCGATGCCCAGCAGCGCCGCCTTGACGATCTCTTCCGGCGCCTTCTTGAAGTTGCCCTTGCCGAGGCGGCGGAAGTAGTGCGGCGCCTCGAACAGGCGGAACAGCGCCGCGGCCTGCTTCTCGACGCCGGCACCGGCCTCGAAATAGTCGCGCGCCAGGTCGGCGAAGCCGAATTCCTGCTCGGGGGCGAACTCCCAGGCCAGGTCGAGGTCGATGTCGCGCGCGAGCGTCTGCGCCGAGGCGATCAGCTCGGCCGGCTGCGGCTTGTCGAACTTGAGCAGCACGTTGGCCGACTTCACCTTGACGCGCTTGCCCGAGTCCAGCTCGATCTGCATCGAGCT
Source organism: Chitinophaga pinensis (assembly GCA_943370595.1). GTDB lineage: Bacteria > Pseudomonadota > Gammaproteobacteria > Burkholderiales > Burkholderiaceae_C > Piscinibacter. Next base: position 118,025 of record CALRRO020000006.1, read on the forward strand.
GTCGGCTTCGGTCATCACGCGGCCGGCGTGGAACTTCCCGGCGTCTTCGAACAGGGCATACATAGAGGCCGGGATTGTCACCTGAAGCCGGGTGCCCTCAGAAGGTTCGCCCTTTGCGGTACTGGGCATGCGAACGGCGCGACAGTGTCGTGGTTCGCGAAATCGCCGCGAACGAGGCCCCGGCATGGGCATGGCAGATCGCCAGGCCCAGCGCGTCGGCGGCGTCCTTGCCCGGCTCGCCGGGCAGCGCCAGCAACCGCGCCACCATCGCCTGTACCTGTTCCTTGCGCGCCTGGCCGTGGCCGACCACCGCCTTCTTCATCTGCAGCGCGGTGTACTCGGCCACCGCCAGGTCGGTCGAGACCAGCGCGGCGAGCGCCGCACCGCGGGCCTGGCCGAGCAGCAGCGTCGACTGCGGATTGACGTTGACGAAGACGATTTCCATCGACGCGCAATCGGGTTGGTAACGCGATGTCACTTCGCGCACACCCTCGAAGATGATCTTCAGCCGTGCCGGCAGCTCGCCGATTGCCACCGCGTCGGTCTTGATGGTGCCGCTGGCGATGTAGTGCAGCCGCGAGCCCTCGACCTCGATCACGCCGAAGCCGGTGGTGCGCAGGCCGGGGTCGATGCCGAGGATCCGCATGGGCTCAGTGTGCCTGGGATGCTGGATGGACTAGACGCCGAAGTACCAGCGCACCGCGTGGAAGAACACCGGCGCCGCGAAGCACAGCGGCGCCACGCGGTCGAGCAGGCCGACCGCGCCGGTCACCGAGGCCTTGCCGCCCCAGTTGCGCACGCCTGCGTCCTTCTTCAGCGCCTTCATGACGAACTCGCCGAAGGTGCCGCTGCCGCCGGCGATGAAGCCCATCACCAGCGCCGGGATCGGCTTGAACGGCGTGGCCCAGTACAGCGCCGCGCCGACGATGGCCGCGGCCAGCGCGCCGCTCCACCAGGCGCGCCACGAGAACGAGCGGCTGATGGCGCGTGCCACCGGCCGGCGGCGCAGCCAGCGGCTGGCCGCTTCCTGGGCGATCTGCGCGGTGGCGACCACCAGCACCAGGTACAGCACCATGAAAGCGCCGCGGTCGGCGTAGCGCGGCAAGTCCAGCAGCAGCAGCGCCGGCGCGTGGCTCATGCCATAGACGCAGACCATGATGCCCCACTGGATCTTCGCGGTACGCTCGAGAAAGCGCTGCGGGTCGTTGCCGAAGGCGCTGACCACCGGAATGGCGAAGAACACGTAGACCGGCACGAACACGCTGAACAGGTCGAAGTGTTCTGTGGCGACGATTCCGTACTGCACCGGCAGCACGACGAAGAAGGCCAGCAGCAGGCTGCGGTGGTCAGCCCGGCGCGTGTGCGTGAGCGTGACGAACTCGCGCAGCGCAACGAAGGACAGCACGCCGAACAGCAGCGTCGATACTAACGCGCCGGCCACCCAGGCGACCCAGAACAGCACCGCACCCAGCCACACGGCGCGCAGGTCGTGCAGGAAGCGGTCGAAGCGCTCCTGCGCCTCGGGCGGGCGCTCGCGCAGAGAGCGGGTGTAGGCGACGATGCTGACGACCGTCAGCAGGCCGAACAGCAGCACGAACAGCAGCGCGATCTGCTGGCTGACGTCGAGGTTGCGAAGGGAGCCCATGTCAGCGGCGCCCGGCCGTTCCGAAGCCGCTGAGCGCCCCCCCGGGGGGCTGCGAACGAAGTGAGCGTGGGGGCTTCATGTCAGTTCACGTCGCGCAGCGCCATGACCGCTTCGCGCGCACGGTCGAGGAATGCGCGCTTGTCCTCGCCCGGCTGCAACTGCAGCGGCGCGCCGAAGGTCACCGAGCAGAGGATGGGCACCGGCACCACTTCGCCCTTGGGCATCACGCGCTGAACGTTGTCGATCCACGCCGGGATCAACTGCACCTCGGGGAAGGCTTCGGCCAGGTGGTAGAGGCCCGCCTTGAAAGGCGCCGGGTCGGCGGCATGGCCGCGCGTGCCTTCGGGGAAGATCACCAGCGAGTCGCCGTTGCGCAGTGCCTCCATCAGCGGCTCGAGCGGGTCCTCGTCGGCCTGGCGCTGCCGCGACACGTAGACCGCGTTGAAGATCTCGCGCGTGATCCAGTGCTTGAGCGGGCTCGAGGTCCAGTAGTCGCGCGCCGCGATCGGCCGCGTGATGGCGCGCAGGTCGCGCGGCAGCGCCGCCCAGATCAGCACCCAGTCGAAGTGGCTCTGGTGGTTGGCGAAGTAGATGCGCTGCTCGGCCTTCGGCGGGCTGCCGTACCAATGGCCCTGCGCGCCGGTGATCAGCCGGGCGAGGAAGGCGAGGAAGAGTCCCGCGGCTTCTGGGAGCTTCAAGGCGTGCGGTTCGCTGGCCGTTCAGTGGCGGAAGTGGCGCACGCCGGTCAGCACCATCGCGATGCCACGCTCGTCGGCGGCGGCGATGACCTCGTCGTCGCGCATCGAGCCGCCCGGCTGGATGACGCAGGTGGCGCCCTGGTCGATGACCACGTCCAGGCCGTCGCGGAACGGGAAGAAGGCATCGCTGGCCACCGCCGAGCCCTTCAGCGACAGGCCGGCATGCCCCGCCTTGATCGACGCGATGCGTGCCGAGTCGAGCCGGCTCATCTGGCCGGCACCCACACCCAGTGTCATGCCGCCGCCGCAGTAGACGATGGCGTTGCTCTTGACGAACTTGGCCACCTTCCAGGCGAACAGCAGGTCGTCGAGCTGCGCCGGCGTCGGCGCCAGCTTGGTGACCACGCGCAGTTCCTCGCGTGCCACGTTTCGTGTGTCGGTGCTCTGCACCAGCAGGCCGCCGCCGACGCGCTTGAAGTCCAGCGCATTGACGGCGTCGCCCGCCGCCACCTCGAGCACGCGCACGTTCTGCTTGGCGGCGAAGATCGTGCGCGCCTCGGGCGTCACGCTCGGTGCGATCAGCACCTCGACGAACTGCTTGTTGGCGCCGATGCGCTGCGCGGTGGCTTCGTCGAGCGGGCGGTTCAGCGCGATGATGCCGCCGAAGGCCGAGGTCGGGTCGGTCTGCCAAGCCTTGGCGTAGGCGTCCTCGATCGTCGCGCCCACGGCCACGCCGCAGGGGTTGGCGTGCTTGACGATTACGCAGGCCGGCACCTCGAAACTACGCACGCACTCCCAGGCGGCGTCGGCGTCGGCGATGTTGTTGTACGACAGCTCCTTGCCCTGCAGCTGCTTCGCGGTGGCCAGCGTGCCGGCGGCCGGCGTGCGCTCGCGGTAGAAGGCGGCGCTCTGGTGCGGGTTCTCGCCGTAGCGCAGGTCCTGCACCTTGACGAAGCCGGCGTTGAACTGGCCGGGGAAGACGGTGCGGCTGCCGTCCTCCTGGATCGACGAGAGGTAGTCGCTGATCGCCGCGTCGTAGTTGGCGATGCGGTTGAAGGCCGCCACGGCGAGCGCGAACTTCGTCTTCTGGCCGATGCCGCCGGCCTTCAGCTCGGCGAGCACGCCGTCGTACTGCGACGGGTCGGTCAGCACCGCCACGTCTTTCCAGTTCTTCGCTGCCGAACGCACCATCGCCGGGCCGCCGATGTCGATGTTCTCGATCGCGTCCTCCAGCGAGCAGCCGGGCTTGGCCACCGTCGCTTCGAACGGATAGAGGTTGACGCAGAGGATGTCGATGGTCGGGATGCCGTGGGCCTGCAGCGCCTTGACGTGGGCCGGCAGGTCGCGCCGCGCCAGCAGGCCGCCGTGGATGGTCGGGTGCAGCGTCTTGACGCGGCCGTCGAGCATTTCCGGGAAGCCGGTGTGCTCGGCCACCTCGGTCACGTTCAGGCCGGCGTCGGCCAGCATCTTCGCCGTGCCGCCGGTGGACAGCAGCTTGATGCCCAGCGCCTGCAGGCCGCGCGCGAGCTCGAGCACGCCGGTCTTGTCGGAAACGGAAATCAGCGCGGTGGTCATGGTGTCCAGTCTTACTTGATCAGCTTGTGGTCGAGCAGCTTGCGCCGCAGCGTGTTGCGGTTGATGCCCAGCCAGTCGGCGGCGCGGCTCTGATTGCCCTCGGCCTGCTTCATCACGACCTCGAGCAGCGGCTTCTCCACCACGCGGAGGATCATGTCGTACATGTCGTTCGGCTCGACGCCGCGCAGGTCCTTGAAGTAGCCCTCCAGGCTGTCCCGGATGCACTCCTCGATGTGTTTCTTGCTCATGCCTGTTCGGTGAGAACGTCATCGTTGGCGGCGCGGCTCGTGGCCGGCAGCCGGTCGTGGGTGTCGGCGAGGCGGTCGAAGAACGCCGTCACCGCGCGCAGCTGCGCCGCGCAGTCGTCGATCAGATTCATCTGCGCGCGGAAATCCTCGCCACCGGGCAGGCCGCGCACGGCCCAGCCGATGTGCTTGCGCGCGCTGCGCACGCCCGAGGCCTCGCCGTAGAGGCCGTAGTGGTCGTGCAGGTGCGCGACCAGCCAGCCCTTGGCCTGCAGCGTCTCGGGCGCCGCGAGTTCCTCGCCGGTGGCGAGGAAGTGCGCGATCTCGCGGAAGATCCACGGCCGGCCTTGCGCGGCCCGGCCGATCATGATGGCGTCGGCCTTCGTCGCCTCCAGCACGGCGCGGGCCTTGCGCGGCGAGTCGATGTCGCCGTTGGCGACCACCGGGATCGCCACCGCGGCCTTCACCGCGGCGATGGTGTCGTACTCGGCTGCGCCCTTGTAGCCCTGCTCGCGCGTGCGGCCGTGCACCGTCACCATCGCGACGCCGGCGGCCTCGGCCACGCGCGCCAGGCGCACGGCATTGCGCTCGCTGTCGCACCAGCCGGTGCGCATTTTCAGCGTCACCGGCACGTTGCGCGGCGCGCAGGCGGCGACGACCGCCTCGATGATCCCGGCGGCCAGCGGCTCGTCCTGCATCAGCGCCGAGCCGGCCCACTTGCTGCACACCTTCTTGGCCGGGCAGCCCATGTTGATGTCGATGATCTGCGCGCCGCGGTCGATGTTGTAGGCGGCGGCTTCGGCCATCATGGCCGCGTCGGTGCCGGCGATCTGCACCGCGATCGGGTCGGTCTCGCCGCTGTGGTCGGCCCGGCGGCTCGTCTTCAGGCTGTTCCACAGCTCCTTGCGCGAGGTCACCATCTCGCTGACCGCGTAGCCCGCGCCCAGCTGCTTGCACAGCATGCGGAAGGGGCGGTCCGTCACCCCGGCCATCGGGGCGGCGAACAACCGGTTCGCCAGCGTGATGTGGCCGATGCGCATGGGGACGGGGGAGGGGTGGTGCTGAAAAGAGAGGCAGGAGTATAGCCAGCGCCTCGCGCTCGATCTTCCTGCACTGCACCAAGAACGGACCTCCCTATGATCAGCCGCCATGGAGGCCTGGCTGCAATCGCTGTTGACGACGCTCGCGCTGCCCGAGTTCGGGCTGAGCACGGTGTTCGTGGTCTCGCTGATCTCGGCCACGCTGCTGCCGCTGGGTTCGGAGCCGGCGGTGTTCGGGCTCGTCAAGCTCAATCCCGACCTGTTCTGGAGCGCGATCTTCGTTGCCACGGCCGGCAACACCATCGGCGGTGCGATCAGCTGGGCGATGGGCTATGGCGCCGAACGGGCCTACGAGCGGGTGACGCACAAGCACCTGGAAGCCCGCGCGCTGCAGTGGCTGCAGCGCTTCGGCGCCAAGGCCTGCCTGCTGTCGTGGCTGCCGGCTGTCGGCGACCCGCTGTGCGCAGTCGCCGGCTGGCTGCGCCTGCCGTTCTGGCCCTGCGTGTTCTACATGGCGATCGGCAAGTTCGCACGCTATCTGACGATGACGGCCGCGCTGCTGTGGTGGTTCCCCGGCCAGCTCTGAGCGCGGTGCTCAGGCCGACTTCAGCGCCACTTCGAGGTCGTCGAGCACCTGCTCGAGCTTCTTGACCGCCAGTGCCGAGGGCAGCGGCTGCGCCGTGCGCCGGCGCAGCAGCGTGCGGTGGTGGTCGTCGAGCACCGCACCGTTCAGCGCGAGCCCGTGCCGCGCCAGCCGGGCAGCGAGCTGGGGCCGCTGCGCACGCAATTGCTCGCGTGTCTGACGGTAGGCATGCTCGGCCAGCCGCCGCCGCTGCGAATAGCCAAAGGTATTGGCCAGGAACATCTGCGGATCCCGGTGGTCGGGCTCGAACAGCAGGATGTCGGTGTCCGGATGGCTGCGCTCGTAGCCTTTCATGCCCAGCTCCAGCCGCGAGTGGATCAGCGTGCGGAAGGTCTGCGACAGCACCACCGGCAAGCCGCCGTCGACCAGCCGCGGAATGCTCGGCTCGCCGCTGCTGAGCACGCGGTGGCGCGGCGCATGGGCAGCGTCGAAGGGCACCAGCGGGTTCAGGCAGATCAGCAGGTCCAGGCCGTCGTCGAGCAGCACCGAGGCGTGCAGCGTCTTCTTCAAGGCGCCGTCGACGTAGAAGCGGCTGCCGATGCGCACGGGCGGGAACAGGCCCGGCAGCGCCGAACTGGCCTGCACGGCGCGCGAGATCGGCACGGTGTCCCAGCCCGGCAGGCCGAAGGGGGCGCTCTCGCCGCTGTCCAGGTCGGTGGCGACGAGCACCAGCTTGCGCCTGAGCTGGCGGAAGTCGTTGCTGCGGCCCGGCTGGGCGAACTGCCGTCGCAACTGATCCTCGACGCCGGTGTTCGAGAACACACCGGTGGGCAGCGCATGGCCCAGCTGTTCCAGCGTGACGCTGAGCGAGCGGCGCTGCAGCAGGCCCACCCACATCGCTCGCGCCGCCACCCGTGGCAGCGAGGCGAAACGGCGGGCGAACTCGCCCCAGGCCGGGCGCAGCATCAGCGAAGGTTCGAAGATGTCGTGCGCCGCGCCTTCGTTCTCGATGAAGGAGGCGCACTGCTCGCGCGGGCTCATGCCGTTGGCCAGCGCCGCGGCGATGAAGCCGCCGGCCGACACGCCGACGTAGGCGTGGCAATCCGCCAGATCGAGGCCGTCGATGGCTTCGTCGAGCGCGCACAGCGCGCCGAGTTCGTAGATGGCGCCGAGCGGGCCGCCGCCGGCCAGGGCCACGCCGATGCGAGGAGGCTTTGCCATGCGATCAGTCTAGGCGCCGTGCTGCGCGCTGGGGTGGTGCGGCACGTCTAGATCGCTTGCGCATTCTCAAGCGTCGAAACGCAAACGGGGCACTGCTGTGCCCCGTTTGCAGGGAGTGGGGCACCGAGGTGCCCCGTGTGTGTCGAGCCGACCGTTGATCAGGCAGCGGCCGACTTGCGCGCGGCAGCGCGCTTGGCCGCCGGCTTCGCCGCGCCGTTGGCCTTGGTCTTCGCCGCAGCCTTCTTGGCCGGAGCGGCCGCGCTGCCCTTGGAGAGCTTGGCGACCTGCGCGCTCAGCGCGTCGATGCGGGCGATCAGCGCTTCCACGTCCTTGGCCGAGGGCACGCCCAGCTTGTTCAGCGCCTTGGCGGTGCGCTCCTCGAAGATGGTCTCGAGCTTGTCCCAGTGCTGGCCAGCCTTGGCCTGCACGTCGCCGGCCATGCCGGTCATCTTGCTGGTCACCGCGCCGATCTTCTCTTCGGCCACCGCCTGCGTCTTGCGCTGCAGCGACATGCCTTCCTTGACCAGCGCCTCGAACACCTTGCCGCCTTCTTCCTGCGCCTTCGAGAACGCGCCCATGCCGGCCAGCCAGATCTGCTGCGCGGAGTCCTTCACCGAGCCGGCGAGCGCGCTGTCGAGCAGGTGGGCGCTGGAGGCGGCCTTCTTGTCCGCCATTTGCTTGAGCTTCTTGACCATGGTGTGTGTCCTCTGTGGGCTGCGGGATGAATGCACTATAGGCACCCCCCTTGGAGGGGGCAGCCTAAAACTCTAGGGCCGCGCCTCTACGCAGGCTCGTGCCGCGCGAGCCGCGCGCTGCGGGTAATCGCGCAGCGTCGCTTTCAGGCCTTTGGACAAGAATAGGTGCAAACCCGTTTCCACCGAGGAGGACCCATGCAGTACTTCGTGACCGGCGCGACCGGTTTCATCGGCAAGCGCCTCGTCAAGACGCTGCTCGCGCGGCGCGGTGCCGTCGTGTACTTCCTGCTGCGTCCGGAGTCGGAGGGCAAGGTGCCCGAGCTGCTGCAGTTCTGGGGGGTGGGCAAGGCGCGCGCCGTGCCGGTGTTCGGTGACCTGACGAGCAAGAAGCTCGGCGTCGGCTCCGACGAGGTCAAGGCGCTGAAGGGCCAGATCGACCACATGTACCACCTGGCGGCCGTCTACGACCTCTCGGCCGACGAGGACAGCCAGGTCAAGACCAACATCGAGGGCACGCGCAGCGCCGTCGAGTTCGCCAAGGCCATCGACGCCAAGCACTTCCACCACGTCAGCTCGATCGCGGCGGCCGGCATGTACGAGGGCGTGTTCCGCGAGGACATGTTCGACGAGGCCGAAGGCCTGGACCACCCGTACTTCATGACCAAGCACGAGAGCGAGAAGATCGTGCGCAAGGAGTGCAAGGTGCCGTGGACGGTCTACCGCCCGGCGATGGTGGTCGGCGACTCGACCACCGGCGAGATGGACAAGGTCGACGGCCCGTACTACTTCTTCAAGATGATCCAGCGCATGCGGCAGATCCTGCCGCCGTGGATGCCGGCCGTCGGCCTGGAGGGCGGGCGCGTCAACATCGTGCCGGTGGACTTCGTCGTCGCTGCGCTCGACCACATCAGCCACCACTTCCACGCCAGCGGCAAGTGCTACCACCTGGTCGATCCGCGCGGCTACCGCGTCGGCGATGTGCTCGACATCTTCAGCAAGGCTGCGCACGCGCCGAAGATGAACCTGTTCATCAACGCGGCGCTGTTCGGCTTCATTCCGAAGAGCGTGAAGAAGGGGATGATGGCGCTGGCGCCGGTGCGGCGCATCTACCGCGCGGTGATGAAGGACCTCGGCCTGCCCGAGGACATGATGCACTTCATCAACTACCCGACGCGCTTCGACCGCCGCGAGACCGACGCCGCGCTCAAGGGCAGTGGCATCGAGTGCCCGAACCTGCACGACTACGCCTGGAGGCTGTGGGACTACTGGGAGCGTCATCTCGACCCGGCCCTGTTCGTCGATCGTTCGCTCAAGGGCACGGTGGGCGGCAAGGTGGTGCTGGTCACCGGCGGCTCGTCGGGCATCGGCCTGTCGGCAGCCTGCCGCTTCGCCGAGGCCGGTGCGATCACCATCATCTGCGGCCGTGGCGAGGACAAGCTCGCCGCCGCGGTGAAGGAGATCCAGGACTACGCCGGCAAGGGCGCGAAGGTGCACAGCTACTCGGTGGACATCGCCGACGAGGCCAGCTGCGCCGAGTTCGTGCAGAAGCTGCAGGCCGAGCATGGCGGCGTCGACTTCCTGATCAACAACGCCGGCCGCTCCATCCGCCGCGCGATCGAGTCGAGCTACGACCGCTTCCACGACTTCGAGCGCACGATGCAGCTCAACTACTTCGGCGCGCTGCGCATCACCATGGGCCTGCTGCCCGGTATGGTGGCGAAGAAGAAGGGCCACATCGTCAACATCAGCTCGATCAGCGTGCTCGTCAACGCACCGCGCTTCTCGGCCTACGTGGCCAGCAAGGCGGCGCTCGACGCCTGGACGGCCTGTGCCTCCAGCGAGTTCGCCGACCAGGGCATCACCTTCACGACGGTGAACATGCCGCTGGTGCGCACGCCGATGACCGCACCGACCAAGATCTACGAGAGCATGCCGCTGCTGATGCCCGAAGAGGCCGCGGCGATGGTCATCCAGGCCTGCATCGAGAAGCCGGTGCGCGTGGCCACGCGCCTGGGCATCTTCGGCGAGGTGCTGCACGCGGCGGCGCCTCGCGTCACGCAGATCATCATGAACACCACCTTCCGCATGTTCCCGGACAGCGCGGCGGCCAAGGGCGAGAAGGCGCCCAAGCCGACGCTGTCGCCGGAGGCGATCGCGATGGCGCAGATGATGCGGGGCATCCACTTCTGAGTTCGAGCGGGACGCGCCCGGGGGCGGCGCCGCACCTACAATTTGCGGCGTCGCAGCATTTGCATCGAAAGGCCCCTCCATGAGCGCCCAGACTCCCGTCGACCATGACCTGAAGCACGTCAGCTCGCGCGACAAGGCGGAGATCCTGGCGCAGGCGCTGCCCTACATCCGCAAGTTCCACGGCAAGACCATCGTCATCAAGTACGGCGGCAACGCGATGACCGACCCGTCGCTGCAGCAGGACTTCGCCGAGGACGTGGTGCTGCTGAAGCTGGTCGGCATGAACCCGGTGGTGGTGCACGGCGGCGGCCCGCAGATCGAGGACGCGCTGGCCAAGCTGGGCAAGAAGGGCACCTTCATCCAGGGCATGCGCGTCACCGACGCCGAGACCATGGAGGTGGTCGAGTGGGTGCTGGCCGGCCAGGTGCAGCAGGACATCGTCGGCCTGATCAACGTGGCCGGCGGCAAGGCGGTCGGCCTGACCGGCCGCGACGGCGGGCTGATCCGCGCGCGCAAGCTGAAGATGCTCGACCACAAGGACCCGACGATCGAGCACGACGTCGGCCAGGTCGGCGAGATCGAGTCGATCGACCCGGCGGTCGTCAGGGCGCTGCAGGACGACCAGTTCATCCCGGTGATCTCGCCACTGGGATTCGGCAAGGACAACGAGAACTACAACATCAATGCCGACGTCGTGGCCGGCAAGCTCGCAGAGGTGCTGAAGGCCGAGAAGCTGATGATGCTGACCAACACGCCGGGCGTGCTGGACAAGAGCGGCAAGCTGCTGACCAACCTCAGTGCGCGCGAGATCGACGAACTGTTCGCCGACGGCACGATCAGCGGCGGCATGCTGCCGAAGATCGGCAGTGCGCTCGACGCGGCCAAGAACGGCGTCAACACCGTGCACATCATCGACGGTCGCGTGCCGCATGCGATGCTGCTGGAGGTGCTGACGGACCAGGCCTACGGGACGATGATTCGTTCGCATTGAGGTGGGCCCACGCGCTTTCTTTTCCTGGAGCGGCGGCAAGGACTCGATGCTGGCGCTGCACCGCGCGCTGGCCACGGGCTGGCGCGTCGAGGCGCTGCTGGCGATGTTCGACGAGTCGGGTGAACGCTCGCGCTCGCACGCCATCCCGCCGCACCTGATGCGCGCGCAGGCTGGTGCGCTGGGCATCCCGCTGGTCATCGGGCAGGCTGGGTGGACCAACTACGAAGCGGTCTTCACCGGGCAGTTGCGTCGCTTCGCCGCACAGGGCATCACGCACGGTCTCTTCGGCGACATCGACCTGCAGCCGCACCGCGACTGGGAAGAGAAGGTCTGCGCCGCCGCCGGGCTGCGGGCCGAGCTGCCGCTGTGGCAGGAGCCGCGCCTCGCTCTGGTCGACGAACTGCTGGCGCTCGGCTACCGCGCCCGTGTGGTCTGCGTCGATGCGCGCTTCCTCGACGCCAGCTTCTGCGGCCGCGAGTTCGATGCTGCCTTCCTCGCCGACTTGCCTGATGGTGTCGATGCCTGCGGCGAGAACGGCGAGTTCCACACCTTCGTGTTCGACGGCCCGCGCTTCGCGACACCGGTGGCGCACGAACTGCTGCAGGTGCACGAGCTTCGCCAGACATCCCCTGCACTCGGCCACCACTTCGTTGCGGAACTGCGCTGATGGCTGGCCACCGATCGCCCCGCGAGCGCGTCTGGCTGTTCGACCTCGACAACACGCTGCACGACGCGAGCCACGCGGCCTTCGGCGCCACCAACCGTGCGATGACCGAGTACATGGTCGAGCATCTCGGGCTCGACTTCGACGCCGCCTCGGCCTTGCGCCAGCACTACTGGCATCACTACGGCGCCACGCTTCTCGGGCTGGTGCGCCATCACGGGGTGCGTGCGTCGCACTTCCTCGAGCAGACGCACCGACTGCCGGGGCTGGAGGCGAAGCTGCGCACCAGCGCGCACGACCGCGCCGTGCTGCGCCGCCTGCCCGGGCGCAAGTTCATCCTGACCAATGCACCGCGCGCCTACGCGCTGCGCGTGATGGATGCGCTGCGGCTGACCGACGCCTTCGACGGCATCCTGTGCATCGAGGACATGACCATGTTCGGCCACCACCGGCCCAAGCCGGACGCGCGCATGTTCCGCCACGTGGCGGCGAAGCTGAAGGTCCGGCTCGAACGCTGCGTGCTGGTCGAGGACACGCTGGCGCACCAGAAGTCGGCGCACGGCCTGGGCATGCGCACGGTGTGGATGCGCCGCTACCTCGACGGGAAGTTCAAGGGCACTTTGCGTGATGGAATCAACAGCGGGCGCCGGGAGGCGAAAGTTGGTGTTCACCCTTGCCACATGCCCCCCTATGTGTATGCCAGAATGAATTCGCTGAAGACGTTACTCGCCCTTCGATGAGCCACTCCATCCCCTCCGCGTCAGACATTCCCGCCGAGGGCGACGCTCCCGAGGTGGCTGCTTCCGACGAAGCCTCTTCATCTGCCGCACCAGCGCGCAAGCGCCCCAAGCCTGGCGAGCGGCGCATCCAGATCCTGCAGACGCTGGCCGCGATGCTCGAGCAGCCAGGCGCAGAACGCATCACCACCGCGGCGCTGGCCGCCAAGCTCGACGTCAGCGAGGCCGCGCTGTACCGCCATTTCGCGAGCAAGGCCCAGATGTTCGAGGGCTTGATCGACTTCATCGAGAGCAGCGTGTTCACGCTGGTCAACCAGATCGCCGAACGCGAGAGCGACACCTCGGTGCAGGTGCGCAAGGTGCTGACCGTGCTGCTGCAGTTCGGCGAGAAGAATCCCGGCATGACGCGCGTGATGGTCGGCGACGCGCTGGTGTTCGAGAACGAACGCCTGCTCGCGCGCATGAACCAGTTCTTCGACCGCATCGAGTCGCAGCTGCGCCAGAGCCTGCGCGGCACGGCCGAAGCGGCTGGCTCGTCCACGCCGACGGTCGATGCCAATGCGCAGGCCTCGGTGCTGACCGCCTTCGCGGTCGGCCGGCTGCAGCGCTATGCCCGCTCGGGCTTCAAGCGCAGCCCGACCGAGCACCTCGACGCGGCGCTCAGGCTGCTCGTCGCCTGACGAACTTCCCCGCCTCGCCATGGTCACGATCGAGGTGGCCGGCCAGGCCCTGACGCTGCTGCCGCAGAAGGCGGCGCTGCTCCCCGACACCCGCACGCTGCTGATCGCCGATGCCCACATCGGCAAGGCGACGAGCTTTCGTGCGCTGGGCGTGCCGGTGCCACGCGGGACGACGAGCGAGACGCTCGCAGCCCTGAGCGAGCTGGTTGCGCGGCACGAGGTCCGGCGCATCGTCTTCCTCGGCGACTTCCTGCACTCGGCCCGTTCGCATGCGGCGGCAACGCTCGCTGCGGTCGCACGCTGGCGCGACGCACATCCCGACCTGAAGCTGCTGCTGGTGCGCGGCAACCACGACGACCGCGCCGGCGATCCGCCGGCCGCGCTCGGCTTCGAGGTGGTCGACGAGCCGCTGCGCGACGGTGGTCTCGCGCTGTGCCACCACCCCGAGCCAGTGGACGGTGCCCATGTGATCGCCGGCCACCTGCACCCCTGCGTGTCGGTGTACGGCCGCGCGCACGAGCGCTTGCGCCTGCCGGTGTTCCACGTCGGAGCACGCGTGACGGTGCTGCCAGCCTTCGGCAGCTTCACCGGCATGTATCCGGTGCGGCCGACGCCGGGCGACCGCATCTACGCGGTAGCCGATGACGCCGTGCGCGAAGTTCCTCAGCAAGTGCGCGCGTAAACTCCCGGCCCCATGGCCGATCTCGATTCCGTCCTCGCCCGCGCCGAACGCCTGCTGCAGCGCCTCGAAGCCGTGCTGCCGCACCCGCCGGCGGCGCCCGACTGGGCTGCCTCCATCGCCTTCCGCTACCGCAAGCGCGGCGCGTCCGGCGTGCTGGAGCCGGTGCGCCAGGTGGCGACGATCCGGCTCGAATCGCTGGTCGAGGTCGAGCCGCAGAAGGAGCGGCTGCTGCGCAACACACGCCAGTTCGTCGAGGGCCATGGCGCCAACAACGTGCTGCTGACCGGCGCGCGCGGCACCGGCAAGAGCTCGCTGATCAAGGCCGTGCTCAATCAGTTCGCGCCGCAGGGCCTGCGGCTGATCGAGGTCGACAAAGCCGACCTGGTCGACCTGCCGGACATCGTCGACCTGGTGGCCAGCCGCCCCGAGCGCTTCATCGTCTTCTGCGACGACCTCAGCTTCGACGAGGGCGAGCCAGGCTACAAGGCGCTCAAGTCCATCCTCGACGGTTCGGTGGCGCAGGCGTCCGACAACGTGCTGATCTATGCGACCAGCAACCGCCGCCACCTGCTGCCCGAGTACATGAAGGAAAACCTCAGCTACCAGCACACCGAGGATGGCGAGGTCCATCCCGGCGAGGTGGTGGAGGAGAAGATTTCGCTGTCCGAGCGCTTCGGGCTGTGGATCAGCTTCTACCCGTTCAGCCAGGACGAGTACCTGGCGATCGTCGCGCAGTGGCTGCGTGGCGCCGGCGTGCCGGAAGACGCGATCGCCGCGGCCCGGCAGGAGAGCCTGGTGTGGGCGCTGGAGCGCGGCTCGCGCTCGGGCCGGGTGGCGTTCCAGTTCGCCAAGGACTACGCGGGACGGCACCACGGTGAGTGAGCCGACGAGCGAGCGCACGCCGGTCGACGTGGCGGTGGGCGTCCTGATCGACGCCGAAGGCCGCTTCCTGCTCACCTCGCGCCCCGAGGGCAAGGTCTACGCCGGCTACTGGGAGTTCCCGGGCGGCAAGCTGGAGGCCGGTGAGAGCGTCGAAGAGGCGCTGCGCCGCGAACTGCAGGAAGAGATCGGCATCACCATCGGTGCCGCGCAGCCGTGGAAGGTCGAGCTGATGGACTACCCGCACGCGCGCGTGCGGCTGCACTTCTGCAAGGTGTTCGACTGGACCGGCGCGTTCGAGATGCGCGAGCGCCAGGCCATGGCCTGGCAAGACCTGCCGGTGCAGGTGGCGCCGGTGCTGCCGGGCACGATTCCGGTGCTGCGCTGGTTCGCGCAGGAGCGCGGCTTCACGGGCTCGACACATCTGGAGCCCTGAGCGCTCGCTACACTGCCGGCCATGGACTGGCTGGACGAGGTGAAGTGGGACGCGCAGGGCCTGGTGCCCGTGATCGCGCAGGAGGTCGGCACGAACGACGTGCTGATGTTCGCGTTCATGAACCGCGAAGCGCTGCGGCTGACCGCCGAGCGCGGCGAGGCGGTGTACTGGAGCCGCTCGCGCGGGCGGCTCTGGCACAAGGGCGAGGAGTCCGGCCACATCCAGACGGTGCACGAGCTGC
The DNA here is from genome assembly GCA_943370595.1 of Chitinophaga pinensis. Taxonomy (GTDB): domain Bacteria; phylum Pseudomonadota; class Gammaproteobacteria; order Burkholderiales; family Burkholderiaceae_C; genus Piscinibacter. The sequence continues at coordinate 133,227 of CALRRO020000006.1, forward strand.
GCCTCGATTGTGACAACGACGTGGTGCTGCTGAAGGTGACGCAGCGAGGGCACGAACCGGGCATTGCCTGCCACACCGGCCGCCATTCCTGCTTCTACCAGCGCCTGGACGAGGGCCGCTGGACGGCCGTCGAGCAGGTGCTGAAGGATCCGGAGCGCATCTACAAATGAGCATGACCAGCGACGACACCCTGGCCCGCCTGGCCGCGGTGATCGAGTCCCGCAAGGGCGGCGACCCCGACAAGAGCTACGTGGCCCGGCTGTTCGCCAAGGGCCCGGACGCGATCCTGAAGAAGATCGGCGAGGAGGCCACCGAGACGGTGATGGCCTGCAAGGACGGCGTGCCCGAGAAGATCGTCTACGAGGTCGCCGACCTGTGGTTCCACTCGATGCTGGCACTGTCCGTGCATGGGCTCACGCCGGCCGACGTGCTGGCCGAACTGCGCCGGCGCGAAGGCCTGTCGGGCCTCGAGGAGTTCGCGGCCCGCAAGGCACAATCCCGTGACGAAGAGGAGAGGAAGCCATGAACGACGTCATCGACGCGAGCCCGGCGCCCGACGCCGCCAAGCTCGAGAGCCTCAAGCAGCTGACGATGATCATCTACGTGCTGTATGCCGTGAGCCTGTTCGTCGGCATCACCGGCATCGTCGCGATCGTGATGAACTACGTGAAGCGCGACGACACCGTCGGCACCCTCTACGAAAGCCATTTCACCTGGCAGATCCGCACCTTCTGGTGGGGCGTGCTGTGGGCGGTCATCGGTTTCGTCACCTTGTTCATCGTCATCGGGATCGGCATCCTGTTCGCGAACTTCGTCTGGTGCATCTATCGCCTGGTCAAGGGGTTCCTGAACTGGAACGATGGCAAGCCGATGCCGGTGTGAAGGACGACAGCATGAGCGCCGATCCGAACTGCATCTTCTGCAAGATCGTGGCCGGGCAGATCCCGAGCCGCAAGGTCCACGAAGACGATGAACTGCTGGTCTTCCACGACATTGCGCCCTGGGCGCCGGTGCACGTGCTGATCGTTCCCAAGCAGCACATCGCGACGATGTACGACACCACCGAGGCCCATGCCGCGCTGCTCGGCCGCATGACGGCGATGGCGCCGCGGCTGATGCGTGACCTGGGTGTGACGAACGGCTTCCGCATCGTGGTCAATACCGGCCACGACGGCATGCAGGAAGTGCAGCATGTCCACATGCACGTCATGGGCGGGCCCCGCCCCTGGACAAAGGGGTGAGCGCCGGTTGAACTGGCCCGCTCACCTAGAATCGAACGCTTGTCGCTGACGACTGGAGAAAGTCATGGGTTCATTCAGCATCTGGCACTGGCTCATCGTGCTGGTCATCGTGCTGCTGGTGTTCGGCACCAAGAAGCTCAAGAACATGGGTTCCGACCTGGGTGGCGCCGTCAAGGGCTTCAAGGACGGCATGAAGGACGGGTCGGCGGGCACCACGCCGGCCGATCCGGCACAGCAGGTCACCGCGAACAAGGCCGCCGACGCCAACACGGTGGACGTGGAAGCGAAGACCAAGTCGTGATCCCGCGCTGCGCCGGCCCCGGCGCGCGACTGCCCGCATGATCGACTTCGGTTTCGACAAGATCGCCCTGATCGGCGCCGTGGCGCTGATCGTCATCGGCCCCGAGCGGCTGCCGAAGGTGGCGCGCACCGTCGGCCACCTGCTGGGCAAGGCGCAGCGCTACGTGGCCGACGTGAAGGCGGAGGTCAACCGGTCGATCGAACTCGAAGAGCTCAAGAAGATGAAGAGCGGCTTCGAGGACGCGGCACGCAACGTCGAGCAGACGGTGAACTCGGAGATCCGCCAGACCACGGCCGATCTCGATCAGTCCTGGACCAGTTCGCTGGAGACGAGTTCCAGCGGCGATGGTGCGGCCGAACCGCTGTCGACGCCAGTGCCCGAGTACCGGAACCCGAAGAAGAACTGGCGCCTGAAGCGCGGCGCCATGCCGCAGTGGTACAAGCAGCGCCACGGCATTCGCGGCAAGGCGCAATCGGGCGCTGCGCGCGTGGCCCGTTTCCGGCCGCCGCGGCCGCAGGCCTGAAGCCATGAGCTCCCCTGACGACAAGCCCGACGAACTCGCGGGCACAGAGCAGCCCTTTGTCTCGCACCTGATCGAGCTGCGAGACCGGCTGGTGCGCGCGGCGATCGCGGTGGCGGTGTGCTTCGGCGCGCTCGCGCTGTACCCCGGGCCCAGCGGCCTGTACGACCTGCTCGCCGCGCCGATGGTGGCCACGCTGCCGCAGGGCACCACGCTGATCGCGACGAACGTGATCTCGCCCTTCGTCGTGCCGCTGAAGATCACGCTGCTGGCCGCCTTCCTGCTGGCCCTGCCGGTGGTGCTCTACCAGGCCTGGGCCTTCGTCGCGCCGGGCCTGTACTCGCACGAGAAGAAGCTGGTCATGCCGCTGGTGGTCTCCAGCACGCTGCTGTTCTTCATCGGCGTCGCGTTCTGCTACTTCTTCGTCTTCGGCCAGGTGTTCAAGTTCATCCAGAGCTTCGCGCCGAAGAGCATCACCGCGGCGCCGGACATCGAGGCCTACCTGAGCTTCGTGATGACGATGTTCATCGCCTTCGGCGCGGCCTTCGAGGTGCCGGTGGTGGTGGTGGTGCTCGCCCGCATGGGGCTGGTCAGCGTCGAGAAACTGCGCGAGTTCCGCAGCTACTTCGTCGTCATCGCCTTCATCATCGCCGCGGTCATCACGCCGCCCGACGTGGTGTCGCAGCTGGCGCTGGCGATCCCGATGTGCATCCTCTACGAACTGGGCATCTGGGCGGCTCAGATCTTCATCAAGCACACCCAGGCGCCGGCCGAGGCCGACGGCGCGAGCAACAGCTCGTCATCCTGAGTGCGCGTTGGCCGAGCGCCGGGCCGTCCCAAGCCGGCCAACATTCCCTCGGGGGATCGGCTGGCGTACCCGCCGGCCGAGGGGCCGTCGATCACTGCGGCTGGCGTGTCCGCGTCTTCGGCCGCTGGCCGACGGTGACGTTCAGGTCCAGCGCCTTGTCACCACGTTGCACGCCGATCACCGCCGCCTCGCGCGGCTTGAGGGCGGTCACGGCACTCAGCAGCTGAGGCGTCGTCGCCACCGGCTTGTCGCCGACCTTGACCACCACGTCGCCCGGCCGGATGCCGCCCTGGCTCGCCGGCCCGTTCTGCAGCACGCCGGTGATCAGCACGCCCTGGCGGATCGGCAGGTTCAGTGTCTGGGCGATCTCGGCGGTCAGCTCGCGGGGTTCGACACCGATCCAGCCGCGCGTGACCTGACCGTCGCGGATCAGGCCTTCCATCACCTGGCGCGCGGTGTTGACCGGGATCGCGAAGCCGATGCCCATGCTGCCGCCGCTGCGCGAGTAGATCGCGGTGTTGATGCCGACCAGATTGCCGTTCGCGTCGACCAGCGCACCGCCCGAGTTGCCGGGGTTGATCGCCGCGTCGGTCTGGATGAAGTTCTCGAAGGTGTTGATGCCGAGCTGGTCGCGACCGAGGGCGCTGACGATGCCGGAGGTCACCGTCTGGCCGACGCCGAAGGGGTTGCCGATCGCCAGCACCACGTCGCCGACCTGCAGGTTCTCGGTGTTGCCGAAGCTGATGGCCGGAACCCGATCGAGTTCGACCTTGAGCACGGCCACGTCGGTCTCCGGGTCGGTGCCGACCAGCCGGGCCGTGGCGGTGCGGCCGTCGGTGAGCTGGACCTCGATGTCGTCGGCGCCCTCGATCACGTGGTTGTTGGTCAGCAGGTAGCCGTCCGGCGTGACGAACACGCCCGAGCCGAGCCCGACCTGCGGCTGCTGCGGCTGAGCGCCGTCGCCGAAGAAGAAGCGGAACCAGGGGTCGTTGCTCTGCGCCGAGCGCTGCGGCGCCTTGCGCGCGGTGATGCTGACCACCGCCGGCGTCGCGCGTCGTGCCGCAGCGGCATAGCTGTTGACCTGCGGGGCCGATGGCGACAGCGCGACCGGCTGGGCCGTGGGCTGGGCGATTGACGGCAGCAGCACGGCGGCGTCCGGGGTGCTGCCGCGGCGAGGCAGCCACTCCGGCTTCAGCGTGGCGACGACAAACAGGATCGCCACCGCCACCGTCACCGCTTGCGAGAAAATCAGCCAGGTCCTGCGCATCGAAAACACCTGAAAGCCCGACGAAGATGGCCCACCGCACCGAGATCGAAGCTCACCTGAACGGTTTGCTGGCCGTCGATCGCTTCCGGGATTATGGGCCGAACGGTCTGCAGGTTGAGGGCAAACCCGAGGTTCTCAAGCTCGTCTCGGGCGTGACAGCGAGCCTGGCGCTGATCGAGGCGGCCGTCGCCGCGAAGGCCGATGCGATCCTCGTGCACCACGGTCTGTTCTGGAAGGGCCAGGATGGCCGGATCACCGGCTGGCTGAAGCGCCGCCTCGAGCTGCTGCTGGCCCACCAGATCAACCTGTACGCCTACCACCTGCCGCTGGACGCCCATCCGGAGCTCGGCAACAACGCGCAACTCGGGCTCAAGCTCAAGCTGGTGGCCGATGCGCGCTTCGGCGAGCAGGACCTCGGCTTCATCGGCTCGCCGGAGAAGCCGCTGACCGTGGCCGCGCTGGGAGCGCTGCTGCAGTACCGGCTCGGCCGAGCGCCCACCGTGGTCGAAGGCGACGGCCGGCAGTTGAAGCGCGTGGCCTGGTGCACCGGCGGCGCACAGGGCTACTTCGAGGCGGCCATCGCCGCCGGCGCCGATGCCTTCGTCACCGGCGAGATCTCCGAACCGCAGGCGCACTATGCGCGCGAGACCGGCGTGGCCTTCCTCGCCTGTGGCCACCATGCGAGCGAGCGTTACGGCGCACCGGCGGTGGCGGCGCAGGTGGCGCAGCAGTTCGCGCTGGAGCACGAGTTCATCGACGTCGACAACCCGGCCTGAAGCCCATGGATCCCCTGCTGGCCCTCACCATGGGCGATGCCTGCGGCATCGGTCCGGAGATCATCGCCTCGCTGTTCCGCGCCGGGCAGGGCCGCGGCTGCGTGGTGCTCGGCGATGTGGCGGTGATGCGCCGGGCCGCGGCGGTCACCGGCGGTTTGCTGGCCGTCGCTGCGATCGAGTCGCCCGCCGATGCCGCCAACGCGCCGCCGATGTGCGTCCCCGTGCTGCCGGTGCCGGGGCTGCCGGCCGACCTGGCCGAGGCGCCCGTCGGCCGCATCGATGCCCGCGCCGGTGCGGCCGCGGCGCGCTGCATCGAGCAGGCGGTCGAACTGGCCCGCGCCGGCGTGGTGGCCGGCATCGTCACCGCGCCGATCCACAAGGAAGCGCTGGCCGCGGCCGGCATCGGCTTCCCAGGGCACACCGAGATGCTGCAGGCACTGGCCTCGCCAGGCGCCACGCCGCCGCCGGTCCGCATGATGCTGGCCAATGACGAGCTGCGCACCGTGCTGGTGACGATCCACCTGTCGCTTCGTCGGGCCATCGATGCGGTCACGCGCGAGTCCGTGCTGGAGACGATCCGCATCGCCCAAGCGGCGGCGGCACGCTGGGGGCAGCCGCAGCCGCGCATTGCCGTGGCGGGCCTGAACCCGCATGCCGGCGAGGGCGGACTGTTCGGCGACGAGGAGATCCGCGTCATTGCCCCGGCGATCGAGACGGCGCGCGCCGAAGGGATCGCCGTGACCGGCCCCTACGCGCCGGACACGGTGTTCATGCGCGCCCGCCATGCGCCGCCCGCGCATCCGGGCGAGTTCGACATCGTCGTCGCGATGACGCACGACCATGGCCTGATCCCGGTGAAGTATCTCGGCGTGGAGCAGGGCGTCAACGTGACCCTGGGCCTGCCGTTCGTGCGCACCAGCCCGGACCACGGCACCGCGTTCGACATCGCCGGCAGCGGGCGTGCGGACGCCTCCAGCCTGGCAGCAGCGGTGCGCATGGCGCGCCGCTTCGTGCTCAGTGCTTCGTCGGCGACGCCCTGAGCGCGGCCAGTTGCTTGCGCGCCCGCGCCGTCGCACGCTCCATCAGGTAGGCGTTCTCGAAGGCGCGCATGCGGCCGGTCTCGCACATGCGGGCGAGCATGCGGGCGGTCATCGAGATCGTCTCCTGGTGCTTCTTGCCGCGCGAGAAGACGAAGAAGCTGCGCCCCGGGCTCACGTAGGTCAGGCGCACCTTCTGCCACTCGTCCTTCAGGTGCATCTGGTAGGCGAAGCCGAGCTTGATGTGCTCCATCAGCTGCGGTCCGCGTGACGGTTCCGCCGGCTCGGTCGAGGACAGGTCGAGATTGATGTCCAGGCCCAGGTCGATCGGTGCCGACTCCTCGTCGCCGTGCAGGCCGTCGGGTTGCGTGTCGCCGGCATCGCCGGTATCGGCCGTGTCGGCAGCTTCGAGCTCGATGTCGACGCTGCCGGACCAGTCGACCGCGCTCTCCTCGAGCAGCCCGACCTGCCTGGCCTCTTCCGGCGTGAAGCGCCGTTCGATGACCTCGCTCTCGACCTCGGGCACCACGTCCGCCACCGACAGCGACTCCACGCCCGGGATGGTCGTGTTGAACACGCCCTCGATCTGCTTGGCGAGCAGGTTGTGGTCGAGCTCGGACAGCGGCGGCGCCTTCAGCGATTCGGCGTGTGCCGGCAGCAACTGGGCGAAGAAGACCTTCTGCGCCGCTTCGGGCCAGCCGATCAGCGCCATGCCCTCGTTGAGATCCTTCATCAGCTGCGGCAGCTGCATCAGGAACTTCTTGCGCAGCATCGGCGAGCCCTTGGGCTGCACGCTCATCACGAGGTCGCGGCCGGCACGCTTGAAGCGCGCGTAGCGGTCGGAGGCCGTCCCCTCGCGCCGGACGGCGAGCACCAGCGCCTGGCTCCACACCTGCGAGACGAAGTCGCGCAGGTAGGGCGGCAGCGACATCGGCTTGAGCGCTGCCGAGAGCTGCAGCATGTAGCGCTGCTGGATGCGCAGCTCCGATTCCTTGCTCTCCAGCGTGGCGGCGGCCGGCGTTTGCTGCACCTGCCCCTGGGTCTGCTCGGCAATGAACTGCTCGAGCTCCTCGACCTTCGCGGTGTACAGCTCGATCTGGTCGAAGTCGCCCTCGACGATTTCCTGCACCAGGCTGCGCACGCGGTCGAGCAACTGCTTTCCGGCGCCGTCGGCGAAGTCGTCGAACGCGCAAGCCAGCGAGGCGATGCGGTTGACGAAGCGCCGCACCGGATGCCGCCGCGACGAGAAGAACGTCGAGTCGTGCATCGCCACGCGCAGCACCGGCAGTTGCAGACGGGCGATCTGTCGCGCCATCTGCGGTGGCACGCGCGGGTCGGACAGGATCTGGTCGAACAGGCTGCCGACCACGTCGATGACCATGTGGTCGAGCTTGCCGCTCGACGCCTGCATCAGCTCTTCACGGTGGGCGCGGATCAGGTTGACAGCCATCAGGCCGGTCAGGCCGTCGGCATATCGCCCGCCGCTGGCGGTGTTGCGTCCCGCGCGGCTCCCGCTGTCCGGCGGCAGGCCGGCCAGCCCGGGTCGGCTGGTGCTGCTGTAACCGCTGAGCCCGCCGCCGGGTGGCTGCGGCAGCCGGTCGAGTTCGCCGGGGCGGCTGGCCAGCACCGTCAGGCGCCGCAACAGCGACATCAGCTGCACGTCGGCCTGCGATTGGGCGGAAGCGATGCGCGAGCCCAGGTCGGCGCGAGAGAGCGACGCCGGACCGCTGCGCTGTCCGGATGGCGTCTGCGGCAGGCCGGCGAGTCCGGGGCCACGGCGCAGGCTCGCGGCCGAGTCGTGCATGCCGAAGTCGCTGCCGTGTTCGGAGCCCAGCCCGCCGGTCGAGCGGTACTCGCTGTGTTGCAGCGTCGCATAGCCGGAGTTGACGCCCGGCAGATGAAAGCCCGGGCCATCGCCGGCACGCACGTTCATGCCGGCCGCCTTGACGCCGCGCGCCTGAAGATCGTTCAGGATCTCGCCGTAGCACGGCTTCATCGCCTTGGCCAGCGCGATGCCGAACTCGCGTGCCATCAGCTTGCGCGGTTCGACGTCCGGCGTGACCGCTTCGATCGCGCTGTAGGTCGCCAGCCCGATGCTGGCCGGCCGCAGCGGGTTGCGGTCGTCCTCGCGCCGGGCGTTGTTCAGCAGCGAGGCCATGTGGGTGGCCACCTCGGCCTGCTCCCACTCGCACTCCTGCGCGATCTGCGCAGCGATGCGGTCGGCGTAGAGTCGCTGCTCGACCTCGTTGTCGTCAACCAGGCTGAGCGACTGCCAGTCGGTCGCCTCGAGCCGCCGTCGGCCGTCGGCTCGCGGTGCGAGGTCCTTGGTGATCGACTCGCGCAGGCGATCGCGGAATGTCAGGTGAAAGGCCGCGAGGTTGCGGCGCAGGTCGAACTGGGCGGACAGCAGTGCGTCACGCTCCGACGTGCGGGTGGCCGAGATCGACAAGGTGCCGAGCAGATCCGAGACCCGATCGGCCACACCGGCCACGGTCTTGTTGATCAGGCTGACGGCGGCATCGATGGCCGCCTTCTGTCGGGGATCGGTCAGGTTCATCCGGGGGTAGTCGGCGCTCGCCCACCCACCCCGCGGAGACGACCGGACCGCCCGGGTGGGCACCTGTGAAGTATGGGCCCAAAAACCGCGCCCCCGCTGTGCGTTCCGTCACAGGCGTCGGCGCACGGGGCCGACGCGTCGGGATGACGGCTGCTTCTACTTCTTCAGTGCGTCGCGGATCTCGCGCAGCAGCACGACGTCTTCCGGCGGCGCCGCGGGCGGGGCGGGCGGCGCTTCCTTCTTCAGCCGGTTGATCTGCTTGACCATCATGAAGATGATGAATGCGAGGATGATGAAGTTGATCGCCACCGTGATGAAGTTCCCGTAGGCGAACAGCGGCACGCCGGCCTTGCTCAGGGCCTCGTAGGTCATCGGGCCGTTGTAGCCGGCCGGCGGATCGGCCAGTTTGACGAAGTAGTTGGAGAAGTCCAGCCCGCCGAGCACGCGCCCGACGACGGGCATGATCAGGTCCTTGACGATCGAGTCGACGATCTTGCCGAACGCCGCCCCGATGATGACGCCGACCGCGAGGTCGACGACATTGCCCTTCATCGCAAATTCCTTGAACTCGGTCGCGAAACCCATGGGGTCACTCCTCTTCGTTTCGTTGTCGTGGTCGCGCCGTCACTTCTGTGAGGCGCCGTGCAGTATTCCCGCCTGTCCGGGGAAGTCAAGGCGGGTGTCGCAGGGGCTCGTGACCAGATGAACGAAGGTGTCGCGCCCTGGCGGCTGCATTGCGACCCCGGTCACGGCCCGTGCCGTCAGGATCGCGACAGCCCCCCCTTGACTCGTCCGCTAGAATGCCGGGTTGACCCTGAATACGAAGTCTCGCCAGAGGAATCCCATGAGTGACAGTCCCGTCGACAACGGCAAACGCACCTGGCTCATCGCCTCCGGATGCGCGGGCGCCGTGGGTGTCGGCTTCACCGCCGTCCCCTTCGTCAGCACCTTCCAGCCTTCCGAGCGTGCCCGAGCCGCTGGCGCGGCCGTCGAGGTCGACATCGGTGGCCTCAAACCCGGCGAGAAGCTGACCGTCGAATGGCGCGGCAAGCCGGTCTGGATCATCAAGCGCACGCCCGAGCAGCTTGCGGCCCTGCCCAAGCTCGACGGCCAGCTGGCCGACCCGAAGTCGCTGCGCAACCCGGCCGACCTCACGCCCGAGTACGCCCGCAATGAGCACCGTTCGATCAAGCCGGAGGTGCTGGTCGCCGTCGGCATCTGCTCGCACCTGGGCTGCTCGCCGTCCGACAAGTTCCAGCCCGGCGCGCAGCCCTCGCTGCCCGACGACTGGGCCGGCGGCTTCCTGTGCCCCTGCCATGGGTCGACCTTCGACATGGCCGGTCGCGTCTACAAGAACAAGCCGGCGCCGGACAACCTCGAGGTGCCGCCGCACATGTACCTGTCCGACACCCGCCTGGTGATCGGTGAAGACAAGAAGGCCTAACCCGGACGGGACACACGACCATGGCTGATTTCAAGGAAGTTTCTGCCGATGCACCGGTCGCCGAGAAGGTGACGACCTGGTTCGAGAACCGCTTCCCGACGGCGTTCTCCGAGTACAAGAAGCACCTGTCGGAGTACTACGCGCCGAAGAACTTCAACGTCTGGTACTTCTTCGGCTCGCTGGCGATCCTGGTGCTGGTGATCCAGATCGTCACCGGCATCTTCCTGGTGATGCACTACAAGCCGGACGCGGCGCTGGCCTTCGCGTCGGTCGAGTACATCATGCGTGACGTGCCCTGGGGCTGGCTGGTGCGTTACATGCACTCCACCGGCGCGAGCGCGTTCTTCGTCATCGTCTACCTGCACATGTGGCGCGGCATGATCTACGGCAGCTACCGCAAGCCGCGGGAACTGGTCTGGATCTTCGGCTGCGCGATCTTCCTGTGCCTGATGGCCGAAGCCTTCATGGGTTACCTGCTGCCGTGGGGCCAGATGAGCTACTGGGGCGCCCAGGTGATCGTCAACCTGTTCGCGGCGATCCCGTTCGTCGGCCCCGACCTCGCCCTGCTGATCCGCGGCGACTACGTGGTCAGCGACGCGACGCTGAACCGCTTCTTCAGCTTCCACGTCATCGCCGTGCCGCTGGTGCTGCTCGGCCTGGTCGTCGCCCACCTGCTGGCACTGCACGACGTCGGCTCGAACAACCCAGACGGCGTCGAGATCAAGGCCAAGAAGGACGCCAAGGGCGTGCCGCTGGACGGCATCCCCTTCCATCCGTACTACACGGTGCACGACATCTTCGGTGTCGGCGTGTTCCTGATGGTCTTCACGGCGATCATCTTCTTTGCGCCCGAGTTCGGCGGCTACTTCCTCGAGTACAACAACTTCATCCCGGCCGACCCGCTGAAGACGCCGGCGCACATCGCCCCGGTCTGGTACTTCACGCCGTACTACTCGATGCTGCGCGCGATCACCAGCGAGATGATGTACGCGCTGATCGCCTGCGTGCTGGCCGGTGCCGTGCTCGGCGTGCTGAAGGCGAAGATCGGCGGCCTGTTCAAGGCCGCGATCGTCGGCGGCGCGGTCGTGCTGGTGGCGCTGATGCTGGCCATCGACGCCAAGTTCTGGGGCGTGGTGGTGATGGGCGGCGCGGTCGTCATCCTGTTCTTCCTGCCCTGGCTGGACTTCAGCCCGGTCAAGTCGATCCGCTATCGCCCGAGCTGGCACAAGTACGTCTACGGCATCTTTGTCATCAACTTCCTGATCCTGGGCTACCTCGGCGTGCAGCCGCCGTCGCCGATCGGCGAGCGGGTGTCGCAGGTGGGGACGCTGTTCTACTTCGGCTTCTTCCTGCTGATGCCCTGGTGGAGCCGGCTCGGCGAGTTCAAGCCGGTGCCCGACCGCGTGACCTTCGCCGCCCACTGATGCGCCAGCCAGGAACGACCCCATCATGAAGAAGATCATCCTCACCCTGGTCATGGCGCTGGGCCTCGCGGCCGGCGCGCACGCTGCCGGCGGCGGCATTGCCTGGGACAAGTTCCCCCAGGAAAAGGCGACCGACCTGCCGGCACTGCAGAACGGCGCCAAGCTGTTTGCCAACTACTGCCTGAACTGCCATGCCGCGTCGTTCATGCGCTACAACCGCCTGCGCGACATCGGCCTGACCGAAGAGCAGATCAAGAGCAACCTGATGTTCGCCACCGACAAGGTCGGCGACACCATGCAGGTGGCGATCACCGCCAAGCAGGGCAAGGACTGGTTCGGCGGCACGCCGCCCGACCTGACCGTGATCGCCCGCTCGCGCGCCGACTTCGGCAAGGGCAGCGGTGCCGACTACCTCTACACCTACCTGCGCACCTACTACCGCGATGAGACCAAGGCCACCGGCTGGAACAACCTCGCGTTCCCGGGCGTCGGCATGCCGCACGTGCTGTGGGAACTGCAGGGGCAGCGTGCCGCCAAGTACGTCGAGGAGAAGGATCCGCACGACCCGAAGAAGACGATCCACCGCTTCGACGGATTCGAGCAACTGACGCCGGGCAAGATGTCGCCCCTCGAGTACGACAATGCGGTCGGCGACCTGGTGGCCTACCTGCAGTGGATGGGTGAGCCGGCCCAGGGTCAGCGCGTGCGCCTCGGCGTGTGGGTGCTGATCTTCCTCGGCGTGTTCACCGTCATTGCATGGCGCCTGAACGCCGCCTACTGGAAAGACGTGAAGTGACCGTCTCATCGTCCGCCGCGCCCACCGGGCCGGCGGGCCGGAGCGCAGTGGTGTTGCCCGATCCGGCGCCCACTGCGCTCGTGTTTTTGAACGCCTCTAGGAGCACACCGCCATGATGGTGCTTTATTCCGGAACGACCTGCCCGTACTCGCACCGCTGCCGCTTCGTGCTCTTCGAGAAGGGCATGGACTTCGAGATCCGCGACGTCGACCTGTTCGCGAAGCCCGAAGACATCGCGCTGATGAACCCGTACAACGAGGTGCCCATCCTCGTCGAACGCGACCTCATCCTGTACGAGTCGCACATCATCAACGAGTACATCGACGAGCGCTTCCCGCACCCGCAGCTCATGCCGGGCGACCCGGTGGCGCGCGCCCGCGTGCGGCTGTTCCTGTTCAACTTCGAGAAGGAACTGTTCTCGAACGTGAACATTCTCGAGTCGCGCGGCATCAAGCCGACCGACAAGCAGCTCGAGAAGGCGCGCGCGCAGATCCGCGACCGCCTGACCATGCTCGCGCCGATCTTCCTGAAGAACAAGTTCATGCTCGGCGACGACTTCTCGATGCTCGACGTCGCGATCGCGCCGCTGCTGTGGCGCCTGGACTACTACGGCATCGACATGTCGAAGAACGCCGTGCCGCTGCTGAAGTACGCCGAGCGCATCTTCTCGCGCCCGGCCTACATCGAGGCGCTGACGCCGTCCGAGAAGGTGATGCGCAAGTAAGGCGCCGGCGATGTCGACCCCGCCCGTCGCTCCGTCGCCCACCGGCACGTCGACGCGCCCGTACCTGATCCGGGCGTTGCACGACTGGTGCACCGACAACGGCTTCACGCCCTACGTGGCGGTGTTCGTCGACGCGTCGGTGCAGGTGCCCACCGAGTACGTGAAGAACAACGAGATCGTTCTGAACGTGGGTTTCGAGGCCACCAGCAGCCTGAAGCTGGGCAACGACTTCATCGAGTTCAAGGCCCGCTTCGGCGGCACTTCGCGCGAGATCGTCGTGCCGGTCGACCACGTCATCGCCATCTACGCACGCGAGAACGGCCAGGGCATGGCTTTCCCGGTGCCCAGCGAGGCGGCTCCGGCGGCCGGCATGCCCGCAGCGCCGACCGAGGCGCCACTGCCGCGCGGAACGCACCTCTCGCTGACGGAATCGTCACGCGGTGACGGTGAGGCATCCGCGCCGACCGAGCCGCCGGAGCCGCCCGCCGGCGGCCGTCCGTCGCTCAAGCGCGTCAAGTAGTCCTCGAGGGGTGCGGCCTATACTGGCCGTGCACCGTCGATCCGGCCGGCTTAGCTCAGTTGGTAGAGCACCCGCCTTGTAAGCGGAAGGTCTTCGGTTCGATTCCGAAAGCCGGCACCAGTGACTTCCGTCACGCCGAGGCGGGCACACGCTCCTGAGCACCGCAACCGGTGCAACCGCCTGTCAGTTCGATTGAACGCGGATCCTGATTGAGCTAACCTGCCAACCCTGCTGCTGAAGAAGGCTCTCCAGCCGGGGGCGGAGCTGGCGCAGTTTCGCCGCGACCGCAGCGTTGTCCGCCAGCAGCGACCAACCTTCGTCGTCCACCGGACCGGGCTTCACATGCCGGGACAGGGCGCCCGGCAACGCGGCGCGAACGGCGTCGAAGCGATCGGACGAGTCCTGCAGCCGGGCGCGCAGCTGGGCCAGCGGTGCGCTGCGTCGCAGGGCCTCTGCCACCGGCAAGGTGTCGGGGACGATCGGGGGCGGTTTGGGGCTCACACGAGGAGTGTAGCGATGCAGATTCTGATCACGCACGGCACGCTGGCCCGCACGCGTGTGCTGCACTTCAACCGCTGGCAGATGGCCGCGGGGCTGATCTCGCTGGTCGCCGTGCTGACGCTGCTGTCGGGCACCGTGTACCACTTCATTTTTCTGAAGGCCGCGCGCGAAGGCTGGCCGGTGGTCAGCCAGATCGTGCGCCTGGTCGTGCGCGACGAGTTCGCGCAGCGCGACCGTTTCATGCGCGAGAACCTCGACGCGATGGCGCAGAAGGTCGGCGAGATGCAGGCCAAGCTGGTCAAGCTCGAGGCCATGGGGGACCGTGTCTCCGGGCTGGCCGGCGTGAAGTCAGAAGAAGTGCGCCCGGCCATCCGCCCCCGCGCTGCGGCGTCGTCCGCGCAGGGCGGCCCCTACGTGCCCCCGCAAGCCGCGACGCTGGAGCAACTGCGCAGCATCGTCGACTCGCTGGACCGGACCGCCGACGACAGCGCCGACTTGTTCACCCTGATCGAGTCGCGCCTGCTGGAGTCGCGGCTGAAGTCGCTGATGATCCCCAACAGCGCGCCGGTGGTCGGCCCGGTCGGCTCGGGCTTCGGCTTCCGCTCGGACCCGTTCACCGGCCGCACAGCGCTTCACATGGGTCTGGACTTCCCCAGCGACGTCGGCACGCCCATCCTGGCCGCCGCCGGCGGTGTCGTGCAGTTGACGGATGTTCACCCTGCGTACGGCAACATGGTCGAGGTCGACCATGGCAACGGCCTGGTGACCCGCTACGCCCACGCCTCCAAGCTGCTCGTGCGCACCGGCGACATCGTCAAGCGCGGGCAGCAGATCGCGCAGGTCGGCAACACCGGCCGTTCCACCGGCGCGCACCTGCACTTCGAGGTGCTGGTCGATGGCGTGCCGCAGGATCCGGCCAAGTTCCTCGCCGGTGGCGAGGCCGCGCTGGCGGCGGCCGAGAAGGCCGGGCGCGCCCGGCGCTGAGCGCTGCCGGCCCCCGCTGGCCCCAGGGCTTGCGGATGTAAACTTGCACGTTTTCCAGGGGCCTAGCTCCTTGCATCGCAAGGCGCCGACCCCACCTCCAGGCTCCCGGCGTTCGACAGCCTGACCCGCGTTGGTGCGGGTGTGTCGAACGCGCCAATCCCGACGCCGCATGTTGCCCAAGATCCTCACCTCCCTGTTCGGCAGCCGCAATGAGCGCCTGCTGAAGCAATACCGGCGCGTGGTCGCTCAGATCAATGCGCTGGAGCCGAGCCTCGAGGGCCTGTCCGATGAGGCGCTGAGGGCCAAGACCGACGAGTTCCGCCAGCGCCACGCGAAGGGCGAGACGCTCGACGCGCTGCTGCCCGAGGCGTTCGCGGTCGTGCGTGAAGGCAGCAAGCGCACGCTGAAGATGCGCCACTTCGACGTGCAGATGCTCGGCGGCATGACGCTGCACAACGGCAAGATCGCCGAGATGCGCACCGGCGAGGGCAAGACGCTGATGGCCACGCTGCCGGTGTACCTGAACGCCATCTCCGGCAAGGGCGTGCACGTGGTGACGGTCAACGACTACCTCGCCCGGCGCGATGCCGAGTGGATGGGGCGCCTGTACACCTTCCTCGGGCTGACGGTGGGCGTGAACACGCCGCAGATGTCGCGCGAGGAAAAGCAGGCCGCCTACGCCGCCGACGTGACCTACGGCACCAACAACGAGTTCGGCTTCGACTACCTGCGCGACAACATGGTCCAGGAGACCGCCGACCGTGTCGCGCGCGGCCTGAACTACGCGATCGTCGACGAGGTCGACTCGATCCTGATCGACGAGGCACGCACGCCGCTGATCATCAGCGGCCAGGCCGAGGACCACACCGAGCTGTACGTGCGCATCAACGCCGTGGTGCCGAAGCTGAAGAAGCAGATCGGCGAGGCCGACCCGCGCACCGGCGAGGGCGTCATCGAGCCTGGCGACTTCACGCTCGACGAGAAGAGCCGGCAGGTCTACCTGACCGAGGCGGGCCACGAGAACGCCGAGCGCATCCTGTCCGAGGCCGGCCTGCTGGCCGAAGGCGCGAGCCTGTACGACCCGGCCAACATCACGCTGATGCACCACGTGTACGCGGCGCTGCGGGCCTGGCACCTGCACAATCGCGACCAGCACTACGTGGTGCAGAACGGCGAGGTGATCATCGTCGACGAGTTCACCGGCCGTCTGATGACCGGCCGCCGCTGGAGCGACGGCCTGCACCAGGCGGTGGAGGCGAAGGAGGGCGTGCCAATCCAGAGCGAGAACCAGACGCTCGCCTCGATCACCTTCCAGAACTACTTCCGCATGTACGGCAAGCTGTCGGGCATGACCGGCACGGCCGATACCGAGGCCTACGAATTCCAGGAGATCTACGGCCTCGAGACCGTGGTGATCCCGCCGAACCGGCCGACGGTGCGCAAGGACGAGCTCGACCTCGTCTACAAGACCGAGCGCGAGAAGTACGACGCCGTGGTGGCGGACATCCGCGACTGCCACCAGCGCGGCCAGCCGGTGCTGGTGGGCACCACCTCGATCGAGAACTCGGAGAAGGTCTCCGAGCTGCTCAAGAAGGCCAAGCTCGAGCACCAGGTGCTCAACGCCAAGCAGCACGAGCGCGAGGCGCAGATCGTTGCCCAGGCCGGCCGCCCGGGCGTGATCACCATCGCCACCAACATGGCCGGCCGCGGCACCGACATCGTTCTCGGCGGCAACGTCGAGAACCAGATCAAGTTCATCGATGCCGACGAGGAGATTCCCGCCGAAGAGAAGGCGGCGCGCGCCAAGCAGCTGCAGGATGAATGGCAAGGCCTGCACGACGCCGTGAAGGCGGCCGGCGGCCTGCGCATCATCGCGACCGAACGCCACGAGTCGCGCCGCATCGACAACCAGCTGCGTGGCCGCTCGGGTCGCCAGGGCGACCCGGGCTCGTCGCGCTTCTACCTGTCGCTCGACGACCCGCTGATGCGCATCTTCGCGGGCGACCGCGTGCGCGCCATCATGGACCGCCTGAAGATGCCCGACGGCGAGGCCATCGAGGCCGGCATCGTCACGCGCAGCATCGAGAGCGCGCAGCGCAAGGTCGAGGCGCGCAACTTCGATGTGCGCAAGCAGCTGCTCGAGTACGACGACGTCTCGAACGACCAGCGCAAGGTCATCTACCAGCAGCGCAACGAGATCCTCGAGGCGCAGAGCCTGACCGAGCAGATCGGCAACCTGCGCTCGAGCACGATGACCGAGGTGGTTCGCACCTACGTGCCGGCCGACAGTGTCGAGGAACAGTGGGACCTGCCCACGCTCGAGAAGGTGCTGCGCGAGGAGTGGCAGCTCGAGGTGCCGCTGGTTGCCGAGGTCGAGAAGAGCGACAGCATCACCGACGAGGACATCGTCGAGAAGGTCGTCAAGGCGGCCGATGCGCTCTTCAACGACAAGCTGGAGCGCGTCGGCGCCGAGCAGTTCACGCCCTTCATGCGCATGGTGCTGCTGCAGGCCATCGACACGCACTGGCGCGAGCACCTGGCCGCACTCGACTACCTGCGCCAGGGCATCCACCTGCGCGGCTACGCGCAGAAGAACCCGAAGCAGGAATACAAGCGCGAGGCCTTCGAGCTGTTCTCGCAGCTTCTCGACGTGGTGAAGATGGAAGTCACCCGCGTGATGATGACGGTGCGCATCCAGAGCCAGGAAGAGGCGCTGCAGGCCGCCGAGGCCATCGAGGAACAGGCCGAGCGCATCAGCAACGTGACCTACACGCACCCGAACGAGGACGGCTCGGTCTCCGAGGAGCCGGACCTCGCCACCGTCGCAGCCGAGGTGCCTAAGGTCGGCCGCAACGACCCCTGCCCCTGCGGCAGCGGCAAGAAGTACAAGCAGTGTCACGGCCGCTTGGCCTGATCGACGTCATCTCCCGGAGGCTGGTGTGCCTGTCAACCTGAGTGCGCCGGATCCGGCGGAGCTTCATCCCGTTGCCGGCGTCGAACTCGGCATCACCATGGCCGGCGTGCGCAAGGCGAACCGCCGCGATGTGCTGGTCGTGAAGCTGGCGCCGGGGGCCTCGGTTGCCGGCGTCTTCACGCAGAACCGCTTCTGTGCCGCGCCGGTGCAGGTCTGCCGCGAGCACCTGGCGGGCGAGCAGGGCATTCGCGCGATCGTCGTCAACACCGGCAACGCCAATGCGGGCACCGGCGCCGATGGACTGGCCCGCGCGCGATCGACCTGTGCTGCGCTGGCCGCGCTGCTGGGCGCGACGAGCGAGCAGGTGCTGCCCTTCTCGACCGGCGTGATCATGGAGACTCTGCCGAACGCGCGCATCGAGGCGGCGCTGCCCGCGGCGCTGGCGGACGCGAAGGCCGACAACTGGGCGCTGGCCGCCGAGGCGATCATGACCACCGACACGCTGCCCAAGGCGGCATCGCGGCAGGTGACGATCGCCGGCAGGACCGTCACGATCACCGGCATCAGCAAGGGCGCCGGCATGATCCGGCCCAACATGGCGACCATGCTCGGCTTCGTCGCCACCGACGCGGCCATCGCGCCGGGCCTGGTGCAGGCGCTGGTGAAGGAGGCGGCCGACCGCTCCTTCAACCGCATCACCATCGACGGCGACACCTCGACCAACGATTCCTTCGTGCTGATCGCCACGCATCAGGCGGGCCACCCGCCGATCACGCAGCTCGATTCCGCCGAGGGCCGTGCCTTCCGCGACGCGTTGATCGCGGTCGCGCAGCAACTCGCGCAGGCGATCGTTCGCGACGGCGAAGGCGCCACCAAGTTCATCACCGTGCAGATCGACGGTGGCCGAAGCGAAGACGAGTGCCGCCAGGCCGCCTACGCGATCGCGCACTCGCCGCTCGTGAAGACGGCCTTCTTCGCCAGCGACCCCAACCTCGGCCGCATTCTCGCGGCGGTGGGCTACGCCGGCATCGCCGATCTCGACCAGTCGACCATCGACCTGTTCCTCGACGACGTGCACGTCGTCCACCGTGGTGGACGTCGGCCGGAGTACCGCGAGGAAGACGGCGCGCGCGTGATGAAGCAGGCGGAGATGACGGTGCGCGTGAACCTGAACCGCGGCGCGGCGCAAGCGACCGTCTGGACCTGCGACTTCAGCTACGACTACGTGAAGATCAACGCGGACTACCGCAGCTGACCGTCTTGCGCGGCGCGCCACACGGCGCGCAGCAGCCACGCGGCGGCCGCCGCCGCGACCAGGTGCTTCAGCGTGTGGCCGCTGAGCAGGCCCAGCCGCTCGAACACGGCCAGATCGGCCACCTCCAGCCCCTTGGCGATGCCGTAGCCGAGCAGCACGCCCCACCAGGCGCCGTCCGGTGCTGCCGAGACGATGCACCGCGGCATGCGCATCAGCAGCGCAGCCGGCACCAGCAGCATCGGCAGGAACTGCACGAACAGGTAGGGCCGCAGGTCGCTGTACCCGGCCGACTCGCTCCACCACCACAGCGCAACCGATGCGCTGGCCAGCAGCAGCGCCACCAGCAGCACCGCCGGCCGGCCCCAGCGTGGATCGACCCGTTCGGCAAGGAAGGCGCAGGTCAGCGCCGCGCAAGCCCAGGCGATCGGCAAGCGGTCGAAGGCCAGCGAGGCGTTGTGCGGTGCCCAGTGATAGAAGGCGGATCCGGCCGCGGTGGCGATCAGCGCCAGCGCGAAGCCCGACCAGGCGAGCGAGGCCTCGCTGCGCGGCCGCCCGCGCATCGCCCAGAGGAACACCCCGCCGACCAGCGCGAACGGCAGGTTGCTCAGCACGTCGGCCGCGTTCGGTAGGCCCAACCAGGTGCGCTGATCGGCGAACTGGTGGTACGACTGCCACTGCGGTATCGGGCCGTGAATCCACATCGCGAGGCCCAGCAACACGGCGAGCGCCAGCAGTGCGCTCGAACGGCGCTGCAGGAAGGGCGTCGCCGAAGAGGAGGTCGTCAACAGCATGGCGGTGTCGTGTGAGTGGGCAGACGGCGTGCATGCTGCAGCCGCCCCCCGGGCCTGCGCAAGCCGCCAGGGCGCCCGGCCACGCCGGGGCCACCGGCGGTATCGCCGCAGGCCACCCCCCACGTTTACCGCATTGCCGTCGCGTCGACCTCGCTGCTACGATCTTGGCCATTCATCTTTCGCACCGACCATGAACCACGTCATCCAGCACTCGCGCATCGCCGGCCTAGGCGTTGCCGTGCCTGGCATGCCGCGGCATGCATCGGCACCGCGATCGTCGCAGCGCCTGGCAGGCTTCATTGCCGGCGCATGCGCACCGAAGCACTCGCTCAAGCGAGTGTTCGCCGGCTTCTAGTCCTTTCGGCTCCCGCCTCCACCGAGGCCCCCGCCGAGAGATCCGGCGGGAAGAATCGGAGCCCTCGATTCCCTCGCCATACCCGGGTCCACCGACCCACCAGGGCGCCCACCGGCGCCCGACGAGAGACAACGAGAGGACGCAACCATGACCCAATGGCTGCTGAGTCTGAAAGAGAGTGCCCTGGTGCGGCTGCTGCGCTGGCTGGACGGCGCCCTGCCGCGCAACGACCTGCTGCGCGAAGCGACCTACCGGCGGCTGTGGACGTCGATCCTGATCAGCTCCTTCGGCGGGCAGGTGACCATGCTCGCGCTGCCGTTGACGGCCGCGGTGCTGCTGCATGCCACGCCGACGCAGATGGGCCTGCTGACGGCGATGGAGATCGTGCCCTTCGTGCTGTTCTCGCTGCCCTCCGGCGTCTGGCTGGACCGCGTGCGCAAACTGCCGGTCTACGTGATCGGCGAGACGGCGCTGGCCTTCATCGTCGCCAGCGTGCCGCTGGCCTGGTGGCTGGGCTGGCTGAGCATGCCCTGGATGTACGTCGTCGGCTTCGTGATCGGCACCGTGTACACCACCGCCGGCTCGGCCGCGCAGATCGTGCTGACGCAGGTGGTGGCGCGCGAGCGGCTGGTCGAGGCGCATGCGAAGAACGCGCTGGCCACCTCGGGCGCCGAGGTCGCCGGGCCGGGCTTTGCCGGCGCGCTGATCAAGGTCGTCGGTGCGCCACTGGCGCTGCTGGTCGACGCCGTGCTGCTGCTGGTCTCGGCCGGCATCCTGCGCGGCATCGTCGTCAACGAGGAGCGTCTGGTCCGCCACGACGCGCACTTCTGGCGTGACCTGAAGACCGGCGTGCGCTTCGTCGCGCGACAGAAGCTGCTGGTCGCGCTGGCCTGTGCGGTCGGCGTCTGGCAGATGTGCCACCACGCGGCGATCGTCGTGCAGATTCTCTTCGCCACGCGCACGCTGGGCCTGTCCGAGCAGGCCGTCGGCCTGAGCTACATGGGTATGGGCGTGGGCACGATCATCGCCAGCGTCTACGGCAATCGCATCAGCCGCCGCTTCGGGCCCGGGCGCTGCCTGACGCTGGGCTTCGCGGTCTGCGGTGCCGGCTGGGCGCTGCTGGCGGCCGCGCCGGCCAGCGCCTGGGGCGTGGTGGCCTTCGCACTGATGCTGCTGATGTTCTCGGCCGGCGCGGTGCTGGTGTTCATCAACTTCCTGGCGCTGCGCCAGGCGGTCACGCCCGCGCCCTTGCTCGGCCGCATGACCAGCACGATGCGCTGGCTGATCCTGATCCCCGCCGGCCCGGGCGCGTTGCTCGGTGGCTGGCTGGGCGAGCACATCGGGCTGCGCGCGTCGCTGGCCTTCGCCGGCGGCACGGCGCTGCTGCTCGCGCTGGTGGCCTCGCGCGTGCCGGTGATCCGCGACCTGCGCGAGTTGCCCCAACCCGAATCGAACGACGACTGGGTCGGTGCCGAGTCCGCCGGCATCACCCCCGCTTCCACGAACCCATGAAGAGGGAGAACGAGAGATGGACCCCGTGCTGATCGAGGTGCCGGAGCGCATCGAGACCGAGCGACTGATCCTGCGCTGCCCGCGCCCCGGCGACGGGCCGATCGTCAACGAAGCCGAGCGCGAAACGCTGGCCGAGTTGAAGCCCTGGATGCCCTGGGCCCAGGTGGCCAAGAGCCTGGACGAGTCCGAGGCCTACTGCCGCCGCATGCAGGCGCGCTACCTGCTTCGCGAGGACCTGGTGATGTTCATGTTCGAGCGCGACGTGCTCGGCCGCGAAGGGCGCTTCCTCGGCGGCACCGGGCTGCACCGCATCGACTGGACGCTGCGCGGCTTCGAGATCGGCTACTGGCGGCGCAAGGGCTGCGGCGGCCAGGGCTTCGTGACAGAGGCGGCGCGCGGCCTGGCGCGTTTCGCGTTCGACCGGCTGGCGGCGCGGCGCGTCGAGATCCGCACCGACGACACGAACGCGGCGAGCTGGAAGCTGGCCGAGCGGGCCGGCTTCACCCTGGAGGCGCTGCTGCGCGGCGACAGCCTGACGCCGGCCGGCGAGGTGCGCAGCACGCGGGTCTATGCGCGCGTGCGCGGCATCGAGGAGCCGATCGGCTCAGTCGCGCACTGAGTCGCCTGGGGAGAAGCGGTCGACGGCGTCGGTGATGATGCCGTCGATCCCCAGCGCGACGAGACGGCGGGCTTCGTCCGCGTCGTTGACGGTGTAGACCAGCGCGCGCAGGCCGGCGCCGTGCAGTTGTGCAATGAGGGCCTCGTCCATCAGCCTGTGGTTGGTGACGCAGGCCGTGCAGCCGAGCGTGCGGGCGATGTCGAACCAGCCGTTCCACAGGGTGTCGAGCAGCAGCGCACGCGGCAGCGCGGGCGCGGACTCCTGCGCTCCTTGCAGCGATTCCGGGCGGAATGAACTCAGCAATGGCGGCACGGCGCCGCGCTCACCCGCCGCGGCCCACAGCCGCGCCGCCTCGCGTGCCACCACGCGCCCGGTCTCCAGTTCCTGGCCCGGCGTCGGCTTGATCTCGATGTTCAGCGCAAAGCCGTTGCGCAGGCAGTACGCCGCGATCGCCTCGAAGCTCGGGATCGGTTCGCCCGCGAACGCACGACCGTGCCAGCCGCCGGCATCGAGCCGCGACAGCTCGCTCCAAGGCCGTTCGCCCGCAGTGCCAGTCGCGCCGGCCGTGCGATCGAGCGTGGCATCGTGCAGCAGGAAGGGCACGCCATCGGCGCTGAGCTTCACGTCGCACTCGAAGGCGCGGTAGCCGTGCGATGCGCCGACGCGGAAGGCCGCCAGCGTGTTCTCCGGCGCCAGCTTGCCGGCGCCGCGGTGGGCGATCCAGAGCGGGTAGGGCCAGTCGGTCATCGCATCACAGGCGCTGCTGCGTCGCCGCGTCGAACCAGTGCAGATGCTCGGCCGCGCCCTGCAGCGTCAGCGTGTCGCCGTGGCGCGGGGCCGGCAGGGTCGCGTCCACGCGCACGGTGAACGGCTGCGCGCCCACCAGGCCATGCACCAGCCGCTCGGCGCCGAGCATCTCGCTGGTCACGACCTTGAAGGGCCAGCCGAGCCCGCCGGCCGGCTTGAGCACCGAATGCTCTGGCCGCAGACCGATGATCAGCTCGCCCGAGCGAGGCGCTGCAGCGGGCAGTGGCAGCGTCTGCCCGTCGACCACGAAGCGCGAGCCGTCGGCCTGCCCCTGGATCAGGTTCATCGGCGGCGAGCCGATGAAGCCGGCGACGAAGGTGGTCGCAGGCGTCGCATAGACCTCGGCCGGCGTGCCGATCTGCTCCATGCGGCCGGCGTTCATCACGATCATGCGCTGCGCCAGCGTCATCGCCTCGACCTGGTCGTGGGTGACGAAGAGGGACGTGACGCCGAGCTCGGCATGCAGCTTCTGGATCTCGAGCCGTGTCTGCGCGCGCAGCTTGGCGTCGAGGTTCGACAGCGGCTCGTCGAACAGGAAGACCTCGGGCTGGCGCACGATCGCGCGGCCCATCGCCACCCGCTGGCGCTGGCCGCCCGAGAGTTCGCGCGGCTTGCGCTTCAGGTACGGCCCGAGCTGCAGGATGCCGGCCGCCTTGTCGACGCGCGCCTGGATCTCGGCCACCGGCACCTTGGCGATCTTCAGGCCGTAGGCCATGTTGTCGAACACCGTCATGTGCGGGTAGAGCGCGTAGTTCTGGAACACCATCGCGATGTCGCGCTCGCTGGGCTCGACGTCGTTGACCACGCGGCCGGCGATCGAAATCTCGCCGTCGCTGATCTCCTCCAGCCCGGCCACCATGCGCAGCAGCGTGCTCTTGCCGCAGCCCGAGGGGCCGACGATGACGATGAACTCGCCGTCGGCGATCTCGGCGTTGACACCGTGGATCACCTGGTTCGCCTTCGGCCCGGCGCCGTAGCGCTTGACGACGTTGTGGATGGATATTGCGCCCATGGCTGCCTTCTTCTACTTTTCCGTGTCCACGAGGCCCTTGACGAACCACTTCTGCATCAGCAGCACCACCAGCGCGGGCGGAATCATCGCCAGGATGGCGGTGGCCATCACGATGTTCCAGTCGGTTGCCGCATCGCCGCCGCTGATCATCCGCTTGATGCCGATGACCACCGGGTACATCGACTCGTCGGTGGTCACCAGCAGCGGCCAGAGGTACTGGTTCCAGCCGTAGATGAACTGGATGACGAACAGCGCCGCGATCGACGTGGCCGACAGCGGCACCAGCACGTCGATGAAGAAGCGCATCGGGCCGGCGCCGTCGATGCGCGCAGCCTCCACCAGTTCGTCGGGCACGGTCAGGAAGAACTGGCGGAACAGGAAGGTGGCGGTGGCCGAGGCGATCAGCGGCACCGTGAGCCCCGCGTAAGTGTTCAGCATGCCGAGCCCGGCCACCACTTCGTAGGTCGGCCCGATGCGCACTTCCACCGGCAGCATCAGCGTGACGAAGATGGCCCAGAAGAAGACGTTGCGCAGCGGGAATCGGAAGTAGACGATCGCGAAGGCCGACAGCAGCGAGATAGCGATCTTGCCGAAGGCGATGACCAGCGCGGTGATCAGGCTGACCATCATCATGCGGCCGACCGGCGCGTTCGAGGCGCCGCCCATGCCGGTGCCCTGCAGCGCGGCGAGGTAGTTGTCGACGAGGTGGCTTCCGGGCACCAGCGACATCGGCGACTGCAGGATCGCCTCGGCCGTCTGCGTCGAGGCGACGAAGGTCACGTACAGCGGGAAGGCGACCACCGCCACGCCGAGGATCAGCACGACGTGGGCGAGGATGCCCAGGGTGGGGCGTCTTTCCACCATGTCAGTAGTTCACTTTCTTCTCGACGAAGCGGAACTGCACCACGGTCAGCGCGATGACGATCACCATCAGCACCACCGACTGCGCAGCCGAGCCGCCCAGGTCCAGCGCCTTGAAGCCGTCGTAGTAGACCTTGTAGACGAGGATGGCGGTGTCCTTGCCCGGGCCACCCTGCGTGGCGGCGTCGACGATCGCGAAGGTGTCGAAGAAGGCGTAGACGACGTTGATGACGAACAGGAAGAAGGTGGTCGGCGACAGCAGCGGGAACTGGATGGTCCAGAAGCGTCGCCAGGGGCGCGCGCCGTCGATCGCTGCCGCCTCGATCAGCGACTTCGGGATGCTCTGCAGCCCGGCGAGGAAGAACAGGAAGTTGTAGGAGATCTGCTTCCACACCGCGGCCACCACGATCAGCGTCATCGCCTGGCCGCTGTTGAGCAGGTGGTTCCACTCGATGCCGACGCTGCGCAGCGCGTACGACACGATGCCGATCGACGGCGCGAACATGAACAGCCACAGCACGCCGGCCACCGCCGGCGCCACGGCGTAGGGCCAGATCAGCAGCGTGCGGTAGACCATCGCGCCGCGCACCACGCGGTCGGCGAAGACCGCCAGCAGCAGCGAGATGGCTATGCCCAGCCCCGCCACCAGCACCGAGAACACCGCGGTGGTCTGGAACGAGGCCAGGTAGGTCGGGTCGCCGAACAGGCGC
This sequence comes from Chitinophaga pinensis, assembly GCA_943370595.1. Classification (GTDB taxonomy): domain Bacteria; phylum Pseudomonadota; class Gammaproteobacteria; order Burkholderiales; family Burkholderiaceae_C; genus Piscinibacter. The sequence continues at coordinate 158,963 of CALRRO020000006.1, forward strand.
TCGAAGTTCTGCAGCCCGACCCATTCGGTGGAGGTGCCGAAGGCGTCGGACTGCTGGAACGACTGCAGCAGCGCCTGGCCGGCCGGCCAGAAGAAGAAGACGGCGATGACGGCCGCCTGGGGCGCGAGCAGCGCCCAGGGCAGCCAGCCCGACCGGAAGACGACGCGCTTTTCGGAGGCCAAGAGTGGGTCAGCTCTTGTTGGCTTTTTCGAATCGTTCGAGAAGTTCGTTGCCGCGCGTCACGGCGCTGTCCAGCGCCTCCTTCGCACCCTTCTTGCCGGCCCAGACCTGCTCGAGCTCCTCGTCGACGATCGCGCGGACCTGCACGAAGTTGCCCAGCCGGATGCCGCGCGACTTGTCGGTGGTCTTGCGGATCATCTGGTTCACCGCGGTGTCGGTGCCCGGGTTCTGCTTGTAGAAGCCCGACTTCTCGGTCAGCTCGTACGAGGCCATGGTCACCGGCAGGTAGCCGGTGCGCTGGTGGCTCTTGGCCTGGACTTCAGGCTGCGAGACGTAGTTGAAGAAGGACGCGACACCCTTGTACTCGGGCGCCTTCTTGCCCGACATCACCCACAGCGAGGCGCCACCGATCACGGTGTTCTGCGGCGCACCGGGAACGTCCGGGTAGTACGGCAGCGGCGCGATGCCGAAGTCGAACTTGGCGTTCTTCTTGATGCTCGCGTAGGTCGACGACGAACCGGTCTGCATCGCGCATTCGCCGGAGTAGAAGGGCGCGTCGCCGAGGTTGCCGCGGCCGCGGTACTGGAACAGGCCCTGCTTGGCCATGTTGGCCAGGTTCTCGACGTGGCGCACATGCAGCGGGCTGTTGAACGCCAGCCGGGCAGCGGTGCCGCCGAAGCCGTTGTTCTGCGTCGCGAACAGCGTGTTGTGCCAGGTCGAGAAGCTCTCGAGCTGCGTCCAGCCCTGCCAGCTGGTGGTGAACGGGCAGCTGACACCCGACGCCTTCAGCTTGGCGGCCGCAGACACCAGTTCCGGCCAGGTCGACGGCGGCTTGTTGGGGTCCAGGCCGGCCTTCTTGAACAGGTCCTTGTTGTAGTTCAGCACCGTGGTCGAGCTGTTCAGCGGGAAGCTGAGCATCTGGCCGTTCGGCGCGGTGTAGTAGCCGACGACGGCAGAGATGTAGCCCTTGGGGTCGAACTTGTAGCCAGCGTCGGACATGACCTTGCCGACCGGGACGATGGCGCCCTTGCTGGCCATCATCGTCGCCGTGCCGACCTCGAACACCTGCAGGATGTGCGGGGCGTTGCCGGCGCGGAAGGCAGCGATCGCCGCCGTCATCGCCTCGTCGTAGGTGCCCTTGTAGGTGGGCACGATCTTGAAGTCCTTCTGGCTGGCGTTGAAGCCGTTGGCGAGGTCGACCACCCAGTCGTTCAGCCCGCCGGTCATCGAGTGCCACCACTGGATCTCGGTCTGGGCGTGGGCGGGCAGGGCGGTGGCCAGCGCGAGGGCGGCCAGGGAAGAGAGGGCGATTCGGCGTGTCTGCATGACGGCTCCGTGATGGTTTCGTGACAGGCCTCGTGGGCCGGCCGGCCAGTGTCTTCGGCGTTTGTGACAGGCGTGTTGAGGGGGCGGATGCTACGCCGAGCCGCCCGTGCCGCCAGCCCGGTGAATCCCGGGGAAATGCTGCACTGCGCTACGATTCGCCCTCAAGTGCCAATACGGGGGTTGCGCGCCCCCGGCTCCGATGAACGCACCCGCCTCCCTGACCCACCTGGCCGCCGTCGCGAATGCGGGCGCCCCGGCCGAGGGTCTCGCCCCGCGCCTGCGCGAGATTCCCTACAACTACACCTCGTTCTCCGACCGCGAGATCGTCATCCGCCTGCTCGGCCCGCGCGCCTGGGAAGTGCTCGACCGCCTTCGCGAAGAGCGCCGCACCGGCCGCTCGGCGCGCATGCTCTACGAGGTGCTGGGTGACATCTGGGTGGTGCAGCGCAACCCTTACCTGCAGGACGACCTGCTGTCCAACCCGAAGCGACGCGCGGCGCTGATCGAGGCGCTGCACCACCGCCTGGGCGCGATCGAGTCGCGCCGCTCGCCGCAGGCCGACGGCGAGCGGGATGCCCACGTCGGCGAACTGCTGGTGTCGGCCCGTTCGGCCGTCGAGCGCTTCGAGCGCCAGTTCGACGACATGGCCGACCTGCGCAAGCGTGTCGCCCGCGTGCTCGGCCGCGTGACGGCCAAGGACAACGTCAAGTTCGACGGCCTGTCGCGCGTCGCCCACGTGACCGACGCGACCGACTGGCGCGTCGAGTACCCCTTCGTCGTGCTGACGCCCGACACCGAGGCCGAGAGGGCCGCGCTGGTCAAGGGTTGCATCGAGCTCGGCCTGACCATCATTCCGCGCGGCGGCGGCACTGGCTACACCGGCGGCGCCGTGCCGCTGACCTGGAACAGCGCGGTCATCAACACCGAGAAGCTCGAGGCGATGAGCGAGGTCGAGATGGTCTCGCTGCCCGGCGTCGACCGGCCAGTGGCCACCGTCTGGACCGAGGCCGGCGTGGTCACCCAGCGCGTGGCCGATGCGGCCGAGCGCGCTGGCCATGTGTTCGCGGTCGACCCGACCTCGGCGGAAGCGTCGTGCATCGGCGGCAACATCGCGATGAACGCCGGCGGCAAGAAGGCCGTGCTGTGGGGCACGGCGCTGGACAACCTGGCCTCGTGGCGCATGGTCACGCCGCAGGCCCAGTGGCTGGAGGTGGTGCGGCTGAACCACAACCTCGGCAAGATCCACGACGTCGAGGTGGCGAGCTTCGAACTGCGCACCTTCGCCGCCGACGGCAAGACGCCGATCCGCACCGAGCGGCTCGACATCCCCGGGTCCACCTTCCGCAAGGAAGGCCTGGGCAAGGACGTCACCGACAAGTTCCTCGCCGGCCTGCCCGGCATCCAGAAGGAAGGCTGCGACGGGCTGATCACCTCGGCACGCTGGATCGTGCACCGCATGCCGGCGCACACCCGCACGGTGTGCCTGGAGTTCTTCGGCAATGCGAAGGACGCGGTGCCGTCGATCGTCGAGATCAAGGACTTCATGTTCGCCCTGGCCAAAGCCGGCGGCGTGGAGGTTGAAGGACGGGGTCCCTCCCCCGTCCTGCTCGCCGGCCTGGAGCACCTGGACGACCGCTACCTGAAAGCGGTGGGCTACGCGACCAAGAGCAAGCGTGGCGGCCTGCCGAAGATGGTGCTGGTCGGCGACATCGCCGGCGACGACGCCGACGCGGTGGCCCGCGCCACCAGCGAGGTGGTGCGCATCGCCAACAGCCGCGCCGGCGAGGGCTTCGTCGCGGTGAGCGCCGACGCGCGCAAGAAGTTCTGGCTCGACCGCAAGCGCACCGCCGCGATCAGCAAGCACACCAACGCCTTCAAGATCAACGAGGACGTGGTGATCCCGCTGCCGCGCATGGGCGAGTACACCGAGGGCATCGAGCGCATCAACATCGAGCTGAGCCTGCGCAACAAGCTCGCCATGGTCGATGCGCTGGAAGCCTTCTTCACCGAGGGCAACCTGCCGCTGGGCAAGAGCGACGACGCCGGCGAGATCGCCAGCGCCGAGCTGCTCGAGGACCGTGTGCAGCAGGCGCTGTCGGTGCTGCGCGAGGTGCGAGCGCTGTGGCAGGGCTGGATGGCGCAGCTCGACGTGGTGCAGTCGGACACGGGGCGATCGTTCTTCACCGATCTGCAGGACCACACGCTGCGCGCCTCGTGGAAGACGCAGATCCGCGCGCCCTTGCAGAGCATCTTCGCCGGAGCGGCGCTGGAGCCCATCGTCGCCGAGTGCCAGAAGATCCACGACCAGGTGCTCAAGGGCCGCGTCTGGGTGGCGCTGCACATGCATGCCGGCGACGGCAATGTGCACACCAACATCCCGGTCAACAGCGACAACTACGAGATGCTGCAGACCGCGCACGAGGCGGTCGGCCGCATCATGGCGCTGGCGCGGCGGCTGGACGGCGTGATCTCCGGCGAGCACGGCATCGGCATCACCAAGCTGGAGTTCCTCAGCGACGAGGAACTCGCCGGCTTCACCGACTACAAGCAGCGTGTCGACCCGGAAGGCCACTTCAACAAGGGCAAGCTGCTGCGCAGCGACACCTTGAAGGCCGACCTGACCAATGCCTACACGCCCAGCTTCGGACTGATGGGCCACGAGTCGCTGATCATGCAGCAGAGCGACATCGGCCAGATCGCCGATTCGGTCAAGGACTGCCTGCGCTGCGGCAAGTGCAAGCCGGTGTGTGCCACCCACGTGCCGCGGGCGAACCTGCTCTACAGCCCACGCAACAAGATCCTCGCCACCTCGCTGCTGATCGAGGCCTTCCTGTACGAGGAGCAGACGCGCCGCGGCATCAGCCTGGCGCACTGGGAGGAGTTCGAGGACGTGGCCGACCACTGCACGGTGTGCCACAAGTGCCTGTCGCCCTGCCCGGTGAAGATCGACTTCGGCGACGTGTCGATGAACATGCGCAACCTGCTGCGCAAGATGGGCCAGAAGAGCTTCCGCCCCGGCAACGCGGCGGCGATGTTCTTCCTCAACGCGACCAACCCGGAGACGATCCGGCTGATGCGCCGCGGCATGGTCGACGTCGGCTTCAAGGTGCAGCGCCTGGCCAACAACCTGCTGCGCGGCCTGGCCAACAAGCAGACCGCCGCGCCGCCGGCGACCGTGGGCACCGCGCCGATCAAGGAGCAGGTGATCCACTTCATCAACAAGAAGATGCCCGGTGGCCTGCCCAAGCGCACCGCGCGCGCGCTGCTGGACATCGAGGACAAGGACTACGTCCCGATCATCCGCGACCCGAAGACGACCACGGCCGACACCGAGGCCGTCTTCTACTTCCCGGGATGCGGCTCGGAGCGCCTCTTCTCGCAGGTCGGCCTGGCGACGCAGGCGATGCTCTGGCACGCCGGTGTGCAGACGGTGCTGCCACCCGGCTACCTGTGCTGCGGCTACCCGCAGCGCGGCAGCGGGCAGTTCGACAAGGCCGAGAAGATGATCACCGACAACCGGGTGCTCTTCCACCGCGTCGCCAACACGCTGAACTACCTCGACATCAAGACCGTGGTGGTCAGCTGCGGCACCTGCTACGACCAGCTGCAGGGCTACAAGTTCGAGGACATCTTCCCCGGCTGCCGCATCGTCGACATCCACGAGTACCTGCTCGAGAAGGGCATCACGCTCGGTGCGGGCCAGGCGGCCGGTGGTTACCTGTACCACGACCCCTGCCACAGTCCGATGAAGCTGCGCGAGCCGATGAAGACGGTCAAGGCGCTGGTCGGCGAGAACGTCCACCAGAGCGCGCGCTGCTGCGGCGAGAGCGGCACGCTGGGCGTGACACGGCCCGACATCTCGACGCAGATCCGCTTCCGCAAGGAGGAGGAACTGCGCAAGGACGAAGCCGCTCTGCGCGCGACGGGGAGCGTCCCCGCGCAGGGCAACCTGAAGATCCTGACCTCCTGCCCGAGCTGCCTGCAGGGCCTGAACCGCTACACCGGCGACCTGAACAACGGCCTGCTCGAGGCCGACTACATCGTCGTCGAGATGGCCAGCCGCATCCTCGGCCCCGACTGGCTGCCCGACTACGTCGAGCGGGCCAACGACGGCGGCATCGAACGGGTGCTGGTCTAGGCGATGCACGTGGACCGTCGGCACTGGTGTCTCGGTGCTGCCGGTTTGCTGGCCGGCTGCGGCGCGCTGCCGCTGCGCCGCGAGCCGCGGCCCACGCTGCTGCCGCCGCTGACGGTCGATGGCTCGACATGGCGGCCGCACGTGATGCGGCGCGACCGCGGCCTGACGGTCTACGAGTCCGTCGAGCGCGACGGCCGCCGCGCCGTGCACGCCATCGCGGACGCCTCGACCTCGGGGCTGCGCTGCGACGTCGACATCGACCCGCTTGCCACGCCCTGGCTGAGCTGGGAATGGTGCGTCGAGCGCTTTCCCGGCAACGCCTCGGTGGCCGACGACGAACGCGACGACTCGCCGGCCCGCGTGGTGATCTCCTTCGACGGCGACGAGGCCGCTCTCGCGCCGCGCGACCGCATGTTCCGCGAGATGGTGGAGTTCCTCACCGGCACCACGCTGCCCTTCGCCACGCTGATGTACGTGTGGGACGGGCAGGCCGCGCCCGAGACGGTGCTGGCCTACCCGCGCACCGGCCGCGTGCAGTACCTGGTGGTCGAAAGCGGCGCGGCGCGCGCTGGCGGCTGGCTGGGCTACCGGCGCAACGTAGTCGCCGACTACCGCCATGTGTTCGGGGGCGAGCCGGGGCGCATACGCCACGTCGGGCTGCTGGCCGACAGCGACGACCTGAAGCTGCGGACCGAGTCCTGGTTCGCGAACCTGGGCTTCACCGCCGGCTGACGTTCCTGCGATTCGATGGCGCAGAACACCGAGCGAGCGGTTGCTCGGGGCCGCTACCAGCGCAGCTCGAAGCGGCAGGCGTCATCGCCGCGTGCCTCGCAGCTCAGCTCGGTCACCCGCGTGTCGCGGTGCACGAGACGGCGGAACAGGTGTTCGAAGGTGGCGGCGTAGTAGTCGCACACCGGTACGTCGCTGGTCTGGCCGCGGCACAGCGGGTTGTCGCGGATCGTCAGCAGCGCCGGCGGCCCGGCGATGGCCTCGAAGTGGCCACTGCCGGCGAAGGTCCAGGCGTGGCGCCGGATCGCCGCCAGCAGCACCCGGCAGGCCAGCGCGGCCGGCAGCAGGCGCAGCAGCGCCTGCACCGGCTTCGGGATGCGGAGCGCGAGCAGGTACTCGGCGGTGGCCACGCCGGCCTCGCGCGACACCTCGGCCGCGACTCGCGCACCGAGCGCGCTGCGCAAGGTCAGGTGCAGCTGCCGCGCCTCGGCCTCGTCGACCATCTGCTGCGGCGGATTCACCAGGTGGCGTGACAGGCCCGCCAGCGAGAACAGCTCGGCCGTGACCTTCACGCCGAGCTGGTGCTGCGAGGCCTCCGCCACGCGCGTGATCGCGTTCGGCCCGATGCGGCCGATGTGCGCAGCCGTGCTCACACTCGCGCCGCCTCTTCCTCACTCATCTGCTCGGTCCCGCCGCCGCAGGCCGAGATGGCCATCGCGGCATTGAGTTCACCCTGGCGCCGCTTGTGCTCGATCTTCGGGCCGTGCATCGTCACCCAGCCGGCATCGGCCTCGGCGATCGCGGCCTGCGAAGGCCGCTCGAAGGTGCGCCCGGCGTCGAAGGCGAAGTCGACCTTCTTCTTGCTCTGCGGCCCGGTGTAGCCGACGCGGCCGAGGTCGTAGAACTTGCGCTCGAAGCCGCTCTTGAGAAACGCCTTCAGGCAGCCCATCAGGTACTTGCGCCGTGTCCTGTCCCGCGTCCAGGGGTACTGGAAGAAGGTCTTGTTCATGAAGAAGCGGCGGTAGTTGTGCATCACGCGGTCGAGCAGTTCCGCGCGGTCCATCGCCTCGGGCTTCATGATCGGCGTCACGAAGTTGTACTTCTCGAAGTCGAACACCTCGACCTTGTCGCCGAGCTCCTGGAACAGGTCGCTGAACGGCCAGGGCGTGTACATCGCCCAGTTGGCCATGTCGGGGTTCCAGTCGCGCGCCATCTGGTAGGTCTCTTCCAGCGTCTCTCGGGTCTCGTTCTCGAGACCGACGATGAACTGCGCCTCGGTCACGATGCCCGCCTCGCGCAGCAGCCGGATGGCCTTCTTGTTCTGCTCGATGGTGGTTTCCTTGTTGAAGCGGTCGAGCTTCAACTGCGCCGCCGCCTCGGTGCCGAGCGAGACGTGGATCAGCCCGGCCTGGCGGAACATCGGCAGCAGCTTCTCGTCGCGCAGGATGTCGGTCACGCGGGTGTTGATGCCCCACAGCACCGGCAGATCGCGCTTGATCAGCTCCTCGCAGAACTGGATGAACTTCTTGCGGTGGATGGTCGGCTCCTCGTCGGCGAGGATGAAGAAGCCGACGTCGTGCTCGCGCACCAGGGTCTCGATCTCGTCGACCACCTTGATCGGATCGCGCACGCGGTAGTCGCGCCAGAACTTCCACTGGCTGCAGAAGGTGCAGGTGAACGGGCAGCCGCGCGCGAAGTTCGGGATCGCGACGCGCCGGCCCATCGGGATGTAGATGTACTGGCCCCAGTCGAGGATGCCCCAGTCCGGCGCGATGCGGTCCAGGTCCTGGATGGTCGGCTCGGCCGGCGTGGCCACCACCTTGCCGGCCTCAGTGCTGCGGTCCAGGTAGGCGATGCCGCGCACGCAGTTGCGGTCGCGCGCCCAGTCGCCGTTGTCGACGGCGGTGACGAGGTTGAGGAACACCTGTTCGCCCTCGCCGCGCACCACCGCGTCGATCCACGGCGCCTCCTTGAGCACCTGCGGGTACATGAAGGTGCCGTGGATGCCTCCGAGCACGGTGACGACGTCAGGCTTCACCTCCCTGGCGATCTGCAGCAGCCGCTCGGCCTTGTAGATCGCCGGCGTGATGGCGGTGCAGCCGATCACGTCGGGCTGGATGTCGGCGATGCGCTGGCGCACCTGCTCGTCGCTCAGGTGGTTGGTCATCGCGTCGACGAACACCACGTCGGTGTAGCCGCCGGCCTTCAGGTAGCCGGTCAGGTAGGCCACCCAGGCGGGCGGCCAGTTGCCGGCGATCTCGGCGCCGCCGGAATGGTAGTTGGGGTGCATCAGCAGGACACGCATGACAGCTCCGGGTCGTTGGCTGGGGTTGCCAACGTAAGCCCGGGGCCATCAAGGCGACTTGCGTTGTGTCAACAAGCATTGACACATGACATGTCGGGCAAACCCGACGTGTCGGACTACTGCAGCACCAGTTCCACCCGCCGGTTGCGTGCGCGTCCGGCCTCGTCGGCGTTGCTGGCCAGCGGCGCGTAGCTGGCCACGCCGGCGGCGGACAGCCGCTTCGCATCGACCTTGTAGGTCTTCGCCAGTGCGTCGACCACCGCCTGCGCGCGCTGGCGCGACAGCGCGAGGTTGCCGTCGAGCGCGCCCTGGTTGTCGGTGTGGCCGACCACGTGCACCTTGAACGACGGGTTGGCCTGCAGCAGCTTGGCCATCTCGTCGAGCTGGGGCTTGGACTCGGGCTTGAGCTCCGCCTTGCCGGTGTCGAAGTACACGCCATACAGCGCGATGCGGCCCTGAGCCTGCAGGCCCTTGGCGAGTGCGGCGGCGTCCACCGTCACCATGCCGGTGTCCATCGCCTTCGGCTCGATCACCTGCACCAGCGTGGCGACGTGCTTGTCGCGCAGCGCCTGGATGGCGCTGCGCCCGGACAGCACCACCACGTGCAGGGTGCGGCCGCCCGCGTCCAGCGTGCCGTACCAGTAGCGCGGCTCGGAGAGATCCTGGAACTCGTCGGTCAGGGTCTTGGCGCCCCAGCCGTCGAGCTGGCCCGACGACAGCGCCTGCGGCGGTTTGCGCAGCGCGCCGAAGCCACGGCTGCCGCAGTCGTTCGCGCAGGCGTCGACCTTCTTCGCGCCGGCCTTGGCCAGCGCGTCCTCGTAGTTGCGCTGCACCTCGGCGACGCCGCGGCCGGCCGGGCCGAGGTAGAACAGGCGGCTCACCTTGCCGTCGACCTTCGCCGTGGCGGTGGCGCCCGACGGCAGCGTCACTTCGTCGTAGCCACGCAGCTCCTGGCCGACCAGCCACGAACCGGCGTAGCGGCTGATCACCGGGTGGTCCTTGGCGCCGGGGGCGTCCGGCGGCATCTGTGCGGCGGCGAGCCCGGCCGTGGCAGTGCCCACGAACCAGAGCAACGTCGCCCGCCATGAACGGATCGTCATGTCCGCTGTCTCCCTGGGGGTTGCGACGGCCGCGAGTGTAGAGCCGGATTGACGGCCGCGGAACGCCTCTTGCTTAATCCGGGCCACACTTGTTTCCATCCAGAAACCCGCCCGACGAGGAGCCTCCATGCCTTTGAACCGCCGCCAAACCCTGGCCGTCACCCTGTCCGCCTTCGCCCTGACCGCCGCCAGCGGCAGCGCCTTCGCGCAGGCCAAGCTGAAGGTCGCCGCGATCTACACCGTGCCGGTCGAGCAGCAGTGGGTCAGCCGCATCGACAAGGCGCTGAAGGCCGCCGTCGCGCGCGGCGAGATCGAGTACGTGTTCAGCGAGAACGTGACCAACGCCGACTACGAGCGCGTGATGCGCGGCTACGCCGAGAAGGGCCACCAGCTGATCGTCGGCGAGTCGTTCGCCGTCGAGGCGGCCGCGCGCAAGGTTGCCAAGGACTACCCGAAGGTCAGCTTCCTGATGGGCAGCTCGGGCAAGCCGCAGGCGCCCAACTTCGGCGTGTTCGACAACTACATCCAGGAGCCGGCCTACCTGACCGGCATGATCGCCGGCGGCATGACCAAGACCAACAAGATCGGCATGGTCGGCGGCTTCGCGATCCCCGAGGTCAACCGCCTGATGAACGCCTTCATGGCCGGCGCGAAGGAAGTCAACCCGAAGGTCGAGTTCATGGTCACCTTCATCAACAGCTGGTTCGACCCGCCCAAGGCCAAGGAAGCCGCCTTCGCGATGATCGACAAGGGCGCCGACGTGATGTACGCGGAGCGCTTTGGCGTCAGCGACGCCGCCAAGGAGCGTGGCAAGCTGGCCATCGGCAACGTCATCAACACGCAGGACAAGTACCCCGACACGGTGGTCGCCTCGGCGCTGTGGAACATGGAGCCGACCATCGACCTGGCGATCAAGGCGGTCAAGGACGGAAAGTTCAAGGCCGACGACTACGGCATCTACTCGACGATGAAGCACAAGGGCAGCGAGATGGCGCCGCTGGGCACCTTCGAGAGCAAGGTGCCGGCCGACCTGGCGGCCAAGGTGAAGGCCAAGGAAGCGGCGATCCGCGAGGGCAAGTTCGCGGTGAAGGTGGACGACAACCAGCCCAAGCCGACGGCGAAGTGAGACGGCTCGCTTGAGCGAACCTGCTCTTCGCCTGCGCGGCATCACCAAGCGCTTCGGCAGCCTCGTCGCCAACGACGCCATCTCGCTCGAGCTCGGCCGTGGCGAGGTGCTGGCACTGCTCGGCGAGAACGGCGCGGGCAAGAGCACGCTGGTGTCCATCCTGTTCGGCCACTACCTGGCCGACGCGGGTGAGATCGAGGTCTTCGGTGCACGCCTGCCGCCCGGCCAGCCGAAGGCGGCGCTGGCCGCAGGCATCGGCATGGTGCACCAGCACTTCGCGCTGGCCGACAACCTGTCGGTGCTCGACAACGTGATGCTCGGCACCGAGCCGCTGTGGCGGCCGGTCTCACGACGCAGCGAAGCGCGTGCGCGATTGCTCGATGCCGCCCAGCGCTTCGGCCTGCAGGTCGACCCGGAGGCCCGCGTCGGCGACCTGTCGGTCGGCGAGCGCCAGCGCGTCGAGATCCTGAAGGCGCTGACGCGCGGCGCGAAGATCCTCATCCTCGACGAACCCACGGCGGTGCTGACGCCGCAGGAGAGCGAGTCGCTGTTCGCGACGCTCGGCCAGCTGGTCGCGGCAGGCCTCTCGGTGATCTTCATCAGCCACAAGCTCGACGAGGTGCTGCGGGTTTCGCACCGCATCGCGGTGCTGCGCGGCGGCAAGCTGGTGGCCGAGCTGCCGGCAAAAGGTGCCGACAAGGCCATGCTCGCCGAGGCGATGGTCGGCCGCGCGGTGGCGCCGGCGGTCAAGCGCTCGCAGGCGCCGGGCGCGCCGGTCGTCGAATTGCGTGGCGCGACGCTGCGCGGCAGCGGCCCGCGGCCGCTGCTCGATGCGGCCGATCTGACGCTGCACGCCGGTGAGGTGTTCGCGGTGGCCGGCGTGGCGGGCAACGGCCAGGAGGCGCTGGCCGATCTGCTGTGCGGGCTGCATGCGCCCGACGCCGGCACGCTGGCGATCGCCGGCCGCGCCATCGCCGCAAGTCCGCGCGCCTTCGTCGCCGCCGGCGTGGCGCGCATCCCGGAAGACCGCCATGCCGTCGGCGTGGTCGGCGACCTGCCGCTGTGGGAGAACGCGGTGCTGGAGCGTTACGCGACGCCGGCGTTCTCGCGCCACGGCGTCGTGCGGCGCGAGCGGGCGATGGCCCATGCGCGATCGCTGGTCGAGCGCTTCGACGTGCGCGGCACCGAGTCTGCCGGTCTGGCGACGACGACACGCTCGCTGTCCGGCGGCAACATGCAGAAGCTGATTCTCGGCCGCGCTTTGATGGGTGCCCCTCGGCCGCGGCGTACCGCGGCCGATCCCCCAGGGGGATCAGGCCCGGCTTGGGGCGGCCCGGCGCCTGGGCCTGCGGCCGACCCCGACAGCCCCACGACGCCACCGCTGATCGTCGCCAACCAGCCCACCTGGGGCCTGGACATCGGTGCGGTGGCCTATGTGCACCAGCAGCTGCTCGACGCCTGTGCGGCCGGCAGCGCGGTGCTGCTGATCAGCGAGGACCTCGACGAGATCTTCGCGCTGGCCGACCGCATCGCGGTGATGCACCACGGCCGGCTCGGTGCGCCGCGTGCAGCGGGCGAGTGGACGCTGGCCGCGATCGGCCTGGCCATGTCGGGTGGTGAGGCAGGAGGCGAGGCAGCCCATGCAGCTTGAACGCCGCACGACCACCCCGCGCGCGCTGCTGGTCGGCGCGCCGGTCGCCGCGGTGCTGGTCACGCTGGCCATCACCTCGCTGCTGGTCGCCTGGGCCGGCGCGCCGGTCACGCAGGCCTACGCGCTGCTGCTCGAAGGCGGCTTCGGCTCACGCTTCGCCTGGACCGAGACGCTGACACGCGCCACGCCGCTGATCCTCACCGGCCTGGCCGCCGCGGTGGCGTTCCGCGCGCGCCTGTTCAACATCGGTGGCGAGGGCCAGCTCTATGCCGGCGCGCTGGCCGCGGTGGCGGTCGGCGGCCTGCACGGCGGCACGGGGTTCGAGGCCTCGCCCTGGCTGCTGTTCCCGCTGATGATGCTCGCGGCGATGCTCGCCGGCGCGCTGCTGCTGCTTGGCCCGGCACTGGCCAAGGCGCGGCTCGGCGTCGACGAGGTGGTGACCACGCTGCTGCTGAACTTCATCGTGCTGCTGTTCGTCTCGGCGATGCTCGACGGCCCGATGAAGGACGCGCTGGCGATGGGCTGGCCGCAGAGCGTCGCGATCCAGGACGACCTGCAGCTGTCCAAGCTGATCGAGCGCAGCCGCGTTCACACCGGCCTGCTGTGGTCGCTGGCTGCGGCGCTGGCGCTGTGGGCGCTGCTCAAGCACACCACCACCGGCTTCGAGATCCGCGCCGTCGGCGCCAATGCGCGGGCCGCCGCCTTCGCCGGCATGCCGGTGGGCTGGGTGCAGGTCAAGGTGGCGCTGCTGTCGGGCGCACTGGCCGGCCTGGCCGGTGCGATCGAGGTCGCCGGCCGCGCCGGCTACGTCACGCTCGACATGTCGCCCGGCTACGGCTACTCGGGCATCGTCATCGCGATGCTGGCCGCGCTGCACCCGCTCGGTGTGGTCGCGGCGGCCGTGTTCGTCGCCGGCATCCTGGTCGGGGCCGACAGCATGAGCCGCTCGGTCAACGTGCCGACCTACATCGCCGACGTGATCGTGTCGGTGTCGCTGATCGCGGTGCTGGTGGCGACGATGCTGACGCAGTACCGCATCCGATTCCGTTGAGCATGCTGAACGAGACGCTCGAACTGCTCGCCGGCGCGCCGTTCTGGATCGCCGTGCTGCGCATCGCCACGCCGCTGATCATCGGCACGCTGGGCGTGCTGCTGTGCGAGCGCGCCGGGGTTCTCAACCTCGGCATCGAAGGAATCATGGTGGCCGGCGCCTTCACCGGCTGGCTGGCGGTCTACCAGGGCGCGCCGTTGTGGGCGGGTGTGGCGGTCGCCGCAGCGACCGGTGCGGTGTTCGGCTTGCTGCACGCGCTGCTGACGGTCAGCCTGGCGCTGTCGCAGCACGTGGCCGGGCTGGGCATCACGCTGCTGGCCACCAGCCTCGCGAGCTACGCCTACCGGGTCAGCTTCCCCAAGGTCGACAGCCCGCCGACCATCGAGCCTTTCGCGGCCATGGCCGGGCTGCCGATTCCCGTGCTGAACGCGCAGACGCCGCTGACCCTGCTCGCGCTGCTGCTGGTGCCGGCGATCGCCTGGCTGCTGTACCGCACGCCGGCCGGCCTGGCGCTGCGCATGGTCGGCGAGAACCCTGCGGCGGCCGAAGGGCAGGGCCTGTCGGTGGCCGGTGTGCGCACCGCGGCCATCGTCGCCGGCTCGGCGCTGATGGGCGTGGCTGGCGCGTTCCTCACGCTGTCGGCCTTCAACGCCTTCTACTTCAACATGGTCAACGGCCGCGGCTGGGTGTGTGTCGCGCTGGTCGTGTTCGCGTCGTGGCGGCCCGGCAAGGCGCTGATCGGCGCATTGCTGTTCGCGTTCTTCGATGCGCTGCAACTGCGCCTGCAGCAGGCCGGTGGCGGTGTGTTCGGCATCGAGCTGCCGTACCAGGCCTACCTGATGCTGCCCTACGCGATGGCGATCGTCGCGCTGGTCGTGGTGGCGCGGCGCGCGGCCTACCCGCAGGCCTTGATGAAGCCGTACCGCAAGGGCGAGCGCTGAAGGCGTTCAGCCGCCGCGGCCGGGTCGCCCGACCACGCCACGCACCACCGGCGGGTTCGGCAGGGCCGGCCCGTCGCCGATCTCCACCGCGGCGGCCAGCGTGTGCAGCGCCGCTTCGGCATCGGCGGCATTCGCCGCATGCACGCGCAGCAGCGCATCGCCGGCCTTCACCGTGCTGCCCAGCGGCATCAGCCGGGTGATGCCGACGCGCGGGTCGACGGTGTCGCCGGCGCGCCGGCGGCCGCCGCCGAGCGCGACGATGACCAGCCCGACCTGCCGGGTGTCCATCGCCGTGAACACGCCGCTGCGCGTGGCCGCCAGCGTGCGCTGCACTGGCGCGGACGGCAGGTGGGCGCCGCCGCGCGCCAGCACGCTGGACGGCCCGCCGAGCCCGGCGACCATGCGCTCGAAACGCTCCGCCGCACTGCCGTCGTCGAGCGCGCGCAGCGCCTGCTGCTCGCCCTTGGCCGGTGAGGCCGCCAGGCCGCCCAGCCACAGCATGCGCCCGGCCAGCGCCAGCGTCAGCTGCAGCAGCCGGGGCTCGCGGGCTGCGCCGGTGAGGAAATCGATCGCCTCGCGCACCTCGACCGCATTGCCGGCAGTGGTGCCGAGCACCTGGTTCATGTCCGTCACCAGCGCCTGCGTCGGCAGGCCCGAACCCACCGCCACCTCGACCAGGCTGCGCGCCAGGGTGTCGGCGGTGGCCGCCTCGGTGCAGAAGGCACCGTTGCCGAGCTTGACGTCCATCACCAGCGCGTCGATGCCGGCGGCGAGCTTCTTCGACAGGATGCTGGCGGTGATCAGTGGCACCGATTCGACCGTCGCCGTGACATCGCGCAGCGCATACAGCCGCCGGTCCGCCGGTGCGATGCGTGCACTCGCGCCGACGATCGCGCAGCCGGCCTCGCGCAGCACGCGCACCAGCGTCGTCCGCCGCGGCGTGGTGGTGTAGCCGGGCAGGGCCTCGAGCTTGTCCAGCGTGCCGCCGGTGTGGCCGAGGCCGCGGCCGGACACCATCGGCACCACGCCGCCGCAGGCGGCAACCAGCGGCGCGAGCAGCAGGCTGGTCTTGTCGCCGACACCACCGGTCGAGTGCTTGTCGATCAGCGGGCCGTTGAGTCGGGCTTTCGTCCAGTCGAGGCGGTCGCCCGAATCGGTCATCGCCTGGGTCAGCGCGACACACTCGTCGCGGCTCATGCCGCGCAGGCACACGGCCATCGCGAACGCGGCCATCTGGCCTTCGCTCCAGGAGCGGTCGACCAGGCCGCGCACGAAGGCCTGAATCTCGGCAGCCTCCAGCGCCTGAGCCCGGCTCTTGCGGCGGATGATCTCTTGAGCAAGCACGGTGGGTCAGTTCACGCGCCGGATCCGATCGAGAGCACCGGGCGTCACCTTGTCGTTGTGTCGGAAGAATCGTTCGAGTGCATCGACGTCCATCAAGCCCGTCTGTGCATCGCTTCCATTCTCACGAAAGGCACTGAAGTTGTCCCCCCCGGAAGCGAGGTAGTCGTTGACCGTGACACGCAGCCGTTGCTCCGGCGCAATCGGCCGGCCGTTCAGCCGCAGGCTGCCGGGCACGATGCGCCGGCCGGCGGGTTGCGCAGCGTCCCACGCATAGCCGAAGCCGCGCGAGACCTGCAGCACGCGTGGTCGGGCCTGGCCGAGCCATTGCTGCTCCAGCGCCTGCTGCAGCTGCGCGCCGGTGAGCGTCAGCGTCACCAGCTGGTTGGAGAAGGGCTGCGCGGCGAACAGGTCCTCGTAGCGCACGCTGCCGTCGGCCGCGCCGGCCAGGCCGGTGCGCAGACCGCCGGGGTTGGTCAGCGCGATCTGCGCGCCGGCTTCGGCGCTGGCGGCGAGCTGCGCATCGGCCACCACCTGACCGAGGGGGGACTCGCCGGCCTCGTTGGGCTCGCGAGACAGCGGCGCCGAGAGACGGCCCACCACCCGTTGTGCCAATGGCGCGGCCAGGCGTTCCCATGCAGCGATCATGTCGCCGATCGCGGAATCCTTGGCGAAGCGGTCGGTGCGCACGATCACGTTGTGCGCGCCGGCCTCGCGCACGTCGCCGCTGCGGCGGTCGAGCACGAGGTCGATCTCGCTGAGCACGGTGCCGAACCGGTCGGCGCTGGTCACCAGGCGGCCGTCGATGCGGCAGTTGTAGGCGCGGTGGGTGTGGCCGCTGATCACCACGTCGACGGCGCGGTCCAGCGCCTTGACGATGGGCACGATGGGGCCGGACAGCGCCGGGCACTCGTCCGGCCCGCCGGCCGGGAAGCCGCCTTCATGGATCAGCACCACGATGGCTTCGATGCCCTGAGCGCGCAACTCGGGCACCAGCGCGTTGACCGTCGCGGCCTCGTCGCGGAATTCGAGGCCGGCCACGCCGCTGGGCCGCACGATGCGTGGCGTGTCCTTCAGCGTCAGGCCGATGAAGGCGACCGGGATGCCCTCGAAGTGCCTGACCGTGTAGGCCGGCAGCAGCGTGCGGCCGGTGGCCGTGTCCACCGTGCTGGCCGCCAGGTACTGGAAACGCGCGCCGGTGAACGGTACCGGCCCCTGGCAGCCGGTGACCGGGTGGCAGCCGCCGTTCTGCAGCCGCAGCAACTCCGCGGCGCCGCGGTCGAACTCGTGGTTGCCGACGGCGCTGGCGGCCAGGTCAAGCCGGCCGAGCACCTCGACGGTGGGCTCGTCGTGGAACAGCGCCGACAGCAGCGGGCTCGCGCCGACCAGGTCGCCGGCGGCGACGAACACATGGTTCGGGTTCCTCGCGCGCGCCTCGCGCAGCGCGCTGGCCAGGTGCTCGACGCCGCCGGCCGGCACGTCGACCGTCTTCGCCGCATCCTGCGGGTCACGCAGCCGGATGCCGCCCGGCGGCGGGCGCAGGTGGCCGTGCAGGTCGTTGATGGCCAGCAGCTTGACCGCCACCGTGTCGTTCGGCGGGCTGGCGCACGCGGCGAGCCCGCACACGAGCGTGACGGCGAGGAGGCGACGCAGGGTCATGCGGTGGGGGGGCGGTGGACCAGGACTGCGGCGCCATTGTGGAGCCGGGGAGGCGATGACCTTGCGTGGCCGGGCTTTCACGATCGTTGCGCAGAATGTCGGTCCCAGATCCAAGGACACCCTTATGGCCGACCTGTCCCGCTTCCCCATCACCCACAAGTGGCCCGCCCGGCACCCGGACATCCTGCAGCTCTACTCGCTGCCCACGCCGAACGGCGTCAAGGTCTCGATCCTGCTCGAGGAGCTGGGCCTGCCCTACGAGCCGCACCTGGTCAGCTTCGAGACCAACGACCAGATGTCGCCGGAGTTCCTGTCGCTCAACCCGAACAACAAGATCCCGGCGATCCTCGACCCCGACGGACCGGGCGGAAAGCCGCTGGCGCTGTTCGAGTCCGGCGCGATCCTGGTCTACCTGGCCGAGAAGACCGGCCGCTTCCTCAGCAGCGACCCGGCAGCGCGCTACGAGACGCTGCAGTGGCTGATGTTCCAGATGGGTGGCGTCGGGCCGATGTTCGGCCAGCTCGGCTTCTTCCACAAGTTCGCCGGCAAGGACTACGAGGACAAGCGCCCGCGCGACCGCTACGTGGCCGAGTCGCGCCGCCTGCTCGGCGTGCTCGACAAGCACCTCGCAGGCCGCGACTGGATCATGGGCAGCGACTACGGCATTGCCGACATCGCCATCTGGCCGTGGGTCAACAACCTGGTCGGCTTCTACGGCGCAGGCGAGCTGGTCGGCTTCAATGACTTCGCCAACGTGCAGCGGGTGCTGGCCGCCTTCGTCGCGCGGCCGGCAGTGCAGCGCGGATTGAAGATTCCGGCCCGGCCGGCGAAGGCCTGACTCAGTAACCGGGCGCGCTGCTTGCGCCGCTGCGCCCACCGAGCACGGCCTCGATGTCGGCCAGCAGCGCACTCGCACCGATGCGGCAGCGCTGCGGCGCCAGCGCCCCGGGGCCGAGCACGGCCTCGACCCGATCGAGGTAGACCGCCGCATCGGCCACGCTGCGCACGCCGCCGGCGGCCTTGAAGCCGACACGTGGCGCCGCGGTGGCATCCGCGGCGATGGCCTCGAGCATCAGCGTCGCTGCCTGCGGCGTCGCGCCGACTGGCGTCTTGCCGGTGCTGGTCTTGAGGAAGTCCGCGCCTTCGGCCAGCGCGATGCGAGAGGCCTGGGTGATCAGCGCAGCGGTGTTCAGCTCGCCGGTCTCGAGGATCACCTTCAGCAGCCGGCCGTCGCAGGCGCGGCGCACCGCGCGCAGCAGCGACGCGCAGGCCGCGGCATCGCCGGCGGCGAGCGCGCGCCAGGGCATCACCACGTCGACCTCCTGCGCGCCGGCGGCCACGATCTCGGCGCTGTCGCGCACGGCGCGTTCGATGTCGAGGCTGCCGTCGGGGAAGTTCGCCACCGCGGCCACGGCCACGCCGGCGGGGGCGTGCGCCAGGGCCGCGCGCACGAAACGAGGCCACACGCACAGCGCCGCCACGCGGCCCGGCGCGGCCGCGGCCCGTTCGGCCAGGCGCACGATGGCGGCCTCGTCGTCGCCTTCGTTCAGGCTGGTCAGGTCCAGGCAGGCCAGGGCCAGGCGGGCGGTGTCCTGTGGGCTGCGCATGGTTCAGAGCTCCAGGCTGGCGACCACGGCCTCGAGCAGGTCGGCCGCCAGAGGCGCCGCGGCCTGTGCCACGCCCAGCGTGTGGGCGTGGCTGAGCACCTCGGCCTGCAGCCCGCAACCCATGTTGGTGAACATCGAGAAGGCCAGCACGCGCAGGCCGGCGTGGCGGGCGAGGATGGTCTCCGGCACGGTGCTCATGCCCACCGCCTGCGCACCCAGGCGCTGCAGCATGCGGATCTCCGCCGGCGTCTCGAACTGCGGGCCCAGCACCCAGGCGTAGATGCCTTCGTGCAGGGAGATGCCCAGCCCGGCCGCCGCCGTGCGGGCCTGCGCGCGCAGCGACGGATCGTAGGCATGGCGCATGTCGACGAAGCGCTTCGAGCCGGTCTCGCCGAGCAGCGGCGACTGCTGCACCAGGTTGAGGTGGTCGGCCAGCATCATGAACTCGCCGGGGCGCATCGTCGTGTCCAGGCTGCCGGCGGCGTTCGTCTGCACCAGCACCTGCACGCCACAGGCGGCCAGTGCGGAGATCGCGCCCTTCATCGCTGACGCGTCGCCGCCTTCGTAGGTGTGGCGGCGGCCGCACAGCACCGCCACCTCGTGCTTGCCGAGCCTGCCCATCACCACCTCGCCGGCATGGCCGGAGACGTCGGTGTGCGGGAAGCCGGGCAGGCTGGCGTAGGGCAGGCGCAGCGGGTCGGCCACACGCTGCACGATGGGCTGCCAGCCGGAGCCGAGCAGCACCGCGATGCGCGGCCGCCGGCCGCTGGCCAGCAACTGCGCCGCACAGCGGTCGACTTCTTCCACGCTCAGACGGCTCATGACGATTCCAGGTGTTGGGGGCCGAAGCTCGCCGGCAGCAGCTCACCGAGCGTGTGCTTCGCCGTGATGCCGTGCTCGTCGGCCGACCAGACGGGCAGCGTGTCGCCGGCGAACTCGCGCAGCTTCTGCCGGCAGCCGCCGCAGGGCGTGACCGGCTGTGGCGCGGCGCCCAGCACCAGCGCGGCGCGGATGCGCCGGCTGCCGCTGCTGACCAGCCGCCCCAGCGCCACCGCCTCGGCGCACAGTCCCTGCGGGTAGGCGGCGTTCTCGACGTTGCAGCCGGCGTGGATCTGGCCGTGCTCGTCGAGCAGCGCGGCGCCGACCGCAAAGCCCGAGTAGGGCGCGTGCGCATGCTCACGCGCCTGCCGTGCCGCGGCGGCCATCGCCGGCCAGTGACCCTCGTCGGGCGGATTCATCTCATCGTTCCTTCAGGTAAGGCACACCGAGTGCCTTGGGCGAGCGCGACCGCCCGACGAAACCGGCCAGCAGCACCACCGTCATCACATAGGGCAGGGCCTGGATCGCCTGCACCGGCACCGCACCGATCCACGGCAACGGCGCGCCCTGCAGGCGGATCGCCACCGCGTCGAGAAAGCCGAACAGCAGGCACGCGGCCAGCGCGCCGAGCGGATGCCACTTGCCGAAGATCAGCGCCGCCATGGCCATGTAGCCGCGGCCGGCCGTCATGTTCGGCACGAACGACGGATTCTGCGCCAGCACCAGGTAGGCACCGGCCAGCGAGCAGAACACCCCGTTCAGCGCCAGGGCCTGGTAGCGCAGCGCGACGATGGACACGCCGGCGGCGTCGACCATCGCCGGGTTCTCGCCGGCGGCGCGCAGGCGCAGCCCGAAGCGGGTGCGGAACAGCAGCCACCAGACCGCGGCGACGCCGACGAAGGCGCCGTAGACCAGCAGGTTGTGGCCGAGCAGGCCGAGCGCGAGCGTCGTGCCGATGAAGGGCACCGTCTTCAGCCACTCGGCCAGGCCGGTGAACTGCGCGCCCAGGCGGGCCGTGTCGGGCAGCGGCGGCGTCTGCCCGCCGGTCTTGAACCAGGCCACGCCGAGCACGATGGTCAGGCCGGCGGCGGTCATCGTGATCGCCATGCCCATCACCACCTGGTCGCCGCGGTGGCTGACGCAGCCGAAGCCGTGCAGCATCGACAGCGCGAAGCCGACCGCCAGCGCGGCCAGCAGCGCCACCGCGAGCGAACCGCTGACCGCGCCGGCGGCACCGGCGGCGAAGGCGCAGGCGAGCATCTTGCCCTCGAGGCCGAGGTCGATGACACCGGCGCGTTCGCACAGCACGCCGGCCAGCGCACACAGGATCAGCGGCGTGGCCACACGCAGCGTCGAGGCGATCAACGTGCCGACCGCGATCTCATCCATGCGCAGCTCCCGCCGCGGCGCGCGGCCGCTGCGTGCGCATCCACAGCCGCGCCAGCAGCGGCGCGGCGACCTGCGACATCGCGCCGGCGAACAGCACGATCAGCCCCTGCAGCGTGACGATCATGTCGCGGCTGAAGCCGGGCAGCTCGAAGGCCAGCTCGGCGCCGCCCTGGTAGAGCGCGCCGAACAGCAGCGAGGCCATCGCGATGCCCAGCGGATGGTTGCGCCCGATCAGCGACACCGCGATGCCGGCGAAGCCCGCGCCGACCACGTAGTCGAGCAGCAGCCGGCCGTGCACGCCGGCGACCTCGTTGATGCCCAGCAGCCCGGCCATCGCGCCGGACAAACCCATCGCGAAGACGATCTGTGCACGCGGGCGGATGCCGGCGTAGCGTGCGGCCTCCGGCGCATGGCCGACGGTGCGCAGCTCGTAGCCGCGCCGCGTGTGCCACAGCAGCCACCAGGTGCCGACGCCGGCCGCCACCGCGAGCAGCAGGCTCAGGTTCAGTGGCGAGGCCGGCCAGTCCAGGCCGATGGCGGCCAGTGCCTCGTGGACGCCGGGCATCTTCGCGGCGGCGCCGAAGGCACGGCTTTCCACCGTCATGTTGCCCGGCTCCTTCAGCACGTTCAGCAACAGCCACGACAGCAAGGCCGAGGCGATGAAGTTGAACATGATGGTGCTGATCACCGTGTGGCTGCCGCGCCAGGCCGCCAGCGCGCCCGGCAGCGCGCCCCAGGCCATGCCGAAGGCGGCAGCGGCCAGCACCATGGCCGGCAGCACGATCCACGCGGGCAGCGAATCTCCCAGCCACAGCGCGACCAGCGCGGTGCCGATGCCGCCGAGCATCGCCTGCCCCTCGCCGCCGATGTTGAACAGCCCGGCATGGAAGGCAATCGCCACCGCCAGGCCGGTGAAGACGAAGGTGGTGGCGTAGTACAGCGTGTAGCTCAGGCCGAGCCGGCTGCCGAACGCGCCCTTGACCAGCAGCACGATCGCCTGCCCTGGATCCAGCCCGACGATCCAGACCACCAGGCCGGCGACGAGCAGCGCCAACGCGAGGTTGACCGCTGGCAGCACGACCAGGTCGAGCCAGCGCGGCATCTCGTCGGTCGATGCACTCACGCCGCGATCTCCTGCGCCGCCGCGCCGCTGCCCATCAGCCGGCCGAGCGCCGTCTCGCTGCATTCGTCGATGGCCAGTTCGCCGGCGATGCGCCCGCCGGCCATCACGATCACGCGGTCGGCCAGCGCGAGGATCTCGTCGAGTTCCGACGAGACCAGCAGCACCGCGCGGCCGGCGTCGCGCATCGCGCGCAGGCGGCCGTGGATGAACTCGATCGCGCCGATGTCCACGCCGCGCGTCGGCTGGCCGACCAGCAGCACGGTGGGCGCTGGCAGCGCCTCGCGCGCCAGCACCAGCTTCTGCTGGTTGCCGCCGGAGAACTTGGCGCTGCGCAGGACCGGGTCGGGCGGGCGCACGTCGTAGTCGGCCATCATCGCAGTGCAGTCCTGTCGCATCGCACCGGTGTCCAGGCGCGGGCCGCGGTCGTAGCGTGCATCGCGCTGGTGGCCCAACGCTGCTGACTCCCAGGCCGCGAACGGCAGCACCAGGCCGCGGCGGTGGCGGTCTTCGGGCACGTGGGCCAGGCCCAGTTCGCGCGCCGTGGCCGGGTCCAGCCAGCGGGCCGGCGTGAAGTGGCGTTCGCCGAGCCGCAGTTCGCCCGCGTGCGGCACCAGCAGGCCGGCCAGCGCGTCGAGCAGCTCGCTCTGGCCGTTGCCCGACACGCCGGCAACGCCGACGATCTCGCCGCCATGCAGCGCCAGCGACACGCCGGCCAGCCGCGGCACGCCCAGCGCATCGCGCCAGGCGAGCTCGCTCGCCTGCAGCAGAACCGGGCCGGTGGCGCTGGCCGCTGCGCCCTCGGCGCGGCCGAGCTGTACACGCCGGCCGACCATGGCCAGCGCCAGCGCGTCGACGCTGGTCTGGCCGATGGCGCAGTCGAGCACCACGCGGCCGCCGCGCATCACCGTGACCGCATCGCACAGCGAGACGATCTCCCTGAGCTTGTGGGTGATCAGCAGGATCGTCGTGCCACGTTCGCGCAGGCCGCGCAGCGTGACGAACAGCTGCTCGGTCTCCTGCGGCGTGAGCACCGCGGTCGGCTCGTCGAGAATCAGGATGCGCGCGCCGCGCACCAGCGCCTTGAGGATCTCCAGCCGCTGGCGTTCGCCCACCGGCAGCTCCTCGACGGCGACGTCCAGCCGCACCTGCAGGCCGGTGTCGCGCATCAGCGTCTCCAGCTCGCGGCGCAGCTGCGCGCGCGAACGCGCCAGCAGCCAGTGCGGCTCGGCACCGAGCAGGATGTTGTCGAGCGCACTGAACGGCTCGACCAGCATGAAGTGCTGGTGGACCATGCCGATGCCCAGGGCGATCGCCTCGCGCGAGCTGCGGATGCGCGCCGGCGTGCCATCGATCGTGATCGTGCCCGCATCGGCCTCGTGGAAGCCGTAGAGCACCGACATCAGCGTGCTCTTGCCGGCGCCGTTCTCGCCGACGATGCCGTGGATGGTGCCGGCGGCCACCGTCAGGTCGACGGCGTCGTTCGCCTGGACCGCGCCGAAGCGCTTGGCGATGCCGCGCATCGCCACCGCGGGCACCGCACCGTGGGGGTGGTCCATCAGAACGTGCAGTTGCCGTTCGCCATGTAGTCGGCCACCTTGATCTTGCCGGCGATGATGTCCGCCTTCGCCGCGTCGACCTTGGTCTTCATTTCCGCCGGCACCAGCTTCTGGTTGTGCTGGTCGAGTGCGTAGTCGACGCCACCTTCCTTCAGGCCGAGCACGGTCAGGCCCGGCGTGACCTGGTTGGCGGCGTTATAGACCGCCACGTCGATGCGCTTGACCATCGAGGTCAGCATGGTGCCGGGGTGCAGGTGGTTCTGGTTGCTGTCCACGCCGATGGCGAGGCGACCGGCGTCCTTGGCCGCCTGGTAGACGCCGACGCCGCTGCCGCCGGCGGCAGCGAAGACCACGTCCACGCCCTTGGCGAACTGCGACTTGGCCAGTTCGCCGCCGCGGGCCGGGTCGCTCCACGCTGCCGGCGTGGTGCCGGTCATCGCGGCCAGCACCTCGACCTTCGGGTTGGCGTACTTCGCGCCCTGTTCGTAGCCGCACTGGAAGCGGCGGATCAGCGGGATGTCCATGCCGCCGACGAAGCCGACCTTGCCGCTCTTGCTGGCCATCGCCGCCATCATGCCGACCAGGAAGCTGCCCTCGTGCTCCTTGAACACCACCGAGGCGACGTTGGGCGCCTTGACGACGCCGTCGATGACGACGAACTGCTGCTTCGGGAATTCCTTGGCCACCTTCTCGACGCTGGTCGCCTGCGAGAAGCCGACGCCGATCACCGGGTTGGCGCCGCGGCCGGCCATGCGCCGCATCGCCTGCTCGCGCTGCGCCTCGTTGGCGATCTCGAAGTCGAGGTAGGGCTTGCCGGTGTCCTTCTTCCAGCGTTCGGCACCGGCGTAGGCGGCCTCGTTGAAGGACTTGTCGAACTTGCCGCCCATGTCATAGACGATTGCGGGCTGGGCGAGTGCGGCCAGCGGCAGGCTCAGCAGCGCGGCGGTGACGAGGTACTTCGTGTTCATCGGCGGTTTCCCTGTGACGCGGGCTGCATGCAAAGCCCGCGCGCAGGATAGCAAGAGGCGCGCCGCGCTAGCATGACGCGATGCACGACGTTCCCGACCAGACCGCCGAACGCCTGCGCCGGATGCCCAAGGTCGTGCTTCACGACCACCTCGACGGCAGCCTGCGGCCGGCCACCCTGTTCGAGCTGCTGCACGAGCGTGGCATGGCCTGCCCGGCCGAGGACGTGCCGGCGCTGGAGCGCTGGTTCTATGCCCGCTCGCACGCTGGCAGCCTGGTCGAGTACCTGCGCGGCTTCGCGCTGACCGTCGCGGCGATGGCCACGCCGCAGGGCCTGGAGCGCGTCGCCTTCGAGGCCGCCGAGGATGCGCTGGCCGACGGCGCGGTGCTCGGCGAGTTCCGCATCGCGCCGCTGCTGTTCGAGGCGTTCGGCGTGCCGCCGGAGGCCGCGGTCGAGGCGCTGCTCGAGGGCCTGGCAAGAAGTGCGCTGCCGACCGGACTGATCCTGTGCGCGATGCGCCACCTCGACGTGGCCGAGAGCGAGCGCGTGGCCGCGCTGGCGGTGCGCTACCGGGAGATCGGCGTGGTCGGTTTCGACCTCGCCGGCGCCGAGCTCGGCCACCCGCCGGCCGACCATGCCAGCGCCCTGCGCATCGCGCTGGACGGCGGCGTGGCGCTGACGCTGCATGCCGGCGAGGCTGATGCGGCACCGCGCGTGCTCGAGGCTGTCAAGCTCGGCGCACGGCGCATCGGCCATGGCGTGCGCCTCGTCGATGCGCTGGCGCCGGGCGGCGACCGCGCGCTCTTCGAGGCGGTGCGCGACAGCGGCGTGCACCTCGAGGTCTGCCCGACGAGCAATGTGCACACCAGTGCCGCAGTCTCGATCGCCGAGCACCCGATCACCGCGCTGTGGCGCGCGGGCATCAGCCTGTCGTTCCAGACCGACAACCGCCTGATGTCACAGGTCACGCACGGCGGCGAGGCCGCCACGCTGCTGCGCGAGACACCGCTGACCGAGGCCGATCTGCTGCACATGGGCCTGGAGGCGGTGGCGCACTCCTTCCTCGACGAAGACACGAAGGCGGACGCACTCGCCGCGCTGCGGGCGTGGACGGTGAACGGCAGCTGAGCTGCCTTGGTGGCGCTGGGCTGTCTTTGCGGGGAAGTTCTTGCGGAGGTCGGAGAGGCAGCGCGGTGGCCGGGCCCGTGTTCTCCGGCCCACGCTCGCGGGCGGCCACTGAGCAAGGCCGCCTGGGCCTCATCAACACCATCTCTTCATGCCACCGCCTGGGCGACCGCGAATGGGGCCTGCGCCCCCGAGCCCAACCACCCCCCTGCCGCTGCGCTCGTGGGGCGTGTCGATGAAGACCTCGGTGCCGGTTGGGGTGGGTGGTTCGGGTGTGCGAGCGCAGGCCCCATTCGCGGTCGCCCAGGCGTTGAGGTGAAGACGCGGTGTTGATGAGGTGATCTGTGCGGTCCTCGGTGGCCGCCCGCGAGCGTGGGTCGGAGAGCGCACACCCGGACCACCCGCCGCGCGCCGTCGTTCGCGTGAAGGGGGCTCAACGACCGCCCTGCTCCTTCACCCTCACTGCTCGGCCGACAGCTTGCGCTCCTTGATGAGCGCATGCCAGAAGGTCGTTTCCTTCTGGATGAACGAGGCCAGCGCCGGGCCGTCGCCGGGCAGCACCTCGAGGCCGAAGTCTTCCAGCTTGGCCTTGACCTCGGGCGTGGTGATGGCCTTGTTCATCTCCGCGGTGAGCCGGCCGACGATGTCCGCCGGCGTGCCCTTGGGCACGAACAGGCCCTGCCAGGCGGTGACCTCGAAGTCCTTCACGCCGAGTTCGTCCAGCGTCGGCACGTCGGGCAGCGCCGCAATGCGCTTCTTCGACATCACCGCCAGCGCCTTGACCTTGCCGGCGCGAATCTGCGGCAGGCCGGCGGCCGTGTCGAGCACCATCATCGGTACCTGGCCGGCGATGACGTCCTGCACCGCCAGCGCGGTGCCGCGGTAGGGCACGTGCACGACGAAGGTCTGCGTGCGGCTCTTCAGCAGTTCCATCGCCAGGTGGTGCGGGCTGCCGATGCCGGGCGACGCATAGCTGTACTTGCCCGGGTTCTTCTTCAGCGCCTCGAGCCACTGCTTCGCGTCGCTGAACCCGGCCGACGGATTCACCGCGACGATCAGCGGGAAGCGCGCCATGAAGCCGACCGGCGCCAGGTCGCCGGGCGTGTAGGGGATCTTCTTGTACATCGCCTCGTGGAACACCATCGCGCCGTTGTCGCCGGTGACGATGGTGTAGCCGTCGGGCGCCGACTTGGCCGCGTTGTCGGTGCCGATGATGCCGGCGGCGCCTGGGCGGTTGTCGATCACCAGGGTCTGGCCGAGCTGCTTGCCGAGCTGCGGCGCGAGCTGGCGGGCGAGGAAGTCCGAGCCGCCGCCGGCCGGGTAGGCCACCACCCAGCGGATCGGCTTGGCGGGCCAGGCCTGGGCCAGGGCGGCGACGGGGGCGAGGGCCGCGACGGCGGCAAGGCCGGCCAGGGCACGGCGGAGCAGGGAGACGGTCATGGAGGTTCCGGCGGAGCGCAGACGGGAAGCGACGATCTTAGCGACCCGGGCGCGCAGCGAACGCCGCAGGCGATTCGCCGCAGCGGCGAGAATACGGGACCGCCATGCCGTCGATTCCGCCGCCCGCCACCCTTGCCGTTGCCATGCGCCGGTGGGCAGCCGCCGTGCTTCTGACCCTGCCGTGCGGCATCGCAGTGGCCAGCGGGCCAGCCTTGCCGCAGGCGCTGCGCCCGGTGCTCGAGGCGGCACTCGACAACCCGCGCGATGCGCTGGCGCTGGCCGAGGCCGCGGCCGAATCGCCGGACCCGGAAGCTCGCTTCTGGCGCCTGCTCGGCAAGGCGGCGGTCTACACGCTGCTCGACCGGCCGCAGGACGCGCGCACCGCCGTCGACGAGGCGCAGGCGCGGCTGGGCCGCATCCCGACCGCGACGCCGCGCCATCACCTGTGGCTCGAGGCTTACGCGATCGGCGCGCAGTTCCGCACCGAAGACTCGACCCGGCTGATCCCGCGCAGCGAGCAGCTGCGCCGCGCTGCCGTGCCGCTGGGCGACGAGTACCTTCTGTGCGAGATCTCCGCCGGCGACCTGTTCCTGCTGCGCGACACGCAGGCGCTGGATGAAGCCTGGCGCATGGCCGAGGAAACCGAGCGCTGCGGGCGCAAGCTCGGGCAACTGCACCTCGAGACCTCGGCGCTGATCGCGATGGGCAGCATGGCCAGCACGCTGTCGGGCAAGGCACCGGCCGACAGCTACTTCGACCGCGCCCGCGAGGTGCTCGGCGTGCTGCCGGCACGCTTCCAGCGCGGCTGGATCGAATGGGAGCAGGGCAACACGCTGGCCCGGCTCGGGCAGGGCGAACGTGCGGTGCGCTGCTTCGAGGCGGCGCTGGCGCGCAGCCGCGAGATCGGCGACGAGGTCGGCCAGGCGATCGTCACCCTCGACCTCGCCGCGCTGCGGCAGGTGCAGGGCGAGCCGGCCCGCGTGCTCGAGCTGGTGCGCGGCGTGCTGCCGCTCATGCAGGGCAGCGAGGCACCGGCGCGGCTGGCACATGCCCAGGGCCTGGTCATCGAGGCGCTGGCGCGGCTCAAGCGAACCGAGGTGCTGGCCGAGATCGAGAAGGCGCGGGCGCTGGAGAGCAAGCCCTTGTCGCCGCTTGATCGATCGCGACTGGCCGAACGCATGGCCGAGGGCTACGCGTCGCAAGGCCTGTTCGCGCAGGCCTACGCCGAGCTGCAGCGCTCGGTGCAGGCGGTGGCGGCGAGCCGGCAGTCGATCCGCGACACCCAGGTGCTGCGCCTGCAGGCGCGCTACGAGATCGCGCGCCGAGAGTCCGAGCTGGCCGATCTGCGCCACCGCGCCGAGGCCGACCGGTTGTCGCTGCAGGCGCGCGAAGCCCAGCAGCGTGCGCTGTGGGCGGCTCTGGCTGCGCTGGCGGGTTTGCTGGTGGTCGGCGCCTGGCTCGGCCTGCGGGCACTGCGCTGGCGCCGCCAGCGGGCCGACCTCGGGCTGCGCGACGAACTCACCGGCGCGCCCAACCGCCGCGCGGTGCTCGCCTTCGCGCAGGAGCAGTTCGAGCTGTGCCGGCGCCTGCGCCTCGAATTCAGCGTCGCGCTGGTCGACATCGACCACTTCCAGCAGCTCAACGACCGCCACGGCCGGGCGGCCGGCGACCGGGTGCTGCGGGCACTCTCGCAGAGCGCTGCCGACGTGCTGCGCGGCCAGGAGCGACTGGGGCGCCACGGCGGCGACGAGTGGCTGATGGTCATGCCCGGCACGGCGCCGGACGAGCTGCCAGGCGTCTTCGAGCGCTTGCGCACCGGCCTGGCGTCACGTCACATCCAGGGCCTGGCGCACCCGCACGGCATCACGCTGTCGATGGGCGCGGCCACGTTGACCGATGGCATCGACTCGGTGGATGCGCTGGTCGACGAGGCCCATCGCCAGCTCAACCGTGCCAAGGCCGAGGGCCGCAACCGGCTGCGCCACCCGGGACGCGGCCGGCGCAGCCAGGGCCCCCGTCCTGGCGATGCGGACCAGGACCCGGGCGCGCCGCTGCGGGCCTCGGCCTGAGCGCGCCGTCCGTCTCGACAGACGCACCATGTCCGAGGCCCTGGAACCCCTGAGCGCCGCACGCGCGGAGTGCCTGCTGTGCCGTGAGCACACGGGCGTGCCGGTCTGGCGCGATGCGAACTGGCGCGTGATCCGCGCCGAGGACGCCGACTTTCCGGCCTTCTACCGCGTCATCGCGCGGCACCACGTCGCCGAGTTCTCCGCGCTGCTCGCCCCCGAGCGGCAGCGCTGCATGAACCTGGTCTGCGCCATCGAGCGGGTGCTCATCGAGCACCTGCAGCCCACCAAGATCAACCTCGCGGCGCTGGGCAACATGGTCCCGCATCTGCACTGGCACGTGATCGCGCGCTTCGACTGGGACAGCCACTTCCCGCAGGCCGTCTGGGGCGCCCGACAGCGCGAGGTGGCCGGCGGCGCTGCCGCTCGCCTCGGACTCGCCCCGGACGAGCTCGACCGGCTCGTTCAGGCCGCCCTCGACGACTGCGACTGATCGGTATCAAAGTCCCTGATCGCATCGCAACAGGGGCTTGGCTACACTGCGGCGGCTCTCGTTCTGGACCTCTTTCCCATGGCCGGCCTCACTCCCGATACACCGCAGCCCACCGCCATCACCGTGCACCAGCAGACGCGCGTGCTCGAGATCGGCTTCTCCGACGGCCAGACCTTCCGCATCCCCTTCGAACTGATGCGCGTGTACTCGCCGTCGGCCGAAGTGCAGGGCCACGGCCCCGGGCAGGAGGTGCTGCAGACGGGCAAGCGCGAGGTCGGGCTGACCGCGCTGGAGCCGGTGGGCAACTACGCCGTGCAGCCGACCTTCAGCGACGGCCACGAGTCCGGCATCTTCTCGTGGGACTACCTCTACCACCTCGGTTCCCAGCAGACCCAGCTGTGGGCGCGCTACGAAGAGCGGCTGCGCGAGGCCGGCGTCGACCGTGATGCCGCGATGCCGGTGGCTGCGGGCGCCGGCTGTGGCCATCACCACTGAGACGCCGACGATGAGCGACACACATTTCGGGTTCGAGACCGTCGACGAGACGCAGAAGGCCGCGCGCGTTCGCGGCGTGTTCGATTCGGTCGCGTCGAAGTACGACGTGATGAACGACCTGATGTCGATGGGCATGCACCGCGCCTGGAAGGCCTACACGGTCGCGGTGGCGAACCTGCGCGAGGGTGATCGTGTGCTCGACCTGGCAGGCGGCACCGGCGACCTGTCGCGCGCCTTCGCGCGCAAGGTCGGTACGCGCGGCACCGTCGTTCACACCGACATCAACGAGGCGATGCTGCGCCGTGGACGCGACCGCCTGCTCGACGAGGGCCTGGTGCTGCCCACCGTCATCTGCGACGCCGAGAAGCTGCCCTTCGCCACCGGCCGCTTCGACCTCGTCAGCGTCGCCTTCGGGCTGCGCAACATGACCCACAAGGATGTCGCACTGGCCGAGATGTGCCGCGTGCTGCGGCCGGGCGGGCGGCTGCTGGTGCTGGAGTTCTCCAAGGTCGCGGCGCCGCTGTCCAAGGCCTACGACTGGTACTCGTTCAACATCCTGCCGCGCGTCGGTCAGTTGGTGGCCGGCGACGCCGACAGCTATCGCTACCTCGCCGAGTCGATCCGCATGCACCCGGGACAGGCCGAACTGAAGTCGATGATGAAGAGCGCCGGCTTCGGGCATGTCGACGTGCACAACCTGAGTGCCGGTGTCGTGGCGCTCCACGTGGGCATCAAGTGCTGAAACGCGTCGGCCTGGTCGTGCTGCTGCTGGGCCTGTGGCCCGGGCTGGCGTCGGCCAGCGCCATGGCAGGGCTGAGCACCTCGGTCGGCCTGGCGGGCTCGCTGCTGGCGCTGCTGGCGCTGCAGGGCGGCTCGTCGGAGAGCGCAGCGGCCGCACTCGGCAGCGGCGTGTTCATGCTGATGCTGGCCGTGCTGGCCTGGACCACGCGCGCCAACTGGGTGCCTCACCTGGTGCCTTTGCCGGGCCGGTGGCGTGCCGAGCGGCCGATGCTCGCACGGGACGCACGCACTGCCGAGGAGCAGGCGCTGCTCGGGTCGGCGCGGCATCAGTTCCTCAGCCTGCAGGCGGCATGGGACGCCGGCGACCTGGACACGCTGCGCCGTCTCACGACCGCGTCGATGTTCGCCGAGCTCGCAGCCGAGCTGCCGGTGCGTGGCACGGGACCGAACCGCACCGACGTGCTGTCGCTGGAGGCGCACCTGATCTCGCACGAAGCGTTCGGCCCGCTCGAGCTGGCCAGCATCGAGTTCTGCGGTGTGGTGCGCGAATGCGAGGCGCTCGGCCCCGTGCCCTTCCGCGAGGTGTGGATGCTTGCGCGCGAGCCGTCGGAATGCGGCTGGCGGCTGGCCCGGCAGCAGGCGCTGCTCTAGCCAGCGCCGCGCCGGCCTCAGAGCCGCCAGCTGCGGAAGCCCTGCGCGGCCAGTTCGGCCGGCTCGTAGGCCGATTTCACGTCGGTGAACACCGCCTTGTCGACCGCCTTCTCGGCGATCTTCGCCAGGCCCATCTCGGCGTACTGCTTGTGCGCCACGGCCGCCACGATGGCCGCTGCGCGCGGCAGTTGCTCCCAGGGCGTGAGCTTGACGCCGTATTCGTGCTCGCAC
The DNA here is from genome assembly GCA_943370595.1 of Chitinophaga pinensis. Classification (GTDB taxonomy): domain Bacteria; phylum Pseudomonadota; class Gammaproteobacteria; order Burkholderiales; family Burkholderiaceae_C; genus Piscinibacter. The sequence continues at coordinate 191,213 of CALRRO020000006.1, forward strand.
TCGGACGATTCGGCGATCGGGTCGTGCACGTGCACCCGCGCACCGAAACTCTTCAGCTCGTTGACCACGTCGATCACCTTGCTGTTGCGCAGGTCGGGGCAGTTCTCCTTGAAGGTCATGCCCAGCACGATGACATCGGCACCCTTGACTGGCAGGTCGGCGGCGATCATCTCCTTGACCGTCTGCTCGGCCACGTACTTGCCCATGCTGTCGTTGATGCGGCGGCCGGCCAGGATGACCTGCGGGTTGTAGCCCAGCTTCTCGGCCTTGTGGGTCAGGTAGTACGGGTCGACGCCGATGCAGTGGCCGCCCACCAGGCCGGGCCGGAAGGGCAGGAAGTTCCACTTCGTGCCGGCGGCCTTGAGCACCTCGAGCGTGTCGATGCCGATGCGGTGGAAGATCACCGCCAGCTCGTTCATCAGCGCGATGTTCAGGTCGCGCTGGGTGTTCTCGATCACCTTGGCCGCCTCGGCGACCTTGATCGAGCTGGCCGGGTAGACGCCGGCGACGATCACCGAGCCGTAGACCTCGGCCACCTTCTTCAGCGTCTCGGGCGTGTCGCCGGAGACCACCTTGGTGATCTTGGTGACGGTGCGTTCCTTGTCACCCGGGTTGATGCGCTCCGGGCTGTAGCCGACGAAGAAGTCCTGCTTCCACTTCATGCCCGAGAACTTCTCGATGATGGGGATGCAGACCTCCTCGGTCGCGCCGGGATACACCGTCGACTCGTAGACGACGATGGCGCCCTTCTTGAGGTGCTTGCCCACGCTCTCGGAGGACTTCACCAGCGGCGTGAAGTCGGGCTGGTGCGCGTCGTCCACCGGGGTCGGCACGGCGACGATGATGAAGTCGGCTTCCGAGATGATCTTCGGGTCGGTGCTGCAGGTCAGCATCGTCGCCGCCTTCAGGTCGGCGCTGCTGACCTCGCCGGTGGGGTCGACGTGGCGGCCGTAGGCGGCCACCTTGTCGGCGGCGAGGTCGAAGCCCAGCGTGCGGAACTTCTTGCCGAACTCGACGGCAAGCGGCAGGCCCACGTAGCCCAGGCCGATGACTGCGATGGTGGTCATGGGTGTATTCCCCGAAAGTCAGACATTGAAGTAGTTGCGGTACCACTGCACGAAGCGGCCGATGCCCTCGGGCACCGGCATGGCCGGGCGGAAACCGGTCCAGGCCTCGAGCTCGGACACGTCGGCCGACGTGGCGGGCACGTCGCCGTCCTGCATCGGCAGGTACTGCTTGATGGCCTGCTTGCCCAGCGCGGACTCGATGGCCTCGATGAAGGACATCAGCGTGACCGGGTCATTGTTGCCGATGTTGAAGACGCGGTAGGGCGCGTTGCTGCGCGCCGGGTCGGGCGACGCGGCATCGAAGCCGTCGTCGACGCTGGCCGTGCGGTCGAGCACGCGCACCACGCCGTTGGCGATGTCGTCGACGTAGGTGAAGTCGCGCACCATCTTGCCGTGGTTGAACACCTTGATCGGCTCGCCGGCGAGGATGGCCTTGGTGAACAGGAACAGCGCCATGTCCGGCCGGCCCCAGGGGCCGTAGACGGTGAAGAAGCGCAGGCCGGTGGTCGGCAGGCGGAACAGGTGGCTGTAGGTGTGCGCCATCAGCTCGTTGGCCTTCTTGGTGGCCGCGTACAGGCTGATCGGGTGGTCGATGTTGTGGTGCTCCGAGAACGGCATGGCGGTGTTGCCGCCGTAGACGCTGGAGCTCGAGGCGTAGACGAGGTGCTGCACGCCGTGGTGGCGGCACCCCTCGAGGATGTTGGTGAAGCCGACCACGTTGCTGTCGATGTACGCGTGCGGGTTCTCCAGCGAGTAGCGCACGCCGGCCTGCGCGGCCAGGTGCACGACGCGGTCGAACTTCTCGTCGGCGAACAGCTTCGCGATGCCCTCGCGGTCGGCCACGTCCATCTTCAGGAAGCGGAAGCCGGCGTGCGGTGTCAGGCGGGCCAGGCGGTCGCGCTTGAGCTGCGGGTCGTAGTAGTCGTTCAGGTTGTCGAGCCCGACGACGGTGTCGCCGCGCGCCAGCAGGATCTGCGACACGTGCATGCCGACGAAGCCGGCGGCGCCGGTGACCAGGACTTTCATGGTGGCGGGGAGTGTCGCTGCGTGAGGGGCTTGGAGGGGGGGGCCGTGAACGGCGCCCGGGTAAGTCAGGATTGTCGTTGAACGCCGGGGCGGTCAAACCCGCCCGTTCAGGGGCGTGCGTGGCGGTGGCGCTACTTCGCCCGGCCGTAGGTGTCCTCGAAGCGGACGATGTCGTCTTCGCCCAGGTAACTTCCGGACTGCACCTCGATGATCTCCAGCGGCACCTTGCCGGGGTTCGCCAGCCGGTGCGTCTCGCCCAGCGGAATGTAGGTGCTCTGGTTCTCGGACAGCAGCAGCTTGCGCTCGCCGCAGGTCACTTCGGCGGTGCCGCTGACGACGATCCAGTGCTCGGCGCGATGGTGGTGCATCTGCAGGCTCAGCGAAGCGCCCGGCTTGACCATGATGCGCTTGACCTGGAAGCGGTCGCCGGCGTCGATGCTGTCGTACCAGCCCCAGGGGCGGTGCACCTGCCGATGCAGGGTCTGCTCGCTCCGACCGGCGCGGTCGAGCTCGGCGACGATCTGCTTGACTTCCTGGCTGCGGCTGCGGTCGGCGACCAGCACCGCATCCGGCGTCTCGACGACGACGACGTTGTCCATGCCGACCACGCCGACCAGCCGGCTGGTGGCGTGCACCAGCGTGTTGCGCGTGTCGCGCAGCAGGGTGTCGCCGCGCGTGGCATTGCCGGCATCGTCCTTGGGGCTGACCTGCCAGACGGACTCCCACGCGCCGAGGTCGTTCCAGCCGGCGGCCAGCGGCACCATGCGCAGCGAGAAGCTGCCCGGCGCGGCGGAGATCGGCTCCATCACCGCGTAGTCGATCGACTCCGACGGGATGGCCGCGAACGCCTCGCGGCCCGGGCGCACGAAGGCGGCATCGACCGCGCGCGCGTCCCACGCCTGCCGGGTGGCCTGCGCGATGTCGACGCGGAAGCGCTCGATCGCCGCCAGCCACACCGAGGCGCGCACGACGAACATGCCGCTGTTCCAGAAGTAGTGGCCGTCGGCAAGGTAGCGCTGCGCTGTGGCCAGGTCGGGCTTCTCGACGAAGCGCTCGACGCGCAGCGCTGCGGCGTCGCTGCCGGTGGCGTTGATGTACCCGAAGCCGGTTTCCGGCCGGTCGGGCTGCACGCCGAGGATGGCGATGGCGCCGTCGGCGGCCAGTCGCGCGGCGCGCTGCAATGCGGCGGTGAAGGCGGCTTCGTCGGTCACGGTCTGGTCGGCCGGTGTCACCACCAGCACCGGGTCGCGGCCGCCCAGCGTCGCCTGCAGTGCGGCCAGCGTCATCGCCGGCGCGGTGTTGCGGCCCATCGGCTCGAGCAGCAGCGTCGCGCCCTGCACGCGCAGCTCGCGCAACTGCTCGAGCACGAGGAATCGATGCTCCTCGTTGCCGACGACGCAGGTCGGCGCGACCGCGATGTCCGCCGCCGCCAGCGCGGCGAGCCGGCCCGCGGCCTGCTGGAACAGGCTGCGGTTGTCGTTGAGCACGAGGAACTGCTTGGGGAACTGCGCGCGCGACAGCGGCCACAGCCGCGTGCCACTGCCGCCGGCCATCACGACGGGCTGGAGGTCGATCTGTGTCATGGTCATGGCGAGGGGGTGTCCGTGGATCAGGCGGCCGGTGCGAAGCCGTTCGGGTTCATCGATTGCCAGCGCCAGCTGTCGGCGCACATCGCGGCGAGGTCGCGCGTGGCGCGCCAGCCGAGCAGCTGCCGGGCCAGCGACGGATCGGCGTAACACGCGGCGACGTCGCCGGGCCGGCGCGGCAGCACTTCGTAGGGAATCGGCCGGCCGCTGGCGCTTGCGTAGGCGCCGACCACCTCGAGCACGCTGTGGCCGCGGCCAGTGCCGAGGTTGACGGTCAGGGCGCCGGTTTCACCGAGCAGTCGCTGCACCGCCGCCACGTGGCCCTCGGCGAGGTCGACGACGTGGATGTAGTCGCGCACGCCAGTGCCATCGGGCGTGTCGTAGTCGTTGCCGAAGACCCTGAGCTTGTCGCGCTGGCCGACCGCGACCTGTGCGACGTAGGGCATCAGGTTGTTCGGCGTGCCCTGCGGCGCCTCGCCGATCAGGCCGCTCTCGTGCGCGCCCACCGGGTTGAAGTAGCGCAGCAGTGCGATCGACCAGCCCGGCTCGGAGCGCTCGAGGTCGCGCAGGATGGTTTCGCCCATCAGCTTGGTGGCGCCGTAGGGGTTGGTGGCGGCCAGCGGGGAGTCCTCGGTGATCGGCAGCCGTTCGGGCTGGCCATACACCGTGGCGCTGGAGCTGAACACCAGCCGCCGGCAGCCGTGGCGCTGCATCGTGCGCGACAGCGTGATCAGGCCGCCCAGATTGTTGCCGTAGTACGCCAGCGGCTTCGCAACGCTCTCGCCGACGGCCTTGAAGGCCGCGAAGTGCACCACGGCGTCGATGCGCTCGCGCTGGAAAAGGGCGTCGAGCGCGGCCTCGTCGCCCACGTCGCCGCGCGCGAAATCCGGGCGCTGCCCGGACAGGCGCTCCAGCCGGTTGAGCACCTCGGGCGAGCTGTTGGAGAAGTCGTCGATGCCGAGCACGCGCATGCCGGCCGCCTGCAACGCCAGCCAGGTGTGCGAAGCGATGTAACCGGTGGCGCCGGTCAGGAGGATGGTGGCAGATGAGCTCATGGTCTGGACCGGTTGGATTCTGGCGCCGGGCTGCGCCGCTTCCTGCCCTCGACATTGGGGGGAAAACGTGACGCCGTGCCTACAATCCGTGAATGCTGCACAGCTTGCAAGCGCTCGCCTCCGAGGCGGTCATCGAGCGCGCGATCCTACTCGCCAACCATGTCATTTCCGCGGAAGCCGTGGCCACGCAGCGGCTGCGCGAGCACGCCGGCCGCAGCCTGCTGCTGCATGCCGACGGCTGGCCTGCGCTGCTGCCGCCGCTGCCGGCGCTGGCTTTCCGTGTCACGCCGGCAGGCCTGCTGGAGTGGTGCGGCCCGGAGGCACCCGACACCCCCGATCTGAGGGTGACCGTCGACGCCTCCAACCCGGCGCTGGCCCTGGTGCGCACGCTGACCGGCGAGCGCCCGCGCATCGAGGTGGCCGGCGACGCGCAGTTCGCCACCGACATCAACTGGCTGTTCGACAACCTGCGCTGGGACCTCGAGGACGACCTCGCCCGCGTGATCGGTGATGCGCCGGCGCACGAACTGGCGCGGCTGGGCAGCAGCGTCGCGCTGGCGCTGCGCGAGGCCGTGCGCGGCATCGGCAGCCTGGCCTCGCGGCTGCGCCGCGACGGCGCCGATCCGGCCGGGCCCGGGCCGCGATGAGGCACGTCGGCCGGCTCGTCTTCATCTGCGTCACGGTTCTGCGCTACGGGCTGGACGAGCTGGCGCTGTCCAGCTTCCGCCAGCGCTGGGTGCGCGCGCTGGTGCGCGTGCTGACCGTCGGGCGCCGCCTCGACGCGCCGCGCGGCGAGCGCCTGCGCCTGGGCCTGGAGCGGCTCGGCCCGATCTTCGTCAAGTTCGGCCAGGTGCTGTCGACGCGGCGCGACCTGCTGCCGCCTGACTACGCCGAGGAACTGGCCCGGCTGCAGGACCGCGTGCCGCCGTTCCCGGCGGCGCAGTCGCGTGCGCTGATCGAGCGTGCCTTCGGCCGGCCGATCGACGACATCTTCGCCAGCTTCGACGCCGAGCCGGTGGCCAGCGCCTCGATCGCGCAGGTGCACTTCGCGGTGCTGAAGGACGGCCGCGAAGTCGCGGTGAAGGTGCTGCGCCCGGGCATGCTGGAGGTCATCGACGACGACCTGGCGCTGATGCGCACGCTGGCGGCCTGGGTCGAGCGGCTGTCGGTCGACGGCAAGCGCCTGAAGCCGCGCGAGGTGGTGGCCGAGTTCGACAACTACCTGCACGACGAGCTCGACCTGGTGCGGGAGGCCTCCAACGCCGCGCAGCTGCGCCGCAACATGGAGGGCCTGCGTCTGGTCATGGTGCCCGAGATGGTGTGGGACCTGTGCACCCAGGGCGTGATCGTGATGGAGCGCATGAAGGGCCTGCCGATCAGCCAGGTCGACCGCCTGCGCGAGGCCGGCGTCGACATCAAGAAGCTCGCCCGCGACGGCGTGACGATCTTCTTCACCCAGGTGTTCCGCGACGGCTTCTTCCACGCCGACATGCACCCGGGGAACATCCAGGTCAGCATCGCCCCGCAGACCTTCGGCCGCTACATCGCGCTGGACTTCGGCATCGTCGGCACGCTCACCGAGTTCGACAAGGAATACCTGGCGCAGAACTTCATCGCCTTCTTCCGCCGCGACTACAAGCGCGTGGCCGAGCTGCACGTCGAGAGCGGCTGGGTGCCGCCGGAGACGCGGGTCGACGCGCTCGAAGGCGCCATCCGGGCCGTCTGCGAGCCGCACTTCGACCGGCCGCTGAAGGACATCTCGCTCGGCCAGGTGCTGCTGCGCCTGTTCCAGACCTCGCGGCGCTTCAACGTCGAGATCCAGCCGCAGCTGGTGCTGCTGCAGAAGACGCTGCTCAACGTCGAGGGCCTGGGCCGGCAGCTCGACCCCGACCTCGACCTGTGGAACACCGCCAAGCCCTTCCTCGAGCGCTGGATGAACGAGCAGATCGGCTGGCGCGGCCTGGCCGAACGGCTCAAGAACGAGGCGCCGCGCTACGTGCAGCTGCTGCCGGAGCTGCCGCGCCTGGTGCACCAGGCCCTCCAGGCCCGCAAGGGCAACGACCGCGCTGCGCTGGAGGCGCTGCTGCTCGAGCAGCAGCGCTCCAATCAGCTGTTGCGCCGGCTCATCGGCGTGATCACCCTGCTGCTCGCCGCCGGCGTGGCCGGCGCGCTGGCAGCGTGGCTGCTGCCGGGCTTCAGCGGGCGGCCTTGAAGTTCGTGAAGGTGCGGGTCTGCACCCGGCGGATGTCCTGGGGCAGGCTGTCCGGCGCCGTCATGCGGGCCAGTTCCTGCGGGCCCGGGAAGATCGACTTGTTCTCGGCCACGTCCTTCTTGACGAACTTCAGCGAGGCCCGGTTCGGGTTGGCGTAGAAGACCTTGTTGGTCAGCGACGCGTGCACCTCGGGGCGCAGGATGTAGTTGATGAAGAGGTGGGCGTTCTTCGGGTGCGCCGCATCGGCAGGTATCGCCATCGAATCGAAGAACAGCGTGGCGCCGCTGGACGGCACCAGGGCCTGGATGTCGTTGCCGTTCTTGGCCTGCAGCGCGCGCGCACGCGCGATGTTGATGTCGCCGGAGAAGCCGATCACGGCGCACAGCTGGCCGCCGGCCAGTTCCTCGATGTAGCCCGACGACGAGAAGCGCGTCACGTAGGGCCGGATCTTCTTGAGCATCTCGGCGGCCACCGGGTAGTCGGCCGCATTGCGGCTGTACCCGGGTTTGCCCACGTACAGCAGGGCCACCGGCAGCACCTCGGAGGCCGAGTCGAGGAAGTTCACGCCGCAGCCCTTGAGCTTGGCCGCGTACTTCGGATCGAACACCAGCGACCAGGGGTTCTCAGGCATCGGCAGATCACCCAGCGCCTTCTTGACCTTGCCGGCGTTGATGCCGACGGTGACGAAACCCCACATCCAGTTGACCAGGTGCTCGTTGCCGGGGTCGAGCTTGGCCATCTGCTCGAGGATGGCCGGATCGAGGTTGTTCCAGTTCGTCAGCAGCGAGCGGTCGAGCTTCTGGAACAGCTTGGCCTCGATCTGCTGCTTGGCGAAGTGCGCGCCCGGCACCACGATGTCGTAGCCTGTCTTGCCGGCCACCAGCTTGGCATGCAGGATCTCGTTGTTGTCGTAGTTGTCGTAGTTGACCTTGATGCCGGTTTCCTTCTCGAAGTTCTTGATCGTGTCGTCGGCGATGTAGTCGGACCAGTTGTAGATGTTCAGGACCTTCGCTTCCGGGCCGGCGGCGAAGGCCGGCGCCGACATGCCGGCGGTGAGAAGCCCGCAGGCAATGGCAGTGAAGAGTTTGGCGGTGCGGCGAATCACATCGAACTCCTGTAGAGGTAGGACGCAAACGGATGCCGGAATTCTAGGTTGACCGACGGCGGCGTCCGGTGCAGCGTGGCGCGGCCACGGTCTCGCGGTCAGGGCTCCGCGGCAGGCATTGCCGGCGGCCGTATAATTGGCGGTTTTTCCTGCCGAATCAAGGGTTTAGCCATGCCGATCTACGCCTATCGCTGCACTGCCTGCGGCCACGCGAAGGACGTGCTGCAGAAGATCTCCGATCCTGTGCTGACCACTTGCCCGGCCTGTGGCGCCGAGGGTTTCCAGAAGCAGCTCACCGCGGCCGGCTTCCAGCTCAAGGGCTCGGGCTGGTACGCCACCGACTTCAAGGGCGGCGGTGCCGCTGCCAAGCCGGCCGATGCGCCGGCCGCTGCCCCGGCCGCCGGCGGCGAAGCGCCTTCGTCCTCCACCGCCGCGGCGCCGGCGGCCAGCGCCGCGCCGGCTGCCGGCAGCTGCGGCGGCTCCTGCGCCTGCCACTGAGCCGGCTCCACCTGGACCCCCCTTGAAGAAATACCTCCTCGCCGGACTGCTGGTCTGGCTGCCGCTGACGCTCACCGTCTGGGTGCTGTCGTCGGTGCTCGGCCTGCTCGACGGCGTGTTCGGCTGGTTCATCAGCGCGACGCAGGCGGTGCTGCCCCAGGCCGCCACCGCGCCGCTGGAGACGCTGCGCCACATCCCCGGCCTCGGCCTGGTGGTCACGCTGGTGGCGCTGCTGCTGACCGGCATCTTCGCCACCAACATCGTCGGCCAGTGGTGGCTGCGCCAGGGCAGCCGGCTGCTCAACCGCATCCCGATCGTCAAGTCGATCTACAACTCGATCAAGCAGGTCTCCGATACGCTGTTCTCCAGCAGCGGCAATGCCTTCCGCGAAGCGGTGCTGGTGCAGTACCCGCGCGAGGGCGCCTGGACCATCGCCTTCGTCACCGGCAAGCCCGGCGGCGAGGCAGCGCAGCACCTGCCCGGCGACTACCTCAGCGTCTACGTGCCGACCACGCCCAACCCCACCTCGGGCTTCTTCCTGATGGTGCCGCGGCGCGACGTGATCGAACTCGCGATGAGCGTCGACGAGGCGCTCAAGTACGTCATCTCGATGGGCGTGGTGTCGCCGCCGACCCCCTCGCCGGCGGCGCCGGCCGCCACTGCGGGCGCGATCCGAAATTGAGGGGGCGCGGCCGGCGAAGCCGGCGTCAGCGCCCCACCGCCCCACGCACGCCAACGTCCCCGAACCGATTCCCGGAGTGAAAGCATGAGAACCACGTATTGCGGCCTCGTCAGCGAGGCACTGCTCGGCCAGACCGTCACGCTGATGGGCTGGGCCCACCGCCGCCGCGACCACGGCGGTGTCATCTTCGTCGACCTGCGCGACCGCGAAGGCATCGTCCAGGTCGTCTGCGACCCCGACCGCGCCGACATGTTCAAGATCGCCGAAGACGTGCGCAACGAGTTCTGCCTGAAGATCGTCGGCAAGGTGCGCGAGCGGCCGGCCGGCACCACCAACGCCAACATCACCAGCGGCAAGGTCGAGGTGCTGTGCCACGAGATCGAGGTGCTGAACCCCTCGGTCACGCCGCCGTTCCAGCTCGACGACGAGAACCTGTCGGAGACCACGCGCCTCACGCACCGCGTGCTCGACCTGCGCCGCCCGCCGATGCAGCGCAACATGATGCTGCGCTACCGCGTCGCGATGGAGGTGCGCAAGTTCCTCGACGTCAACGGCTTCATCGACATCGAGACGCCGATGCTGACCAAGAGCACGCCCGAAGGCGCGCGCGACTACCTGGTCCCCAGCCGCGTGCACGACGGCATGTTCTTCGCGCTGCCGCAGAGCCCGCAGCTGTTCAAGCAGCTGCTGATGGTGGCCGGCTTCGACCGCTACTACCAGATCACCAAGTGCTTCCGCGACGAGGACCTGCGCGCCGACCGCCAGCCCGAGTTCACGCAGATCGACATCGAGACCAGCTTCCTCACCGAGGAGGAGATCCGCACGATGTTCGAGGGCATGATCCGCTCGACCTTCGAGCACGCGATCGGTGTCAAGCTGCAGGACTTCCCGGTGATGAAGTACGCCGACGCGATGCGCCTGTACGGATCCGACAAGCCGGACCTGCGCGTCAAGCTCGCGTTCACCGAGCTGACCGACGTCATGAAGGATGTCGACTTCAAGGTCTTCTCCGGCCCGGCCAACGCCGAGGACGGCCGTGTCGTCGCGCTGCGCATCCCCGGCGGCGGCGAGATGAGCCGCGGCGAGATCGACGGCTACACCGAGTTCGTCAAGATCTACGGCGCCAAGGGCCTGGCCTGGATCAAGGTCAACGACGTGGCCAAGGGCCGCGAAGGCCTGCAGTCGCCGATCGTCAAGAACCTGCACGACAAGGCGATCGCCGACATCCTCGCGCGCACCGGCGCCGCCAACGGCGACCTGATCTTCTTCGGTGCCGACAAGACCAAGGTCGTCAACGACGCGATCGGCGCGTTGCGCGTCAAGGTCGGCCACAGCGAGTTCGGCAAGGCCCGCGGTCTGGTGCAGGGCCAGTGGGAGCCGCTGTGGGTGGTCGACTTCCCGATGTTCGAGTACGACGACGACGCGCAGCGCTGGAACGCGGTGCACCACCCGTTCACCAGCCCGAAGGACGGCCACGAGGACTGGCTCGAGACCGACCCCGGCAAGTGCATTGCCAAGGCCTACGACGTGGTGCTCAACGGCATCGAACTTGGCGGCGGCTCGGTGCGTATCCACCGCGAGGAAGTGCAGAGCAAGGTGTTCCGCGCGCTGAAGATCAACGCCGAGGAGGCGCAGCTGAAGTTCGGCTTCCTGCTCGACGCGCTGAAGTACGGCGCGCCGCCGCACGGCGGCATCGCGATCGGCCTGGACCGCTTCGTGATGCTGATGACCGGCGCCGAGAGCCTGCGCGACGTGATCGCCTTCCCGAAGACACAGCGTGCGCAGGACCTGCTGACCAACGCGCCCAGCCCGGTCGACGAGAAGCAGCTGCGCGAGCTGCACATCCGGCTGCGCAACGTGCAGCCGGCGGCCTGAAGCGAGCCGGGTCGCTCATGCAGAATCGGGGGGCGCCACGGGGCGCCCCTCGTCGTTTGCGCATGACCAAGCCGTTCAAGATCCCGGAGTCGGTGCTGGTGGTGATCCACACCGTGCAGCGCGAGGTGCTGCTCATCGAGCGCGCCGACGCGCCGGGCACCTGGCAGAGCGTCACCGGCTCGAAAGACCACGACGACGAGGCCTTCGAGCAGACCGCGGTGCGCGAGGTCGCCGAGGAAACCGGCATCGTCGTCGGCTCCGCCGCCGTGCCGCGCACCGCGCTGGCCGACTGGAACCTGCGCAACGTCTACGAGATCTTCCCGGCCTGGCTGCACCGCTACGCGCCGGGCGTGCGGCACAACACCGAGCATGTGTTCGGGCTGACGGTGCCGCGCGACACCCCCATCGTGCTGGCGCCGCGCGAGCACCTCGCCTGGCGCTGGCTGCCCTGGCGCGAGGCGGCCGATGCCTGCTTCTCGTTCAGCAACGCCGAAGCCATCCTGCAGCTGCCCCGCTTCCTGCCATGCGATCCGCTCCCCACTCGACGCTGAGCCACGGCGACACGCTGCGCGTGGCGACCTACAACATCCACAAGGGCGTGCGCGGCGTCGGCCCGCGCAAGCGGCTGGAGATCCACAACCTCGGCCTGGGCATCGAGGCGCTCGATGCCGACCTGGTGTTCCTGCAGGAGGTGCGCCACTTCCACCACGGCGAGGCACGGCGCTTTCAGCGCACCTCGTTCGGCTGGCCGCGCGAAGGCCAGGCCGACTTCCTCGCGCCCGAAGGCTACGAGGTGGCCTACCGCACGAACGCGGTGACGCGCGGCGGCGAGCACGGCAACGCACTGCTGTCGCGCTGGCCGCTGGGCGACATCGGCCACCACGACGTCAGCGACCACCGCTTCGAGCAGCGCGGGCTGCTGCACGTGCCTGTGCACTGGAACGGCAACGTGCTGCACGCCATCGTGGCCCACCTCGGGCTGATGCACGCCAGCCGCGTGCGCCAGGTCGAGCGCCTGGCGGCCTTCATCGAAGCCGAGGTGCCGAAGGGCGAGCTGCTGATCGTTGCCGGCGACTTCAACGACTGGGGCGAGAAGCTCGACGCACCGATGCGCGACTGCGGCCTGGCGCGAGCCGCCGCCGAGGGCAGCGTGGTGCGGCCGAACACCTTCCCGTCGCGCGTGCCGGTGTTCTCGCTCGACCGCATCTACACCCGCGGGCTGCGCTGCCTGTCGACCACGGTGCCGCGCGGCAATGCCTGGGCGCGCATGTCCGACCACCTGCCGCTGGTGGCGGAGCTCGTGAGCGCATGACGCCGGACGACGCAGCCGGCGCCGAGCACGAGCTGACCCTGCTCGAGGGCGGCGAGGGTCTCTTCCCGGCGATGGTCGAGGCGATCGACGCCGCGCGCAGCGAGGTGATGCTCGAGACCTACATCTTCGACTTCACGCGAACTGCGCTGACCGTGGCCGAGGCGCTCGAGCATGCGGCGGCCCGCGGCGTCACCGTGCGCGTGGTGGTCGACGGTGTAGGCACCGGCGAGATCCCGACGGACTGGCGCGAGCGCTGGGCCGCCGCCGGCGTGCGCTGGCGAATCTTCAACCCGGCCCGCGGCTGGCGGCTGCTGCTGCCGCGCGGCTGGCGGCGGCTGCACCGCAAGCTCTGCGTGGTCGACGGCGACGTCGCCTTCTGCGGCGGCATCAACCTGCTCGACGACCACCACGACCCCAACCACGGCGATCTGGCGCAGCCGCGGCTGGACTATGCGGTGCGCGTGCGCGGACCGCTGGTGCGCGACGTGCACGACACGATGACACGCCTGTGGTGGCGCCTGCAGGCAGCGCGCAAGGCCCGCATGGTCGACCCCGAGGGCACGCTGGCGGCGGTGCGCGCGGCGGCGCGCGCGGGCGTCGAGGAGCCGACGCACAGCCGCCGCTTCCCGCACGGCGCGCGCGCCTCGCTGGTGCTGCGCGACAACCTGCGCTTTCGCCGCCGCATCGAGAGCACCTACCGCGTCGCGATCTCCCAGGCCGAGCGCGAGATCGTCATCGCCAACGCCTATTTCGTGCCTGGCGTGCAGCTGCAGCGCGCGCTGCTGCGTGCAGCGCAGCGTGGCGTGAAGATCACGCTGCTGCTGCAGGGCCGCTACGAGTACTTCATGCAGTACCACGCCAGCCGCGCCGTCTACGGCCCGATGCTGGAGGCCGGCATCGAGATCATCGAGTACGAGGCCAGCTTCCTGCATGCCAAGGTGGCGGTGATGGACACGCCGCATGGCGCGCTGTCCACCGTCGGCTCGTCCAACCTCGACCCCTTCAGCCTGCTGCTGGCGCGCGAGGCCAACGTGTTCGTGCGCGACGACCGCTTCGCCGCCGAACTCCGCTCGGCACTGCAGCGGGCGATCGCCGACCACGGCCGGCGCATCGAGCCCGAGTCGCACGCCAACCGTTCGCTGCTGACGCGGGCCGCCAACTGGCTGGCCTACGGGGCGATGCGGCTGATGATCATGGTGGCTGGCAAGCGCTACTGACACCCATCCGCGTTCGAAGTCTGGCGAGCCTGGGGCGACGGGTGAAGGGTTCCGCTCATGTCCCCCGGGCTCGCTGCGCGAGCCCTCCTCCTTGACTTCGCTACACCCTTCACCCATCGCCCCAGGCCAGCACCGTCTGTGCACCGCGGCCGGATGCATGCCGCGGTGGTACCTGAGCGGCGTGCTGAGGGTTGTGTGGAGCGAAGTAAAGGGGGAGGACCCGCGCAGCGGGTCCGGAGGACATGAGCGGAACACCACCCCCAGCGCGCCGCGGCCCCTCCATCCTCTGAATGAAAGGGCTGTCCGCCGCGCGGCCTCACTATCATCACCCCATGCTCCAGCCGAAGTTCGGGCCCGGCATGCCGGTGCCCTGGTTCACCGTGCGCTCCAGCAGCAACCCCGAGTACCACTTCGGCTCGGTGGCCGGCCGCCACATCGTGCTGCTGTTCCTCGGCAGTACCGCGGCGCCCGCATCCGCCGCTGTGCATGCGGCGCTGCTCGCGCGGCGCGAGCTGTTCGACGACCTGCGTGCCAGCCTCTTCGTCGTCACGCTCGATGCGGCCGACGAGCAGCTCGGCCGCGTCGCCGAACAGCTTCCCGGCGTGCGCATCTTCTGGGACCTGGACGGTGCGGTGAGCCGCCGCTTCGGCGTCGCGATGCCCGAGGACGGCGCGGCGCAGTGGCGCTTCACCACCGCCGCCGTGCTGCTCGACCCGTCGCTGCGGGTGATGCGCTGGTACGTCTCGCAGACGGTGGCGCCCGATTTCTCCGCCGCGCTGCTGAACGACGTCGACGCGCTGCCGATGCCGCGCAGCGGCCCCGCGCTGATGCAGGCGCCGGTGCTGATCCTGCCGCAGGTGTTCGATGCGGCTCTTTGCCGCACGCTGATCGACCACTACCGCGCACGCGGTGGTGAAGATTCCGGCTACATGAAGAGCGAAGGCGGGCGCATCGTCGGCGTGATCGACCATGCGGTGAAGCGCCGCTTCGACTGCCTGGTCGAGGACGAGGCGCTGAAGAAGCGCATCGCCCAGCGCATCCAGGCCTGCATCGCGCCGGAGATCGAGCGGGTGTTCCGCTTCCGCGCCACGCGCATGGAGCGCTACCTCGTCGCCTGCTACGACGCGCAGACCGGCGGCTACTTCCGCCCGCACCGCGACAACGACGGCGAGGGTCACCGCGAGTTCGCCGTGACCATCAATCTGAATGCCGAGGAGTACGAAGGCGGCGACCTGCGCTTTCCCGAGTACGGGCTGCAGACCTACCGCGCACCGACCGGCGGCGCCTGCGTGTTCTCCTGCGGGCTGATGCACGAAGCGACGCCGGTCACCCGCGGGCAGCGCTTCGCCTTCCTGCCCTTCCTGTACGACGAAGCCGCCGCGCAGCGCCGCGAGCGCAACAACGCCAAGTACGCCGACCCGTCGGTGCACTACCGCTACGAGGGCGGCGGCAGCGCGCCGGCGGCCTGAATGCCGCGCGCATGCCAGCCGACCTGATCGTCCAGCGCCCCGAGGGGCTGTACTGCCCACCGGGCGACTTCTACATCGACCCGTGGCGGCCGGTCGATCGCGCCGTCATCACCCACGCCCACGCCGACCATGCGCGCCGCGGCCACGCCCACTACCTCGCCGCCGCGCCGGCCGAGGGCGTGCTGCGCGCGCGGCTGGGCGAGATCACGCTGCAGCCGCTTGCCTATGGCGAGGTGGTCGAGCACCGCGGCGTGCGCGTCAGCCTGCACCCGGCCGGCCACGTGCTCGGTTCGGCGCAGGTGCGCATCGAGCATGGCGGCGCGGTCTGGGTGGCCTCGGGCGACTACTTCGTGTCTGGCGCCGACGATCACAACCCGACCTGCGCCCCCTTCGAGCCGCAGCGCTGCGACTGCTTCATCACCGAGTCGACCTTCGGGCTGCCGGTCTACCGCTGGCGGCCGCAGCGCGAGCTGTTCGCCGAGATCGACGCCTGGTGGCGCGCCAATGCCGCCGCCGGCCGCGCCAGCGTGCTGATGGGCTACAGCTTCGGCAAGGCGCAGCGCATCCTGGCCGGCGTCGATGCCTCGATCGGACCGATCCTCGTGCACGGTGCGGTGGAGCCGCTCAACGAGGCCTACCGCGCCGCCGGCGTCGCGCTGCCGGCCACGCAGCTGGCCACCGAGGTGAAGGACAAGGCGGTGCTGCAGCGCGCGCTGGTGGTGGCACCGCCGGCGGTGCAGGGCTCGGCCTGGCTGAAGCGCTTCGGCGACCCTGCCGACGCCTTCGCCAGCGGCTGGATGCAGCTGCGCGGCGCGCGCCGCCGGCAGGGCGTGGACCGTGGCTTCGTGCTGTCGGACCATGCCGACTGGCCGGGGCTGCAGCGTGCCATCGCGGCCACCGGCGCGAGCCGGGTGATCGTCACCCACGGCTACGAGGCGGTGATGGTGCGCTGGCTGGCCGAGCAGGGCCTGCAGGCCGGGTCCTTCCGCACCGAGTTCGGCGACCGCGACGATGCCGAACCCGCCGAAGCGAGTGCGACCCGCGCATGAACCGCTTCGCGCAGCTGTTTGCCGAACTCGACGCCAGCACGGCGACGAATGCCAAGCTCGAGGCACTGCAGCGCTACTTCGCCGAAGCCGCGCCGGCCGATGCCGCCTGGGCGGTGTACTTCCTTTCCGGCGGCAAGCCGCGGCAGGTGGTGCCCACCGCCACGCTGCGGGTGCTCGCCGGGCGGCTGGCCGGCATCGACGACTGGCTGTTCGAGGAGTGCTACCAGGCGGTGGGCGACCTGGCCGAGACCATCGCGCACGTGTTGCCGGCGCCTTCACGACGGAGTGAACTGGGACTGGCGCGCTGGGTCGAGGACCGCCTGCTGCCGCTGCGCGGCGCCGAGCCGGCCGAGCAGGAACGCCAGGTCGCCGCTTGGTGGGACGAGCTCGACACCGCCAGCCGCTTCCTGCTGGTCAAGCTGATCGGCGGCGGTTTCCGCGTCGGCGTCAGCAAGCTGCTGGTGCAGCGTGCGCTGGCGGCCCATGCAGGGCTGGACGCGAAGATCGTCGCGCAGCGCATGATGGGCTACACCGACGCGGCTCGGCGGCCGGATGCCGCCGCGTACGCCGCGCTGATCGCGCCGGCCGAGGTGGGCCGCAGCGAAGCGGGTCAGCCCTATCCGTTCTTCCTCGCCCATGCGCTGGACGCGGCCGAAGCCGAGTTCGACAGCCGCCTCGGCGCGGCCAGCGACTGGCAGGTCGAGTGGAAGTACGACGGCATCCGTGCGCAGATCGTGCGCCGCGAGGCTCAGGTGTGGATCTGGTCGCGCGGTGAGGAACTGGTGACCGAGCGCTTCCCGGAGATCGTCGAGGCGGCGAAGGCGCTGGCCGATGGCACGGTGCTCGACGGCGAGATCGTGGTCTGGAAAGAAGGGCGCCCGGCGCCCTTCAACCTGCTGCAGCAGCGCATCGGCCGCAAGACGCTGACGAAGAAGATCCTGACCGACGCGCCCGTGGCCTTCATCGCGTACGACCTGCTCGAGTCGCATGGAACTGACCGGCGAGAGCATCCCCAGCACGAACGGCGCCTGGCGCTCGAAGCCGCCGTGCACGGCACGCCGCTGCAACTCTCGCCGCTCGTCACGGGCGACGACTGGCCCGCGCTCGCCGCGCTGCGCCGCGAGTCGCGCGAGCGTGGCGTCGAAGGTTTCATGCTCAAGCACCGCGACGCTCGCTACGGCAGCGGCCGAACCAAGGCCGATGGCGCCTGGTGGAAGTGGAAGATCGAGCCGCTGTCGGTCGACGCGGTGCTCGTCTATGCGCAGGCCGGCCACGGCCGCCGCGCCAGCGTCTACACCGACTACACCTTCGCGGTGTGGAGCCGCACGCCGCTGGACGCCGCCGAGGCGCAGGCGGTGCTCGATGCGATCGAGCGCCGTGAACCGGCGCAGCCCGGCGCGCTGCAACTGGTCACCTTCGCCAAGGCCTACTCGGGCCTGAGCGACGCCGAGTTCCGCGAGGTCGACCGGGTGATCCGCCAGACCACGATCGAGAAGTTCGGCCCGGTGCGCAGCGTGCGGCCGTCGCTGGTGTTCGAGCTGGGTTTCGAAGGGATCAATCGCAGCCCTCGGCACAAGAGCGGCATTGCGGTACGCTTCCCCCGCATGTTGCGCATCCGCGCCGACAAGCCCCTGCACGAGGCGGACACGCTGCAGTCGCTGGAGGGCCTGCTCGGTGCCACGCCTGGGAGGGCATCGTCATGAACCGAACGAACATCGCCATCGCGGCCCTGGCCGCCGCACTGATCGCCGCCGGCTGCGGCAGCATCGACGAGAGCGAGCCCAAGCCGCGGCTGGAGGCCACCGGCGCGGCCGGCACCGCCTACGGCGACACCCTGCTCGATACGCGCAAGGAGCTCACCTTCCAGCTGCGCAACAGCGATGCGGGCCTGGCCAAGGTGAAGACGCTGGAGAACATCGCGCCGACGATCGCCGGCACTGGCCTGTCGATCATCCACGACTGTCCGGCCAGCCTCGACCAGGGGGACAGCTGCACGCTGTCCGTCTACTACGCGCCCACGGTGGCTGGCACGCTGGCCGGCACCCTGCGCGTGACCAGCAATGCCGAGACGGTGTCGCTGGCGCTCAGCGGCACGGCGGAGCGTCCGCTCGACCCGGCTGCCGGCGTGCTGGCCTTCACCAGCGCGACCAGCGGCGACTTCGGCAGCGTGCGCATCGGCCAGTCGGTTTCGCGCACGTACATCGTGAAGAACATCGGCAATGACGACGATGCGCTGACCATCGCCAGCCCCAGCGGCAGCGGCTGGACATCCAGCGACGACTGCCCCGACATCCTCGCGGTCAACGCGAGCTGCAACATCACCGTGGTGTTCGCACCCACCGAAAGCGGCACCTCGGTGCCGTCGCCACTGACCATCAGCGACGGCTACAACACCAACTACGGCGCGCTGACGATCAGCCTGACCGGGACCGGCCGCTGACCAGCGCCTCGCGCAGCGCCGCCGTGGCGCGCAGCCGGCCGACCTCGATGCCGTTCCAGTTGCGCAGGCTGGCGTCGGACAGCGATGCCAGCAGCGCGGCTTCCTCACCCTGCAGCGGCAGCAGCGCCTCGATCACCGCGGCCATCACCACCTCGGCGGCACGCGCAGTGTTGCCGTCGTCGATCTTGATCGCCACGCCCAGGCCCAGCGCCGGCAGCGCGGCGCAGTAGACGCCCTCGGCGCCGACCTTGCAGAACACGCGTTCGCCGAGCGCCTCCATCACGCGGGTGTCGAAGCGGCCGCTGCCGGCGACCATGAACGGCGCCCGTGCCACCGCCACGCGCAGCCGCTGCGCCGCCTGCGCCAGGTCGGCAGGCAGGCCAGTGCCGGTGGCAGCGCGCGCGAAGCCGAGCGCCAGGTGGCGCAGCGGGATCGCGTAGGTCGGGATCGAACAGCCGTCGGTGCCTCTCGCGGTGGCGGCGAGGTCGAAGCCGGTGGCCTGCTGCAGCGCGCCGGTCACCTCGGCCATCACCGCGTGGTCAGGCGCTACATAGCCGCGCGCAAAGCCGCGCAGGCCGCCGCGGCCATGGCGCGCGCAGGCCAGGCACAGGAAGCCGGCGTGCTTGCCCGAGCAGTTGTTGTGCAGCGCGCCGGGCTGGCCGCCGCTGGCCGCGAGTTCGCGTGTCGCGGTGTCGAGCCCTGGCCAGTGCGCGCCGCATTCGAGCGCGTCGGCGTCCAGCCCGGCCTTGGCGAGCATGGCGGCTGCGGTGCGCACATGCGCCGGCTCGCCGTTGTGCGAGGCGCAGGCGATGGCGAGTTCCTCGTCGCTCAGCGCCAGCGCGTCGGCCGCGCCGCTGGCCACCAGCGGCAGCGCCTGCAGCCACTTCACCGCCGAGCGCGGAAACACCGGCCGCTCGATGTCGCCGAGCGCCAGGCGCACCGCGCCGTCGCCGTCGACCAGGGCCAGCGCACCGCGGTGCTGCGACTCGACGGCCGTGCCGCGCAGCACGTCTACCAGGATCGGGTTCATCGCTCGTTCGTGTTCTCGAGGGGGTCGGGCCCGGATGATGCCAGCGCGCGCTGCACGAAGGCGTCGACCATCGAATTGGCGATGCGGTCGAACACCGGGCCGGCAGCGCGCGTCACCCAGGCGCTGTCGAACTCGTAGTCGAGCGTGAAGCCGATCTTGCAGGCATCGGCGCCGATCGGTACCAGCCGCCACTCGCCCTCGAAGCGGCGGAACGGCCCGCGCTCGAGGTGGATCGCCATGTACTCCGGCCGCCGCTTCGGGTTGCGCGTGCGCATCTCGAAGGTCGTGCCGGCCAGGCGCATGCGCAGGTCGGCCGAGACCAGCGTGTCGTCGCGGCTGACGATGGTCGCGCCGGTGCACCAGGGCAGGAAGCTCGGGTAGTGCTCGGCGGCCTCGATCAGGTCGAACAGCCGCTCGGCGCTGCGGTCGACCAGCGCGCTGCGCCGCACGATCATGGTGTCACTCGCCGCGGAAGCGCGGGGCGCGCTTTTCCTTGAAGGCGCGGATGCTTTCGCGGTAGTCGTGGCTGTCGTAGACCAGCCGGCGCAGGCCCTGGATGCGCTCGAAACCCTGCGGCGACATCGGGTGCGCGCCGGCCAGGATGCGCAGCTGCTCCTTCATCACCGAGACCGACAGCGGCGCGTTGGCGGCGATCTGCTGCGCCATCGTCATGCAGAAGGCCTCGAGCTCGTCGCTCGGCACCACGTGGTTGATCATGCCCAGGCGTTCGGCGCGCGCGGCGTCGATCGGTTGCGCGGTGAAGGCCATCTCCTTGGCGATGCGCATGTTCGACGCGTTCAGGAAGGTCAGCATGCCGCCGATGTTGTACGGCACGCCCAGCCGCGCCGGCGTGACGGCGAAACGTGCGCTCGGCGCGGCCACCACCAGGTCGCAGGCGAACACGGTCTCGCAGGCGCCACCCCACACGCCGCCCTCGACCATCGCGATCACCGGCGCCGGGCACAGCTCGATCTCGCGGATCAGCTGGCGCAGCAGGTCGTCCCAGCCCAGCGGGTCACGACCGGAGTCGGGCAACTCGTCGACATCGTGGCCGGCCGACCACACCGTGCTGCCCGCCGCGGCACGCAGCACCACCGCACGCAGCCGTTCGCGGCCGAAGGCGGTCAGCGCGGCGACGATGCCGTCGACCATCGCGCGGCTCAGCGCGTTGCGGCGCGCTTCATGGTTGAGCGTGACGATGCCCACGGCATCGCGGCGTTCGGTCCGCACCAGGGTCATGGTCGCTGCCTACATGCGGGCGATGCGCCCCTCGCTGACCAGCGGTGCGTACTGCGCCAGATCGGCCTCGATGCGCTCGCGCAGGCCCTGCGGCGTCGACGGCGTGATCTCGAAGCCGGCCTGCTCGGCGCGGCTGCGCACTTCGCTGCTGGCCAGTGCCGCGGCGATGTCCTGCTGCAGCTGATCGACGACCGGCGCCGGCGTGCCCGCGAGGCCGACCAGCGCCGCCCAGGGATGCATCTCCACCGGCGGGCCACCGGCCTCGGCCAGGGTCGGGATGTCCGGGTGGCTGGCCAGGCGCTGGCGCGCTGCCACCGCCAGCGGGCGCAACCGGCCGCTGGCCACCAGGCCGGCCACGGTGTTCATGCCGAAGGTGGTGAAGTCGACGTCGCCCGAGGCCACCGCGGTGAACAGCGCGCCAGCGTCCTTGAACGGGATGTGCAGCATCTGCACGCTGGCGGCGCGCGCGAGGCTCTCCACCGCCACATGGCTCGCGTGGCCGTTGCCCAGCGTGGCATAGCTGACCTGTCCCGCCTTGCGCCGTGCTGCGTCTAGCATCTCGGCAATGCTGCGAAAGCGGTTGCCGCCGCCGACGAAGATCAGGAAGGTGGCGCGGAACAGCAGCGTCAGCGGCAGCAGGTCGCGCTGCGGGTCGTAGGGCAGCGAGCCGTGCAGCAGCGGGTTGATGGCCAGCGTGGCGGTGTCGGCCAGGTACAGCGTGTGGCCGTCGGCCGGCGTGCGCCGCACCTCGCCGAAGGCGACGATGCCCGACGCGCCGGGCTTGTTGTCCACCAGCACCGGCTGGGCCCACTGCTGCGCGAGCCGCTCGGCGACGCTGCGCGCCACCACGTCCGGCCCGACGCCCACCGAGTAGGGCACGACGATGCGCACCGCGTGCTGCGGGAATCCTGCCGGCCGCGCCGCGCGCGCCCGCAGCGCGGTGCCCGAGGCCAGCGTGCCGCCGAGCCAGCCCAGCCAGCGGCGACGCGAGGCGAGCGTCGCGCTCATGCACCCACCATGCGGCCCAGAAGTGCGCCGGCCGAGAGCAGCGCCGCGAACCACAGCTCGAGCCGGAAGGTACTGAACAGCACCTCGTTGAACGCCGTGCCGCGCGGGCAGGTGACGAAGTCGTGCCGCAGACTCCAGGCCGCCGGCAGCAGCAGCAAGGGCAGCACCAGCCCGGGCGAACGACCCCACACCACCATCGGCACCAGCAGGGCGAAGGGCAGCGCCAGCAGCGCGGTGAACAGGCGCCGCGAGCCGACCTCGCCGAAGGTCACCGCGAAGGTGCGGCGGCCGACCAGCCGGTCGTGGGCGATGTCGCGGTGGTTGTTGACGGCCAGCGCGGCCGCCGCCAGCGCACCGATCGCCACCGAGGCCAGCGCCGTGACCGTGCCGACGCTGCCGGTGAGCACCCAGTCGGTGCCCATCACCGCCACCAGGCCGAAGAAGACGAACACCGTCAGCTCGCCGAAGGGCGTGTAGGCGATCGGCTTCGGCCCGCCCATGTAGGCCAGCGCCGCCAGCAGCGAGGCCACGCCGATGGCCAGCACTGGCCAGCCGCGGTAGGCCACCAGCGCCAGCCCGAGGGCCGTGGCGGCCAGTGCCGCGACGACGATGCCGGCGCGCACGTGGTGCACGCTCAGCCAGCCGTTGGCGGTGGCGCGCGGCAAGCCGGTGCGCGTGCCGCTGCGCTCGCCGCCGCGCACGGTGTAGCCGACGTCGTTCTGCATGTTGGTGATGACCTGCATCAGCAGCGCGGCGCCGAGCACCAGCAGCGTAGCCAGCAGGTCGATGGCGCCCTGGCGTGCGAAGCCGAGCGTGCCACCGACCAGCACCGGGCTGATCGCGACCAGCAGGCTGCGAGGGCGCACGGCCACGGCCCAGGCCTGCAGGGAGCCGGCACGGACTGGGCGGATGGTGTTGGCGGAAGCGGGTTTGACGGACATGACGACTTGATTCTGGAGAAGGGCCGCAGGAGTGAGGGTTGAGCTGCGTCAAGCGTGCGGTCGCGTGCCGGCAGGGATGCAGGCGATGCCGAAGCTGAGGTCGCGCCAGTGCACATCGGCGAAGCCGGCGGCCTCGATGTGCTGCGCGAACGCACGCTGGTCAGGGAAGCGCCGGATCGATTCGACGAGGTACTCGTAGGCCTGCGGCGAGCGTGCGATCCACGCACCCAGGCGCGGAATCACCGTGAAAGAGAACAGGTCGTAGAACGGCCGCAGCCAGGGTCGCGGTGTCGAGAACTCCAGGCACAGGAAGCGGCCGCCCGGCTTGAGCACCCGCAGCACCTCGACGAGCGCGCGGTCGAGGTGGGTGACGTTGCGGATGCCGAAGGCGATCGTCAGCGTGTCGACCGAGGCGTCGGCCAGCGGCAACTGTTCGGCCGTGCCGAGCTGCCAGTCCACATGGGCCAGGCCGCGGGCGCGGCCTGCGGCCATCATCGCCTCGCTCGGGTCGACCACCGTCACCCGGCGATCGGCCCCGGCCAGGCGCGCCGCCACGTCGCCGGTGCCGCCGGCGAGGTCGACGATGCGCTGCCCGGCGTGCGGCGCGGCCTTGGCCACGAGGCGCCGCTTCCACAGGCGGTGGATGCCGCCGCTCATCAGGTCGTTCATCAGGTCGTAGCGCGGCGCCACCGCGGTGAACACGTGGCGGATGCGGCGTTCGCGTTCGTCGGCGGCGACGAGGGCGTTGCCGAAGCTGCGCGAGAGAGGGTCGGTGTCGGGCATGGGGCTCCAGTCGAGGGCCACCGGACCCGCGGGCCCGGCGTGTGGTGTGTCACGAAAGCCTGATCTTCAGCGTGTCATCCGCTGTTGACGGTCGTCAACGTTGAGGCCTCCGACGGCGCCTAAGGTTTCAACCGACGGCGCCTCAGCAGCGCCCGTCGGAGGGAGCCAAGAATGAGAATCTCTCTGAAGCCTTTCTGGCGGCGGGACGCCGCCGGGGCGGGTTGTCCCGTGCCGATTCCGCAGAAGCCCGAGCCCGCGCCCGCATGGCACGCCCTTGCGCCCGGCCTCGAGGCGGACCACGCGCAGGAGCACTACCTGCACGCGCTGAAGGCGCTGGCCGCCCGGCCGGGCGAGCCGCTCGCGCTGTCGCTGAAGCTGCCGTTCTGCGCCGCGCATTGCATGTTCTGCGACCGCGACATCCACGTGGCCCAGCCGGGCGAGGTGATCGGCGGCTATGTCGATGCATTGCTGGACGAAGCCCGGCTGCTGGCCGGCAGCCTCGGTGGCGACCACGACGTTCTGCAGCTCCACCTCGGCGGCGGCACCGCGACCGAGCTGAGCGAGTCGCAGCTGGCCGGCCTGGTCAGCGGCCTGCAGGCGGTCTGGCGCCTGCCGTCTGACGCCGAGATGTCGGTCGAGTGCGATCCACGCCGCATCAGCCGGCAGCATCTGGAGGTGCTGCGCGGCCTGGGCTTCCGGCAGGTGATCTTCGGCGTCGCCGATCTCGACACCGCGGTGCAGAAGGCCATTGGCCGGCGCAACTCGCAGGCGCTGGTCGACGACGCCTGCGCCACCGCGCGGGCGGCCGGCTTCGAGCGCATCCGGCTCGACCTGCTGATCGGCCTGCCGCATCAGACCGAGGCCGGCTGGCGCATGACGCTCGAGCGCCTGATCGGCATGGCTCCGGACCGCGTCGCGCTGTCCTGCTACCAGCACCGGCCCGAACATTGGCCTTCGCAGTGCGGCATCGACGGTGACGCGCTGCCGGAGGCGGCGCTGTGCGGCACCTTGTGGTCGCTGTCGTCGCGCGTGCTGCGCGACGCCGGCTACGGCTGGATCGGCGCCAACCACTTCGTGCTCGAGGACGACGAGCTCGCCCTTGCGCAGCCGCAGGCTCGGCTGCGCCACAACGTGATCGGCTACACCGCGACGCCGACGGCGCCGGTGATCGGCCTGGGGGCCGGCGCGCTCGGCGAGATCGACGGCAGCATGTTCTGGAGCTACGCCGCGCTGCCGGACTGGTTCGCCGCGCTGCACGCGCGGCAACTGCCAGTGCGGCGCGCCCGCCTGGCGCGCATGCACGAGCCGCGCCGCCGCCTGGCGATGGACCAGATGCTGTTCGACTTGGAACTGCCCGCGGCCACCGTGCGCGGCGGCCTGGAGGACGCCTATGGCCGCCTGGCGCGCCACGCCGCGCAAGGGCTGGTGCGGGTGCTCGACGACCGCATCGTCGTCACCGAGGTCGGTCGACCGGTGCTGCCGATGCTGTGTGCGGAGCTCGGTCTGTCCGACGGCATGCCGAGTCCGGCCATGCCGCAGTGGCTGTCATGACGAAGGGAATGGGATGAGCCTGTCCATCAACGTGCTGCGTGGCCCGGCCTGGCGCCTTGGGCTCGCTGCGGCGCTGGCTGCGATGTCGTTGCTGCTGCTGGCGCCGCGTCCGGCGCAGGCCGCCGATGCGCCGGCAAGCGCTGCAGCTGCCGCCAGCGCAGCACCGACACACCGGCCACTGCGCGAGAACCAGCTACCGGCTGCGCCCGAGCCGACCGAGCCGCAGGTCTTCAACGGCTATGCCGGCGCGCCGGCGTTCAGCGTCGTGCCGCGCAAGCCGCAGCTGGCGCTGTACCCGTGCAGCCAGTGCCACAAGCTGCTGCCGCTGAACACCCAGCCGCGCAAGCTGGTCAACGCGCCGCATGCGGCGGCGCTGGCCCACGGCAAGGGACGCTTCTGGTGCCTGGACTGCCACCAGGGCAACGACCGCGACGTGCTGCACACCATCGGCGGCGCGAAGGTCGATTTCGACCAGTCCTACCTGCTGTGCGGCCAGTGCCACAGCGCGCGGCAGCGCGACTGGTACTTCGGCGGCCACGGCAAGCGCGTCGCGCAGTGGCAGGGCGAGCGGCAGATCTACGCCTGCACCCATTGCCACGACCCGCACAACCCCTTGATCGCGCCGCGCCAGGCGAGCAAGCCGCCGCCGGTGCGCGCGGGCCTGTCGCCGATGCAACGCGTGCACGAGACCCGGGCGCTGCCCTGGCAGAAGAACCTCGAAGGAACCGACCATGCCCCAGCCACCAAGCCCTGAGAAGAAAACGGAAGACGGGTTCGACCTCTACCGGCGCCGCTTCCTCGCCGGCGTGGCGGCCGCCGGTACGGCCGGCGGCACCGGCATGGCGCAGGCCGCCTGGGGCGGCAGCACGCTGCAGGACGCGCTGGGCAGCTTCTTCCAGGACCACTACCAGCGCATGACGCCCGACGAGATCCGCTCGGCGCTGGAGCGCATCGAGCGCAAGGCGCAGCGCAAGCACGGCGTGGCCATCCACTGCGAGGACACGAAGCCGCAGCCCGGCGTGGTGTTCGGCTACGCGCTGAACATCTCCAAATGCCAGGGCTACCGCGACTGCGTCGACGCCTGCGTGAAGGAGAACAACCAGGGCCGCGACTCGCAGGTGCAGTACATCCGCGTGCTCGAGATGAACAAGGGCACGATGGACCTGGAGACCTCGGAGCACTACTACGACCCGAAGACCGTGCCGGTGGCCGGCAAGTTCTACCTGCCGGTGTCGTGCATGCAGTGCGACAACCCGCCGTGCGTGAAGGCCTGCCCGACGAAAGCGACCTGGAAGGACGACGACGGCATCGTCGTGATCGACTACGACTGGTGCATCGGCTGCCGCTACTGCATGACGGCCTGCCCGTACTGGGCGCGCCACTTCAACTGGACGGAGCCGCAGATCCCGGCCGCCGAGATCAACCCGAACACCAGCTACCTGGGCAACCGGCCGCGACCCAAGGGCGTGGTCGAGAAGTGCCACTGGTGCACGCAGCGCACCCGCGTGGGCCGCCAGCCCGCCTGCCAGGAGGCCTGCCCGACCGGTGCGCGCGTGTTCGGCAACCTGCTGGACCCGAACAGCGAGATCCGCTACGTGCTCGAGCACAAGGCGGTGTTCCGGCTGAAGGAGGAACTCGGCACCGAGCCGAAGTTCTGGTACTTCAGCGACGACCTGGCGAGCACACGATGAGCAGCGCGATCCGATTCGTCCTCGACGGCCTGCGCGAGATGCTGCGCGGCGGCCCGGCCTACTGGCGCTGGCTGGGCGGCCTCGCCGTGCTGATCGCCATCGGCCTGTGGGCCTACATCGGCCAGCTCAGCGAGGGGCTGGTCGTCACCGGCATGAGCGACCAGGTCTCCTGGGGTTTCTACATCTCCAACTTCGCCTTCCTCGTCGGCATCGCCGCCGCAGCGGTGCTGCTGGTCATCCCGGCCTACCTGTTTCACCGCCAGGACGTGAAGTCGGTGGTGCTGCTCGGCGAGGGACTGGCGGTGGCGGCGGTGATCTGCGCGATGCTGTTCGTCACCGTCGACCTCGGCCGGCCCGAGCGCGTGTGGCACATGTTCCCGGTGGTCGGGCGCTTCAACTGGCCGATGTCGCTGCTCGCCTGGGACGTGGTCGTGCTCAGCGGCTACCTGGCGCTGAACCTCGCGCTGCCGCTGTACGTGCACTTCTGCCACTGGCGCGGCCAGGAGCCGGCGCTCAAGCGCTACTTCCCGGTGGTGGTGATCGCGATGTTCTGGGCCATCTCCATCCACACCGTCACCGCCTTCCTGTTCTCGGCCAACGCCGGCCGGCCGTTCTGGCACACCGCGCTGCTCGGGCCGCGCTTCATCGCCTCGGCCTTCGTCTCCGGCCCGGCGCTGATCATCCTGGTGCTGCAGGTCATCCGCCGCGTCACCGAATACCCGGTGCGGCAGAGCGTGATCGACACGCTGGCGCTGATCATGGCGGTGTCGCTGCAGATCAGCCTGTTCTTCGTGGTGGCCGAGCTGTTCACCGACTTCTACAACGAGACCAGCCACGCCGGCTCGATGCGCTACCTGTTCTTCGGCCTCGGCGGCCTGGGCTCGCTGCGCGGCTGGATCTGGACGGCGCTGGCGTTGAACCTGGTGGCGGTGGCGATCCTGTCGGTGAACCGCTGGCGCAACGCGACGCTCACGCTGAACGTGGCCTGCATGCTCGCCTTCGTCGGCATCTGGATCGAGAAGGGCATGGGTCTGGTGGTGCCGGGCTTCATCCCCACGCCGCTGGGCGAGGTGTTCGAGTACTCGCCGACGCTGCGCGAGCTGGCCGTGGCGATCGGCATCTGGGCGATCGGCGCGCTGGTGTTCACGCTGCTGGCCAAGGCCAGCATCGCCATCGAACTCGGCCGGGTCGGCGCGCGCCGGCCGGCCGCCGGTGCCGACGAGGCAGCGACTATGCCGGCGTCTTGAGCACCCAGGTGACGACGGCCTTCAGGTCGGCGTCGTTCAACTTCTCGCTGGTCGTCGGCGCCATCGGCAGCGGGCCCCACACGCCCTTGCTGCCCTTGCGGATACGCTCGGACAGCAGCGCGACGGCATTCGCCTGGCCCTTGTACTTGGCCGCGATGTCGCGGTAGGACGGGCCGATCACCTTCTTTGTGGCGGCATGGCAGGTGGCACAGCCGGCCTGCGTGGCGATCTTCTCGGAGGCCTGCGCGGCGCCGCTGGCGGCGAGGCCGAGAAGGGTGGCCGACAACAGGGCAGGGAGGGCGTTCTTCATGGCGGTCTCGCTGGCGAGGGGACGCCGAATACTCTAGGCCGCCCGTGCACGGGCCGACTTGCGCGCGGTCAAGCGACCAACGGCGACCGGCTCAGCGCCCCAGCAGCCCCTTGATGACACCGCCCACGCCCTCGACCACGCCGCCCAGGCTCACGCCCAGCGTCTCGGCCAGCCCGCCGGCCAGCTTGGTGGCCAGGTTGTCGTTGATCGAGAACGCCGGGTCGTCGATGCGGCCATCGAGCGTGAAGCCGACCTCGATGCGGCCGTCGCGCTCCATCGCGGCCAGCACCGCCTGGCGCGGCACGCCGCCGAAGGTGGCGAGCACGCCGCCGCCGCTGGCCAGCTCCAGCCCGGTCAGCGTGACCTTGCCCGGCGCGTGCAGGCGCTTGGACTTGACGGTGGCGTCCAGCGACAGGTCCAGCGTGCCGCGCTTGACGCCGGCCTCGTTGACCTTCAGCAGGTAGGGCTGCAGCGCGACCAGGTCGACGCCGCTGACCGCCGCCTTCAGCTTCGCGTCCAGCGTCAAGAGGGTGGCCTCGCCCTGGATCGTGATGCGGCCGTTGCGCTGCGGGCCCTTCAGCACGGCCTGCAGGTCGATCTCGGTCGGCGAGTCGAGCGCCGGCAGGTCCAGCGGGCCGACGCCGGCCTGCAGCGATTCGAAGCGGATGCGGTGCGTGCCACTGCGCACGCTGGCGTCGTGGAAGTCGATCGCCAGGTCGTTGAGCACCACGCTGGCGATGCGCACCCGGGGCGCCGGGCTGGCCGCATTACCGTCGCCGGCGGCCTTCGGCTTCTCGAGCAGCGCCGGCAGCACACGCAGCTTGCCTCCGCGGGTGCGCAGCAGCGACAGGTAGCCGTCGTCGACCTCGATGCGCGCGATGTGCCAGCCGCTCGACCACAGCGTGGCCATGCCGGGGCGCAGATGCACGCGCTTGGCCACCAGCTCGTCGGGCGACGGCCAGCCGGGTGCGCCGGCGATGCGCAGGTCACTCACCTCGACGCCGGTCAGCCCCAGGCGCACCGCGCCGATCGTGGCCCGCGGGCCCAGCGCGTCGCGCAACGCGGCTTCGAGCCGGCCGGCGGCCAGGTGCAGGCCGGCGATGGCGGTGACGGCAAGGGCCGCGAGCACGGCGGCGGTGATGGCAAGGCGTCGGTTCACGCCATCGATTGTCGTGTCGCGCGAAAGGACCGGCGTGACACGAGGTGTCTCGCACGTGACCGCGGCGTGACACCGGTCGCGGAGAATCGCCGCCCATGCCCTTGTCCGCCCTCGCGCTGGTGCTCGCTGCCGCGCTGCTGCACGCGCTGTGGAACATCGTCGCCAAGCACTCCGGGGGCGACCAGCGCTTCGCCTTCATCGCCGCAGTGCAGCTGTGCGTGATCTGGGCGCCGCTGGGCCTGTGGGCGGCCTGGGGCGTGGTGCCGCTGTGGGGCTGGAAAGAATGGGCCGCGGTGCTGGCCAGCGCCATCGTGCACCTGCTGTACTTCACCACGCTGCTGCGCGGCTACCGGCTGGCCGACCTCACCGTGGTCTACCCGATCGCGCGCGGCACCGGCCCGCTGCTCAGCGCCACCGGCGCCGTGCTGCTGCTCGGCGAGCGCCTGTCGCCGCTGGGCCTGGCCGGTGTGGCCGGCGTGGTGGTGGGCGTGTTCCTGATCGCCGGCGGCCCGCAGCTGTGGGCGCAGGCGCACGACCCGGCACAGCGCGAGCGGGTGCGCCTCGGCATCGGTTACGGCGCGCTCACCGGCGCGCTGATCGCCGGCTACACGCTGATCGACGGCTACGCGGTGACGGTGCTGCTGGTCTCGCCGATCCTGGTCGACTGGTTCGGCAACCTGCTGCGCGTGCCCTTCCTGCTGCCGGTGGCGCTGCGCGACCCGGCCAGCCTGCGCGAGGCCTGGCGCACGCAGTGGAAGCATGCGCTGGTGGTGGCGGTGTGCGGGCCCATCGGCTACGTGCTGGTGCTGTACGCGATGCGGCTGGCGCCGCTGTCGCACGTGGCGCCGGCGCGCGAGGTGTCGATGCTGTTCGCCGCGCTGATCGGCGGCCGGCTGCTCGGCGAGCGCGACCGCGGCCTGCGCATCGCGGGGGCCGGCTGCATTGCCGCGGGCGTGGTGTCACTCGCGCTGTGAGCAGCCCCTGCGGGTGAGGCCGCACCGACGGCCGTGCTAGCGTCACACGATGCAGTACCCCCTGATCGCCGGCATCGACTTCACCAGCCGACCCACCAAGCGCAAGCCGGTGACCGTGGCCCTGGGCGAGCGCGCCGGCGCAGTCGTGCGCCTCGTGCGCGTCGAAGAGCATGCCGACTACGCCGGCTTCAGTGCCTGGCTGCGCACGCCGGGGCCATGGGTCGGTGGCTTCGACTTCCCGTTCGGCCTGCCGCGCGAGCTGGTGACCACACTCGGCTGGCCGACGCAGTGGCTGCCCTTGATGCGGCACTACACGGCGCTGTCGCGCGAGCAGGTCCGCGACACCTTCGCCGCCTTCTGCGATGCGCGGCCCGCGGGCGGCAAGTTCGCGCACCGCGCCTGCGACGGGCCGGCGGGCTCGTCGCCGTCGATGAAGTGGGTCAACCCGCCGGTGGCGTTCATGCTGCATGCCGGCGTGCCCCTGCTGCTGGAATCGGGCCTGCACCTGCCCGGCCTGCACGAAGGCGACACCCACCGCGTCGCCCTCGAGGCCTACCCCGGCCTGCTGGCGCGTGAAGTGCTCGGCTCGCGCTCCTACAAGAGCGACGACAAGGCCAAGCAAACGCCGGAGCGGCTGATCGCGCGCAAGGACCTGCTGGAGGCGCTCGAGCAGGGCCGCACGCGACTCGGTGTTCGATTGCGCCTCACGCACGCGCAGCGCGACGCGCTGGCGGCCGATGCCTCGGGCGACCGGCTCGACGCCGTGCTGTGCCTCCTGCAGGCGGCGTGGGCGGCCGGTGAGCCGAACCACGGCCTGCCGGCGGACCTCGACCCGCTGGAAGGCTGGATCGTCAGCGCACCGGCGCCGTGATCGAGCGCAGCGCCCAGCCCAACGCCCACTCCAGCGCCGCGCCGAGGTTCGCCAGCGCTGCCTCGCCCGGTGGCTCGCCGAGCTCGAAGCGTTCGCCGCGGATGGCCAGCAGCGTGCCGGGCGGCGGGGCGTGGCCCTGCACGTCGGCGTAGACCTGCAGCACGGCGGCGGCAGACATCGCATGGGTGCTGAAGCTCTCGTCGCGTCGCGGCCCCACGGTGCTCACTTCGAACGGCGTGCGGCAGTTCAGGCTCGCATCGACGAACAGTACGCGCTCGCGGCCGACCAGGTCGAGCGCGTGTTCGGGCTGCAGCTGGTAGTCGTCGAGGAAGTCGATGCGTCCGTCGGCCTCGCCGCCCAGCCGTTCGCGCAGTTGCTCCACGAACAGCGGCCCGAGCGCATCGTCGCCGCGGCTCGCATTGCCCCAGCCGAACACCAGCAGCGGCGCGACCATCACTTCAGCCATGCAGCAGCGAACCGTCTGCCGACTTCAGCACCCGGTCGAGCACGGCGCCGCCGGCATCGACCAGCGCCACGTCCAGCGGCATGCGGCCGAGTGCGTGCGTCGCGCACGAGAGGCAGGGGTCGTAGGCGCGGATCGCCACCTCGATGCGGTTGAGCAGGCCTTCGGTGATCTGCTGCCCGTCGAGGTACTGGCGCGCCACCGCACGCACCGCCTCGTTCATCGCCTGGTTGTTGTGCGTGGTCGAGACGATCAGGTTGCAGCGGGTGACAAGGTCGTCCTCGCCGACGTCGTAGTCGTGGATCAGCGTGCCTCGCGGCGCTTCGATGATGCCGACGCCGTGGCCGGTTCGGGTGCCGGTGCTCGTCAGGTCGCCGGAGAGGATCTGCGGGTCGGCCAGCAACTGCTCGATCACCTCGGCCGCATGCAGTGCCTCGATCATGCGCGCCCAGTGATAGGCCAGCGTCGCATGCACCGGCGCGCCGCGGCCCCAGGCGACGAAGTCCTGCCGCTGCGCCTCGGCCAGCGGTGTCGGGATGAAGTCGCAGTTCTGCACCCGCGCCAGCGGGCCGACGCGGTACCAGCCGGCGTCGCGGCCGAGCGCACGCAGGTGCGGGAACTTCATGTAGGTCCAGGGCCTGACCTCTTCCTCGATCAGGCCGTGGTAGCCCTGGTCGTCGGCGCCGTCGAGCAGGATCGCCCCGTCGGCATCCCGTGCGCGCAGCACGCCGTCGTACAGCTCCATGGCGCCATCGGCGCGCACCAGCGAGAGCATGTTCGAGCGGAAGCTGCCGAAGCCGTCGTACAGCGACGCGTTGGCCTCGTGCAGCTGGCGCGCGATGGTCACCGCGTCCTGCGCCCAGGCGATGGTCTGCGCGATGTCTCGCTGCAACATGTCGCGGTCGGCGGCGCTGACATGCCGGTTCATGCCGCCGGGCACCGAGCCGGTGCCGTGCACGCGCTTGCCGGCGGTGATGCGGATCACCTCCTGGCCGAACTTGCGCAGCATCACGCCCTTCTTCGCGATGTCCGGGTGCTTGCCGATCACGCCGACGATGTTGCGCTGCTGCACCTCGGAGTCGAAGCCGAACAGCAGGTCGGGCGACGACAGGTGGAAGAAGTGCAGCGCATGCGACTGCAGGATCTGCCCGTAGTGCATCAGCCGGCGGATCTTCTCCGCCGAGGCCGGTACGGGGTGTGCGCCGATCACGCGGTCCATCGCCTTGCTCGCGGCGAGGTGGTGCGACACCGGGCAGATGCCGCACAGCCGCTGCACCATCACCGGCACCTCCCAGTACGGCCGGCCTTCGATGAACTTCTCGAAGCCGCGGAACTCGACGATGTGCAGCCGCACCTGCTGCACGCGGTTCGCGTCGTCGAGCAGGATCGTCACCTTGCCGTGGCCTTCGACGCGCGACACCGGGTCGATGGCGACGCGGCGCAGCCCTTCCGGTACGGCAGCGGTTTCGAGGTCGAAGCTCATGATTCAGTCGTAGTGGATCAGGCCATGGCCCAGGTGCGGTGTGCGCCCGGCCATCAGGTCGGAGAGGAAGCTCCAGAACGCATCCGCCGAGGGCGGGCAGCCGGGCAGCACGTAGTCGACATGCACCACCTCGTGGATCGGGTGCACCTGGTTCAGCAGCAGCGGCAGCTCGGGGTCGTTGGGCACGCCTTGCGGGTAGACGTCGCTCAGC
Organism: Chitinophaga pinensis; assembly: GCA_943370595.1. Classification (GTDB taxonomy): domain Bacteria; phylum Pseudomonadota; class Gammaproteobacteria; order Burkholderiales; family Burkholderiaceae_C; genus Piscinibacter. The sequence continues at coordinate 224,767 of CALRRO020000006.1, forward strand.
AGCTTGCCAAGTGCCAGGTGGTTGCGCTGCGCCGGCAGGCCGCCGTTGATCGCACAGGCTCCCACCGCCACCAGCGTCTTGCAGTGCGCACGGAACTCGCGCAGCACCTGCACGTTCTCGGCATTGCACAGGCCACCCTCGATGAGGCCGATGTCGCAGTGGCCGACCTCCTTGATGTCGGTCAGCGGCGAACGGTCGAACTCGATGTGCTCGATCAGCTCGAGCAATCGCTCGTCGATGTCGAGGAACGACATGTGGCAGCCGAAGCAGCCGGCCAGCGAGACGGTCGCGACCTTCAGCTTGCGCGGCCCGTGCAGCGGTTCGGTTGCCATCACGACGCCTCCTGCCGGTCCGGCTCGGCGGCGCTGCCTTCGTCGTAGCGCCGCTGGCCGATCGGGATCACGAAGCCGCGCCGCTTGGGCAGGATCACGCCCACGGGGCAGATGCTCGCGGCGCGGTCGGTGAGTGCCATGTTGGTGTCGCCGAGCTGGCCGCTGTCGCTGTTCACCACCAGGTGCGTGCCGATGCCATGCCCGGCGATCGCGAAGACGTTCTTGCCGTCGACCTCGTGGCTGGCGCGCACGCACAGCTCGCACAGGATGCAGCGGTTGAAGTCGAGCAGCAGGTCGGGGTGGCTCGCGTCCACAGGCCGGTCGGGGTAGAACTCCTCGAAGTGCGGGCCTTCCATGCCCATCTCGTAGGCGGTGGCCTGCAGCAGGCAGTTGCCGCTCTTCTCGCACGAGGGGCAGAAGTGGTTGCCTTCGACGAACAGCATCTGCAGCAGGGTCTTGCGCAGCGCATCGAGTTCTTCGCTGCGGTTCTCCACCGCCAGGCCTTCGCTCGCCTGCACGGTGCAGGCCGCGGCCATGCGGCCGTTGACCTTGACGGTGCAGATGCGGCACGAGCCATGGGCACGGAAGTCCGGGTGCCAGCACAGGTGCGGGATGTAGTGGCCGGTGCGGCGCGCGGCCTGCAGCAGCGTGTCGCCGGGCGCGAAGGGCACGTCCTCGCCGTCGAGACTGAAGCTGGGTTCCTTCATCCGCTGGTCTCCAGGTGGGCCGCCGGGTCGTCGCGCCCGCTGGCCTGCCGCGCCTGCGACAACTCGGCATCGAGGTCGAAGGCCGGCTCGAAGTGCAGCGACTTCAGGTGCCTCTCGTAGGCCGGGCGGAACTTGGCGATGGTGTCGCGCAGCGGGTTGCAGGCGGTGGCGCCCAGCCCGCAATGGGTGGCGCCATGCATCAGCTTGTCGAGTTCGTAGAGCACGTCGACATCGTGCCGCGAGCCGTGGCCGGCGGCCAGCTTGTCCATACGCTTGACCACCAGCGCGGTGCCCACGCGGCAGGGCGTGCAGAAGCCGCAGCTCTCGTGGGCGAAGAAGTGCGCGAAGTTGCGGGCCACCTCGAACATGTCGCGCGAGCGGTCGAACACCATGAAGGCGCCTGCAGTGGGCACGTCCTCGAAGGCGATGCGCCGGCCGAACTCGAAGGCCGACAGGCACACGCCCGACGGCCCGCCGACCTGCACCGCCTGCGTGTCGCGCGCGCCGCAGTCTTCGAGGATGCGGCCGATGCGCGTGCCGAACGGGTACTCGTAGAGGCCCGGGCGCTCGCAGTCGCCCGACACCGAATGGATCTTGGTGCCGGTCGACTTCGGCGTGCCGATTCCGGCCCACCAGGCGCCGCCATGCACCGCGATGTGCGCCGCGGCACAGAAGGTCTCGACGTTGTTGACCGTCGTCGGCCGGCCCAGGTAACCCTGCTGCACCGGAAAGGGCGGGCGGATGCGCGGCGTGCCGCGCTTGCCCTCGAGCGACTCGATCAGCGACGACTCCTCGCCGCAGACGTAGGCGCCGGCTCCGACGTGGATGTCGATGTCGAAGTCGAAGCCCTCGCGGCCCTGAATGGCCGCGCCCAGCAGCCCGGCCTCGCGCCGGCGCTGCAGCGCCTCGTGCAAGGGTTCGAGCAGATACCGGTACTCGCCGCGCAGGTAGACGAGACCCTGCGCCGCGCCGATCGCCGCCGCGGCGATCGTCATGCCTTCGAACACCAGGTCGGCATGGCGCGACAGCAGCACGCGGTCCTTGAAGGTGCCGGGCTCGCCCTCGTCGGCATTGCAGACGACCACGCGCTCGCGGCCTGGCGCTTCGCGGCACAGTGCCCACTTGGTGCCGGTGGTGAAGCCCGCGCCGCCGCGGCCACGCAGGTTCGAGCGCTTCATCTCGTCGAGCATCGCCGCCGGGCCGCGGGCGAGCGCGGTAGCCAGTGCTTCGCCGGGGGCGAGGGTCTGGCCGAGCAGCACGTCGGCGCGGCGAACCTGGTCGTCGACGCGGAACCACTCGGCCGGCCACTGCGACACGGGCGTGTCGGCGTCGATGAACTCGGCGATGCGCGCGATGCGCTGCGCGTCGAGCCGCGTGACCACGTGGTGGTGGTTGATCAGCAGCGCCGGGCCCTGGTCGCACAGGCCGGTGCAGGACGTGGTTGCGACGCTGACCCGGCCGTCGGCGCGCATCTCACCTGGCCGCACGCGCAGCCGGGCGCACAGGTCGGCCATCAGCGCCTCGCTGCCGAGCATGCGGTCGGTGATGTTGTCGCTGAACAGCACGCGCCAGCGGCCCACCGGCTGCAGGTGGAAGAAGCGGTAGAAGCTGGCCACGCCCTCGACCTGTGCCAGCGTCAGGCCCAGTTCGCTCGCCAGGCTCGCCAGCAGCGGGCGCGGCAGCCAGCCCTGGGCCTCCTGCGCTTCGCGCAGCAGCTGGACCAGCGAGTTCGGGTGGCGGGGGAAGGGCGTCATGGGCAGGGCGATGGTGTGGCCGCCGCGCTCGATCAGACTTGATTCCGGGCAAGAAAGCAAAACCTCGCCGGTTCTATTGATTTCTGTATTGACAGAAACAAACGGCGGGCCTAGATTGGCGCTCATGGAACTCACCCCGACCCTCTCGCGCTTCGTCCTGCACTGGGGGGAGATGGGCACGCGCTGGGGCGTGAACCGCACCGTGTCGCAGATCCATGCGCTGCTGTACATCACCGGCCGGCCGATGCACGCCGAGGAGATCGCCGACACGCTGGGCGTGGCGCGCTCCAACGTCAGCACCAGCCTGCGCGAGCTGCAGGGCTGGAATCTGGTGAAGCTGGTGCACATCGCCGGAGACCGGCGCGACCACTTCGAGACCGCCACCCATGTCTGGGAGCTGCTGCGCACCATCGTGCGCGAGCGCCAGCGCCGCGAGATTGCGCCGACCATCGAGGTGCTGCGCGAACTGCTGGCCGACCCGGCGATCTCGAAGGAATCTGCCGACGCCAAGCTGCGCATCCGCGAGACGCTCGAGCTGCTGGAGACGCTGACCGCCTGGAGCGACGAGATGCTGCGCCTGGACACCGAGACGCTGACCAAGGTGCTCAAGCTCGGCGCGAAGATCAAGAAGCTGATCGGCGGTGCCACGCCCGCCGCGCCGCGTGCGGCCGGCCGTGACGGTGCGCATGCTGCCGAGCTGCTGGGGCCCTGACCCGGCTCTTTTTTTGTCTGCACATTTCTGTCTTGACTGAAATGACTGGAGTAAACATGGACAAGACCTACCCGCTGACCTTGCTGTACGACGGCCTGTGCCCGGTGTGTTCGCTGGAGATGGACCACCTGCGCGAGCGCGACCGTCTGGGCAAGCTCGTGTTCGTCGACATCGCGGCGCCGGGCTTCGACGCCGCGCGCTACGGCGTCACGCCCGAGGCGCTCGATGCCGCCGTGCACGGCCTGTGCGCCGACGGACGCATGCTGCGCGGCATGCCGGTGCTGCGCCTCGCCTACGACGCTGCCGACCTGGGCTGGGTGATGGCGCCGACCGGCTGGGCGCCGGTGCGGCCGCTGTTCGACGCGGGCTACCGGCTCTTCGCGCGGCACCGGCGCGGCATCTCGCGCAACGCCAGGCCATTCATCGAAGCGCTGCGCGACTGGCGTGCACGCCGTACCGCACGCCGCATGGCGGCCTGCCACGACGGCGCCTGCGGTGTCGTCGCCCGCGATCGTGAAGGAGACAGATCATGAGGGTGCTCGTCTGCGGCAGCACCGGCTGCGTCGGCTCGGCCGTCGTGCGTGCGCTGCGCTCGCGCGGCCATGCGGTGATCGAGGGCGCGCGCCGCCATGCCGATGGCCGCCACACACTGCGGCTCGACTACATGCAGCCGCTGCCGCCGGCCGCCTGGGCCCGCCGGCTCGCAGCGGCACGCATCGATGCGGTTGTCAACTGCGTCGGCATCCTGATGGAATCGCGCACGCAGACCTTCGAGCGTGTGCATGCCGACGGCCCGATCGAGCTGTTCAAGGGCGCGTCGCTGGCCGGCGTGCGCCGCATCGTGCAGGTGTCGGCGCTCGGCGTCGGCCACGATGCGCAGGCGCTGGCCATGCCCTACCTGTCCAGCAAGCTGCGCGCCGACGATGCGCTGGCCACGCTGTCGCCCGAATGGGCGGTGCTGCGGCCCTCGCTGGTGCATGGCCCGCGCAGCCAGAGCGCGGCGTTGTTCGCGACGCTGGCCAGCCTGCCGCTGGTCACGCTGCCGGGAAGCGGCGCGCAGCGCGTGCAGCCGATCCATGTGTACGAACTGGCCGAGGCGATCGTGCGGCTGCTGGAAGGCGAGTCGGGCTGGCGCGCCGTGCACGAGCTCGGCGGCCCCGCGGCGATGAGCTACCGCGAGATGCTCGCCACCTACCGCACCGCCCAAGGCCGTGCCGAGGCGCTGTGGCTGCCGCTGCCGATGTCGTTGATGAAGGCCGCCGCCGCTGTCGCCGAATGGCTGCCGCAGCGTGTGTACTGCCGCGATACGCTGCGCCTGCTCGAACGCGGCAGCGTCGCGCCGGACAACGCGGCGCCACGGCTGCTCGGCCGCGAGCCGACCTCGCTGGCCCGAGGTCTCGCGATCGCGCCCGAGCAAGCGCTCGTGGCGCTGCATGCCGAACTGAGCCCGCCGATCGACCTGGCGCTGCGCGCCGCGCTGGCCTTCATGTGGATCTACACCGCGCTGATCAGTGCGCTGTGGCCGCAGTCCTCGGGCGTGATGTCCCTGCTGGCGCGTTGCGGTTTCGAGGGCGAGGCCGGCGTGGCCATGCTGCTCGCGTCCTGCACGCTCAACACCGCCCTCGGCATCGCCACGCTGTGGCGGCCGGGCACGGCGCTGTATGCGCTGCAGTCCGCCGCGGTGATCGGCTACACCACCACGGCTGCGCTGAACATGCCCGAGCTGACGCTGGACCACTGCGGCCCGCTGGTGAAGAACCTGCCGGTGCTCGGGCTGGTGCTGCTGCTGTGGATGTCGATGAAGCCGCCCGGCGCCGCGCACGCTCGCGTGACGGCCATGCGGCACACTCGACCGGATGCGAGCGGCGCCGCCACCTTCACCTGAGCACGACAGCGCGCTGCGCTGGTTCGCCGGGCGCGGCTGGCAGCCCTTCGAGTTCCAGCGCGAGGTCTGGTCGGCGCTGATGGCCGGCCGCAGCGGCCTGCTGCACGCCACCACCGGCTCGGGCAAGACCTACGCGGTGTGGCTGGGCGCGCTGATGCGCAGTGTCCATCTTGCTGGAGCACGCCCCCTCGCGGAGGGGGCGGGGCAGGGTGGGGGAGCGGTCAGCGCCGCCGACGGCGGCACCAAAGCACCTGCCTTGCAGGTGCTTTGGGTGACGCCGATGCGCGCGCTGGCCGCCGACACCACGCGTGCGCTGGCGTTGCCGCTTGCCGATCTCGCGCCGCACTGGACACTCGGGCAGCGCAGCGGCGACACCGCGGCGGCCGAGCGTGCGCGCCAGGACAAGCGCTTTCCCACGGTCCTGGTCACCACGCCCGAGTCGCTCAGCCTGATGCTGACGCGCGAGAACGCGGCAGCGGAGCTCGGCGCAGTGCACACCGTCGTCGTCGACGAATGGCACGAGCTGATGGGCAACAAGCGCGGCGTGCAGGTGCAACTGGCAATCGCGCGGCTGGCACGCTGGAACTCCGCGCTTGCGGTGTGGGGTCTGTCGGCCACGCTGGGCAACCTCGACGAGGCGATGCGTGTGCTGGTCGGCGCGCGCGAGGCCACGCTGGTGCAGGGCCGCGTCGACAAGACGCTGGTGATCGATACGTTGCTGCCCGCCAACCCGGGCCGCTTCTCGTGGGGCGGCCACCTCGGGGCGCAGATGCAGAAGCCGGTCGTCGAGGAGATCGAGCGCAGCAGCACCACGCTGGTCTTCACCAACACGCGCTCGCAGGCAGAGATCTGGTACCAGCTGCTGCTGCAGGAGCGGCCGGAGTGGGCCGGGCTGGTGGCGCTGCACCACGGCTCGCTTGACAAGGAGGTGCGCGAGTGGGTCGAGCTCGGGTTGAAGGAAGGGCGGCTGAAGGCGGTGGTGGCGACATCGTCGCTCGACCTCGGCGTCGACTTCCTGCCGGTCGAGCGCGTGCTGCAGATCGGCTCGCCCAAGGGCATTGCGCGGCTGCTGCAGCGTGCCGGCCGCAGTGGCCATGCGCCCGGGCGGCCGAGCCGCGTGACCATCGTGCCGACCAACACACTGGAGCTGGTGGAAGCCGCCGCGGCGCGCCGTGCTGCGCGGGCCGGTCGCATCGAACGCCGCGCCGTGCCGGAGAAGCCCCTGGACGTGCTGGTGCAGCACCTGGTGACCGTGGCGCTGGGCGGCGGCTTCGAGGCGGAGGCGCTGTTCGCCGAGGTGTGCCGCACGCATGCCTTCCGCGACCTCACGCGCGACGAGTTCCAATGGGCGCTGGACTTCGTCGAGAAGGGCGGTGCGAGCCTGACCGTCTACCCCGAGTACCACCGCGTCGCGCTCGTCGACGGCCTGTACCGCGTGCCCGACCGCGGCATCGCCAAGCGCCACCGCCTGCAGGTGGGCACCATCGTCGGCGACGCAAGCATGCAGGTGAAGTACCTCAGCGGCGGCAAAATCGGCAGCATCGAGGAAAGCTTCATCGCGCGGCTGCGCCCGGGCGACTGCTTCGTCTTCGCCGGCCGCGTGCTGGAGTTCATCCGCACGCAGGACATGGCCGCCTACGTGCGCAAGGCGACGAAGAACAAGGGCATCGTGCCGTCCTGGGCCGGTGGTCGCATGCCGCTGTCCACCGAACTGGCCGATGCGGTCGTGGAGCTGCTCGCCGACGCGACGCAGGCCGATTGGGTGCGTGAGACGGAAGACCCCGAGATGCGCGCCGCCGCGCCGATGCTGGCCACGCAGGCACGGCTGTCGAAGCTGCCGACGCCGAAGACGCTGCTGGCCGAGCAGTTCCGTTCGCGCGAGGGCGCGCACCTGTTCGTCTACCCCTTCGCCGGACGTTACGTGCACCTGGGCCTGGCCAGCCTGTTGGCCTGGCGGCTCGCGAAGCACGTGCCGAACACCTTCAGCATGAGCGTCAACGACCACGGCTTCGAGTTGCTCAGCGCCGAGCCGGTCGACCTGGCGTCGCTGCTCGACGGCAGCGTGCTGTCCACCGCGCAGCTGCTCGACGACGTGCTCGCCAGCCTCAACTCCGGCGAGCTGGCGCAGCGGCGCTTCCGCGAGATCGCGCGGGTGTCCGGGCTGATCTTCACCGGCTACCCCGGCGCGCCGAAGAGCACACGCCAGCTGCAGGCCTCCAGCGGCCTGTTCTACGAGGTGTTCCGCAAGTACGACGCCGGCAACCTGCTGCTGTCGCAGGCGCAGGCCGAGGTGCTGAGCCAGGAGCTGGACCTGGCGCGCCTGTCCGCGACCCTGAAGCGCATGCGGGCGCAGCGACTCGAGTTCGTCGAACTGAAGGCGCCGAGCCCGTTCGCGCTGCCCTTGATGGTCGAGCGCTTCCGCGAGAAGCTCAGCAACGAGAAGCTGGCCGACCGGCTGGAGCGCATCGTGCGCGATGCGGAGCGTGTGGCGGACCGCTGACCGCCAGGTCCGCACCTCAATGCGTCAATGCGTCAATGCGTCAACGCGTCAACGCGTCAGCGCGGGCACCGGCGGGGCACCGGAGTCGTCCGCCGGCCCGACCAGCGCGTCGCTGCAGGCGTCCAGCGCCAGGGCCGCAGCGGGCAGCAGCAGTGCCCACAAGGCCAGGCGAAGGCGTGCGCGCCACCATTGCTTCCAGCCGAGCGCGGCCTGGCGCAGCTGGCGAAGGCGCGGCAGCAGGAGCGCGCGCAACCACGACTCCACCCCATGACGCAGCCCCGGCCGGTCGAAGATCACCGTGCTCAGCGGATCGCCGTGGGTCGACAAGGCGCGCTTGTAGTGGCTGGCGCCGCTGAGGAAGTCGAACTGGGCATGACCGAGCCCGGCGTTGTGTTCGATGCCCAATGCCAGCGTCGCCAGGCCGGGGCTCATGCGGGCATCGAGCAGCGAATAGTCGAAGCCGGACTGGTAGTGGCTGATGCGACCCGCATGCACGAAGTTGTAGAGATAGCCCAGCGGCCGGCTGCCCGCGCAGACCCTCAGCAACTGGATCTCGCCGCGCTCGAAGGCATCGGCGATCAGCGTGGCATGAAAGCGTTGCGCGAACGGTGTCGCAAAGGCCGAGCCGCCCGGCTTCTCGCGCCAGCGAAGCACATGCAGCTGCAGCAGTTCGGACAGGAACGCCTGCGCCTGGGCAACACTCTGCGCCTGCGTCACCGTGATCGGCCCGATCGCCGCACAGGCCTTCAGCGTGCGGCGGATCGTCCAGCGCGACTTCGCGTCGAGTACGCCGAGGTAACCCTGCGGGTGGGCCCGTGCCAGGCGCAGGTCGACGATCCAGCTGTAGTCGTCGTGGCTGCGCAGGGCAGCGTGCCCGCGGCGAACGACCTGGGCCTGCGTCGCCGCCACGCGATGAAGATGAGGCAGGTGGACGCGCCGCCAAGGTTGCGGTGGCCCTTGCAGCGTCGCGACCAGGTGCTCCAGCATCGCCGAACTCACGCACGAGGCGCAGGATTCGTCGACCAGCAGCCCGTTGTGCTCGATGGCGATGCCGTCGAGCTGCGGCTGACCGGTGGCGTGCAGCCACAGCGCCCGACCCGGCATCAGCGGCAGCGACTGGATCCTGCCGGGCACGAGCAGCCCCAGGCCGACGGTCGCGTCACCCGAACGGGCGCGCAGCAGTTGCGGCACGATGTCCGCAGGCAGGCAAGCCAGCCAAGGCCCGATCCACGACCAGGTCAGGAAGAACGAGGGCTGGGCGCGTGATTCGAGCGCGCGCCACTCCCGCTGCAGTTCCGATGAAGGGGGCAGGGGAGTCAGCTCGACGCTCAGAGCGGGAAGAGAGGGGGAGACCATGGCGCGACAGTGGACGATGCCGGAGAACCGAGGTCCCGTCTGCCCCCAGAACGAGTGAACCCAGGCCTGCCCGCGAACCGCCTGTGCCATCGGTCACAATCCGGTGATGCGATGGCAACGATGGCTGAGCGCGGCACGAGGCATGCGCCTGGCGACCTACCTGATCGCCCTGTGGAAGCTCTTCAAGCATCCGCAGACACCGCTGAGCGCGAAAGTCGTCGCGATCGCGGTGATCGCCTACGCGGTCAGCCCGATCGACCTGATCCCCGACTTCATTCCCATCATCGGCCAGCTCGACGAGCTGATCCTGCTGCCGCTCGGTGTGGCGCTGGCCGTGAAGCTGACGCCGCAGCCCCTGTGGGAAGCACGCCTGCGAGAGGCCGAGGCCTCCGCCGAACGCCTGCCGAAGATGTGGTGGGGCGCGGCGCTGATCGTTCTGCTGTGGGCGGTGCTGTTCGGGCTATTCGCCTGGTGGCTGGTGCGCCTGTTCTCTGCCGCATGAGGTGTTGCGTGCTGATCGTGGCGCTGCTGGCCGCGCCAGCGGCGCATGCGCTGAGCGGCGTGGTCACCCATGTCAGCGACGGCGACACCGTCTGGGTGAAGGCCGACGGCGAACCAGACCGCAAGCCGGTCAAGCTGCGCATCGCCGGCATCGACGCGCCCGAGCGCTGCCAGCCCTGGGGCGCCGAGTCGACCGAGGCCTTGAAGGCGCAGGTGCTGCACCGGCATGTCGACGTGCCGGTCCGCGCCACCGACGAGTACGGCCGGCGCATCGGCGGCCTGCGGCTCGACGATGGCCGCGACGTGGGCGCGTGGATGGTCGCGCAGGGCCATGCCTGGAGCCCGCGCTTCAAGCGCCACCGCGCGCCCTACGAGCAGCAGCAGCGCGAGGCCCAGGCGCGCAAGGCGGGGTTGTTCGCCGATCCCGACGCCATCGAGCCCTGGCGGTTCCGAAAGGCCCACGGCCCTTGCGGCTGAAGCTGGCGGCTCAGCCGCGCTGGCGCATCAGCGTGCTCTTGCCGAACAGGCTCTCGATTAGGTCGACCGCCAGCGTGGCCGTCTTGTTGCGCACGTCCAGCGCCGGGTTCAGCTCCATCACGTCGAGTGACGCGAGGCGCCCGGTGTCGGCGATCATCTCCATGCACAGCTGCGCTTCCCGGTAGGTCGGCCCGCCGGGCACCGTGGTGCCGACGCCGGGGGCGATGTCCGGGTCGAGGAAGTCGACGTCGAAGCTGACGTGCAGGTGGGTGTTGGCGTCCAGCGTGGCCAGCGCCAGCTCCATCGTGTGGCGCATGCCCATCTCGTCGATGTAGCGCATGTCGAACACTTCCAGCCCGACCTGGTGCACGAAGCGCTTCTCGCCCGGGTCGACGCTGCGAATGCCGATCTGGCGAACGACCCTGGCGCTGATCGCCGGCACCGTGCCGCCGATCTCGACCAGTTCCTTCGGCCCGTGGCCGCACAGGCAGGCCACCGGCATGCCGTGGATGTTGCCGCTGGGCGTGAGCGCGCTGGTGTTGAAGTCGGCGTGCGCGTCCAGCCACAGCACCCGCAGCTTCTTGCCGGACTCGCGGCAGTGGCGTGCCACTGCGCTGATCGAGCCGATGCCCAGGCAGTGGTCACCGCCCAGCAGGATGGGCATGCGCCCCAGCGCCAGCTCGGTGTGCACCGCCTCGTGTACCGCCTGGTTCCAGGCCACCACCTCATGCAGGTGGCGATAGCCCTCGACCGGCGGCAGCCAGGGGTTGGCCGGTCCGCTCAGGTTGCCGCGGTCGATCACCTCGAGGCCGTGCGACTCCAGCACCGGAACGATCTGCGCGACGCGCAGTGCCTCGGGACCCATGCTGGCGCCGCGGCTGCCGGCGCCGATGTCGGTCGGTGCGCCGATCAGGCTGATTGGCTTGTTCATGCGCGGCGCATCCTCAGGTGTCGTCGGCGAAGGCGCCGGTGGTGGTCTCGGGCAGGTCGAAGCCGTACTCTTCGGCCAGCACCGCCCAGGCTTCCTCGGCGGTCTCGACGAAGCGGAACAGGCCGACGTCGCCGGGGCTGATCATGCCGGTCTCGATCAGCCAGTCGAAGTCGATCAGGCGGGTCCAGAACTCGCGGCCGAACAGCAGGATGGGACGCTTGCGCGACTTGCCGGTCTGCGTGAGCGTCATGGTCTCGAACAGCTCGTCGAGCGTGCCGAAGCCGCCCGGAAAGCACACCAGCGCGATCGAGCGCATCAGGAAATGCATCTTGCGCAGCGCGAAGTAGTGGAACTGGAAGCACAGTTCCGGCGTGATGTACGGGTTGGGCGCCTGCTCGTGCGGCAGCACGATGTTCAGGCCGATGCTCTTGCCACCGATCTCGTGCGCGCCGCGGTTGCCCGCTTCCATGATGCCGGGGCCCCCGCCGGTGACCACGTAGACCGGCGACTCCAGCTCGCGCGACTTGGCGGTGACGATGGCCGCGAAGCGACGCGCCTCGTCGTAGAAGCGGGACATGGCCACGCCCATCTCGGCGCGCTTGATCGCGGTGGCGTCGCCCTCGGCGCGCGCCGCATCGAGCCGCAGCATCGCGGCGTCGGGTGGCTGGATGCGCGCGCTGCCGAAGATCACGATGGTCGAGCGGATGCCGTGCTCGCTCTGCACCAGCTCCGGCTTGAGCAGCTCGAGCTGCATGCGCACCGGGCGCAGCTCCTCGCGCAGCAGGAACTCGGTGTCGGTGAAGGCGAGCCGGTAGGCGCTCTCGGGGCCGGCGTAGCGCGAGGGCTGGACGACGGCATCGGCGTCTTCTTCCGCGGTCGGGAAGTTGCGCGCGGTCAGGTCCTGTTTCTTGTCCATGGCGCGGAGAATACCTTGGCGGATCGCGCCGTCGCGCGACGACACACGGAGTGCAAGGGATGAAGTTCAGCCTCGGCGAGGCCCGGGCGATGGTGGCGGCCGAACTGCGGCGCGCCGGGGCGAGCCGCGCGATGGCTGACAGTACCGCGGCGGCCCTGGTGCTGGCCGAGGCGCAGGGCCTGGGCTCGCATGGTCTGTCGCGCGTGGCGCAGTACGCCGGGCACCTGCGGCATGGCCGCGTCGATGGTCGGGCCGAGGCCGCCGTGATCCGCCGCCAGGGCGGCGCGTTGCTGGTCGATGCGCGCGAGGGCCTGGCCTTTCCGGCCTGCGAGCTGGCGCTGCGCGAAGGCATTGCGGCGGCACCGGTGCAGGGTGTCGTCTTCATCGGCGTCACCCGCAGCCACCACGCCGGCGTGCTGGTCGATCACCTGCGCGGGGCGGCAGCGGCCGGGCTGGTCGGCCTGGGCTTTGCCAACGCGCCGGCGGCGATGCCGGCGGCCGGCGGGCGCCACCCGATCTTCGGCACCAACCCGGTGGCGGCGGTGTTCCCGCGTCGCGAGGCCGACCCGCTGCTGATCGACCTCAGCCTGTCGGAGGTCGCGCGCGGCAAGCTGATGGTCGCTGCGAAAGAGGGGCGCTCCATTCCCCTGGGCTGGGCGCTCGATGCGAACGGCGAGCCGACCACCGACCCGCAGGCCGGCATGGACGGCTCGATGCTGCCGATCGGTGCCGCCTCTTCGCCCAAGGGCGCGATGCTGGCGCTGGTGGTGGAGTTGCTGGTCACCGCGCTGATCGGCGCGAACTTCGGCTTCGAGGCCTCGAGCTTCTTCGTCGACGAGGGCAACCGGCCGCGCATCGGCCAGGCTTTCGTGCTGATCGACCCCGGGGCACTGGCGGGCTCGGCGGGCTACCTCGATCGCATCGAGGTGCTGATCACCGAGATGCTGCGCGACGAGGGTGTGCGCCTGCCGGGCGCGCGGCGTGAGGTGCTGCGGCGTCGGGCGGAGGTGGAGGGGATCGAGATCCCCGAGATCCTGATCGCGCAGTGGCGTGCTGCCGGATCGGCCTGATCAGCCCGGCCTTCGATGGCCCGAGCAGACCGGGCAGGCCGGCGCACGCTGCATGCGGATCTCGTTCCACTCCATCGTGCGTGCGTCCAGCATCTGCAGCCGGCCGGCGAGTGACGAACCGACGCCGGCGAGCAGCTTCAGCGCCTCGGCCGCCTGCATCGTGCCGATGATGCCCACCAGTGGCGCGAACACGCCCATGGTCGCGCAGCGCACTTCCTCGAAGGTCGCCTCCGGCGGGAACAGGCAGGCGTAGCAGGGGTTGGCGTCGCTGCGCACGTCGTAGACCGAGATCTGCCCGTCGAAGCCGATCGCCGCACCCGAGACCAGCGGCTTGCGGTGCGTGACGCAGGCCGCGTTCACCGCCTGGCGGGTGGCGAAGTTGTCGCAGCAGTCGACCACCACGTCGGCGGCGGCGACCAGCTCGTCGAGCCGCTTCGCATCGGCGCGCTCCTGCAGTGCGACGACCCGCACCTCCGGGTTGATCGCCGCGACCGACTGCGCGGCCGAGCTCACCTTGGGCTGGCCGATGCGCGACATGTCGTGCGCGATCTGCCGCTGCAGGTTGGTCAGGTCCACCGTGTCGTGGTCGACCAGCGTGAGGGTGCCGACGCCGGCCGTGCCCAGGTACAGCGCCACCGGCGAGCCGAGCCCACCCGCGCCGATCACCAGTGCATGCTCCGAGACGATCCGCGCCTGGCCCTCGACGCCGATTTCGTCGAGCAGGATGTGGCGCGAGTAGCGCAGCAGCTGCGCGTCGCTGAGGTCGGCGTGGTTCAGTTGGTCTGCGCCTCGGCCTTGCGCTCGACGATGGTCTTGCTGACCAGCACCGGCTTGCCCTTCAGGCGGTTGATCGCCTGGGCGAGCTGGAAGTCCTCGGCCGAACCGAACTCCGGCAGCGGCTTGGCCGCGGCCTTCTTCTGCGCTTCGTCCTCGAGCTTCTTGCGCGCTTCCTCGCGCGCCTTCTCGCGGGCCTCGTCCTTCTGCTCGGCGCCCTGGCCACTGGCAATGTGCTTCTCCAGGTCGGCCTCACGCACGCGCAGCGCGGCGAACACGTTGCCTTCGGCGGTCTCGTCGAGCATCACGTCGGGCACGATGCCCTTGGCCTGGATCGATGCGCCGCTGGGGGTGTAGTAGCGCGCGGTGGTGATCTTCAGCGCGGTGTCCGGGCCGAGCTGGCGCACCGTCTGCACCGAACCCTTGCCGAAGGTCTGCGCGCCCATGATGGTGGCGCGCTTGTGGTCCTGCAGCGCGCCGGCGACGATCTCGCTGGCCGAGGCCGAGCCTTCGTTGACCAGCACCACCATCGGCACCTTCTTGACCGCGTCGGGAATCTTGCGCAGCGGGTCGCTGCCGCCGCGGCGCATGTAGTACTCGGGCGAGGCCTTGAAGGTCGCCTTCGAATCGGCGATCTGGCCGTTGGTGGTGACCACGACCACGTCGCTGGGCAGGAAGGCGGCCGATATGGCGACCGCGCCCTCGAGCAGGCCACCCGGGTCGTTGCGCAGGTCGAGCACCAGGCCCTTGAGGTTGGGCTCCTGCTTGTACAGGTCTTCGAGCTTCTTGGCGAAGTCTTCGACGGTGCGGTCCTGGAACTGGCTGACACGCAGCCAGCCGTAGCCCGGCTCGACCAGCTTCGCGCGCACGCTCTGCACGCGGATCTCCTCGCGCACGATGGTGACCGGGAAGCTGCGTGTCTCCGTCTTGCGGAAGACCGTCAGCACCACCTTGGTGTTGGGCTCGCCGCGCATCTTCTTGACGGCCTGGTCCATGGTCAGGCCCTTGACCACGGTGTCGTCGATCTTGGTGATCAGGTCGCCGCTCTTCAGGCCGGCGCGGAAGGCGGGCGAGCCTTCGATCGGCGACACCACCTTGACCAGGCCGTCTTCCATGCCGATCTCGATGCCGACGCCGACGAAGCGGCCGCTGGTGCCTTCGCGGAATTCCTTGAAGGTCTTCTTGTCGAAGAACTGCGAGTGCGGGTCGAGGCCGGAGACCATGCCCGAGATCGCGTCGTTGATGAGCTTCTTCTCGTCGACCGGCTCGACGTAGTCGGTCTTGACCATGCCGAACACCGCGGCGAGCTGCTGAAGCTCTTCGAGCGGCAGCTGCGAGACCGAGCTGCGGGCGATCGCCTGGAACTGCATCGTGGTCAACGCACCGGCGACGGCGCCCAGTGCCAACCACCCAGCGACCTTGAGTTTGCTACCCATCGAAGACCCCTTCTGTCCCGCGCGTGCGCGACATCCACACGAATGCCCGGCCAGTATAGGGCGCGGGGTGTGGTTGGAGGCGGACGCTGCCGGGAAAGTTGCACGTCGCGCCGGGCTTTCCGGCAACGTCTTGCAACGGCTGTCCGAGGGGCGACTCAGGCGGGCTGGCGCTCGAACGTCACCACGTGATCGACCTCGGCGCGAATGCCGATCCACTCGCCGACCTGGTGGTCGTGGTGGGACGGCACGTGGGCCATCAGCTTCTCCCCGCTCGCCAGGCGCAGCGTGTAGAGGAACTCGGCGCCGCGGAAGGCCTTGTGCTCGATGCGCGCCTTCACCGGCGCGGCGTCGTCGTGGACGATGTCGTCGGCACGCAGCAGCACCTCGCATTCGCCGTTCGGATAGGCCTCCGGCAAGGGGCATTCGGCCATGTCGCTCAGGTCACCCAGCGGGGTGCGTACGATGCAGTTGCAGTGCCCGCCCTCGGGCTCGCCGCGCGAGACGATCGTCGCCGGCGCGAACACGCCGTGGCCGATGAAGTCGGCAACGAAGCGGCTGGCCGGGCGGTGGTAGAGCGTGTACGGGTCGTCCCACTGCTCCAGGCGGCCGCGGTTCATCACGCCGATCTTCTCGCCCACGGCAAATGCCTCCATCTGGTCGTGGGTGACGAACAGCGCCGTGGTGCCGGCCTGCTTGAGGATGGCGCGCAACTCCTGGGCGAGGCGCTCGCGCAGGTCGATGTCCAGGCTGGAGAAGGGCTCGTCGAGCAGCAGCAGGCGCGGGCTCGGGGCCAGCGCCCGGGCCAGCGCGATGCGCTGCTGCTGGCCGCCGGAGAGCTGGTGCGGCGCCCGTTTGGCGGCGTGGGCGAGGCCGACCAGGTCGAGCACTTCCTGGGTCCGTGCGCGGCGCTGTGCCGCCGGCAGGTGGCGGATGCCGAAGTCGACATTGGCCTCCACGCTCAGGTGCGGGAACAGCGCATAGTCCTGGAACACCATGCCGATGCGCCGCGCCTCCGGTGGCACATGCACGCCGCTGGCGGCGTCGGCGAGTGGTTCGCCGTCGATGGCGACGCGGCCCTCGGCCAGTCGTTCCAGCCCGGCGATGGCGCGCAGCAGGGAGGTCTTGCCGCAGCCCGACGGGCCGATCAGCACACCGATCTCGCCGCGCCGCAGGCCCAGCGACACCGCGTCGACCGCGGCCTTCGCTGCGGCGGTGCCAGGGTAGGTGACGGACGCACGTTCGATGGCCAGGAACATCACCCTATGATATCGGCCTTCGCTCAAGAACGAGAATCGTTCGCATGTGACTTGCGCGCGGTCAAGTCCACGCTAGCCCGCGCTGCCATCCTCCTGCATGTCCCGCCTGCTGACCCTTGCCTGCCTGCTGCTCGCCGTGCCCGTGCTCGGCGTGCTGGGCTCGTGGGTGATGCTGGACGCGGCCAGCCTGGGCGTGCTGCGACACCAGTTCGACACCGTGCTGCCCGAGTACGCGCTGAACTCGCTGCTGCTGTCGGTGTCGGTGGCCGTGGGCGTGGCGCTGCTGGGCGGCGCCACCGCGGCGCTGGTGGCGCTGTTCGAGTTCCCGTTGCGGCGCGTCTTCGAGTGGGCGCTGCTGCTGCCGCTGGCCATGCCGGCCTACGTGCTGGCCTACGCCGCCACCGATTTCCTGCAGTACAGCGGCGCGCTGCAGAGCTGGCTGCGTGCCGCCACCGGTGCCCAGGGCGCGCTGTGGCCCGACGTGCGCAGCCTGTGGGGTGCGGCGATCCTGTTCGTGCTGTGTCTCTACCCCTACGTCTACCTGCTGACGCGGGCCGCGCTCAGCGAGCGCGCCGTGCCGCTGATGGAGGCGGCGAGGCTGCTCGGCGCCGGCACCTTGCGCCGCGTGCGCGAGGTGGCGCTGCCGCTGGCGCGGCCGGCGCTCGCCGCCGGCGTGGCACTGGCTTTGATGGAAACGCTGGCCGACTATGGTGTTGGTGCCTACTTCGGCTTATCGACTTTCACCACGGGTATCTACAAGGCCTGGCTGGTGATGGTCGACCGTGACGCGGCCGCCCAGCTCGCTTCCGTGCTGCTGGTCGTCGTGGCGCTGTTGCTGTGGGTCGAGCAGCGCGCGCAGAAGCGCCTGCGTTTTGCTGCCACGCGCAGTGGCGCGGTGCATGCGGCCGAAGCCCGGCCGATCGCACTGCGCGGCAGCCGGGCACTGCTGGCCGTGGGCTTCTGCGCGCTGCCGGTGCTGCTCGGCTTCGTGCTGCCGGTGCTTGTGCTGCTTCGGCTGGTCTGGCTGGAGGCGGCCAACGCCGAGTTCGGCCTGCCGCTGGCGCGCTTCGCGCAATGGGCCTGGACCAGCTTCAAGCTCGCCGGCCTGGCTGCCCTGCTGGCCACCGGCATGGCGCTGCTGCTCGGCTTCGCGCTGCGACTGCGCGAGAGCGCGGCGCTGCGTGGCGCGGCGCGTGTCGTCTCGCTCGGCTACGCCGTGCCGGGCGCCGTGGTGGCGGTGGGCATCCTGCTGCCGGTCGGCTGGCTGCAGCAGGTGGCGCCGCAGGCGGGCACGACGGCGCTGGTCACCGGCACGCTGTTCGGCTTGATGTACGCCTACCTGGTGCGCTTCTCGGCGGTTGCGCTGCAGTCGGTCGAGGCCGGCTACGCGCGCGTGCCGCCGTCGGTCGACGAAACGGCGCGCATGCTCGGTGCGACGCGCACGCGCCTGTTCGCCGAACTCCACGCGCCGCTGCTGCGCCGCGCCGGCCTGGCCGCGATGCTGCTGGTCTTCGTCGACGTGATGAAGGAGCTGCCGGCCACGCTGGTGCTGCGACCCTTCAACAGCGACACGCTGGCGGTGGTGGCCTATCAGCTCGCCCGCGACGAACGGCTCGGCGAAGCGGCGCTGCCCTCGCTGGCGATCGTCGCCGTCGGCCTGATCCCGGTGCTGCTGCTGTCGCGCTCGCTGCGGCAGGACAGCGCTGGCCTCAGCGCTTGAGCTTCATGAACTCGTCGATGAGTTCGCCGGGCAGCGTGTCCATCGGCGCCTCGCTGATGCGCACGCCGCGCAGCAGTTCGAGCGAGGAAGCGAGCAACCCGTTCTCTCGCGGGTCGACCGGCGCGTGAGCCCCGACCACCTTGGTGGCCGCCTGCTTCGGGTCGACGTATTCGCCCATGGGGGCCTCGGGCGTGACACGCCAGACCAGCTTGGCCGGGGGATGCTGCTTGTTCGCCGTGAGCCGCGCCATGGAAACCGCCTGTTCTCGACTCGCCGTCAAATGGAACGGACGGCCATTCCATCGTAGCGGAGCCGGGCGGCGATGGGCAGCCCATTCCCCTAGCTTGCAGTCGGGTGCGGCGCCTGGTCCCACCGACAGGAATCGAACCTGTATCTGCCGCTTAGGAGGCGGCCGTTCTATCCATTGAACTACGGCGGGAGGCGCGGGATTCTCGCATCCCGGCCGCGCTCGGATCCCGGTGTGTCCGTCCCGGCGTCAGTTCCAGCGCCAGGTCCAGATGACGTCCAGCGAGCTGTCCTCGCCGGACTGCGCGCGCAGCGTGAAGCGCTGGGCGATGCGGTAGATCAGCTGCCAGGTGCCGGCCGTGGCGTTCAGGCTGCGCTCATAGCCGACGTACCAGCGCCGCGACAGCTGTTTGCCCAGCGAAATGACCGTCTCGCGCACCTCGCCGTCGTTCTGCCGGACGGACACATCGTCCAGCCCGATGGCCTGCGTCAGCGGGTCGGTCGGGCTACGGCCGTCGCCGGTCAGAAGCGCCAGTGCGGCGCGCTGCAGCAGAGCCGTGTCGGTGCGGCCCAGGCCATCGCTCGCGCGCCCCAGCACCAGCCAGGACAGCTTGTCGAGGTCGGACATCTCCGGCTCGGAGAACAGCCGCACCCGCGGGTTGACCGCGGAGCCGGTCACCGCGACGCCGACGCGCACGTCGAGGTTGGGCCGCGTCGCCTCGATGTCCAGCCGCGGGTTCTCCGCCGGGCCATTGAAGGCCAGCAGGCCGCGATCGATCTGGAGCTTCTGGCCATAGGCGGCATAGGTGCCGCCGACGGCATTCACCGTGCCGTTGACCGCCATCCGGCCGCCCGGCGCGGTCACGCGCAGTTCGCCGCGCAAACCGGTGTCCAGACCGCGGCCGCGCACGCGCAGCTGTTCGCCGAGATCGACGCGCAGGTCCATGTCGACCTGCGGCATGCGCACCGTACCCGCCGCTGGCCGCGGTTCGGCGGCCGCATTCTTCGCGGCCGGCCGCTTCTCGACCACCACGTCGTCGGACAGCCCCGGCGCATCGCTGCGTGTGAAGTCGATCAGGCCTTCGTCGACGCCGAAGCGGCCGGCCAGCGCCAGCCGTTCGCGGTCGATCTGCAGCGTCGAGCTGCCGCTGACCACGATGCGCCGGTCGACCCGGCCGAGCAGCTGGAAGCGCTGCGCCTGCAGCGCCAGCCGGGCCACCGGGGCGGCACCGAAACTGGCATCGCCGGTGAGGCTGACCGTGCCGTTCCCGGCCCGGGCGGTGAAGGTCTCGATGCGGGCGGTCTCGCCCTTCAGCTCGGCGCGGATCTCGCCGTCGGTCACGTTGACGCCCTGCAGGAAGTTGCGCACCGACAGCTGGCTGCCCTGCACCGCGCCGAGGTATTCGGGCGCGCCCAGCCGGCCGCCGATGCCGGCGCTGATGCGCAGCGCGCCGCCGAGCCGCCAGCCGGCCGGCACCCACGGGCTCCAGGTACCGAGGTTGCCGACCTGCAGCTCCAGCACGCCGGAGACCGGCGTGTCGGCATTCGGCCACGGCGCCTGCGGCGTGGTGCGCGCGACGAAGGCGCCCGCGGCCACGCCCACCGTCGAGCCGGCCAGGCCCTGCGTGAAGCTCCACACGCCGTCGGCCACGTTCAGGCCGAGGCGCAGGTCGGTCAGGCCGAGCGACTGCACGCCGGTCTCGTCGGTCACCGACAGGTCGCCGCGCTCGCGCTCGAGGACGATGTCGGCCGCCAGCGCCGGCGAACTGCGCCACTCGATCTGGCCGCGCAGCCGCAGGTCGCCGCCCCAGCCGAACTCGGGGTTCAGCCGCTGCAGCAGCGGGGCCACGGTCAGCGGCTCCAGTTCGGCCTTGGCGTCCAGGCGCATCGGCGCGCCGGCATGGGCGGCGGTCCAGGCGATGCGGTCCCAGCGCAGCGCCGCGCCCAGCAGCTCGGCCCGACCCGGCTGCAGCAGCAGCTGGGCCGCGCCGCCGTCGAGCCCGCCGATGTCGAAGGCGACGTCGCGCAGGCGCAGCCAGGCCGCCTCGCCGCCGGCGTTGCCGGCCTGCAGTTCCTGCAGCGTGCCGCGCCAGCCGCCGACGGCGCCGACCGTTCCGGCCACGAAACCACCTTGTGCCTGGAGCCGCACCTGGGTCGGCGCCTTGCCGTCACCCGCAGAGCCCTGCAGCTCGTCGACCCAGGCCGGCGGCCGCACCTGGCTCTGCGCCTGCAGCTCGATCCGGTGCGCGCGGCCGCTGCCCTGGGCGCGCAGCCGCGCAGTGTCGAAGCGTGCCGCGCCGACGACGAGGCCGGTCAGGTCGAGCTCGGCATCGACCGGCGCGTCCAGCGTGGTGCCGGCCTGCCAGCGCGCGCTGCCGCGCTGCACGCTCAGCGCGCCGGCGCGCAAGGCGCTGGCCTGCGCCTGGCCGGTGCTGTTCATGGCTGGCCAGCGCCCGCTGGCCTGCAGCTTCGCGTTCAGGCTGCCGGCGATGTCACCGCCGGCCAGCCGCGCCAGCGGTGCCAGGCGGGCCAGCCCGGGGGCCTCCAGCGTCAGTTCCCAGGCGTCGTCCGCCCCGTCGCGCGCAGCGCCGAGCCGACCGGTGGCGTCGATGCGGTTGCCGTCGAGCTCGGCCTTCAGCGTTGCCTGGGGCCGGCCCGCGGCGGCGCGCAGGGCCAGCTCACCGCGCAGCGGCACGCCGGCGAGGAGGCTGTCGGCGAGGGTGACGCTGGCCTCTCCGCGCACGGCAGCCCAGCGCGCCAGTGTGCTGCTTGCGGCCGCGTCCGCCAGAGGCAGCGAGAGATCGAACTCGCCGCGGGCGTTGAGCTTGTGCGGCCCGCGCCGCCAGGGCGAGTCCTCGCGGCCGCGCCACCACAGGGCCGGGTCGAAGTCGGCCAGCGTCGCCTTGCCCTTCAGTTGCCACGCGGCCGTGGCGGAGGGCCGGCGGGCCTGGCCGGACAGCGTGGCGCGCGCGGCGCCGGCGCTGGCCTGTGCGTTGCCGATCTCCAGGCGGTCGGCTCCGGCCTCGTGCGTCCAGCCGCCCTCGAACTGCAGTCGCACCGCGCGCTCGCCGCCGCGTTCGCTCAGCACGCCGGCGATGTCGGCGCGTGCCGAGACGGACTGCGCCGCCGCGGCGGCCGGGCTGCCGGTGAGCGTCAGCGGGCCGTTCAGCCGCATCGCCGGTGCGCGTGCATCCAGCCGCGCCGGCTGCACGTCGGCCAGCGTGGCCTCCAGCGACCAGCCCTCGCGCGTCCAGCGACCCTGGCCCCCGATCCGACCGGCCGGCTGGCGTGGCGTGCCGAGCTCGGCGGCCAGACGGCGGAACTCGAGGCGCGAGGGATCGTCCGGCCGCGCCTGCAACTCGGCGACCAGCTGGCGCAGCGGCAACCGGCCTTCGCTCCACAGGCCAGGCGCGGCGTTGTCCAGCGTGACGCTGACCTGCGCCGGCTGACTGGCGGCCTGGCTGCGCGCGCTGGCCGTGCCGCTCAGCGCAGTCGCCGGGGCCGACGGGTGGAAGGCCGAGAGGTCCAGGCCCTGCGCCTTGGCGGCCAGATCGCCGATCGGCCAGGCCTCGAAGGGGCGCAGGACGGCGTTCAGGTCCAGCGTCTGCGCCGGCAGCGCTGCGGCGCCGGGCGCCGCGGCCGGCTGCGCGCGCAGCGTGGCCTCTAGGCGCGGTGCCGCCAGCGGCCCGGCCACGGTCGCGCGCGCCGACCATTCGGCGTTGGCGACCGCGCCCTCCTGCGTCAGCGCGAGGCGGGCCTGCAGCGGCAGCGGCCCGGCGCTGCCGAGCGTCGCCTCGCCCGTGGCGCGCAGCCGGCCGAAGGCCAGCGCGAGGCCGTCGAGCCGGTGCAGCGCGCCGTCCTCGGCGCCGAGGTGCAGGCGGGCGCGAATCTGGCTCAGCGGGGTCTCGCCTAGCGGCACGATCTCCACGGTGGCGATCTCCAGCGCACCGACTTCCAGCTCGATCGGCAAGGCCAGCGTGGTCGGCGGCGGCGTGGGCGGCGAGGCCGGCGCACCGGGTTGCACACGCAGTCGGGCGACCGTGAGCCGGTCCAGCAACACGTGCGGCCGGCCCCCTCGGGCCCAGGCCAAGTGGAGGCCCTGCCACGAGGCGTCCTCGACCACCACCGAGCCGTTGCGTGGCAAGGTGATCACCAGCTGCTTCACCGCCAAGTCGCCGAGCAGCATGCCGCGCACGCCGCTGGCCTGCACACCCGGCAGGCGGCCGATCACCCAGGACGCGCCGGCCTCGGTGCGCAGCAGCCACAGCAGCGCTGCGAGCGCGATGCCCGCGACCGCGAGCAGCGCGCCGATCAGCGTCGCGCGGCGGCCCCAGCTGGGGCGGCGGATCGGTACCGTCTCCATGGGCCTAGAACGCGATGCCCACGCTCAGGTGCAGACGGACCTTGCGCACTTCCTCGCCGTAGGCGAGGTCGACGCGCAGCGGCCCCACCGGGCTGCGCCAGCGCAGGCCCAGGCCGTAGCCGAGCGCCGGGCTGAGGTCGTTCCAGCGCTGCGCAGCGTTGCCGGCGTCGACGAAGGCGGCCCACCAGACGGCCGGCATGCGTGGCGAGATCGGTCGCGCGATCTCGGCGCTGCCGGTAAACATCACGCGGCCCGAGGTGACCGCGCCATCGACCACCGGGCCCAGCGTGCGGTAGGCATAGCCGCGCACCGAGTCGTCGCCACCAGCGCGGAACAGCAGCGTGTCGGGCACGCCCACCGCGTCGGCGGCGAAGATCTGTCCGGCCTCGATGCGCGCGCTGCCGTACCAGGCCGAGCCCAGCGGCTGGTAGACCGTGAGCCGGCCGTAACCGCGGCCGAACGGGCCGTTCTCCTCGGTCGAGTTGCGCGAGCGGCCGATCGCCGACTGCAGAGACAGCGTGTAGCCCTTGGTCGGCAGCAGCACGCTGTCGACGTCGCGGTAGACCCAGTGGTAGTTCGCGGTGATGGCCTCGCTGCGGGTGCGCCCGGCGGTGTTGTCGACCCGCGCATGGGTCAGCTCGCCGAAGTACAGGCGCTCGATGCGCTGGGTGTCCTGCGTGCGGCCGAAGCGCGCCGTCCAGGAGGTGCGGATCTCCTCGCCGCTGCGCAGCCGCTCGGCGTTGCCGGCGACCAGGTTGCGGTACAGGCCCTCGAGCGGGTGCGAGATCAGCTCGCCGTTCCACGACTTCAGCGCCGAGCCGAGCTCGAACTTGTTGGTGGCCACCCAGTCGAGGTCGAAGGGCCGGCGGTGGCGATGCTCCAGCGTCACGCGCGGGCCGGTGTTGGCGCTGACGCCGACGCCGACGGTGGCCTGCTGCAGCGTCAGCTCGCGCACGCGCACGATCACCGGCGTGGCCGCGGGCGTCACCGGGTTCGGGTCCAGCTCGACCGTCGCGCTCTCGAACAGGCCGAGCTTCTGCAGTCGCTCCTGGTAGTCGAGCAGCAGCTTCTCGCTGTAGGCCGTGCCGGCGCCGACGGTGGCCAGGCGGCGCACCGTGCTCTCCTCGTAACGCTGCAGGCCCTCGACGCGGATCTCGCCGACGCGGTAGAGCACGCCGCTGTCGAGCGCCAGCGTCAACGCCACTCGGTGCTCGGTCGCGTCGACCTGGGCCGCGGTCTGCTGCCAGATGGCGGCGGGGTAACCCTCGGCGCGCACCCTGGCCAGCGTCGTCGTCTTGGCGGCCGACCAGGCCGACTGCCGGAACGGCGCACCCTCGGGCAGCGCCCAGTCCTTGCGCAGGCTGGTCAGCAGGCGTGCGGCGTCGCTGTCGGGCTCGGCGGTGGCGCCGTCCTGCAGCTCGCCGTTCACGACGAAGCCGATGCTGCCGATGCGGCTGCGCGGCCCGGGATCGACCTTCACGCGCACCACCGGGATGCCACCCTCGCCGACGCTGCGCGAGGTCTCGACGACGGCCGAGAAGTAGCCTTCGGTCTCGAGCAGCGTGCGCGCCTGGGCCGGCGCGGCATTGGCCAGGCGGTTCAGCTCGGTGCTGTCGATCGCCTCGGTGTCCGGCGCGTTCTGGAAGCGCGACAGGTCCAGGAACTCGGTCAGCATCGGCCGCAGCGCGTCGGGCGCGTCCACCTCGACGCGGTACTGCGCGCGCGACGCTGCGGCGGTGGCCGCCGGACCATTCGCATCGGTGCGTTCGGCCGGGTCACCAAAGGGCAGGGCGGCACACCCCGCCAGCAGGGCCGGCAGCAGCGCCGCAAGACCGGCGACCCGCGCCGGACGCGGCGCGAGACGGGTCATTTGCTCAGCAGGCGCATCGCCCCTTCCAGCCCCTGCAGCGTGAGCGGGAACATGCGCTGGTTCATCAGCTGCTGGACGATGGAGATGCTCTGCCGGTAGCCCCACACGCCCTGCGGCTCGGGGTTGATCCAGGCGAACTTGGGGAAGGCGCTGGTCAGCCGCTGCAGCCACTCGGCGCCCGGCTCCTCGTTGTTGTACTCGACGCTGCCGCCCGGCTGCAGGATCTCGTACGGGCTCATCGTCGCGTCGCCGACGAAGATCAGCTTGTAGTCCTTGTTGTACTTGCGGATCACGTCCCAGGTGGGGAACTTCTCGCTGTAGCGGCGCCGGTTGTTCTTCCACATGAAGTCGTAGACGCAGTTGTGGAAGTAATAGAACTCGAGGTGCTTGAACTCGCTCTTGGCGGCGCTGAACACCTCCTCGACGCGGTGGATGTGTTCGTCCATCGTGCCGCCGACGTCCATCAGCAGCAGCACCTTCACCTTGTTGTGCCGCTCGGGCACCATCTTGATGTCGAGGTAGCCCGCGTTCGCGGCGGTGGCGCGGATGGTGTCGTCGAGGTCGAGTTCCTCTTCGCTGCCCTCGCGCGCGAAGCGGCGCAGCCGGCGAAGCGCGACCTTGATGTTGCGCGTGCCGAGTTCCAGCGTGTCGTCGTAGTCCTTGTACTGGCGCTGGTCCCAGACCTTGACCGCACTCTTGTTGCGGCCCTTGTCCTGGCCGATGCGGATGCCCTGCGGGTTGTAGCCGTAGGCGCCGAACGGGCTGGTGCCGCCGGTGCCGATCATCCGGTTGCCGCCCTCGTGGCGTTCCTTCTGCTCCTCGAAGCGCTTCTTCAGCGTCTCCATCAGCTCGTCCCAGCCCATCTTCTCGATCGCCGCCTTCTCCTCGGGACTCAGCTCGAGCTCGAGCTTCTTCTGCAGCCACTCGAGCGGGATGTCCTGGGTGAAGTCGGTGAGCAGTTCCACGCCCTTGAAGTAGGCGGCGAAGGCGCGGTCGAACTTGTCGAACTGGGCCTCGTCCTTGACCAGCGTGGTGCGCGCCAGGTAGTAGAACTGGTCGACCGAGTTGTCGATCACGCCTTCCCGGAGGCCCTCGAGCAGCATCAGGTACTCCTTGACCGAGACCTTCAGCTTGGCCGCGCGCAGCGTGTAGAAGAAGTTGATCAGCATCGACGCACCGGGCTGGGAGGGTTTCTTCGAGGAGGATACACGCCCGGCCGCATCGGCGCGGCAGCTAGGTGTTTCACGGCGCAGCGCGGCTGCCGACAATCCCGGCCCATGTCCAGCCTGACCGCCACCGAGATCGCCTTCCTGATGGTCGCCTGCCAGCAGGCGGTGCTCGGCTTCGGCTGGCTGGCCGGCGCGGCGCTGATGCCGGAATCACGCCGGGCGGCGCTGCACTGGGCCCTGTACGCAGCGCTCAGCGCGCTCTCGCTGGTGCTGTTCGTGATCTCCGTCAAACCGGGTATCGAGTCGGTGCGAGCGCTGGCCAACCTGTGCATCGTCGTCTCGCTGGTCGTGCTGCAACGCGGCGTGTGGGCCTTCTTCGGTTGCGCCCGGCCGTGGCGCTGGCACCTGCTGGTCCTGCTGGCCACAGTCACGGTCACCGTCGTCGGCCTGGACCCGCAACAGGGCGCCTGGCGGGTGGCGATCATCTCCGGCGCGCTCTCGGCGCTGTGCCTGTCGGTCGGCTGGGACCTGCAGCGCGAGGCACGTGCGCGCATGGAACTGCGCTGGGGCGCCGTGCTGGCGGTGCCACTGCTGCTCGGCGGCCTGGTGTTCGGGCTGCGCGCGGCGCGGGCGGTCGTCTCGCCGGGCACCATCGTCGCCGAGGTCACGGCCGACAGTTCGCTCAACGTCAGCGCGGCCTTCGCGTACCTGGTGCTGGCGCTGGTGTTCCAGCTGACACTGGTGGCGCTGGTGGTCACGCGCGGCGTGGTCGAGCTGCGCCGCAGCTCGCGCTTCGATGCGCTGACCGGCCTGCTCAACCGCCGCGCCGCGCAGCAGGCGCTGGAAGACGAGGTGCAGCGCTCGCGCCGGCTCGGCGAGCCCTTCTCGCTGCTGATGATCGACGCCGACCACTTCAAGTCGGTCAACGACCAGCAGGGCCATGCCGCCGGCGACCGGGCGCTGCAGCACCTGGGCACCTTGCTGGCCGCGCAGATGCGCGACATCGACCGCGTCGGCCGCTGGGGCGGCGAGGAGTTCGTCGTGCTGCTGCCCGGCGCCACGCTGCCGCAGGCGCAGGAGGTCGCCGAGCGGCTGCGCGAGCGCTGCCAGGCCCTGCCGCCGCGCTGGCAGGACGAGGCGATGCCGCTGACGCTGTCGATCGGCCTGTCGCAATGGGCCGGCGCCAGCGACGACCTGGCCGCGCTGCTGGCGCGCGCCGACGCGGCGCTCTACCGCGCCAAGGACGGCGGCCGCAACCGCGTCGAAGCCGAGCCGCCGCCGGGCGCGCCGCGCGTCAGCGTCGTGCGCTGACCGTCTTGCGCGGGCGGCGCCGCGCCGGGTCGTGCGCCTTCAGCCAGTCGAAGTACTCCGTGTACCAGAGCTTCGAGTTGCGCGGCTTGAGGATCCAGTGGTTCTCGTCGGGGAACCAGACCAGCCGCGCGTCGATGCCGCGCGCCTTCAGCGTGTTGTAGTAGGCAAGGCCCTGGCCGTCGGGCACGCGGTAGTCGAGTGCGCCGTGGATGACCAGCGTCGGCGTCTTCATCTTGCCGGCAAAGGCATGCGGGCTCTGCGCGTGCACCCTGGCCATGTCGTCCCAGTACGAGGCACCGAGCTCGCGCGGGAACCAGGTGTAGGCGTCCTCGGCGAACATCGCCACCCAGTCGAAGCAGCCGGCGTGGCACACGTAGGCCTGGTAGCGGCCGGGCTTCACGTGGCCGTTCATCCACGCGACCATGTAGCCGCCGTAGCTGCCGCCGGTGGCGAAGACGCGCTGGCGGTCCGCCCAGGGCTTCTTCAGCAGCCAGTCGGTGGCGGCTTCGACGTCCTGCAGCTCCAGCTCGCCCCAGCGGTGCGTGATGCTGTCGAGGAACGCATAGCCGAAGCCGCTGGAGCCGTGGTAGTTCACGCAGGCCACCACGTAGCCCTGCGCGGCGAACACATGGTTGTTCCAGCGGTAGTGGAAGGTGTCGGCCGACGCGGCGTGCGGGCCGCCGTGGATGCTGTGAAGGACGGGGTACTTCTTGCGCGGGTCGAAGCCGGGCGGGTAGACCACCCACATCTGCACCTCGTCGCCCTGCGCGCCCTTGAAGCGCACGTCCTCGTGCGCGCCGAACTTCAGCGTGGCCAGCAGCTCGTCGTTGAAGCGCTCCAGCCGGCGCGGGGCCTCGCCGTCGCGGTGGGCGTGCACGCGTGCCGGGTGGTCCATCGCGTCGGCGGCGCTGACCAGCACGCCGGCCGCCGTGTCGAAGCCCTGCACCCAGCCACCCTCGACCACGCGGGAGGCGCTGCGCGAGCGCAGCTCGAAGTGCCACAGGTGGTTGCGCGCCTCCTGTTCGGCGGTGAAGAGCACGGCCTGGCCGTCCTCGCTCCAGCGCAGCGGCGCGTGCACTGCATGGTCCCAGGCCTCGCTGAGCGCGCGCCAGCGGCCGCCGCGCTCGAGCACGGCCAGCCGCCCGGGCATCGTGTGCTTCTTCCCCTGGTTCGCACCGACGAAGGCGATGCGCGTGCCGTCCGGGCTGTAGCGCGGCGACTCCATGTCCCAGGCCTTGTCGTGCGCGACCACCTCGATGCGGCCGCTGCGCAGGTTCAGCTCGGCCAGCGCGCGCGGCGTGTCGAGCTTCTTCTCTTCGCCCGGGTCGTAGGCAAAGGCGATGTGCCGCCCGTCCGGCGCGATGTCGAAGCAGTTCGCATCGGGCTCGGCGCGCGACAGCTCGTAGCCGGTTCCCTCGAACAGGTCGGTGACGCGGCCGCTGGCGACGTCGAGCACGTGCAGGTGCGCGACGCGGCCCATCGGCACGTGGTGGTCCCAGTAGCGGTACTGGGCCTCGCTGGTCACGTAGCCGCTTTCCTTGCGCGCCTTGAACTCCTTCCAGGCCTTGACCTGGGCACGTGGGCCACGCAGATCCGGCCACACCCAGGCGGCGAAGGCGATGCGCTTGCCGTCGGGAAACCATTTGAACGACTCGATGCCCGGCGCGAAGTCGCTGATCCGCCGCGCCTCGCCACCGTCGGGCGCAATGACGTAGAGCTGCGGCGTCTCGTCCTTCTGGCCCTGCTGCTCGCGGCGGGCGAGGAAGGCGATGCGCTCGCCGGTGGGCGACCAGGCGGCCTGGCCGTCCTTCTCGCCGCACTGCGTCAGGCGCCGTGGCCCGCCGCCGAAGGTGGACAGCAGCCACAGCGCCGAGCTGCCCTTGTTCTCCTCCATCGAGAAGCTCTGCACCGAGCACACCGCCTGCGCACCGTCGGGCGACAGCGACAGCCCGCCGATGCGTTCGAACTTCCACAGGTCATCGACCGTGATGGTCTTCCTGGCCTTCGCCATGCTCTTCCTCCTCCCCTCGAAAGGAACCTGCTCAGCGCGGCCGGGTCAGCTGCCAGAGCAGTTGCGCCTTCACCTCCGGCCATTCGCCGGCGGCCAGGCTGTACATCACGGTGTCGCGCACCGTTCCGTCGCGGCGCAGTGCGTGGTGACGCAGCACGCCGTCCTTGCGCGCTCCGAGGCGCTCGATGGCGCGCTGGCTCGCGAAGTTGAAGTTGTCGGTGCGCCAGCCGACCAGCTGTGCGCCCAGGGTCTCGAAGGCGTGCTGCATCAGCAGCAGCTTGGCGGTGGTGTTGACGGCGCTGCGCTGGCGGCTGGCGGCGTACCAGGTCCAGCCGATCTCGAGCCGCTCCACGGCGGAAACGATGTCGTGGTAGCTGCTGCAGCCGATGACCTCGCCGGTGGCGGAGTCGAGTACCGCGAACGGGAAGCGGTGGCCTTCGCTGCGGCCGCGCAGCGCGGTCTCGATGTAGGTGCGGGTGTGTTCCGGCTCGGGCACCGAGGTGACCCGCAGATTCCAGAGTTCGCCGTCGGCGGCGGCGCGCTTCAGCCCTTCTTCATGCTCCAGGCCCAGCGGCACCAGCCGAACCGGCGCGCGCTCCAGCGTGACCGGCTCGACGGGCTTCATCAACGATTGTGGCGCTGCATGAACACCAGCTTCTCGAACAGCGACACGTCCTGCTCGTTCTTCAGCAGCGCGCCGACCAGCGGCGGCACGGCAACCTTGTCGTCTTTGCTCTGCAGCGCCTCGAGCGGGATGTCCTCGGCCACCAGCAGCTTCAGCCAGTCGAGCAGTTCGGAGGTGCTCGGCTTCTTCTTCAGGCCAGGCAGGTTGCGCACTTCGTAGAAGTTGCGCAGCGCGGCAGCCAGCAGCTCCTTCTTCAACTTGGGGAAGTGCACGTCGACGATGCTCTGCATCGTGTCGGCGTCCGGGAACTTGATGTAGTGGAAGAAGCAGCGGCGCAGGAAGGCGTCGGGCAGCTCCTTCTCGTTGTTCGAGGTGATGAACACCAGCGGGCGGTGCCGCGCCTGCACCATCTCGCGCGTCTCGTAGACGTAGAACTCCATGCGGTCGAGTTCGCGCAGCAGGTCGTTCGGGAACTCGATGTCGGCCTTGTCGATCTCGTCGATCAGCAATGCCACCGGCTGTTCGGCCGTGAAGGCCTGCCACAGCACGCCCTTGACGATGTAGTTGTGGATGTCCTTGACACGCTCGTCGCCGAGTTGCGAGTCGCGCAGGCGGCTCACCGCGTCGTACTCGTACAGGCCCTGCTGTGCTTTCGTGGTGCTCTTCACGTGCCATTGCAGCAAGGGCATGCGCAGCGCGGCGGCCACTTCCTCGGCCAGCATCGTCTTGCCGGTGCCGGGCTCGCCCTTGACGAGCAGCGGCCGCTTCAGCGTGATCGCTGCATTGACCGCCAACATCAGGTCCTGGGTGGCGACGTAGTTTTCGGAGCCTTGGAACTTCATCGGTGGCGGTCTTGATTCACGTTCAGGCCAGTATAAGGGGCCCCTATAATCGTTGGCTGGACCCGGAAACCAGCCTCCTTTTGACCATGAACAAAGCGATCTCGTCGATTCTTGCGCTGGCCGCTGCCGCCGGCTTTGCCACCCCTGCGCAGGCGCAGGATGCCAAGGCCGGCGAGAAGAAGGCGGCCATGTGCATCGGCTGCCACGGCATCCCGGGCTACCAGGCCAGCTTTCCCGAGATCCACAAGGTGCCGATGATCTCCGGCCAGAGCGGCAAGTACATCGTGGCCGCGCTCAACGCCTACAAGAAGGGCGAGCGCAAGCACCCGACGATGAAGGGCATCGCCGTGTCGCTGTCCGACCAGGACATGGCTGACCTCGGCGCCTTCTACGAGACCCACGGCGGCCCGGCCAAGAACGCCGACGCCCCCGCCCCCACGCCGCCGGCGCAAGTGGCCGAACTGCTGAAGAAGGGCAACTGCGCGTCCTGCCACGGCGAGAACCTGAACAAGCCGATCGACCCGAGCTACCCGAAGCTGGCCGGCCAGCATGCTGACTACCTCTACGTGGCGCTGAAGGCCTACCAGACCGAGAACAACCCGCAGGTCGGCCGCGGCAACGCGATCATGGCCGGCATGGCCAAGCCGTACAGCCATGCCGAACTGAAGCTGCTGGCGAACTACATCGCCACGCTGCCCAGCGACCTGAAGACCGTTCCGGAGTCGCGCTTCCGCTGAAGCCAGGGCGCCGGCGCGGCGCACGTGCATCAAGCCGCTGTTTTCAGCGGCTTTTTGCTTTTTTGGGGTGCTCAAGTCAGCTGTCGGCAGGCCGATACTCCGGTGTGACAGCAACGCCGGCTGAAGCCTCCCCATGCTGAAGAAGATTTCCGTCGAGGAGCTGCGATTGGGCATGCACCTGCACGCGATGTGCGGGGCATGGCTCGACCACCCCTTCTGGCGGACCAAGTTCATCCTGCGCGATCCGGGCGACCTGGAGAAGTTGCGCGCCAGCTCGGTCGCGGAAGTGTGGATCGACGTGGCCAAGGGACGCGATGTCGAGCCGCCGGCCGAGGGCGTGGCCCCCCGTCGCGATGCCGCTGCACCGGCGCGCGCCGCCGAGGGCCGCGCTGCAGCGCCTCAGGCTGTCGAAGCGCCGCCATCGCGCCCGGCCACGGCCCCTGCCGAACTGGGCGCCGAGCTGCAACGCGCCTCCGCGCTGGTCCATCAATCACGTGAAGCGGTGTCGTCGCTGTTCGCCGAGGCGCGCATGGGTCGTGCGCTCGACACCGAGAAGTGCCTGCCGCTGGTCGACGAGATAGCCTCTTCCGTCTGGCGCAACCCCGGCGCCATCGTCAGCCTGGCGCGGCTCAAGACCCACGACGACTACACCTACATGCATTCGATGGCGGTGTGCGCGCTGATGGTCTCGCTCGGGCGCCAGCTCGGCATGGACGAGGCGAGTGCGCGCGAGGTCGGCCTGGCCGGCATGCTGCACGACATGGGCAAGGCGATGATGCCGCTCGAGGTGCTGAACAAGCCGGGCAAGCTGACCGACGCCGAGTACGAGATCATGAAGACGCACCCGCAGCACGGCTACGAGCTGCTGCTGGAGGGCAAGGGCGTGGCCGACGCCACGCTGGACGTGACGCTGCACCATCATGAGCGGCCCGACGGCAAGGGCTACCCGCATGGCCTGTCGGGCGATGCGCTCAGCCGCGTGGCCCGCATGGGCGCGGTCTGCGACGTCTACGACGCCATCACCTCCAACCGGCCCTACAAGGCCGGCTGGGACCCGGCCGAGTCGATCGCCAAGATGGCCTCGTGGTCGGGGCAGTTCGATACCGAAATTTTCCAGGCCTTCGTCAAGAGCCTGGGCATCTACCCGATCGGCTCGCTGGTGCGCATGCGCTCGGGCAAGCTCGGCGTGGTGGTCGAGCAGAACGAGGCGTCGCTGGTCTCGCCGAAGGTGAAGCTGTTCTTCTCGACGCGCTCGAACATGCCGGTGCCGATCGAGCTGATCGACCTGTCCTCGCCGTCCTGTGCCGACGGCATCGTTGCGCGCGAGAGCAACGCGCAGTGGAAGTTTCCCCACCTCGACGAGCTGTGGGCCGGCCCCGAGGCCTTGAAGAAGCTCGGCCGGTGACCGCACCGCACCGGGTGGTGCGCGCCTAGTCGGATCGCCCGGCGGCCAGGTCGTCGAGGATCGGGCAATCCGGGCGCTCGTCGCCGTGGCAGCAATGCGCGAGGTGCTGCAGCGTGCGCTGCATCGCGCGCATTTCGTCGATGCGGCGCTGCAGGTCGGCGGCATGTTCCTGGGCGATGCGCTTGACGTCCTTGCTCGAGCGCCGGCGGTTGCGCCACAGGCCCAGCAGCGTCTCGATCTCCGGCAGGCCGAAGCCGAGGTCGCGTGCGCGGCGGATGAAGCGCAGCGTGTGCACCGTCGACTCGTCGTACTGCCGGTAGCCCGACTCGGTGCGTGGCACCTTCGGCAGCAGGCCGAGTTCCTCGTAGTGGCGGATCATCTTGGCCGACACGGCCGACTGCTTCGAGGCTTCGCCGATGTTCATCGCTCGGGGTTCCATCGCTTCAGCAGCAGCGCGTTGCTCAGCACGCTGACGCTGGACAGGGCCATTGCCGCGCCGGCGACGACCGGGTTGAGCAGCCCGAAGGCGGCCAGCGGTATGCCGACCACGTTGTAGAAGAAGGCCCAGAACAGGTTCTGGCGGATCTTGGCGGTGGTGCGGCGCGAGATCTCGATCGCCTGCGCGACGAGCGCCGGGTCGCCGCGCATCAGCGTGATGCCGGCGGCCTGCATCGCCGCGTCGGTGCCGCCCTGCGCGCCGGCCATGGCCATGCCGACGTCGGCAGCGGCCAGTGCCGGCGCGTCGTTGATGCCGTCGCCGACCATCGCCACCTTGCCATCGCCTGCCAGGCTCTCGCGCAGCGCCGCCACCACACCGGCCTTCTGGTCGGGCAGCACCTCGGCGCGCACGTCGTCGATGCCCAGCGCGCGGCCGACGGCGTTGGCGCTGCCGGCGTTGTCGCCGCTGATCATCAGCGTGCGCAACCCGAGTGCCTTGAGCGTTGCGATGGCCACGGCGGCGCCCGGCTTGAGCGTATCGCCGAAGGCGAACAGGCCCAGCAGTTGCCAGGGCCCGTCGCCCGTGCGGCCGGCCAGCCACGAGACGGTGCGACCATCGGCCTGCAGCGCCTGCGCGCGTTCGTGCAGCGCCTCGCGCGACAGGCCGAGCTCGTCCATCAGCCGCGTGCTGCCGAGCTGCAGTTCGCGCCCCTGCACCACGCCCGCGATGCCGCGGCCGGGCAGGGCGCGCACCTCGGTGGCCGCCTGCAGCGGCGTGGTCGCGGCGGCGAGCACGGCGGCGGCCAGCGGATGCTCGCTGCCGGCTTGCAGCGCCGCGGCCAGCGCCACCAGGGCCTCACGGTCGAGGCCGCTGCCCGCCACCGCTTCGGCGGCCGCCAGCTGCGGCTTGCCCTCGGTGAGCGTGCCGGTCTTGTCGAAGGCGACCACGCGAACCGCATGCGCGACTTCCAGTGCCTGCGCATCCTTGATCAGGATGCCGTGCCGCGCGGCCGCGCCGGTGCCGACCATGATCGCCGCCGGCGTGGCCAGGCCCAGTGCGCAGGGGCAGGCGATCACCAGCACGGCCACCGCGTTGAGCACGCCGGCCGACCAGTCACCGGTCAACCCGCCCCAGGCCAGCAGCGTGATCAGCGCGATGCCGACGACCACCGGTACGAACACCGCGCTGACCTGGTCGACGAGGCGCTGGATCGGCGCCTTGCCGGCCTGCGCCGACTCGACCATGCGCACGATGCGCGCCAGCGTGGACTCGGCACCGATCGCCTGGGTGCGCACCAGCAGCAGCCCCTCGGCGTTCAGCGCGCCGCCGGTGACCCGGTCGCCCGGCTGCTTGGCCACCGGCAGGCTCTCGCCGGTGAGCATG
Source organism: Chitinophaga pinensis (assembly GCA_943370595.1). Taxonomy (GTDB): domain Bacteria; phylum Pseudomonadota; class Gammaproteobacteria; order Burkholderiales; family Burkholderiaceae_C; genus Piscinibacter. The sequence continues at coordinate 259,495 of CALRRO020000006.1, forward strand.
GCTTCGTCGGCATGGCTGCGGCCTTCTTCGACCAGGCCGTCGGCCGCGAAGCGCTCGCCCGGGCGTACCACGACCAGGTCGCCGACCGCCAGCTCGGCCACCGGCACCTCGAGGTCGATCCCGTCGCGCCGAACGCGCGCCGACTCGGGCCGCAGCGCCTGCAGTGCGCGGATCGCATCGGTGGTCTGGCGCTTGGCACGCGCCTCCAGCCACTTGCCCAGCAGCACCAGCGTGATCACGACGGCCGCCGACTCGAAGTACAGGTGCGGCATGCCGCCTGTGTCGGCCCACCACAGCCACAGGCTCAGGCCGTAGGCGGCACTGGTGCCCAGCGAGACCAGCAGGTCCATGTTGCCGCTGCCGGCGCGCAGCGCCTTCCAGCCGGCGCGGTAGAAGCGTGCGCCGAGCACGAACTGCACCGGCGTGGCCAGCAGCCACTGCAGGAGCGGCGAGAGCATCCAGTGGCGCCCGAACAGGTCGCCGATCATCGGCACCACCAGCGGCAGCGAGAGTGCGGCAGCCAGCACCACCTTCCAGCCGTCGTGTGACGCGGGCGCGGCGGCGGCCGGCTGGTCGGCCACGATCACGTGCGCGGTGTAGCCGGCCTTCTGCACCGCGGCCATCAGCGCGGCGGCACCTGCCGCACCGCGCAGCCGTTCGACGTGGGCCTGTTCGGTGGCCAGGTTGACGGTGGCGGAGACCACCCCCGGCACGGCCTTCAGCGCCTTCTCGACGCGCCCCACGCAGCTGGCGCAGGTCATGCCCTCGATGCGCAGGTCGGCGCTGTCGTGCGGCACGGCATAGCCGGCGCGCTCGACGGCGTCGGCCAGGGTCTGCGCCGGCACGCCAGCGGAAAGCGTGACGGCCGCCGACTCGGTCGCCAGGTTGACGGTGGCCAGCGAGACGCCGGGCACCTTGGCAAGCGCCCGCTCGACACGGCCCACGCAGGAGGCACAGGTCATGCCCTCGATGGGCAGGGACAGGGAGGTTTCGGTGTTCATGCCTGCAGTCTGGACCTTGACATCATGTCAGGGTCAAGAATCTTTTCTGAAGCTGGCGCCTTGACCTTGCCACGGTGTCAAGGTCTATCGTTGGATCATCCTCAACCGACCTGGAGATCGACATGATCGAACTGACCCTTCCCGACATGACCTGCGGCCACTGCGTCAAGACCGTCACCGGCACGGTGCACAAGCTCGACGCCAGCGCCCAGGTGCAGTGCGACCTGGCCAGCCACACGGTGCGCATCGAGACCACGCAGCCCGCCGAGGCCGTCAAGCAGGCGCTCGCCGAAGAGGGCTACCCGGCACGCTGAGGCGGCTCGCCGCCTACACTGCGGCCACTTCGAACCTCATGGAGTGGACCGCATGCTTCGACAGATCGCCACCAGCCTCGCCGCCGCCGCCCTGATTGCCACGTTCGCGGCCGCACCGGCCCATGCGCAGACTCTGCGCTGGGCCAGCCAGGGCGACCCGCAGACCATGGACCCGCACTCGCAGAACGAGTCCATGACCAACATGATGAACGGGCAGGTCTACGAGAAGCTCGTCACCCGCGGCAAGTCGCTGGAGATCGTGCCGGCACTGGCCACCGAGTGGCAGCAGGTCTCGCCGACGCTGTGGCGCTTCAAGCTGAGGCCGGGCGTCAAGTTCCACGATGGCACGCCGTTCACCGCCGACGACGTGGTGTTCTCGATGGAGCGTGGCGCCGCGCCGACCTCGACGATCAACCAGTACGCCGTCGCGGTCGGCAAGCCGCGCAAGGTCGACGACCTGACGGTCGAGTTCCAGCTCGCCGCGCCCAACCCGATCTTCCTGCAGCACCTCGAGACGCTGTGGATCCTGAGCAAGGTGTGGGCCGAGAAGAACAAGGTCACCAAGCCGCTGGACTTCAAGAACAAGGAAGAGAGCTTCGCCGGCCTGAACGCCAACGGCACCGGGCCGTACATGCTGGTCAGCCGCGCGCCGGGCATCAAGACGGTCTACAAGCGCAACCCGGCCTGGTGGGGCAAGTTCGAAGGCAACGTGCAGGAGATCGTCTACACGCCGATCGGCAACGACGCGACGCGGCTGGCCGCACTGGTCTCCGGCGAGATCGACTTCGTGCTCGACCCGGCCCCGCGCGACGTGGCCCGGCTGCGCAACACCGCTGGCGTGAAGATCATCGACGGGCCGGAGAACCGCATCGTCTTCATCGGCATGGACCAGGCCCGCGACAAGCTGCTGTACGGCAACGTGCCCGGCGACAAGAACCCGTTCAAGGACGCGCGGGTGCGCAAGGCGATGTACCACGCGGTCGACATCGAGACCATCAAGACCAAGCTGATGAACGGGCAGAGCTACCCCACGGGCGGGCTGACGCCGTCGCCGCTGGGCTCCTACAACGACCCGGAGATCGAGGGCCGCCTGCCCAACGACATGGCGCTGGCGCGCAAGCTGATGGCCGAGGCGGGCTACGCCGACGGCTTCGAGGTCACGCTGGACTGCCCGAACAACCGGTACATCAACGACGAGGAGATCTGCATCGCGCTGGCCGGCATGTGGGCGCAGCTGAAGATCAAGGTGAAGGTCAGCGCGCAGCCGCGTGCCACCTACTTCCCGAAGATCGAGAAGCAGGACACCAGCCTGTACATGCTGGGCTGGGGCGGCGCGATCACCGATGCCGAAACCACCTTCACGCCGGTGCTGCGCAACCGCGGCGAGAAGGGCGTGGGCTACTGGAACTTCGGCGGTGTGAAGAACGACAAGTTCGACGCGCTGGCCGCGCAGTCCAGCGTCGAGCCCGACCCGAAGAAGCGCGAGGGCCTGATCAAGGCGGCGATGCGCGAGTACAAGGAGCAGGTGCACGTGATCCCGCTGCACCGCCAGGTCATTCCCTGGGCGGCGCGCAGCAACGTCACTGCGGTGCACCGGCCCGACAACTGGCTCGAGGTGCAGTGGGTCACGGTCGGAAAATGAGGCTGGCCGCGATCGCCATCATCACGAGGGCGATCGTGGCGTCGAGCAGCCGCCAGGCCAGCGGCCGGGCGAACAGCGGCGCCAGCAGGCGCGCTCCGTAGCCGAGCGCGAAGAACCACACGCCGCTGGCGGTGATGGCGCCGGCGGCGAAGGTGGTGCGCGAGTCGTCGGGCTGCTGCGCGGCGATCGAGCCGAGCAGCACCACCGTGTCGAGCCAGCAGTGCGGGTTCAGGTAGGTGAAGCCCAGGCAGGCGAGCAGCGCGGCACGCAGGTCGCCGACAGCCGCGCCCTGCAGCGCCAGCGTATGGGGTGACAGCGCGCGGCGCGCCGCCAGCGCGCCATAGGCGAGCAGGAAGGCCGCGCCGCCCCAGCGCGTCAGCGTCAGCAGGGCGGGGTGCTCCTGCACCCAGCGGCCCAGCCCGGCCACGCCCAGCGTGATCAGCAGCGCGTCCGACAGTGCGCACACCAGCACCACGGGCAGGACGTGGCTGCGCGCCAGGCCCTGCCGCAGCACGAAGGCGTTCTGCGCGCCGATCGCGATGATCAAGGCGGCCGAGGTCGCGAAGCCGCTCAGGAAGACAGTGTCCATCTCACCGATGCTGCCGGCCTGCGCCAGCGCAGTCCAGCTAAACTTCCTTCAGATCCATTAGCCGAACTGATGCAGCTCGACTCCCGCCAACTCGCTGCCTTCGCTGCCGTGCTGCGCGAAGGCAGCTTCGACGCGGCGGCTCGGGCACTGCACGTCACGCCGTCGGCGATCAGCCAGCGCATCAAGGCGCTGGAGGAGCGGCTCGGCCGGGTGCTGATCCGCCGCGGCAGCCCCTGTGTCGCCACCGAGGCCGGCGAATCGCTGCAGCGCCACGCCCAGCAGCTGCAGTTGCTCGAGGCGCAGGCGCTGGCACCGTTCGGCCTGGCCGATGCGGCGCCTGGCTCGCGCTCCGCCGTTGCCGGGCGGCCAGCCCCGCCGCTGCCGCTGGCCATCGCGGTCAATGCCGACTCGCTGGCAACCTGGTTCGTACCCGCGCTGGCCGCACTGCGCATGCAGCACGACGTCAGCCTCGACCTGCATGTCGAGGACCAGGACCACTCAGGCGAACTGCTGCGCCAGGGCCGCGTGCTGGCTGCGGTCAGCGCCGAGCCGGCGCCTGTGCAGGGCTGCAACGTGCAGCCGCTGGGGCGCATGCGCTACCTGGCGGTGGCCAGCCCGGCGTTCATGGCGCGCCACTTCCCGCAGGGCGTGACCGACGCGGCGCTCGCCCAGGCGCCGTGCAACGTCTTCAACCAGAAGGACCAGCTGCAGGCGCGCTTCCTGCGCCAGCTCTCGAAGCGCCGGCTGTCGCCGCCCCAGCACCGCGTGCCCAGCACCCACGGCTTCGTGCACGCCGCGCTGCACGGGCTGGGCTGGGGCATGAACCCCGATGCGCTGGTGGCGCCGCTGCTGGCCAGCGGCGACCTGGTCGAGCTGCGGCCAGGCCAGGTGCTCGACGTGCCCCTTTACTGGCAGCACTGGCGCCTCGAGGCCGAGGTGCTGCGCCACCTCGGCGCCGCGGTGGCCGCCGCGGCGCGCGCCGGCCTGCGGCCGATGCAAGCGCCCTCATCCGCGGGGGGGATGCATTGAAGCCGACCGACCGACTGCGTACATTCGCACACATCACGGGGACACGCGCATGATCACTGCCCTCATCGTCGTCATCGGTGCCGTCGCGGCCTGGCTGCTGGTCGATCGTGGCCTGATGTGGTGGCGCGAGCGCCGCCTGGAGGGGCCCGGCACCTGGCATGGCAAGGGGCCCGGCAGCACCTTCCACTCCTCGGGTTTCGAGGACACCGTGCCGCCGCACGAGGCCGCCGATCTCTCCCCGACCGCGGCGCAGCGCCGCCGCTGAGCCGACGCTCGCGGCTCGTCCGCGCAAAACCGCACGCTGAAGCCCGGCCTCCGGGCGCGTCGCCCGCATGGCCTCTCGCGGCGGTGCACTCGTCACTTTATGATCAGGTGAGTTGGGGCTTTCCGGCCGTGGGGGGCGAATGCGCGGGTGGCTACGGGCCTGTTACCGGGTTGGCGTTCTGGCGTGGTGCGGCCTGTGGCTCGCCGGCGTGACGCTGTCGGCGTCGGCCGCTCCGGCGCCGGTCCCCGTGCTGGATGACCATGAGCGCGCCTACGTGGCCTCGCATCCCGAGCTGGCGGTGGCCTTCCACGGCATCACCATCGCGCCGCTGCAGATCTTCGACGCCCAGGGCCGGCTCGACGGCATCGTGGCCGACTACCTCCGGCTCATCGAAACACGCACGGGGCTGAAGCTGCGGCCCGCGCCGTCGCCCACGCTGGCCGAACGTGATGCCCAGTTCATGGCCGGACGCACGCAGTTGTTGCCGCTGCTGCTCGACGGTGACCCGGTGCAGCGTGCCGCCCTGGCCACGCCCCCTTATTTCCGCGTGCCGGCGGTGTGGGTGGCGCGGCGCGACGACGTCGCCTTCTCGACCGCGGACGGCCTGCGCGGCCGGCGCATCGCCGTCACCTCCGGCTCCGCCTTCGAGTCCTACCTGGTGCAGCGGTTTCCGCAGGCCACGCTGCTGCGCGTCTCGACGCCGCTGGACGAGCTGCGTGCCGTGTCCGATGGGCGCGCCGACCTGCGCGTCGGCCAGTTGCCGATCACGGCGTACACGATCGAAGCCAACCTGCTGACCAACCTTGCCATCCGTGGCTTCGCCGAAGGCGGCCCCTCCGTCTATGCGATGGGCGTCGCGCCAGGCAACACCGTGCTGCATGGCATCGTCGTCAAGGCACTGCGCAGCATCAGCGAGGACGAGCACCGCGCCATCCTCGAACGCTGGATGCCGGTGCGCCACTTCCTCGGTGTCGATGCCTCCTCGGCGCTGCTCACCGACGCACAACGCGAATGGGTGCGGCTGCACCCCGAGCTGCGCGTCGGCTACGACCGCGCCTTCGCGCCTTACACGCTCGAGCAGGGCGGTCAACTGCGCGGCCTGGGGGCGGAGCTGCTCGACGAGGCGCTGCGCCGCGTCGGCATGGGCGTGAAGTCGACGCGGGCAGGCACCTGGGCCGAGACCCTGGCAGGGCTGGAGGCCGGCGAGATCGACGTCGGCGTCGCGGTGGCGCGCAACGAGGTGCGCGACGACACGCTGCTGTTCGTCGGCCCCTGGAACTCCAGCCCCACCGCGCTGGTGACGCGCCGCGGCGAGCGCGGGCCGTTCGAGCTCGGCGACCTCGGCGGCCGCACGCTGGCCGTGCAGTCGCGGCACTTCCTGCTGCCGATGATCCAGCGCAACCACCCCGGCATCCGCCTGCAGCCGCACGCCACGCTGAGCGAGGCGCTGGCCAGCGTGCGGCGCGGCACGGCCGTGGCGGCGATGGGCAACTTCCAGGTGATGTCGCAGCTCGTGCAGCGCGACCATCCCGGTGACCTCACGATCAGCGGCATGGTGGCCAACGGCGACAGCGAGCTGTACTTCGCCGTCCCGCGCGACAAGCCGGAACTGGCGCTGATCCTCGCCAAGGGCCTCGACTCGCTCAGCGAGAACGAACGCAGCCCGATCCGCAGCCGCTGGCTGACGGCCGAGTACCGGCCCGGCTGGTCGACCACCGACATCTTGCGCGTTGCCGTGCCCGTGCTGCTGGTGGCGCTGGTCGCCGCGCTGCTGGTGCGGCGTTCGCACCGGCGCCTGCAGGTGGAGGTCACGCAGCGCCGCGCCGCCGAACAGGGGCTGGCCGCGGCCCTCGATCGTGAGCGCGACAGCTCGGAGGCGAAGAGCCGATTCATTGCCTCGCTCGGCCACGAAGTCCGCAACCCGCTGGCCGCCATGGTCTCGGCGGCCTCGCTACTCGGCCGGCGGCAGACCGATGCCGACGATCTGCGGCTGATCGACGCCATCCAGCATTCCGGCGACGGGCTGCTCGAGCTGCTGTCGCGCACGCTCGATTTCAGCAAGGCCGAGAGCGGCATGCTCAGCATCAGCACGGAATGGGTGCTGCCGGAGCGCTGGTGCGAGCGTACCTGCCAGCCCTTCGAGACCCTGGCCCGGGCCAAGGGCCTGGACTTCAGGCTCGAGATGTCGTGCCCGCCCGGCCAGCAAGCGCAGTTCGACCCGGTGCGACTCGGCCAGGTGCTGAGCAACCTGCTGTCCAACGCCGTGAAGTTCACCGCCACCGGCCAGGTCATGGTGACGCTGGCGTTGGACGTGCAGGCCGACGACACGCGCCTGCGCCTGGCCGTGGCCGACACCGGCCCGGGCTTCAGCGCCGACGAGCGCGCCCTGCTGTTCCGCCCCTACACGCAGCTGGCCTCGACACGCGCCAGCCATGCCGGCGGCACCGGCCTGGGCCTGGCCCTGTGCCGGCAGATCGTCGAGCACATGGGCGGGCAGATCGACGCGCAGAGCCAGCCGGGCGGCGGCTGCCGCTTCACCGTCGAGGTGCCGGTGCAGCAGCGTGTCGACGGCGATGCGGCGAAGAGCGCCGCCGATCTGGTCTCCAACTGGCCCGCCGCCGCGCTGGCCGGGCCGGTGACGCTGGTCGACGACGACCCGGTGGCGCTGCTCGTCGGCACCGAGCACCTGCGTTCGCTCGGCCTGACGGTGCGCGCGCTGGGCAGTGCCGACGAAGCGCTCGCGGCATGGCAGGCCGAGCCCGGCCGCCTGCTCATCACCGACTTCCACATGCCCGGCATGGATGGCCTCGAACTGGCCCGGCGCATCCGCCAGTTGCCCGTGGACCCTGCGGCGCGACCCTGGATCATCCTGCTCAGCGGGGTCACCGAACCCGAGGCGCGTGCCCGGTTCCTCGCCAATGGTGCCGACGAGGTGATGAGCAAGCCGCTGCCCGTGGCCGTGTTCGCGCAGCGGCTGGCCGATGCCAGCACTGGCGCTGGCGCTACGAAAGCTGCTGCAGCATTCGCTACAGGAAATGCTGGAGCATCCGCTCCAGGGCCATCGTGAACGGCGCCTGCATCATCGGCAGCGTCAGCAGCACGCCGACCAGGCCGACCGTCAGCGTGATCGGGAAGCCGATCGCGAACAGGTTGAGCTGCTGCGCCACGCGCGAGGCGATGCCCATCACCAGGTTGACGAACAGCAGCATCGCCACCAGCGGCAGCGCGATCCACAGCCCGACCACGAACACCTCGGTGCCCCAGCGGTGCGGCTGCGCCGCCTTCAGGAAGGCGAACGGCTCCGGGCCCACCGGAAAGCTGTGGAAGCTCTGGATCACCCCGGCGATGACCAGCAGGTGTCCGCCGGTGACGATGAACACCCAGCTCACCGTCACGCCGAAGAAGCGGCTCACCGCCGTGGTCTGACCGCCGGTGGCGGGGTCGAAGAAGCCGGCGAAGTTCAGGCCCATCTGCAGGCCGACCAGTTCGCCGGCGAACTCCACCGCGGCGAAGACGATGCGCACCGCGAAGCCCAGCGACACGCCGATGACGATCTGCTGCAGCACGACCAGGAAGGTCAGCGCCGAGTCCAGCGGAATGACCGGGATCGGCGGCAGCGACACCTGCGCGCACAGCGCGATCAGGAAGGCCAGTGCGACGCGCACCCGCGCCGGCACCGAGCGCTGGCCGATCACCGGCAGGGTGCCGAACAGCGCCAGCACGCGCAGGAATGGCCACAGGATCGGCGTGATCCAGGCCAGCACCAGCGCTTCGGTGAAGGTCAGCATGCCGGGTCTCGGCGTGAACGACGCGGAGCGCGGGCAGCGATCAGCCGACGACGGTCGGGATCGCCTGCAGCGTTCGCTGCAGGTACTCGACCAGCGTGGTCAGCATCCACGGGCCGGCGACGGCCAGCACCCCGACCGCGGCGACGATCTTCGGCACGAAGGTCAGCGTCGCCTCGTTGATCTGCGTGGCCGCCTGGAAGATGCTGACCAGCAGGCCGACGGCCAGCACGGTCAGCAGCATCGGCGCGGCCACCATCAGCAGCGTGTACAGGCCTTCCTGGCCGAAGGTGAAGACGATCTGGGGGTTCATCCGGTGTCTCGGTGGGTCAGGTCACGAAGCTCGCCGCGAGCGAGCCGAGCAGCAGGTTCCAGCCATCGGCCAGCACGAACAGCATCAGCTTGAAGGGCAGTGCCACCAGCACCGGGCTGAGCATCATCATGCCCAGGCTCATCAGCACACTGGCGACCACCATGTCGATGATCAGGAATGGAATGAAGATCAGGAAGCCGATCTGGAAGGCGCTCTTGAGCTCGCTGGTCACGAAGGCCGGCACCAGCACCTTGAACGGCACGTCGGCCGCCGGCGTCGCCGGGTCGATCTTGGCCAGGCGCGAGAACAGCATCACGTCGGACTGGCGCGTCTGCTTGAGCATGAACTCGCGCATCGGCTTCTCGCCGCGCTTGAGTGCCTCGTCGAAGGGAATCTTGTTCTCGGCGTAGGGCTGGTAGGCCTCGGCATACACCTTGTCGATGGTCGGGCCCATCACGAAGAAGGTCAGGAACAGGCTCAGGCCCACCACCACCTGGTTCGGCGGCGCGGCCTGCGTGCCCAGCGCCTGGCGCAGCAGGCTCAGCACGATGACGATGCGGGTGAAGCCGGTCATCATCAGCAGCACCGCGGGCAGGAAGCTCAGCGTGGTGAAGAACAGCAGCGTCTGGATCGGCACCGAGTAGCTCGTGCCGCCCGAACCCTGGCCGACCAGCAGCGGCAGGTTCGGCCCGCCGGCCTGCTGGGCTAAAGCCGCTGCAGGAACGGCCGAAAGTACCGTCAAGGCGAGGATCAGCCCGCCCTTGCGAAAGTCAATGCGCATCGCCGCCTCCCGCGCCGGGCTTGCCCGGCTGCAGTCGGGCCAGCAGGCTGGCGAAGGCCGGGCCGCTCCCGGCCGGCGCTGGCGCGACGCCCTCGACCGGCGCCATCGTGTGCAGCGTGGTGATGCTCGACGGCGTCACGCCCAGCACCAGCCAGCGGCGCTCGTCGCCCTGGCCCACTTCGACGGTGACGATGCGCTGGCTTGCCGACAGCGGCAGCGCCGCCACGCTCCTGAGCATCTGCGAGCTGCCCGCGCCGCCCACCGGCGTGCGCTTGAGCAGCCACAGCGCCGCCGGGATCAGCGCGAGGATCGCGATGAACCACAGCAGCGAGCCGAGTCCGGACGATGCGTTCATCTCAGCCCTTCGACAGGCGGCGCATGCGCTCGCTCGGCGTCACGATGTCGGTCAGGCGGATGCCGAACTTGTCGTTGACCACCACCACCTCGCCCTGGGCGATCAGGTAGCCGTTGACCAGCACGTCCATCGGCTCGCCGGCCATCGCGTCGAGCTCGACCACCGAGCCCTGCGCCAGCTGCAGGATGTGCTTGATCGGGATGCGCGTGCGGCCCAGCTCCACGGTGAGCTGCACCGGGATGTCCAGGATCATGTTGATGTCGTTGCCCGCGTTCGTCGCCGTGGTCGGCGAGAAGTTGGTGAACGACGCCGGCGCGACCTGCTCGGCCTGCACCTCCGAGGCGGTCTCCGCCGGCTTGGCCTCGGCGAGCGCGGCGGCCCATTCGGCCGCCATCGCGTCCTGTTCGGTGTTCTCAGCTGACATGACCATCTCCCAGCCAGGTCATGTTCGACCCGGTCAACGTGCGTTCGATCTTCAGTGCGTACTTGCCGGTGCTGGTGCCGTACTGGCACTCGAACACCGGCACGCCGACCACCTTGGCCTGGATGGACTTCTCGAGGTCCAGCTCGATGAAGTCGCCCGGCTTGAAGGCGAGCAGTTGCTCGACGGTGGCGTCGGCATGGGCCAGCTCGGCCACCAGCTCCACCTCGGCAGCCTGGATCTGGTTCTTCAGCAGGTTCACCCAGCGGCGGTCGGGCTCGTTGGAGTCGCCCTGCATCGTCGAGTACAGGACGTCGCGGATCGGCTCCAGCGTCGAGTACGGGATGCAGAAGTGGATGGTGCCGCTGGTGTCGCCGATCTCCAGCGTGAACGAGGTGGCGACGACGATCTCGCTGGGCGTGGCGATGTTGGCGAACTGCGGCTGCATCTCCGAGCGCTGGTAGTCCAGCTCCAGCGGGTAGATGCCCTGCCAGGCCTTCTTGTACTCGCTGACGATCACCTCGACCAGCCGCGTGATGATGCGCTGCTCGGTGGGCGAGAAGTCGCGGCCCTCGATGCGGGTGTGGAACTTGCCGGCGCCGCCGAACAGTGCGTCGATGACCGCGAATACCAGCGTCGGGTCGCAGACGATCAGGCCCGAGCCGCGCAGCGGCTTGACGCTGACGATGTTGAAGTTCGTCGGCACCACGATCTCGCGCAGGAAGGCGCTGTACTTCTGCACCTTGATGCCGCCGATGGCGATCTCCGGGCTCTTGCGGATGAAGTTGAACAGCCCGATGCGGATGTTGCGAGCGAAGCGCTCGTTGATGATCTCCATCGTGGGCATGCGCCCACGGACGATGCGTTCCTGGCTCGACAGGTCGTAGGAGCGGATGCCGCCGGTGGGCGCCTCCTCCTGCTCGAGCTTCTGGCTCTCGCCGGTGATGCCCTGCAGCAGCGCATCGACCTCGTCCTGCGAAAGGATCTGCTGGTTCATGGCGCCCGGTCCGCGTGCGTCGACGTCGACCGCATCGTGGTCATTGAATGATGAAGTTGGAGAAGTGGACGTGCTTTACCGGGCTTTCCACCGCGGGCTTGGCCTTCTTCTTTTTCTTCTTCGGCTTGTCCTCGTCCTCGGCGGCCGGCTCGGCTTCCGGCTCCTCGACCTCGATGCCCAGCGGGCGCACGGTCTCGCGCATGATCTCGTTGGCCAGCGCTTCCTTGCCCTTGCGTTCGAGCAGCTCGGCCGAGGTCTTGTGTGCCAGCACCATCAGGATGCCGTTGCGGATCGCCGGCATGTAGGCCTTGAGCTGGTCGGCCGTCTTCGCGTCGTCGATCTCCAGCGTGATGCCGATCTGCGCATAGCGGTCGGTTTCCTTGTCGGCCAGGTTCACGACGAAGGGTTCCAGCGGCAGGAAGGCCGGCGGTGCGCCGTGGTCCTTCTTGGCTTCCTTCTTGTGCCCCGGGGCGGCGCCGTCTTCGCCCTCGGCTTCGGCGGCCGCGGCGGCCTCGGCTGCCTTCTTCTTCATCATGAAGACCGCGGCACCACCGCCCACGCCGGCCAGCAGCAGCACGGCGGCGATGATGATGATCAGTTTCTTCTTGCCCTTGGGGGGCGCGGCAGCGACTTCGGCACCGGGAGCGGCAGCGGCAGACATCGGCTCTCCTTCATGAGCAGGCTCGGCGGCAAGGCCGGCCCATGAAGAGGATTCTGGGCACCGGGCCCCGCACCGATGCGGGAATAAGGGGCGGAAATCCGGTCAGTCCGCGGCGGCCCGCGCGCTCATGCGTACAAGTCCACGCCGCCGGCCGAGACGCGGCCGCGCCACTGCGGGCGCGGCGCTGCGGCATCCGCCGCGGCAGTGTGATCCGACGTGCCGGCGCGGCGTTCGGAGCCGCCCTGGCGCGTGTCGTCGCCACGGCCGGCGGTCTGCTGCGACACACCGCCGCCGGCCAGCGTCAGGCCGGCATCGCGCAGCGCCGCGGCCAGTTCGGGCAGGCTGGCCTCGATGGCGGCGCGCGTCGCCGCGGCCTGTGCGCCGAAGTCGATGTGCGCGCGCTCGCCGTCCATGGCGATCTGCACCGACACCGGGCCCATCTCGGCCGGGTTGAGGTGCAGTTCCGCCTGCTGCACGCCGTCGCGCGCCAGCACGCTGACCTGCACGCCGAAGGCTTCGGCGAAGTCGGCCGAATCCATCGGCACCGGCACGGCGGCGCTGACCGGCGCCTCGGCCGGCGCAGCGGCGCCGGGCGCGGGTGCAGCGGGCGCTGCACTGGCCGCTGCCGCGGCCGTGGGTTCGGTGCTGGCGGGCAGCACGAAGCCCTGTTCCGATGTGCTGCGCGCTGCTGCGGCGCTCGGACTGGTGGCATCGTCCGCCGTGCCGGCGGGGGCGTCCAGCGCATCCGCCAGTGCGGTGCGCTCGGCCGTCTCGCTGGCCTGATCCTGGCGCTGGGCCGAGGCGCGGGCGGCGGCGGCGCCGCGTCCCTCGGTGGCCTGCAGCGGGGTGGCGGCCTGACCCTCGGGGCCAGCTTCCGCGGCGGCGTCACCCGCCTGTGCCGCACCAGAGCCATGGGCATGACCCTGAACACGCACCATGGCGCCGGCCTCGGCCTGCGGCCGCTGCAGCTGCGCCAGCCACTGGGCCAGTGCGGGGTCGACGGCCGCGGGGTCGGCATCGTCCTTGATCTCGTCCTCGCGGCGGCCGTCGCGGGCCTCGACGCTGTCCTTCGTGCCCGCGGGCTTCGTCTCGGTCGGCGTCGCCTTGGCCGTCGTTGTCGGCCGTCCGCCGGCCTGTCGGGCCTTGGCGGCGCGCGCTTCGTCCGGGCGGGCGCCCGCGCTCGAACCGGGGGCCGGATCGGCCGGCGGCTCGGCCTCGGTGTCGGGCTGGCTCGCCAGCAGCTGCGCGAAGGCGCCTTCGCTGCTGGCAGGGCCTTCCGCCGGAGGCGTGGCCGAGTGCGGGCGGGCGGGAGCGGCAGCGTTCGATGCGGACTGGACGTGCATGGCGTTCCTCAGTAGCGGGTGGTCGCGGCGGCCAGGCGGTTCCAGGCGGCGCGGGAGGCCATCTCGTCGAGCTGGCGCTGTTCGTTGCGCTCGCTGCGCAGTTCGATCTCGCCGACACGGCGCTCGATCAGCTTGAGCACCGAGGCCACGCGCAGCTCTTGCTGCTGCAGCGTCTCGTCGGCACGCTCGAGCTTGCGCTCGGCCTGCTCGGCGACGCGGCCCTGGTGCTCGATCGCCTGGGTCAGCCGGTTGACGAAGCCGTGGTAGCTCTGCAGCAGCTGCACCTGGCCCGGCTGGGCGAAACGTTCGCGCCAGCGCTGCTCGTAGTCGGCGCGGTAGGCGAGCAGCTGCGAGGCCTGCGCACGCGCGGCGTCCAGCGCCTCGCGCATGCGCTGGCGGTGGGCCAGGGCCTCGTCGCGCTCGCCCTCGGCGTGCGAAAGCAGGGACATCAGCGGCTGAAGATCGCTCATGACCGCCCCTCGTCCGACGAGTACGTCGGCCGATCCCCCGAGGGGATGGCGGGCCGGCTTGGGAGCGGCCCGGCGCTCGGCCCGCCGTGCGCTGTCGATGCGGTGGTTGTCATTCTCGGTCTCGTCATTTCAGATCAGCTGCTGACCACGGCGCGCAACTGCTGCACGCTCGCGGCCAGCGGCGCGTTTTCGCGCATGTCCTGCTGCAGCAGCGAACGCATGGCCGGGGCCAGGCGCACCGCGGTGTCGAGTTCGGCATCGTGACCCGGCGCATAGGCGCCGAGCTGGATCAGGTCGCGCGCCTTGTTGTGGCGCGACAGCAGCTGGCGCAGCCGCCGCGCGGCCTCGACGTGCGGCGGCGGCGCCACGCTGGTCATCACCCGCGAGACCGACTTCTCGATGTCGATCGCCGGGTAGTGGCCAGCCTCGGCCAGCTCGCGCGACAGCACGATGTGGCCGTCGAGGATGCCGCGCGCCGCGTCGGCGATCGGGTCGTTGTTGTCGTCGCCTTCGCTGAGCACGGTGTAGAAGGCGGTGATCGAGCCGCCGCCGGCCACGCCGTTGCCGCTGCGCTCGACCAGCTGCGGCAGCTTGGCGAAGCAGCTCGGCGGGTAGCCCTTGGTGGCCGGCGGCTCGCCGATGGCCAGCGCGATCTCGCGCTGCGCCATCGCGTAGCGGGTCAGCGAATCCATCAGCAGCAGCACGTCCATGCCGCGGTCGCGGAAATGCTCGGCGATCGCGGTGGCGTAGTTGGCACCTTGCATGCGCGTCAGCGGCGGCGCGTCGGCCGGCGCGGCGACAACCACCGAGCGCTTCAGCCCGTCCTCGCCGAGGATGTCCTCGATGAACTCCTTGACTTCGCGGCCGCGTTCGCCGATCAGGCCGACGACGATCACGTCGGCCGCGGTATAGCGCGCCATCATGCCCAGCAGCACCGACTTGCCGACGCCGGTGCCGGCGAACAGGCCCAGGCGCTGGCCGCGGCCGACGGTCAGCATCGCGTTGATCGCCCGCACGCCGGTGTCCAGCGGCTGGCGCACCGGGGCGCGGTCCATCGCGTTGATCGGGCGGCGGATCAGCGGCTCGTTGTGCACGTGCTCGATCGGGCCCTTGCGGTCCATGGGGTGACCGTGGGAGTCCACGACACGACCCAGCAACCCATCGCCCACCGGCAGGTGCAGCGTACGGTCCTCGCCGCGCCGCCAGGGGTGGCGCAGCGCGCCGAGCTTGAGCGGCACCACTGGCGTCGGCCGCGGGATGACGCGCGCGCCACTGGCCAGGCCGTGCACGTCGCCGGTGGGCATCAGGTACGCACGGTCGCCGTTGAAGCCGACCACCTCGGCGGTGACCGGCGAGACACCGTCCATGCGCACCTCGCACACCGAGCCGACCGGCAGGCGCACGCCGGTGGCCTCGAGCACCAGGCCGGCCACGCGCACCAGCCGGCCCACCGTCTCCAGCGGCACCGGCTCGGCGGCGAAGTTCTTCACGTCGGCGAGAAAGCGGTTCCAGTTCGCGGTCGTGGCCAGCGCCTGCGACTCGATCGGTGAATTCATCATGCGGCGGGCTCCTCGGTCCACGGGGCTTCCGAGCCCAGCGCCGCGGCGGCACGCCGCCAGCGCGACTCGATGCTGGCGTCGACGATGCCGATGTCGGACTCGACGATGCAGCCGCCGCGCGTGACCGCCGCATCGGCGACCAGTCGCGCGCCGCGCGCGGCGAGGATCTCCTCGGCGCCCTGGGCGACCAGCGGCTGGTCGTCCGGGTGCACACGCACCGTGACGTGGCGCGCCGACAGCAGCAGCGCCTCGATCGCTTCCTGTGCCACCACCGCGACCTGTTTCGGGTTGGCGGCGAGTTCGCCGCGCACCACCTGGCGCGCCAGCGACACCGCGGCATCGGCCAGCGCGGTGGCCATGGCCTGCTGCAGCACGTCCAGCTGCCCGGCGTAGGACTGCACCAGCGCGCCCATCTGCGCGGTGGCCTGCTGCGCGAAGCTCTGCTTGAAACTCTCCAGCGCGGCCAGGCCGTCGCGGTAGCCGTCGTGGTAGCCGCCCTGGCGCGCTGCGCGCAGCGCCTCGACCTGCAGTTCCTCGGCACTCTTCTGTGGCTCGGCGGCGGCGGCGGCCGCAGCGGCCTCCTCCTCGCCGCCCAGTGAGCCCGGCTTCCAGGCCGCGAAGGACGACAGCTCCTCGCGCGGGATGAAGCGGGTGTACATCGCGGCGCTCTTGCCACCGCCGGGGGGCGGCGGAACCTGGCGGAATCTGTCCTTGGCGTTGCTCATCACAGGAATTCGTCGTCACCACCGCCGCCGAGCACGATCTGGCCCTCGTCGGCCAGGCGGCGCACGATCTTGAGCATTTCCTTCTGCTCGGCCTCGACCTCGGAGACGCGCACCGGGCCGCGCGATTCCAGGTCCTCGCGCAGCGTCTCGGCGGCGCGGGTGGACATGTTCTTGAACACCTTCTCGCGCATCTCCGGCGTCGCGCCCTTGAGCGCGATGACCAGCGACTCGCTCTGCACTTCCTTGAGCAGCGACTGGATGCCCTTGTCGTCGATCTTCTCCAGATCGTCGAAGGTGAACATGTTGTCCATGATCTTCTGGGCCAGGTCGTTGTCGACCTCGCGGATGTAGTCGAGCACCGCCGTCTCGACACTGCTGCCCATCAGGTTGATCATCTCGGCCGCGGTCTTCACGCCGCCCAGCGACGCCTTCTTCAGGCGGTCGCCGCCGGCCAGCACCTTGCTCATCACCTCGTTGAGGTCCTTCAGCGCCGAGGGCTGGATGCCGTCGAGCGTGGCGATGCGAACCATCACCTCGTTGCGCTGGCGCTCGGGGAAGGTCTTGAGCACCGAGCCGGCCTGATCGAAGTCGAGGTGGACCAGGATCGCGGCGACGATCTGCGGGTGCTCGTTGCGCAGCAGCTCGCCCACCGAGCCCGGGTCCATCCATTTCAGGCTCTCGATGCCGGTCACGTCGGCGCCCTGCAGGATGCGGTCGATCAGCAGGTTGGCCTTGTCGTCGCCGAGCGCCTTGCGCAGCACGCTCTTGACGTACTCGTCGGTGTCGGTGACGAGCATGCTCTGCTCGCCAGCGACGGTGCTGAACTTCTCCAGCACGTTGTCGACGCGCTCGCGCGGGATGGTCTTCAGCTTGGCGATGGTCTCGCCCAGCCGCTGCACTTCCTTCGGCGCGAGGTGCTTGAAGACCTCGGCGGCTTCCTCCTCGCCGAGGGACATCAGCAGGATCGCGGCGTTCTCGATGCCTTCGTCATCCATGTGTCAGCCCCTCGTCCGACGGGTACGTCGGCCGATCCCCCGTGGGGATGCGGGCCGGCTTGGGAGCGGCCCGGCGCTCGGCCCGCCCTGCTTCGACATGCACTGCTTCATCATGCGGTCTCGCCACTCACCCAGCCGCGCACGATGTTCGCCACCGCCGCCGGGTTCTCCTTGGCCAGCGCACGTGCGGCCTCGAGGTTCGCGTTGCTCTTCGGGGCCGGCAGTGCCGGCGGCGCGCCGGCGTCGGGCAGGGCCGTCTCGTCGTCGACCACGGCGCTGAGCTGCTGGCCCGGCTCCGGCGGCGGGGGGGGCGCGAGCGCGGCCTTCATCGCCGGGCGGATCATTCCGAAGAAGACGATCAGGCCGATCAGCGCCAGGCCGGCCGGCGCCGCGGCGGCGCGCAGCATGTCGAGGATCTCCGGCTGCTTCCACAGCGGGATGTCGACCTTCTCGATCTTCTCGACCTTGAACGGTGCATTGATCACCTTCACCGAGTCGCCGCGGTCCTGCTTGAAGCCGATGCTCTCGCGCACCAGCGCGGTCAGCTTTTCGATCTCCTCGGCGTTCAGCGGCGTGGTCGTGGTCTTGCCCTTGGCGTCGGTCACGCTGCGGTGGTTGACCACCACGGCGGCGTTCAGGCGCTTGACGGTGCCGGTGGCGTTGCGCGTCACGCGCACCGTCTTGTCGACCTCGTAGTTGGTCACCGCGTCGCGGCGCGTGTTCGAGTTGCCGCCGCCGCCCTGCGCGGCCTGCAGCGGCTGCGCGGCACCGGTCACTGGCGCGGTGGCGGGCACCGGCGGCTGGTTCGAGGTGGCACCGGGCACACCCGACGGCGCGCCGCCCTGCGAGCCGCTCTGCTCGCTGACCTGCTGGCTGCGGATCGCGACGCTGGCCTTGTCGCCCTGGTTGGGCGAGAACTCCTCGGCCGTCGCTTCGGTCTGCGAGAAGTCGACATCGGCGGTCACGGTGGCGCGCAGGTTGTCGCGGCCGACCAGCGGCTCGAGCAGCTCGAAGATGCGCTTCTGGTAGCCGCTCTCCACCTGGTTGACATACTGCAGTTGCTGCGCGTCCAGCCCGGACTGCGGGCTGTCGCTATTGGCGGTCAGCAGCGCACCGGTCTGGTCGAGCACGCTGACGGCCTTCGGGTTCATCTCCGGCACGCTCGACGAGACGAGGTGCACGATGCCCGCGATCTGCGAGCGCTCCAGCGTGCGGCCCGGGTACAGCGTCAGCATGACCGAGGCGGTGGGCTTCTGCTGCTCGCGGAAGAAGCCGTTCTGGTTGGGCAGGGCCAGGTGCACGCGGGCGTTCTGCACCGCGGCCAGCGCGGTGATCGAGCGCGTCAGCTCGCCTTCCAGGCCGCGCTGGAAGGTCAGGCGTTCCTGGAACTGCGTCTGGCCGAAGCGCGCGCCGTCCATCAGCTCGTAGCCGACCACCGAGCCCTTGGGCAGGCCGGCGGCGGCCAGCTTCAGGCGCGCGTCGTGCACCTTCGCGGCCGGCACCAGGATGGCGGCGCCGCCGTCGGCGTGGCGGTAGGGCACGTTCATCTGCGACAGCTGCGCGATGATGGCGCCGCCGTCCTTGTCGGACAGGTTGGCGTACAGCACCTTGTAGTCGCCCTGGCTGTTCCACATCGTCATCGCCAGCACGACGGCGACCAGCGCGGCCAGGCCGAGCAGGAACATCATCTTGGTCTTCAGCGGCAGGGCGGCCACACGGGCGCCGAACCCGGCGGGTTCGACCAGGGGCAGGGCAGCGTTGGATCGGGCGACGACGGCGGTGTCCATGGGCGATTGGTTCAGTCCCCAGGCACGAAGGCGCCCGGATCGAAACCGATTGTTCGAGAACTTGAGCCCCGCGGATGCGGCGAACAGCCCGGGCAATCGCGGCCAGTTCCCTCCAACGGCTGGCGGGGCAGTGACTAGCATCACGCCATCTCCCATGGTGAGGGAATGCCATGAACGTGACGCTGAAACCTTTCGACTTTGCCCAGGCTGCCGCCCGCGCCGGCCTGGGAACCAATGGCCAGCCGCTGAAGGCGGGCCGCGCCGTCGAGGGCGCCGGGTTCCAGCAGGCGCTGACGCAGGCGCTGGGTTCGGTCAGTTCGAATCAGAACGAGGCCTCGCGGCTGCAGCGCGAAGTGCAGATGGGCAACCCCGGCGTCAGCCTGGAGGAGACCATGGTCGCGATGCAGAAGGCGCAGATCGGCTTCCAGGCGACGCTGACCGTGCGCAACCGCCTGGTCTCGGCCTACAGCGAGATCATGAACATGCAGGTCTGAGCGCCGGCGTCTGCCGGTGCGCCTAGGCCTGCTTGTCGAGCTTCTCGCCGAGCAGCGGAACGCTGCCGTAGGGCGAGGGCTGCTTCGAGGCGGGCTCGAGCTCTCGCGCCAGCCGGCTCAGCCACGGGAAGCGCGGCGGGATCGGCTGCTGGGTGTTCTCGTCGAGCTGGACGAGCGAGCCCGTCCCGCCCTTGGCCGGGCTGGGCTGCGAAGGTGGCTGGTCGGAAGGTCGGCCCGGCGTCGCCGGCAGCACGACACGTCCGACGCCTGCGACGTTGTTGACGCTCATGGTGCGCTCCTTGTCGGGGCGAAGAATCGCTATGGCATCAGATTCGGCATTCCAAAGCCGGACTTGAGGGTGGAATCCCCCAAGCTGTAACCGTGTGTGAGCCCGACCGGCCCGCGCGTGACGGATGCCCCACCGCAGGACGCGGCGGTGGCTAGTCGAGCGACATCAGCCGCCTGCGCTTCTGCGTCTGGTCGATGAAGCGCTGCAGCGTGCGTTCGCCGTCGGCCCCGAGGTTGACGAACTCGCAGCCCATGCGCGCGCCCTTGGCCTCGGCACCCAGCACGGTGGCGTGCTGCAGCCGCAGGTTGGCAACCAGGCGGGTGTCGGCGTCGAGGTCGATCTGCACCTGGTTCATCACCACGCCCGGCTGGATGGCCGGAACGTCCTCGGGCAGGAACAGCGCACAGCCGCCGATCGACACATCGATCACGCGCAGCGCCAGCTGCATCTCGGCGATGGCCGGGTGGCGCACGCGCGCCACCGGCGAGCTGCGCAGCAGCGGCCGCACCCGGAAGGCGTTGCGGCGCTGGAAGCGGAACAGCTCGCGCGGCATGCGGGCGCTGATCGCGCTGCCGCCGATGCCACGCACCAGCACCAGGCCCTGCACGTCGAACTGCACTTTGATGCTGTCCAGGTAGCCCACGGCAACGGCCTCGTCGCACTCGATCAGCCGCTGCGTCACCGGCGCGCCGGCATCGGCGCTGAAGCTGAGCTGGCTGCGCGCCGGGTCGAGCGACCACAGCGTGGTCGACAGCATCGCCCCGTTGCTGCCGTTCAGGTTCAGCAGGACGTTGCCGTCCTGGAACTGCTTGAGCATCGCGGTGATCTCGCGCGGTGCGGTGATTCGGAATTCGTCGAGCCCGCCATGCTGGGCGGACAGCGAATCCAGCGGCATCGGCAATGTTTCCATGGCGCGGCGCGGAAGAAGGGTCAGTGCAGGGTCTTGGTACGGCCGGCCAGCAGCTCGTCGAGCTGCTCCAGCCAGGGTTCGGCGAGGTGGCGGATCTCGGCGTCGTTGACCAGGATGCGCTGCATGATGCGCGACTTGAGCTGCGCCTCCTCGCTGGGCAGCGGCTGGTTCGCCGCCGCATGCTTGAGCTGCGAGATCAGCAGCGCGCAGGCGCCTTCGAGCTTCACGACCTGGTCCCAGTTGCCGCTGCGCGCGGCTTCCAGCATGTCCTGGCTGGCCTGCTCGATGGCCTCGTAGTAGTTGAGCAGCGGCGACGTCATGGCGGGCGTTCCGTTCGGGTTCATCGGGAGTCGACCGCTCATTGCGCGGCGGCAGTCACACGCGGGCCGATCTCGGCCCAGGCGCTGCGCACCGGCTCGATCAGGCGTGCGCATTCGTCCAGCGCCACTTCGTCGTTGTGCAGGTTCGCGTAGGTCAGCCGCATGCCGATGTAGGCATACAGCGCGTCCAGGTCGGCGGCGATCTTGCCGCCGTCCCTCAGGTTCAGGCCGGCCTTCAGGCCTTCCTCGACGATGCGAGCGGCGTGCCCGATGGCACGGCCCTTCGCCTCGATCTGGCGCGCCTGCATGGCGCCGCGGGCGCGTGCCACCGCGTCCTGGAAGCCGTCGAACAGCAAAGCGATCAGCTTGTGCGGCGTCGCGCCGGCGGTGGCCGTCTCCAGGCCGATCTGCTGGTAGGCATTGGCCAGCGAGTGCATGGCGCGGGGCTGGGCGAAGGTGGCAGCGAACATTGCGGTGGCCCTGTGAGCTGGTGAAGTTGCTATCAATATCGGTCCGCGCCGTTGCGACTTGAGACACCGTCGCCCGAGGAAGAGGGCCGGTTCTACGGCCTTCTCCGGCGAGTGCCGTTCAGGACTTGTTCCACTGCGCGACCTGCTGGGTCACGTAGCTGCTCAGGCCGTTGAGCGTGCCGAGCTTGGTGTCGAGCATGCTGTACTGCTTCTCCAGCCGCTTCTGCGTCGCCGCCAGGCGGTCTTCCATGCGGTCCTGCTGCTTCTGGTTGCGCTTGAGCTTCTCGTTGAGGCCGTCGGTGCGCGAGGTCAGCGACCCGTCGACACCGAGGATGTTGCTGGCCACCACGCGGAAGCGCTTGCCGAAGCCGTCCAGGCTCGGGTCGGTCAGGCTGGAGTTCGAGAACAGCGCCTTGAGCTGCGGCAGGTTGGCGATCGCCTTGTCGAGCTTGGTGCTGTTGACCGTCAGGCTGCCGTCCTGCTGCATCTCGAAGCCGACGTCGGACAGCCGCGTGAACGCCGTCGAGGCGCCGCTGGCCGCGCCGATCATCGAGCGCAGCTGCGTCTGCAGGCCGACGATCGCGCTGTCGCCCTGCAGCGCGCCGGCCTTCTTGGTCGTCGCGTCGTACTTGGTGTCGGTGGCGATCAGCCTGGCCAGCTCGGTGTAGGCGCCGGCGAACTCGGTCAGCGTCTTCTTCAGCGCGGCGTTGTCCGGCGCGACGGTCACCGTGGCTGCGCTGGTGGTGGTCGCGTTGAGCGTCAGCGTCACGCCGTCGAGCACGTCGGCCAGCGTGTTGGTCGACGAGGTGACCGGCAGGTTGTTGATCGTCGCCGCGGCGTCGGTGGCCTGCTGCGCGCGCGTGGCGCCACCGGTCTGCGTGCCCGCGTCGAAGGTCAGGCCGTCCAGGCCGGTGCCGCTGACCGTGGTCGTGAAGCCATTGGCCGTGCCGGTGTCGTTGGAGCGCATCATCAGCCGTGCGCCGCTGCCGTCGTTGAGGATGCTGGCGGTCACGCCGGCGCCCGCCGCGTTGATCTTGTCGCGGATCGCGGCCAGCGTGTCGGTGGCCTCGATCGCCACGTCGAACGGGTTGCCGCCGTTGCGCTGGATGGTCAGCGTGCCGCTGCCCAGCGTGGCCGTGCTCGAGGCCACCGCCGGCGCTGCGATCGCCTGCGCCGCGGCCAGCGAGGTCACGTTGACGCTGTACTGCGCCGGCGTTGCGCTGCTGCTGGTGGTGATGCCGATCGCGGTGTTCGACGAGGTGCCGGTGCTGGTCTTCCAGAAGTCGGAAGAGGCGAGCTTGGCGGCCAGGTCGCGGAACTTGGACAGCGCGCTCTTGATCTTGCCGACCTCGGAGATCTGCGACTGGATCTTGTTCTCGGCCGTCTCCAGCTGGTCCAGCGGCTTGCGCTCGATCGCCATCAGCGAAGTGATGATGGTGTTGACGTCGAGCCCGCTGCCGATGCCCGGTGAGCTGATCGTGGCCATGCTGCTGCCCCTTCGAGAAAGTCAAACGGCGCCGGTGCGTGCCCGTCGGGGTCCGCTCGGCGCCGTGAACGAACCCGTGGCTCCGCTGTGGGCGGATATCGGGTTTTCGGCGTGGCGGGCGCCGGCTTGAGCCGCGCCGCGCAACGAGTTGTTCGGCCCGGCCCGGCCGCAAGCATGCGTCCGGTCCTTCGCCAGGCGAGCGGCCGCGCGCAGGCGCGCCCGCACGTCCGGGCTCAGCCTTGCAGCAGCTGCAGCACCTGCTGCGGCAACTGGTTGGCCTGCGCGACCATCGCCGTGCCGGCCTGCTGCAGGATCTGCGCCCGCGACAGGTTGGCGGTTTCCATCGCGAAGTCGGCGTCCATGATGCGGCCGCGAGCGGCGCTCTGGTTCTCGCCGGTGATCTGCAGGTTGCTGATCGCGAACTCGAAGCGGCTCATCGCGGCGCCGTAGGTGGCGCGGCTGGTGGTGATCAGGTCGAGCTGCGCGTCGATCGCCGAGACGGCGGTCGAGGCGGCGCCGGAGGTCAGGATGTCGCCGGTGACGGTCGAGACGGTCGACGTGGTGATCGTCATCGTGTCGCCGTTGTTGGCGCCGACCTGGAAGGTCTGTGCGCCGGCGCCCGAGCCGACGATGGCCGTGCCGTTGAACTTGGTCTGCTGCGAGATGCGGGTGATTTCCGACGACAGCTGCTGGAACTCGGTGTCGAGGTTGGCGCGGTCGCTGGTGCCGTTGCTGCCGTTCTGCGCCTGGATGGCCAGTTCGCGCATGCGCTGCAGCACGTCGGTCACGGTGGCCAGCGCGCCTTCAGCGGTCTGCGCCAGCGAGATGCCGTCGTTGGCATTGCGGATCGCGACGTTGATGCCGCGGATCTGCGCGTTCATCCGGTCGGCGATGGCCAGGCCGGCGGCGTCGTCCTTGGCGGAGTTGACTCGCAGGCCCGAGGACAGGCGCTGCATCGAAGTGGCCAGGGAGCTCTGCGATGTGTTCAGGTTCCGTTGCGCGTTCAGCGACGAAACGTTCGTATTGATGGTCTGCGGCATGAATGCACTCCTGAAGGATCCGATTGCTGCCGGATCTCTGACCGGCGACTTCAGGCCCCTCTCGCGAAGTGCGGCCTGTCAGACGGATTCTTCGGCAGCCGCGAGACGGCCGGTCCGATGAATAGCGGCGGATTGGCAGTGCAGTTCGATGCCGACGACGACAAAGAAAAAGGCCGCCCCGAGGGGCGGCCGTTTGGTGCAGATCGACGAATCGATCTGCGGAGGCGCGTTCAGCGCAGCAGCGACAGCACGTTCTGCGGCAGCTGGTTGGCCTGCGCCACCATCGCCGAACCGGCCTGCTGCAGGATCTGGGCACGCGACAGGTTCGCGGTTTCCTGCGCGAAGTCGGCGTCCATGATGCGGCCGCGGGCAGCCTGCTGGTTCTCGCCGGTGATCTGCAGGTTGCTGATCGCGAACTCGAAGCGGCTCATCGCGGCACCGTAGGTGGCGCGGCTGGTCGTCACGGTGTTCAGCGCGGTGTCGATCGCGTCGACGGCGGTGGAGGCCGCAGCGGCTGTGGTCAGGCCACCACCGACGGTCGTGACCGTCGAGGTGGTGATCGTCAGCGTGTCGCCGTTGTTCGCGCCCACCTGGAAGGTGTTCGCACCGGCGCCCGAGCCGACGATGGCCGTGCCGTTGAACTTGGTCTGGCCGGCAATGCGGGTGATTTCCTGCGACAGCTGCTGGAATTCGGTGTCGAGGTTGGCGCGGTCGCTGGTGCCGTTCGAGCCGTTCTGGGCCTGAACCGCCAGTTCGCGCATGCGCTGCAGCACGTCGGTCACGGTGGCCAGCGCGCCTTCAGCGGTCTGCGCCAGCGAGATGCCGTCGTTGGCGTTGCGGATCGCGACGTTGATGCCCTTGATCTGGGCGTTCATGCGGTCGGCGATGGCGAGGCCGGCGGCGTCGTCCTTGGCCGAGTTGACACGCAGGCCCGAAGACAGGCGCTGCAGCGAGGTGGACAGCGACGCCTGCGAGGTGGTGGCATTGCGCTGCGCGTTCAACGACGAGACGTTGGTGTTGATGGTCATGGGCATGATGAAGACTCCTGTCAGTTGATAACACTCCCGGCCTAGCCGCCGGCGTTAACTCAGGTCTTCGCGGAGCACGCTCCTTGTCGACCCTTGCCTGTACCCGTGCACGTGACGGTTGCGCCCCGTCCACCGGCACCGCCCGCGCTAGTCGTCCGTTGTGTCTTGCAGTGCAACTCGCTGCTCAACCCTTGGCCGGCTAACCGGACACGGCCCTGTTGCCAGAACCGTTGCGAGGGTTATCGGAGCGCGCTTTCCGGAACTTGAGGGTCTCGTGTGATCCCGACCCCCACCGGTCGGTATTCGTCAAGCGGTCGATCGTGCAAACAGCACGGTGTTCACCCGCCACTTGCCCCGCACAGCAACATCCGGTTGCGCTTACGCGCTGCAGCGGCCCGCGGCGCACGCTGCGCGACAATGAAGCCGCCATGTCTCATGAGATCGCGCTGGTGATGATCGTCCGCAACGAGGCGCGCTGCCTGGCGCGTTGCCTGGACAGTGCGCGACCGTGGGTCGACGAGATCGTCGTGCTCGACACCGGCAGCACCGATGCCACGCGAGAGATCGCCGCACGAGGCGGCGCACGGGTCTTATCGGCAGACTGGGGCGAGGACTTCAGTGCCGCGCGCAATCTCGCTCTGTCGCATGCCACTGCGCCGTGGCGCCTGGTGCTCGACGGCGACGAGTGGATCGCCGCCGGTGGCGAGTGCCTCGTCGCGCTGCGCGAGCAGGCGCCCGGCTTCATCGGCCTGGTCACCGTCAGCAGCGAGATCGATGGCGAGGGCGGCACGCAGCAGGCGCCGAGCTGGCTGCCGCGCGTGCTGCCGGCCGGTGTGCACTATGAAGGGCGCATCCATGAGCAGCCGGTCGGCGTGTCGCTGCGCGAGCGCCTGCCGCTGGTGATCGGCCACGACGGCTACCGAGCCGCTGCGCAGCAGGCCAAGGCCGGCCGCAACGAGCGGCTGCTGCGCCTGGCGCTGGCCGAGCACCCCGGCGATGCCTATCTTGTCTACCAGCTCGGCAAGGACCTCGAGGTGCGTTCTCGCTTTGCCGAGGCGCTGCCGCTGTACCGGCAGGCCCACCGCGCGGGCGATCCGTCGGCGGCCTGGCGGCACGACCTGGTGGTGCGCCTGCTGTTCACGCTGAAGAAGCAGCGCGGCTTCGCCGAGGCCATTGCGCTGGCCAGCGACGAGATGGTGCGCTGGAGCGACTCGCCCGACTTCTTCTTCACGCTCGGCGACCTGCTGCTCGACTGGGCCCTGGCCGAACCAGCGCGCGCCGGCGAGCTGCTGCCGCAGATCGAGGCGAGCTGGCAGCGTGCCGTGGCCATCGGCGAGCGGCCCGAGCTGCCCGACAGCGTGCGCGGCCGCGGCAGCTGGCTGGCGGCGCACAACCTCGCCGCCTTCCACCAGAGCCTGGGGCAGGCCGAGCAGGCCGCGCTGTGGCGCGAGCGTGCGGCGCAGTGGCGCGCCGCCGCCGGCCCGGCCGCTTGAACGCCTCGAAATAGGCGGCCGAGGGCGGCCTTTTCCGGCGCTGGCAGGCACGGCCGCGCGGCTACCCTGCCGGCACCATGGCCCTCGATCTGCCCCAACCCTCGGCACCCGCGCCCGGCTCGGCCGCGCAGCAGCGTGCCTTTCGCCACTGGAGCGCTGCGCAGGCGAGCGCGCGCGTCGAGCACTGGGCGCAGGCCGCGCAGGGCTTCGAGCAGGCCTTCGCCAGCCACGACGAGCCGGCCTACGGCCTGCACGCCACGCACGCGCTGATCAAGGCCGGCCGCTCCGACCTGGCGACCCAGCGTGCGCAGACGCTGCGCCAGCGCCGCCCGAGGCTGACGCTGGCCTACACGCTGGAGTCGCACGCGCTGATGGAGCGCGGCCAGAACGAGGCGGCCGTCGCCTGCCTGCTCGCGCTGCCGGCCGATGCCCCGCGCGACGCGCCCTATTGGGTCTCGCTCGGCGCGGCGCTGCAGCGCTGCCACCGGCACGACGACGCGATCAGCGCCTACATGCAGTCGCTGGCACTGAAGATGGACGACCCGACGGTGCACTTCCGCCTCGGCATGTCGTTCAAGGACAAGGGCATGAAGGCCGAGGCAGCCGAATGCGTGCGCACCGCGCTGCTGCTCGGCCTGGACAGCAGCGAACCGGCGGCGCGCGCGCAGCTGGTGTTCCTCGAGCGCGAGGCGTGCCGCTGGGCGAACGCCGCGCCGGAACTCGCGAAGCTGCGTGCCGCCGTGCAGGCCGCGCCGGCCGACCGCGCCGCCGAGACCATGCCGTTCCCGCACGCGGTGTTCGTCGACGACCCGCTCGAGCAGCTCAAGGTCGCGCGCCTGTACGCGCAGCACGTGGCCAGCCGTGTCAACCCGCTGCCGCTGCGCTCGGCACGCGCCCACGACGGCCGGCTGCGCATCGGCTACCTGTCGGCCGACTTCCACCAGCACGCCACCAGCCAGCTGATGGTGCAGATGCTGGAGGCGCACGACCGGACGCGATTCGAGGTCACGCTGTATTCGGCCGGGCCCGACGACGGCAGTGCGATGCGCACGCGCCTGCGCGCCGCGAGCGAACACTTCGAGGAGCTGCGCGGCCTCACGCATGCCGCGATGGCACAGCGCATCCGCGACCAGGCGATCGACATCCTGGTCGACGTGAAGGGCGCCACCCATGGCACGCTGATGCCGGTGACCGCCCACCGCGCCGCGCCATTGCAGGTCAGCTGGCTGGGCTTTCCCGGCACCGCCGGCGCGAGCTACGTCGACTACTTCATCGGCGACCCGGTGACCACGCCGCTGGGGCACGCCGCGCACTTCAGCGAGAAGCTCGCGCAGATGCCGCTGTGCTACCAGCCCAACGACTCGCAGCGGGCGCTGCCGGCGCCGTCGCGCCGTGCCGACTGGGGCGCGCCCGAAGGCGTGCCGCTGCTGTGCGCCTTCCACCAGTCCTACAAGATCTCGGCGGACGTGTTCGACAGCTGGTGCCGCATCCTGCAGGCCGTGCCCGATGCGCGGCTGTGGCTGATGCGCTGGAACACCAACGTGCAGGCGGTGCTGGAAGCCGCGGCGCGTGCCCGCGGCATCGATCCGGCGCGGCTCGTCTTCGCGCCGATGCTGCCGCTGGACCAGCACCTGTCGCGCCTGGCCTGCGCCGACCTCTACCTCGACGCCTGGCCCTGCAACGCCCACACCACCGCCGGCGAGGCGCTGTGGGCCGGTGTGCCGGTGGTGACGCTGATCGGGCCGACCTTCGCGCAGCGGGTCGCGCCCAGCCTGCTGAACGCCGTCGGCCTGCCGGAGCTGGTCAATCCGTCGGTCGAGGCCTACGAACGCCAGGCCATTGCGCTGGCCGGTGACGCAGCGCGTCGCGCCGCACTGCGCGCGCACCTGCACGGCCAGCGCGGCGGCGCGCTGTTCGACGGCCACCGCTTCGCGCGTGACATCGAATCGCTCTACGAGCGCATGTGGGCGCGCGCCGTGGCCGGCCAGCGGCCCGAGCACCTGAGCGCCGCATGACGACGCTCGCCGCCCGCCGGCCGGTGGCGAACGACGCCCGTGCGCTGACGCAGCGCGGCGTCGAGCTGCAAGGCCGCGGCCGCCACCAGGAGGCGGTGAACTGCTTCATGCAGTCGCTGGCGCTGAAGGTCGACGACGCCTTCACCCACTACCGCCTGGGCATCTCGTTCCGCGACTGCGGCATGAAGCTGGAGGCGGCCGAGTGCATCCGCACCGCGCTGGCACTGGGTTTCGACGACGCACTGTTCGCCCGCGGCCTGCTGACCTACCTGGAGCGCGAAGGCTGCCGCTGGGCCAGCGCCGACACCGAGTGGCGCGCGCTGGAGGCCGCGCTCGACGCGCAGCCGGCGGGCGCGGCGCTGCAGGTCAACCCCTTCGTGCACGCGGTGCTGTCGGACGATCCGCTGCGCGTGCGGCGCGTCGCCGAACACTACGCGCGCTTCATCCAGGGTTTCGTCAAGCCGCTGCCGCCGCGCCGTGCGCAAGTGCATGGCGGCCCGCTGCGCATCGCCTACCTGAGCGCCGACTTCCAGCAGCACGCCACCGCGCAGCTGATGGTGCAGATGCTGGAAGCGCACGACCGCACACGCTTCGAAGTCACGCTGGTCAGCGCCGGCGCCGACGACGGCAGTGCGATGCGCACCCGCCTGAAGGCCGCCTGCCACCGCTTCGAGGACCTGCACGGCGCCAGCCACGATGCGATGGCGCGCCGCATCCGCGAGCTCGGCATCGACATCCTGGTCGACGTCAAGGGCGCGACCGACGGCACGCTGCTGCCGGTGCTGGCCGCGCGCCCGGCGCCGCTGCAGCTGAACTGGCTGGCCTTTCCCGGCACCAGCGGCGCGCCATTCATCGACTACGTGATCGGTGATACTGTGGTCACGCCGCTCGCGCACGCCGAGCGCTACACCGAGCAGATCGCGCAGCTGCCCGGCTGCTACCAGCCCAACGACGCGCGGCGTGCCCGGCCGCAGCCAACCCGCCGTGTCGACGCCAGTCTGCCCGGGCACGCCACGGTGCTGTGCGCCTTCCACCAGTCCTACAAGATCTCGGCGCCGGTGTTCGACCGCTGGTGCGAGCTGCTGCAGCGCCTGCCCGGCGCCGTGCTGTGGCTGCTGGAATGGAACGCCAACGTGCGCGAGTCGCTGCTGGCCGCGGCGGCGGCGCGCGGCATCGGCGCCGAGCGGCTGCGCTTCGCGCCGCTGCTGCCGCTGGACGAGCACCTCGCGCGGCTGGCCTGTGCCGATGTCTTCCTCGACGCCTGGCCGTGCAACGCCCACACCACCGCCGGCGAGGCGCTGTGGATGGGCGTGCCGGTGGTCACGCTGGTCGGCGAGACCTTCGCCCAGCGTGTCGCGGCCAGCCTGCTGCACCACAGCGGCCTGGACGAGCTGGTCTGCGCCGATGCAGCCGCCTACGTCGCGACGGTGGTGCGCCTGGCCGGCGATGCACCCCGGCGTGAGCGCCTGCGCGCGCAACTGATCGGCCAGCGTGATGGCCGGCTGTTCGACGGCGAGCGCTTCGCACACGATCTCGAGGCCCTGTACGACCGCCTGTGGGCGCGCGCCATCGCCGGCCTGCCGCCCGCGCCGCTGGCGGCTGACACGACGCCGGCATTTGAGCCGGTTTGACCGGTCACATCAGACGATTCGCGACCCGGCCGGCGCCTAACCTTGCCAGACAGCGACCACCACGCGGGTGGCTCGCGTCCGCAACACGAAAGGCAGCCGCGCATGAGCTCCCCCGCCGACATCCACCTGAGCATCTGCCAGCCGCTGGGCTCGCCCCACTGGCTGGGCCTGCTCGACCAGGCGCGCTACTACCGCTGGATGTTCCGCCGCCTCGGCGCGAACGTCACGCTCGCGAAGAACCGGCTGCGCCATGGCGCCATCAACTTCGTCTTCGGTGCGCACGACGGCTTCAAGACCGCCGCGGCGCAACGCCACGCCTGCGTGTTCGTCAACCTCGAGCAGCTCGGCGAGGGCGGGCGGCAGATGCACCCGAGCTACCTCGAGCTGCTGCGCCGCTCGGCGGTGATCGACTACGACATCGGCAACGTCGCCGCCTACGCGACCGACCCGGCCGACGTGCCGGTCGCGCCCATCCTGTACGCGCCCTACCTGCAGCCGCAGAACCCCATTCCGCTGGAAGACCGGCCGATCGACCTGCTGTTCATCGGCAGCATGAACGAGCGCCGCCAGGCCTGGATCGCCCGCATCGAGGCCTGCGGCGTGAACGTGGCGATGTTCGACAGCGCGCTCTACGGCGCCGAGCGCGATGCGTACATCCTGCAGGCCAAGGCGGTGATCAACGCCCACTACTACGAGAGCTGCCGCTTCGAGCAGGCGCGTGTGTCGCACTGCCTGTCGCTGGGCACGCCGGTCATCTCCGAGCGCACGCCGCTGACGAACCCGCACGAGGCCTTCGAGGACAGCGTGCTGTGGCTGCAGGGCGAGGAGCTGGAGCAGTTCTTCACCGAGGACTTCGGCACGCCGGCCTTCTACGAGGCGGCACGCGCCGGGCTGGAGCGCTTCCGCGCGGCCGACCCGGTCGAGACCTATGCCGACGTGCTCGGCTTCGCGCAGGGTTACGCCGGCGAAACGGCCAAGCGGCTCGACGCCGGCCCCTGGCGGCCGACGCTGATCAACCTCGGCTCCGGCAAGGACTACCACGCCGGCTGGCTCAACCTCGACATCGTCGAGCGCACCCAGCCCGACCTGCTGCTGAACCTGGCCGAGCCCCTGGCGCTGCCGCTGCGCGCGCACACGCCGACCCAGGGCGAGCTGCTGCTGGAGGAGGGCAGCATCGAGGTGATCAACGCCAACAACGTGCTCGAGCACGTGCCCGACCTGGTCACGCTGATGGGCAACTGCCTGAAGCTGCTGGCCACCGGCGGCGAGTTCCGCATCGAGGTGCCCTACGAGCACGCCCGATCGGCCTGGCAGGACCCGACCCACGTGCGCGCGCTCAACGAGAACAGCTGGACCTACTACACCGACTGGTTCTGGTACCTCGGCTGGTACGAGCACCGCTTCGAGGTGGCCGCCAGCAGCTACCTCGACGAGCGTGTGCAGCCCTGCGAACAGCCGCAGGCCGCCTTCATGCGCCTGACGCTGCGCAAGATCGAGACGACGCCGGCCGAGCGCATGCACGCCCAGGCCATGCAGCCGGAAGTGCGCCTGCCCGACGATGCCTTCGAGCTGATCGCACCGCCGAGCAGCAACGTGCGGGCGCTGCGCGAGCCCATGCCGATGGCGATGAACGGATGAGGCGGGACGCAGCATGAGCAATTACTACGACGGACTCAACCTGAAGCTGCTGCAGGCCATTCCGGCCGACGCGCGGCGTGTGCTCGAACTCGGATGTGCCAACGGCCGGCTCGGCCAGCGCTTCAAGGAACTGCACCCCGGCGTGACCTGGTGGGGCGTGGAGATGGCGGCCGACGCGGCGGCCACGGCCGCGCAGCACCTCGACCGCGTGGTCCAGCTCGACCTCGACCGCGCCGACCTGGCGCAGCTCGAAGGCGGATTCGACACCGTCGTGATCGGCGACCTGCTCGAGCATGTGCGCGATCCGGCCCGCCTGCTGGAGTCGCTCTACGACCTGGCCACGGCCGACGCGCAGATCGTCTGCTGCCTGCCCAACATGACGCACCTGTCGGTGATCGAGCGCATGGTCGCCGGCGACATCAGCTACGACAGCATGGGCCTGCTCGACCAGACCCATGTGCGCTTCTACTCGCCTTCGTCGGCGTTCAAGACCTTCCTCGACGCCGGCTGGCTGCCCAGCATGCCCGACCAGTACCGCGTCGAGGCGCCGCAGACGCACTTCGCCGCCAAGATCGTCGAGGCCGCGCAGCTGCTGGGCGTGCCGGCGGAAACCGCGCTGCGCACCTTCGGCTGCTACCAGATGATCATCGTCTGCCGCAAGTGGTCGATGCAGGCCCTGCGCGGCCAGGGGCCGAGCGCGCCGATCAGCGTCATCGTGCCGGTCAACCGGGTGTGGCAGTACGAGCTGAACATCGCGCGTTCGCCCGGGCTGAAGGAGATCGATGCCGAGATCATCCCGGTGCAGGGCGCCGACAACCCGGCCACCGCCTACACCTTCGCGACGCAGAAGGCCCGCCACGCCTGGCACCTGATCGTCCACCAGGACGTGTACTTCCCGGTCGGCAGCGGCCTCGCGCTGGCGCGCCAGCTCGGCGCGCTGGAAGCGGCCGGCCGCACCCGCGGGCCGGTCGGCTTCGCCGGCCTGGCAGCCTCCGGTGCCGGCGACGGCAGCGTGCGCCACGCCGGCCTGGTGATCGACCGCACCACGCTGTTCAGCCACCCGGGCACGGACGCGGCCCTGTCGATCGACGAGTTCGCCGTCGCGCTGCACCGCGACGCGGCGGTGAGCATCGACGGCGAGATCGGCTGGCATCTGTGGGCCACCGACCTGTGCCTGCAGGCCAGCGCCCGCGGCAACCCGCGCGACGCCGCCACCATCCTCGAGACGCCGCTGTTCCACAACTCGACCACCGCCTGGGCGCTGCCGCCGGAGTTCCACGCCAGCGCGCAGAAGCTGCTCGACAAGTACCCGCAGCTCACGCGCATCCCGACCCTGTGCGGCGAACTGCAGCGCAAGAGCGCGCTGCCGGCCTGAAGGACATCGCATGGCCGCCAAGGCGCTGGGCTACTTCGACATCCTCGCCGCGCGCCAGGCCTGGCAGCAGGGGCTGAACATCACCGAGCTGCTGCGGCGCCAGCAGGGCGTGGACTTCAACACGCCACAGATCATCGAGACCGCCTACGACCTGCAGGCCGGCACCTACATCGACCACGTGCGCGGCCATGCCGAGCAGTCGGCGCGTTTCGCCGGCGAGCTCGCCGGGCTGCTCGGGCCGCAGCTGCAGAGCGGCGATGCGCTGCTCGACGTCGGCAGCGGCGAGCTGACCACGCTGTCGTCGGTGTGCACGCGGCTGGGCACCCTGCCGCAGCGTGTGTTCGCCTTCGACATCAGCTGGTCGCGCATCTACAAGGGGCTGGGCTTCGCGCGCGTCGAGATGGGCAGCGCCTTCGAGCGCTTGCGGCCCTTCGTGGCCGAGATCGGCGCGATCCCGCTGGCCGACAAGTCCATCGACGTCACCACCTCCTGCCACGCGCTCGAGCCCAACGGGCCGAACCTGGACGAACTGCTGGCCGAGCTCTTCCGTGTCACCGCGCGCACGCTGGTGCTGTTCGAGCCCAGCCATGCGCACGCCAGCGCCGAGGGCCGCGCGCGCATGGAGCGCCTGGGCTACATCCGCGACCTGCCCGCGGCGGTGCAGCGCCTGGGCGGGCGGCTGCTCGCGCAGGTGCCACT
The DNA here is from genome assembly GCA_943370595.1 of Chitinophaga pinensis. GTDB lineage: Bacteria > Pseudomonadota > Gammaproteobacteria > Burkholderiales > Burkholderiaceae_C > Piscinibacter. Next base: position 293,415 of record CALRRO020000006.1, read on the forward strand.
GCAGCACGTGGCCAACCCGCTGAACCCGACGGTGTGCTTCGTCATCGAACCGCCCGGGCCGGCGGCAGGTGCGGCGCAGGGCAGCGAGCCGGGCTTCACCGTGCCCGGCACCGGACTGCCGCTCAGAAGCCAGGACGGATTCCACCTCTCGCCCGACACCGGCCTGTGCTTCCCGGTGCTGGGTGGCATTCCGGTGCTGAAGCGGGACGCCGGCATCCTGGCTTCCGCGCTGGTCGACTGAGGCCGCGCAGGATGGCAGCCCAGGACCCGCGCGACGTCGTCAGGCACTTCAAGTCGACCGCCTGGAGTTCCTCCGAGCGTGCGCAGCACTACGACCGCACGACCCGGTCGACGGTCGATCTCACCCACTTCATCACCACCGAGTACATCGCGCTGCTGAACGGCCACGTCGCGGCGAACAGCCGGCTGCTGGACCTCGGCTGCGGCACCGGCGTGATCACCAAGGCGCTGGCCGCGCTCGGCCACGACGTCACCGGCGTGGACATCAGCCAGGCCATGCTCGACCAGATCGACATCGCCAGCCCGGCCGGCCGCATCACGCTGCGCCAGGGCGACATCTACGCGTTGCCCTTCGACACGGCGAGCTTCGACGGCGTGATCACACGCTGGGTCATTCCGCACTTCCGCGACTGGCCGCTGGTCGTCAAGGAAGCGGCGCGCGTGCTGCGCCCCGCCGGCACGCTGCTGTTCGACCACACCAGCCGGCCGAACTACACACTGGCCGAGCACGAGACCGCGCTCGACCATCGCAGCTTCGGCCACGACCCGCGCGTGCGCGCCGTCGACACGGGCGCCTTCTATGCCGCGGCGACGGTCGAGGAACTGCAGCTCGCCGCCGACACCGCCGGTCTGGACTTGCTGGACGTGGTGCCGATGGGCTTCTTCCGGCAGAACGCGGTGATCGCAGCGGTACTCGGGCGTGAAGGTTTCAAGGCCTACCGCCGCAGCCTCGACGCGTTCTACCGCGAGCCCGGCGCGCGCGCCTTCATCGAGTGGTTCGAGCAGAACGTGACCCGCTCGTTGCCGCTGGACATGGTCAACGGCATGGCCGTGCTGATGCGCAAGCGCGCCGCGGGCTGACGCCCGGAGCCTGTGTTCGATAGCGCACCGACGGGGCGCACGTTCCGGCCTACCGTGGCCGACATGATCCGTCTGCGCATTGCACTCGAGCTCGACTACGGCGTGGCCGATCCGGGCTGCGACTTCGTCTTCAACATCCACGCCACGCACACGCAGCGTCAGCGTGTGTTCGACGAGTCGCTGACGCTGAGCCAGCCGCTGCAGGCGCTGGTCGAGGCCGACCCGGTCACCGGCAACCGCTACCTGCGCATCAAGGCGCAGCCCGGCCCGCTCACCGTCGCCTACGGCGCGACCATCGACCTGGACCACCACGTCGGCGAGCCGGGGCAGATCGCCGAGGTGCCGATCGCGCGCCTGCCGCTGGCGGTGCTGAACTACATCTACCCGAGCCGCTACTGCCAGTCGGACCGGCTGCACCGCTTCGCGATGCGCGAGTTCGGCCATCTGAGGCAGGGTTACGGCCGCGTGCAGGCGATCCGCGACTGGGTGCTGCAGCGCACGGTCTTCACGCCGAACTCGTCGACCTCGAACACCTCCGCGATCGACACGCTGCTCGAGACCGTGGGCGTGTGCCGTGACTTCGCCCACCTGATGATCGCGCTGTGCCGTGCGATCAACATCCCGGCCCGCTTCACCACCGGCATCGACTACGGTGCCGACCCGGCACTCGGCCCGACCGACTTCCACGCCTACGTGGAGGCCTACCTCGGCGACCGCTGGTACCTGTTCGACCCGTCCGGCACCGCGATCCCGATGGGCTTCGTGCGCCTGGGCACCGGCCGCGACGCCGCCGACGTGTCCTTCGCGACGATCTTCGGCAGCGTCGCGTCGGGCGCGCCGCGCATCAGCATCGAGGCGATCGCCGGGGACGACGGGCTGCTGCTGATGCCGCAGCACTGCGCGCAGGCGCTGTCGACCGACGGCTAGCGTCTCGAACCAGAATGGGGGCATGCCGCTGTCCCCGCTCCTCGACTCCGTCCGCCGCGCCTGGCCGTGGTGCGTGGCGCTGCTGGCCTTGGCCGCCATCGCCGTGGCCGTCTGGCAGCTCGAGCGCGCTGGCGACGGGCTGGACATCCGCCGGCAGACGCTGGGCGGCACGCCGGTCACCGTCTTCGCGCCGGCGGGCCTGGTCACGGCGGCGCCGGTGGTGCTCATCACCCACGGCTTTGCCGGCTCGCAGCAGCTCATGCAGCCGCTCGCGCTGACGCTGGCGCGCAACGGCTTTGTGGCAATCACCTTCGACTTTCCCGGCCACGGGCGCAACAGCCAGCCGATGCGCGGCGGGCTGGCCGACCCGAACGAGAGCCTGCGCACGCTGCTGGCGTCGATGGCGCAGATGGGTGCGTTCGCGCGCGAACTGGCCACGGCCCGTGGCGGCTCGGGGCGCTATGCCGTGCTCGGCCACTCGATGGCCTCCGACATCGTCGTGCGGCACGCGCAGTCACAGGCCGGCGTCGAGGCCAGCGTCGGCGTGTCGCTGTTCGCGCCGAGCATCGCGGCCGACACACCCGGCGACAGCCCGCGCAACCTGCTGGTCATCGCCGGCGCGCTGGAGCCGGCCGTGATGGCCCGCGAGGCCCTGCGCGTCGTCGGCCGCGTGGCGGGCGAGGGCGCGGCCCTGGAGACCACCTATGGCCGCTTCGAGGACGGCACCGCGCGGCGCGCGACGCTGTCGCCCGGTGTCGAGCACATCGGCGTGCTCTACAGCACCCACACGCTGACCGAGGCGCTGGCCTGGCTCGAGGCCGCTTTCGGCCGCGCGGCCGCGGCGCCGCGCTTCATCGACGCCCGCGGCCCGTGGCTGGGCCTGCTGCTGGCCGGGGTGGTGGCGCTGGCCTGGCCCTTGTCACGCATGCTGCCGCGCCTGCAGCCACGCGTGGCCGGCGACGCGCCAGCGCCCGCCACGCGCCGGCGCTGGTGGGGCTGGCGCGGCCAGCTGCCGTTGACCGTGCTGCCGGCACTCATCACGCCGCTGCTGCTGTGGAAGCTGCCGAGCGAGGTCCTGCCCATCCTGCTGGGCGACTACCTGGTGCTGCACTTCGCCGTCTACGGCATGCTGACGCTGGCCGGCCTGTGGGCGCTGGGCTGGCGCCCGGTGCGCCCGCGTGGCGCGCAGGCTGCCGCGCTGCTGGTGGCGATGCTGCTGGCCAGCGCCTACGCCGTGCTCGCCGTCGGCGTGCCGGTGGACCGCTACGTCTTCAACCTGCACCCCGAGGCCGTGCGTCTGCCGGTGGTGGCTGCGCTGTGCCTGGGAACGCTGCCCTGGTTCCTGGCCGACGAGTGGCTGACCCGCGGCCCGGCGGCGGCGCCAGGCGCCTACGTCGTCAGCAAGCTGCTGTTCCTGCTGTCGCTGGTGCTGGCCATCGCGCTGAACCCGGGCCGCCTGTTCTTCCTGGCGATCATCGTCCCGGCCATCCTGCTGCTGTTCGTCATCTACGGGCTGTTCAGCCGCTGGGTGTTCCGGCGTACCGGTCACCCGGCGGTGGCCGCCGTGGCCAACGCACTGGCGTTCGGCGGCTTCATGGCGGTGGTGTTTCCGCTGGTCGGCTGAACCATCACTCGATGGTCACCTTCGCATCCTTGACCAGCCTGCCGAACTTCTCGGTCTCGGCCTTGATCTGCTGCGCCATCTGCTCGCTGCTGTTGCCGATCGGCTCGGCGCCGATCTCGTCCATTCGCTTGCGGAACTCGGGCGACTGGATGACCTTCACCATCTCGGTGTTCAGGCGGGCCACGATGTCCTTCGGCGTGGCAGCCGGCGCGAGCACGCCGAACCAGGTGCCGATGTCGAAGCCTTTCAGGCCGGCCTCGTCGAGCGTGGGCACGTCCGGCAGGGCCGACGAGCGCTTCGCGGTGGTGACAGCCAGCGCGCGCAGCTTGCCGGCCTTGATGTGCTGCAGCACCGGCGTCACGGTGTCGAACGACATCGTGACCTGGCCGCCCAGCAGGTCGGTGGCCAGCGGGCCGCTGCCCTTGTAGGGCACGTGGACCAGCTGCGCCCCGGTGAGGTTCTGGAACTGCGTGCCGATCAGGTGCTGGGCGGTGCCGTTGCCATTGGAGCCGTAGGTGTAGTCGCCGGGCTTGGCCTTCAGCATCGTCACCAGTTCGGCCACGCTCTTCGCCGGCGTGCTGGCGTTGACCACCAGCACGTTGGGCACCAGCGCGATCGTGGTGACCGGCGCCAGGTCTTTCTGGAAGTCGTAGGGCAGCTTCCTGTAGACGCTTGAGGCGATGGTGTGGTGCACCGCACCGACCAGCAGCGTGTACCCGTCCGCCTTGGCCTTGGCCACGTAGTCCGCGCCGAGTGTTGCTCCGGCGCCGGGCTTGCTCTCGACGATCACGGTCTGGCCGAGGCTGAGGGTCAGCTTCTCGCCGAGTGCGCGGGCCAGCACGTCGGTGGTGCCGCCGGCCGGGAAGGGCACGATCAGCGTGACCGGTTTGCTGGGCCAGGCCTGCGCCATGGCGCTGCCGCCGACCATCGTCAGGGCGAACGCGACGGCCTGGATCAACTGGCGGCGACCGAGTCGGTGGGTGTTCTTCATGGCTGTCTCCTGTCGTTGTTGTCAGGCGGCCTGGCGCTGCGCACCGGCGGCCAGCAGTCCGCACACCGCCTCCGTGACGTCGGCCGTCGTGGCCTGGCCGCCCAGGTCGCGGGTGTGCAGCCTCGGGTTGGCGGTGACCTGCTCGATCGCGCTCATGACCTGCCGGGCGGCATCGGCCTCGCCCAGGTGCTCGAGCATCATCACGACCGACCAGAAGGTACCGACCGGATTGGCCAGGCCCTGGCCCATGATGTCGAAGGCAGAGCCGTGGATCGGCTCGAACATCGACGGGTAGCGGCGCTCGGGGTCGATGTTGCCGGTCGGCGCGATGCCCAGGCTGCCGGCCAGTGCGGCGGCCAGGTCGCTGAGGATGTCGGCGTGCAGGTTGGTGGCGACCAGCGTGTCCAGCGTGGCCGGGCGGTTGACCATGCGGGCGGTCGCCGCGTCGACCAGTTCCTTGTCCCAGGTGACGTCGGGGAACTCCTTGGCGACCTCCACCGCGATCTCGTCCCACATCACCATCGCGTGGCGCTGCGCGTTGCTCTTGGTGACGACGGTCAGCAACTTGCGCGGCCGCGACTGCGCCAGCCGGAAGGCGAAACGCATGATGCGTTCGACGCCGGCGCGGGTCATCATCGAGACGTCGGTGGCCGCCTCGATCGGGTGGCCCTGGTGCACGCGGCCGCCGACGCCGGCGTACTCGCCTTCCGAGTTCTCGCGCACGATCACCCAGTTCAGGTCGCCGGGGCCGCAGCGCTTTAGCGGGCCGTCGATGCCGGGCAGGATGCGCGTCGGCCGCACGTTGGCGTACTGGTCGAAGCCCTGGCAGATCTTCAGGCGCAGGCCCCACAGCGTGATGTGGTCGGGGATGTGCGGGTCGCCGGCCGAGCCGAACAGGATTGCGTCCTTGCCGCGCAGCGCGTCCAGGCCATCGGCCGGCATCATCACGCCATGGGCGCGGTAGTAGTCGCCACCCCAGTCGAAGTTCTCGAACGCGAAGCGGAAGCTGCGGCTGCTGCGCGCGAGCGCCTCCAGCACCTGCTGGCCGGCGGGCACGACTTCCTTGCCGATGCCGTCACCGGGAATGGTGGCGATCCTGTAGGTCTTCATGGGCTGTCTCCGTCGGGGGGCGAGTGGCTGGCGGGCGGACTGTAGGAAATGGACAGGCTTTCGGTGCAGGGCTAAAGTGAATCCATCGTTGACTTGAAGTCAACAATCGATCTGCAGCGGGCGAACGATGAACAGTGGCACTTCCGGCGGCATCCAGCCGGCCGATCTCGGCTTCTTCTCGGTGCTGGCCAGCACCGGCAGCCTGAGCGCGGCCGCGCGCGAGCTCGGCATCACGACACCGGCCGTCAGCAAGCGCCTGGCGCTGATGGAGTCGCGCGTCGGTCTGTCGCTGGTGAACCGCACGACCCGCCGCATGAGCCTGACGCCCGAGGGCGAGCTCTACCTCGAGCACGCGCGCCGCATCCTCGGCGAGATCGACGACATGGCGCAGCTGCTCGGCGCTTCCCGGGCCACGCCGCAGGGCCTGCTGCGCGTCAACGCGACGCTGGGCTTTGGCCGCAGCCATGTGGCGCCGCTGATCTCTCGCTTCGTGCGCAAGCACCCGCAGGTGGAGGTGCAGCTGCAGCTGTCGGTCAACCCGCCGGCGCCGACGGACGACGCCTTCGACGTCTGCATCCGCTTCGGCGCACCGCCGGACGCGCGCATCATCGCCAGGCACATCGCGCCGAACCGGCGCCTGCTGTGTGCGGCACCGGCCTACCTGGCGAAGCACGGCACGCCCAGGGTGCCGAACGACCTGGTGCGGCACCACTGCATCGGCATCCGCCAGGGGGAGGAGGCCTATGGTGGGGTCTGGCGCCTGAGCAGCGGCCGGGGCAGGACCGCGACCACCGAGGCCGTGAAGACACGCGGCAGGCTGACCACCAACGACGGCGAGATCGCCGTCAACTGGGCACTCGACGGCCACGGCATCCTGATGCGCGCCGAGTGGGACATCGAGCGCTACCTGAAGAACGGCCGCCTGGTGCAGGTGCTGCCGCAGTTCCACACGCCCGATGCCGACATCTACGCGGTCTACCCGCAGCGCCACCAGCGCGCCGCCCGCGTGCGCGCCTTCGTCGACTTCGTGGCGCAGTCGCTCGGCCAGCGGGCGGCCGCGCTCACGCCCTAGCGATCGGCCAGGGCGGCCATGCCGCGACAATGCGGCATTGCTCCACCGCATGAGTCCACCCGTGAAGACCTACGACATCGAAGTCCAGCGCCTGAGTTCGGCCCGGCACGACAAGGGCATGATCGAGCTCGGCGCCGACGTGCTGGTGCTGCCCCGCGCCCTGCGCGACGACCAGCCCACCCACAGCCGCCTGCGCCTGCCCGTCGAGCACGCCCGCACCTTGCTGATCCTGCTCAAGCAGCAGATCGCCGAGCTCGACAAGCTGCAGCCGCGCAGCCGGCGCTCCGGCCGCTGCTGAACCGGCGCGGCATCAGGCCACGGGGTGGCGGCGCGCCAGCGCCCAGAAGATCAGCAAACCAGCCAGCAGGGCGCCCGCGGCGATCTCCAGCGCCAGCGCGAAGCCTGCGCCCGGCGTGTCGCTGCGGCGCAGCAGCCAGGCCACCATCGGCGGCCCGGCGATCTGCCCCAGGCCGTAGGCGGCCGTCAGCCCGCCGATCAGCGCCGAGCTGTTGTGCGGCTGCAGGCGGCGCGCCTCCTGCATCGCGAACAGCGTGATGGCGGTGAAGGGCAGGCCCAGCAGCAGGCTGCCGAGCGCAAACCCCGCCAGGCTGGGCCACCACACGCTGCACAGCACACCGGCCGCCTGCATGGCGTAGCAGGCCATCAGCAGGTGGCGGCGGTCGAGGTGCGTCGGCAGCCGGATCGTCAGCAGCGCGCCGAGCGCGACGCCCAGCCCGAACAGCGGCCAGAACAGGTCGAGCCACACCGAGCCCGGCAGCGCCTGGCGCGCGATCACCGGCAGGAAGGTGGCCGTGACGATGTAGCCGAAGCCAGCCAGGCCGTAGGCCAGCGTGAACGCGGCCACGGCAGCGCCGGGGTGCGAGGTGTCGGCCGATGAAGCCGCCGCCGGCGCAGCCACTGCACCGCGCAATTGCGGCCAGGCCAGCGCGGTCAGCGCCGCGGCCAGCAGCGCGAACACCGCCCAGCCGATCGCCGCCGTCAGGCCATGCGCCACCATCGCGCTGGCCGCGAGGCCGCTGACCGTGATGCCCAGCCCCGGGCCGACGTAGATCAGCCCGGACAGCGACGGCGCGCCCAGCGCGCTCAGCCGCGCCAGGCACCAGCCGGAGACGTAGACGAAGACCAGCGCGCTGGCCACGCCCGCGAGGCCGCGCCACAGCGGCCACAGCACGGATGCCGGCAGCGCCATGCCCAGCGTCAGCAGCACGGTGGCCACCAGGCCGGTGCGCACCGCGCGCGTGTGCGCCAGCGGCACTGTGCGGCCCAGGCGCCGCCACAGCCAGGGCTGCAGCGCACAGGCCATCGCACCGAGCCAGTAGCCGAGGTAGTTGGCGGTGGCCAGCCAGCTGGCGCCGGCCAGGTCGGTGACACCGTCGTGCAGCATCATCGGCAGCAGCGGCGTGAAGGCGAAGCGGCCGATGCCCATCGCGATGGCCAGCGAGAGCAGGCCGGCGAGCGCGATGGCCATCGGGCGGGGTGGGTGGACGGCGGGCGGGGCGGCGTGCAGGTCGGCGGACATGGCTCGATTGTCGAGCCGGCGCGACGGCGCTGCAGTGCGCGCGGCAGCGCGGGTGCGTGCCCCACTGCTGCCGGGCCCGCCAGCCTTCAGCCCAGGCGCACGACGTTGCGTCCGTCCGACTTGGCGCGGTAGAGCGCGGCGTCGGCCCGCTCCAGCATCTCGGCCACGCCTTCCCCGGCGCGGCTCATCGTCAAGCCGACCGAGCAGGTGACCGCGAGGTCCTTCGCAAGGCCGTGCCAGGGGTGCGCTTCCACCGCGCAGCGCAGGCGCTCGACCGCCAGCTGCGCGGAGGCGGGGTCAGGGGTGTTGGTCAGCAGCAGGAGGAACTCCTCGCCGCCGTAGCGTGCAATCCGGTCGGTGCCGCGCAGCCGGCCGGCCACGGTCTTCGCGAAGGCACGCAGCACGTCGTCGCCCATGGCGTGGCCGAGCCGGTCGTTGACGTGCTTGAAGTGGTCGATGTCGAGGATGGCCACACCGAACGCCAGGCCCCCGCGGGCGAATCGCGCCCGCTCTTCGGTCAGCAGGGTCAGGATGCTGCGCCGGTTCTGCAGGCCGGTCAGGTCGTCGCGCTCGGAGAGCTCGCGCACCTGCTTCAGTGCGGCTTCGAGCCGGGCGTTGCTGGCCGCCAGCGCCGCACGCATCTGTGCGCCGATCAGGTTGATGGCCACGACCTTCGCCAGCACCACGGCGAACCACAGACCGCCGAGAAGCCGCAGCCACGCGTCGTCCAGCGGCAGGCCGAAGCGGGGGCCGATGCTCAGCAGCAGTACGAGCGAGCAGAGGGCGATGCCCCCCGACACCCACAGCACGTAGCGCAGCGGCAGCTGCAGCGCGGCCGTGGCCAGCGCGATGACGATGGTCAGCAGCAGCAGCGTACCGATCTGCGGCAGCATGGCGGCGGTGGCGAGCATCAGCCCGCAGGCGCCCATCAACTGCAGGGTCGTGAAGCGTGGGCTGCCCATGCGGCGGGGAACGCCCAGGCGCATCATGATGGCGAACAGGCCCGTCATGGCGCAGCCCGTCGTGCCGAAGGCGACGGGTGCCATCGCCGGCACGACCCCATGCAGGGCGTAGCCTGCCAGCAGGAGTGTGTCGATGAGGTAGAAGGCCAGCACCATGAGCTGAGTCCGCATCGCCCGGCCGACAGGGCTCGCGGCCGCCGGCGCGGCAGACGCGGGGCCGGCCGACGGGATCAGGGCAGGATCGCTGGGCATGGATGGGCTGGGTGGTATCGGTGTGCTTCGGCCACTGCAGCGGGCAACTTGAGGCGTTTGCCCTGGCCAGGGTGCCACAGCGGCCACAGTTGGCACCTCGCCGCGCGTCGTAGCATGTGCGAGCCGAGGCCCGGGGCCCGGCGGCCAACCAGGGAAGCAGCCCGCTCATGCACGACATCATCTGCCCGCACTGCGGCAAGGCGTTCAAGATCGACGAGGCCGGCTATGCCGACATCCTCAAGCAGGTGCGCGACAGCGCGTTCGAGCAGCAGCTGCACGAGCGGCTGGAACTGGCCGAGCGCGACAAGCGCAATGCCGTCGAACTGGCGACCGCGCGGCTCGCCGGCGAGCTGCAGAAGTCCGCCGCCGAGAAGGACGCGCAGATCCAGGAGCTGAAGGCCGCCGCGCGGCTGGCCGACGCCCGGCTCGTCAACGAGCTGCAGCGGGCTGCCGCCGCCAAGGACGCCGAGCTCCAGGCGCTGCGCTCGCGTCTCGACGCCACCGAGCTGACGCAGAAGCTGGCGATCACCGAGGCGCTCGCGGCCGTCGAGAAGGAACGCGACGAACTGAAAGGCGGCCTCGAGCGCGCGGCGCTCGAGAAGCAGCTGGCCGAGAAGGCCCTGAAGGACAGGTACGAGACGCAGATCAAGGACCGCGACGACGCGATCGAACGGCTGCGCGACATGAAGGCGAAGCTGTCGACCAAGATGGTCGGCGAGACGCTGGAGCAGCACTGCGAGACCGAGTTCAACCGCATCCGCGCGACGGCCTTCCCGCGCGCGTACTTCGAGAAGGACAACGACGCGCGCAGCGGCAGCAAGGGCGACTACATCTTCCGCGACCGCGACGAGGCCGGCACCGAGATCGTCTCGATCATGTTCGAGATGAAGAACGAGAGCGACCGCACCGCGACGAAGAACCGCAACGAGGACTTCCTGAAGGAGCTCGACAAGGACCGCAGCGAGAAGGGTTGCGAGTACGCGGTGCTGGTGTCGCTGCTGGAGCCCGACAGCGAGCTCTACAACACCGGCATCGTCGACATGTTCCACCGCTACCCGAAGATGTACGTGGTGCGGCCGCAGTTCTTCCTGCCGATCATCACGCTGCTGCGCAACGCGGCGATGAACTCGCTGCAGTACAAGTCGGAGCTGGCGCTGGTGAAGGCGCAGAACATCGACATCACCAACTTCGAAGGCAAGCTCGAGACCTTCAAGTCGGCGTTCGCCAGGGACTACGACCTCGCCTCGCGCCACTTCCAGACGGCGGTGGACGAGATCGACAAGTCGATCAACCACCTGCAGAAGACCAAGGACGCGCTGCTGAGCACCGTGCGAAGCCTGCGCCTGGCCAACGACAAGGCGCAGGACGTGACCATCAAGAAGCTGACTCGCGGCAACCCGACGATGGCGGCCAAGTTCGCCGAGCTGAAGAGCCTCGAGTCCGACGACGAGAGCTGAGCGGCACGGCGCTGCGCCCCGCGTGAACCGTCTCTCCACCCCACGCCGCCAGACCTGCGGGCGCTGCCTGCGCCCGCAGGCCACGTGCCTGTGCGCGCTGGTGCGGCCGACCGATCACCGTACCGAAGTGCTGGTGCTGCAGCACCCGCAGGAACAGCGCCACGCGAAGAACAGCGTCAGGCTGCTGCATCTGTCGCTGGCGTGCTGCGAGGTGGTCGTCGGCGAGCGCTTCACGCCCGAGGCGTTGCAGGCACTCCTGCAGCGCCCCGGGCGGGTCACGCGGCTGCTCTACCCGGACGTGCCGGCTGCTCCCGCGCCATCGGACCCGGTGGACCCGGCGGCGACGACTGGCGCGCCTATGCGGCTGGTCGTGCTCGACGCGACGTGGCGCAAGAGCCTGCGCATGCTGCTCGAGCACCCGGCCCTGGCTGCGCTGCCGCGGCTGTCGCTGGACGCACCGGCGCAGACCCGATACCGCACCATTCGCGCCGCGCGGCGACCCGACCAGGTGTCGACACTCGAAGCCACGGTGCAGGCGCTGACGATGCTGGAGAGCCCGCACTTCAACGGCACCGCGCTGCTCGATGCCTTCGGCTGCTTCGTCGCGGGGGTGGCGGCGCGGCAGCGGCGGCCTGCGACGGGATCGGGCTGAACCGTCAATCCTGAAGCTGGTCAGTTGCTCGTCCCGCCTTCCCTGCGACCCCGGTGCTTCGGATACGCTGTGCAACATGCAGGAACTCTTCGATCCGGCGCGCCATGAAGCGCTCGCCGTTCGGACCTGGCGTCCGGACCTGGCGCAGCGCGCGATCGAACGCATCTGCACGGCGGCCGAGGACGAATTTGACGAACGGCAAGGCAGCTGGCTGCTCCATCCGCAGGACGAACCTGCGCAGGAGGGGGCCCGATCGCTGAACCTCTACTGGGGTGCCACGGGCGCCGTGTGGGCCCTGCGCCACTTGTCGAACGCGGGCGCCATCGCACTCAGGCGTGACTACACGCGCTGGATCGAGCGCTACCCGGATGGCGTGCGCGAAGAAGCGGCCGGCGAGCAGCATGGCAGCGCCTCCTACCTCTTCGGTGAGAGTTCCGCGCTTCTGCTCGCCTGGCTGCAGACGCGCCGCAGCGACTTCGCGGATCGCCTGCATGCGGTCGTGCAGGGCAATCTGCACAACCCCGCTCACGAACCGCTGTGGGGCAACGCGGGCACGGTGCTGGCCGCGATCCACATGGCCGAGTCCGGTGGTGGGGAGCGTTGGGGCCCGTTGGTTTCGCAGGCCCTCGACGCGCTGATCCAGGACATGGTCATCGATCCCGAACTCGGTACGTCCATCTGGCAGCAGGACATGTACGGCTCGCAGTGCCGGTACCTGGGCGCCGGGCATGGCCTGGCCGGCAATGCATTTGCAGTCTTGCGCGGCGCGAACCATGTTGACGCGAGCGTGGTGCGGCACATCGAACAGCGCGTCCTGGAGACACTCACCGCGACGGCCTTGCATGCCGAGCCCGACGCGAACGACGCCGGTGTCGAGGCCGCAGCCGAGCGGATCAACTGGCCCGTGCTGGTGGACAGGCAACGCCTCGCCGCCTGGCAGCTCCAGGGCCGCCGACCCCTGGTGCAGGACTGTCATGGCGCGCCCGGCATCGTGTGCCGGCTGGCCGGCGCGCCGCGCTCGGCGCAGTGGGACCGCTTGCTTCGCGGCGCGGGCGAACTGACCTGGCACGCCGGCCCTCTGGCCAAGGGAGCGTCGTTGTGCCATGGCACGGCAGGCAGTGCGATGGCCTGCCTCAAGCTGTGGCGTCGCTTCGCGGATCCCGCCTGGCTGGAGCGGGCGCGACTGCTGGCACTGCACGCTGCCGAGCAGGTGGAGGCCATGCGCGCCCAGCATGGACAAGGGCGACACAGTCTGTGGACAGGCGACATGGGCGTGGCGTGCATCCTCTGGAACTGCATCGTCGGCGACGATCGATTTCCGACGCTGGACCATTTCTAGGCGCGTGCGCCGCTGACGGTGGCACGCATCGACAGATGCAGCGATCTGATCCGGATGTCGGCTTTCGAGCGTCACTGTGGGTGACGCCTCGCGGCCCTGAGCAGAAGTTCCCGGGTGACAGCTTTCGTGCCTGCGTTGAGCATCGCCGCAGGCGCTGCCCGCTGGGGGCTCATGCGGCGGCGGTCGGCCTTGCAGGCCGACTGCACTGCGATGCTCGCGCCAGGGGGCAGGCCGCCCAACTCACTGCGTTCGCTGCGCTCACTCCGTTCAGACAGCCGGCGGCAAGTCAGTTCACGACGCGCGCTTGCGCGCGCTGCCCCCTGACGCTGCGCTTCTCGTCGCCGCCCAAATCGCCCCCGGCGGGCAGCGCCTGCCGCGAAGTCCACCACCGGGGTTCCTCGACCGGCATGCCACCACGGTTCAGCAAAGGCGCGTGCGGGCAGGCTGGCGCGCGCCTGTTCGGCGCTGAGCAGCGCAGGGCTTGCGGCAGGCGCGCGTCAGCGCGCTTCGTAGACTGACTTGCCGCCGGCTGTCTGAGCGCAGCGAACGAAGTGAGCGAAGCGAGTTGGGCGGCCTGCCGTGAGACCGAGC
>CALRRO020000007.1:0-297631 GCA_943370595.1 Chitinophaga pinensis
GTGCAAAGCGCTTTCCTGTTGTTGCTCGGAACGGCCGCGTGTACCTGGCTGCGGCTGGACGCAAAGGAACGCAAACACGTTCTTCGCCCCTCGTACTTCGTAGGGCTCTTGCTAGCTCCAGTCGTAGCGGTGCCGTACTACTTCAACCAGACTCGCGAGCGCCCCGAGCGATTCAGAGCCAACCTTTGGTTCATCGCTGTCGCGGTTTCCACGGTTCTGGCCTTCTGGCTTGGGGCAGTCGCGGTCCCAGTCGCCCAGTGAGGCCTAACCCTTCGCTCGAGCCAGGGACCTCCTCCGGCCCCTCAGCTCAAACGTTAGGCGTCACCGATGAGTATTGCGATCCGTGCCGCTACCGAAGCTGCCGCGTGGGCTGTTGCTGGCGTGGTGGTGGCACTAGGCTCGGTCTATGTGTTTGGGCGCGTAAGTGTGCCTATGGGCGATTTTGCTGCGTTCGCCGCAGCTCTAGGACTTGTTGGGGGTCTCACTGCATTTGTTGCAGTCGCGGCTTTGGTTAGGAGCCGCTTCCCGCGCAACAGCCCGGTAGTGGGCGCCAGACGTGGTGCAACCATAGGCGTTCTCGTCGTTGTGGTTGTCCCATCGGCGCTTGCGTTCTTCAGCTTCGGGTCGAGTGGCTTTCTCTACAGCCTGTTCGGTCTAGTGTGGTGGTCAGTCGTCATTGCCGGGTTGCCTTTTGCCATTGCTGGCGCCGTGCTCGGCCGCTGGATGGAAAGACGGCTCTTCAGCTCGCGTGGCGCTTAGTCATGCTTACGAGCCGCGCTCGTTCTCTAGCCGCCCCGGCGGCTTCCTAGTCTGCGGCCCTGTACTGCGCGCATAGCCCAAACAGTGACGCCTAACCCTTCGCTGGAGCGGACTCGCACCGGCATGGCACTTGGCCCGCGAAGCGTCCAGGCTTAGCATCCGCCTCGCGGGCCAAGCACCATACCGGCGCTCGCCCTCTCAGCTCAAACGTTAGGCATCGCAACCCGCAACTGCGAGGTGCTCATGGCAGAAGCGAAGACTAAGCCAACGCAAGCATCGGTGGAGCAGTACATCGCTGCAATCGCCGATCCTGGGCAGCACGCGGATACCGAGTCATTGCTCAAGCCAATGCTGCGCGCCACGAAGCAAGCTCCCGTTATGTGGGGCTCCAGCATCATTGAGTTTGGCAAGTACACGTACACCTACGCCAGCGGTCGTTCGGGCGAGGCTTGCGCCACCGGCTTTGCCGCTCGCAAGGGGAAACTCAGCGTCTACCTGGTCGCCAGTGGGCCGTCGCAGCAAGAACTCTTGGCGCGCCTCGGCAAACACAAGATGGGTAAAGCATGCCTGTCCATCAAGCGCCTTGCGGAAGTTGATCTTGAGGTCCTAGAGCAGCTCGTTGCCGAGTCATACTCCGAAGTCCATCGCCGCCATCCAGGCAGCGACGCCTAACCCTTCGCTCGAGCCAGGGACCTCCACCGGCATGGCACTTGGCCCGCGAAGCGCTCGCTGTCATCATCCGCTTCGCGGGCCAAGCACCATGCCGCTTCCGGCCCCTCAGCTCAAACGTTAGGCAGCGCAGCGCGCCAGAAGCTCAAGCCATCCAAGCACATCGAACCAGGCGCGCATGAAAGTCAGAAAGTGGAACGGCGCGCAGAGCACGGCGAATTCAAGGCGCGGATGGTGAGTAGCTGGCCAAGAAGAATGTGCGAGTTCTGCTCGCTCCAAGCACAGCGCGCTTGTCGTCAAAGGCCGCGCTTCTTCGAGCCTCCGCTTAGCTCGGGCGGTTCTTGAGTCAGGGGCTTGGGCCTGCGCTCTCTCAGCACAGTGGTACGCGAAACGCTAAGCGGCGCAGGGCTGGTCATCATCTGCACTCGCCAAAGCCCTTCGTCTTCATACCGGCGGCACCGGCTTCGCTCTGCCTTCGTTCACCAGTGCGCTGCCTAACCCTTCGCTCGAGCGGACCTCCACCGGCGTAGCACTTGGCCCGCGAGCCACTTCAGGTCATCATCCGTCTCGCGGGCCAAGCGCCACACCGGCGGGGTCCGCTCAGCTCAAACGTTAGGCCTCACGAATTCTCATACTAAGTGCAACACGCTTGGACGTGCGCCTCATTCGGCGTACTGAACCCGAGGACCTTCCTCGGCCTGTCGTTGAGCTCTCGCTCGATCTCGTTGCATCGTTGCTGCGTCAGGTTCTTGAAGCAACTGCCCTTGGGCAAGCACTGCCTGATCAGCCCGTTCGTGTTCTCGTTGGTCCCTCTCTCCCACGAGTGGTGCGGCTGCGTGAAGTACACCTTGATTCCCAGCTTGGCCTCCAGCTCTTTGAACCCGTGGAACTCGGTCCCGTTGTCCAGCGTCAGGCTGTTCATCTTCAGTCTGCCGGCTCGCACCTCCCTGAGCAGCGCCTTGTTTACCTCCGCCGCCTGCCTGGCACGCAGCTTCACGATCCTCGTCCTTCTCGTCATTCGGTCCACCAGCGTCAGCAGGCAGTGCCTACCGTCCTTGCCCGTCACCGTGTCGCCTTCGAGATGGCCGACCTCGCTCCTGTCCTCGGCCTGCCTGGGCCGCTCGCTCAGCGGCCTCTTGCCGCTCATCCGCCCTCGTAGATCCCTTACCCGGTAGCCCTTGCGGTACCGACGCGACAACTGCCGTGTCTGCAACCAGCTCATGCCCCCTCTGGCCTTGTCCTAGGCCAGCTATCGGTAGATGGTGCTCGTGCCTATCCTCATCCCCCGCCTCTTGCGCAGCCTGCCGCTGATCTGCTCTGGGCTCCACTTCCTTCCAAGCATTTCGTGCACCACCGCCACTTTGCACGCCTTGAACTGGCTGCCCTGCCGGCTGCGCCGTCGTCTGGCCCTGGCTTAGCTGTCCGCCTTCTCCACGCTGTACCACCCATCGTTCCTGTCCACGTTGCGCATGAGTTCCCGGCTGATCGTCGAGGCGCTTCGACACAGCGCCCTTCCGATCTTCCTCAGGCTCTAGCCCATCGACTTGTGCTCCACGATCAGGTACCGTTCCCTCGTGGTGAGTTGGTGATATCCCATTGCAGACCCTTCTTGCCGGAAGAGATGCAGTAAGTCTCCAACTCACCGCCCCCTTCTTGAAGGTGTTGCACTTCACCTGGGAATCCGCCCCTCGTAGGCGTAGCGCTTGTTTATCGTCCAGTATCGGAGGTCCTTATGAAGCGAGTCACTGGTATCGGGGGAATCTTCTTCAACGCAAAGGACCCAGTCGCTCTTCGCGCCTGGTACAAGCAGCATTTGGGCATGGATGTCCAGGAATGGGGAGGTACCGCCTTCACATGGACCGACGGCGCGGGAAACCCGATGAAGGGAACCACCATTTGGTCTGTTGGCGCCGAAGACGGAAATCACTTCGCTCCGAGTTTTTCGTCGTTCATGGTGAACTACCGAGTCGAAGATCTCACCTCCTTGCTTCAAGCGCTTCGGGACGAGGGGTGTCAGGTGCTAGAGAAGACCGACGACTCCGAGTACGGCAAGTTTGGCTGGGTCATGGACCCGGAGGGCAACAAGGTCGAACTCTGGCAACCGCCAGCAGGGCAGTAGCCGCCACTGCTTCGGAACAAGAGCCGAGGCCTAAGCCTTCGCTCGAGCCAGGGACCTCCACCTGCATGGCACTTGGCCCGCGAGGCTCTTCAGGTCATCATCCGCCTCGCGGGCCAAGCACCACGCCGGTTCCGGCCCCTCAGCTCAAACGTTAGGCCTCGCAGCCCACGCTTAAGCAGTCAGCTCCAGCCCAGTCGGTACTCCCGAGCCGCGCTTGTCGATCTTTGCTTCATCTGTTCGTCGCTCCAGTTCCGCAACAGACCCGCGCGCCCACCCCAGACAGCCGGTGGGGTCGTCTTTCTGGCCGAGCCCGTAACAGCGTTCACCGAGGTCAACATGGCAACTCAAGTCAAGGTCACCGGTCCAGCGTCCTACTTGCCCTCCATCGAGAAGAAGTACGGCAAACCCATTGAGCACTGGATGCAAGTCCTCATGAAGGCTGGGCCTCTCAAGCACATGGAACTGGTAAACCACCTGAAGGCAGATCACGCACTGGGTCACGGGCACGCGAATGCGCTGGTCGCTTGGTACTTGACGAAGAAGTAGTCGCCACCGTGCGCCCGCTCTGGTGCGCGGCGAGATGCGAGGCCTAACCTTTCGCTCAAGCCAGGGACCTCCACCGGCAAGCCTGTTGGCCCGCGCGCAGCCCAATGCCATCATCCGTCGCGCGAGCCAAGCGCCTTGCCGGTTCCGGCACCTCAATTCAAACGTCAGGCACCAACGGGAGACTCCTATGCGGCGTACCTGGAGAAGCAAGTCCACCGAACTCGCTGCTTCCGCAGCCGACTTCGAGGCGGTCAAGGTGGTCTTGGAGCTCGTTCGCGCACAAAGCGCCATTCGCTTCGCTGCCCTGCCCTTCTTTCTGGCCGCTCTGGCGATCCTTACCAAGACCTTTTACGAACTCGACCTCATTGATCGTCGATTGATCGCTCTAGCCGCACTTGGCTTGACGATCGTCGCAGTGGTGATAGAGATAGTCCTGTCACGAAACCTGCTGGCTTGGTGGACTGCAATCGATCCCATCCTCAGGCAGCGCGAGAGCTGGCAGGCCATCCACGCGCACCGCAACCCGGCATCCCTGTCGTGGGCTCGTTGGGCGCTCTTGTCTCCATACATCGCGACACTGGTCTTCTGGCTTCATCGGAGCCTTTGCCTGTTGTTTCCCCCTCCTGCAGGCATCAGCGAGGAACGACATGGGGTCGCGCTGAGCCTTGTCGCCGGCGTGGTTGGGCTGGCCATCTGCTTTACAGCAGCGCAAGCATGGCGCAGCGCACGTCGACGCGTTGACGCCTAACCCTTCGCTCCAGCCAGAGACCTCCAGCGGTATGGCAGCTCAGACGTTGGGCATCGCACACACCCATCACCCAGATACATCTGCGAAGGAAGCAGCCCCCTGGAGTCGCCTGAGGAGACGGGGAACCATGTCGATAGAAGCTTCGCGTCTAGCCGCAGTGCTTTGCCTTGGAAGTGCTGGCGTTGCGACGCAGGTCAACGCGGCGCCGGAAACCTGGACCCTGGTGCGCAGCGAGCCAACAATTGCGTATTACTTGAACAAAGAGACTGTCCAGATCCAAGGCGGGTACCTCGCGTACTGGATCTTGGTGAACTTCAACTACGACCCTCAGTTTGACGGAGCTCAGCCATACAAGTCCGCCCGACTGCTGCGGTACGCAGACTGCGCAACTCGCGAGCAAGACACGAAGTCAATCTTTCAGTACCACGCTCCGATGGGTCGAGGCGAGCCGACCTGGGTTCTGACCTTTGAAGACGCCACCATTCGCATGCAAGCGACGGAACCGGGGAGCGTTGGCGCGCAGATCTTGGACGTCGCTTGCTCGCTCAAGAAGTGACCCCGCCTACCTCAGAAGCGGCAGTGCCCAACCCTTCACTCGAGCCAGGGCCTACGCCGGCATGGCACTTGGCCCGCAAGGCGTTCACTGTCATCATCCACCTCGGGGCCAAACGCCATGCCGGTTCCGGCCCCTCAGCCCAAATTGTGAGCCTTTCACGAACCGATTGTGCAAACCCCAGCGGCCCAACACCTCATCACTCGAAGCCTGGTCCTTGTGGCCGTAGTAATCTGTGCGCTCGGCGCTAAGGCGTCCGCAGCAGTTGCTGAGATTCAGCCGAAGCCAGTCACCCGGTGCGGCTGGTTTCAGAACCCGACCCCTGGCAATGCGTGGCTCACTGACAAGGATGCTCAGTGGATCATCGGAACTCAGGGCGGGCATCAAGCCGAGGGCGAATGGCCCGACTTCAATGGGAAGCACTGGGTCAATACGAACAGAAGCTATGGCTACGGCTGTGCCTGCATGCGAGTCATAGCCGACTCCCAGTCCCATGAAGTGCAGCGCATCTTCAGTGCCACTATTCGCCCACTCAGGGCCTGCCACCAAGATCCAAGCCTTCCAAAGCCGGAGGCTTAGCTCTTCGCTTGGGCCAGGTAACTCCATCGGCGTGGCGCATCCGGCCCCTCGGTTCGAACGTTAGGCCCCACAGGAAACGTCAATGCAACTCTGCGTCCCCGCCTTGCTTGCGCTCAGTTTGTTGGCGTGCTCGGCTGCCACATTCGCTCAGGAGCTCGTCGTTCAGGTAACCGATCCGAACGTCTCGGTCACCATCCCCGACCAACGTCAAGTACAACTCGGCCCGCACCCGAATGCGGCTCACAATCGCTCCGCCCGACTGTTCGGCTCAAGCAGCGATGGCCTCAACGTCTCGGTGCTTACGCCAAGGGCCGAAGGTGCCACCGCGCAGCAGTGCGCAAGTTGGCTGACCGGCAGCACGATCGCGCGCTACACACCCGATCTGGCGGCCGTACAGTTTTTCCCGGCCGGGGACAACGCATGGGTCCTCCTCTACCCGTTCAAGATTGAGTCCGTGGAGCAACTCAAGGCGCACGTGTTCTCAGGCAACAACAAGGGGCAGTGCATCGAGGTGCATATGTCTCGCCTCGCAACCTCAGAGCAACAGCGCCAAGCTTGGTTTGCTGGCTTCCGCGGCATCACGGTGAAGATCCAGTAGCGCGGTGGGGCCCAACCCATCGCTCGAGCCAGTGACCTCCACCGGCTTGGCACTTGGCCCGCGAGGCGCTCTGGTCTATCGTCCACCTCGCGGGCCAAGCACCATTCGGGCTCCGGCCCCTCAGCTCAAACGTCAGGCAGCACCATCAGGCTCGGAGCGGACCCATGACCATCGCCCAAACTCCGGCGTCCCTGCACGGCTCTTGCCACTGCGGCTCCGTGCGCATCACTTTGCCATCGGCGCCAGAGAAGGCGACCGACTGCAACTGCTCGATCTGCCGGCGTCTGGCCGGGCTGTGGGCCTACTACGAGTACGGCACCGTGCTCATTGAAGGGCACCCTGAGAACACGACCGAGTACATCTGGGGCGACAGAACGCTTCGCACGGTGCGATGCAAGACTTGTGGAGTTGCAACTCACTGGGAGCCTCTGCAGCCGAAGCCAGGCGAAAGGCACGGAGTGAACCTCCGCAACTTCGATCCCAAGCTCCTGCAATCTGTGTTGGTTCGCAAGTTTGATGGCGCAGACACCTGGACCTACATCGACTGAAGTTGCGCGCAGTGCTGCCTGGCCCTTCGCTCGAGCCAGGGATCGCAGGCACCGACCGATTCCCATGCAGTCGCACAACTCTTCTGACCCTGAAGCCGCTGCAGAGCCCCTGCCGGTGGCGCCATACAACTCCTGGATCGGGCCAATCGGGCCGGTGTCCATGCTTCTGGCACTGTTGCCCGTGCTGGTGCTCTTCTTTGCTCCAGTCGATGTCCTCGACAGATACCGATTTCTGCGCCCGCTCACGCAGTGGGCGGCCAGCACCATTCCGGTCTTTCACCTTCATGCCGACCAATCGCCTATCCCGCAGGTTGTCCAGTTGGTGGACGCGCTTGTACTGGTCGCAACACTGGGCATCGCCGCCACCACCTTGCTCTTCGGGTTGGTCTACTACCGGACTCTGCTCAAGCGCCACCAATTGACGGCACCGCACCCTCCCAAGACCTACGCCGTCGGGATCCTCCTCGGACCTCTCTTCGCAGTGGTCGCCATGCTCCTATTCCCGGTACCCGGTGTCATCACCGAGACAGCGGAGCATGCTCAGATTCGTTCTGCCACTTACGCCATGTTTTCCTTCTTCACGCCCTTCCTCGCAGGCCTGTTCGCAGGCTGTTCTCCGCTGTTCCTGCGGCTGTTCATTGACAGCTACCTGTTCAGTCGCCCAGTCACGACGAGGGAGTGATCACTACCCCTTCGCTCGCGGCAGACCTCCACCGGCATGACGCTTGGTCCGCGAGGCTCTCCAGGCTTATGCTCCGACTCGCGGCTCAAGCGTCATGCCGGCGTCGGACTGCTCAGCCCAAAGTATGGGCATCGGAGGACCGATCATGTCCAACACTCAATATGCATTCCTCGACAGAGCTTGTGTGCCCGATCGATCGGCACTGCAGGCCTCCATCGACGCCTTGGGGTTTGGTCTGCAGCTGCACCCGGACTTCACGCCCTTCACGGACTCAGGCTTCTCCCCCTGCCTGCTCGGAGGCAAGGAAGGACCGGGCTTTGAGATCTACTATCAGACCAGCTCCGAAGCAACGGGCGGTGACGAAGGCTTCAGTGCTCTTGCTGGAGATCGAGACTTCTGCATCAGCATGGTCTGGCGCGGCAGCATGAAGGACCTGGCTTGCGTCATGATCGTCAGCTGCGCGCTCACAAAGGACTTTGGCGCGGTTGTTTCCTACGAAGGCGAGGATCCCTCATCCTTCGACGAGATGCTTGAGGCCACCCAAGAGATTGTCCGAGCCTCTGCAACTGAGGCTTAAGCCTTCGACCAAGCCAGGGACCTCCACCGGCTCGGCACCTGGCCCGTGAGGCGGTTCAGGTCATCATCCGTCTCGCGGCCAAGCGCCAACCCGGCGGGAACCGCGCAGCTCACATGTTGGGGTGCACACAAATGCTACGAGTCAGCACAGACAAGGCGGAGCTGGACGTCTCACTGATCCACAGCTTCCTCGCGGAGCAGTCCAGTTGGGCTCGGGGGATTCCGCGGCATGTGGTCGAACGCGCAATCGAGAACTCGCTCTGCTTCGGCGGCTTCCTTGGTGCAACTCAGGTAGCCTTCGCCAGGGTCGTTTCAGACTACGCCACGTTTGCAAACCTCGTGGACGTTTTCGTCTTGCCTAGCCATCGAGGTCATGGCCACAGCAAGACCATCATGCAAGCCGTAGTGTCGCACCCTGAACTGCAAGGCCTGAGGCGCTTCATGCTCGCCACGTCCGATGCCCATGCCCTGTACGCACAGTTCGGCTTTGCTTCACCTTCAAGGCCTGGCTCGCTCATGGAGAGGTACTTTCCCAACATCTACCAAAGTGCACCTTAAACCTTTGCTCGAGCAGACTCGCACCGCCATGGCAGCTGGCCAGCGAGGCGCCCAGGCTTGGCATGCGCCTCGCGAGCCAAGCACCGTACCGGCGCTCGCCGTCTGAGCTCAAGCGTTGGCCGTCGCAAAATCTGCTCGCTGCCCATTCAGGCTCCATCACCTATGTCCAGATCCCGGCTCGGCGCCGTCAAGGCCAGTGGTCCGCTCAGTGCCCTGCTGTTTGCGCTTGTCGGTTGCGCGTCATCGGGAACACCCATCGATCGCGACATCGATCTCGTTCTTTCGCCATCCGTTGAACTTGTACTTGCGACCCACAGGTCTTCATTGCCTGTGCTGTCCGAGTTGGTCGCGGTGGATGCAGTGGTCACGATCGATCACAAGGGCAACCTGGGCCGAGTCGATACCAGCGAACAACAGCAGGCGTTCCAATGGCAGGCAGATGGTCGACTTGCCTCCACCTCCACCGGAAGCTACAAGACTCCGGATGGCTCGATGAGTGCCTGGATGTCGACTTCCACCAGCCTCTGCGGGCTTGTGCCCTTGCTCACCGAATCCGCAAGCAGGAGCGTCTCCCGACTGACAACGGCGGTCCCCGCGGGCGGAGTCTTCGTTCCCTTCGGCTTCAGCAGCGAGAGTAAGGGCGCCTCGCGTGCGAGGCTCGTGAGCTTCTCGACAAGCGCCACCAATCTATGCAAGCCCACGCCCGGCGCTTCGTTCACATTTCAATCCACCCGAGAGGAGCAACGCAGGTTCGAAGGCAAGATGCTTTCCTCCAACAAGCTGCACACGATCACGGAGTCAGCAACCTGCATGGTTGGACCTACTGAACAGTCAGCCAAAGCTCTCAACCCTTCGCTCGTCGGTGGCTACTTGCTCGTGAGTTGCTCTTACTCGGACGCATCGAAGTCGCCGCGCAAGTCTGAGTTTGCGTTTCTGCTCTCCTCCGGCCTCTACGTCCCAGTGTCCGTCCAGTTGAACGAATACCAGACCAATGGCACGCGCTACACGGCTGTTCGGTACAAGTAGCCAGAGCGACGGCCAACCCGTCGCTCCGGCAGGGACCTCCTCCGACCCTCAGCCCAAATATCGACCGACACATGTCTCTCGTGCTGCCTTTCGCCCGGCTCAGAACTGCCGCCCTGGCCGCAATCAGCTCGGCACTGGTCGGCTGTGCCAGCGCTCCTGGTTGCGCATCAGGCCAGACAGCCGCAGTTCAGGACCTCATCTACTTCGGAACCGACACTCCCGCCGGGTCGGTCTCACCTCAGGCTTGGGCGGAGTTCCTCGCAGAAACAGTCACGCCGAGGTTTCCAGATGGGCTGACTGTCTGGCCGGCAACGGGCCAATGGCGGGCAGCTGTCGGCTCGATCACGAAAGAGTCAACCTTCGTTCTCAGCCTCGTTCACCCTGGCAACGGGGCGTCAGAGCAATCGGTACGTGAGCTGATCCAGTCCTACAAGGCCCGCTTCCAGCAAGAGGCAGTGCTTCGGGTTCGGTCGCCAGCCTGCATCTCCCTGTAGCGGGCTCGCTGTACGCGCAGTGACGCCTGCCCCCGCTCGAACCGGGGACACCCACCGCCATGGCACTCGGCCCGCGACGCGCTCAGGCCCATCCTGCTCCTCGCGGGCCAAGCACCACGCCGTGTCCGCCCCTTCAACTCAAACGTCAAGCCTCACCGGACCTCAATCGTGGCGCGCATTCCGGCTTCCAGATGGCTTCGCGTAGACATCACGTCTTCAAACTTCCCTGTCCGCACAGGCAGTAACCACCATTCCGCCGTTCCTCCAGGAGCTACTTCAAGGCGCCTCACGGGGCCGTACACCTCCGCTATCGTCTTTCCGTTCGGGCCCAACACAACCACCTTGCGCGAGTACACGGCATCTGCCAGTCCCTGCGAGCCAAAGTAGTAGGAGTTCGGGCTCGGGTTCTCCAAACGCAGCACGTACAGCTTGCCTGTCTCCAGCGTCAACGTGTCGGGGCTGAAGCGGTGTTCTCCCTTGGCATTGCCCAGCGTCATGGTCACCTGAGTCGGTTCCTGCCTGGTCAAGTCGCCAACGGCGTAAACGAGGCTGCTTGCACACAGCAGCGCGGCCATACAAGTGCCCTTCATACCTGTCTCCTCGTCCGGTTGCTCTGGTGGGGTCGGCGCAGCGGTCGCTCTTGACGCAGGCTACGGCAACTCAGCTTCACAAGGAACAATGCCAGTTTGCGCAGTGAGGCCTAACCCTGCACTCGAGCGGAGGCCCCAACCGGAATGGCACTTGGCCTTCGAAGCGCTGCAGGTCTATGCTCCACCTCGCGGGCCCAGCGCCATTCCGGCTCCTGCCCCTCAGCTCAAGCGTTAGGCCGCACAGGGAGCCTCATCGAATGTCGGAGTCAGAGTTCGAAACCAAGCGTCTCGTTGTTCGTCGCTGGCGAGACTCCGATCTCCCTGCCCTGCTGGATGTGTATGGCGACGCCGAAGCCATGCGCTGGGTGGGCGACGGCCAGGCCATCACGCACGAGGAGTGCGTCCAGTGGCTTGCGGTCACACGAAGCAACTACGAAAGGCGCGGCTACGGCATGTTCGCCATCGAGAGGCGCTCCTCACCTGGTGCCATCGGCTTCTGCGGCATCGTCCATCCTGGCGGCCAGCAAGACCCAGAGGTCAAGTACGCCCTGCTGCGTGCTCATTGGGGTCAGGGCTTCGCCACTGAGGCTGTCTCGGGACTCATCACCTATGGCGCCCGTACCCACCATCTGGCGTTCATCATCGCGACCGCAGCGCCGCAGAACTTCGCCTCGCACCGGGTGCTGCTCAAGGCTGGCATGCAACGGGGTAAGCTACGCGCCAACGACGATGGAACGCAAACCCAGTTGTTCCACTGGTGCACCATTCAGAGTGCGGCCTGACCCCGCGCTCAAGCGGAATCGCACCGGGATGGCACGTGGCCCGCGGGGCTCCCAGGCTTGGCATCCGCCACGCGGGCCAGGTGTCATGCCGGCGCTCGCACTCTCAGCCCAAACGTGAGGCCGCAAGTCCTTCTCCCTTCATGCCGCTCATCTCTGCGACACGCCTGAGAATCCGTTCGCCGTGGTACCTGCCTGCGTTCTTCCTGCAGGCGTTCCGTTCTGCCAATCAGGCCAAAGGCGCGCCTGGCAACTTGGCGGTGGCCGTGCTCAACGACACGCAACGAACGTTCTGGACATGTTCGTCCTGGGTCGATCAGGAGGCGATGCGCACCTACATGTCGTCCGGGGTGCACCAGAAGGTCATGCGGAAGCTCGCACACTGGTGCGACGAGGCTTCTGTCGTCCACTGGGAGCAGGATTCACCAGATCTGCCGAACTGGTTGGACATACATCGACGAATGCAGCAGGATGGCCGTTCCTCTCGCGTTGCCCATGCTTCACCAGCGCACCTTGCATTCCGAGTGCCGCCACCGGATCTCCCCAAGTCGAGGCCGGTCAGGTTGAAGTAGCTGTCCCTGCATCAGCTCAACCAGTCCGCATTGCAGCCGAACCTTTCGCTCGAGCCAGGGACTTCCACCGGCATGGCGCTTGGTCCCTCAGCTCAGGCGTTAGGGAGCTCAGTCGCAACGAGTCTTGCTGCCGCGCTCAGAGTCCCAGGTCCGAGGGTCTGGGCCGCCCGTCCGCCGGCGGCGGCACACCACCGAAGCCCTGCCAACAGAATCCCCCGAGGAGTAAGCTGCCATCGCCTCAAGGCGGGTAAGCCATCAGCGCAAGCCGTGCTTCCGCCTTGGCTGCTTTCGCCCAACTTCTCGGGAGCCCACCATGAACACCCGCACTCTCGGCCTGGTCGCCGCCAGTTCATTCGCCTCGTTTGCCCTGGCCGTCGCATTCATGCCGTCGGCAAAGTCCCAGATCGTCGCCATTCCAAGCTATGTTCCGATCGGCGTGTCAGCCAGCGGCAACTCAAGCACGGTCTGGTTCCATGAACCTTCTTCGCGCCAGGCGCTGGCTTGCCAGACCGTTCAGCAGGGCTCCGGCTTGTCGAGCATTCAGTGTGCCTCGGCCAAGCTGCCGTAGCCGCTCAGGCTCGGCGCCCTCATCCTTCGCTCGCGCCCGGGACGTCGACCGGCCCTTCAGCGCAAACGTTGGGCCGCACAGGCCACCAGGAGAGCAATATGACCTCACGTCGCTCGGCTCTTGTGTTCGCGTCGTCTCTGCTCCCCGCCGCTGGATGTACGGGCATGAAGCAGGGCGCTCCCAGAACCGACCTGTTGGAACAGGTGCGCCAGTCGGAGCTTTCGTTCTCCGCCGCCATGGCCGCCAGAGATCTGAAGGCTTTCGCCGGCTTCATCGCCGAGGATGCAGTCTTCATCAACGGAGGCCAGCCTCTCCGGGGAAGGGACGCCATCCTCAAGTACTGGGAGCGCTTCTTCGCCGGCCCCACGGCGCCCTTCTCCTGGAAGCCAGACATTGTCGAAGTCGCGGCAGCTGGAACTCTCGGCTACACCGAGGGGCCGGTCACCGCGTCTTCCGGGGCGAGCGAGCTGCGCTTCTACACAACCTGGCAGCGCCAGGCGCAAGGAAGCTGGATGGTCATCTTCGACAACGGCTACCGAGTATGCAGCTAGCCGCGAGCGCGGCCCAACCCTAAGCTCGAGTCAGAGACCTCCACCAGCATCGCTCTTGGCCCGCGTCCCGGCGTGGTACACCATCCGTCCAGCGGGCCAAGCAACATGCCGGTTCCGGCCCTTCAGCGCAAACATCAAGCCGCAAAGGCAATCACAGTGCCAACCTCGTCCATCCGCAAGCCACAGGTCTGCGTGCTCGGCAGCGCCGAGGCAGGTTCCGCCGCATACGAACTTGCTGGTCAGGCCGGTGCACTTCTGGCGCGTCACGGAATCACAGTCGTCAGCGGCTGCGGCAGTCCTGCCACGCGGGTGGCCGCTGAGCGCGCCATCGCCGTTGGGGGCCTGGTGCTCAGCATCGTTCCACCCGACGAGATGCCTCCACCGGACTGGCCAGCCACAGTTGTCGTGCCTTGCGGCATGGGCGATGCGCGAAACCTTCTCATGGCGCTGGCTGGCGATGCCTGCCTCGTCATTGGCGGCCGCGCAGGGACCATCTCGGAAGTCTGTCTTGCCCTGGTTGCACAAGCGCCCTCTTCTGCCGTTGGTCGGCTGCGGCGGGTGGTCGGAGTCACTGCCGTCCAACCCACTCGACGAGCGCAAGAACTCGCCCATCCTTCCCTGGGCCAGCATCAGCGAGTTGGAGCGCCAGCTGCGCCAGTTGCAGCTCATTCGCTCCGCCTAGGCCGAGTCAGGCGATTGCGGCCCAACCCTTCGGTCGAGCCGGGGGCTTCCAGCGGGCTGGCACTTGGCCCGTGAAGCACTCTGGCTTATCGTCCGCTTCGCGAGCCAAGCGCCATCCCGGCTCCGGCCCCTCAGCTCAAACGTTAGGCCACCCAACGAGACACCCGTCTATGCCATCAAGCGCTACATTCCAGACACAGAACATCGAGTGGCAAGCAAAGCTGCAAGGTGTCCAGTTGGCCCCCTTTCGTTCTCGCGCTCTGGCCTTCCTCCTGGACACGATGCTCGTTGTTCTTCTGCTTGCTCTGCCCGGAGCTTGGGCCATGCTTCAGGGCCCTCGCACGGGGACCTTGACACTTTCCTTTGAGTTTGGGGGGCTTGCAAGCGTTGCCCTCGCGGTCTCCTACTTTGGTCTGAGCACCTACTTGGGCAAAGGCCGCACGATCGGGAAGTTTCTCTTCGGCATCCGGGTCGTGTCAGTGATTCACAGTCACATGTCCCTGTGGCACTCCATCGAGCGGGCGCTGGGCTATGCGGCTTCTTCACTCGAAGCAGGGTTCGGGTTCTTGCAGTTCTTCACGCACCCGAACCGCCAGACCGTACACGACCGAATCGCCGAGACAATCGTTGTCGTGTCACCTCGGCGAAAGGCTGCCTAGCCCTTCGCTCGCGCGGACTCGCGCCCGAATGGCACGTGGCCTGCGAGTCGCTCCCGCTCGGCATGCGCCTTGCGGGCCGGGCACCACTTCGGCGCTCGCTCTCTTAGCTCAAACGCTTGGCAACCCGAACAAGCACTCTGCTCCGCATGCTCCGTACCAAACGCGCTCTACTTTCCGTGGCCACAATCACTGCTTTCTCAGCCCTGTCTCAAGGCTGAGGTGCAGTCTGGCCGCAGCAGCGCGATTTCCAGCAACTACCGCCCGCAAGTGCGCTTCGCGCTGGGCTCGCTGGATTGGCTTGTCCGAAGGCAGGGCTTGCCCAACCCGTCTATCGAGCCAGGGACGTACACCGGCAAGGCGCTTGGCCCGCGAAGCTCTCGCTGTCATCATCCGCTTCGCGGGCCAAGCACCATGCCGGTTCCTGGACCTCAGCTCAAACGCCAGAGCACACAAGCCGCCGCCATGCTGTCCACCACAAACGTACTTCTGTTCGCCAGTGCAGCCCTGCTGATGGCTCTCACACCGGGCCCGAACATGATCTATCTGATCTCGCGCTCGTTGTGTCAGGGCCACGCGGCAGGTGTCATGTCATGGTTTGGCGTGGTTCTTGGCTTCACCGTTCACATGGTTTGCGCTGCGGTGGGTCTGACGGCTCTTTTCATGGCTGTCCCTCTCGGGTACGAGGTACTCAAGTTTGCCGGCGCCGTGTACCTGCTTTGGCTAGCGTGGCAGGCAGTTCGTCCGGGTTCAAGGTCGCCATTCGAAGCGCGAGATCTCCCCGCAGAGTCGCCGCGCAAGCTGTTCACCATGGGCCTGCTTACCAGCATCCTCAACCCGAAAGTGGCAATCTTCTATTTGTCGGTACTGCCTCAGTTCGTTTCTCCTGAGTCGGGGTCAGTGCTCGTGCAAAGCCTGCTGCTTGGGACCATGCAGGTTTGCATCGGGTCCACGGTAAACCTTGTGGTCACGCTATCGGCTGCAAGCATTGCTGCTTGGTTCGCCAAGAATCGCCAGTGGCTGGCCGTGCAACGCTACCTCATGGGCATTGTGCTCGGTGTGCTTGCCATCAAGCTCATCACTCAGCAGCGAAATGCGGCCTGACCCTTCGCTCGAGCGGACCTCCACAGGCTTGGTACTTGGCCCGCAAGCCCGTCAGCCCAATCGTCAGGCATCGAAGGAGGTACCAAGCGTGGCAAGGGGACGAAAGATCACAGTTCAGCAAGGCTGTGTTGTATTCGCCAAGAACAAGAAGCGCGTTTCGGCCTTCTACCAGCAGACTTTGGGTCTGGCAGTCGAGGAGTCCGATTCCTCTCACGATCTATTGCGTGGCCATGGCTACGAGATCGTGGTTCACACGATCCCTCGCAAGTACGCCTCGACGATCAAGATCGCAAGGCCAGCCGAGCCACGCGACGACACGCCTCTCAAGCCGACCTTTGTCGTCGCCGATCTCGAGGCCGTCAGAACGGCTGCTTCAGAGACCGGTGGTCACCTAAAGCCCATCGAGCGGGCCTGGCACTTTCGCGGTTGCGTGGTGCTCGACGGCTGGGATCCCGAGGGCAACATTGTTCAGTTCAAGCAGCCCGAGTGACGCCTGACTCTCCGCTCGAGCCAGGGACCTCCACAGCCATGCCAGAGTGGGAACCCATCACAGAACAGGCACTTCGCGATCGCGTGGCGCAAGGCGTCGCGCGCATGTCCGCTTCTCAGCTGGGCTTGTGGGGGGCTATTCGCATCGATCCCGAGAGGTGGAGTCAACGCCCCTACGGTGACCCCGGAGGAGGGTTCTGGGCTGTCGCCGTCATCGGACGTACCGTGATTTGGTACAACGACATCGAGGAAGGATTCAACCGCTCAACTTACGCCTCCTACGGAGAGATTGCAGAGTATTGGTGCAACCAGGACGAGCTCGAACTCACTGTCGAGTACCTCATGAACTCGATCGATCGAGGAACTGACCTCGTGCTCATGCGCAGCAAACCGCAGAAGGCGCCGCGCTGAACCTTGGCATTGCCGTTCCGGCCTGCAGCGTCGTCTCTTTCGCTCCCCTCCTTGCACGCTGTCGCCAGGGGCGCCCCACCCTTCGCTCGACGCAGGAGCCTCCACCGCTCTGGTGCTCGACTCCCGTGAGCTTCCTTGTCACAGCAAGTGCGTCAGCCCTGGAGCTTCCGGATATCGCATGTTCCAGTTCACCAGGAACGAGATCCGGGTCACCCTGCGAAGGCGCGTCTCATGCGCCCATGACTCCGAAGCATGCGCTGGTCTTCCTGAGGGGCCGGAACAACTCGGCTCCGCGTCCACACAGAGTACTGTGATGTATAGCCCACAGACGGCCAACCCTTCGCTCGAGCCACAGGCCTCCACCGGTCTCTCGGCGCAGACGTCAGGCAGCGCAGACCCCTATTGGCGCTCTTCCGCCTGCGCTTCGCGCCGCTGGCGTTCAGTTCGTCGCAGGGGCATGGCTACGTGGGCATCTCCGGTCCAAAGTGGCTCCATCGAGTCAACTTCCGGAGCCGGTCATGTCCACCACCATTCCTCCCTGGGTCCCTGCCCTGTTTCTGGTACTCGTCTTTCTGGGCTACCGTCAGTCGCTGCCGCACACAGTCAAGCCGACCAAGCTGGTCGCGGTTGCGCTTGCAATGTTCGGTCTTTCGCTCTACGGGGTTCTCAGCGCCTTCGGGGCGGAGCCGCTGGCGCTATTGGCCTGGGCCGCGGGCTATGGCGCTTCCGTCTCGATGGGTGCTCAACGGTTCGCTTCCAGCCTCACCGCGGTGGGCACAAGGGTGCAGGTCCCGGGCAGCTGGGTGCCGCTGGCACTGGTGCTTGGCATCTTCTCAGCCAAGTTCACCCTTGGGTTTGCCTCTGCAACGCATGCGCCAGTGCTTCACCAACTGGGCTTCGTCATTGTCGTGAGCCTCACGCTCGGGGCCCTGAGCGGCGGCTTCGGGGCGCGTGCACTGGCTGTTCACCGCTGCGCAGCGACCAGCAGCGCTGTCTGAACCTTCGCTCGAGGTGGACCTGCACCGGCATGGGACTTGGCCCGCGAAGCGCTCGCTGTCATCATCCGCTCATGACGACACGCCAAGCATCTTGCAGTTGCGGGCAGCTTTCGCTGGCGGTTACGGGCGAACCGGTGCGCGTCTCAGTGTGTCACTGCCTTGCATGCCAGCGCCGAACTGGCAGTGTCTTCGGCGCGCAGGCCCGCTTCCCTCGATCTGCCGTCATCACCACAGGCACTTCCAGCACCTGGGTCCGCATGGGCGACAAGGGCAGCCGGGTCACATTCCACTTCTGTCCAACCTGCGCTTCCACGGTCTTCTACGCCGTCGAAGGCTACGACGTCGAGTCCCTAGCCATCCCGGTGGGCGCCTTCGCGGATCCAACTTTCCCTTCGCCGACCTTCTCGGTGTACGAGCAGCGTATGCACGCGTGGGTGCGCATGCCAGACGGCATGGAACACATGCACTAGTCACCGCCGCGAGCCGACGCCTGACTCTTCGCTCGAGCCAGGGCTCTCCACCGGCTCCTCAGCCCAGACGCGAGGGCGCTGGCAGAAAATATCTCGTGCGTTTGGCTTAGTCTCCAGCGCCGTGATGCTCAGGGAGATCAAATGAGAGACATTCGCTTCGTTGTCCTGCATGCACCTGGTCCGCTGTGGAAGCAAGGGTTGCCGTTCTTCGAGCAGGAGGGAGTGCAGGAGCATGTCGCCCACTTTCGCCAATGGCTGGCTGAAGGCCGGTTGGCCCTGGGTGGCCCGTTCCTCGACGAGCATGCCGGCGGCATGATGATTCCAACCGAAGGTCTCAGCGAAGCGCAGATCACGGCATTCGCCAACGCCGATCCGGCTGTCCAATCGGGTCTCCTGCGAGTGACAGTTCGGCAGTGGCTCGTGGGCATGAAGCTGTGAGCCCTTCACTGTGGCGACCTGACTGCGCCCATCCCCGCACGCTCCCCCAATGAAGCGCCCTGGCCTTTCACCCGAGCCAGAGACCTCCACCAGCATGGCACTTGGCCCGCGAAGCGCTCTGGCTTATCGTCCAATTCGAGGGCCAAGCGCCATCCCGATTCCGGCCCCTCAGCTCAAACGTTAGCCGGCTCATGTCAGACCACGTGCTTCGCCTCGTACCCAAGGACTTGCACTTCTGGCCCGAGCCTGCGGCCGCGCGGGATGCCGAGTCCCTGCTCCGGGCGTTCTTCCCCGATTCCGACCACGTCCAGGCGAAGTATTTCGACGCCGTGTCGTTCATTGATGCCGGAGAGAACTGGGAAGGCGTTCGTTGCTCGGCGTGTGGAGCGGATGCCGAGCCTTGGTGGAACGCTTCCATGTCAACCGCTGCAGCATCCGCGTTCTCTTCGCTGACTGCTCGGGCCCCTTGCTGCGGCTCACTCATTCAGTTGAACCAGCTCAACTACGTGTGGCCAGTGGCTTTCGGGCGGTTCGCGCTGGAGGCGCTGAACCCGAACGCTACAGACCTTTCACCTGACCAGTTGGACCGGGTGTCCAGGACGCTGGGCACCTCGCTCCTTACGGTGCATGCGCGCATTTGAGCAAGACGGCCCACCTTTCGCTCGATCCAGTGCCTCCGCCGACAAGCCGCTTGGGCCGGACAGCAACCATCGCGCGG
This sequence comes from Chitinophaga pinensis, assembly GCA_943370595.1. Classification (GTDB taxonomy): domain Bacteria; phylum Pseudomonadota; class Gammaproteobacteria; order Burkholderiales; family Burkholderiaceae_C; genus Piscinibacter. Next base: position 19,481 of record CALRRO020000007.1, read on the forward strand.
AACTGCTGGATGGCCAGGTAGCTACTTTCGTTCTTCGATCGTCTCGAGTTCCATGGCTTTCAGTGCACCCGGAGTGATCGTCGCGCTCGTGCTGGTCGCGGGCGTTGTCATGGCTCCCTTTCGAGCCTTTCAGGCACTTGCCGGGCGTCTCGTCTCGCGCTCATCCGCAGCCAAAGCGCCGACTGGCGCAATCACGATGCTCTTTCTCGTTGCGTTCCTGTTCTGGCTGGCGGTCATCTGGGCCGCCTACAACATTGAAGTCCGTCGCTCATGTTCGGGTGACAACTGCATTGGCTACATGCTGTTGGCCATGCCATTCCCGTTTGTTTACGGCCTGGCCGAGGTGCTGCTGTTCCGAGCTCGGCGGTCCAGCTCGCCAGGGCAGCCGCCGGGTGGCAAGGGTGCGGCCTAAGCCTTCGCTCGCGCGAGGGAACTCCGCTGGCAAGCCGCTTGGCTGACGCGCGAGCCAGTGTCATCATCCGTCACACGGGTCAGGCGACGTGCCGGATCCGGCCCCTCAGCTCAAAGCTTGGGCGTCATGGCACCGTATCTGTTCCTCCAGGCGATAGAGATGAAGCTCGCTCCGGCTCCCGAGTCCGAGTTGCTTGCCTTTGAGCAAGCGTTGGGCTGCCGCCTACCTGAGGACTACCGCGACTTCCTGGTCTCTTGCAACGGTGGCTATGTCGGTGGTGAGCTCTGGTTCACAGGCCCAACGCCAACGGGGGAAAAGGCCGACGCCGGCGTTCACCACATTGGCGGCTTCCGACAAGAACGCCACTTCTCCTTGCCACGGGCACGAAGCCGCTACGCGGGTCGAATACCAGACGATCTCCTGTGGATCATGGACGATCCGTTCGGTAACGCCATCTGTCTTGCCATACGAGGCAGGTACCGCGATCAGATCTTCTTCTGGGATCACGAGAACGAGCCCGGCGAAGACTCGGACGGCTCTGTTGAGGGCGCGGGGAACCTGCAACTGCTGGCGGGCACGTTTGCGGCGTTCGTCTCGGGCTTGCACCCCAACGATGCCGCCTGAGCTCTCGCTGGAGCGGGCTCGCACCAGCCTGGCACTTGGCCCGCGTGTCGCTCGGGCTTGGCATGCCCCTCGCGGGCCAAGCGCCGTCCCGGCTCCTCCCCTGCGCCCAAACCTGAGGCCTCAGTGAACGCATCACTGCGCCCTGCCCTCGCCGGCGACGCACCACGCGTGGCAAGCCTGCTGATCGACACTCGATCCGCGTTCATGCCGTATGCCCCGTCTGCGCACACGGAAGAGGGGCTTCGCGATTGGGTCGCCAGCCAACTGGTTCCATCGGGTGGAGTCACGGTCGCCGAGTTGGGCAGCAAGGTTGTGGCAATCATGGCCACGGAGCGATCGAAGGAGCACAGCTGGATCACGCAGATGGCTGTCGATCCTGAACTTGTAGGCCAGGGCATCGGCTCTGTCCTTCTTGCTCACGCCATGCGTACCTTGGCACCGCCGATCCGGCTGTACACATTCCAGGCCAATGCCGGAGCACGACGCTTCTATGAGCGACACGGATTCGTGGCCATCGAACTCACCAATGGGCAGGGCAATGAGGAGCACTGCCCAGATGTTCTGTACGAACTCCGCAGGCCCAAGCCCGAGGCCTGACCCTTCGCTCGAGCCAGAGGCCTCCACCGACACGGCACTTGGCCCGCGTGGCTCTCGCTGGCATCATTCGCCTCGCGGGCCAGACACCACGCCTGTCCCGACCCCTTCAGCTCAAACGTTGGCCGTCTCCGGATACATCCATGCCGCTCACCGAGTCTGGTTCGCGCCTGGCAGTGAGCGTCTGGGCGGCTCTCTGGTTGCCGGGCTTCTTCCTTGCCTGCTGGCGCGCCGAGCGCCTCTTGCGCGCTGATCGAGTACCCAGAGCCACGCTCGAGCTTCTGGCACTGCTTTCCGCCCCCTTGCTGGCGTTCGGCCTGTATTCGTTCTCCGACGCTCAACGCTATGCGCGGGTGCACAACGCTCCGGTGTCTTGGGGAACCCTGGTTTCCGTCCTGCTCGTCGGATTGCCCTACGCCGTCGGCGCTGCGTACCTCTACCTGGTCCTGCGTCGCCATGTTCCATCCCCAACCGGCAGCCGCTGGTGGGTCGCAGTTCTGCTTGGCTTGCTGGCGGTGCTCGTCTTCGCACCGGGCTTGCTCATGGCGCAGCTCATGGTTTTCGCAGGTAGCTAGCTGCGGCCGCCCGCGGGCGGTTCCGCCCCAGGCAAAGACGGCCAACCCCCAACGTCAGGCCTCGCATGAACCAACCATTCGACTCGGAAGCGCGCAAGCGCAGGGACGCGGCGATCCGTTCGCAGGATGAAGTTATCGCAGAGCACTTGGCGCAGGCGTACAAGTCGGGCGAACTTCAGAGCGCTCCAAGCTTTGGCAAACCCATGCCAGAGTCAGAGGGTTGGGCGGAGACTCCTGCAGAGTTCCGCCTGCCGTTCAAGATCCTCAAGAACGCCGGGCTGCCACCGCCCGAGATTGAACTTTTCCACATGAGAGCCCAGCTTCGTGAGCAACTCTCGGCGGCGATTTCAGAGGACGAGCGCCAGACCTTGGCGGCAAAGCTCAGTGAGCTTGAGCAGGTCATTGCGCTGCGCCTCGAGGGCATGCGGGCAAGCGGTAGGCTGTAAAGCCCAGACACCGCGGGCCAAGCGCCATTCCGGCTTCTGCCCCTCAGCTCGAACGTCACGCATCACAGCCCCAAAATGCGCTTACTCCTCGCCGCGCTCTTTCTCATCATCGGCTTCTGCGCAGCGCATGCGGCCGAGCCGAGCAAGGCTCGGGTTCTCTCGTTTGTCCTCGTTGCCGAACCAAGGCTTCCAGATGCGAACGCGTTTCGTGGGGAGCTCGAGAAGCGCATAGCCGGACGGTTCACGGTCAGCGACATGGAAGCCGACGGACAGAAGGTCATCCTTCTGCGCATGCATGGCGGGACCGTCATGGTCGGGTTGATCGAAGCTCCGTTGCCGAAGGGCCAGATTGACGATCTGTGCGCTATGGCGTGGTACTGGCGCCAAGCATGCGAGGCAACAAGCTCTCACAAGGCCCAATTGGTAGTCAGCGTACTGGACACTGCCTTGGACCGACTCGATGCCAATCTGCTCCTGACGGATGTGGTCGCCTCACTGATGGACGACAACGCGATTGCCAGTTGCTGGGGAGCGAGTCTCCAGTCTCGCGACGCAGTCCTGCGCCAGAGTCGAGGCATCAGCCGCGACGCACCACCCGTCTGGCTCTGGGTCAATTTCCGTGTGACGAACGACCCGGTCAGGGGCTTCTCGCTCTCCACGCAAGGCATGGAGGAGTTCGATCTTCGTGAGATCGAAGCCAAGGAAGTGAACCGGCCTGGGCGTGAAGTCTTTAGCCTCTTGCTGGGAATGGCCCAGTACTTGTTTTCCAAGGGACCCGTCATCAAGGACGGCGAAACGATCGGCGAGTCACCCTCGCTCAACATCCGCGTTCGGCAAGGGCCGTCGTACTGGCGAGAAGGGGCTGCTGTCTATCGCGTCACTTGGCCCCAGTAGGTGTGCACGGGCGCGGTGATGCCGAACCCATCTCTCGAGCCAGGTGCCTCCACCGGCATGGCACTGTGCCCGCGCCGCTCCCAGGCGTAGCATCCGCCTCGCGGGCCAAGCACCACACCGACGCTCGCGCTCTCAGCTCTATCGCCAGTCGGCACAGGAGAACCAATGAAGCTCATCGGCATGCTCGACTCGCCCTACGTGCGCCGCGTAGCCATTTCACTTCAGCTTCTTGGCTTGAAGTTCGAGCACCAGTCGCTCTCAGTCTTCCGCGCATTCACAGAGTTCAGCCGAATCAACCCGGTCGTCAAGGCACCCACACTCGTGTGCGACGACGGAGAGGTTCTGATGGATTCCACGCTGATCCTCGCGTACGCGGAAGCTCTGGCACATCCGCGAACGCTCATGCCGTCCCGAGTCACCGAGCTTCAGCATGACTTGCACCTCATCGGGCTTGCCCTTGCTGCGACTGAGAAGAGTGTTCAGATCGTCTACGAGCACGGTGTGCGCCCGCCAGAGAAGCTGCATGAACCATGGCTGAGTCGAGTAACCGGTCAGGTGCTTGCTGCCTACAGCGAACTGGAACGGGAACTCGCGGCACGAAAGCTCCCGCTTGGCAGTTCCAGCATCGATCAGGCAGGAGTCACGGTCGCCGTAGCCTGGCACTTCACCCAGAAGATGATCCCAAAGGAAGTACCAGCCGAGCAGTTTCCCAACTTGGTTGCGTACTCATCTGCCGCGGAGTCGCTTCCAGAGTTCAAGGCTGCACCCCACGGCGATGCAACGTACCAGAGTGCCGCCTGACCGTTCGCTCGAGCAAGGGCCTCCATCGGCCTCTCCGGCCTAACGCTAGGCATCAGAGACCGCCGCCGGAACCACACCGAACAATCGAAACAATCCGACCCGGCGGCTGAAAGAACCTTGCGACACGACAACCGCAGACTGACATCTCCAAACTCTCCGAGGTCTTCGTCATGCGCCAAAGGAACTTTCGACTCGTCAGCGTTGGCAGCGTTCTCATCCTCGCAGCCATCGGGTTCTTCCTCTTCATGCTGTCGATCGCATCGCAGTCGACCCATCCGCGCGAACTCATGAGTACCGTCGGTTCGGTTTGCGGTGTACTCATGGGCGTGGCCAGCGCGATGATCATCATCGGTCTCATCGGCAGGAAGCCGAGCGCGGCGGCTGCCGCGCCTAGAGCCTGGCCGGGCTCCGGAATCGTGGCTGTGCGCCCTCCTTCTGCAACTCACGCAGAGTGCACTTCGAATTGACACCCAAGCGGTAGCCGTCAGTGACAACCACCTCTGACCCATTGCCACGTTCTGGCGTCGGCATCGTCCTGCGCCGCTTGAGCGTGGACGATCTGCCTGCCTTTCAGACCTATCGCACCGATGTCGAGCTCGGTCGCTATCAGGGTTGGTCGGCAATGTCTGACTCAGAGGCCCGGGCGTTCCTCGATGATGTGAACAAGGCCCCCCTCTTCTGTCCAGGCCACTGGGCTCAGATTGCCATCGCTGAGCCGCAAACCCTTTCCCTGCTGGGCGATATCGGCTTGTTCCTGTCGGAGGACTCGCGTCATGCGGAGATTGGCTTCACGCTGGCTCGCCACGCTCAGGGCCGGGGGCTGGCCACCGCGGCGGTTCGCGAAGCAGTACAGCTCATCTTTTCTTCTACCGCCGTTGAGCACGTGCTCGGGATCACCGATGCACGCAACCGTGCATCAATCGCTCTGCTCGAGCGGACCGGCATGCGCAAGTCGGAAGAGCGCACTGTCGTGTTCCGCGGCGAAGAGTGCGTCGAGTACGTCTACGTCCTTCCACGCGGTGACGGCTGACCGTTCGCTCGAGGCAGGCACCGCCACCGGCATGCCCCTTGGCCTGCGAAGCGCTCGCTGTCATCATTCGCTTCGCGGTTCAAGCACCACGCCGGTTCCGGCGCCTCAGCTCAAACGTTGGGGCGCTCAGTCCCGCCAGGCGCGTCACATGCAGCGCAATCAAGTCAAGTGAGCGATCTTCTACCCCTGCCCCACATCGCAGTCGGCCACTACCGGCACTACAAGGGTGGCGACTACGAGGTCGTGGGCGTCGTCCGTCACAGTGAATCGCTGGAACCGTTGGTTCTCTATCGCCCGCTGTACAACGACTCGGGCATGTGGGTACGCCCATTTGCCATGTTCCTCGAACCCGTGGAGCACGCTGGAAGCAGCCAACCGCGGTTCAGCCTGGTCGCAGCAGGCGCCCCGGCCACCGCAGCCGAGCTTGCGGCAACGGTACAGCGCATGGAAGCCAAGCTGTCCGCATTGGAGTCGGCCGCGGTGCAGAAACTCATGCAGGTCTATCGCCAACTGGCGGCGCGATTCCAGCAAGACTTGGCGCCTCGTGAGAGAGACATCCTTCTCGCCAAAGCCAGCGCGCTGATGTTGGTCCAGGCGGCTGCTCAAGCAGTGGGAGCGCCATAGCCCGCCGCTGGAGTAGACCCGCACCGGCAAAGCGCCTGGGCCGCGATGCTCTCCAGGCTTATGCTCCGCCTCGCGGTCCAGCCGGCGCATCGCGGCGGGCCCCTTCAGCCCCAACGTTGGGCTGCTCGCAACCAGATCTGCACGTTCCGCATGCGCCAACCTCGAACTCTTGGCGAATGGATCTTCTTCCTCGCACTGGCTTCCATGCTAGTTGCCCTGGGGGTCCTGTTCTTCCTTTACCCGCCCCAACCCATACCGGAGCAACGAAGTTCCTACATCGAGCATTCAGGTCTGCTCGAGGCAGTCGTCGCCCGTCAGTCCGGTCGCCGGCTGTCTCTGGTGCGATTCCGGATCATCAACGACCCGACTGTCTATGAGTGTCGCTTCCCTCGCATCCACGAGATCTCCGTCGGCTGGCGCAATCGCGAGACCACCATGCGCTTCTTCACATTGAGCGGGTCAAGCGCCGCGGGCAGCGAACGAGATGCGCAGCCCGTCTACGGCCTCGTCGCTGGCGGAATATCCACTCGCTCGCTCGAAGCCGACATCCGACACACGAACTCGCTGGTCTCTCCGTGGGCCGGCGTGGTTCCGCTCGGTGTCGGCGGCTTCGGCTTTCTGGTAGCCGGACTGGTGTGGCGGCGGCGCAGCGCAGCCTGACCCTTCGCTCGAGCCGGGGACCTCCACCGGCATGGCACTTGGCCCGCGAGCTGCTGCAGGTCTATGCTCCGTCTCGCGGGCCAAGCGCCGTTCCGACTCCGGCCCCTCAGCTCAAACGTTAGGCCTCACATGGACCTCATCCGCGAACTCGCAAGCGGCCCCAAGTCCTTTCAGGGCGAAGGCATCAATCACGAGGGCGAGCGCTTCATTGGGCACGTCCGGGTGCAATCGCTGGTGGAAGGCACTGCGGTGCTGCTCAGCTATGTCGCCAGACTCCAGGACGGCTCGCTCGTGCACGAGGAGGCCGCGTTGGTTGGCCGCCAGAACGACGGATCACTCTGCTTGTGGACTGTCATGAGCGAGCTGCCCGCGGTCTACCCGCACCGGCAGAGGTCAGTGTCCTCCGGGGAGCCAGCGGAAACGGTGGTGTTTGCGTTCGGTGATCGAGACGAACGCGATCGCTTTCGAGAGGAGATATCCATATCCGTCTCCAAGACTGGAACGCTGACATATGCGCACGCCTGGGGGCTGCCTGGTGGCGAGTTTGCCGATCGGTCCTCTTGTGTACTTCTCGCGAGTGAGGCCTAACCCTTGCCTCGAGCCAGGGACCTCCGCCGGCATGGTGCTTCCGCCCCTTCGGATCAAGCGTTCGGTGGCGCAAGCACAGGCATCGACTCGGCTGCGCCCTGGATATCTCGGCACGCGGCGTGCTTATGCATACAGCGTGAACGAATCTGCACCTCAGCTGCTTGCCCATTCCTGGCTCGACGATGGCCACGCACTGGTTGCGGGCTCGTTGTTCGTCGCGTTGGGCCTCACGATGTTCGCGCATGCAGGCTTGCTCACGGGTGGGGTCGCGGGCGTCGCCTTTCTGCTCAGCTACGCCACGGGACTCAGCCTCGCCCTCTGCTTCTTCGTTCTGAGCCTGCCGTTCTTCTGGCTCTCCTGGCAACGACTGGGGCAGGAGTTCACCCTGAAGAGCTTTCTCGCCGTGGCGCTGGTGTCGGTCTGCACGGCACTCGCTCCCAAAGTAGTGCGATTCGAGCTCCTCGATCCGTGGGTGGCATCGGTGCTGGGAGGCTTCCTGGTAGGGTTTGGTCTGCTCGCCTTGCTTCGGCATCGGGCGAGCGTCGGCGGCGTCAACATCCTCGCACAGTGGCTTCAGCAAACCAGGGGCATGAGCGCGGGCAGGATTCAGATGTCCGTCGATGTTCTGGTCGTGCTTGCAGCCGTCTTCATCGTCCCACCCGTACGCGTTCTCCAGTCGGTCGTCGGAGCGGTCGCCATTGGTGCCATCCTCACGCTCAACCACCGGCCAGGCCGCTACTTGGGCGTCTAGTCTGCACCGCCTTACCCATCGCTCGAGCCAGAGGCATCCAGCTCGAACGTTCAGTCCCAGGCAACACCCACGTTCACTCGACGAGGCTGCAGGCTTCGGAAATCGCTCTGCCGTACAGGAGTACCGCCATGGTGTTCGATCACATCGGTTTCAATGTCTCCAACTTCGCAGCGACCAAGGAGTTCCTGGTCAAGGCTCTTCAGCCCCTGGGCATCGCCATCTCCCAAGAGGGCGAAGGCTGGGCCATGGTCGGGCGTCAAGGCGAAGGGCAGTTCTGGTTCGGCAGCTTTGGCGCAGCACCGGGCCCAATCCATCTCGCCTTCGCAGCCAAGAGCCGCGAGCAGGTTCGTCAGTTCCACGCCGCAGCGCTTGCGGCTGGTGGGAAGGACAACGGTGCGCCGGGTCTGCGTCCGCACTATCACGCTGACTACTACGGTGCGTTCATCATCGGGCCAGACGGTCACAACTTCGAAGCCGTCTGCCACGCGGCCGAGCCCTAATCCTTCGCTCGAGCCAGGGGCCTCCACCGGCGTGACACTTGGCCCGCGAAGCGCTCGCTGTCATCATTCGCCTCGCGGGCAAGGGCCAGCCGGCTTCGGCCCCTGAGCCCCAACGTCATGCATCACTCGAGAACCTCCGCACAACCCGTTGCCGTGATCTCTGCCGGCCTCTCCGCCGCGCTGCTGGTCGCGTGCGCCAGCACGAACGTCACGCTATCGCCGTCGCCCCAGGCGCCCGTCTGTGATCGCAAGGCCACGGCACTTGTCCTGTGGGCCCCGCAATGGCGTCCTGATCAGAAGGACGCCGTGGACCGCGAAGCGGCGGCAGCCTCTGGTCTCGGCAACTTCTTCGCAGGTTCCGGATGTTTCGCTCGCACAGAGTTGCGACGCGTCGCGAGTCTCAGCGCGGCCGCGGTCGCCTCGGAAGTCGCTTCTTCCGGTAGCCAGTTCAGCCCGGTTGTCACCATTGCGGTTCGCGAACTCGGACCCGTGGTCAAGCTGCTGTCTTCAGCATCACTCATCGAAGGAGGCACCGAGGTCGTCCTCGAGGTCACTGCCAGTCAGCCGCAGCCGCCCCATCAGCGACGTGAGTTCACGGTTCATTGGCGCCATGGCGGTGCAGGCGTGGTGAAGGGTGTAGCGACTCTGCCCGTCGACATGAGAAGCGCCTTGCATGCAGGTTTGCAGCCGGCCACCGCGACGCAGTGACGCAAAGCCCTTCGCTCCGGCCGGGCGCCATGCCGGCGCAGGCCCTCCAGCTCCATCGTCAAGGTGCTCATATGCAGCCGCGAGTCGTCGCCGTCGCCTCAAGTCCGAATCACGCCTTCTCCAAAGTCGCCCAACCTGTCATCACGGTTGTCGCAGGACTCGGAATCGAGGGTGACGCCCATTGCGGGGTCACCGTCAAGCACAGATCGCGCGTCGCCAGAGACCCGACGCAACCCAATCTGCGCCAGGTTCATCTCATCCACGGCGAGCTCTTCGCCGAGCTCGGGGCTCAGGGCTTCCAAGTCGAGCCGAGCCAACTGGGCGAGAACATCACCACCGAGGGCATCGATCTCCTGGGACTGCCGGAAGGCACTCAGTTGCAAATCGGCGAACAGGTCATCCTCAGGCTCACGGGCCTGCGCAATCCGTGCGAACAGCTCAATCAGTTCCAGCCAGGGCTCATGGCAGCTCTCGTGCATCGCGCTCCAGATGGGAGTTTGGTCCGCAAGGCGGGCGTCATGAGTGTCGTCGTCGCAGGTGGGCAAGTTCGGCCAGGTGACGCAGTGCGCATCCATCTTCCCGCTCAGCCTCACCGCGCCCTTGAGCGGGTCTGAGGTTGGGGGCGGAGCATCATGCCGCTTCCGGCCCATCAGCCCCAACGTTGTGCCGCACACGCTGCCGAAGTGTCGAGTGCGCCGCAGGTGGTCCATCGCCAGCGCGCTTCGCTCCTGCGGAGTTTGAAGCGACTGCACTACCCGTTAGAGTCGGTGCGCGGTTCAAGCCGGCCATGAGGTTGCAGCCGCTCACCACCAGACTTCGGCGCGGGGAGGCGCCAGATCATGAAGCAACAAGTCGCCAGGCTTTCTCCACATCAGAACGGCAAAGTCTTCGCAATACTGATGGCGCTCTCATCACTCGTGTTCATCGTGCCGTTCGGACTGTTTGCCGTGGTCAGCGCGCCTGCCGGGGCACGCGGCCCGATGTTCATGTTCCTCGTCATGCCGCTCATCTATCTGGTGTTCGGCTATGTCTCCATCGCCATCGGCTGCGCCGTCTACAACTACATGTTCAAGTACATCGGAGGCATCGAGTTCGAGTCACAAGGCTCACGTGACGCTTGATCCTTTCGCACACGCCGACGCCGCCACTCAGAGCGAACGTTCGGTCTGAGGCTCCAGGCGGCCAACAAGCGCTCATTGACGACCCGTCGGGCAATCCGATCGAGATCTTCCAACCCAACGAGCCCTCACCCTTCTCTCGAGCCAAGATCCCCAACCGACGAGGCACTTGGCCCGCGCGCCAAGCAATGCCATCATCCGCAGCGCGGGTGAAGCGCCTTCCGGAGTCCGGCCCGCCATCTCGAACAACAAGGCTCACAGGCATGACCACGCGGGTGGTGTCACAAGGCTCCGAAGCTTCGGCCGCGGCCCTGCGGCAGTCGCCAGCGGTCGGTGACCCCAAAGACAGCCTCATCATCGTCACCAAGGATGGAACACGAACCCAGCTTCGCGTCGTTTCTGTCGACACGGACTCCGTGACCGGCACAACCCTGGACCAGAAGCAGCGCTTCGTCATCCCGCTCCAGCAGATCGAGCAGATTGAAGACATCGAGATCGACACCAAGCGAATCGTCATTGTCGGACTCATCGTGCTGGCAGTCATCCTGGCTGCCGGGATCTCTACAGCGAACTCGCTGGCCAAGCCATCAACTGCGGTCCTTCCTTAGGGCGCGCAGCGGTGATGCTTGACCTTCGGCTCGAGCGGGCTCGCACCGGCACCGCCGATGGCTTCGTCCACATCTACGCCCACTGATGCAGCACATCATCCGGGGCCAGCACTAAACCACTGGCACTTCCTGAGTTCGGCAGCGACGGCGCCTTCGCTCGAACCTGAGGGATCACCGATGCAACGCCTCTTCATCGGCAACAAGAACTACTCGTCCTGGTCACTCCGGCCCTGGGTCCTCATGAAGGCCTTGTCCATTCCCTTCGAGGAGTGCCTCGTGCCGTTCGGCATGATCGACGGCAGGTCCGCGTTCAAGAGTTTCTCCCCGACGGGGCGGGTGCCTTGCCTGGTCGACTCGGAACGAACCGTCTGGGACTCCCTCGCGATCACCGAGTACCTTGCGGAAAGCCATCCCGGCGTCTGGCCGTCCGGCGCTGGCGCCAGGGCCTGGGCTCGCTGCGTCGCGGCGGAGATGCACTCGGGCTTCCACCGCATTCGCGACATCTGCACCATGAACTGTGGGTTGCGGGTGCAGGTGTCGCATTGGTCCGATGCGCTGCTGCAGGAGTGGCAGCGAGTCGACGAACTGTGGTGTGCAGGACTCTCGCAGTACGGCGGTCCGTTTCTCGCCGGCGCAGACTTCTGCGCTGCAGATGCCTTCTTCGCACCCCTGGCCTTTCGCGTCCAGAGCTACGCTCCGCCACTCTCCTCCAACGCGAAGGACTATGCCGTGCGCCTTCTTGGGCTCGACCCCATGCGTGAGTGGTACACGGCTGCGCTGGCGGAGCCGTGGCGGGATGAGGCCCACGAAGCGGAGGCCCGTGCCGCAGGCTCGTGGCTCCAGGACCTTCGGGCCGGCGCCCGTTGACGCCGGATACCTCCTGGCCCTGCCGATCCGTGAGGTCACGGCGATCGTGCGGGTTCGTGGAGTACTCTCCAGCCTCACCAACGGAGAAGCTCATGGCCATCAAGGCACAGCGAAATCGCGCGAGGCTGCACATCCTTCGAGACAACGTGCACCGCGCCAAGCGGGATGTGAAGCGAGGCCTGCCCGGAGCCGCCGAGCGGCTGAAGATGCATACCGCAGCCCGCCTCGCGTATGCGGAGAACCGAAGGTAGCTCTCGGTGAAGTGGGCACGATGTGCGCTGACCGCAGCCTGCATTCGTGCCCATGTCGAGAAAACCCTCGTGAACATTCGCCCGACACCGCTGACCGCTGCCATTGCCGGTCTGGTCGCCGCCTTGGCCTGGCCACTGGTCTGGGACCGGTTCGGCGGCCCCGCTGCGGAGGGCGGCGTCGAGCTGATCGTCGCGACCCTGCTGGTCATCGCCTTGCCTGCCCATGCGTTCGTCGTCGGGTTCAGTCGCCCCCAACAGGCGCAGTCGCGCACGCTCGACACCGCACTTCTCAAGCGCATCGGTGCATGGCTGGCCGCAGCGGCAGGCACTACCGTCCTTCGCGCAGCGGCTGGGCTGTAGACGCGGCCGTGCGCGGCATTCGCTCGCGTCGGCGGCCTGATGGCGTCACCGGCTGAGGCTAGCCCCTTCTTTGCCGCAGGAGCCACCACCATGCCACTCGAATGCCGCCTGGCGCAGCCAGAGGACTTCCCGGCCCTGGGCCGCATGCTGGAGCTATACCAGTACGAACTGTCGGACATCTGGGATCAGGAACTCGACCCGGAAGGCCTGTACGGGTACGACCTCGCGAAGCATGGTCAGGCACAGCGGTTCTTCGCCCACATCCTGCTCGTCAATCGGCACTACGCAGGCTTTGCGCTCGTGGCCCCTGCCATGGTCACCCGGCAGGACGGCTTCTGGATGGAGCAGTTCTTCGTTCTCAAGAAGTACCGCAAGGCAGGCCGCGGCCTCGCGCTCGCCAGGCACGTCTTCGAGTGCCACCCCGGCGCCTGGGAGGTGGGGCAGATGCCAGGTAACGTCGCTGCACGGCAGTTCTGGCGTCGTGTGATTGCCACCGTGACCCAGGGCCGGTTTGACGAGGTCGAGGTCACACAGGGCTGGTGGCAGGGGACGGTTCAGCGCTTCAGCGTCGACACCGCGGGCTGACCCGGCGCCCAGGGGCAGACCGCCACCGCTCCCGCACTTGGCCGGCGCATCGATTCAGGCCATCATCCGCCGCGGGGGCCACCGGCAGCGAGCTTGCCGCCCGCGGCGCCAGAACGTGAGGCGGCTCGATCGACCGCTGAATGCCCTCGAACGAGGAAGGACTCATGCAGAACTCGCTGACAGGCAAGCGCGTCCTCATCACGCAGGCGACCGAGTTCATGGGGCCGGCGCTCTGCGAGGTGTTCGCCGAGCAGGGAGCCCGCGTCATCTCCAGCGCCGAGGCGTTGTCGGAGCCTGGAGCAGCAGCACGCGTCGTTCAGGCCGCAGGCGAATTCGACGTGCTGGTGGCCAACCTCGCGTACACGGCCCCAGGCACCCCCGCCACCGATGTCGGTGAAGAAGAATGGCGCCAGGTGTTCGCCGCGCTGGTCGATCCCCTGCCGCGCCTTGTCGGCGCCGCAGCCCCCGCGATGCTGGGCAGATGCTCGGGCAAGATCCTGGTGATCGGCAGTGCGTCTGGCCTGCGCGGCATGAAGCGGGCCTCGACCTACAGCGCCGCCCGCGGCGCCCAGCTCGCCTATGTGCAGGCCGTGGGCGTCGAGTTCGCGCCGCGCAACGTCCAGGTCAACGCCATCGCTCAGAACTTCGTCGACAACCCGACCTACTTCCCCCCCGAAGTCCAGGCCAATCCCCGCTTTCAGGAGCGACTGGCCAGGGAAGTCCCGCTCGGTCGGCTCGTGGCCGCGCGCGAAGATGCGCTGTTCGCTGCCTACCTCTGCAGCAACGGCGCCGACTGCTTCGTCGGCCAGGTCTTCCCCGTCAGCGGCGGCTGGGCCGTGCGCTAGCGTCGGGCTGTCCAGACTCGTGAACCATCGAGGGCGCGCTTTCGTATGATGGTCGCTCCCAGTCCCCGGAGTCGTTCGATGAAGCTTGCCCGACTGATCGCGCTTCCGCTGCTTGTCACCACCTGCGCCAGTGCGCTGGCTGCCGACGCTCGCGAGCGCGGCTTCATCCGAAAGGGCATGGCCGAGGGAGAAGTCGTGTTCAAGATCGGCAAGCCCGATCACGAGGCGTTCATCAACAACGTCAAGGGCCAGCCCGAGGAAAAGTCCTGGACTTACTTTCCGGATTCGCGAGATCCCCAGACGCTGACCATCGTCACACTGCGCGCGGGCGTCGTCGCCAGCATCGAGCGCAAGATCGCTCGCTGAGGTCAGGGCCGGCCGTCCGGGCAGGGAGTCACACGACATGCCACTGCGGACGTTCCTTCGCCCGAACTTCTTCCTCGGCAAGCTGCTGAGCGTGGAAGACCTTCAGCGCGAGCAGGCCTATCACCGCGACAAGGGGCGCTTGCGCAATCGCCTGACGTTCGGCACCGGCGTGATCACCGGCCTGCGTGTGTCGGTCGAGCACGATGAGGTGGTGGTCTCGCCGGGCCTGGCCTACGACTGCCAGGGCAACGAACTGGTCGTCGCCGTCGAATGCCGCCTGCCGGTGCCCGCCGCGGCGGGACGTCACTTCGTCACCCTCCGGTACGCAGAGGTCGGATCAGGATCGGTTCCATTGCCGGACGGGACTGTAGAAGCCGCCAATGTCGAGGAGACGGTTGCCGTCGAAGTCGTCGCGCACTGCCCGACGTGTGCCAAGGCGTCGATGGGTCAGCGCATTCACGGTTGCGAATCGCCGCACGCCGTGTGCATCGCCACCCTCAAGCCACAGGGCACGCGCTGGCGCGCAAGTTCGTCACGCAGCCGCCGACAACGGCGACGCTGAAGCCCTGACTACGCCTCGCAAGCGGATGTGGCCGACGGCGGGAGGCCGAAGATCCGATCGAAGGCCCAGGTGAACACGATCGCGTAGACGAAGAAGAAGGCCAGGATGCCGATGTCGGCCATGAATGCCTTGACGAGCGTCGTGTCCAGCCAGTACGCCATGACGGGCACCAGCATGAGCACCAGCCCCCCCTCGAACAGGGCACCATGCGCGAGCCGGCGCCAGATCGATCGCCGCGGGTCGGCCTGCCGCGCCTCCCACCGCTCGAACAGCAGGTTGAAGCCGTAGTTCCATGCGAGGGCCACGGCCGACATGAAGGCGGCCAGCCCGAGCGTGGTGCTGACGGACTGGGCGAACACGAGTGCCAGGGCCGGCCCGACGAACGCCAGCGCGATGACTTCGTAGAGAACCGCCTGAAGGACGCGGCGAGCCGTGGGTGTCATGGCCGCGATTCTGATCGGGGCCTGAATCCGCTTCGCTGTGGGGTCATGGCGTACGGACATTGTTCGGCGCGAAAGGAGTGGCCTTCTTGAGCGCCCGGGCAGATGCGCAGTCCCGTCTAGCCGGCTGCCCGCGAGTGTCCCAGATCCGTGCGGAACGCAGGCTGTCTATCATTCGCAGGACCAACCGCCCCCGCATGCAGACGGGCGCATCACAACCCGACTCGGTGACACCACGCCCATGAGCAGTTCAACCGATCAGTTCGACACCGAGCTTCTTCAGCGCGTCGACGAGGTGCTGTACTACCACTGGGATCCGCTCGGCGTGGCCAGGGAGCCGGTGTCGCGCCAGGAGTACGCCGCGTTCGTGCCGGAGGTCTTTTCCGCGCTGCTCGACGATGCCGACGAGCAACGTCTCATGGAACTGCTGCTGCTGCTCGAATCCGAGTTCCTGGGTCTCGGGCCCCGGCCGAGCCAGGCTCGGCGCGTTGCCGAAATGCTCGTCGACTGGCGCTCGCTGCTGGAGCAACGCTTCGGCGGAGCCTCGACCTACCGGTGATTCGTGGTGCGGACCCCGGTCTCAGAATGAATCGTCCCCGGCGACTGCGTTCACCCGCACCACGTCACACATCGCCGCCCAACCGAACCAGATGAACCCGCCGTTGCTCTTCGACGCCTGCGTTCCCGTCCTGCTGCGCTATCTCGAGAGCCTCGATCGCATCCTCGTCGCGGTCGACGCACTGGCACCGGCGCAGGCCGCCCGGGTGATGGAGGCTCGCCTCGCCCCCGACATGCTGCCCTTCGCCCGACAGGTCGAGACGGCGGCCCACTTCGCACTCAGGACAGCCTACCCGCTGGCCGGCCGCGCCGTCCCGCCCTTCGTCGCGTCCGATCCCACGGTCGCCGGGCTGCGTTTGCGCGTGCGGGCCAACCACGCGCTTCTCGGCGCGCTGGCGCCTCAAGACTTCTCGGGTGCCGAGTCGCGCACGATCGCCGAGCAGGCGGGCGAGGCACGGGTCGAGCTGGCGGGCGCCCGCTTCCTGTCCGAATACGCACTGCCGAACTTCTTCTTCCACGTGGGCATGGCCTTCGCGATCGCGCGCATGCACGGCTGCGCGCTGGGCAAGGCGCAGTTCGACGGTTTCCACGTGTATTCGAGCCCGGCCGCGACCGTCCCTGCGCGAGGCCTGGGCTGAGCGTCACGGAGCCGCGACAGGGCCTTGGCTCGAACGCCCGCGTCGGTCATCATCTGCACGTCACGTCGCGAAACCTGCGGTCACTTGCAGTGCGGGGCACGCGAATCGAACGACGGCCTCACCCGGTTGGAGCCATGTACGAGTCCAGGCGTCAGCACCCCCTGCCGCGCACGGCATTCGCCCGCAGACTGCTTCTGCACCTCGCTGCGGCCGTCGGTCTTGTTCTGACGTCGCTGGCCGCCGGGATGTTCGGCTACGTGCAGCTCGAACACCTGTCCTGGATGGACGCCTTTCTGAACTCGGCCATGCTGCTGGGCGGGATGGGCCCGGTCGATCTGCCGCACAGCGAAGCCGGCAAACTTTTCGCCGGCATCTTCGCGCTCTACGCAGGCCTGGTGTTCATCGCCACTGCGGCATTGATCCTCACGCCCATCGTGCACCGGGTGATCCATCACTTCCACTGGAACGAGACGCTCTAGGGTCTGTGAACATGATTCAGCCCCATCGCTGCACGCAATCACGGCATGCCGAGCCTGGAGACTCGCGATGACCGCCCTCGCCCCGATGGCCGAGGCCAGCTTCGCGTCGTTCGAGGCCGAGTGCACATCGGCCTACGCGCACGACAACGTGCGGGCCGGCCGCTGGCCGGCCTCCGGCGGGCTGGCGCGGGCCGAGGAGGAGTTCCGGCGCCTGCTGCCCGAGGGGCTGAACACGCCGGGCCACCTCGTCTACGACATCCTCGAGCATCCAGGCGGCCAGGCCGTCGGCTTCCTGTGGTTCGCCGAGTTCGAGGTGGCCGGCGCGCGAGCCGGCTTCGTGTACAGCGTGCACATCCAACCGGCATACCGTGGCCGCGGCCACGCCAAGGCCGCGATCGACCTGATCGAGGCGCAGAGCCTGACCCGCGGTCTCAGCACGGTGTCGCTGCACGTGTTCAGCCACAATGCGGCGGCCCAGGCGCTGTACCGGTCGCTGGGCTACGGCATCACCGGCTTCAACATGCTCAAGCCGCTGCAACGCGACGGCGCCTGAGTCGACGCCGATCACGAACATCTCCCCGACAACCACACCGCTGCATGCCGCGCAACATCGAGATCAAGGCCCGCGTCGAGAGCCTGGCATCGCTGGCCACGAAGGTGGCCCGCCTCGCCGACCAGGGGCCGTTCGACATCGTCCAGGACGACACGTTCTTCCATTGCCCGGTCGGCCGCCTGAAACTGCGCGCGTTCTCGGCAGGCGAAGGCGAACTGATCTTCTATCGGCGTGCCGATCAGGCCGGCCCGAAGGAATCCTTCTACGTCCGCTCGCCCAGCCCGGCGCCCGACTCGCTTCGCGAGGCCCTGACGCTGGCCTATGGCGCCTGCGGCCGGGTCAGGAAGCGGCGCACGCTGTACCTGGTCGGCCGCACGCGGGTGCACCTCGACGACGTGGAGGGGCTCGGGCCCTTCCTGGAACTCGAAGTGGTGCTGCGCGACGGCGAACCCGCCCGCAGCGGCGAGGACGAAGCCCGGCAGCTCATGCAGCAACTCGGCATCGCCGCGACGCAGCTCGTCGAGGACGCGTACGTCGATCTCCTGGGCGCCCCGACCGATCCGAACCTTCAGCCTTCGAGGAGCCTGCCGTGATCCCTGATCTGCTGCCCACCCGCCGCCAGGTGATGGCCCGTCTGGCCACGATCTCTCTGGCTGCCGTCGTGCCGCTCGCTGTCGTACCGCTGGCCCACGCGCAGCCGGCACCGCGCATCGGCCTCGCCGACCTGGAGCGCCTGTTCACCAACCTGCGTGCGCGCACCTCGTGGAACGTCGACGGGCCGCTGCTCTGGGGCTACTTCTTCTTCGATGCCAGCACCGACAAGCTCGATCGCGCCGGCGCAGAACTCGTGGCGGCGGGCTACCAGCAGGTCGGCATCGAGCAGCCGCCCGGCTCGCTGCTGTACCGCCTGCACGTGACACGCGTCGAAGCTCACACGCCGGCCTCGCTGCACACCAGGAACCAGGAGCTTTACGCCTTCGCCGAGAAGTTCAAGCTCGAGTCCTACGACGGCATGGACGTCGGGCCGGTTCCCTGAGCTCAGCCGACCACGACCTCGCTGATCTGCATGACCGGCTGCAGATCGGTGTAGTTGGCGATGTCGGCGAGGATCTCCTTCGCATGCGGGCCGAAGCCGGCCTGGAACGTCTCGACGGATTCGCTGAAGATGTGGCACATGGCCACGTAGGTCGGCGCCGTGCCGGGCGCTCCGCCAGCCAGCCCCTTGTCGACGGTGTATGACTTGCAGGCGTCGCCCATCCTGGCCTTGACCAGCGGCATGTGCCGGTCCCGGTAGTAGTCGTGGTCGAACCTCGCCCCGGGCGTGGCCGCGTACATGACGCTCACCTTGATCATGTGCTGTCTCCTCCGGCCCGCGACGGCGGGCGCGCAGCGCGACATCATGCCTCGTGCGCCGGTATCGGGGTATCGGCCGACCAGGGCGGCCTGCCCATGTGACACTGGCGCCCGTTTCCACGCGCCGGCGCCACTGCATGCGCCGCACCCACGATGCTCACCTCGCTCCCGCTCCTCGTCTGTCTCGGCGCCGGCCTGGTCGGCGGCGTGTTCTTCGCCTTCTCCAGCTTCGTGATGAAGGCACTCGGCGAGATGCCGGCCGAACAGGGCGTGGCCGCGATGCAGCGCATCAACGTGGTCGTGCTCAACCCGTACTTCCTCGGCGTCTTCGTCGGCACCGCCGTGCTCGCCCTGGTCTGCATCATGGCCGGCTTCTTCCCCTGGGGCACGACGCGCTCGGCCCTGCTGCTCGGCGCGGGCATCAGCTACCTGGTGGGCTCGTTCGGGGTCACGGCAGCGTTCAACGTGCCGCGCAACGAACGGCTGGCGCAGCTGGAGCCGGACAGCGCACCCGCGCGTGACTACTGGCCGGTGTACCGGCACGAGTGGCTGTTCTGGAACCACGTGCGCACCGCAGCCTCGCTCGCTTCGGCCACGCTCGCCGCGCTGGCGTTGCTGTATTGAGGCGACTGCGCCTTCGATCGCACGAGCCGGGTTTCGGCTCGCGACCTTGAGCTGTCGTTCTACGTCTGCTTTACGTGCTGAGTTTGGTGCGGCAAAGGCGCGTGCGGGCAGGCTGGCGCGCGCCTGCCGCAAGCCCTGCGCTGCTCAGCGCCGAACAGGCGCGCACCAGCCTGCCCGCACGCGCCTTTGCTGAACCGTGGCGGCACGCCGGTGGAGAAGCACCAGTGGTGGACTTCGCGGCAGGCGCTGCTCGCTGGGGGCGATTTGGGCGGCGACGAGAAGCGCAGCGCCAGGGGGCAGCGCGTCAGCGCGCTTCGTAGACTGACTTGCCGCCGGCTGTCTGAACGGAGTGAGCGCAGCGAACGCAGTGAGTTGGGCGGCTGCCCCCTGGCGCGAGCATCGCAGTGCAGTCGGCCTGTAAGGCCGACCGGCGCCGCATGAGCCCCCAGCGGGCAGCGCCTGCCGCGACGCTCAATGCAGGCGCGAAAGCAGACCCACGCGAACGGCAGCAAAGGGCCGGAGGCAGACAGACCGCTTCCATGCGGTTCGAGGCAAAGCGATGTGAGAAGGCAGCGCGGGCCGGTCGAAGCCGGCGTGCCGCTACAGTTGTGCATGGCCAGAACCGCACTCGTCTCTGCCGTGGTTGGCGCTGCCGTCACCGCCGCGGCGTTCGTCTCGAACCCATCGCCGGAACAGCACCGCAGCAAGATCAAGGAGGCCATCGCCGAGCGCAGCCCGCTCGCCGGGGTCCTGGGCATCGGTGCGCTGACCGCCTTCACCTCGGCCTACCACCCGCTCGGCGTGGCCTCGTACACCACCGTCAACGAGCGTGTGGTCTCGATCGGCGCCCTGGGGCTGGTCTACGTGCGCCAACCTTCGACGGAGAAGTGACGCTGATGAGGATCCTCGTCACCGGCAGCGCAGGGCATCTTGGCGAGGCGCTGGTCCGGCAGCTGCGCCTGACATCTCACGAGGTCGTCGGCATCGACGTGCTGCCCAGCGCATTCACCGCACTGGTCGGGTCGATCTTCGATCGAGCGTTCGTGCGCCACTGCATGCACGGCGTCGACGCAGTGCTGCACGCCGCCACCCTGCACAAGCCGCACGTGGCCACGCACAGCCGGCAGGATTTCATCGACACCAACATCACCGGCACGCTCAACCTGCTCGAGGAAGCCGCCGCCGCCGGGGTCGGCGCCTTCGTCTTCACCAGCACCACCAGCGCCTTCGGCGATGCGCTGACAGCGCCGGCCGATGCGCCTGCCACCTGGATCACCGAGGCGGTGGTGCCGCGCCCGAAGAACATCTACGGCGCGACCAAGACCGCGGCGGAAGATCTCTGCCAGCTGTTCGCCCGCAACCACGGCCTGCCCTGCGTGGTGCTGCGCACCTCGCGCTTCTTCCCCGAGCAGGACGACGACCCGCAGGCCCGCGCCGCGCTGGGTGATGCCAACCTCAAGGCCAACGAATTCCTGCACCGCCGCGTCGACGTCGCCGACGTGGTCTCCGCGCATCTGCTGGCCCTGGAGATGGCGCCGCAGCTGCGCTTCGACAAGTTCATCATCAGCGCCACGACCCCCTTCACGCCCGACGATCTGCCCGCGCTGCGCCGCGATGCCGCGGCGGTCATCGCGCGCTGCGTGCCCGGCTTCGCGGCGGTGTACGCGGCGCGCGGCTGGGTGGCGCCGACGTCCATCGACCGTGTCTACGTGAACGAGCGTGCGCGCCGCGTGCTGGGCTGGGCGCCGGTGCACGACTTCGGCGGGCTCGTGCGCCAGCTCGAACGCGGAGAAGATCCACGCAGCGAGCTCGCGCGCGCCATCGGCGCCAAGGGCTACCACCGCGGTCGGCCGTTCTCGACCGACCCTGATCTCGTCGGCTAGACACACCCGCGGCCGCGCGCGGCCGCCAATCCCCACCAGAGGCAAACCTTGCATCCACTTCGAAGCGCCGTCCCGTTCGCATTCATCGCCGCGCTGGCCGCCTGCGCCGGCGGCCCCACACCGCCGGGCAGCGCGAAGCCCGCGCCCACTGCGGGCGGCAGCCCGGCCTACCTGTCGGCGCCCACCGGCTGCGCCGTGCTCGCCGGCGGCAGCATCGGCAGCCAGTTTTCCGACGGTCAGGTCACGGCCACCTGGGACAAGATCAACGCGGCGATCACCACCGAACTGCACGACCGCCTGATCGAGCAGCGCTACAAGGTGGTCAAGACGCTGGTGCCGACGGTGCGCAACGGCAAGGTCGAGGACCTGGTCATGGCCAGCCTGGCCGAGAACCGCTGCAACCGCCTGCTGCAGGTCTCGCACCAGGTCAACGAGGACGCGTCGGGCCGCTACTTCCGCTTCGACGTGACGCTGCTGCGCGTGGTGCCCCAGCAAGACGCCGCGGCCACCGCCGGCAACCTCACCGTGCGCACGATCGGCGAGTACCGGCGCGAGTACCGCTACGCGCGCACGCAGCAGAACCTCGACAACTTCTACACCGGCACCTTCGCGGAGACGGTGCTGGCCGACCTCGCGCGCAGCGGCACGCTGGCGCCGCTTCGCTAGCCGGAGCGGCACGGTGACCGACCACCCTCCGCCCGTGCACATCGGCCTGGAGTCGCCGGACCAGCCCGAGGTGCTGCGCCTGATCGACGAGCTCGACGCTTACCAGAAGCCGCTCTACCCGGCCGAGAGCCACCACGGCATCGACCTGGCCGCGCTGCTGCAGCCGCACGTGCTGTTCGCCGTGGCGCGCGACGGCACGGGCCGCGCCGTCGGCTGTGGCGCCATCGTGATCGAGGCCGGCCTGGGCGAGCTCAAGCGCATGTACACGCTGCCCGCGCACCGCGGCCAGGGCATCGCCCGCGCGCTGCTCGGCGTCCTCGAGGCGCAGGCCCGGGCCCGCGGCTGCACACGCTTCGCCCTCGAGACCGGCTGCCTGCAGCCCGAGGCGATCGCCCTCTACGCCCGCTGCGGCTACCGGCACTGCGGGCCGTTCGCCAGCTATGTGGAGGACCCGAACAGCGTGTTCATGTGCAAGGACATGGCCTGAGCCCCGGGCCGCTGGGCTATGCTGCAGACAACACACCCTGAGCTCGAGTTCAACCGTAGTTCGCTACGCGCCATCCCGGCAGTTGCCCGCAGCAGGACTGAAAGACTCCCATGTGGTTCCTCGTCCAGGTCGTCAAGGGCAGCAAGCACTTCGAGCCCGACTCGCAACTCGGCAACCGGGTGCTGATCTCCGACACCACCGACATGGTGATCTCGGGCCGCTCCATGGGCGCCGACAACTTCCGCTTCGAGGCCCGCAAGGGCAACGAGAGCTTCGTCGTGCAGGACTTCATCGGCGCGCAGCCACCGGGCATGCTCTCCGAACGCTTCACGGCGCTGGCCGAGAAGATGGGCGCACTGACCGTGGCCTCAGCGGTGCCCGCAGCGCGCAGCGCCTGACGGCGCGGCGGGCTCAGCGCTTCGCGGCGCGCTTCTTCGCGGGCTGCGTGGCCTCGGTGGGCCAGCCGTGGGCGGCAATGAGCACCGTACGGATCCTGTTCTTCGGGGTCTTCGCCGATGCATCGGCCTGGAGCGGTGCAGCCGGCTTGTTCGCTGCGAGCGGGTTCTTCGGCAGGGCGGGCGTGGCGATGGGCAAGTTCAGGTCCAAGGTGCGGTGCAAAGGCGTCCGGAAGGCCGCGATTGTAGGGGTGCCATCACACGGGCCCGGCAGAGCGACTTGATGCGCCGCAGGATGCTCGTGCACACTGCGGCCCCGCCCGGACTCGCGCACCCGCAGCCGCCCTCTCATGCGCATGAACACGCTGACCACCGGCACGCTGCGGCTGGAACCGCAGACCGCCGCCCATGCCGACGAGATGTTCGTCGTGCTCGGCGATCCGGCGATCTACGAGTACGAGAACGAACCGCCGCAGTCCCGGGCCGGCCTGCGCGAACGTTTCACCGAGCTGGAGTTGCGGCGCTCGCCCAACGGGCGCGAGCAGTGGCTCAACTGGGTGATCCGCCTGCCCGACGCGCGCCTGGCCGGCTACCTGCAGGCGACGGTGCACCCCGACCGACGCGCCAGCATCGCCTACGAGCTGAACAGCGCGCATTGGGGCCGCGGGCTCGGCAGCCAGGCCGTCGAGGCGATGATCGGCGAGCTCGCCCGGCAGTACGGGGTTCGCCGCGTGACGGCGGTGCTCAAGCAGGTCAACCGGCGTTCGTTCAGGCTGCTGCAGCGCCTGGGCTTCACGCTGGCCAGCGGCGAGTTGCTCGCGCAGGCCGACATAGAGCGGGACGAGTTCTTCATGGTCCGTGACCTGCCCGAGGTAACGCCGGGCTGACCACCCCGCCGGCCGCGCTAAGCTCGCGCCTCCGCCGTTGCCCGGAGTGCCCCCATGGCCCAGCAAGAACTTCGCATCGTCCTGTCGTTCTCCCCCGAAGACCAGACCTGGTTGCGCGTCTCGTCGATCAGCGTGCCGCGCTTCTTCGACCAGCACGGCGTCGCCCCGGCCACCGGCGACGCCCTGCGCATCGGCGGCCGCCAGTTCATCGTGCAGGCCCGCATCTGGGAGCACGACGGCCTGCAGCCGACGCTGCGCCTGCTGCTCAGCAGCGGTCACGCCGAGAGCGACACGGTGTTCGGCTGAGCCGTCGCGCCGCAACTTCCGCAGGCTGCACCATGAACCTCAACACCGCCCGCATCTTCGTTCGCGACATCGCCCAGGCGCGCGCCTTCTATGGCGGCACGCTCGGGCTGCGCATCCGCGCCGGCAGTGTCGGCGACGGCTTCTGCGTGTTCGACGCCGGCAACTGCGAGCTGGTCGTCGAGACAGTGGCGGCCGACGCGCCGGCGCAGGACCAGGCGCTGGTCGGCCGCTTCACTGGTCTGTCGTTCCTCGTGCCCAGCGTGCACGTGACACACCAGGACCTGGTCGGCAAGGGCGTGCGCTTCACCGGGGCGCCCGAGCGCCAGTTCTGGGGCGGCACGCTCGCCACCTTCAGCGACCCGGATGGCAACGAATTGCAGATCGTTCACCGCGACCCGGCCTGAGCACGCCGGATGGCTCGCGCACCTGTGCGCGGGAGGCTGCACGCACGACAAGGAGCTTCCACGATGAACCCACCGAGCGAGTTCCTGCTGCTGTCCCGCGGCCAGTGGGATGCCGACAAACCCGCCGAGCAGATCCAGCAGGCGATCGACGACTTCTACGCCTGGTACGAACGGCGCGTGGCCGACGGCAGCTTCAAGCCGGGACGGCGCCTGGACACCGCCGGCAAGCGGGTCACGCGCGAGGGCATCGTCGACGGCCCGTTCAGCGAGGCCAAGGAGGTCATCGGCGGCTACTGGTTCATCGTTGCCGGCAGCCTGGCGGAGGCGGCTGCCATCGCCGCACAGAACCCCTGCCTGGCCTGCGGCCTGAGCTACGAGATCCGCCCGATCGAGACGCGGCGCGCCAGCGCCTACGTGGCCAGCAACGAGACGCCCTGCAGCTCGAAATGAAGCCCGCGTCGGCCGGCCGGCACGCGCAGCGCTTGCCAAGGCCGCCAAGCTGGGCGAAGCTCAGGCCCGGCACCCACCACAACAACCTCCAGGAGACCCGATGAGAGCCCTCGCCAAGCTGGTTCCGCTGATGCTCGCCGCAGCCGCCTCGGCCGCCGCCCAGGCCGCCGATGTCAACGTGCTGACGGCCTGGTACGGCCAGTCCTGCGGGGCGGCGCACGGCAATGTCACCGCGCACGTCAAGTCGCGCTGCGACGGCCGCCCGACCTGCCAGTACGGCGTCGACGCCGGCGCGCTCGGTGACCCGGCGCCCGGCTGCCCGAAGAACATGGTGGTGGTGTTCGCCTGCACCAACCAGCCCAGCGTGCGGCTCAGCCAGATCGTCGGCGAGGCCAACGGCAAGACGCTGGTGCTGTCCTGCGTCGCGGGTCAGGCGCAGCAGTAGTGCGGGGGGTTTCTCTCTTCCTCGCGCTGTTCGCGGTCGCGGCCGGTCATGCCGGGGCGCAGACGATGTACCGCTGCGGCAACACCTACAGCCAGACGCCCTGCGCGCCCGATGCCGTGCCCAAGCGCAGCCTGTCGGACGCACCGGCCGAGAAGTCGGGCAGCGGCGCACAGGGCTACGAGCTGTGCGCGAGCCACGCTCCGACCTCGGTCGACACGCCGGAGCCGCAGAGCGCCCGCGTGCAGCAGGTCGGCCTGCGCCGGGCCGAGGTGATCCAGTACGCCGACAAGCCGGTGGCCGCGCACCGCTACGACCTCACGGTGGATGCGAAGACGGTGTACGGCGTCTACTCGGGCCCGCAGCCCTACTCCTGCTGGCTCAGCGAAGACCAGCGGCGGGTGCTGCAGTTCGCGCCACGGCGCCGCTGAACGCGCCGACCGACGCATGCCGGTGACAGCCGCTCGCACCCGCCCCCGTGCCGCCGCCGGGCGCGCCGCCGGCACCATGCTGGCTGTCGGCCTGCTCGGCGGCTGCACCACGGCGCCGGTCGAGGACGCGGCGCTGCACCGCGCGCTGCATGGCACCTGGTGCAACTCGAACGACGGCGGCCGCAGTTGCTGGGCCTGGGACGAGTTCACCGCCGACGGACGCTTCAGCGCCTGCGGCCGCACCGACGACGACCCGCGACCCTTCGCCGGCAGCGGCCGCGTCACCGTCAGCGGCCAGCGCATGTGCTATGTGGTCGAGTCCGCCAGCGGCAGCTTCTGGCTGCAGCCCGGACAGCGCTACTGCACCGACATCGTCGCCATCGACGACGCCTCCCACCGGTATCGCGACATCGACAGCGGCGCGACCTTCACGCTGTACCGCCGCGACCGCGCCGAACGGCGCTGCCCCTGAACGAGACAGCTGCCCATGCCCGCCTTCATCGTCTTCGCTGGTGCGACGCCGGTCGGGTCGACCGCGCTGGAGCTCGGCGACCGTGCCGTCGGCGTGGCGGCCGGGCGCTTCGTGCCGGCGCCGGCCTACGCGGCGATCCAGGCCGAGGTGGTGGCGACGCAGCATGCCTCGCAGCTCGCGCTCGGCCTGCGCGTGACACGCGCCGATGGCCGCCTCGTGGCCGGCGACGGCAACGTGCAGATCGTGGACTACTCGGCCGAGCTCGGTGCCGATGCGCTCGAGGTTCACGTCATCGGCATCGAGGCGGACGAGTTCGACGACTGGCCGGCCACGCAGGCCACCGCCTTCGCCCCCACCCAAGTCCTGGACGACTGAATCGTCCACCCCCGGAGAAGCCCATGCCCAAAGGCTACTGGATCGCCCGTGTCGACGTCACCGATCCCGAACAGTACAAGGCCTACGTGGCCGCCAATGCCCAGCCGCTGGCGGCCTACGGCGGCCGCTTCCTCGTGCGTGGCGGCGCGTTCGAGAACCCGGAGGGCAGCGCGCGCAGCCGCAACGTGGTGATCGAGTTCCCCTCGCACCAGGCGGCGCTGGACTGCTGGAACTCGCCCGGCTACCAGGCCGCGGTCAAGCTGCGCAAGCCGGTGTCGACCGTCGACATGGTGATCGTCGAAGGCTACGACGGCCCGCAGCCCGGCTGAATGAAGGCCGGGTGAAGCGCGGCCCGCGGCCCGCCGCGGCGGAGTACCATGCCCCGCATGAACGGGCCCGCTAACACCAGCCATGAGCGCATGGCCGACCGTGAGCTGGTCACCTCGCGGGTGATCGCGGCGCCGCGCGCGCGGGTGTGGCAGGCCTTCGCCGACCCGGCGCTGCTGGCACGCTGGTGGGGGCCTGCCGGGTTCAGCAACAGCTTCGACACCTTCGAGCTGCGCACCGGCGGTTCATGGCACTTCGTGATGCACGGGCCCGACGGGGCGGACCACCCGAACCACTGTGTGTTCACCGAGGTGCTGGAGCAGCAGCGCATCGTCTTCGATCACCTCTCGGTGCCGCGCTTCGAGATGACGCTGACCTTCACCGACCACGGCGATCGCACCGCGCTGGGCTGGCGGCAGCGCTTCGCGACGGCCGAGGACTGCCGCCGCCTCGCGCCGCTCGCGGTGCCGGCCAACGAGCAGAACCTCGATCGCCTGGCGGCGCTGCTGCACGCCACCGCCTGAGCCCGCGCCGGGCCCGGGCCGGCCTCAGCGCAGGTCAGCTCAGGCCAGTTCCTTCTGCTTCTCGACGATGCGCGAGACGATGCCGTAGTCGACCGCCTCCTGCGCGCTCATCCAGAAATCGCGCTCCATGTCCTGCACCACCTTGTCGTAGGGCCGGCCGGTCTGCGCGGCGATGACACGGGCGATGCGCTCGCGCGTGCGCAGGATCTCCTTGGCCTGGATCGCGATGTCGGTGGCCTGGCCGCCGGCGCCGCCTGCAGGCTGGTGGATCATGAAGCGGGTGTTGGGCAGGCAGACGCGGCGCTCCTTGGGCGGCGCCAGGAAGATGTGCGCGCCGGCGCTGGCCACCCAGCCGCTGCCGACGGTGGTGACCGGGGCGCGCACGAAGCGGATCATGTCGTGGATCGCATCACCCGACTCGACGTGGCCGCCGGGCGAGGAGATCAGCATCGTGATCGGCGCGTCGGACTCCTCTGCCAGCGCCAGCAGGCGCCGGCAGGTGGCCAGCGCGAGCTTGTCGTCGATCTCGCCGAACACCAGCACGTAGCGCGACTTGAAGGCGAGTTGCTCTTCCAGGCGGCCGGCGGCGGCGGCTTCGGGCTTCTTCTGGTCGTCGTCGGCGGCGAGACGGTGGGTCATGGTGTGCTCCTGGGCAGGCAAGGGTTCGGGATGGGGTGATTCTGGCCCAGCCGGCGGACGCGCCGGCTGCAGGGGTGTTCAGGCCGTGCCGCCGTGCTCGTTGATGAAGCGGCGGTCGATGTGGTCCTTCCAGCGCCACACCCAGCCGCCCTGGGCCGACCAGCCGCCCCAACTGGCGATCGCGTGGCGCTCGCCGCAGGCCAGCAGGTTGAGCGCACGAGGCTGCGGCGCCCAGGCCTCGAGCTGGCCGCCGGCCAGGAAGCGGCGCAGGTTCAGTGCCAGCGGCGCACCGGCGCGCACGGCGTAGACGCCGCTGCGCGGGTGAACCGCATCCTGGCGCGCCGACACGTCGCCCGCCGCGAACACCTCGGCGTGCGAGGTGCTTTGCAGCGTCGGCCCGGTGGCGACAAAGCCTTGCGCGTCGAGTGCCAGGCCGCTGGCGCGCAGCCAGGCCGGCGCGACCGCCGGCAGCGCCATCACCGCCGCATCGCAGGCCACCCGCGTGCCGCGCCCGAGCACCACGTGGGTGGCGTTGATCTCGGCGCAGACATCCTCCAGCACCGTGACCTTGCGGCGCTTCAGCGCGTCCAGCGCGCGGCGCTGCACGGCCGGCGGGTGGCTGGGCAGCGGCGGCGAACCGCCGGTGACGAGGCTCACCCGCGAGCGGTCGCCGAGCCGGTGGTGCATGGCCAGCGCCAGCTCGACGCCGGCCGCACCGCCGCCGACCACCACCACGCACAGCGGCTTCGCCTCGGCGAGTTCCAGCATGCGGTCCCACAACTGCACGAAGCCCTCGATCGGGCGCACGAACAGGCCGTGCTCACGCGCCCCGGCGACGGCGTCGCGGTCCTGCGTCGCGCCGACGTCGAGGCTGAGCACGTCGTAGGGCAGCGTGCGGCCGTCGGCCAGCGTGACCGTGCGGGCCGCGGCGTCGATCGCGGTGGCGCTGGCCTGCAGCACGCGCACGCAGGCACGTTCGGCCATCGGCCGCAGCGGCACGACGCACTGCTGGCGCGTGTAGTGGCCGGCGACGACGCCCGGCACCATGCCCGAGTAGGTGAGCTCCGGCCAGGGCGTGACCAGCGTAACCTCGGCGCCGGGCAGCGCCTCGCTGGCGAACGCACGCATCACCTGCAGGTGCGCATGCCCCCCGCCGAGGAGTAGCAGCTTCTTCATCGATCGAGCGACAGGTCGGCGACGAAGGCGAGGCTGTGGCCGCGGGTGTTGTCGGCATCCGCACCGAAGGCCACGGCCGACACCGGCGGCGCCTGCGTCGCCTCGTCGGCGAACAGGCGCAGGAAGTCGGCCGCCACGTCGCGGCGCTCGTCACGCCACCCGCCCTGCCCGTCGTCGCCCGAGCGCAGCACGAGGTAACGCACGCGCCGGCTGTAAGGGTTGGGCAGCACGGTGCCGGCAGCGAGCTGGCGGTCCCAGACGTAGCAGACGGTGGCCGCGGGCAGTGCCTCGCCGGTCTTCGAGCGGGCCAGCCGCAGCAGTTGACGCTCGACGAAGGGAACCTGCGACATCGGCAGGTCGAAGAAGACGCAGACCTTGACCGCGTTGTCGTCGCCCTCCTTGCGGCTGAGGTCGGACTGCTCGACGAAACGCTCGACACGCCACGACCACGACAGCGTCAGCCCGGGTGCAGCGGCCTGCAGCGCATGCACCCGATTGCCGTAGGCGCCGTCGGACTCGATGCGCACGGCACGGCGGCCCTCGACCGTCTGGACGGTGTAGCGCGTGGCCGGGAGCTGCTGCTGCGGCAGCCTCGCGTCGCGCCACGCCGCTGCGATGCTGCCGTCGCCCGCGACCAGCGGCTGCAGCAGCTGCGCCAGCGCAGGCAGGGGCAGCAGGGCTGCGATCGAAGCGGCGATCGCTGCGATCACCCGCATGGCACCTCGCGGCGCCGTCATCCGCGCCTCCAGGCGTGGTACTTCGCAACCCACTCGAGCAGTTTCGCCGGCTGGTGGTTGCGCTTCCATTCGCCGGCCGCGTACTTGTTGGCCTCGCTCATCGTCGGGTAGGTGTGGATGGTGCCGAGGATCTTGTTCAAGCCCAGGCCGTGACGCATCGCGAGCACGTACTCGGCGAGCAGGTCGCCGGCATGCGCGCCGACGATGGTGACGCCGAGGATGCGGTCCTTGCCCGGCACGGTGAGCACCTTCACGAAACCGTGGGCGGCGCTGTCGGCGATGGCGCGGTCGAGGTCGTCGATGCCGTAGCGCGTCACCTCGTAGGCGATGCCCTTCTCCTTCGCGTCCTGCTCGTTGAGGCCGACGCGCGCGACTTCCGGGTCGACGAAGGTCGCCCAGGGGATCACCGAGTAGTCGGCCTTGAACTTGCGGAAGGTGCCGAACAGTGCATTGACCGAGGCGTACCAGGCCTGGTGCGCGCCGACGTGGGTGAACTGGTAGGGCCCGGCCACGTCGCCGGCGGCGAGGATGTTCGGGTACAGCGTTTCGAGGTACTCGTTGGTCTCGATGGTGCGGCCGGTGGGGATGCCGAGTTCTTCCAGCCCGAAGCCCTTCAGCCGCGCGACGCGGCCGACGGCGCACAGCAGCCGGTCGAACTCGATGCGCTGCTCGGCGCCGGCATGCTCGACGACGATGAAGCGTCGTTCCCCGTCCCGTTCGCAGCGCAGCGCCTTGTGCCCGGTCAGCACGCGCACGCCGTCGTGTTCCAGGGCAGTCTTCGCCAGCGCAGAGACCTCCTCGTCCTCGCGGATCATGATGCGCGGCGCCATCTCGATCTGCGTGACCTGCGAGCCCAGCCGGGCGAAGCTCTGCGCCAGTTCGCAGCCGATCGGCCCGCCGCCCAGCACCACCAGCCGCGCCGGCAGCTCGCGCAGGCCCCACAGCGTGTCGCTGGTCAGGTAGCCGACGTCCTGCAGCCCCGGCAGCGGCGGCACGAAGGGCTCGGCGCCGGTGGCCACGACGATGCTGCGCGTCGTCAGCGTCTGCGTCGTGCCGTCGTGGCGCACGATCTCGACGGTCCAGGGGTCGAGGATCTTCGCGCTGCCCTCGACGATGTCCACGCCCAGGCCGGTGTAGCGCTCGACCGAGTCGTGCGGCTCGATGTCGCGCACCACCTGGGCCACACGCTCCATCACCTGCGCGAAGTCCACCGTCGCCGTGGCGCTGGCGATGCCGTACTTCGTCGACTCGCGCATCTGCTGCAGCAGCGTCGCGGTCTTGATCAGCGCCTTGCTCGGCACGCAGCCGTAGTTCAGGCAGTCGCCGCCCATCTTGTGGCGCTCGACCAGGGTCACCTTCGCCTTGACGACCGCGGCGATGTAGCTGGTCACCAGCCCGGCCGCGCCGGCGCCGATGACGACCAGGTTGCGGTCGAAGGTCTTCGGCTTGCGATGCGCCCAGCGCGCGTAGACCTGGCGCGCCTTCACCGCGTCGACGATCTTCTTGGCCACCAGCGGGAACAGCCCGAGCAGCACGAAGGAGCCGAGCAGCCCCGGCGACAGGATGCCCTGCAGCGAGTCGAGCTTCGCCAGCTGCGTGCCGGCGTTCACGTAGACCACGGTGCCGGCCAGCATGCCGAGCTGGCTGACCCAGTAGAAGGTGCGCGCCTTCATCGCCGTCAGCCCCATCAGCAGGTTGATGACGAAGAACGGGAACAGCGGCACCAGGCGCAGCGTGAACAGGTAGAAACCGCCCTCGCGCGCGATGCCGCGGTCGATGTCGGCCAGCCTGGCGCCGAAGCGCGACTTCACGCTGTCGCGCAGCACGTAGCGCGAGGCAAGGAAGGCCAGCGTCGCGCCGAGGCTCGAGGCGAAGGACACGACCACCGTGCCCACCAGCAGCCCGAAGATCGCGCCGCCGGCCAGCGTCAGGATCACAGCACCGGGCAGCGACAGCGCGGTCACCGCCACGTAGATGGCGAAGAAGGCGGCGATCACCAGCGCCGGGCGGGTCTCGTACAGCGCCGCCAGCTCGCCCTGGCGCTGCTTGATCGCGTCCAGGCTGAGGAAGCGCCCGAGGTCGAAGGCGAAGAACAGCGCGATCAGCACCAGCAGCCCGAGCACGATCATCCACTGACGGCGGTTCATGGGTTTTCCTCGGTCGGTTCGGCAGGCTCTTCGAGCCGGATCAGCGTTGCGCCCGGCGGCACGTCGTGCGCATCATGCGTCACCAGCACGGCGGGCACCTGTTGCTCGCGCAGTCGCTCGAAGACGAAGCTGCGGAAGCGCTGGCGCAGCGCCATGTCCAGGCGCGAGAAGGGCTCGTCGAGCAGCAGCGCCTGCGGCCGCGCCAGCAGCGCGCGCAGCACCGACACGCGGGCGCGCTGCCCGCCCGACAGCGTGTGCGGCCAGCGTGGGCCGTAGCCGGCCAGGTCGGCGCTGGCCAGCGCCGCATCGGCCTCGGCGCGCCGCTGCGCCATCGGCCCGGCCGGCAGCGCGAAGAGCAGGTTCTCGAGCACCGTCAGGTGCGGGAACAGCAGGTCGTCCTGGAACAGGATGCCGATGCGGCGCTGCGCAGTGGGCAGCGTGGTGACCTCGCGCCCGTCGAGGCGCACCTGCCCGCTGGCATTCAGCCCCGGCGCCAGCGTGCCGCACAGGTAGGCCAGCAGCGAGGACTTGCCCGAGCCGCTCTCGCCCATCACCACCAGCACCTCGCCCGCACCGACACGCGCCGACAGACCGTCGATCAGCGTGCGCTGCGCGGTGGCGATGCGGATGCCGTCCAGCTCGAGCATCAGGCGATCTCCAGCCCCAGCCGGCGCGACTGCCGCCGGCCCAGCCACCAGGCCGCGCCGAAGGCCAGGCCGGGCAGCAGCGCCTGCAGCAGCGCATAGGCGGCCAGCAGCGTGCGCTGGCCGCCGGAAGCGAGCGTCAGCGCCTCGGTGGTGACGGTGGCATGCCGGCCGGCGCCGACGAACTGCGTGCTCAGGTACTGCGCGACGCTGACCGCGAAACCGACCGCCAGCGCCGACGCCACCGGCGCCAGCAGCATCGGCCACTTGATGCGCCACAGGAAGGCAGCGCGCGAGCGGCCGAGCGCGCGCGCCGTCTGCTCGTAGCGTGCATCGAAGCCGCGGTAGGCCGGCGCCAGCGCGACCAGCGCATAGGGCGCCGTGAAGAGGCTGTGCGCCAGCCACAGGCCGGCGAGGCTGCCGTCCAGCCGCAGGTGCAACATCAGCTGATAGAGGCCCGCGACCAGCAGCACGCCGGGCACCAGCATGGTCGCGAAGACCAGCGGCGCGGCGCGGCGGTCCCAGCTGGCCGGTGTGGTCTCCATCCAGGCGACGGCCAGCAGCACGCCGGTGACCGACGACGCCAGCGCGAGGCCGGCAGTGTTCACGAGCACCGGCAGGCTGCCGGCCACCATCTGCCAGGCCTCGACCGAGACGCGCTGCGGCCACAACGACGGAAAGCTCCACACGCTGGCCACCGACACGAAGGCCAGCAGCGCCAGCACTGCGCCGTAGACGCCGCCGAGTGCAGCGAGCAGCGGCATCACGGCACGTGACGCGCCCGCGCCACCCGGCCGATCGCCACGCAGCTGCCGCCCGCGCAGCAGCGGCCGCAGCAGGCGCAGCGCGGCCATCGCGAGCAGCGCACCCGCCACGACCACCAGTGCGACCAGCAGCGCCGCCGCCGCACCCTGCGCATTGCTGGCCGGATCGGCATCGAGCAGCCCCACCCAGGCCAGCTGCGCCAGCGTCGGCGGCTGCGTCGGGCCGAGCACCAGGGCCATATCGACCACGCTGGCACCATAGGCCCACACCGCCAGCAGCGGCAGCGCCAGCCGCGGCAGCAACTGCGGCCACAGCACCCGCCACCACACGCTGGCCGGCGAGTAGCCCATCGCCTGTGCGGCCTGCAACTGCAGGCGCAATTGCGCCGCCTGCGCCACCGGGCGCAGCAGCGCCGCGATGCTCCACAGCAGGAAGGGCAGCTCCTTGCAGACCAGGCCGGCGATCAGCGCCAGGCCGAGCGGGTCGTGCACGGTCGAGAGGTCCGGCGGCGACGTCCAGCCCGCCAGCGGCGCGGCCAGGCGCAGCAGCAGGCCGCTGGGCATGACCAGCAGCGCGAAGCCGACCGCGAAGGCCGCATGCGGCACCGCGAGCAACGCGCCGAGCGTGCGCTCCAGCCGCGTCCACAGCGGTGTGCCGTGCAGGTGGGTGACGATCAGCAGCGCCAGGGCGAGCGACAGCGCCGTCGATGCCGCGCCGACCCAGACCGACAGCGCGAGCGCCGGGGCCAGCGCAGGGTCGGAGACAAGGCGAACCCACGCCGACGCATCGGCCGCGCCCTGCAGCGCCAGTCCCAGCGCGGCGAGCAGCGGCAGCGCGAACAGCCCGGCCGGCCAGCACCAGGCGAGGCCGGTGCGCTGCGTCACTGGCCGTGGCGGCGCGCCCATTCGCGCTCGATCACCTCGACCCAGCTCGCATGCGGCTCGGGCAGCACCGGCGCGCCCTGCGTCACGGCACCGGGCGCGCTGCCCTGCGCGAACAGCGCCTTGTCGGCGGCGGCGAGCTTGTCGATGGCCAGCACCGTCGGGTCGCCCCAGTGTCGGATGTCGGCCTTGCGCGACTGCGCCAGTGGCGACTGCAGGAAGTTGATCACCACCTGCGCGCCCTCCTTCGCCCGCGCGTTGAACGGGATGGCCAGGAAGTGCGTGTTGCCGATGGTGCCGCCAGCGTGCTGCCAGCTGACCACCGACTCGGGCAGGCGCTTCGCGGCGATCTCGTTGGCCGCCTCGTTGGGGTTGAAGGTCAGCGTGATGAAGAGTTCACCGTCGGCCAGCATCTGCCGCATCACCGCGTTGCTGGCCGGGAACTGCTTGCCCTGCCGCCACAGCAGCGGGTGCAGTGCATCCAGCGTGCGCCACAGCGGCGCGAGCAGCGCGGCGGCATCGGCCGGCGCCGGCTTGTAGAACGGCTGTCGGTCGGCCGCCGTCTCCAGCAGCACCTGCTTCAGGAAGGTGGTGCCGTGGAAGTTGGGCGGCTTCGGGTAGCTGAAGCGGCCGGGGTTCTTCTTCGCGAACTCGATCAGCTCGGCCAGGTTCTTCGGTGGCTGCGGCACCCGCTTGCTGTCGCCGTAGAAGGTGAACTGCGCCATGCCCCAGGCCGCCTCGTAGCCCTCGACCGGCTCGGAGAAGTCGATGCGCGTGGTCGGCTTGCCGACGACGTCGATCAGCGCGAAGTTCGGCAGCGCCTCGGCGAAGGGGCCGTGCAGCAGGCCCTCGCGCTTCATCGCGAGGAAGTTCTCGCCGTTGATCCAGCCCATGTCGGCGCTGCCGTCGCTGCTGCGGCCGGCGGCCTTCTCGGCGCGCACGCGCTTGACCAGTTCGGCGGTGTCGCCGAGCTTGACGTGTTCGAGCTTGATACCGTGGCGCGTGGCCACCTCGCCGGCCACCCACTGCAGGTAGGCGTTGACCCGTTCGCTGCCGCCCCAGGCGTTGAAGTAGACCGTCTGGCCGCGCGCAGCGCGCTCGATGCGCTCCCAGGCCGCGGGGTCGGCAGCGCGCGCCGCCGGCAGCCAGGGGGCCAGCGAGGCGGCGGCAATCAGGTGGCGGCGGGACAGCAGGGTCATCGACGGTTTCCGTTCAGCGCACAGGCGCGCCGCAGTGTATCGGCAGGCCTGTGCAGGGTCGTTCAGGCGCGGCCGAGCAGCCGTTGCCGCAGTGCGGGCACCGCCCAGCGGTCCAGCGACCAGCGCCCCGGCCCCCACAGCAGCAGCGCAGCGAGCAGGCTGCCCCAGAACACATGGCCCTGCAGCGCCGGCTCGCTGATCTCGGCCAGGCTGATCACCGCGACGAGGTTGACCACCGACAGGCCGGCGGCAGCGAAGCGGCCGGCCAGCCCGAGCACGAGCAACACCGGCAGCACCAGTTCACCGGCGGTGCCGGCCACCGCCGCGACCATCGGGTCCAGCAACGGCACCTGGTATTCGTCGGTGAACAGCGCGACCGTGGTGTCGAAGTCGCGCAGCTTGGTCAGCCCGGAGCGGAAGAACACCAGCGCCACGTAGACGCGTGCGAGCAGCTGCCCGGCCGGCTGCAGGTGCTCGAGCGCGGCGATGCTTCGTTCGCCGAAGGACCAGAGGCGGGCCAGCGGCCCGGTCGAGGTGGCAGGGTTCATGAGCGTCGTTCAGTGAAGTGAGATGACACTCGGTCGTGCGGCGGCCGCACAGCTTTCAGCCAGCCTTGCGTGACCGCGCGGGTGAGCCAGGCGGCGAAGTCGAAGTCCGGTCCGGGGCAGGCGAGCGCCTCGGCCAGCGAGGCACCATCGAAGAGCACGCACATGAAGATCGCCTCGCCGGCGGACAGCCGGTGCACCTGCACACGCCAGCCGGCCCGGGCCACGCACACTGCCTCGCCGCGCCGCTCGGCCAGCGCCGCGCGCACCGGCGCGAACGGGTCCGGGCCGCCGGCGTGGTGCGCGGTGTACAGGGTGGCGATCGGCCAGTCCGACTGCAGCACCGCCAGGCCGGGCATCGGTTCCAGCACGAGCGCGGCCGGGTCGGCCTCGGCCAGCAGCGCCAGCGAAGCAGCGTCGAACTCCGCGTCGGCGGCACGTTCGGCGTCGTACCTCGCCCGGTCGAGCCGCGCCGCATCGGCCAGCCAGGGCCATTCGGCGAGATCGGGTTGTGCCTCGATGAAGGCCGGCAGCGCAGCCCCCCATTCGGCGACGTCACCGCGCGCTGGCGGATCGGCCGCCCACAGGTCACGCGCCAGCCGGGCAAAGTCCGCCTCGCCGAGCATGGCGGCCACCGTCGGCGCGGCCGCCTGCAGCGCCCGCTCGGCCAGGGCGCCGGCGTTGGCGCGGTAGGCGGCGAGGCCGCGCGCGATGCGCGGCCCGGGCCCGCGCAGGCCGGAGGCTTCGCCGCGGCGAAGCAACGCGGCCAGCAACTGCGACTGGCGCTCGGCCTCGATCGCTTCGCTCATGGCTTCACCGCCTCGGCGATCTGCCGGGCACTCGCCGCTTCGTCGAGCAGCACCTCCAGCGGCGGCAGCGCCGTGTCCCACTCGATCAGCGTCGGCACCGGGCCGAAGCGCTCCACCGCATGGCGGTACAGCGCCCACACCGGCTCGCCGACGCGGCTGCCATGGTCGTCGATGACGATGTCGCCGCTGTCATCGTGGCCGGCGAGGTGGATCTCGGCGACCGTTGCCGCGTCGAGCGCCTCGACAAAACGGCAGCAATCGGCCAGCGGCTCGGCCGCACCAGCGTTGAGCGCATTGACCATCAGGTTGTTCAGGTCGAGCAGCAGCCTGCAGCCGCTGCGCCGCGCCAGCTCGGCAAGGAACTGTGCCTCGCCGAGGTGGTCGTCCTCGAAGTTCAGGTAAGCGGAGAGGTTTTCCACCGCGATCGGCCGGCGCAGCCGCTCCTGCACCTGCACGACATTGCGCACCAGGATGTCGAGCGACGCCTCGGTGAAGGCCAGCGGCAGCAGGTCGCTGCCGTGCAGCACCGTACCGCCCGCGGGCAGCGGCGTACGGGCAAAGCAGGCGTGGTCGGACACCAGCGCCGGCTCGACCCACCGCACCAGGCGCTCGAGCCGGTCGAGGTGCCAGGAGTCGACGCCCGCTGCCGAGCCGAGCGCCAGCCCGACGCCGTGCAGGCTGAGCGGATAGCGCTCGCGCAGCTCGTGCAGCACGGCCAGCGCCGCGCCGCCGTCGGCAAAGAAGTTCTCCGCGTGGACCTCGACGAAGCCCAGCGACGGCGACTCCTCGATCAGCGCCGCGTAGTGCGGCTGCCGCGCGCCGATGCCGACACTGGCGGCGGGAAGCAAGGCGCGCGGCATGGACATCACTTCTTCATGCCGCCCTTGGCTTCCTCGGCGGTCATGCCCTTCATCTCCTTGCAGGTGCCCTTGGCGACGTACTTCCACTCGTCCGGGCCGTTGTCGACCTTCGACTGGCCGGCGCACGAATGCGTGCCTGACAGGTTGGCGCAGTCGTTCTGGCCGGCCTTGGCGATGCCGTAGCACTTCTCCTTGGCCTTGTCCTGCGCGGCAACCTGGCCGACGAGGCCGAGGGCGAGCACGGAAGCGAGGGCGGACGAGACGATGAGACGCTGGTTCATGGGAATGCTCCTTGGGGTTGAG
Source organism: Chitinophaga pinensis (assembly GCA_943370595.1). GTDB lineage: Bacteria > Pseudomonadota > Gammaproteobacteria > Burkholderiales > Burkholderiaceae_C > Piscinibacter. The sequence continues at coordinate 57,649 of CALRRO020000007.1, forward strand.
GGGTGCGGCACGGCGGGTGCGACCGTTCCGACCTGCGTTCGTCGCCGCCCGCCGCGGCGTCTTACACCCGCCGATCGCCCAGAATGCGCCATGGCCCCGACACCCCTGCGACGCGACGATCCCTGGTACCACGCCCGCCTGGCCCCGCCCAGCGGCCCGGTGCGCATCGTCATCGACACCGATGCCGCCAACGAGATCGACGACCCCTTCGCCATCGCCTGGGCGCTGAGGGCACCGCAGCGGCTGCAGGTCGCGGGGGTTTACGCGGCACCCTATTCCTTCGCGCACCGCCGCGCCGAGATGAAGGTGCAGCAGCACCGCCAGTTCGATGCGCCCGGCATCGGCATGGAGCACAGCCTGGACGAGATCCGCGCCGTGTTCGCCGCGCTCGGTATCGCCGAGGCGGGGCGCGTGCAGCGCGGCTCGACGCGCTACCTGGCCTCGCTCGACGCGCCTGAGGCCAGCGAGGCCACGGCGCACCTGATCGCCACCGCGATGGCGACACCGCCGGACGAGCCGCTGTACGTGGTCGCGATCGGCTGCGTCACCAACATCGCCAACGCGCTGCTGATCGAGCCGGCGATCGCCGAGCGCATCGTCGTCGTCTGGACCAGCGGCTACCCCTCGCACGCGCCGCAGGTCAACGACTCGTTCAACCTCGAACAGGATCTGCTCGCCTCGCAGTGGCTGCTCGACAGCGGCGTGCCGCACGTCTACCTGCCGGGCTTCCATGTCGGGGCGCAGCTGCGACTGTCGCTGCCGGAGATGGAGCGCTGGGTGAAGGCGCGCGGGGCCATCGGCGCGCACCTGTTCGATCTCTACACCCACAACCCGCTGTGGCCGCTGCTGGGCATCGACAGCTTCGAGGCGCACTCCTGGGTCATCTGGGACATCATCAACATCGCCTGGCTGATCGAGCCGGCCTGGGTGCCCAGCAGCCTCGTGCGCACGCCGCGGCTCGGCGCCGACCGGCGCTGGATCGCCGATGCCACGCGCCATCCGATGCGCGAGGCCCATGCGGTGCAGCGCGATGCCATCTTCCGCGCCTTCTTCGAGTCCTTGCCACCATCGACGAGCGGCCCACAGTGACTCCACCGCATCACTTGCGGCGAGTTTCGATCACTTTGCATCTCCAGTCGGCCGAACGCTGCGCCGAGCCGCCCCGACCTGTGCATTTGGAGCATGGACATCGCGGAAAACCGGTGCACGATGAGGCTCTCACCGAGCAGTACCCAGCGATTGCATGCCTGTCGACGCGCCCGCAGCGGACCCCTCGCCGGCCTTCGGCCGCTGGCTGGCGCCGGCTGTTCTGACAGCGGGACTGCTGGTCACCGCGGCATTCGCCGTCTGGTCGTGGCAGCGTGAGGCCGACGAGCGCCACAGCCAGTTCGAACGCCGCGTCGACCGCTTCGTGCAGTCGCTCGGCAGCCGCGTGCAGTCGTACATGGACACTCTGCCGGGCCTGCGGGTGTTCGACGGCTCGGACGTGGTGCTCAACGACGCCGAGTTTGCCCAGTACGTCGAGGCGATCTCGCTGCAGCGGCGCTTTCCCGGCCTGGCGCTGACCTTCGTCGCCGAGCGCGTGCGCGAAGACCAGCGCGAGCGCTTCATCGCCTCGGTGCGCGAGGACCGCACGCGATGGACCGGCGGCCACCCCGGCTTCGACATCCGGCCGGGCGGCGTGCGACCCGAGCACATGGTGATCCGCCATGTTCATCCGCCGGACGACCAGACCTTCGGCTACGACCTCTACGACACCGCGCAGGCCTACCGCCCCGCGGTGGACGCCGCACTGCGCAGCGGTGGCTACGTGGCGACCGGGCCGATCCTGCTGGCCCGGGACCGCGAGGGCAAGCTGCTGCCGGCGCTGACCAGCGTCGTCATCCGCGCCGCCACCTACGAGACGGTGCTGCCGCCCGCTTCGCCCGAGGAGCGCGAACGCCTCGCCAAGGGCGTGGTCGGCATCGCCTTCCGCACGGTGGAGCTGGTGCGCAGCAGCATCCCGGCGGAGCTGCTGGACGTGCTGCACGTGCGCATCCACGACGTGCAGGCGCAGGGCGAGGGCCGGCCGGCGACGGTGTTCGACACCGACTGGCTCGGCCCCGGCAGGACACGCCGCGACGATGCCGCCACGCAGCGGCTGACGCTGGAGGTGGCCGACCGGCGCTGGGAGATCGACGTCGGCCTGCAGCAAGGCGCGGCCGCCGGCGGCATCGAGAGCGCCACCGCGCTGGCGCTGCTGCTGGGCGTGCTGCTGTCGGCCGCATTGGCCGCGGTGACGCACACCCTGGTTCGAAGCAACGCTGCGCGGGCCCGCGAGGTGCGCGAAGCCACGGCGCAGCTGCAGGCGGAGAAGCGCAGCGTCGAGCAGAGCGAGCAACGCTTCCGGCTGCTGTTCGAGAAGAGCATGGACGCGGTACTGCGCACCAGCACCGACGGCCGCGTGCTCGCCGCCAACCCGGCCGCCTGTGCGCTGTTCGGCGCCGACGAGCCGCGCCTGTGCGCGCTCGGCCGCGCGGGCCTGGTCGATGCGTCGGACCCGCGCCTGCCGGCGCTGCTGGCCGAGCGCGAGCGCAGCGGCAGTGTCTCCGGCCAGTTGCGCATGCGGCGCACCGACGGCAGCCTGTTCGAGGCCGAGCTGTCGTCGACGACCTACCGCGACGACGACGGCAGCTCGATCAGCAGCCTGATCGTGCGCGACGTCACCGACCGCGAGCGCGCCACGGCGCAGCAGGCCGAGCTGACGTCCATCCTGGACGCCACGCCCGACTTCGTCGGCTCGGCCTCGACGGACGGCCAGCTGACCTTCCTGAACCGGGCGGCCCGCCGCATGCTGGGCCTGGCGGCCGATGCCGACCTGGCCGGGTTCCACTTCTCGAACTGCCATCCGCCGTGGGCCGTGCGCACCATCGTCGAGGTCGGCCTGCCCGCTGCCCGACGCGCCGGCGTGTGGGCCGGGCAGATGGCGATCTCCTGTGCCGACGGGCGCGAGATCCCGGTCTCGCAGGTCATCATCTGCCACCGCAATGCCCAGGGCGAAGTCAGCCGCTTCTCGACGGTGGCCCGCGACCTCAGCGACCTGCACGCCGCGCAGGCCCAGCAGCGCGAGCTGCAGACGCGGCTGCAGGAGGCGCAGAAGATGGAGTCGATCGGCACGCTGGCCGGCGGCGTGGCGCACGACTTCAACAACGTGCTGGCAGCCATCCTCGGCAACCTGAGCATCGCGCGCGAGGACCTGGCCGCCGACCACCCGGTGCAGCGCCCGCTGGGGCTGGTCAACCAGGCCGCGCTGCGGGCGCGCTCGCTGGTGCAGCAGATCCTCGCCTTCAGCCGCCGGCTGCCGCAGGAGCGCGAGGTCCAGCCGCTGACGCCGCTGGTGGAGGAGTCGGTCGCGCTGCTGCGCGCGACGCTGCCGGCGTCGGTGCGGCTCGACCTGCACCTGCCGGCGGAGCCCTTGTTCGCCGAAGTCGATGCGGCGCAGATCCAGCAGGTGCTGCTCAACCTGTGCACCAACGCCTGGCAGGCCCTGCCGGGCCAGGCCGGGCACATCAGCGTCGAGCTGGCGGTCGCCACAGGCGACGCTGCAGGCCGGCCGACGGCCGGCCAGGCGCGGCTGCGCGTCGCCGACGACGGCTGCGGCATGGACGAGGCCACACGCGCGCGCATCTTCGAACCCTTCTTCACCACCAAGCCGGTCGGCCAGGGCACCGGCCTGGGCCTGGCGGTGGTGCACGGCATCGTCACGGCCAGCGGCGGCCGCATCGAGGTCGACAGTGCGCCGGGCCGCGGCACCCGCATCGACGTCTTCCTGCCCTTGCGCCAGCCCGCCGCGACGGATGGCAGTGCCTCGCCGGTCGCGCCGCCGGCGCCCGGGCGCGGCCATGGCGAGCGCATCCTGCTGGTCGACGACGACGATGTGGTCGGCCTGACGACCGAGGCGCTGCTGCAGCGTGCCGGCTACCGCGTCACCCGCGTCGACAACGGCCTGGCCGCCATCGAGACGGTGCGCGAGGACCCGCAGGCCCATGCGCTGGTGATCACCGACTACAACATGCCCGGCCTGTCGGGCCTGGCGGTGGCCGAGCAGATCGCCGCCTTCGCGCCGCAGCTGCCGGTGCTGATCACCTCGGGCTATGTCACCGAGGAGCTGCTGTCGCGCGCCCGCACGCTTGGCGTGCGCGGCGTGCTGCTCAAGGAGCACAGCCTGGAGCGGCTGGCCGGCCTGGTCGGCGAGGCGCTGGCCGCGGCGCCGCTCAGTCCGGGCTGACGCCGCAGCGGAGCGCAGCCGTTCACCGCGCTGGCGGCAACAAACCCCTCAGCCCCTGCGCCAGTTCCGCCGCCTGCCAGACCGCGATGCGCTGCTGCGCCGCGAAGGGCACGGCGTTCTCGCTCAGTTCGCCCAGGCCGATGTAGAGCGCATCGGTCGCCTCGGCACCTTCGCGCGCCGCCTGCAGCGCCCGCAGCGACTCCAGGCCGGTGCGTGCCGATTTCCAGCGCTTCGCGCTGACCAGCATGCGCCGGCCCTGGCGCTCCAGTTCGAAGTCGTAGGCTGCATGCTGGTGGCGCCGCACGGTGTAGCCATCACGTGCGAACGCCTGTTCGAGCAGCGCGGCGAACTGCGCCCACGACATGGTCGCCAGAGCCGCCTGCGCGCGCTCCACCTGGGCCGTGCTGGGCCGGTTCCATTGCTTGACCAGGGCCATCACGCCGATCACCAGGAACGGAAAGCCGGAGACCGCGCCGGCCACGCGCCAGCCCTCGGGCAGCAACGCCGACATCACCCCACCGATCGCCACCGCGATGACGATGCTGATCCACCACGGCGAGCGCAGCAGGATCGCGAACAGCGAGTTCTTGGCCATCTGGAACTTCACGCGGGGGTCTCCTCGGGATGCGAGCGCGCGAGTCTATCCGCCGAGTGCGTCCAGTTCGTCGATGACCCTGGCCACGCCTTCGGGCGACAGGTAGTGGTCGACGCGGCCGCGCACATGCGCGATCAGCGCCGCCTCGCTGCGCTCGCCCGACCAGTCCTCGCCGTCGCCACCGGCCCGCGCCTCGCGCGAGGACAGCACGCGCCACTTGGCGCACCAGGTGATCGACCACAGCCACATCGCGCTGCGCAAGGGCAGCAGGTCGTCGTGCCAGGCGCCGGCACCGTCGCAGCGCGATTGCCAGCGCGCATGGAAGGCCCGCACATCCGCCAGCGACAACTCCGCCGACGAGGCCACGTCCCAGGTCGTCGAGGTGTAGAGCGTGGCATGCGCCAGGTCCAGCGGCGGCAGGCCGTAGCGGGCCTTCTCCAGATCGACCAGCACGGCGCGTCCGCCCTGGTCGACGAGGAAGTTGCCGGGGTGCGCATCGAAGGCGATCAGGCGCCGGGGCGGCCGGCCCGGCCGCTCGCAGCGTGCGGCCAGCGCGGCCCGGCGCGCGTCGATGGCCCGGCGGCTCGCCGGGTCGATCTGCGCGGCGTCGAGGAACATGGCCTGAACCTCGATCTCGTCGCGCAGATCGGCGAGTGGGTCGGCTGCGTCGAGCAGCGGCGCACGCGCGTCGCGCTCGGGCACGGGCAGCGAGTGGATGGCGGCGAGCGCATCGGCCAGCGCATGAAGATCCTGCGGCAGCCGCACCGGCACCCCGTGGATCTCCTCCACCAGCAGCGCGCCACGCGGCAACACGGTCGAGGGCGGCAGCATGCCGCGCAGCCGTGGCGCATGGCCGCTGGCTGACGCGCGCTCGAAACAGGCGGCCTGGTAGGCGAGGTTGGCGGCGGCGGGCAGGTCCATCTGGCTCTGCTTCGGGATGCGTGCCAGCACCCCGGCGCCGACCAGCCGCAGGTGGGCATGCGCGAGACCGCTGTCCGGCAGGACTTCGATCGGCGCATCGGCCCAGGGCGAGCGCAGATCGCGCAGCGCCGCGCGCAGGGCGTCGACCAGGCTCACAGCCAGCCTCGCCCGGCCAGATGAACCAGGTCGGCCGGCTCGTCGATATCGTGCAGCGGGGGCAGCTCGTGCCAGCGAAGGCCGCCTTCGCGCAGGCGCTCGCGCGTGACCGCCATCACCTGCGCGGTGCTCCACGGCATCGCTTCGAACAAGCGAGACCAGCGCGGCGCGGCGCGGCGCAGGCCGATCAGTGCGTAGCCGCCGTCGTGCGCCGGTGCGAACACGGCGTCGTGCGTGGCCAGCGCCTCGGCCGCCGCGCGCAGCGCCGCGGCGTCGAGATCGGGCGCATCGGTGCCGATGAGCACGGCACGCTCGTTCGTCGCCAGCGCCCGCTCGAAGGCACGGTGCATGCGCGCGCCGAGATCGCCGTCGCCCTGGGGATACAGCGCCAGGCCGCCGTCCTCCGCAAGGCGGGCGAACGCCGGGTGAGACACGTCCGGCGCACCGCACAGCATCACCGGGCCGACGCTCGCGGCTCGCGCCTCGCCCACGGCGTGCATCAGCATGCGTGCCGCCAGCGCCGCGGCGCCCTCGGCACACAGCGCAGGGATCAGGCGCGTCTTCGCCAGGCCCGCCACCGGCGCCTTGGCCATGACGATCACTGCGCAATGCGGGTCGTTCAGCGGTACCACGGGGCCAGTCTATCGGCGCTCACGCCGAGCGCGTAGAGCAGCCGCAGGCGCCACATCAGAAGAATGGTGCGCCACACGCCGCGCTGCTCCCAGCGGCGGCCGGAGGTGATCACCCGTTCGTGCAGGCAGACTGGCGCGACCATCCGCTTGAGGCGGATCGACAGCTCGATGTCTTCCATCAACGGTTGCTCGGGAAAGCCGCCGACGGCGTCGAACGCATCGCGGGTCATGAACATCGCCTGGTCACCGGTGGCGATGCCGCTCCAGCGCGAGCGCAGGTTCATCAACGTGGCCACCACGGGCAGCCAGGCCGAGCGGCCTTCGATGATCACGTCGAAGCGGCCCCAGGCCTGCGCCTGCGCGGCGAGCGCAGCGGCGACGAGCGCATCGGCCCGCTCCGGCAGGCGCGTGTCGGCATGCAGGAAAAGCAGCTGCGGCGCACTCGCCACCGCTGCACCGGCGTTCATCTGCCGCGCTCGGCCGCGCGGGCCGTCGACGATGTGGTCGGCCAGCGGTCGCGCGAGCGCCACCGTGTCGTCGCGGCTGCCGCCGTCGACGACGATGACTTCGACACCGCGCTCGCGCAGCGGCGCCAATGCACGCAGCGTCGCCTCGATGCCCGCAGCCTCGTTCAGCACCGGCACCACGATACTCAACGAGGCCGTCACGCCGGCCTCGCGATGCGCCGCTGCGACAGCGCGTACAGGCCGATCGCCACCGCCAGCGCAGCGCACCAGGCGGCGGCATAGGCGGCCGCCGTCGGCCACGCGGCGAGCCCGAGGTAGAGGACCACGAAGAAGGCACCGAAACCCGACAGCCCGCGCACGAAGCCGCGCAGCAGCGCCACCGTGGCGGCGCTGCCGTAGCGCGGCAGCGTGAAGCAGGGCAGCACGTTGCCGGTGATGGGCACGGCCAGCAGCAGGCCGCTGAACCAGGCCGGTGCCACGCCGGCGCTGCGGATGATCAGCCAGGCCACCGCCACTGCGGCGATGACGCGGCAGGCCAGTTCCACCTGCGGGATCGCCACCGCGCCGGGCACGACCGGCAGGCGCGGCATCAGCCGGCCGCCGATGGCGAGCACGGCCAGCGCCACCACGCAGGCCAGCACGGGCGGCAGGTGCAGCAGCGGCAGCAGCGAGCCCAGCCCGAAGAAGGCGATGTTGGCCATCGCGAGGGCCACCCACCACGGCCAACGCATCGAACTCCAGGCGAACACGACCAGGTGCGCGACGGTGGCTGGAAGGCAGACCAGCGTGGCCAGCGCGATGTCGCGCACGCTCCCGGTCGCGGTCTGCAGCAGCACGAAGCCCATGATCGGCCCGGCGATCATCGGCAGGCCGGCCAGCGTGCCGCCCACCGCATGGCCGAAGCGCCGTGCCGCCAGCGAGGAGAGCAGCGCCGACGCGGCGACCAGCAGCAGCTTCAGCAGCAGCGTCGGCAGCATCGAATCGGGTCAGCCCGGTTCACCGTAGCCGCCGCCGCCGGGCGTCTCGATCACGAAGACGTCGCCGGGCGCCATTGCCACCGAGCCGATGTGACCGAGCGTCTCGACCCGGCCATCGGCACGCTCGACACGGTTCGCGCCCGGTTGCCCCGGCTGCCCACCGGCCATGCCGAAGGCGCCGTGGAGGCGGCCGTTGGAGAGGATCGACGCGGTCATGGCCTCCAGGAAGCGCACGCGGCGGGTACCGCCATCGCCGCCCTTCCACTGGCCCGCGCCGCCCGAGCCGGCGCGAATCGCATAGCTCTCCAGCCGAACCGGGAAGCGGAACTCGAGTACCTCGGGGTCGGTCAGGCGCGAGTTGGTCATGTGGGTCTGAACCACGCTGGTGCCGTCGAAACCCGGGCCCGCGCCGCTGCCGCCGGAGATCGTCTCGTAGTACTGGTGGCGCGCATTGCCGAAGGTGAAGTTGTTCATCGTGCACTGGCTGGCCGCCATCGCACCGAGCGCGCCGTACAGCGCGTTGGTGATGCAGGTCGAGGTCTCGACGTTGCCGGCCACCACGCTGGCCGGCGGGCGCGGGTTGAGCATCGAGCCTTCGGGGATGATCACCTTCAAGGGCTTCAGGCAGCCGGCGTTCAGCGGAATATCGTCGCCCACCAGCGTGCGGAAGACGTACAGCACCGCGGCCATGCACACCGCGGTGGGCGCGTTGAAGTTGTTCTCCAGCTGCGCGCTGGTGCCGGTGAAGTCGATGACCGCACTGCGCTGCGTGACGTTCACGCGGATCGCCACCGCGATCTGCGCGCCGTTGTCCAGCGGCAGCGTGAAGGCACCGTCCTTGAGCTTCGTGATCACACGCCGCACCGATTCCTCGGCGTTGTCCTGCACATGGCGCATGTAGGCCTGCACCACGTCGAGCCCGAACTGCGCCACCATCTTGCGCAGCTCCTGCACGCCTTTCTCGTTGGCCGCGATCTGCGCCTTGAGATCCGCCAGGTTCTGCTGAGGGTTGCGCGACGGGTGCTCGCCGCTGGCCAGCAGTGCCAGCATCTCGGCCTCGCGCAGCCGGCCCGCTTCCACCAGCTTGACGTTGTCGATCTGCACGCCCTCTTCCTCGATGCGCGTCGAGAACGGCGGCATCGAGCCCGGCGTGGTGCCGCCGATGTCGGCATGGTGGCCGCGGCTGCCAACGTAGAAGAGGATGTCCTTCCCCGCTTCGTCGAACACCGGGGTGACCACGGTCACGTCGGGCAGGTGGGTACCGCCGTGATACGGGTCGTTCAGCGCATAGACATCGCCCAGCTGCATGCGCCCGGCGTTGCCGGCGATCACCGTCTTGATCGACTCGCTCATCGAGCCCAGGTGCACCGGCATGTGCGGCGCGTTGGCGATCAGCTGGCCCTGCGCGTCGAACAGTGCGCAGGAGAAGTCCAGCCGCTCCTTGATGTTCACCGAGTAGGCGGTGTTCTGCAGTTGCAGGCCCATCTGCTCGGCGATGTTCATGAACAGGTTGTTGAACACCTCCAGCATCACCGGGTCGACCGTGGTGCCGATGGCGCGGCGCTGCTCGCGCGGCTGCACCCGTTCGAGCACCAGGTGGTCGAGCGCGGTCACGCGCGCGCGCCAGCCGGGTTCGACCACGGTCGTGGCGTTCTTCTCGGCGATGATCGCCGGCCCGTCGATGAAGAGGCCCGGCTTCGCGACTTCGCGCACGACGAGGGCCGCGTCCCACCAGCGGCCACCGCTGAAGAGTTTCACCGTCTCTTCGGCCGGCATGGTCGCCGGCGCCAGCGTGGCCTGCGGCGTCTCGGCCGGGGCATCCCCCGCGCCCACCGCCTCCACCGACACCGCCTCCACCACCAGCGCACGCTCCTTCATCAGGAAGGCGAAACGCTGCCGGTAGGCCGCCTCGAAGGCCGACTGCACCTCGACCACCGAGCCGAAGGGCACGACCAGCGCCGAGTCGGTGCCTTCGTAGCGCACGTGAACGCGGCGATGGGTGCGGATCTCGCCGCCGCTCACACCTTGCCGGTGCAGTTCGCCCTCGGCTTCCGTGGCCAGCGCGTCTAGCCGCTGCGCGACGGTGGGCAGCGCGTCGGCCAGCTTCAGTTCCACCGCGGCCTCGCGCATCACGCTCTGGTCCGCGAGACCCATGCCGTAGGCCGACAGCACGCCGGCCAGCGGGTGTGCGAACACGCGGTCCATGCCCAGCGCGTCGGCCACGCGGCAGGCATGCTGGCCGCCGGCGCCGCCGAAGCACTGCAGCGTGTAGCGCGTCACGTCGTAGCCGCGCGCCACCGAGATCTTCTTGATCGCGTTGGCCATCGCACCGACGGCGATGTCGATGAATCCCTCGGCCACCTCTTCCGGCGAACGCTCGGTGCCGGTGGCCTGCGCGATGCGCTGCGCCAGCTCGGTGAAACGGGCCACGACCACCTCGCGGTCGAGCGCCTGGTCGGCGTTCAGGCCGAACACTTTCGGGAACCATTTCGGCTGGATCTTGCCGACCATCACGTTGGCGTCGGTCACCGCCAGCGGGCCGCCACGGCGGTAGCAGGCCGGGCCGGGGTTGGCGCCCGCGCTCTCGGGCCCGGCGCGGAAGCGCGCCCCGTCGAACGAGAGAATGGAGCCGCCGCCGGCCGCCACGGTGTGGATGCTCATCATCGGCGCACGCATGCGCACGCCGGCCACACGGGTCTCGAAGGCGCGCTCGAACTCGCCGGCGAAATGGCTGACGTCGGTGGAGGTACCGCCCATGTCGAAGCCGATCACCTTGTCGCCGCCGAGATCGTTCTTCGCCAGCTGCGCGGTGCGCACCATGCCGACGATGCCGCCAGCCGGGCCGGAGAGGATGGCGTCCTTGCCCTGGAAGGCGTGCGCGTCGGTCAGGCCGCCGCTGCTCTGCATGAAGAACAGCTTCACGCCGGGCATCTCGGCGGCGACCTGGTCGACGTAGCGGCGCAGGATGGGCGACAGGTAGGCGTCGACCACCGTGGTGTCGCCGCGGGACACCAGCTTCATCAGCGGGCTGACCTCGTGCGACACGCTCACCTGCGCGAAGCCCAGCTCGCGCGCCAGTTTCGCCGCCGCCTGTTCGTGCGCCGGGTAGCGGTAGCCGTGCATGAAGACGATGGCCACGCTGCGCAGGCCGGCGTCGAAGGCCGCCCACAGCCGCTCGCGCAGGTGCGCCTCGTCGAAGGGCTGGACCACCGTGCCGTCGGCACCGATGCGCTCCTGCGCCTCGATCACCCGGGTGTACAGCAGCTCGGGCAGCACGATGTGGCGGTCGAACAGGCGCGGCCGGTCCTGGTAGGCGATGCGCAGCGCGTCGCGGAAGCCGCGCGTGGTCACCAGCAGCGTCGGCTCGCCCTTGCGCTCGAGCAGTGCGTTGGTGGCCACGGTGGTGCCCATCTTCACGCACTCGACGCGCTCGGGCGTGATCGGCTCGCCGGCCTTCAGGCCGAGCAGGTGGCGGATGCCGGCCACGGCCGCGTCGCGGTACTGCTCCGGGTTCTCGGACAGCAGCTTGTGCGTGACCAGCGACCCATCCGGCCGCCGGCCGACGATGTCGGTGAAGGTGCCGCCGCGGTCGATCCAGAACTGCCAGCGTGAGGAGGAGCGTGTGTTCATGACGTGCTCGATGAATGGTACGGGATGAAGATGGCGTTCGCCTGCGGGCCGACTTCGCGGATCCACTCCAGCGCGAAACGCTCGCCCAGCCGGCGCAGGTGCAACGCCAGCGGCGGGGCCGGCAGCTCGACCTTGACGCCATGGCGGCGCAGTTCGTCCACCGAGTCGCGCGCCGCCTGCCGGCTGGCCGCCCAGCCGCGCGCCTCGGCCTGTGGTGCGCTGGCGAGCAGCGCGTCGCGCGCCGCCGCCGGCAGCGAGCGCAGCGCGGCCTCGCCGACGAAGACCGCGTTCTTCGGGAACCAGGCGTTGATCTCGTAGAAGTACTTGAGGCCGTCCCAGACGCGGTTCTCCACGCCGGTGACGGCCGAGGTGATCATCGTGTCGATGCGCCCTTCCGCCACCGCGCGGCCGACGTCGACCATCGCCACGTCCACCGGCACGGCGCCGAGCAGCTCGGCGATGCGCACGGTGGTGGCGTTGTAGGTGCGCATGCGCAGGCCGCGCAGGTCCTGCACCGAGGCAACCGGTTTGGTGCAGTACAGCCCCTGCGGCGGCCAGGGCACGGCGAACAGCAGCTGCAGCCCGCGCGCCGCGAATGCCGGCTCGACCAGCGGCCGCTGGTGCAGCCACAGGCGCTGCGCGTCCTCGTAGTGGCGCGTCACGAAGGGCACGGCGTCGGCGCCGGCGATCGGCATCTCCTTGGCCAGCCCGGTCATGATGACCTCGCCCATCTCGGCACGACCCTCGCGCACCGCCGCCGGGATCTGCGCCAGCGGCGCCAGGCTGCCGTTGGGCTGCAGCTCGATGCGCAGCGCCCCGCCGGTGGCCTGCTCGACCTGGCGTGCCCAGGCCTGCAGGTTCTGGCCGTGGAAGGATTCGGCGCGGTAGCCGGTGGCCAGCCGCCACGTCGAGGCCGCGAGGGCCTTCGAGGTCAGCAGCGCCCCTGCCGCGCCCTGCAGCATCGTTCGTCTGAGCATGGTGTCTCCTCGGGTCGCGCCGCTACATGCGCGACGGCATCCAGGTGGCAATGCCGGGCACGAACCACAGCAGCAGCACGAAGCCGAGCATCAGGAAGAACAGCGGCATCGAGCGGCCGGCGATCCAGGTGATGTCGCGCCTCGTCAGGCCCTGCAGCACGAAGAGGTTGAAGCCCACCGGCGGCGTGATCTGCGCCAGCTCGACGACCAGCACCACGAAGATGCCGAACCAGATCAGGTCGAAGCCGGCCTTCTGCACCGTGGGCATCAGCACCGCCATCGTCAGCACCACCATCGAGATGCCGTCGAGGAAGCAGCCGAGCACGATGAAGAAGGCCACCAGCATCAGCATCAGCGCGAAGGGGCTGAGGTTCAGGCCGCCGATGAACTCGGCCAGCTGCCGCGGCAGGCCGATGAAGCCCATCGCCAGCGTGAGGAAGGCGGCACCGGCGAGGATCAGGCCGATCATGCAGTAGACGCGCGTGGCCGCCGCCAGGCCCTCGCGCAGCGCCTTCCAGCTCAGCGAGCCCTCCACCGCGGCCAGGCCCAGCGAGCCGGCCACGCCCAGCGCGGCAGCCTCGGTGGCGGTGGCTACGCCGGTGTAGATGGAGCCCAGCACCACCGCGATCAGCGTGACCACCGGAATCAGGTGGCGCGACTCGCGCAGCCGCGCCGCCAGCGGCAGCGGCGCATCGGCCGGCGGCACCTGCTCGGGGTGGCGCAGCGCCCAGACCACGATGTAGCCCATGAAGACCAGCGCGAGCAGGATGCCCGGCAGCACGCCCGCGATGAACAGCTTGGCGATCGAGACGTTGGCCGCCACGCCGTAGACGATCATGATGATCGAGGGCGGAATCAAGAGGCCCAGCGTGCCGGCTCCGGCCAGCGTGCCCACCGCCATGCCGTCCGGGTAGCCGCGTCGCTTCAGCTCGGGCAGGGTGATCTTGCCGATGGTCGCGCAGGTGGCCGCACTCGAGCCCGACACTGCGGCGAAGATCGCGCATCCGATCACGTTGGTGTGCAGCAGCCGGCCGGGCAGGCGGTTGATCCAGGGCGCGAGGCCGCGGAACATGCTCTCCGACAGCCGGGTGCGGAACAGGATCTCGCCCATCCACAGGAACAGCGGCAGCGCGGTCAGCGTCCAGCTCGAGGTGGAGCCCCAGATGGTCAGCATCATGCTGTCGCCCACCGGCCGCTGGGTGAAGAACTCCATCGCCACCACGGCCACGCCGAGCAGGGCCAGGCCGATCCACAGCCCGGAGCCGAGCACGGCCAGCAGCAGCACGATCAGGAAGACGGTGATCAGCAGGTCCATGGCCGCGCTCCGGGTGTCATTCGATGTGGGCCGCTTCGTCGGCGGGCCGTTCGACGAAGTAGCTGCTGGAGGTCCAGCGCGCCCACATCGCCTCGGCCAGCGACAGTGCGAAGCCGATGCAGCCCAGCGCCATGGCCGTCTGCGGGATCCACAGCGGCGTGGCGTCGGCCGAGGAGGAGACGTCGTGCATCTGATGCGACAGCCACACCAGCCGCAGCGCATAGACCGCCATGTAGACGGCCAGCGCGAGGCCGGCGGCCAGCGACCACCACTCGAGCACCGCGCGGCCACGCGGCCCCAGCTTCTCGAGCAGCAGCGTCACGCGGATGTGCTCCTGGCGGCGCAGCGTCTGCGGCAGCGCGAGGAACAGCGCGGCGGCGATCGCGTAGCCGGCGTAGGCATCCAGGCCGGGAATGTCCCAGCCGGCCAGCCGCGCGACCACGCCCAGGCCGACGCAGACGAAGGCGGCGACCATCGCGAAGGCGGCGAGCACGGCCAGCAGGCGGTCGAGGGCAGCGCTCACGGGCCGGCTCACTTCGAGTAGGTGTCGATGATCGCCTGGCCGTCCGGGCCGGCCTGCTTGAGCCACTCGGCGGTCATCGTGGCGCCGATCTTGCGCAGCTCGCGCGCCAGCGGCTCGCTCGGCGCGGCCACCTTCATGCCCTTCGCGGCGAGTTCCTTCAGATACTCGTCGTTCTTGCGTTCGCTGGTGGCCCAGCCGCGGGCCTCGGCGGCAGTGGCAGCCTTGAGCACGGCATCCTGCGTCGACTTGTCCAGCGCGTCGAAGGCCTTGCGGTTGACCACCACGGCGTTCTTCGGTAGCCAGGCGTTGACACCGTAGAAGTACTTGACGCTCTCGTGCAGCTTCATCTCCACGCCGCTGGCGCTGGAGGTCAGGAAGTTCTCCACCGTGCCGGTGGCCAGCGCCTGCGACAGTTCGGCCAGCTGGATGGTGGTGGGCTGCGCGCCGGCCAGCTGCGCGATGCGCGAGGTGGCCGGGTTGTAGGCGCGCATCTTGGTGCCCTTGAGGTCGGCGAGGCTCTCGACCGGCTTGCTGCTGTACAGGCTCTGGCCCGGCCAGGGCGACACGAACAGCAGCTTCATGCCCTGCGACGCGAGCAGCTTGTCGATCGCCGGCCGCGAGGCTTCGGCCAGGCGCTTCGCGGCCGGGTAGCTGTCGGCCAGGAAGGGGATCGAGTCGACGCCGAACAGCGGGTTCTCGTTGGCCGCGCCGGAGAGGATGAACTCGCCAGCCTGGGTCTGGCCGCTCTGCACCGCGCGCTTGATCTCGTTGGCCTTGTACAGCGAGCCGTTCGGGTGCAGCACGATCTTCAGCTTGCCACCGCTGGCCTGCGCCACGTCGGTGGCGAACTGCTGCACGTTCTCGGTCTGGAAGCTGCTGGCGGCGTAGCCGGTGGGCAGGTCCCACTGGGTCTGGGCGTGGGCCGCGGCAGCGAGTGCGGCGCCGGCGAGCGCGAAGGCGAAGCGTTTCATCGAGGACTCTCCCGAAGTGGAATGGGACTGACGTGGGGCGGGTTTCAGAAACTGGCCAGCTGGTGGTTCAGCAGGTCGGTGATCAGCATCGCGCCGGGCGCGTGGGTGATGCAGAAGTCGGGCTTGGCCTGGGCGATGGCCGCCTGCGGCGTCACGCCGCAGGCCCAGAACACCGGCAACTCGCCGGGCAGCACCTCGACGGCGTCGCCATAGTCGGGCCGCATCAGGTCACGGATGCCGATCTGCGCCGCGTCGCCCAGGTGCACCGGTGCGCCGTGCACGTCGGGGAAGCGCGAGGTGATCTGCACCGCGCGGATCGCCGCGGCCGGCGCCAGCGGGCGCATCGTGACGACCAGCGGCCCGGCGAAGGGGCCGGCCGGCTCGGTGGCGATGGAGGTGCGGAACATCGCGACGTTGCGCCCCTGGTCGACGTGGCGCAGCCGGATGCCCTCATCGCGCAGCGCCTGCTCGAACGAGAACGAGCAGCCGAGCACGAAGGTGACCAGGTCGTCGCGCCAGAGTTCGCCGATGTCGGTCGGCTGGTCGACCAGCTCGCCGTCGCGCCAGACACGGTAGCGCGGCACGTCGTGGCGGATGTCGATGTCGGCGCCGAGCTTCTGCAGCGCGTGCGCGCCGGGCTCGGTCACCGCCAGCAGCGGGCAGGGCTTGGGATTGCGCTGGCAGTACAGCAGGAAGTCGTCGGCCCAGCGCTTGGGCAGGATCACCACGTTGCCCTGCACGTGACGCTCGGCGATGCCGCTGGTGTGCTGGGTCCAGCGGCCGGCGCGGATCAGTGCGCGGGCCTGGGCCGGCGTGGCGTCGTGGATGTCGCGGTGATCGGATGGCGGGTGCATGCGGCGCATTCTGTTGCCGCGCCTGACCCCGGACAAACGAGATTTTTTTCTAAGTCGTGATCGGTTTTATCGATGGACCTGCGCTCACGCGGACGCAGGCGCGGCCGGCACCCTTGGCCTCGTACAGCGCGGCGTCGGCGCGTTCGAGCAGCAGGTCCAGCGCCTCGGCACCGGCCGCCGCCGAGGCCACGCCGGCCGAGAAGCTGCACGAGAAGACGTTGCCGTGCACGTCGTCGAAGCGCAGCGCCGCGAAGCGCGGCAGCAGCTGCGTCACCCGTGCCGCGGCCTGCGCCGCGTCTGCGCCGGGCAGCAGCAGCACGAACTCCTCGCCGCCGTAGCGGCAGACCACGTCTTCGGCGCGGGTCTCGCGCCGTGTCAGCTCGGCGAACGCGCGAAGCACGCGGTCGCCGGCGTCGTGGCCGTGGCGGTCGTTGACGTGCTTGAAGTGGTCGAGATCGATGATCGTCACCGCCAGCGGCTCGCCGCGCCGGCGCATCAGCGACAGCAGTGACGCGCCGGCCTCGAACAGGTGACGGCGGTTGTGAAGGCCGGTCAGCGGGTCTTCCAGGGCCTGTGCACGCAGCTGCCCCTGTAGCCGCTCGTTCTCGGCCACCTGGGCCTGCAGCGAGGTGTTCAGCGCCTCAAGACGCGCGGCCATCTGCTGGGCGGTGTCGCGCTCCCACTCGGCCTGCCGCAGCCGGTGCTGGACCTGCAGGCTGATCTGTCGGGAGCGCGCAGCGCGGCCGAGCAGCTGGTCGTGCTTGGCAAAGGCTTCGCCGAGCAGGCGGTAGGCCAGCGCATGGTCGTCGACCTCGGCGGCCGCCTGGGCCGCGATGCGCAGCAGGTTGACGCGGTCGATCGCGATGCCGCCCTCCTCGCCCGGCCGCTCGAGCAGCTGCTGGCGCGCCAGGCACAGCTGCAGCGCCTGGCCGGCCCGGCCGCGGGCGAGCAGGATGCGGGCGCCCAGCCAGACACGCACCGTGCCGAGCTCGTTGCTCAGCGGGTCGACATGCGCTTCGCCGCCAAGCGCAGCCTCGGCCTCGTCGACCAGCCCGTTGTCGAGCAGCACCTGGGCGATCTCCTCGTCGCGGTGCAGCGCCGGCGGGTCGTCGTCACGGATGTGGCCGATCAGGTGCTCGCGGGCGACAGCCAGCGCCTGGGGCGCACGGCCCATCAGGCACAGGCACTGCGCCAGGTTGCCGGCGGCGTAGATGGTCTGCCGGCGCGAGCCGAGCCGCTGCGCGCCAGCAAGGCACTCCTCGAGCATCGGCAGCGCGTCCTCGAGGTTGTGCAGGTCGGACTGGGTGGATCCCAGGTTGTTCAGCGCATTGACCAGCAGGCTGTCTTCGCCGCTGCGCCGCGCCAGCGCCAGCGCCTGGTAGAACAGGTCGAGCGCGCCATCGTCGTCGCCGCGCATCGAGACCACGATGCCGAGCGCGGCCGCCGTCAGGCAGGCGTCGACCGGCGGGCGCCGAGCGGCCTGCTCGTGCAGCGGGCGCATCAGTGATTTGGCCTCGGCGAGCCGGCCTTCGCGCCGATGCCACAGCGCATGCGCGTGGTCGATCAAGGCCGCCACGCGAGCGTCGCCGTCGGACACGCCGAGCAGTCCGCGGGCGGCCTGCAGGCAGATCACGCCATCGTCCACCGTGCCTTCGCGAAACGCGACCATGGCCAGCAGCAACTGCGCGAAGGCCTGCTGCACGGCATCGGCATCGGGCCGGTGCAGCACGGCGTCGGCCAGTTGCCGAGCCGCGTCGCCGTCGGAGACGATGAGGGCCAGCGCGCGTTCGTTGTCTGCGTCGGCCGACTGGGGTTCGCTGCTCATGGTTCTTTTCGGATGCGCCGCTTCGAGGCCGCCCCGGCGTCGCCCGCGGCACGGCCCGATCGCACTGTAGCCCGGCCGCTGGCGGTGCCTACCCCGGCAAACGCCATGACCGCCTCGATCAATTCGGCCGGGACGCCGCTGCTCGGGTCGTGCCGGTAGCTCAGGTGCACCGGCAGCGGGGTCAGCGTTGCTTCGCAGGCCAGCGGCTTGAGTGGCAGCCGCTCGGCCAGGCGCGCAACGGCCGCCTGCGGCAGCGTGGCCACGCCGAAGCCGCCCTCGACCAGCTGCACCATCGCCGAGATCGAGGAGATGGTGTGCACGCGCGGCGGCTCCAGCCCGGCGCGGCGGAACAGGTCGAGCAGCGCCACGTGCGGCTGCGAGCCGCGCTGGAAGGTCAGCAGCTCGAGGCTGGCCAGATCGGCCAGCGCATAGCGGCGCTTGCGGTGCAGATCGCGGTGGCCGACGAAGACCATCTCCATCGGCGGCAGCGCCCGGCTGCGCAGGCCGTCCGCGGCCGCCGGCATCGCCGCGAAGGCCAGGTCCAGCGTCCCGCGCCGCACCTGCTCGACCAGCACCGGCGTGGTTTCCACCGTCAGCTCGAGTTCGAAGCCGGGCTGCGTCTGGCGCATGTGCTGCACCCATTCGATCAGCCAGGAATGCAGCACCGATTCGATCGCCCCGAGGCGCAGCGACAGCGCCCGCGCAGTGGCCGAGCCCATCTCCGACTTGATCTCGCGCTGCATCGCCAGCAGCCGCTCGGCATAGACGAGGAAGCGGGATCCGGCCACCGTCAGGCGGATCTGCCGGTCGCGGCGGTCGAGCAGGAGAGCGCCGAGCTCCTCTTCCAGCGCGGCGATGCGGCTGGACATCGCCGACTGGGTGATGAACAGCTTCTCCGCGGCCCGTGACATGCTCTTGAGCGAGGCGACCCAGTAGAAGGCTTCGACGAAGCGCAGGTTCACGCGGTTCTCTCCCTTGGTGCACGGCCCCGGCACGGGCATTGCAGGCGTCGGGATGTTGCCGGGAAGTTCCGCAGGCGGGCAGGCGCCCGCCGCGCTTATTCTCCAGCCTTCTTCTGATCGGGAGCCCCCATGTCCTTGCGTTCCTTCCTCGCTGCCGCCGCGCTGCTGGCCGCCGGCTCCGCCCTGGCCCAGACCAAGTGGGACCTGCCGGCCGCCTACCCGGCCACCAACTTCCACTCCGAGAACCTGGCGCAGTTCGCTGCCGAGATCGACAAGGCCAGCGGCGGCAAGCTGAAGATCACGGTGCATCCCAATGCCTCGCTGTTCAAGGCGCCCGAGATCAAGCGCGCGGTGCAGGGCGGCCAGGCACAGATCGGCGAAATCCTGCTGACCGCCTACCAGAACGAGTGGCCGATCTTCGGCGCCGACGGCCTGCCCTTCCTGGCCGACAGCTACGACGAGTCGATGAAGCTCTACAAGGCACAGAAGCCGCTGCTCGAGAAGAAGCTGGGCGAGCAGGGCATGATGCTGCTGTACTCGGTGGCGTGGCCGCCGCAGGGCATCTACACCAAGAAGCCGCTGGCCAGCGCCGCCGACCTGAAGGGCATCAAGTGGCGCGCCTACAGCCCGGCCACGGCGCGCATCGCCGAACTCGTCAGCGCGCAGCCGGTGACGGTGCAGGCCGCGGAGTTCGCGCAGGCCCTGGCCACCGGAGTCGTGGAAAGCACGATGACGTCGGGCGCCACCGGGGTCGACAGCAAGCTCTACGAGCACCTGAAGTACTACTACGACACCCAGGCCTGGCTGCCCAAGAACGCGGTGATCGTCAACAAGGCCGCCTTCGACGCGCTCGACAAGCCCACGCAGGCCGCCGTGCTGAAGGCCGCAGCCGATGCCGAGGCGCGCGGCTGGACCGCCAGCCAGAAGGTCAACACCGACACGCTGGAGAAGCTCAAGGCCAACGGCATGCAGGTGCAGCCGCCCGCGGCGCAGCTCAAGACCGACATGCAGAAGGTCGGCGAGACGATGCTGAAGGAGTGGCTCGACAAGGCCGGCGCGGAAGGCAAGACCCTGGTCGACGCGTACCGGAAGTAAGGCCGTGCGGCGCGCGCTCGACCGGCTCTACGACGGCTGTGCCGTCCTCGCGGCCTGCTTCATGGTGGGCCTGCTGGTGGCGGTGCTGCTGTCCGTCCTCGGGCGCCAGCTGCACTTCAACATTCCGGGCATCGATGCCTACGCCGGCTACCTGATGGCCGGCACGGGCTTCCTCGCGCTCGCGCACACGCTCAAGCGCGGCGAGCACATCCGCGTCACGCTGCTGGTCGGCCGGCTCACGGGCGGCGCCCAGCGCGCGATGGAGCTGTGGGCGCTGTTCGCCGCCGCGCTGCTGGCGGGACTGACCGCCTTCTACAGCGTGCGGCTGTCGTGGCAGTCCTGGCAGTTCCACGACATCTCCACCGGCAACGACGCCACGCCGCTGTGGATTCCGCAGCTGGCGATGGCGCTGGGCACCGTCGTGCTGGCGATCGCCTTCGCCGACGAACTGGTGCTCGAGGCACGCGGCCAGCGCCTGGCCGCGATGCCCGAGGAGGCCACGCGAAATGAGTGAACGGCATGAGTGACCTCGGCATCACGCTGCTGCTGATCGGCGCGCTGTTCCTCATCCTCGGCAGCGGCGTGTGGATCGGGCTGACGCTCTCGGGCGTCGCCTGGATCGGCATGCAGCTGTTCAGCTCTCGCCCCGCCGGCGACGCGATGGCGGTGACGATCTGGGGCTCGGCCTCGAGCTGGACGCTGACCGCCCTGCCGCTGTTCGTGTGGATGGGCGAGATCCTGTTCCGCACGCGGCTGTCGCAGGACATGTTCCGCGGCCTGGCGCCCTGGATGCAGGCCCTGCCCGGCCGGCTGCTGCACGTCAACGTGGCGGGTTGCACGATCTTCGCGGCGGTGTCGGGCTCGAGCGCTGCCACCTGCGCCACCATCGGCAAGATGAGCCTGCCCGAGCTGCAGCGCCGCGGCTACCCCGAGATGATGTCGCTCGGCTCGCTGGCCGGCGCGGGCACGCTGGGCCTGCTGATCCCGCCGTCGATCATCATGATCGTCTACGGCGTGGCGGCCGACGTCTCGATCGCGCAGCTGTTCATCGCCGGCGTGATCCCGGGGCTGCTGCTGGCCCTGATCTTCTCGGCCTGGATCGCGATCTGGGCACTGCTGAACCCGTCGCTCATTCCGCCGGCCGACGCGCGCATGAGCTTCATCGAGAAGCTGCGCGAATCGCGCCACCTGATCCCGGTGGTGCTGCTGATCGCGGCGGTGCTCGGCTCCATCTACGGCGGCATCGCCACCGCCACCGAAGCCGCGGCGCTGGGCGTGGTGGGCTCGCTCGTGCTCTCGGCGGCCCAGGGCTCGCTGAGCTGGGCGACCTTCCGCGATTCGCTGCTGGGCGGCACGCGCCTGTACTGCATGATCGCGCTGATCCTCGCCGGCGCGGCCTTCCTGACGCTGGCGATGGGCTACATCGGCCTGCCGCGGCACCTGGCCGAGTGGATCGGCTCGCTGGGGCTGTTGAAGTGGCAGCTGGTGCTCGCGCTGACGCTGTTCTTCATCGTGCTCGGCTGCTTCCTCGACGGGATCTCGATGGTGGTGCTGACCATGGGCGTGATCATGCCGACCATCCTCAAGGCCGGCATCGACCCGCTGTGGTTCGGCATCTTCATCGTGATCGTCGTCGAGATGGCGCAGATCACGCCGCCGGTCGGCTTCAACCTGTTCGTGCTGCAGGGCATGACGAAGAAGGACATCGCCGTCATCGCCCGCGCTGCCTTCCCCTTCTTCCTGCTGATGGTGCTGATGGTGGTGGCGCTCTACGCCTTCCCGCAGATCGTCACCTTCCTGCCCCAGCAGATGCGGAACTGAGGGGCGTTTCCGCCCCATCTCCGGCCTTCCTGCACGGCCCGGCATCGGCACCATCGAGACTGCGACCGCCTGTCTGCGCGGCGCAGATCCGAGGACTGCGATGACCGACCTGTCTGCCCCCCTGGAGTGGAAGCTGCCCGGCGCCGCCGGAGCTGCCGGCGCCGGCGCACCGGCGCGCGCCGAGCCCGACAAGGTCAGCCGCGAAGCCTTCGCCTGGCCCACGCCGCCCTTCGCCAGCTACCCGGCCGCCACACCGCAGACCGATCCGCTGCCCTGCGAGATCCTCGGCCTCAACGACAAGCGCACGACCGGCCGGCTGACCTTCTTCGTGCCGGAGGAATCAGTCGCCCACGTGCAGATTCCGCCGGCACGCACGACGCTGCCGCTGCGCTTCGACCAGTTCCGCGCGCTGACGCTGGTCACGCCGCTGGAACCGATGGCGATGGAGAGCGCCGACCCGCATGCCGCCATCCTCGGCCACCGCGCGCGCAGCGACTACGTGCTGCGCTGGCGCAGCGGCGGCGAATCGCGCGGGCAGACCATGGGCCACGCGGAAACCGGGCATGGCCTGTTCCTGTTCCCGCCGCTGGACGAGCAGGGCCGCGTGCAGCGCATGTTCGTGCCGCGCGCCGCCTACGAGGGATTCGAGATCGGCCCGCGCATCGGCGAGGTGCTGCTGGCGCAGAACCGCGTGACGGCCAAGCAGGTCGAGGACGCGGTGGACACGCAGAAGACGCTGCGCAGCCAGAAGCTCGGCGACATCCTGCTGCTGCGCCAGGTCGTCTCGCCGGATCAGCTGTTCGAGGCCATCGACCGGCAGGCGAAGATGCCGATGGTGCGCGTCGGCGAGGCGCTGCTGTCGCTGGGCATGATCACCGACGCGCAGCTGCAGGAGGCGCTGCAGCAGCAGGCCCAGGACCGCAGCGTGCCGCTGGGCGAGCTGCTGGTGCGCATGGGCGTGGTCTCGCGCGCCGACCTGCAGGTGGCGCTGTCGCGCAAGATGGGCTACCCGCTGGTCGACCTCGATGCCTTCCCGGTCGAGGCCGATGCACTGCGCAAGCTGCCGTTCGAAGCCGCGTCGCGGCTGCGCATGATGCCGCTGCTGATCCGCGACGGGCGCCTGGTCGCCGCGCTCGACGACCCGGCTCGGCGCCGCGCTGCCGTCGAGGAGGCCGAGTTCATCGCGCAGACCAAGGTCGTGCCGGTGCTGGCCCAGTGCCGCGATCTGGACACGCTGATGCATGCCGCCTACGACAAGATCGGCGGCCTGCTTCCCGGGCGCTTCCCCGACCAGGACCCGCTGCAGCCGATCGAGTTCCAGCTCACCGACACCGACAAGCTGATCGAGACGCTGGAGCGCGAGGGCCAGCGCCCGGCCGGCGAGGACGACCTGCAGCAGATCGAGCAGAGCGACAACTCGCTGGTGCGGCTGATCAACAACATGATCGCCGAGGCGCACAAGGACGGCGTCTCCGACATCCACATCGAAAGCTACCCGGGCCGCGAGAAGATCCGCATCCGCTTCCGCAAGGACGGCCTGCTGCGCACCTACCTCGAGCTGCCGGCGAACTACCGCAACGCGATGATCGCGCGCATCAAGATCATGTGCGACCTCGACATCAGCGAGAAGCGCAAGCCGCAGGACGGCAAGATCAACTTCGCGAAGTTCGTCGCCCAGCACCGCATCGAGCTGCGCGTGGCCACCATCCCGACCAACGGCGGCCTGGAAGACGTGGTGATGCGCATCCTGGCCTCGGCCAAGCCGATCCCGCTGCCGCGCATCGGGCTGTCGGAGCGCAACCTGGCCGAACTGCAGCGCGTGGTCGAGCGGCCGTACGGCATGGTGCTGTGCGTCGGCCCGACCGGCTCGGGCAAGACGACCACGCTGCATTCGGCGCTCTCGCACATCAACGTGCCCGAGCGCAAGATCTGGACCGCGGAAGACCCGGTGGAAATCACCCAGCCCGGGCTACGCCAGGTGCAGGTCAACCCGAAGATCGACTGGACCTTCGCGCGCGCGCTGCGCGCCTTCCTGCGCGCCGATCCGGACGTGATCATGGTCGGCGAGATCCGCGACAGCGAGACCGCGCAGACCGCGGTGGAAGCCTCGCTGACCGGCCACCTGGTGTTGTCGACGCTGCACACCAACAGCGCACCGGAGACGGTGACGCGGCTGCTCGACATGGGCATGGACCCGTTCAACTTCGCCGACTCGCTGCTGGCCGTGCTGGCGCAGCGCCTTGTGCGCCGGCTGTGCGGCGAGTGCCGCACCAGCCGGCCGGCCACCGACGAGGAGGTCGACGAACTGCTGTCCGACTACCTGCATGCCTTCGGCGACGCCGACGGCGCGCAGCCGTCGCGCGAGGCGACGTGGCAGTCCTGGGTCGACCGGCACGGCCGCGACGGCCGCCTGCACATGCACCACGCCCCCGGCTGCCCGAACTGCGACCACACCGGCTACCGTGGTCGCGCCGGCGTGCACGAGCTGATGGTCGTCTCGCGTGCGATGCGCCGGCTGATCCAGACCGGCGCGCGTGCCGAGGCGCTGCAGGAGACCGCGCTGCGCGAAGGCATGCGCACGCTGCGGCAGGACGGCATCGAGAAGGTCTGGGCCGGCGTGACGACGATCGACGAGGTGCGCGCGATCAGCAACGTCTGAGGCGAGACCGGCCCCGGGCAGTGCCGGCGGGCCTAGGGAAAGCAGGTGCCATCGCGCGGGACGCGCCTTCTAGACTCCGTGGCGCCCGCCGTGGGCCTTCGAGGACGCCATGCGCCACGCAGACACCGACTACCTGATCATCGGCGCAGGCGCCACGGGGCTCGCGTTCGCCGACACCTTGATCGCCGAGACCGACGCGCACGTCACGGTGGTCGATCGCCACGGCAAGCCAGGCGGGCACTGGAACGATGCCTACGCCTTCGTCACGCTGCACCAGCCGTCGTCCTTTTACGGCGTGGCGTCGATGGAACTGGGCAGCGGGCTGAAGGATCCCGTCGGCCTGAACCGCGGCATGGCCGAGCTGGCCAGCGGCCCCGAGGTCAGCGGCTACTTCGATCGGGTGATGAACCACCGGCTGCTGGCCAGCGGCCGCGTGAGCTACCACCCGATGAGCAACTACCTCGGCGATGCGGATGGCGGCGGCGAGTTCGAGTCCCTGCTGTCGGGTGAGCGCACGCGGATCACCGTGCGCCGCAAGATCGTCGATGCCACCTGGTTCAGCCCTGCCGTGCCCTCCACGCACACGCCGGCCTTTGCGGTGGGCGCGGGCGTTAGCGTCGTTCCCCCCAATGCCCTGCCGGGGTTGTGGCAGCGGGCGCAAGGCGGGTCGAAACCGCGGCACTTCGTGGTGCTCGGCGCCGGCAAGACGGCGATGGACACCTGCATCTGGCTGCTGCAGGCCGGTACCCCGGCCGACGCGATCACCTGGGTCATGCCGCGCGACTCATGGGTCGTCAACCGCCTGAGCACGCAGAACGGGCCGGAGTTCTTCCAGGAGGCGATCGGCAGCCAGGCCGACCAGATGCAGGCCTTCGCCGAGGCCCGCTCGATCGATGACCTGTACCTGCGGCTCGAAGCCTGCGGTGCGCTGTTGCGCATCGACCGCGCGCGCATGCCGACGATGTTCCACCTGGCGACCTTGTCGGAGGCCGAGGTGGAGGTGCTGCGCCGCATCCGCGACGTTGTGCGACAGGGCCGCGTCACGTCGATCGACGTCGGCGGGATGGAGCTGGAACAAGGTCGCGTGGCCGTCGAGGCCGGTGCGCTGTTCATCGATTGCACCGCCTCGGCCGTGCACTTCAAGGCGCCGACGCCGGTGTTCCAGGGCCACCGGATCGTGGTGCAGCTGCTGCGCGCGCCGCTGATCTCCTTCAGCGCCGCGCTCACGGCCTACGTGGAAGCACGCTACGCCGACGAGGCACACAAGAACCGGCTGTGCCAGCCGGTACCGTTCCCGCGCACCACCGCCGACTATGCGCGCACGGTGGCGGTCAACATGAGCAACCAGTTCCAGTGGGCCCAGGACAGCGCGCTGCGCCAGTGGATGCGGCAGTGCCGACTCGATGCCTTCGGTCGCCTGGCCGGCGGCGTGGACAAGGCCGATACCGAGAAGCAAGCTCTGCTCGTGCGCCTGAAGACACAGGCCCAGGCGGCGATGGCCAACATGCCGCGATTGCTGGCCGCCGACCCGGGGTGACCGGGCTCTCCGATCGGTCGATCGACCACGCGCTCCGTCATGCGCGGGGCTCATCCGGTCGCAGTCGCAGGGCGCCGAAGCAGCTGCTTTGGCGCGAGCGCCGGCAAGGACATGGCGACGCCTGCGCCACCCAGTCTGTGCAGGTCTCGCACAAGTTGCTGCGACTGGCCTGCTGCCGCGCCAAGGTTCTTGCAGTCGCAGCGCAGTCACCCATTGAGACCAGCCTGCTACACAGCGGACGTTCGGCAGCACCAGCAATCGACCGAATCCGGCCGCTCCTGGCTGTCCGTTACCCGGTGGCACGTATCTACACACCGCTTGGAAGAGAACTTGTTGTTGGTTCCCGAGTAGGGCAAGAGCTCACGGGTCACGTTCACCGATCGTGATGCACGTGTTGTGCCGCCTGCAGGCGCACGACTTCGCGCGCCACCACGTCGTGTACCGCGTTGCGCAGCCAGCGGCTCGCTGGTTCTTCATGGGCACGCCGGTGCCAATGCTGCATGACCTTGAAGCGCCGCTGCAAGACCGGCAGTGCGAACACCTTCAGCCTCGTACCTAGCGGATGCAGACCGACCAGCGTGGCCGGAACGGCTGCCACCACGTCGGTGGACGCTACCAGGGACGGTACCGAAAGAAAGTCCGGCACTCTCGTCACGACGCGCCGCTCCGGCGAGAGAGCCTCCAGTGCGGCCTCGATGCGGCTCAGCGCAGGGCCGCGAGGCGCCACTGCGCAGTGCATGCAGCGCAGGTAGCCGGCGAGCGTGTCGAGCTGGGCACTCAGCGGATGCCCGACGCGTGCGATTCCCACGTACTGCTCATCGAGCAGTTGCTGACGCACCAGCGTGGCATGTGTCTTCCACGGTGTGCCGATCACCAGGTCCAGCCGCCCGGCTTCCAGCTCCGCCCAGACATCGTGTCCATCCACCCGAACGACATCGATCTCCACCTTGAGGCGGGCCTCGTCGATGAGCCGCAGTAACCCAGGCAGGATCAGCAACTCGGCCAGATCCAGCATGTGCACGCGAAACCGCTGGGGCACGCGCTCCGGTTCGAAGTCGATGGAGAGGCCCTGCAGGCGGTCGAAGTCGAGCAGCAGTCGCGTGGCCTCCTCGGCCAGCCGCGTCCCCAGGGCCGTGGGTACAAGGTGACGTCCTGAACGCACGAACAACGCATCGCTGTAGTGCTTGCGCAGTTGGTCGAGCGCATGGCTCAGCGTCGATTGCGACTTTCCCAGGCTCGCGGCTGCGGCCGTCACGGTGCCCATGCGCGCCAGTTCCCGCACCACCCGCATCAGGCCGACATCGATCTCCCGACTTGCCCGTGACATGCACCTTTCCTTTCCATCGACTGGATCGATGGATGGTATGGCATCGATCGCTGCACCGGAGCCGGGACCGCTCCTACGATCCGCGGCAAACAAGTCGAGGCAGGAGACAAGCATGAAACGACGCTCGCTGGTGCTGGGCGTGCCGCTGTCTGCCGGCATGGGGTTCTCTGCCATGGCGCAGGGCACGGGGACGGCCGCAGTGGGCCCGATCCGGATCGTCGTTCCCTACCCCGCCGGCGGCCCGGTGGATGCCGCTGCTCGGGAACTGGCGCGCGGCATGGGTGCCCAGATGGGCACGACAGTAATCGTCGACAACAAGCCTGGGGCCGGCAGCACGCTCGGCGCTGCCGACGTGGCAAGGTCCAGCCCCGACGGCCAGACGCTGTTGTTCTCGCTGCCCGACTCGTTCCTGTACGTCCCACAGCTCTACAAGCGTCTGCCTTACGACCCCGCCAAGGACCTGGCCCCGGTCACGCAGGTGGCACTGACGCAGCCGGTGATGGTGCTGCGCACCGACGCCGCCGTCGCCTCGCTTCGCGATCTGGGCAAGGCCGGCGCCGGCCTGGCTTTCGGTACCTGGGGACAAGGCACCTACCCTCACCTGATAGCGGCTGCCCTCGCCCGCTCGACGGGCGCGGACCTCAACATCATTGCCTACAAGGGCGGCGCCCCGGCGGTGCAGGACTTCATGGGCGGCCACATCCAGATGACCATTGCCGGCATCCCGCAGGCCCTGGACATGCAGGCCAAGGGCATGGCCCGGATCGTGGCCGTGGCGGGCACCGAGCGATCCAGACTCGTGCCCGACGTGCCCACCTTCGTCGAACTGGGTTTCAGCGAGCCGACCTTCACGCTCCCACTCTGGGTAGCCCTGGCAGCACCTGCAGGGACGCCCGCGGCCGCGATCGAACGCTTGAACGAATCCGCCTCGGCCACCGTGCGCTCGCCTCAGATGCAGCTCTTCCTGCGGGGTTTCGGGTGGAGCGCAATGGGCAACAGCGCGGCCGAGTTCGGCGCCGCACTCAAGCGCGAGGCTCCCATCGTGGCGGCCGCGATGCGCGCAGCCGGCGTGCAACCCGAGTGAGCGCTACCACGACGGCTGCCGTCGAGGAGCGCTGGATCGGCAGCAGCCACGATCCGCGGGCGCGGATCTTCGTGCGCGCACGCGGGCAACGAGGCGAAACGCCGCTGGTGCTGGTACACGGCTTCTTCCAGCCAGCCTCTGCGATCCTGGACGTTCCGGGCTGGTCCCTTCAGGACTCGCTCGCGGCGACCGGCCGGCGAGTGGTGCTGTTCGATCTGCGCGGCTACGGCCGCTCGTCGCGGCCCGACTTCATGGATCGACCGCCCGAGCAGAGTTCGCCCGCGCTGGGTTGCCTGGCCGACGCGATGGCGGACATGGAAGACGTTGTTCAGCACGTCTGTGAAACTGAAGGCTGCGCACAGGTCGACTTGCTCGGCTACTCATGGGGAACGGCCCGCAGTGCCGCATACGCGCTGGCCCACCCCCGACGCGTGCGGCGACTGGTGCTGTACGCGCCGGTCTGGCGCCCGCGCAGCGGCGCCGCGGCCGAGGCAGCCGCGCGCGGGGATTCCGAAAGCCTCGATCGACGACTGGGTGGCTACCGCACGTTTGGTCCCGGCGACTTGTCCCGCCAGTGGGGCGGAGAGTTCGGGCCACAAGACCCTCGAACGTTCAGAGATCCACGGGTTGTGGATGCGGCCGAACAGGCCCTGTTCGCATCGGACTCTGCGCTGGGTGGGCAGGGCTACCGGGCGCCGCTGGGCCCCATGCTCGATGCGTTGGGCGTCGCCCGAGGCCGGCCACTGTTCGATGCTGCCGCTTTGCAGGGCAGTGTCCTGCTGGTTCGGGGGGATTGCGACAGGCTTTCCGTCGCCGACGATGCAGCCGGGTTGTTCGCGCAGATGCAAGCGCCTGACCGGCGCCTCGTGACCATCGCCCGCGGTACGCATCTGCTGCATCTGGAGCATGCGCGCTGGCAACTGATCGACGAAATCGTCGGATTTCTCGGTAGGTCGCGCCTGCCCGTGCCGCGGGCCATCACAGGATGAACACAGCAGCGGCCGCCGCCTCAACTTTTCGAGCAGGCCAAGGACGCTGGCGCGCATCGGTTCGCATTCCACGTGCATG
Organism: Chitinophaga pinensis; assembly: GCA_943370595.1. Taxonomy (GTDB): domain Bacteria; phylum Pseudomonadota; class Gammaproteobacteria; order Burkholderiales; family Burkholderiaceae_C; genus Piscinibacter. The sequence continues at coordinate 87,312 of CALRRO020000007.1, forward strand.
GGGACGGCGTGTTCCACATGCGCGAGAAGACCTTTCGCTGACTGGAGACCACGATGAAAGCACACCGTACACCGTCTTGCCGGATCACGCGACGCGCCGGCCTGCAACTGATCGCTGGCGCCGCGGCGAACGTGGCACTGCCCGGCCGTTCCCAGCCCCGTGCCGTCCGCATCGGGACGACCTTCGACAACAGCGGCCCGGAGCGCGCCAACGGCTCCGCCAACTTCAAAGGCGCGCAGGCCTACTTCAACGCTGTCAACAAGGCGGGCGGCATCCACGGAGCCAAGATCGAACTGGTGCCGCTCGACGACCAGTTCAAGCCCGAGCTTGCGAAGTCCAATGCGCAGACCTTGTCCAGTGATCGCTCGGTCATCGCCTTGCTGACGCCGCTTGGAACGAGGCAGACCGCCGCGATCATGGAATCGGTCAGGGACCTGGCCATCGTCGGGCCGGTCACCGGAACCGCGGCGCTGCGAAAGTCCAGTCCGCCGAACCTCTTCTGGGTGCGGGCCAGCTACGACCAGGAGGTCGATCGATTGATCCGAACGGCCACGACGCTGGGCATGGCCCGGATCGGCATCGTGCATCCGAAGGATCCTCTGGGCCAGTCCGTGCTGGCGGCATTCATCAAGTCGATGACCGCCGCCAAGCTCGAGCCCGCGATCATCGCCACGACGCCAGGAACGACCAGCACCGAGGTCGGTCCCGCTGTGGAGGCCGTCGCCAAGGCCCGACCTCAGATGGTGGTCATGGTTGCCGCGGGAGCCATGCCGGCGCTGGTGCGTGGCCTGCGTGGCGCCGGCGTCGCGAGCTCGATGTACGGGCTGTCCATTGGCGCCAGCGCGGCAAACATCGGAGAGCTCGGTTCGATGGGGCGGGGCATTGGTTTCGCCATCGTGGTCCCGCCACCGAATGCACCGAAATACGACATCGTGCGCCGCTATCAGGCAGACATGCGCGCCAGTGGAGCGGATCAATTCTCGCTGCCGTCGCTGGAGGGCTACGTCAACGCGCGCATCATGGGAGAAGGTCTGCGCCGTGCCGGGCCGAGTGCGACCCGCGAAGGAATGATCGCCGCTCTCGAGAGGATCGAGGCGTTCGATATCGGTGGCATGCAGATTGGCTACGGTGCAGGCAACCGGGTAGGCGGGACGTTCGTCGATGTGGCAGTGCTTGGACAAGATGGACGACTGATCGCTTGAGCTCTGACACGGCGTCGAGGCCAGACCGTGCAACTCACGGGCTCGATCGGCTGCTTGTGGTGGTCGAGCTTCTGGCTGCGAACGGCTGCGGTGGTTCGACTCGAGCTACTCGTGGTCGGCGACAGCAGTCACTCGAAGTGGCACAACCGCGATTTCAGGTCCCGGCCAATAGCGGAACTGGAGCGGCTGGCCGCTGAGCAGACAGTCGACACTCGGGCGGTGCGCTATGCCATAAGTCGCTCGACGAACTTGCGTGCCGGTTCGAGTTCTGGATCGCCCTTCAGATCCTTCTTCAATGCCTCGTTGACCCACTTCGGCCCGTGATTGCCGACGCTTCGCGCAAAGCCTTCGACTTCGCCGACCTCCACGACATGAACCCCAAAGCTACGCAGCGTCGTCATGAGTCGCTCAAACGCTTGAGTCGCCTGGCCAGGGGGAACGAATGGCTTGCCGACCTCTTTGGCCGTCGCCCACGGCGACGCGCGCTTGAACATCTTCTGAATCGCATCCTTAGCTTCCTTGGGAAAGGCTACTGATTTGATACCTGCCAACACCTTGTTGACGCCCTCCCTGACTTCCTCCGCAGTGAGTTCCGGCTTTTTCGACTCGATTGCTGATCTGACCTGATTCCAATCCGCAACGACAGCACTCCAATCGCCACCTGTTGCTTCGACGATGTCTCTAAGGGGGCGCTCTGCGTTCAACACATCGAAGTCGACAACAACTGCAATCGGAACGTCGACCTCGCGGAGCGCACGAATGACCAAGGCACATCGATCTTTCCCGCCGCAATGGGTAAACATGACGTCCGGCCGCCGCGTGTTCTGATCCTTCGCCTCGACTAGCGAGTCGGTCATCGCCGAATAGAAGCGCGCGTCAGCATCCCCTTCACAGATGATGACCTTCTCGTGAAACAGTCCATCGAGGATGTTGGAGTAGCGAAGCAATGGGTCATTCCATAGTTCGGCAACCTTTGCATTCTCGAGTTGGCGAACGTGATTGACGCTACCAATCCTCCGCAAGCGAACCACGCGAACTGCCGAGCCGCCTGCGTCTAGTACGCCCCGCAGGATGTCACCGCTGTGTGTTGCGACAAACATCTGCCTTGCTTCTGGCTTGTCCGCGACGAGCATCCGGCCCAACTGTCTTGCCTGCGGGGGGTGCAGGAAGGCTTCGGGCTCATCAATCAGAAGGACGCTCTCTCGGCCTACAGAGGTGTGTAAAAGGACGCCGGCAAAGCTACGCATCCCGTCGCCTTGCGTATGAAGCATGGGCAGTGCTTCGACTTGCTGTATGTACTCGTGGCTGATTCGATCCTTTCCGGCCGCAGGTATGGGGCGCTGACCAACATGGAGCGGCACCTGGTTGCCGGCAACGCGGTTCACAACAAGGTCAACGCCGAATGCCCTCTGAAACTGATCGCTCAAACGCTTCTCAAGCTCATCGTCACGCATCAGATAGTGAATCGGATGGCTTGCAGGCTCTCGAACAATAGCGATGCTCCCAGGCGGATTTGCCGCACCAAGCCTTTCGTCTGCCGTAAGCAGGTGGCAAAAGAAGCGAGCAAGAGCTTGAAGCGGATTCTGGCCGGACCAGCAGTTGGAGATTTGGCTCTTGTGAACTCCAGTACCGAGCGCCTGAAACACGGGGTCCGGAGCGAACGGATCGCTCTTCCTTGTGAATGAGTCGAGCCATTCCACCACCTCTTCGGTATCCCCCTCTCGCACGGAAGTCAAGCTAGATACGACGTTGCTGTGAACGTTAGTCGCCAGCTTGTCCCGGACGGCACGCAGCGTTGCACTCTTGCCCGCGTTGTTGGGCCCTACGACGAGCACTATGTCGTTCTTGGAAAGAGCTACGGTAGATCCGTCGCTAAACGCCAGTTGCTGAACCCAAAGACGAGGCATCCCATCCCTCCCATAAGCGCGAGCGCTCGATCGTACAAGGCAAGCGGATCGACGCCGGCCGACGAGACGTTGCGCGTCGCGTCTACTGCGCCATAGCGGCGCAGGCGAGTTCGAAAGCAAGAGCCAGAGCTGCCAGCCTGGCAGGTCCGACGGGAGGCAAGCCACGCCCAGAACCACCGTTGGCCTGCGAGATCGCCCACGTCTGCTGTGTCGTAGTGCGACTGACGCCTCTGGGTCGATAGCACGCCGAGGCCAACGAGATTGGCTTGCCACAAAGCTGCCGTCGCTCGCAGCGCAGCGTGAGGAGCGAGCCCGTGGAGATGGCATGTCTGGAATCACGCCCCACGCAGTCGCAGCCGAACCCTTCGGCCACGCCGCGTGTGCGGCCAGGTCAGTCGCAGTGACTGGCGCACGGCAGTCGCAATCTTGTGGCGTGAGTCGCAACTTGTTCTGCGCCCCACGGCAGTGTCGAAACTACCCTCCGCCGCGCTGCGTGTACAGGTCGAAGTAGCGCATGAAGTCCTGGCGCGGCGCCTCGTCCACGCCCTCGAAGTGGAACGAAACCGCCAGCCGCGGCATGCGCAGCAGCGCGATCTGCCGCGGCGGGAGTTCACGCCAGGCCAGCTCAAGACGACCGGCATCGATCGCCACTTCGGCCGAACGCGGCAGCAGCGTCAGCGCGCGGCCGTCCACCGCGCCGGGCAGCCACATCAGCAGCTCGGCCTCGGTGCAGCCCATCTCCCGCCGGAAATCGGCCGGGTAGTGCGCCTGCATGAATCAGCCGCCCGCAATCGGCGGCCAGATGGCGAGCACGTCGCCATCCTTCAGCACATGGCTCAGGCGCTGATCGGGCGGTACGTAGACGCCGTTGACGAGCACCAGGTGCACCAGTTTCTCCGGCAGGCCGAAGGGCTCGATCACCTGGGCGATCGGGCTGCCCTCGGGCAGCTCGAGCGCCACGCGGTTGTCGTAGCGGTGCTCGGCGGGCAGGTACTGCGTCAGGCTGGCGTAGAGCTTGAAGGTAATCTTCATTTCGGCGGAACGAGCGCCCGCATGCTCTGCCCCTGCGCGCTGGCCAGGTAGGCCTCCATCAGCAGCGTCGGGTCGTGCTTGAGCTTGTCCTTCCACTCGCCAAGCTTCACCTGGCCTTCGACCAGGCCGCGCATCACGCCGACGTGCTCCGTCCAGCCGATGCTGTTGCAGCCGACCATCACGTCGTCCTTGAACTGCAGGCTCAGGTGCCGGCCGGCCGGCCGATCGGTGAGCTCGACGTGCTCGCCATCGGCCACGCCCTGCCAGTTGCCGAAACTGGTCGAGATCAGGCCCAGCGTGTCGAGCACGTTGATCTGGGTGACGCCCTTGAGCACGGCCTGGCGGCCGACCATGTTCATCGCGGCGATGTAGGCCTGGTCGGCGGCGTTCGGCTGGATGGCGCTGACGATGGTCTTGCCGCTGACGATGTCGAAGGCTTCGGCGCAGTCGCCCGCGGCGTAGACGTTCGGCACGGTGGTCTGCAGGTGCTCGTCGGTGAGCACGCCGACCAGGCACTTGATCGGCGAGTCCTTCAGGAAGCCGATGTTCGGCTTCACGCCGGTGGCGCTGATGACGAGGTCGACCTCGAGCGCCTGGCCGTTGGAGAGCTTCACCTTCATCGCGCCGCCCGCGGCCGCCTCGATCGCCTCGACCCGCGCGCCGGTGAAGACACGCACGCCCTTCTTCTCGCACCAGTCCTTGATCATGCCGCCGGCCGTCGGGCCCATCATGCGCGGCACCATGCGGTCGCCCATCTCGACGACCGTCAGCTCGACGCCGCGCGCCGCCAGCGCCTCCATGATGATGCAGCCGATGAAGCCGGCGCCCATCTGCAGGACGCGCGCGCCCTTGCCGGCGCGGGCCATGATCGCGCGCGCATCGGCCAGGGTCCAGCAGCTGTGCACGTTCGGCAGGTCCATGCCGGGGATCGGCGGGCGCACCGGGCTGGAGCCGGTGGCGATCAGCAGCCGGTCGTAGGGCAGCGAGGAGCCGTCTTCCAGATGCACCTGGTGGCGCCCGGTGTCGATGCCCTTGGCGCGGCCGCGCTTGAGCTCGATGCGCAGGCTGTCGAAGTGGCCGGCGCTGTGGCGCAGGTGCGTGCCCTCTTCCTGCACGTTGCCGATCAGCAGGTAGGGGATCGCCATGCGCGAGTACGGCGCCTCCGGCTCGTCGCCGACCAGCACGATGCGGTCGTTCGGGGCGTGCTTGCGGATCGTCTCCGCGGCGATCACGCCGGCCGGGCCGGCGCCGAGGATCACGTGGTTCATGTCTTGGCTTCCTTCAAAGAAAGAAGGCGGTCTTGCAACCGCCTTCGTTCGTCACGCGCGAATGTCGATCACAGGCCGAGGCGGCTGCGCGTCTCCGGCTTGAGCTGGCCGTCGCTGTCCCAGCCGCGGGCGGCGTAGTACTTCGGCAGCATCTCGGGCAGCTTGTTGACCAGGCCCTTGGCCGGGCCGGTCTTGGCCGGCTCGTTGAGCAGGCGCGGCGGCAGCGAGTCGTCCTTGGAGGTGAAGCCGGCGCGGTTGTTGAAGTCGCGCTCCATGTTCCAGATGCGCTCGCCGATCTTGGCCATGTTCTCCAGCGTGAACTCGGGCCCGCAGGCGGCGGCCACCTGCGGCGCCACGTCGGCCAGGCCCCAGGCGAAGCTGGTGAAGATGCAGATGCCGGCCGAGTCGAACGCGGCAGTGGCGTCCTGGAAGGCAATCACCAGCTCGGGCTTGCCCTCGGCGGTCAGCGGGTCGGTCTTGACCGGGATGCCCAGCACTTCCGAGGCCACGGTGTAGCTGCGCAGGTGGCAGGCGCCGCGGTTGCTGGTCGCGTAGGTCAGGCCCATGCCCTGGATCCCGCGCGAGTCGTAGGCCGGGAACTCCTGGCCCTTGACGCTCATGCTCAGCTCGGGGTGGCCGTACTTCTTGCACAGGCGCGCCGAGCCCTGGCCGATTTCCTTGCCGAAGCCTTCGCCCTTCGCGGTGATCTCGGCAAAGTGCGCCAGCGCCTGCGCGCTGCCGAACTTGGCGTCGATGCCGAGCTGCTCGGCCGTGAGCACACCCATCTCGTAGAGCTCCATCACCGCGCCGACGGTGGCGCCGAAGGAGATCGGATCGAAACCCTGCTCGTTGCACAGCAGGTTGGCGTACTGCAGCGCCTCCAGGTCGTTGACGCCATTGGCCGCACCGAGTGCCCAGGCCGCCTCGTACTCCAGGCCGCCGGAGGCGCCCCAATACTGCGGCTTGTTCTGCACGGTGAAGTGGCCCTGGTCCATCTTGCTGATGCGGCCGCAGGCGATCGTGCAGCCGAAGCAGGCCTGGTTGGTCACCAGCTGCTTCTTGCCATCGGTCTTGCGCGGCGTGGCCATCGCTTCGGCGGAGATGTCCTTCGCGCCTTCGAAGGCGACGTCCTTGTGGTTGCGCGTGGGCAGCGCGCCGATCTCGTTGATGACGTTCATCAGCACCTGGGTGCCGTAGGTCGGCAGGCCCTGGCCGGTGACGGCGTTGTCGGCGAGGATCTTCTTCTTCTCGAAGGTGACCTTCATGAACTCCTTGGGGTCGGCGACGTTGCCCACGCCCTTGGTGCCGCGCACCGCGATGGCCTTCAGGTTCTTGCTGCCCATCACCGCGCCGACGCCGGAGCGGCCGGCCGCACGGTGCAGGTCGTTGACGACTGCGGCGTACAGCACCTGGTTCTCGCCAGCCAGGCCGATGCTCGACACACGCGCCAGCGGCTGCTGCAGCTGCTTCTTCAGCGTCTCTTCGGTCTCCCAGACGCTCTTGCCCCACAGGTGCGAGGCGTCGCGCAGCTCGGCGACGTCGTCCTCGATGTAGAGGAACACCGGCTTGGCCGACTTGCCTTCGAAGATGACCATGTCCCAGCCGGCCATCTTCAGCTCGGCGCCCCAGTAGCCACCGGAGTTCGAGCAGGCGATGGCCCCGGTCAGCGGGCCCTTGGTGACGACGGTGTAGCGGCCGCCGGTGGAGGCCATCGTGCCGGTCAGCGGGCCGGTGGCCCAGATCAGCTTGTTGGCCGGCGACAGCGGGTCGACCTTGGGGTCGACCTCTTCGACGATGTACTTGGTGGCCAGGCCGCGCGAGCCGAGGTAGGCGCGCGCCCAGTCCATGTTGGTGGGTTCCGACGTGACGGTGCCGGCGGTGAGGTTGACGCGGAGGATCTTTCCAGCCCAGGACATGTGTGTGCTCCTCTTACGCGGCAGAAGGTTGATTGCCCAGCTTGTCGGCCCAGGCCTGCATCTTGTTCAGGCCGGTCCAGTTGGCGTCGACGTAGGTGATGGCGCCGGTCGGGCAGGCGGTGGCACAGGCCGGGTCGCCGCCGCACAGGTCGCACTTCTGGACCTTGCCGGTTTCCTGCACGTAGTTGATCGTGCCGAACGGGCAGCTGATCGTGCAGACCTTGCAGCCCACGCAGGTGGTCTCGTTGACGACCTTGGCGCCGGTCAGCTTGTCCAGCGTGATCGCCTCCACCGGGCAGGCGTGCAGGCACCAGGCCTCGTCGCACTGCGTGCAGGTGTAGGGCACCTTGCGGCCGGTGTGATGGAAGTCGAACACCTTGATGCGCGACTTCGCCGTGGCGTAGGTGCCGTAGTTCTCGAACGAACAGGCCATCTCGCACTGGAGGCACCCGGTGCACTTGTCCGGGTTGATGTGGAGCGTCTTCTGCATGAGCTTCCTCGGTGTTGGGGCGTCAGGCGCGTGCTATGCACGACCTTGCATAGCTTGCTGAGGGCGAGCCAGAGCCACCATCCGGGGGAAACCCTAGGATTTGCTCCAGCGCGTCACAGCGCTGGAGGCTTCACGCGCAAAAGCTCAGACCGGGCGCCAGGCCAGGTTGGCGCGGGCGAAGATTTCTGCCAGGCGGCCGCTGGCGGCCAGTTGGTTGACCGCGGCCTGAAGCGCCTGCGCCAGCTCGGTGGCGTCCTTCTTCACCGCCATGCCGACCGCCCAGCCGTCGCGCGGGGCGCGTGGCGAGGGCAGCGGCTCGATGGCGAAGCGCGCATCGCCGCGCAGCACCGCCTGCAGTTCGGACAGCAGCCCGGCGGCCACCGGCACCTCGCCACGCTGGAGTGCCCGTGCGGCCTCGACGCCGTCCTTCGACTGCGTGCGCAGGGTGTTGCGCAGGGCGCCGCTCTCGGCCCCGATCAGCAACCAGCCGGCCAGCGACTGCCCGGGCACCGCCACCGGCTTGCCGGCCAGATCGGCCAGCGCCTCCAGCTTCGGCACCTGCTCCAGATGGCGCGCCACGGCGACCCGCTCGCGCCAGTACGGCGCGAACACGCTGACCTGCGGGTTGGCATCCATCAGCGGGCGGTCCACCGGCACGTGCAGCAGCACGTCGGCCGGGCCGTAGCCGAGGTAATGGCCCTTCCAGACCATGTTGCGCAGGTCGTCGTTCATGTTCTCGTCAGCCGGGAACGGCAGCGGCGAGAAGGCCACGCCCAGCGTCTCGGCCAGCGCTCGGCCGAGCTCGACATCGATGCCACCGCCGTCGGCATGGAAGGGCGGCATGTCCTTGTACAGGCCGACGACGAGGCTGCCGCGGCTCTTCACCTTGGCCAGCGGCGTGGCCGACAGCAGCCCCGGAAGCGCAGCCAGAGCCGCCGCGCCCAGCACATGGCGGCGGCCGATCACAGCGGCTTCTCGCGGCGGGTTTCGAGGTAGGCCTTGATCGACCAGACGGCTTCCTGGTTCATCATGCCCTCGAACGGCGGCATGTAGACCGCGCCGTTGCGCGTGCGGCCCTTGCGCACGGTGCTGGCGAAGTACTCGTCGATCTCCTTCACGCAGGCCGCCTTCTTCTTCTCGTCCTTCAGCGTCGCGCACTCGTTGTCGAGCTTGCGCAGGTCCGGCGCGATGCCGCCGGAGATCGCCTCCAGGCCGTGGCAGCGCGCGCAGTTCTGGTTGTAGGCGGAGGTGCCGACCTTCACCGCCGCCTCGTTCTTGCGGAACGGGTTCTCCACGCGCCAGGCGTCGCCGAGCTTGGGCAGCGTGCTGGTGTCGACCGCCTGCGGCGTCACGTCGCCGTGCGCCCAGGCCGGCTGCCATGCGGCGCCCGCCAGCAGCGCGCCGACAAGAAGGAATCGATGACGGGAACGGTGGCTGACCATGCGGTTGTCTCCTGGAGGGTCGGTTTGGAATAAGCTCTGCGACTGCAAACGCCATGCCACGAGCAGGTGTCTCAAAGCTGAACAGTCGGGCCCACGGAGTCCGTGCTGTCCCGCAGTGGACAAGCCCTACCAACTGCCGGACAGTCGCGCCCAGCGTGCGGTGAACCGCACGACGATGAAACGATGGAGACAGCCTGCGCCAGCGCGGGCAAGGCAGACGAAGTCATGTCCACGAGCCGCAATCCGAATACCCGAGGCTGGGGCGCCGCCGACACCGCGGCCGCGCCGGCGTCGGGGCAGGCCGGCCGTGTCGACCTGATCCAGCAGTCGCACGAACGCTGCGCCGCGCTCGGCCTGACGCGCATCGAGCGCCCCGACTACTCGCCGCTGCTGCGCAGCGACCTCAACGTCGCGCGCGAGCGCAACCAGCGCCTGTTCGCGCACGCCGCGCCGGTGATGGAGATGCTGTTCGAGCAGATCGTCAACACCGAAAGCATGATCGTGCTGACCGATGCACAGGGCACGGTGCTGCACTCGATCGGCGACAACGACTTCCTCGAGAAGGCCGGCAAGGTCGCACTGGCGCCGGGCGTGAACTGGGCCGAACAGAGCAAGGGCACGAACGCGATCGGCACCGCGCTGTTCGAGGAGCGGCCGACGCTCGTCCACGCCGACGAGCACTTCATGCACGCCAACCATTTCCTGACCTGCTCGGCGGCGCCGATCTTCGACCCGCGCGGCAACATGCTGGGCGTGCTCGACGTGTCGGGCGACCAGCGCAGCTACCACCAGCACACCATGGGGCTGGTGCGCATGTCGGCGCGCATGATCGAAAACCACTGGCTCTCGGACGACTACAGCAACCGGCTGCGCCTGCACTTCCACAGCCGCGCCGAGTTCATCGGCACGCTGCTCGAGGGCATCATCGTGGTCGGCGCCGACGGCAAGATCCTCGGCGCCAACCGCAGCGCGCTCGACCAGCTGGCAATGACCGGCATCTCGCTGCGCGGCCACACGCTGACGACGCTGTTCGGCACCACCGTGGCGGCCATCCACGACCACTTCCGCGTGCCGCTGCCGGTTCCGATGACGCTGTCGGTGCCCACCGGGCTGCGCTTCCAGGTCAGCGCACGCATCGACTGGTCGTCGCGCCGCGTGTTCGGCGGGCTGCCCGAGGGCTTCGACGACACCAGCAGCAGCGGCGTGCCACGCGCCACGGTGCCGGCCCCCAGCGCGGCCGGCGAACCGCCGACCCCGCCGCTGGCGGGCCTGCAGTTCCTGCGTACCGGCGACGCGCAGGTCGAGGTCGTGGTGCAGAAGGTCCGCCGCATCCTCAACCGCGACATCCCGCTGCTGATCCTCGGCGAGACCGGCACCGGCAAGGAACTGCTGGCCCGCGCGGTGCACCAGGAATCCAACCGCGCCAAGCAGGCCTTCGTGGCGGTGAACTGCGCGTCCATCCCCGAGTCGCTGATCGAGGCCGAACTGTTCGGCTACGACGAAGGCGCCTTCACCGGCGCGCGGCGCAAGGGTGCAGTCGGCCGCATCGTGCAGGCGAATGGCGGCACGCTGTTCCTCGACGAGATCGGCGACATGCCGCTGGCGCTGCAGGCGCGGCTGCTGCGCGTGCTGCAGGAGCGCTGCGTCACGCCGCTGGGCAGCCACAAGACGATCGCGGTGGACATCGCGGTGATCGGCGCGACCCACCGCAACCTGCGCGAGATGATCGAGCGCCAGCAGTTCCGCGAGGACCTGTACTACCGCCTCAACGGCCTGGTGCTGCGCCTGCCCTCGCTGCGCGAGCGCAGCGACCTCGGCGTGGTGGCGCGGCGCATCCTGCAGAGCGAATGCCCGCAGGGCGCGCCGGAGATCGGCCCGGCGGTGATGGACCTGCTGGCGCGCTACCACTGGCCGGGCAACATCCGCCAGCTGGCCAACGTGCTGCGCACCGCGGCCGTGATGGCCTGCGGCGAGGCGCAGATCACCGAGGCGCACCTGTCGGACGATTTCCTCGAGGACGTGCGCCGCCTGCCGCTGCGTGCGCCGGCCCCGGTACAGGCCGTGGCACCGGCGATGCAGCCCGCGGCATCCACCCCGCCGCAGGCTGCCTTCGCCACGGCCGCGGCGGCGCCCGCAACGACGTCGGCCCCGCCCGCTGCGCCGGTGCCGAGCCGCACGCTCGAAGAGGCCGAGATCGACATGATCCGCACGGCGCTGGAGGCCGCCGGCGGCAACATCTCCGAGGCGTCCAAGCGCCTGGGCATCAGCCGCAACACCATCTACCGCAAGCTGCGCTGGAACAAGGGCGGCTGAGCGCGGCACACACGCTGCGCAAGCGGCCTCGGGATATCCCTGTGCCAGCGCCCCACGCGGCTGCTCCCGGCTGGAACAATCCACTCGCCTCGGCCGCGCGTTTGCACGGCGCTTGCCCGGCATGTGCCCGGTGCCGCACAGCGGCATGGCTCTTGCAGCCTCGTGCAGAGCATGCACGCCTCGAGAACGCCATGAAGATCCACGTGCTCGGCACAGGGGGCCGCGCAGATTGCCGTCAATGCACCGCCGGTGCAGCCGACGGCCGGGCGCTCCCGTCGCGGCTGGCCGGCGCCATCGCCGTGGCCGGCGAGGAACAGCGCTGGCTGCTGGTCAATGCGGCAGCGGAGATCGCACACCACTCGCACATCGAGCACGCGGCGCGGCACGGCCACATTGCCGGCATCGTGCTGCTCGACGCCCAGCTCGAACACGCCGCGAGCCTGGCCGAACTCAGCCGCCTCGGGCCGCTGAACCTCTATGCCACGCCGGCCGTGTTCGAGGAGCTGACCAGCCGACTGCCGATGCTCGGCCTGCCCGAGGGCGGCAGTGCAATGCGCTGGCACCTGCTGCCGGTGGCCGGCGACGTGCGCAGCGCCGAGTTCCGCGTCGAGGGCATCGAGTCGCTGCGGTTCGTCGCCGTCGACGAAGAAGGCTCGGCCGCGCCCTACTCGCCCTGGCGCCGCGAGGCGGTGGTCGGCGAGAGCATCGCGCTGTTCGTCGAAGACCTCTGCGACGGCCAGCGCCTGGTCTGTTCGCCTCGTGCCCGCGGCGACGTGCGGCCGCGGGCAGAAGGCGCGGACTGCCTGCTCGTCGACGGCTCGGCCTGCCCGCTCGCGGCCGGCATCGAGGTCGCGTTCGACGGCATGGAGATCGGCCTGTGATGCGCGCTGCCTCGCCACCGCGCCCCGGCGCGCCGGCGCTCGAGCCGATCTGGCTGGAGTGGTTCGCACTCGCCGGCATGCTTGCCTTCGCGACCTGGCTGCTCGGCGGCCGCGGCGTGTGGGCGCTGCTGCTGCACTCCGACCCGACCGGGCTGACGCTGGTGATCATCGTGATCTTCGTCGCCGCGACCCTCTGGTGCGGCGCGCGCGCCCGCGAACTGCAACAGCAGCGGCGCTGGCTGGAAGACGCGCGGGAGGCTCATGGCGGCACGGCCGCCACAGGCTGGGCGGCCGACTACTGGGCCGCGCTGCGCACCGCGCCGCGCGATGCCGGCGCGCCGCTGGACGTGCTGCTCGAGCGTTGCCACGGCCCGCACCACACCGCGTGGTGGGTCAATGGCATCCAGCTCAAGCTCGGCCTGCTGGGCAAGGTGATCGGCTTCTCGATCCTCGCCATCGAGATCGGCCAGATCCAGAACTTCGACGCCTCGCAGTCGCAGGAACTGCTGCGCAGCCTGACCACCGGCCTGGGCGTCGCGCTGCTGACGACGATGGTCGGCCTGGTCGGCAACATCCTGCTCGGCCTGCAGCTGACGCGGCTGGACCGCTATGCCGACGTGCTGGTGGCCGACGCGCAGCGGCACGGCATGACCCTCGCCACCGCGGAGCGCTGAGCCGTGCGCAGGCGCCGCTTCTCCCGCGAAGCCGAGGTCGACCCGTTCTACGACATGTTGTTCAACATGCTGATCGCGTTCGTCTTCTGCTTCATCATCGCGCTGCTGGCGATGAACCCGAAGGCGCTGAAGGCCGGCGACATCCCGTCCAAGGCCGAGTACATCGTCAACGTGTCGTGGCCGGACATGAACCCGAACGACATCGACACCTGGGTGCAGGACCCGGCGGCCAACCTGGTGTGGTTCCGCGCCCGCGAGGCCGGGCTGATGCACCTGGACCGCGACGACCGCGGCCTGGCCAACGACGTCATCGTGGTCAACGGCAAGCAGGTGGCCAACCCGCTGAACACCGAGGTGGTGACGATCCGCGGCATCGCACCGGGCGAGTACACCGTCAACGTCCACTACTACGAATCGACCAACGGCCAGCCGGTGGAGGTGACGGTCTCGGTCATCAAGGTGAACCCGCGCGCCGAGGTGGTCTTCTACGGCACCGTCGCGCTGGCCCGCAAGGGCGACGAGGCCACCGCCGCCCGCTTCACCGTGCTGCCCGACGGTTCGGTGACCAACGTCAACACCCTGCCCAGGACCCTGGTGCAACGCTTATGAGACAAACCGCTTCAGTACCGCGCGGCGGGCCGAGCGCCGGGCCGCTCCCAAGCCGGCCCGCTATCCCCCCGGGGGATCGACCGACGTATTCGTCGGGCGAGGGGCGCACATGACGACTGCCGTCGTGCTGAGTTTTGCTGCCCTCGTGCTGCTGTGCACGCTGGCCCTGCTGTGGTCGCGCTGGCCGGCGTGGCTGAAGGCCATGCTGGTGGTCGCCGTGACCGGCTTCTACTTCTATGCCGACGGGCAGGTGCATGGACTGGCCGGCTGGCCCAGCCGCGACGCGCTGCCCGAACGCTTCGTGCTGCTGGCCGCCGTGATCGAGGAGCCAAGCTCGAAAGCCAAGGGCGCGCTGTACGTGTGGGTCCACGAGCTGAAGGACGGCAAGCCGTCGGCGCAGCCGCGTGCCTACCAGCTGCCCTATGCGAAGGACCTGCACGCATTGCTCAACGAAGGCATGAAGAAGGTGCGCCAGGGCATCAGCCAGATGGGCACGGCCGAGCCGAAGGCCGGGCCCAAGGGCTTCTCGTGGCTGCGCCCGGGCAGCGACGAGCAGAACGTCAAGATCCGCGACCTGCCGGTGCCGCAGCTGCCGGAAAAGTGAACCCCGCGACATGAAGTTCCTGCTGCCCATCGTCGTTGCGCTGCTGTTGTGCGGCTGCAGCGCGCCGAAGGACGACACCTTCTTCCCGCTCGCCAAGGGCCACCGCTGGGCCTACGAGCTCACCACCGAGTGGGAGAACAACATCGTCGAGCACGAGCAGCGCAGCCTCGAGACGCTGGGCCGCGACACGCTGGAGTCCGGCGAAGCCTGGCGGCGGCGCAGCGACAGCGGCGTCGACTATTGGCTCCGGAGCGACGCCAGCGGCATCTACCGCGTCGCCACCAAGAGCGAGCTGCAGGCCGAGCCCGAGCCGGACAAGGAGCCGCGCTTCGTGCTGAAGGCGCCGTACACGGTCGGCACCACCTGGCGCGCCAGCACCACCGCCTACCTGCTGCAGCGGCGCCAGGAGTTCCCCCGCGAGATCCGCCACAGCCACCCGTCGGTGCCGATGAACTACACGATCGAGGCGGTGGGCGAGAAGGTCGCCACGCGCGCCGGCGAGTTCAGCGGCTGCCTGCGCGTCAAGGGCGTGGCGGCGCTGCGCTTGTTCGCCGACCCGGTGGCCGGCTGGAAGGACATGGCGCTGACCACCACCGAGTGGTACTGCCCCGGCGCCGGCCTCGTCAAGCTGGTGCGCGAGGAGCCGGCGCAGTCGACCTTCCTGACCGGCGGAACGCTGACAATGGAGCTGGTCGACTGGCACTGACCGCTCCCGCTTGAACACCCCCGAACTTCCCCTGCAAGGCATCCGCGTCGTCGAGTTCACCCACATGGTGATGGGCCCGACCTGCGGCATGGTGCTGGCCGACCTGGGCGCCGAGGTCATCAAGGTCGAGCCGCTGGCCGGCGACGCCACGCGCCGCCTGCTCGGTTCGGGCGCCGGCTTCTTCGCGATGTTCAACCGCAACAAGAAGAGCATCGCGCTCGATGCGAAGGACCCGCGCGGCCGCGAGATCGTGCTCAAGCTGATCGCCGGTGCCGATGTCTTCAGCGAGAACTTCAAGGCCGGCACGATGGACGCGCTGGGCCTTGGCCCCGAGGCGCTGCAGCGGCTGAACCCGCGGCTGGTGCACGTCTCGCACAAGGGCTTTCTGCCCGGCCCTTACGAACACCGCACCGCGCTCGACGAGGTGGTGCAGATGATGGGCGGCCTGGCCTACATGACCGGGCCGGAGGGCCGGCCGCTGCGCGCCGGCACCAGCATCAACGACATCATGGGCGGCGTGTTCGGCGCCGTCGGTGCGCTGGCCGCGCTGTGGCAGCGCCAGCGCACCGGCCGCGGCCAGGCGGTGAACAGCGCGCTGTTCGAGAACAACGTGCTGCTGGTGGCACAGCACATGATGCAGTTCGCGGTGACCGGCCAGGCCGCCGCGCCCATGCCCAGCCGCATCAGCGCCTGGGCGGTGTACGACGTGTTCACGGTGAAGGACGGCGAGCAGATCTTCCTCGCCGCGGTCAGCGACACGCAGTGGGCGGCGATGTGCCGCGCCTTCGGCTTCGACGACCTGCTGGCCGATGCGCGGCTGGCGAGCAACAACGACCGGGTGCGTGCGCGCGACTGGATGCTGCCGCTGCTGCGCGAACGCTTTGCAGTCTTCGCTGCGGCCGAACTCGCCGCGCGCTTCGAGGCGAACGCCCTGCCCTACGCGCCGATCACGCGGCCGCAGGAACTGTTCGACGACCCGCACCTGGCCGCCACCGGCGGGCTGGCGGCGCTGCACGTGCCGGCCGATGCCAGCGCGGCCGGCCAGGCCGTCGACACGCGTGCGCCGCTGCTGCCGATCTCGATGGACGGCCGGCGCCTGCCGCTGCGCCACGGCCCGCCGGCCGTCGGCGAGCACACCACGGACGTGCTGGCCGAACTGGGCTACGGCGACGCCGAGATCGCGGCGCTGCGTGCAGCCGGCGTGGTCGGCGGGCCGGAGCGCTGAGCCAGGTCAAGCAGGCATCGTTTTCGAGGGTTGCCCCTTGCCCGGCCGGGCACGCCGCCGCGGACAATGCGCAGCCCACCGGTTCCCGCGCCGTCCATGCACCTCACCCTCTTCAGCACGCCGGTGGTCAACACCGTGCTGCGCGCCGTCTCGAGAGCCTTTCTCAAGCTCAACGGCTGGACCATCGAAGGCAGCCTGCCGCCTGGCGCGGCGAAGTCGGTGCTGATCGCCGCGCCGCACACCAGCAACTGGGACCTGCCCTACACGCTGATGACCGGCTTCGTGCTGAACCTGAACCTGTACTGGATGGGCAAGGCCAGCCTGTTCGCGCCGCCGTTCGGGCCGGTGATGCGCTGGCTCGGCGGCATCGCGGTCGATCGCTCGAAGAGCAACAACCTGGTCGCCGCCTCGGCGCAGGCGCTGGTCGAGGTCGACGGCCCGGTGCAGCTGGTCGTGCCGCCCGAAGGCACACGCGGCAAGACGCGGCACTGGAAGACCGGCTTCTACTTCATCGCGCTCGAAGCCAAGGTGCCGATCGTGCTGGCCTACATGGACTACGAACGCAAGGCCGCCGGCCTCGGCCCGCTGTTCGTGCCCACTGGCGACGTCGAACGCGACATGGAAGAGATCAAGCGCTTCTACGCCGGCATCAAGGGCCGCAACGCCGCGCAGTTCGACGCGCAGTGAACGGCCGGCTCAGCCCAGCACCCGCTGCGCGATGCCCACGTACAGCGGGATGCCCAGCAGGATGTTGAACGGGAAGGTCAGCCCGAGCGACATGCCGACGTACAGCGACGGATTGGCCTCTGGGATCGCCTGCCGCACCACCGCCGGCACGGCGATGTAGGACGCGCTGGCCGCCAGCACCATCAGCAGCGCGCCGTCGCCCGCCGACAGGCCGAGCACGTGCGCCAGGCCCAGCGCCAGCGCCGCGTGCGCCAGCGGCCCGAGCAGCGCGTAACCGAGCAGCCACGGCGACTTGCCCTTCAGGTCGCCCATGTGGCGCGCGGCGAGCAGGCCCATGTCGAGCAGGAAGAAGGCGAGCATGCCCTTGAACAGGTCGACTGCGAAGGGTTTCATCGCCGCCTGGCCGGCCTCGCCGGTGAGGATGCCCACCAGCATCGCGCCGAGCAGCAGCAGCTGCGCGCCGTCGGTGAACGACTCGTGCAGGATGTGGCGCAGCGAGGGCGCGTGCCGCGGCGTCGCGGCCGCCGCACCGCCGGCCGCTGCCTGGCGCTGCCGTGCCATGTTGGCCAGCACCACCGCCATCACGATAGCCGGCGACTCCATCAGCGCCATCGCCGCGGCCATGTGGCCGCCGAATGCCACTGCATGGGTGTCGAGGTACTGCACCGCAGTGATGAAGGTCACCGCGCTGACCGAGCCGTAGGTGGCGGCAATCGCCGCCGCGTCGAAGCCGCTGAGCACGCGGCGCAGCAGCAGGTAGCCGATCGCCGGCACCACCACCGCGAGCAGCAGCGCGGCGGCCAGGCTGATCGTGACCTGCGTGGTCAGGCCCGACTCGGCCAGCGCGAAGCCGCCCTTCAGGCCCAGCGCCATCAGCAGGTACAGCGACAGGAAGCGCGAGATCGGCGCCGGGATCTCGAGGTTGGAACGCAGGCCTCCGGCGAGCAGGCCGAAGACGAAGAAGAGGATCGCCGGATCCAGGAAAGTGCTCATGTGTCCCTCTGATTTGTGGTGGTTGTTGTGGGATCAGGTGGGTCAGCGTGTCATCCGGGGAGCAGGCCCTCCACACCCCAGTGCCAGGCGGCGAGGCCAAGCCCGGCGGTGAACAGCAGCGCCAGCCCCGCGAGCACGCCGCCGATGAGCACGGCGGCACCGTCGCGGAACACCAGCCCGAGGCCGAGCGCAGTGAGCGATAGCGCGGGCAGCAGGTTGCCGAAGGGGATCGGCAGCACGATCAGCACGGCCATCGCGCCGACCAGCGCGGCGCTGCCGCGGCAGCAGCCCTCGCGCACCAGGTGCTCGAGCCGAACGCGCGACCAGCGGCCGGCGAAGGCGTAGAAGTCGGCGATGACGCGCAGCACGCGCTGCGCGCCGCCCAGCGGCAGCGCGAGCGCGGCCACGCGCGGCGGCAGGCAGGCCGCCTGCCCGCGCCACATGGCCAGAGCGATCGCCACCAGGCCCAGGCCGAGCAGCGTGCCCACGCCGGCCATCGGCAGCAGGCAGGGCACGGCCAGCAGCACGAGCAGCGTGCCCTGCGCCGCCGGGCCGTGCGCGGCCGCCAGTTCGGCAACCGACACGCGCTCGCCCTGCAGCGCCGAGGCAGCGCCGCGCAGGCGTTCGTGCAGTGGCGTGTCGTCCGCTTCGCTCACGCGGGCTGTGCGGCCGTCTCGCCCGCGAACATCGCGCGCTGCAGCCCCCACTGTTCGACGGCGGCACCGAGCACGATCGCCTCGCCGTCGGCCACGTGGTTGTCGGCCTGCACGATCTGCAGGCAGAGGCGCAGCACCTTCAGGCGCAGTGCCGGGTCGTCGACCTCGGCCATCAGCTGCGCCATCGTGCGCGGGTCGACGCGGCAGGCATCGTCCCAGCTCAGGTGGGCGCTGTGCAGCAGGTCTTCGCAGAAGCCGTGCAGCACGGCGTGCAGGTCCTCGCGGTCCAGGCCGAGCTGTGCGTGGGCACCGAAGCGCTCCAGCGCGTCGAGCTCGGACTTGGCGAGATGGCCGTCGGCCAGCAGCGTCAACGCGACGATGCGGGCGGCGGCCTGCGGGCTGTTGGTGGGGTAGCTGCGCATGGCGACTCCTGGTCGGGGGTGGAGGCTCACTCGGGGGTGCCGAGCACGAGGGGCCGCTGGCGGGCGCGCCCGCGGCTGCGGTGCAGCAGGCGCACCAGCGCCCGTGCCGCACGGGCCAGTGCGCTGTCCAGCGCACTGCGCCAGTCGCGCGCGATCGCGGTGATGACGACGCCGCGGTCGCCGTCGGTGCGCAGTTCGACCTGGCAGCGCTTGTCGACACCGCCGCGCGGGCCATTGGTGTCGGAGAGCAGCACCTTGGCGCGCGGCACCAGCCAGGTCAGCCGGCGCATCACGAAACGCACGCGTTGCTCGGCCAGCGGGCGCAGCCGGGCGCCCTCGGGATCGCGGGATTCGAAGACCACTTGCATCGCTGAATCTCCTTCAGTGGACAGGAGACTGGAACATAGTGGCCGGGCGGCGCATCAAAAAGCAGACAATCCGTGAAGCTCGATTCGAGAAAACCTGACGATGAGCCTGAACTACAGCTACCGGCACCTGTACTACTTCTGGGTCGTCGCCAAGGAAGGCGGCATGGCACGGGCGGCCGCGCGCATGGGCATGGCGGTGCAGACCGTCAGCGCGCAGGTTCGCGAGCTCGAGCGATCGCTCGGCCATGCCCTGTTCAAGCCGGCCGGCCGCGGCCTCGCCCTGACCGACGCCGGGCAGGCCGCGCTGCGCCAGGCCGAGCAGATCTTCCAGCTCGGCGAGCAGCTGCCCGCACTGGTCCGCGACGCCGCCACCACGCAGAGCGTACGTCTGGCGGTGGGCATCGCCGACAGCCTGCCCAAGCTGGTGGTGCAGCGCCTGATGGCGCCGGTGATGGCCGAGCCGCAGCTGCGCCTGCTGTGCCATGTCGACGAATTCCAGGACATGCTCGCCGAACTGGCGCTGCACCGGCTCGACGTGGTGATCGCCGACCGGCCCGCGCCTTCGAACGCCAACCTGCGCCTGTACGGCCACCGCCTCGGCAGCAGCCCGATCTCCTGGTACGCGGCGCCCTCGCTGTTCGCGGCGGCGCGGCGCGACTTTCCGGCCTCGCTCGCCCGGGTGCCGGTGCTGCTGCCGACCACCCACGCTGCGGTGCGCGCGCGCCTGGACCAGTGGTTCGAGCGCCAGGGCCTGGAGCCGATGTGCGTCGGCGAGTTCGAGGACAGCGCACTGCTGAAGACCTTCGGCGCCGAAGGCATGGGCGTGTTCCCGGCCGCCGACCTGATCCACGAGGACCTGCTGCGCCGCTACGGCGTCCAGCGCATCGGCGCCAGCGACGGCGTGGAGGAGCACTACCACGCCATCGGCACCGAGAAGAAGGTGGCGCATCCGCTGGTGCAGCGCTTGCTGGCCCGCCGCAAACCCTGAGTCCGGAATCGCGACAGCCTGTCGCACGCACGGACCGCCCCTCGTCGGCGATGCGACAACTTGTCGCACGCTCCCGATTCGGCGCCTGTGCAGCGGCCTTCATAAGGGTTCGCGGGCATCGGGACGCCGGTGCGGCTCGGTTCAAATTCCGGTCAGCTCTGCCGTGACGCAGGCCACATTTCGCCGAGCCTCGGGCTCGCAGGAGATCATGACGATGGACATGAACCGGAGGCAATTCTTCCGGGTCAGCGGAGCGGGGCTGGTGGGATCCAGCCTCGTCGCGTTGGGCTTCTCGCCCACGGCAGCTCTCGCCGAAACGCGCAACTTCAAGCTGGCTCGCACCACCGAAACCCGCAGCACCTGCCCGTACTGCTCGGTCAGCTGCGGCCTGGTGATGTACACGCTGGGTGACAAGGCGAAGAACGTCAAGTCGACCATCATCCACGTCGAGGGCGACCCCGACCACCCGGTCAACCGCGGCACGCTGTGCCCCAAGGGCGCCGGCGTGATGGACATGATCCAGTCGCCCAACCGCGTCAAGGTGCCGCAGGTGCGCGAGGCCGGCTCGGCCGAGTGGAAGAACATCTCGTGGGACGAGGCGCTGACGCGCGTGGCCAGGCACATGAAGGCCGACCGCGACGCCAATCTCGTCAAGACGATCGAGAAGGACGGCAAGCAGATCACCGTGAACCGCTGGAACACCAGCGCGTTCCTGATCTCGTCCGCTTCCTCCAACGAATCCGGTTATCTGTCCGTCAAGGTCGCTCGCGGCCTGGGGATGGTCGCACTCGATACGCAAGCACGTATCTGACACGCGCCGACGGTGTCCAGTCTGGGCCCGACTTTCGGTCGCGGAGCGATGACCAACTCGTGGACTGATATCAAGAACACGGATCTCGTTCTCATCATGGGCGGCAATGCCGCCGAAGCGCACCCCTGCGGTTTCAAGTGGGTGACCGAGGCCATGCAGCAGCGCAAGGCCAAGCTGATCGTGGTCGACCCGCGCTTCACGCGCTCGGCTGCGCTGGCGGACACCTACGCGCCGATCCGCGTCGGCACCGACATCGCCTTCCTGGCCGGGGTGATCAACTACCTGCTGTCGAACAACAAGATCCACCTCGACTACGTCAAGCTGAACACCGACGCCACGTTCCTGACCAAGCCGGACTTCAAGTTCGACAACGGCTTCTTCAGCGGTTACGACGAGGCCAAGCGCTCGTACAGCAAGGCGAGCTGGGGCTACCAGCTCGGCGAGGACGGCTTCGTCAAGGTCGACGACTCGCTGCAGGACCCGCTGTGCGTCTTCCAGCAGATGAAGAAGCACTACGCCCGCTACACGCCGGAGCTGGTGAGCCAGATCACGGGGACGCCGAAGGACCAGTTCCTGAAGATCTGCGAGATGCTGGGCGCGACGTCCGCCACCGACAAGGTGATGACGATCTGCTACGCACTCGGCTGGACCCAGCACAGCGTCGGCTCGCAGAACATCCGCACCATGGCCATGATCCAGCTGCTGCTGGGCAACATGGGCCGGCCGGGTGGCGGCATCAACGCGCTGCGCGGCCATGCCAACGTGCAGGGCATCACCGACATGTGCGCCTACTCGGAGGTGATGTCGGGCTACCTGAGTGCGCCCACCGACGCCGACGTCGACCGCGAGACCTTCCTGAAGGCGCGCACCGGCAAGCCGCTGCGCCCGGGCCAGATGGCCTTCACGCAGAACTTCCCGAAGTGGCACACCAGCCTGATGAAGGCCTACTACGGGAACGCGGCGACGGCGGAGAACCACTTCGGCTACGACTGGTTCCCGAAGCGCGATGGCGCCTACGACATCCTGGCGATCTTCGAGCGCATGCACCAGGGCAAGGTCAACGGCTTCGTCGTCCAGGGCTTCAACCCGCTGGCCGCGGTGCCGAACAAGAAGAAGCTGTCGGCCGCGCTGGCCAAGCTGAAGTACCTGGTGGTGATGGATCCGCTGGAGACGGAGACGAGCGAGTTCTGGAAGAACTTCGGCCCGCTCAACGACGTCAAGCCGGAGGAGATCAAGACCGAGGTGTTCCGCTTCCCGACCAGCTGCTTCGCCGAGGAGACCGGCTCCTTCACCAACTCCAGCCGCGTGATCAGCTGGAAGGAGAAGGCCGTCGACCCGCCGGGCGAAGCCAAGCCGGACTCGGAGATCATGGCGCGCCTGTTCATGAAGCTGCGCGGCATGTACGCCAAGGACGGCGGCACGCTGCCCGAGCCGATTGCCGCGCTGGCCTGGCCGTACATCAACGGCAACGCGCCGAGCGCTGCCGAGGTGCTGCGCGAGATCTCCGGCAAGGCGCTGGCCGACCTGATGCCGCCGCCGCCGGCGCCCAAGCTCGACGCCGCCGGCAAGCCGATCCCGGTGCCGCCGCCGGCGCCTGGCACGCCGCTGCCGGCACCGCTGGTCAAGGCCGGCGAGCAGATCCCGGGCTTCGCGGTGCTGCGCGACGACGGCACGACGGCCTGTGGCAACTGGATCTACGCCGGTTGCTGGAGCCAGGCGGGCAACCTGACGGCTCGCCGCGACAACAGCGACCCGACCGGCCTGGGCGTGTTCCCGAACTGGGGCTTCTCGTGGCCGGCCAACCGCCGCATCCTCTACAACCGCGCCAGCGCGGATGCGAACGGCAAGCCCTGGGATCCGAGCCGCAAGTACCTGGCCTGGAACGGCAGTTCCTGGGCCGGCGGAGCCGACGTGCCCGACATGCGCCCCGACGCCGCGCCGGAGCAGAACGTCGGCGCCTTCATCATGAACCCGGAGGGCGTGGCGAGGCTGCACGCGGTGGGCATGAACGAGGGTCCGTTCCCGGAGCACTACGAGCCGTTCGAGACACCGGTGGGCGTGAACCTGATGTGCCCGAGCAACCCGAAGGCCGTCAGCAACCCGGCGGCACGCGTCTACAAGGGCGACCTCGAGGCCTTCGGCAAGAAGGAGGAGTTCCCCTACGCGGCCACCACCTATCGGCTGACCGAGCACCTGCACTTCTGGACCAAGCACTCGAAGAGCAACGCGATCGTGCAACCCGCACCGTTCGTGGAGATCGGCGAGGAGCTGGCCAGGGAGAAGGGCATCAAGCAGGGTGACAAGGTCAAGGTGCGCAGCAACCGCGGGGAAGTGGTCGCGGCCTGTGTGGTCACCAAGCGGATGAAGGCGCTCGACGTCAACGGCAAGAAGGTGCACCACGTCGGCATCCCCATCCACTGGGGCTTCAAGGGCGTGACGCAGAACGGCTATCTGGCCAACGCATTGACACCGTTCGTCGGCGACGCGAATTCGCAGACGCCGGAGTTCAAGGCGTTCCTCGTCAACATCGAGAAGGCGTGAACATGAAGCCCCCAAGCTCACTTCGTTCACTGCCCCCCAAGGGGGCGCAGGCCTCCCTTGGGGCGGCCCGGCGGGAGTCCTGACCATGTCGAGTCTGCAATCACAAGACATCGTGGCGCGTTCCGCCACCACCACGCCCAGCCCGCAGGTGCGCTCAGCCGTACCGCAGGTCGCCAAGCTCATCGACGAGTCCAAGTGCATCGGCTGCAAGGCCTGCCAGGTCGCGTGCATGAACTGGAACGACCTGCGTGACGAGGTCGGCACCAACATCGGCGTCTACGACAACCCGAGCGACCTCACGCCGTCCTCCTGGACGGTGATGAAGTTCTTCGAGGTCGAGCCGGAACAGGGCAACCTCGAGTGGCTGATCCGCAAGGACGGCTGCATGCACTGCGAGGACCCGGGCTGCCTGAAGGCCTGCCCGGCGCCGGGGGCGATCGTCAAGCTCGCCAACGGCATCGTCGACTTCATCTCGGAGAACTGCATCGGCTGCGGCTACTGCGTCAAGGGCTGCCCCTTCGACGTGCCGCGCATCAGCGCCAAGGACAACAAGGCCTACAAGTGCACCTTGTGTTCCGACCGCGTGGGCGTGGGCCTGGAGCCGGCGTGCGTGAAGACCTGCCCGACCGGCGCCATCGGCTTCGGCACCAAGGACGACATGGTCGCCTACGGCGAGAAGCGCGCCGGTGAGCTGAAGGACCGCGGCTTCAAGAATGCCGGGCTGTACAACCCGCAGGGCGTCGGCGGCACGCACGTCATGTACGTGCTCAAGCACGCCGACCGGCCCGAGCTGGAAGACCTGCCGAAGAACCCGACCATCAGCCCGATGGTGTCGCTGTGGAAGGGCATCGCCAAGCCGCTCGCGGTGGCCGGGATGATCGGCGCGGTGCTGGTCGGCTTCCTTCACTACATGAAGGTCGGCCCGATCGAGGAGAAGTCCGACGAGCGTGCCGACGAGAAGGAGAGCGCGTGATGAGACAACAAAGCCTGCTGATGCGCTACACCGAGAGCGAGCGCATGAACCACTGGGTCATCGCGCTGTTCTTCGTCTTCGCCGGGCTCACCGGCCTGGCCTTCTTCCACCCGGCGTTCTTCTTCTTCGCGCACCTGTTCGGCGGCGGGCCGTGGGCGCGCATCCTGCACCCGTTCTTCGGCCTGATCATGGCGGTCTCCTTCGTCGGTCTGTTCGTGCGCCTGTGGCGCGAGAACGTGATGACGCCGGCCGACAAGGAGTGGCGCGCCCACACCGGCGACATGCTGCGTGGCGACAAGTCGAAGATGCCGCCGGTGGGCAAGTACAACGCCGGGCAGAAGGGCGTGTTCTGGGCGATGGCGGTGAGCCTGGCCGTGCTGGTGGTCACCGGCGTGATGTTCTGGCGGCCCTGGTTCGCGCCCTACTTCCCGATCGTCGCGATGCGCGCCGCGGTGCTGCTGCACTCGGTCGCGGCGGTGGTGCTGATCCTGGCAACCATCGTGCACGTCTACGCGGCGATCTGGGTCAAGGGCACGGTGCGTGCCATGACGCGCGGCACCGTCACCGAGAGCTGGGCGAAGCAGCACCACGCGCTGTGGCACAAGAAGATGACCGAAGGAAAGTGACCAGATGACCGCTGCCGCCACCGTACGGGTGATGACACCCGAAGAGATCGCCGCCCGGGCAGGCGGCGAGGCGGCGTTCCTGCACCTGCCGCAGCGCAGCTCGGTGTTCGCCGAGCGCGCGATGCGCCTGCGCCAGCTGGCCGGCGGCCACCCGATGGGCGACTTCCTGCGCTTCATGGCCGAGCTGGCGCAGGCCCAGCAGGACCGGCTGGAGAGCTTCCCCGGCGTGCCGCTGCCGGACGCCGACGCCCTGGACCGCGCGGCCGGGCTCGGGGCCCCGCCGCTGCCGGCCGCCGACTGGCCGCGCGACCCGGTCTGGCATGGCGTGGCCAAGGTGCTGGCGGCCGAACTGCGTGCGAAGGCGCCGGCGCCCGCCCAGGCCGCGCTGGACCGTGTCGCCACCGGCAGCGCCGACTGGTTCGAGCGCCAGGCCGACTGCCTGCTCACCGGCGTGATGGAGGGCCTGGACCTCGCGACTGCGCCCGTGCTCGCCGGCGCGCTGCAGGTCTACTGGACGCACATGGCGAGCGCCCTCGCCGCCCACGCCGACGGCCGCGGCCAGCCTTTCGGCCGCATCGACGACGAGACAGCCTGCCCCTGCTGCGGCAGCCGGCCGACGGCGAGCATCACGCGCAGCAGCGGCGAATCGCTGGGCCAGCGCTACCTGCACTGCTCGCTGTGCAGCCTGCAGTGGCACCTGGTGCGCATCAAGTGCCCGAACTGCCTGAGCACCAAGCGCCTGGCCTACCACTCGCTCGATGCCGCCGGCGCCGACGAGGCCGGCAGCCAGCGCGCCGCCAGCGCATCGCTGCAGGCGGAGAGCTGCGACGACTGCGGCGCCTACCTGAAGATCATGCACACCGACCGCGACCCCTTCGTCGAGCCGGTGGCCGACGACCTGGCCAGCATCACGCTGGACCTGCTGGTCTCGGAAGCCGGCTACCAGCGCCACGGCGTCAACCTGATGCTGCTGTTCGGCGCGCCCGCTGCTCCTCCGGACCCCGGACCATGATCGCCCGGCCCGACGAATCCGTGGTGCACGGTTCCAAGGCCAGCGCGAAGGACCTCCCCTCCGTCGATCGCCTGATCCGTTCGCCTGCCGCCACAGCGCTGCTGGCAGAGCACGGCCACACGCTGGTGGCCACGGAGGCGCGCGCGCTGCTCGACTTGCTGCGGATGCAGGCGCTCGGCGGCGAACTCGACGCGTCGGCCGTGCAGCCGTCGGCGCTGGAAGCGCGCTTGAAGCGGCGCGTCGAGGCCCGCCTGGCGCCGCGCATGCGCCGGGTGCTGAACCTCACCGGCACCGTCATCCACACCAACCTCGGCCGCGCACTGCTCGCCGAGCCGGCACTTCAGCACGTGCTGGCGATGATGGCCGGGCCGAACAACCTCGAGTACGACCTCGACAGCGGCGGCCGTGGCGACCGCGACAGCATCGTCGAGGAGCTGCTGTGCACGATCACCGGCGCACAGGCGGCGACGGTGGTCAACAACAACGCCGCGGCGGTGCTGCTGACGATCGCCGCGATGGCGCGCGGCCGCGAGGTGATCGTCTCGCGCGGCGAGCTGGTCGAGATCGGCGGCGCCTTCCGCATGCCCGATGTGATGGCCTCGGCCGGCGCCACGCTGGTGGAAGTGGGCACCACCAACCGCACCCATCCGGCCGACTACGAGCGCGCCATCGGCGAACGCACGGCGCTGCTGATGAAGGTGCACACCAGCAACTACGCGGTGCAGGGTTTCACCGCAGCCGTCGACGAAGCGACGCTCGCCGGCATCGCCCATGCCAAAGGCGTGCCGCTGGCCACCGATCTGGGCAGCGGCTCGCTGGTCGACCTGGCCGCGTACGGCCTGCCGCGCGAGCCACTGCCGCAGGAGATGCTGGCCGCCGGCTGCGACGTCGTCACCTTCAGCGGCGACAAGCTGCTCGGCGGGCCGCAGGCCGGGCTCATCGTCGGCACGAAGGAGGCAGTCGGCCGCATCCGCAAGTTCCCGATGAAGCGGGCGCTGCGCATGAGCAAGCTGCCGCTGGCGGCACTGGAAGCGACGCTGATGCTCTACCTGCGCCCCGAGCGGCTCACGCAGGACCTGCCGACGCTGCGCCTGCTCACGCGACCGACAGCGCAGATCCGCGAACTGGCCGAACGACTCGCGCCCGAGCTTGCCGCTGCAGTCGCGCCTCGCTTCGCCGTCGAGGTGGCGGCGATGCAGGGGCAGATCGGCTCGGGCTCGCTGCCGGTCGAGCGGCTGCCTTCGGCGGGCCTGGCCATCGCACCGCTGCAGAAGAAGGGCGCCGGCCGCGCCCTCGATGAACTGGCCGCGGCACTGCGCGCCCTGCCGCTGCCGGTGATCGGTCGCATCGCCGACGACCGGCTTCTGCTCGACCTGCGCTGTCTCGAGGACACGCCGGCCTTCACCGCTCAACTGCCGGCGCTACACGACGCGCTGGCCTGAATCCATCACGCTGTCATCACGACCACCCAGGGAGAAGAAGAATGACCCTCGATCGACGCCAGTTCCTCGCCGGTGCGGCGGGAGCGTCGGCCACGCTGCTGTCCGGCTGCGCGACCCCCACGCCGGCATCCTCGCCGACACCCTCGCCTGCACCGGCCCTGCCACCCTTGATCGCCACACCGGCGGGGACACTGCTGCCGCGCGGCAAGGCGCCGCGCATCGTGGTGGTGGGCGGCGGCTGGGGCGGGCTCACCGTGGCCAAGCAACTGCGCCTGCTCGCTCCGGCCGCCGAGGTGGTCATGCTCGAGCGCAACCCGGTGTTCTTCTCCTGCCCGCTGTCCAACAAGTGGCTGATCGATGTCGTCGACACAAGTTTTCTCACGCACGACTACCTGCGCGTCTCCGAGCGCCACGGCTATCGCTTCGTGCAGTGCGAGGTGCTGGAGGTCAACCGCGCCGCGCGCCGCGTGACCACCACGCAAGGCCAGCTGGACTACGACTACCTGGTGATCGCCGCCGGCATTCGCTACCACTACGAGGCCTGGTTCGGCAACGACCGGCGCGCCGCAGATGCCACGCGCGCGCGCTTCCCGGCGGCCTATGTGCCCAATGCCGAGCACTTCGCGCTCAAGCGCGCGCTGCACGAGTTCAAGGGCGGCGACTGGGTGATGAACCTGCCGCCGCCGCCGCAGCGCTGCCCGCCCAGCCCCTACGAGCGCGCCTGCCTGATCGCCTGGCACTTCAAGACCAACAAGATCAAGGGTCGCGTCACCATCCTCGACCACAAGCCGCGCATCGCGCCGATCGGCGTGGGCTTCAAGGCCGCGTTCGACGACCTGTACAAGGACTACATCACCTACGTGCCGAACGCGCAGGTGCAGGAGGTCGACCCGTTCGCGAAGCGCATCAAGACCAGCGCCGGCGACATGCGCTTCGACCATGCCGTGCTGATGGCACCGCACCAGGCGGCGGACATCGCCTGGAAGGCCGGCACGGTCGGCACCGACGCGCAGGGCAAGGCCAGCGGCTGGGCCGATGTGGAGCCGCGCCGGCTGCACCTGAAGAGCGACGACCGCGTCTACGTGATCGGCGATGCGGTAGGCGCCGTCTCGCCGACCTTCCGCTTCTATCCGAAGAGCGGACACGTCGCCAACTCGCACGGTCACATCGTCGCCGGCTACATCGCGCAGCGCCTGGCGGGCAAGGAACCGGAACTCAAGCTGCCCGACAATCTCTGCTACATGCTCGTCAACGGCAGTCCGCGCGAGGCAATCAGCGTTCAGTTCGACTACACCGTCAACGCGCAGGGTGTCATCGAGCAGCAGCAGATCGACGACAACGAACGCCGCGCCGAACTCGTGACCGAGAACTTCCGCTGGGCCGGGTTGAAGTTCGAGGACATGCTGGCCTGAACCCGAACCCCGCCTTGTCCATGCCCAACCTCCTGACGCCCCGCCGCGGATTCCTCGCCGCCTGTGCCGCCGTGCCGGCGCTGCTGGGGGTGAGCCCTGTGCGTGCCGAGACACGGGCCGAGACCCGGGCCGAGCCGCAGGCCGAACGCCGGCCCTGGCCGCGCGGCATGGCCACACCCACACTGGAACTGCCCGATCTCGACGGCCGCCCCTGGCAACTGGCGCAGCGGCGCGGGCGCGTCGTCGCGCTGAACTTCTGGGCCAGCTGGTGCCAGCCCTGCCGCGAGGAAATGCCCTCGCTCGAGCTGATGGCGCAGCGCCACGAGGCCGACCGCGTGGACGTGATCGCGGTGAACTTCAAGGAAGGCGGCGGCACCATCCGCCGCTTTCTCGAGACCACGCCGCTGGGCCTGCCGGTGCTGCGCGACGCCGACGGCCTCGTCGCACGCGCCTTCGGCGTGCGCATCTTCCCGAGCACCGTGTTCATTCGCCGCGATGGCCGCGCTGCCTTCACCGTCGTCGGTGCGACCGACTGGACCGCCGAGCCGGCCCGCAGTTGGGTCCGCGACTTGCTGTAAGGTCCGCGGCCGCCGAATCTCTCTGTCACCGAAGGAATCTCCATGACCCACTCACTTCACCGTCGCCGGATGCTGAAGACCGCCGCAGCGCTGCTGCCGGCCGCCGCGCTGCCGCATACCGTGTTCGCGCAAGAGCGCCGCTTCGAGCCGCAACCCGGGGCATGGCGCACTTTCGAGCTGACCACCACCGTGACGGTGCCCGAGGCCAAGGGCACGACGAAGCTGTGGCTGCCGATCCCCGACGTCAGCTCGGACTGGCAGCGCCCGCTGGACAACGCCTGGACCGGCAACGCCAGCAGTGCACGCGTGGTGGCCGATGCGCAGCGCGGCGTGCGCATGCTGCATGCCGAGTTCGCCGCGGGTGGCGCGGCACCCACGCTGACGCTGACCAGCCGGCTGCAGACGCGCAACCGCGCGGTCGACTGGAACGGCGTGAAGGCGCCCGCCGAAGACCCGGCGCTGCTGCGTGCCAACCTGGCCGCCACCGACCTGCTGCCCACCGACGGCATCGTGAAGAAGACCGCGGCCGAAGCCACCAAGGGCGCGAAGAGCGAGCTCGACAAGGTGCGCGGCATCTACGAGTGGGTGATCGCCAACGCGCACCGCGAGCCGAAGACCCGCGGCTGCGGCACCGGCGACATCAAGGCCATGCTGGAGACCGGCAACCTGGGTGGCAAGTGCGCCGACCTGAACGCGATCTTCGTCGGCCTGTGCCGCGCCAGCGGCATTCCCGCGCGTGACGTCTACGGCCTGCGCCTGGCCCCATCCGCCTTCGGATACAAGGAGCTGGGCGCCAATTCGGCCAGCCTGAAGGGCGCGCAGCACTGCCGCGCCGAGGCCTACGTCACCGGCCTCGGCTGGGTGGCGATGGACCCGGCCGACGTGCTGAAGGTGATGCGCCAGGAAACACCGGAGTGGATCAAGGATGCGAAGCACCCGATCGTCGCGCCGGTGGCCAAGGGCCTGTTCGGCAGCTGGGAAAGCAACTGGGTGGGCTGGAACACCGCACACGACATCGTGCTGCCGGGCCAGTCCGGCAAGGCCACGCTGCCCTTCCTGATGTACCCGAACGGCGAGAACGCCGAGGGCCGCTTCGACGAACTGGCGCCGGACAACTTCCGCTACACCATCAGCGCGAAGGAGCTGACGGCCTGAGGGTCGCACACGCGCCATGATCGTCGGCACGGCAGGCCACATCGACCACGGCAAGTCCACGCTGGTGAGGGCACTCACTGGCGTGGACACCGATCGCCTGCCCGAGGAGAAGCAGCGCGGCATCAGCATCGAGCTGGGTTATGCGTTCCTCGACGTGCCCGGCTCTGCGCAGCGCATCGGCTTCGTCGACGTGCCGGGCCACGAGCGGCTGGTTCACACGATGATCTCCGGCGCCACCGGCATCGACTTCGCCTTGCTGCTGGTGGCCGCGGATGACGGGCCGATGCCGCAGACGCGAGAGCACCTGGCGGTGCTCTCGCTGCTCGGCCTGTCGCGCGGCGCGGTGGTGGTCACCAAGGCCGACCGTGCCGACGCCGCGCGTGTGGGCGCGGTGTGCGCCGAAGCGGCAACTCTGCTGCATGGCACCTCGCTCGCGGGCGCACCGGTGCTGCCAGTGTCCGCGCACAGCGGCGAGGGCCTGGACACGCTGCGCACGCTGCTGTTCGATGCGGCGCGCGGCCTGCCGCCGCGCCACGACGCGGGTGCCGCCTTCCGCCTTGCCGTGGACCGCGCGTTCACGCTGACCGGCGTGGGCACGGTGGTCACGGGCACGGTGCATGCCGGCACGGTGGCGGTGGGCGACACGCTTCGCCTCGTCCCCGGCGACCGCGAGGCGCGTGTGCGCAGCCTGCATGCGCAGAACCAGGCCGTCACGCAGGCCGGCGCGGGGCAACGCTGCGCGGTGGCGCTGGTCGGCCTGGCCAAGGAGGACATCCGCCGCGGCCAGTGGCTGGTGGCGCCCACCGCGGCACTCGCCACCGATCGGCTCGATGCCGAGTTGCGGCTCTGGCACGAGGAGGCCAGGCCGCTGCGCAGCGGCCAGGCGGTGCACGTGCACCTGGGCGCCGCGGCCGTGCCCGGCACGGTGGCCGTGCTCGACGGTGACACGCTCGCCCCCGGCGAGCGGGCACGTGTGCAGATCGTGCTGCGCGAGCCCGTGGGCGCCTGGCACGGCGACCGCATCGTGCTGCGCGACGCCTCGGCCAGCCGCGCGCTGGCCGGCGGCACGGTGCTCGACCCTTTTGCGCCGCAGCGCTACCGGCGCACGCCGCAGCGTCTGGCCGAGCTCGATGCGCTGGCGCTGGCGACGCCGGCCGAACGACTGACGGCAGCGCTGCGCGCCGCGCCGAACGGCATCGACCTGCGCCGCTTCGCGGCCGCGCAGGGCCGGGCGATCACTGAAGCCACTGACGGCGCGCTTCACCACGGCGATGCAGCAGGCGACTGGGCACTGGCGGCAGCGCATGCTGCCGCCGCACGCAGCACCACGCTGGCCACGCTGGCTGCGTACCACGAACGCTCGCCCGACGAGATCGGCCCCGATGCGGCGCGCCTGCGCCGCCTGGCGCTGCCGCGGCTGCCCGAGCCCTTGTGGCGGGCGCTGCTCGAGCGCTTGCGCAGCGAGGGTGCGGTGGCACTGCGCGGCGCCTTCGTGCACCTGCCGGCGCATGGCGTGCGGCTGTCGGCCAGCGAAGAACGCATCGCGCAGAAGGTCGCGCCGGCACTGGTGCAGGCCGCATTCGAAGGTGCCTGGGCGCGCGACCTCGCACGCGACAGCGGCGAGTCGGAGGCGCTGATGCGCACCACCCTCGCCCGCCTGGCACAGCGCGGCGAGCTGCACCAGGTGGTCAAGGACCTGTACTACCCGCTGGCCACGATGGCCCAGCTCGCGGCGCTGGCCCGCCAGGTGGCCGGCGCCCATGGTGCGCAGGAGGTCAGCGCGGCGCAGTTCCGCGATGCCACCGGCCTGGGCCGCAAGCGTGCGATCCAGATCCTGGAGTACTTCGACCGCGTCGGCCTGCTGCGCCGCGTGGGCGACGTGCACAAGCTGCGAGCCGACTCGACGCTGTTCGTCGAGGAGGTGATGCGATGAGTTCAACGGAGGGGAAACGATCCTGGTGGATCGGCCGGGCTTCAAACCCGGTGGGTGGCGCCATGCGCTGCCGGGCGGGTTCGACTCCCGTTCCCCTCCGCCGTCGATCGTTCATCCGGCTGCTGCGCACGCCGATCTCGCGCTTGCGCTGCTCGCCGTACCCGAGTACGGCTGCGCTGCTCGGCGCGACCTCGACGTGCTCGCGACGCCGGCTGAACGATCGACGTGGTGCGTTTGGCGTGATGCCATGAAGGCCGCCGGGCTCGAGTTCCCTGACGAGCTGCACTACCTCGTCGAGCATCAGGTCTGGGCGCGGCTGGAGGGTGACGGCACGGCGACGGTGGGCATCACGGCGCTGGGCATCGTGCAGGCCGGCGAGATCTACATGTGCCGGCCGAAGATGGTCGGCAGCGCCGTCGAGCAGGGACGCTCGATCGCGGTGGTGGAACTGGCCAAGTCCATCGTGTCGGTGAAATCGCCGGTGCACGGCACGGTGGTGGCGGTCAACGCGCGGCTGGCCGACACGCCGGAGCTGGTGCACCACGATCCCTACGGCGAAGGTTGGCTCGCGCGCGTGACGCTGGCCGACTTCGAGGCCGACCGCGCCGCGCTGCTGCACGGCGAGCCGGTGGCGGCGGCGATGGCGCACCAGGCCTGGCTGTTCCGCATCGAGGACGGGAGCGCCGCGTGAGCTTCGTCGCATGAGCTTCGTCGCATGAGCTTCGTCGACGAACCGGTGGACGGCATCGCCATCCTGCTGTGGGCGGCCGACCCCGAGGTTCCTCATCGCCTGGCCACGCCCTTCTTCCACGCCGCGGCCGCCGCGGCGATGGACATCCCGGTGGAGATCTACTTCACCGCCCGCAGCGTGCAGTTGCTCGCGCCCGGCGTGGCGGCCGCGCTGCGCGCCAGCGAGCGTCATCCCAAGACCGTGCTGGAGGCGATGCGCGAGGCGGTGTCGCACGGCGCGAAGCTGCTCGCCTGCAGCGACGCGCTCGACGCCCACGGCATCGACGCGGCGACGCTGATCCCCGAATGCCACGGCCGAGGCGGCGCGGTGCAGTTCATGGCGCGCGCGGCCGACCGGCGCTGGCGCACGCTGGTGTTCTGAAGCCCGCGCGTCGCCCGCTCGCTCAGCGCAAGCCCAGCTCGTCGAGCTTGCGGTACAGCGTGTTGCGACTGATGCCCAGGCGCCGCGCCGCTTCCGACAGGTTGCCGGCGCAGGCTTGAACCGTCTGCCGCACGGTGCGTTCGGACTGCTGGCGCAGGTCGGCCTGCTCGTCGACCACCGGCCGCGGCGCGGTGGCGCTGCGCAGGTCGGCGGCCAGGTCGTCGGGCAGGTGGGCCCAGCCGATCTCGGCCTCGCCCTCGTCGAGCAGCGCACAGGCCGTCTGCAGCGCGTTGTGCAGCTGGCGCAGGTTGCCCGGCCAGCGGTAGCACGACACCGCACGCGCCAGCTCCGGCGAAAGCTGCAGCTCGCGGCCCGGCGCGAGCTCGCGCAGCAGCTGCGCGATCAGCGCGAGCTGGTCCTGCCGCTCACGCAGCGGCGGTAGCGTCAGCGTCAGGCCGTTGAGGCGGTAGTAGAGGTCTTCGCGGAAGCGCCCCGCCTCCAGCTCGGTGCGCAGCTGGCGGTGCGTTGCGCACACCAGCCGGAAGTCCACCGCCACCGGCTTGCCGCCGCCCAGCGGTGTCACCTGCCGGTCCTGCAGCACGCGCAGCAGGCGCGCCTGCATGGTCAGCGGCATGTCGCCGATCTCGTCGAGGAACAAGGTGCCGCCGTGGGCCTCACGGATGCGGCCCGGCGCACCGTCGCGGCTGGCGCCGGTGAAGGCGCCGGCGCGGTAGCCGAACAGCTCGGCCTCGATCAGCGATTCGGGCAGCGCCGCGCAATTGACGGCGACGAAGGGGCCGTCGCGGCGCGCGCTGCTCGCATGCACGGCGCGCGCGAAGACTTCCTTGCCGACGCCGGACTCGCCGTGCAGCAGCAGCGCGATCGGCTTGTCGAGCACACGCCGTGCACGATCGACCGCGGCGTGCATCGCCGCGTCACCGCTGTCCAGCGCGGCCAGCCGATCGGCCGGCCCGCGCTGGGCAGGCGAGTCGGATAGCGCCCGCGACGGCTGCAAGGCCAGCACGCTGCGGCCCGCCTCGACGCGCAGCCACAGCACGCTGCCGTCATGGCGGCGCACCGCATGCGGTGCCGTGCCGCCCTGCCGCGCCCAGGCCCACAGCGTGTCCATGCCGAGCTGCAGGGCATGGTCCAGCGTGCGCGTGCCGCAGTCGCCGGGCGCCAGGCCGAGCATCGTGCGCGCGGTCGCGTCGGCCCCGCTGATCCAGCCGTCTTCGGTCAGCGCGAGCAGGCCTTCGGCCACGGTGCCGATGCCTTCGGGCTGCGCATGCAGGCGCACCCGCAGCCCGGCCGCGTGGCGGGTGTCGAACAGCCGGTGCTCGATCATGCGCGCCGCCGAGCGCACCAGCGCCAGCGTGTGGCGGTGGTAGCCGCGGTGGTCGCCGGAGATGTCCAGCACGCCGAGCACCCGGCCGCAGGGGTCGACGATGGGCGCGGCGGTGCAGGTCAGGAAGCCGTTGCGTTCGAGGTAGTGCTCGCCGGCATGCACCACCACCGGCGCGGCGTCGGCCAGCGCGGTGCCGATCGCATTGGTGCCGCGCCACTGTTCGTTCCAGCTCGCGCCCGGACGCAGGGCCACCCGTTGGGCCCGGTCGACGAAGTTCGCATCGCCCAGCGCCTGCAGCAGCAGGCCCTGCGCGTCGGCCAGGATGACCATGCTGTCGGTGTCGTGCGTCTGGTCGAACAGGTACTCCATCACCGGCCGTGCGTGGGCGACCAGCTCGCGCTGGTGCTCGAGCGCCCGCACCAGTTGCGGCCCGGAAGCGTGCGGCGCGCCGGGCATGCGACCACTCGGCGCCAGGCCGAAGCGGGCGCTGCGCTGCCAGCTGCTGTGCAGTTCGGGCGCGATCAGTCCGGCTTCCACGTCACCTCGGTCCATGAACTGGCGGCGCGCCTCGCGCAGGCGCGCGGCGGGAATGCGATGGGCGATGGCGTGCGTCATCGTTGTCTCCAGTGGGGGCTTCTGCCGAGCCCTGGCGTGCTGCGGAGGTCCGCGCGCATCGCTGGCGTCGAGTCTGCCCGCCCGCTGCGCACGCGCAAGCATTTCGGCGGAAATCGGGGTCTGCGCTGTCCTGCTTCGTGACAGTGCGAAGCAGCAGGACGGCGACGGCGCAGTCTGCAGCCCCCGGCTGACCCGGTTCTTGCGCCGGATCAGCCCTTTGCTGCCTGAACCGCGCTGGCATGCCGCGTGCGATGCGGCCCGTCCGGTTCCGCGCGGCATCCGGATTGCGCGGCTCGCGACGACACACCCATCCACCAACTTCCGGACGGAGACAGACCATGATCTACGCACACCCGAACCAGCCCGGCACGCCGCTCGAGTTCAAGGCCGCCTACGACAATTTCATCGGCGGCAAGTTCGTCAAGCCGCTGAAGGGCCAGTACTTCGACGTCATCACGCCGATCAGCGGCAAGGTCTACACCAAGGCGGCCCGCTCGGGCCCGGAAGACATCGAACTGGCGCTGGACGCCGCGCACGCCGCCACCGCGAAATGGGCCGCGACCTCGGCCGGCGAGCGCGCCAGCATCCTGCTGAAGATCGCCGACCGCATCGAGCAGAACCTCGAGCGCCTGGCCTACGCCGAGACAGTGGACAACGGCAAGCCGATCCGCGAGACGCTGAACGCCGACATCCCGCTGGCGGCCGACCACTTCCGCTACTTCGCCGGCTGCCTGCGCGCGCAGGAAGGTGCGCTCAGCGAGATCGACCACAACACCATCGCCTACCACTTCCACGAGCCGCTGGGCGTGGTCGGCCAGATCATCCCGTGGAACTTCCCGATCCTGATGGCGGCATGGAAGCTCGCACCGGCCCTCGGCGCGGGCAACTGCGTGGTGCTCAAGCCGGCCGAGAGCACGCCGGTGAGCATCCTGGTGCTGACCGAACTGATCGCCGACCTGCTGCCGCCGGGCGTGCTCAACGTCGTCAACGGCTACGGCCGCGAGGCCGGCATGCCGCTGGCGCAGAGCAAGCGCATCGCCAAGATTGCCTTCACCGGCAGCACCGCCACCGGCCGCGTGATCGCGCAGGCCGCGGCCACCAACCTGATCCCGGCCACGCTGGAGCTCGGCGGCAAGAGCCCGAACGTGTTCTTCGACGACGTCGCCGCCGCGGACGATGCCTTCCTCGA
Source organism: Chitinophaga pinensis (assembly GCA_943370595.1). Taxonomy (GTDB): domain Bacteria; phylum Pseudomonadota; class Gammaproteobacteria; order Burkholderiales; family Burkholderiaceae_C; genus Piscinibacter. The sequence continues at coordinate 124,438 of CALRRO020000007.1, forward strand.
CAAGGCCATCGAAGGCCTGGTGCTGTTCGCCTTCAACCAGGGCGAGGTCTGCACCTGCCCGAGCCGCGCGCTGATCCAGGAATCGATCTACGACCAGTTCATGGCGCGCGCGCTGGACCGCGTGAAGGCGATCAAGCAGGGCAGCCCGCTGGACACCGAGACGATGATGGGCGCACAGGCCTCGGCGATGCAGATGGACAAGATCCTGTCCTACCTCGAGGTCGGCAAGCAGGAAGGCGCGCAGCTGCTGATCGGCGGCGAGCGGGCGCAGATGGGCGGCGAGCTGGCCGGCGGCTACTACATCCAGCCGACGCTGTTCAAGGGCAACAACTCGATGCGCATCTTCCGCGAGGAGATCTTCGGGCCGGTGCTCGCCGTGACCACCTTCAAGACCGAAGCCGAGGCGCTGGCCATCGCCAACGACACGCCCTACGGCCTGGGCGCCGGCGTGTGGACGCGCGACGGCAGCCGTGCCTTCCGCATGGGCCGTGGCATCCAGGCCGGCCGGGTGTGGACCAACTGCTACCACGCCTACCCGGCGCACGCGGCCTTCGGCGGCTACAAGGAATCGGGCATCGGCCGCGAGACGCACAAGGCCATGCTCGACCACTACCAGCAGACCAAGAACCTGCTGGTGAGCTATTCGCCGGACAAGCTGGGCTTCTTCTGATCGGCGGCGGCCGGCGAACGGCGAACCGGCTGGCGTTCGCCGGCGCACAGACGCCGGCCCCTCGTGGCACTTACTCTGCATCAAGCATCGCGATGAACGGTGTGAAGTCCTTCAATACCGCTTCCGGAGTAATTGCCATGAATGCATCCCAGTACGCCATCTCGGCCGTCGCCGCCCTGGCCGTGGTCGGCACGATCGGTTTCGCCTACGCGCAGACCACGACGCCGGCCCCTGCCGACACCACCACGGTGACGCCGCCGCTCACCTCGACCCCGCCGGCCACCACCACGATGCCGAGCTCGCCGGCCATGCCGATGCAGCAGACTGCACCCGCTGCCGCTGACATGCCGGCCGCCGGCAGCACGGCCTCTCCGCGCACCACCGGCGCGCCGCGCACCACCGATGCGCCGATGGCCACCGAGCGCGCCGTCCAGCCCGACCGCAACTGATCGAAGCGCCCGACGGGCCCCCAACAGCCCGACGGACCAGCGCGACGAACCAGCGCGACCAGATGGACCGTGCCGTGATCCGCGACGCGTTGTCTCGCGGGCTGCTCGGTGGCCTGGCGCTGCTGGCGCTGACGCTGCCGCCCGCAGGCGCGCTGCGTCCATCAGCCGCCTTCGAACTGGCCACCCGCAGTCCGATCGGCGCGCCGCGGCGCGCCGAGTTCGGCGGCGTGCACGCAGGGCCGGAGGTCCGCCGGATGGCGGACTGGATCGCCGATTCCGGCGACAACGCTTCATCCGCATTCGCCATCGTCGACAAGCGGGCGGCGATGCTGTTCGTGTTCGACGCGCAGGCGAGCCTTCGCGCCAGCAGCCCGGTGCTGCTCGGCTCGGCACGCGGCGACGATTCGGTCGACGGCATCGGCTCGCGCCCGATCGCGCTGGTGCAGCACCACGAGCGCACCACGCCGGCTGGCCGCTTCGTCACCGAGCGCGGCCGCAATGCCCGCGGCGAAGACGTCGTCTGGGTGGACTACGGCGCGGCGGTGTCGATGCACCGCGTGCTGACGACCCACCCCGCCGAGCGCCGCCTTCAACGGCTGGCCTCCGCGTCCGCCGACGACCGGCGAATCTCGCATGGCTGCATCAACCTGCCGACGGCGTTCTTCGAGACCGTTGTCAGCCCCGCCTTCGCCGAGCGTCGCGGCATCGTCTACATCTTGCCGGAGCAGAAGTCGATGGAGCAGGTGTTCGGCATCGACGACCGGCCGCCGGCAGACCAGGTCGCGCTGGACAAGGCCGCGTCGCCGAGCTGGCCCTGATGCGGCGCCATGCGTGTCCGAGGCGCGCAGGCCGAGGGTGAACCCGCTGCCGCGGTGACAGGGACGGCGTAAGCTGGGCTCACCTTCTGCGCGGGAGAGACACGATGCAGAGCTACCGAGCATGTCTGGCGCTGTCGATCGGTCTCTCGGCAGCAACACCTGCCGCGGGCCAGGCGACGGCCGAGCTGGAACTGCGCAGTTGTGTCAGCGGCAGCCCCGCGCTGCGGGTGCCCGCCTCGGCCGAACGGGCCACGCTCGACGCCGCCGACCGCGATCGCTTCGACGCAGCCGCACAGGCGCGTTATCCGCTCTACCAGCGCGGCGGGCACACCCCCTACCAGGTGCTGATGCTTCGGCGCGGCAGGCAATGGCTGTACGTCACGCTGTGGCGGGACGGTCGTTCGAGCCCCTGCTTCTCCGCGGTGTTCGCGGCCGACCGGTTCGACTTCACGCCGGGCTGGCTCGCCAAGTACCAGCCGCGCGCGCAGGAGCCGGCGGACTAGGGCTGGGTCGCGCTACGGTGCATCGTGCAGCGGCGGTGCCGATGCACGCAAGGTCGCCGCGAGCACGAGGCCGGGCCGCTCCCGTCCCGGCCTGGCCGCTTGCAGGCCCAGGTCACCACCGAAGGCCCAGACCCGCTCCTTGATGCCGGCCAGGCCGTTGCCGCGGCGCAGCGCCGCGCCGGCGTCGGTCAGGCCGATGCCGTCGTCGCTGACCGACCAGTCGATCGCCTCGCTGCCCTGCGGCCAGCGCAACGCCAGCGTCACGTCGGTAGCCTGCGCATGCCGTGCGACGTTGGTGAGCGCTTCCTGGCTGATGCGGTACAGCGCCAGCGCCAGGTCGCGCGGCAGCTGGCGCTGCGGCTCGGCGTCGATCTCGAGCGTGACGCGGAGTGCGCCGCTGCCGCTCTTGCGCCAGCCTTCGGCCAGGCCATGCAGCAGCTCGGCGAGCGTGGCCACGCTGACCGCACCGTCGCCCTCCTCCACGCCGGCCAGCGGCTGCAGTCGCGCCAGCAGGCCACGCACGTCACTCTGGATGGCGGCGCATTGCTCGGCCATGCCGCGCAGCACCGGCTGCACGTCGGGCAGGTCCTTCAGGCGTTGCGCCAGCCAGGCGGCATCGACGCGGATGGCGGTGAGCCGCTGGCCGAACTCGTCGTGCAGTTCGCGCGACAGGCGCATGCGCTCCTCTTCCTGCAGCGACTGCACCTTGTGGCCGAGCAGCCGGCGCTCGGCCTGCGCGGCGTCGAGCGCCTCGCCGAGCGAACGCAGCGCCGCGGCGATCTGCTCGAGCTCGCCGATCGGCATGGTCGGCATCGCCCGCGCGGCGGCGGTGTCGCCGGCCTGGATGCGGCCGATCGCGGCGAGCATGCCCTCCAGCGGTCGGAACGCCGAGCGCACGTTCCAGCGCAGCACCACCAGCAGCAACGCGAGGCCGGCCACCAGCACGCCGAGCAGGCTGCCGAGGTAGACCACCGCCTCGCGCCGTTCGCTGTCGGGCTGGGCGGCCAGCGTCAGCACCCAGGGCGGCTTGCCGGGGCGCGGCAGCATCCAGGTCACCGGCTCGATCTGCGCGCCGGGTCGAAGCCAGCGGTGCAACGCCGTCATGGCGTCGACCAGCGGCGAGCTCGACGGCTCCTGCAGCCGGCCCACCAGCAGCCGACCGGTGGCGTCGCGCAGCGCCAGCGACAGGTGGCGCAGCGGCGTCTCGTCGTCGCGGGCCACCAGCACGGCGATCAGTTCGGCATCGCTCAACTGGGCCGACTGCGACAGCCGCGCCATCGCGGCGGCCAGCGACATCGCCGCGCGCACCTCGCCGTCGATGTCGGCATCGGTGCGTGCGAGGCCCAGGCCGAGCGCGGCCAGCAGCGTCAGCAGCGCCACCGCCAGCGCGCGCCGCATCACGCGGCGCGGCAGGTCCAGGGGCACGCGCGTCGCGCTCACCACACGCGTCAGAGGTGGTACCAGGCGACGCCCAGCACGATGCCGCTGCCACGCAGCTCGTCGCTGCGCACCCGCTGCCAGGCCAGGTCCGCCGCCAGGCGCTCGCGCTTGATCCAGTGGCGCACGCTGCCGTGCAGCAGCCGCCCCTCGGCCTCGCGTGCGACCTCGGCGAACAGCGAGGTGCGCTTCCACGCCTCGCGCTCGGCGGCGAGGGCAAGACAGAGGGCGGCAAGCATCCTGGGCATGCGCGGCATCGTGCCATGAAAGCAGTGCGTCACTGCTGCGGAGGCAACGTGTGGCGCAAAGAAGAACGCCACGCCCTGCAGGTGCAGGCGCGTGGCGAAAGTCGACGGATGCGAATTCGTGACGGTGTCAGTGTGGCGCCGCCCGCGCCGCCTGTCTCGGGAATGGTTCCCGACGTGGCGGCGCGTCGCTCAGCGTGTCACTTCATCAGCTTGAACACCCACACCGAGCCGCCCTGCTCGAGGTAGTTGACCTTCTTGGCCACGTCACCGCCCCACAGCGGCACGGCGCCGCCCCAGCCCGAGACCACGGCGACGTATTGCTCGCCCTTGTCTTCCCAGGTGACCGGGGGCGCCACGACGCCGGAGCCGGTCTGGAACTTCCAGACGATCTTGCCGGTCTTCGCGTCGGCGGCCTGCAGGAAGCCTTCCGGCGTGCCCCACCACACCAGGTTGCCGCCGGTGGTCAGCACACCACCCCACAGCGGCGCGTTGTTGGTGGCTTCCCAGACGATCTTGCCGCTCTTCGGGTCGATCGCGCGCAGCGCGCCGATCGGGCCGTCGTTCAGCGTCTTGATGGTGAAGCCGGCGCCCAGATAGGCCGCGCCCTTCTTGTAGGTGATGGGCTCGTTCCAGATCTCCATGCCCCACTCGTTGGCGGGCACGTAGAACAGCTTGGTCTCCGGCGAGTAGGCCATCGGCATCTGGTTCTTGCCACCGAGGAACGACGGCGCCGAAAACACCACGTTGCCCTTCTTCGGGTCGGCGCCGGCGGTCGGGTCGCCCGGGCGGTTCTCCGGCACGTAGTTCGGCCGGCCGGTCTTCAGGTCGATGCCAGTGGCCCAGGTCACCTTCTTGACGAACGGGAAGGCATTGACCAGCTTGCCGGTCTTCGCATCGTTGACGTAGAAGAAGCCATTGCGGTCGGCCTTGCCGCCGAGGACCTGGCCGCCGTCGTCGTAGGTCACGAACTCGTTGACGCCGTCGAAATCCCAGCCGTCGTTCGGCGTGTTCTGGTAGTGCCAGACGATCTGGCCGGTCTTCACGTCGATCGCGACGGTCGAGCAGCTGAACAGGTTGTCGCCCTTGCGCAGGTGGCTGTTCCACGGCGCGGGGTTGCCGGTGCCGAAGTAGGCCAGGCCGGTCTTGGCGTTGTAGGTGCCGCCCAGCCAGGTGGCCGCGCCGCCGGTCTTCCACAGGTCGCCCGGCCAGCTCTTGCCGGCGGTGCCGGAGATGCCGTTCTCGGTGGCCTTGCCGTCCTTGTCGTACTTGAAGCCCATGTGGCCTTCGACCACCGGGCGGGTCCAGACCATGCGGCCGGTCTTCGGGTCGCGCGCCTCGACGCGCCCGACCACGCCGAACTCGCCGCCGGACACGCCGGTCAGCAGCAGCCCGCCGGCAATCAGCGGCGCGGCAGACGCCGAGTAGCCCGCGGCGTAGTCGTCGATCTTCTCCTTCCAGACCACGTCGCCGGTCTTCTGGTCGAGCGCGACCAGCTGCGCATCGAGCGTCGCGAAGATGACGAGGTTGTCGTACAGGGCCGCGCCGCGGTTGATCACGTCGCAGCAGGGCATGATGCCGTCGGGCAGGCGATGCTCGTACTTCCACAGCTTGGCGCCGGTCTTGGCGTCGAGCGCGAAGATGCGCGAGTACGAGGCCGTGACGAACATCTTGCCGTCGTGGATCAGCGGCTGCGACTCCTGGCCGCGCTGCTTCTCGCCGCCGAACGAGAACGACCAGGCCGGCACGAGCTTGGCGATCGTCTGCGCATTGATCTGCTTGAGCGGCGAGTAGCGCTGGCCCTGCTGGCCGATGCCCCAGGAGACGATGTCGCCCGGCGTCTTGGCATCGTCTTCGATCATCTTGTCGGTCACCGCCGACTGGGCACTCATCGTGCCCAGCGCCAGCGCGACCCACACGGTCAACTGATTGATTCGCATCGTGTCTCCTCGAGGGTTTGAGAGGGTTGGGGGCAGCCTGGCCGGCTGCTTCTCCAGGTCGGGAGGGGGCAACATGCGTGCCATGGACATGACACGCATCGGCAGCGGCGAAACGCTGGATTCGGCGTCACTTTGGCGTCTGGAACACAGGGTTTCCCCTGCGACCTGTCACAGCGCGGAACAGCGGCCACGCGTCGCGCTGTGACAGCCTAGGGAGCAGCTTCATGGCACGGCGGTGCCACACTCGCCGCGTCCGGACTTCCCCTTGAGGACTGCCATGGCCATCCTGCGCGACCGCCCCTACGTCCAGTTCAACTTCCTCGTCGACCTCGGCGACGGCAACACCGAGGGCCCGCATGCCGGCTTCTCGGAAGTCAGCGGCCTCGGCATGGAAGTGCAGATGATCGAGTACCGCACCGGCAACGCACGCGAGAACAACGTGATGAAGATCCCCGGCCTGACGAAGACCAGCGACGTGACGCTCAAGCGCGGCCTGGTCGGCTCGCTGAACCTCTACCAGTGGCTCGACCAGATCCGCAATGGCGACGTGGGTGCGATGCGCACCGTCACCCTCCAGCTGCAGAACGAGGACCGCACGGCTGTCGTGCAGACCTGGAAGCTGCTGCGCACGCGCATCGTCAAGCACACCAGCGGGCCGTTCAACGCCAAGGGCAACGACGTGGCCATGGAAGAGATCGTGCTGTCCTGCGAGCGGCTGGAGATGGAGTGAAGACGGCCGAGGCACACTTCGGACGAGAGGCAGACGGGACTCCGGTCGCGGGCTGTCACTTCCGTGTCGAACTCGCCGACGGCAACGGCCGCGCGAGCGAGGTCGCCTGCGCGGAGGTGGTGTTCCCGCTGCTCTCGGCGCGGCCCGATGCGAGCGAGGCGCATGCCGACGAACACCTCGTGCTGCGCCGCGCGACCAGCGACGACACCGCCCTGCACGACTGGTGGGAGAAGACCCGCCGCGGCCGCGCGCCGCAGCGGCGCACGGTGCGCGTGATGCTGCTGGCACCCGACCATGAACGTGTGGTCAAGCGCTGGCGCTTCCGCAATGCCCGCCCGGTGACACTGCACTACACGCCACTGAATGCGATGGACAGCACGCTGGTGATGGAGTCGCTGGCGATTGCCTTCGACGGGGTCGATATCGACTGACATGCTGCGTCGCTCGGGCGCACGAGGTGGCAGGTCTCGGCAATGGCGTATGCGGCCCAGATCCGGCCTTGGACACTTCGCTCGGAGTCCTGCGCGAGCCTGGGGTGATGGGCAAAGGGTTCCGCTCATGTCCCCCGGGCTCGCTGCGCGAGCCCTCCTCCTTTACTTCGCTCCACCCTTCACCCATCCCCCCAGTCCAGCACCGGCCGTGCACTGCGAAGACCTCGGTGGCGCCTGAGCGGCGTGCTGGGGGTTGTGTGTGGCGAAGTAAAGGGGGAGGGCCTGCGCAGCAGGTCCGGAGGACATGAGCGGAACACAACCCCCAGTGCGCCGCGGCCGCTCCGAGCGAGCGAGCGCCGCTCAGCGCCGCTCCGCCTTCAGCACCGCCTGCTCGTAGCGCGGGTACAGGTGCGCGACGTTGCGGATGTACTCTGTGCCGAACGCGGCCCAGCCGCGGAACTCCGCAGGCACTTCCGCGCGCAGCACTTCATTGACCTCGGCCCCCTGCTGCGCCAGCGCGGTGAAGCTGCGGTCCAGCCACTGCAGGTAGCGCTGCGTCTCGGCCACCGCACTGATGTCGGGCCTGATCGGACCGTGGCTGGGCACCAGCGTCCTGACCGGCAATCCGGCGAAGGCCTGCAGGCTCTGCAGCCACGGGCCCAGCTGCGCATGCGGCGTGGTCGGCACGCGTTGTGCGAACACCAGGCCCCCGGCGAAGACCACGCCGCTGGCCTTGTCGACCAGCACGAGATCGCTGTCGGTGTGGCCGCGGTACTCGCGCAGCTCCATCTCGCGAGTGCCCAGGCGCAGCGGCCCGAGCATCACGGTACCGCTGGGCAGCACGGCCTCGGTGCCCTTCATCCAGTCGCCGCACAGCCGGTAGAGGTTGTCCTCGTAGGCCTTGGCCTCGCGCGCCATGCCCGCGCGCGTGGCATCGGTGGCCAGCCGCGGCACGTCGGCAAAGGCCTGGTTGCCGAGGAAGTAGTCGGGGTGCAGGTTGAGATGGATCACCTGCATCACCGGCTCGCGTGTCGTCTTCGCGATCAGCGCGCGCAGCTGCTCGCCGTAGCGCTTCGACGGACCGGTGTTGATGACCAGCACACCGGCGCCCGTGGCGATGAAACCGGTGTTGATGATGTTGCAGCCGTTGGTCAGGCTGAAGTCGGCGTTGGCGCCTTCGACCACCCAGATGCCCGGTGCCAGCGCACGTGCGGCGAGGCCGTAGTCGAAGGCGGCCGGGTCGACCCGCGGCGTGCCTTGCGCCAGCGTGGTGGCGCCGGCAGCCAGCAGCAGCGACAGCAGCAGCGGCTTCATTCGATGCGGCTGTCGATGCGGTTGCCGTTGTTGTCGCTGCCGACCAGGCGCAGGCCGCCGACGATGCGGCCAGGGAAGTCGAAGCTGAACACCGGGTTCTCGCTGACCGGCTCGAAGGTGGCCAGGCGCAGCAGCTCGCGGTCCTGCGCGTCGCGCACGCTGAGCTTGTTGACGTAGAAGGCCGGGATGCCGCCGACCAGGCCGGTGTCCATCGGGTGCATGACCATCACGCGCAGGCGCGAGGCGCCGGGCACGCTGCTCGCCTCCGGCAGCGGGCTGCTGGCGAACAGCTTGCCGCTGGCCTGGCCGAGCGTGGTCGACCAGCTGCCGTCCTTGCGCGTCGCGCCGGCCACGGTGCAGCCGCCGCCGGCCGAGTCGACCAGCGTGCCGCCGACGTGCCAGACGCCGTCCTTCGTCCTCGCCGCGGCACGCACCGGGCTGGCCTGTTCCAGCTTGAAGCGGAAGCCGACACTCGCCAGCGCGGCCAGCGGCTGGTACTCCAGCACCTTGCGGATCGGGTTGCGGTCGACGAAGACGATCAGCGTCTCGATGTCCGGCAGGCCCATCGCTGCGACGCTGATCGGCACGTTCATCGGGTCCTCGGCGAAGGCCGGGCCGCGCACCTTGACACGATCGTCGAACACCACCGGCGCCGTACCGAAGAACTCGCGCCTCAGGTCGGGCCACTGCAGCGAGCGGAACGGGTCGCCGCCGGTCGGGTCGGCACGCACGGCCGAAGCCGGCAGGCCGGCGGCGAGCAGGGTCAGGACGGCACGGCGGCGGCGCATGGACGACATCGTCGCCACCTGCCGCTCGCGCATCCAGTCAGGGGAAGCCCTGGCCCGTGCGCCAGAACGGATCAACCCCGGCAGTTCAGCCGCGCAGGCGGAGGATGCCGGCGAAGTAGGCCGACAGTGCGTCGCGGCCCTGCAGCGGCAGGACATGCCCGACGTGCTGGTCGGGGCGGACCACGACCATGCAGCCGGCGGTGCGGTCGATGCCGCGCATCGCGAAGATGTCCTCGCCGCGCTTCAGGTCGGCGCAGAAGACCTTCTCGTAGTCGGTGAGCCCGAGGCGGCCGACACCCGGGCGCAGCAGCGCGGGCATGCCGGCGTGGTCGAGTTCGCGAAAGCCCTGCTGGAAGACTGCGCGCACGTCGATCACCGCGTCCAGGTCCTCGCCCGGCGCCGTGTGGCGGCGGAGCGGCGAGGCCGGGTCGTGCGCGAGCCAGTCACACAGCGATGCGATCACGCCGCCGGGGCGGCCCGCGTCGCCGGCCGACGCGAACAGGAACAGGCGGAAGCGCGCGTCGGCCTCGATGCAATGGCCCAGGTGCATGGGCTTGGCATCGGCCAGCCGGATGACCGGGGCGGAGTGGAAGCGCTGGCCGAGCGGGAAGCCCGGGGCCAGCGCCTGGTGCGTGGCTTCGCCGGTCAGCGCCCCCGGCTCGTACTGGATCGTCAGGCCGCAGGTGAACGGCAGGTTGTTGATGAAGGCGCGGGCCACCACTGGCAGGCCGGCCGTGGCCGGGTCGAACTGCAGCTCGCTGCCGGCCGTGCCGCCGACCACGCGTGCCCATTGATGGTCGAACTCGACCAGCCCTTTCGCCGCGGCACGCCGCTCGCCGGTGTAGCTGTGCAGCAGCGCCGGCTCGGCCCGGCGAGTCAGCACCGAGATCAGCTTCCAGCCGAGGTTGAAGGTGTCGCCCATCGACACGTTCATGCCCTGCCCGGCCTTCGGGCTGTGGGTGTGGCAGGCGTCGCCGGCCAGCATGACGCGCGGTGCCCGGGTGGCGACCTCGGCCTCGGGCACGTCGTCGAACCTGTCGGTCAGCCTGTGGCCGATCTCGTAGATCGACCACCAGACCACCTCCTTCACGTCCAGCGAGAACGGCCGGAGGATGCGCTGCGCCTTGGCGATGATGTCCGGCGCGCCCATGCCACGGTCGGCGGCGCGTTCGTGTTCGCCCAGGGCGTCGAGCTCGACATACAGGCGCACCAGGTGCCCGCCTTCGCGCGGCAGCACCATCAGGATGCCCTCGTCCTGTGAACGCACGAAGGACTTCATGCGCCAGTCGGGGAAGTCGGTGACGGCCAGCAGGTCGATCACGCCCCAGGCCTGGTGCGCGGCATCGCCGTGCAGCGCGCCGCCGATCGCGCGGCGCACGCTGGAGCGTGCACCGTCGCAGCCGACCACGTAGTTGGCGCGCAGCGTCTCCGTCTTGCCTTCGCGGCCCGGGGCGGTGGACTCCAGCGTCACGGTGACCGGGTACTCGCGGGCCGATGGGTCGATCGCCAGGTCGGCCACCTTCCAGCCGTAGTCGGGCTCCAGCCGGGTCGGCGAGTTCCGCATCACGTCGAGGAACATGTCATGCACACGCGCCTGGTTGATGAGCACGTGCGGCATCTCGGAGATGCCGTCGGGCACGTCCTGCACCCGCGCGACGCGGGCCAGCGGGTCGCCGGCCGCAGGGGCCCAGAAGGTCGCCTCGTTGATCCAGACCGACTCGCGCGCCACCTTCTCTGCAAAGCCGAAGGCCTGGAACATCTCCATCGATCGCACGCTGATGCCGTCGGCCTGGCCCTTCTCCATCGGCTGCAACTTGGGCTCGACCAGCATCGTGCGGATCTGCGGCACCCGCGCGAGCTGCGCGGCCAGGCACAGGCCCGCGGGTCCGGAACCGGCGATCAGCACGTCCACCGTCTCGGGCAGCGGGCCGCCGGCACGGCGGTGGCCGGGCGCGGCGGCGAGCACATCGGGGTCGCCGGGATTGAAGCCGTCACAGTGGTATTGCATGGGGTCTCCTTCCAGCCTCGCAAGCGTCTTTAGTATGTATACATATGATATGTATGCGATCTACAATGGTCAACCATGAGCATCACGGCCCCTGGGGCGGAGACAGCGATGGACAGGATCGCGATGGCCGGTCACCTGATCCGGCGGCTGCACCAGCAGTCGACACAGGTCTTCCAGGCGCGGACGCAGGCCGCCGGCTTCGAGCTGACCTCGGTGCAGTTCGCCGCGCTGGACGCCATCGCCGAGCAGCCGGGCATCGACCAGGCCAGCCTCGCGGCGACCATCAGCTTCGACCGCGCCACCATCGGCGGCGTGATCGACCGCCTGGAGCAGAAGGGCCTGCTGCAGCGCGAGGTCAGCCCACAGGACCGGCGCGCGCGTTGCCTGCAACTCACCCGTGACGGAGAACGCCTGCTGGCCGACGTGCGCCCGGTGGTGGAAGGCCTGCAGGCGGAGATCCTGGCGCCGCTGACGCGCAAGGAGCGCGAGACCTTCATGGCACTGGCGTCGAAGGCACTCGCGCTGGACTGACGCTGGCGCTCGCGCGCTGCGCTGCAGCGTCGAGCATGGGCTCGGCGGCACCAATCTCCTGCGACCCAGGGTACCGGCTTCGCCCTCGCATCCGTGCGATGTGCGCCACCGTACCGACGAGCCTCCGACCGGGTTGCACCATGGCGCGAAGCCTTCCGAAGACGCGCACCGCAGCTCAGCGCCCCACGCGCTACACCATCGACTGGAGTCACCATGACCGAGAAATCCGCGAGCGTTCTCTGGACCGGTGCCGGCAAGCAGGGCCTCGGCAAGGTCAGCACCGAGTCCGGTGCGCTGATGGACTATCCCTACGGCTTCGCGAGCCGCTTCGCCGACGAGCGTCGCGGCACGAACCCGGAAGAGATCCTCGGCGCAGCGCATGCCGCCTGCTTCACGATGGCCTTTTCGTTCGCCTGTGACAAGGCCGGCTTCGCCACCGAGACGGCCGACACCCAGGCCCATGTGCGCCTTTCGGCACAAGGCGATGGCTTCGTGATCGACCGCATCGCACTGCGCCTGCACGCCATCGTGCCCGGTCTCGACGAAGCCCGCTTCCAGGAAATCGCCGCGGCGGCCAAGCGCGACTGCCCGCTGTCCAAGGCACTGGCCAGCGTTCCGGAGATCAGCCTGGTGGCTACCCTCGACCCGAGTCCGCGCACCTGAGTGCGCGCCTGATTGCGCGCCTGATTGCGCGCCCTCGTGCGGATGACACGGCCGACAAAGCGCTTCCCGTTTCAGGAGCGGCCGCAAGCCGCCGTTCCCCGCTGCCATCTGGGACTGCCACCGCCGCTGTCGATCTGGCCGAGCAGACCCACCGCGGCAACTGCTTGGCCTCAGGACCTCGCGCAGACCCCCGACGACTCCGGCAGCGCCGAGCCTTCCTTCTTCTGCACCAGCGCCACGCCGTTCTTCACCGCCACGATCTCGGCGACGATGGACACGGCGATCTCCGCCGGCGTCTTGCTGCCCAGGTCCAGCCCGATCGGGCCGTGCAGGCGGTCGATCTCTGCCGGGCTGAGGTCGAACAGCGCCAGGCGCTGCTTGCGCGCGGCGGTGTTGCTGCGCGAGCCGAGCGCGCCAACGTAGAAGGCCGGCGACTTCAGCGCCTCGAGCAGCACCATGTCGTCGAGCTTGGGGTCGTGCGTCACCGCGATCACCGCGCTGTGCGGGTCGAGCTGCAGTTCGAGTACCAGGTCGTCGGGCATCGCCTTGCTGAAGGTGGTGTTCGGGATGTCCCAGGTCAGGTGGTATTCCTCGCGCGGGTCGCAGCAGATGACCTCGAAGTCCAGCGCCAGCGCCATCTGCGCGACGGCACGCGAGAGTTGCCCCGCGCCGATGATCAGCAGCCGCCAGCGCGGGCCGAACAGCGCACGCAGGCGCTGGCCGTCGAACTGGAACAGCTCGCCGCGCGAGGCCGGCTCGATGGCGACGACACCCGTCTCCAGGTCCAGCGTGCGCGCGACGAGTTCATGGCGCGCGGTGCGGGTCAGGATCTGATCGACCCAGGCGGTGTCGGTCAGCGGCTCCTGCACCAGCCGCAGGTTGCCTCCGCAGGGCAGGCCGAAGCGCGCCGCCTCTTCCTTGCTGACGCCGTAGGTGATCAGCGAAGGCTTGCCGACACGTTCGCCCTTGCGAACTCGGTCGATCAGGTCGTCTTCGACGCAGCCGCCGGAGACCGAGCCGACCACCAGGCCGTCGCCGCGCATCGCCAGCAGCGCGCCGGGCGGGCGCGGCGCCGAGCCCCAGGTCTCGATGACGGTGACCAGCCACACCGGCTGGCCTTGCGCATGCCACTCGCGCGCCTGCTGCAGCACCTGGAGATCGAGACTGTCCATCACACGCTCCTGTCGGATCTATCGCTTGAGCAGCCAGATCGCCGCGATGACCACGACGGCACCGACGATCCACCACACCAGCTTGTTGCCGCCCGCCGCCGGCGCGGCCACCGGGGCCTCGACCACCGCAGCTTCGGCGGGCTTCAGCGCCGCCTCGAAGGCAGTGAAGAAGTCTTCTGCGATCTTGCCGGCCGCGGCGTCGATCAGCCGCGAGCCCACTTGCGCCATCTTGCCGCCCACCTGGGCGCGGGCAATGTAGCTGAGTTTGGTTCCCCCTGCTTCGGGTGCGAGCTGCACCTCGGCCGAGCCCTTGCCAAAGCCGGCCACGCCGCCCTGGCCGTCGAAGTTGATCGTGTAGCTGTTCGGCGGCTTCACGTCGGTCATCTTCAGGTTGCCCTTGAACTTGGCGCTGACCGGGCCGACGCGCACCGCCACCAGCGCCTGGAAGGCGTCTTCGCCAGTGCGTTCGAGCGACTCGCAGCCGGCGATGCAGGCCTTGAGGATGTCGGGGTTGTTGAGCGCCGCCCAGGTGGTGTCGACCGGTGCGGGGATGAGACGTTCGCCTTTGAGTTCCATGGTGTCAGTGAAGCAATGTGGAGGGATTCTGCGCCGGCTTCTGCAGCGCCCGGCCGAGGTCGGCCAGGCTCGCGAGGTTGTGCACCGGCAGGAAACGGTCGACGTGGGCGAGCAGCGTGCGGATGCCGGCCGCACGCGGCTGGAAGCCTTCGAAGCGCAGCAGCGGGTTCAACCAGACGAGCTGGTGCGCCATGCGGTGCAGCTGACCGGCAGCGAGCGCGAGCTGGCCGTCGTCGTCGCGCTCTAGGCCGTCGGTGACCAGCAGCACCGCGGCATTGCCGCCGAGCACGCGCCGCGCCCAATGGCGGTTGAAGTCGTCGAGGCTGCTCGCGATGCGCGTGCCGCCCTTCCAGTCGTGCACCTGCGCATCGGCCATCTTCAGGGCGACGTCGGGGTCGCGGTGGCGCAGGCAGCGGGTGATGTTGGACAGGCGCGTGCCGAAGGTGAAGGTGTGCACCTTGAGGTGCCGGCGCGTCAGGCCATGCACGTAGTGCAGGAACAGGCGCGAGTAGCGGTCCATCGAGCCGGAGATGTCGAGCAGCACGACGATCGGCGGCAGCTCGGTGCGCGCATGGGTGAAGGCCGGCGTCAGCGTGTGCGGTTGCCGTGCCATGCCCTGCAGCGTGCGGCGCAGGTCCAGCGTGCCGCGCGCTCCGGCCTCGTGGCGGCGGCGCCGGACCGGCTGCACCGGCAGCGGTGCGCGCTCGGCGAGCTTCTTGGCGAGTTCGTACTCGGCCGTGGTCATGCTCTCGAAGTCGGCCTGGGCGAGGCGCTCACGCTCCGAGAAGCTGAACTCGGTCTCGAACTGGATCTCTTCCTTCGCGGTCTGATTCGCCGGATTCGGTGCGCGCGGCGGGGCCGGCGGGGCCAGTGCCTCGGCGAGGCGGTTGGCGCGCGGCGGCACTTGCTTTTCGCCGCGGCCCTGGATCTTGGGCAGCAGCAGGTACATCATCTGCTCGAGCAACTTGGGGTCGCGGAAGAAGGCATCGAAGGCGGCGTCGAACATCGTCTGCTGCTCGTGGCGTTCGAGCATCACGGCGCTGAGCGCGGCGCGCACGTCCTCGCGTCGGTCCAGGCCCACCGCCTCCACGGCGGCGATGGCCGCCAGCACGCGGTCCGGCCCGACAGCCATGCCGGTGTCGCGCAGGATGCGCGAGAAATGAACGATGTTGTCGGCGAGCATGGCTTTCTTTGCTTCTGTCTTCGTTCGTTCAGAAGTCTGTTCGCGTCGACGGGTTCACCAGGGCGGTGGGGGTGCCTGCGTTCTCCGGCCCACGCTCGCGGGCAGCCACCGTGCTACGCCCACGCTGCCTCATCAACATCGCCTGCGGCCTGCACGCGCCAGGGCGACCGCGAATGGGGCCTGCGCCCGCAGACACCCCCACCCCCCTGCCGCGCCGGACGCTGCCCGCACCGGGCTTCTTTGCCATGCGTGCCTGGGTGGGGGTGGGCGGGTGGTCGGGGTGTGCGTGCGCAGGCCCCATTCGCGGTCGCCCTGGCGTGTGCAGGGCAGAAGCGGCGTTGATGCCACGGTGGCGGCGGGCCACGGTGGCCGCCCGCGAGCGAGGGCCGGAGCAGGTACACCCCGGCCGGCCGCCGTGCGCGATGGTGGCGTGAAGGAGCGGCGGCAAGAACGAAAGCCCCATCTCAATCCAGCAGAGCCCGAGCCTTCAGCTCGTCGAGGATCTTCGCCGTGTCGCCACCGCCCATGCGCGCGATGTCGTCCTGGTACTTGAGCAGCACGCCCAGCGTGTCGTGCACCGTCGCCGGGTCGAGGCGCATCGCGTTGAGCGCGACCAGTGCATTGGTCCAGTCGATCGTCTCGGCCACGCCCGGCGCCTTGAACAGGTCGAGCCCGCGCATGCGCTGCACGAACTCGACCACCTGGCGGTAAAGGCGCTCGGAGGCCCCCGGCGCCTTGCGGCGCACGATGTCGAGTTCGCGTTCGACGTCCGGGAACTCGACCCAGTGGTACAGGCAGCGGCGCTTCAGCGCGTCGTGGATCTCGCGCGTGCGGTTGCTGGTGATGATGGTGATCGGCGGCGCGCTGGCCTTGATCGCACCCAGCTCGGGGATGGTGATCTGGTTCTCGGCCAGCACCTCGAGCAGGAAGGCGTCGAAGGGCTCGTCGGCGCGGTCGAGCTCGTCGATCAGCAGCACCGGCGAACGCTCCTGCGTCAGCGCCTGCAGCAGCGGCCGCTCGATCAGCATCGCGCGGGTGTACAGGCTGTGCGCCAGGCGCTCGCGGTCGCCGGCATCGGTGACGGCATGCGCCGCTTCGGCCAGGCGGATCTCCACCATCTGCCGCGCCACGTTCCATTCGTAGGCGGTCTGTGCGACGTCCAGGCCTTCGTAGCACTGCACGCGCAGCAACAGCGTCGACAACGCCTGCGCCAGCGTCTTGGCCAGCTCGGTCTTGCCCACGCCCGGCTCGCCTTCGAGGAACAGCGGCCGGCGCAGCTTCAGCGCGAGGAACAGCGCAGTGGCCAGGCGCCGGTCGCAGATGTAGTTCTCGGCGGCCAGCAGGTCGATCACCGCATCGACCGATGCGGGCAGCTTCAGCGCAGGGGCGTCGCTCATGGCGGGGTCAGGGCAAGGGTTTCACTTCGAGGGACTGCAGCTGGCGCACCCAGCGGCCGGGCCGGTTCTCGCCGGTGGCCACCAGTTGCAGCGGGCCGGAACGTTCCGGCAGCGGCGAGCCGTCGGCATTCGTCCAGCTGACGATCAAGGGCGCATGACCAAAGTGCGGGTCGACCTCGGCCAGGCCGAACACCGCGCGGTAGCCGTCGGCCGCCCGCGCCACCAGCGCGTGGCCGACGACGTTGCCGGCGCCCATGCGCTGGGCCAGGTCGAGCCCGCAGGCCTTGAGCAGCGCCGTCACCGACACCCCGCTGACGCTGAACGGCGCGCCGTCACGCAGCCGCGCCGGCGCCTTCTCCTGCGGCAGCGCATCGAGCTGGGCACGGCTGAAGGTCTGGCTGCGGCCATCGGCCAGCGTCACGGTCAGCAGCGGCGCATCGGCGGGTTGCCCGCGCACCAGCGGTGCGGCGAGCAGCAGCGCGAACGGGAGAAGGCACCAGGGCCGGCGTCGCCACACGGCGCAGACCCTGGAGGGCTTCTCAGCGCGCCAGCGCCGCGGCCACCGCCCGCGAGGCCATCACGCTGATCATCGCGGCGCGGTAGGCGGCCGAGCCGTGCAGGTCGCTGTTCAGGCCGTCGGCGCTGACCTTCACCGCCTTGGCGGCCTCGGGCGTGAAGCTCTTGTTCAGCGCGTCCTCGATCGGCTTGCAGCGGAACACGCTGCCGGCCGCGCCGGTGACGGCCACACGAACGCCGGCGGAGGTCTGCGCGACGAACACGCCGACCAGCGCGAAGCGCGAAGCCGGTTGCTTGTACTTCACGTAGGCCGCCTTGGCGACGCTCGGGAAGCTGACCGACACGATCAGTTCGCCCGGCTTCAGCGCGGTCTCGTACAGGCCGGTGAAGAAGTCGTCGCCGGCGATCGTGCGCTGGTTGGTCTTGACCGTGGCGTTGAGGCCGAGCACCGCCGACGGGTAGCAGGCGGCCGGGTCGGCGTTGGCGATCGAGCCGCCGATGGTGCCCATGTTGCGCACCATCTGGTCGCCGATGCCGCCGGCCAGATCGGCCAGGGCCGGCACGGCCTTCTTCACGTCGGCCGAGGCGGCCACGGTGGCGTGGGTGGTCATCGCGCCGATGACGACGTTGCCGCCGTCCAGCTTGATGCCCTTGAGGTCGGCGGCGCCGCCGAGGTCGACCAGGCGCTCGCTGGACGACAGGCGCAGCTTCATCGCCTGCACCAGGCTCTGGCCGCCGGCGAGGTAGCGCGTGTCGCCCTGGAAGGCCGACGCGGCGGCCGAAGCGCTGGCGGGACGTTGGTAGTCGAAGGTGTACATGGGGGGCGTCTCCTCAGGCCATCTTGTTGGCGGCACGCCAGACACGTTCGGCCGTGGCCGGCATGGCCACGTCCTTCACGCCCAGCGCATCGGTCAGCGCGTTGATGAAGGCCGGCGGCGAGCCGATCGCACCGGCCTCGCCGCAGCCCTTCACGCCCAGCGGATTGTGGGTGCAGGGGGTCACGGTGTGGTCGACGGTGAAGTTCGGCAGGTCGTCGGCGCGCGGCATCGTGTAGTCCATGTAGGTGCCGGTCAGCAGCTGGCCCGACTCGGGATCGTACACACAACCTTCCAGCATCGCCTGCCCCAGGCCTTGGGCCAGGCCGCCGTGCACCTGGCCGGAGACGATCATCGGGTTGACGATGTTGCCGAAGTCGTCGACGGCGGTGAAGCGGTCGACCCGCGTCTTGCCGGTGTCGGGGTCGACCTCGACCTCGCAGACGTAGGTGCCCGAGGGGTAGGTGAAGTTGGTCGGGTCGTAGAAGGCGTTCTCGTTCAGGCCCGGCTCCAGCTTGTCCAGCGGGTAGTTGTGCGGCACGTAGGCGGTCAGCGCCACCGAGCCGAACGGCACCTTCTTGTCGGTGCCCTTGACCTTGAACTCGCCGTTGTCGAATTCGATGTCGGTGTCCGCGGCTTCCAGCAGGTGCGCGGCGATCTTCTTGCCCTTGGCGATGATCTTGTCGACCGCCTTGACGATCGCCGTGCCGCCGACCGAGAGCGAGCGGCTGCCGTAGGTGCCCATGCCGAACGGCACGCGCCCGGTGTCGCCGTGCACGATCTCGACGTTCTCGACCGGGATGCCCAGCTTCGCGGCCACCACCTGCGCGAAGGTCGTCTCGTGGCCCTGGCCGTGGCTGTGCGAGCCGGTGAACACCGTCACCGTGCCGGTCGGGTGCACCCGCACCTCGCCGGCCTCGAACAGGCCGGCGCGGGCGCCCAGCGCTCCGGCGATGTTGCTCGGCGCCAGGCCGCAGGCCTCGATGTAGCAGCTGTAGCCCAGGCCGCGCAGCTTGCCCCGGGCCGCCGAGGCGGCCTTGCGCCCCGCGAAGCCGGCCACGTCGGCGAGCTTGATCGCCTTGTCGAGGTGGGCTGCGTAGTCGCCGGTGTCGTAGGTCAGGCCGACCGGCGTGGCGTACGGGAACTCGGTGATGAAGTTCTGCCGGCGCAGTTCGCCCGGGTCGCGCATCAGGTCACGCGCAGCCTGCTCGACGATGCGCTCGACCACGTAGGTCGCCTCCGGCCGGCCGGCGCCGCGGTAGGCGTCCACCGGCGCCGTGGTGGTGAACACCGCCTTGACGTTGCAGTAGATCGCCGGCGTCTTGTACTGGCCGGCCAGCAGCGTGGCGTAAAGGATGGTCGGCACGCTCGAC
This sequence comes from Chitinophaga pinensis, assembly GCA_943370595.1. Classification (GTDB taxonomy): domain Bacteria; phylum Pseudomonadota; class Gammaproteobacteria; order Burkholderiales; family Burkholderiaceae_C; genus Piscinibacter. The sequence goes on from CALRRO020000007.1 coordinate 143,997, forward strand.
GCGAAGGTCGACAGGTACGCGCCCATGTTGGCGATGGTGTCCACGCGCATGGCGAGAAAGTTGCCTTTGGCGTCCATCGCCAGCTCGACCTTGGTGTGGTGGTCGCGGCCGTGGGCATCGGTCAGGAAGGACTCGCTGCGCTCGGCCGTCCACTTGATCGGCCGGTTGACGCGCTTGCTCGCCCAGACCAGCGCCGTCTCCTCGGCGTAGAGGAAGATCTTCGAGCCGAAACCGCCGCCGACGTCCGGCGCGATCACCCGCACCTTCGACTCCGGCAGGCCGAGCACGAAGGCGCTCATCAGCAGGCGCTCGACGTGCGGGTTCTGGTTGGCCACGTACAGCGTGTAGCTGTCGTCGTGGCGCGTGTACTGCGCGTTGGCGGCGCGCGGCTCCATCGCGTTGGGGATCAGCCGGTTGTTGGCGAACTCCAGCGAGCTGACGTGCGCGGCCTGCTTGAACGCGGCATCCACCGCGTCCTTGCTGCCATGGCCCCAGTCGTAGCAGACGTTGTTCGGCACGTCGTCGTGCACCGAGGCACCGGCCTTGTCGGCGGTGGTGATGTCGATCACCGCCAGCAGCACGTCGTAGTCGACCTCGATCAGCTCGGCGGCATCTTTGGCCTGCAGCGGCGTCTCGGCGACGACCAGCGCCACCTGGTCGCCGACATGGCGCACCTTGCCCTGCGCCAGCACCGGATGCGGCGGCTCCTTCATCGGCGAGCCGTCCTTGCTGTGGATCAGCCAGCCGCAGGGCAGCCCGCCGACCTTGGCCTCGGCGAGGTCGGCGCCGGTGAAGATGGCGACCACACCCTGTGCCTTGGCGGCCTTGGAGGTGTCGATCGAGTTGATGCGTGCGTGGGCGTGCGGCGAGCGCAGGAAGACGCCGTAGGTCTGGCCGGGCAGCACCACGTCGTCGGTGTACTGGCCGGCGCCGGTCAGGAAGCGATAGTCCTCACGGCGACGGATGGGTTGGCCGATGGGGCTGATCGGGGGCTGGGACATGTCGGTCATCGGGGACTCCTCAGGCGCTGACGCCGGTGCTGCCGACCTTGCCGCTCTGGCACAGCTGGATCGACTTGACGATGTTCTGGTAGCCCGTGCAGCGGCAGATGTTGCCTTCCAGGCCTTCGCGGATCTCGTGCTCGCTGGCGTTCGGCTTGTCCTTCAGCAGATTGACCGCCGACATCACCATGCCCGGCGTGCAGAAGCCGCACTGCAGGCCGTGGCACTCGCGAAACGCCGCCTGCATCGGGTGCAGTTCGCCGTTCTTCGACAGGCCTTCGATGGTGGTCACCTCGGCGCCCTGCGCCTGCACGGCCAGCATCGAGCACGACTTCACTGCGCGGCCGTTCAGGTGCACGGTGCAGGCGCCGCACTGCGCGGTGTCGCAGCCGATGTGGGTGCCGGTGAGTTGAAGCTGTTCGCGGATCAGCTGCACGAGCAGCGTGCGCGGATCGACGTTCGCCGTCACGGCTTTGCCGTTGACGGTCAGGCTGATGGGAACGCTCACGGTTGTCTCCTGGAATGGACGGCCACCGCGCCCGTGGCGGTGTTGCGGTCCATTCTTGGAGTCGTGTCCAGGCCTGCAAAGCGCAGGCGTTCCCTTATGAACAGAAGTGCATATGCACCTGTGTCGCCGTGTCTGCTTGCCAGCTGTTCAGTTCTGGAGCAACGCCTCAGGGCGCCGCGAAGCCGTGGCGAGCCAGCATGCCCTGCCCCGCCGGCGACAGCAGGAACTGCACGAACTGCGTGGCCGCCTCGGGCGCACCGTTCAACACCGTCACGCCATAGCTGGCGCTGACGTTCACCGCCTCCGGGATCTCGATGCGCCGCAGCGCCGGCTCCTCGCGCTGGGCGATGACGATGTTGGTGCAGTAGGTGATGAACACGTCGGCCGCGTTAGCGGCCAGCAGCGCGCCGTAGACGTTGCGGTCCTTCGGTGGCGGCGGCGAGTTCGGCCCGCCGGTGAGCTGCAGCGCCTTCTCGCTCAGGACCTTGTTTGCCCCGGCTCGGCCGCCGGCCTCGATGCGCTCGAACATCGCGAAGGCATAGTCGCCCGCCGGGTCGGCCTTCGGCGTGGAGGTGCCGACGCGCACCGCCGGGTCGAGCAGCCGGTCGACCAGCGTCTGCGGCGTGGCCTCGAAACCCGGCGCGCCCAGCGCGCAAAGCCTGTTGCGTGCGAAGGCCTGCGGTGCCGCTGCCTTGCCGGCGGCGGCGAGCGCCTGCGGGTGCTCCATGTTGGCGGAGGCGAACACGTCAGCGCGCTCGCCGCCGAGCAGCCGGTCCTTCAGCAGGCCCGACGCACCGAAGCCGAGCTCGACCCGGCGCCCCGGCGACGCGGCCTCGAAGGCTTTCGCGGCATCGGTCAGCGCGGCGCGCAGGCTGCCGGCGGCGAGCACCTTGAGTGGCGCCTCCTGCGCTGCAACGGCCGCTCCCATCGTCAGCGCGGCCGCCAGCACCATCACCCGCTTCATCACTTCGCGCCGGCGTTCGGGAAGAACAGCTGCTCGCCGCCGATCTTGTACTCGGCGATGGTGGTCTGGCCAGCGGGCGACACCACCCAGTCGGCGAAGGCCTGCGCCAGGTCCTTCTTGACGTGGGCATGCTTGGCCGGGTTCACGACGATCACGCCGTACTGGTTGAACAGGCGCTTGTCGCCCTCGACGAGGATGGCGAGGTCACCGCGGTTCTTGAACGACAGCCAGGTGCCGCGGTCGGCCAGCACGTAGGCGTTGGTCGACGAGGCCATGTTCAGCGCCGGGCCCATGCCGCAGCCGCATTCCTTGTAGCCGGCCGGCGTCGGCTTGTCGAAGCCGGCGGCCTTCCAGTAGCGCAGCTCGGCGGCGTGGGTGCCGCTCTTGTCGCCGCGCGAGACGAACTCGGACTTGGAGGCGCCGAGCTTCTTCAGCGCCTCGACCACGTCGTTGCCCTTCACGCCGGCCGGGTCGCTCTTCGGGCCGACGATCACGAAGTCGTTGTACATCACCGGCCGGCGCTCGATGCCGAAGCCCTCGGCGACGAACTTCTCCTCGGCCACCTGGTCGTGCACGAACAGCACGTCGGCATCGCCGCGGCGGCCCATGTCCAGCGCCTGGCCGGTGCCCTGCGCGACGACGCGGATGTCGATGCCGCTGGCCTTCTTGAAGACCGGCAGCAGGTGGCCGAACAGGCCGGACTGCTCGGTGCTGGTGGTCGAGGACATCACGATGAACTTGTCCTGCGCCTGCGTGGCGAAGCCCACGAGGGCGGCGGCGGCGATTACGACGAAGCGCGCGGCGCCGCGGCGGGTGATGGAAGAGGTCATGCCATTTCTCCTTTGAGGAACTGTTGTGCGCGGCCGGTGAGGCCGCCATCGAAGAACTGCGCGGTCGGCAGGTCGGCGTGGATCTCGCCGTCCTCCAGGTAGACCACGCGGGTGGCCAGGCGCTTGGCCTGGCCGAGGTTGTGGGTGCTCATCACCAGCGTCATGCCGTCGGCGGCGAAGCCGGCGAGCAGCGCCTCGACGTCCTTCTTGGCCGCCGGGTCGAGGCTGGCGGTGGGCTCGTCGAGGAACAGCATTGCCGGCTGCACCGCCCAGGCGCGGGCAATCGCCAGGCGCTGCTGCTGGCCGCCGGACAGGGCGCGGGCCGGGCGCTCTTCGAGCCCCTGCAACGCGACGCGCTGCAGGGCCGCAGCGATGCGCTCGTCCCACTGCGCCCGCGGCACGCCAGCCAGCCACAGCGCCAGCCGCAGGTTGTTGCGCACCGACAGGCGCATCACGAAGGGCCGCTGGAACACCATCGCCTGCCGGCCGGCGGCCGCATCGAGCGTGCGTGTACCGCGGATGCGCAGCAGGCCGTGCATCGCACGCAGCAGCGTGGTCTTGCCGGAGCCGTTGGGGCCGACCAGCGCGACGAACTCGCCGTGCGCGACGGCGATCGACACGCCCTTGAGCGCCTCGACCTCGCCAAAGCGGATGCGCACGTCCTGCATCGTGATCATGGATGCGTTCATCGCACGCCCGCCAGCGCCGAGCCATGGCCACGCTGCGCGAAGCCAATGAACAGGTTGACGATGCCGACCACCAGCAGCAGCACGATGCCCAGCGCCATCGCCAGCGGCAGGTCGCCCTTGCTGGTCTCGAGCGCGATGGTGGTGGTCATCACGCGGGTGACGCCGTCGATGTTGCCGCCGACCACCATCACTGCGCCGACCTCGGCGATCGCGCGGCCGAAGGCAGCGATCAGGATGGTCAGCACCGCCCAGCGGTCGTGCACCAGCATCAGCAGTGCGCAGGTCAGCGGGCTCGCACCCATCGAGCGCAGCTGGTCGCCGCCGTCGCGCAGCGAGTCACCGACCAGCTGTCGCGTCAGTGCGGCGATCACCGGAAAGACCAGGATGGTCTGCGCGATCACCATCGCCGCGGGCGTGAACAGGATGCCCCAGGACCCGAGCGGCCCGCTGCGCGACAGCAGCAGGTAGACCACCAGCCCGACCACCACCGAGGGCAGCGCGAGCAGCGTGTTCAGCAGCCAGACGAGCAGCCGGTGGCCCGGGAAATGCGCCACCGCGAGCCAGGCCCCGAAGGCCAGGCCAAAGCCGGCCGCCAGCAGGCAGGCCGTGCCGCTGACCTGCAGCGACAGCCAGACGGTTCGGGCGAGGACGGGTTCGGCATGCAGGATCAGGTCGACGGCGGTTCGGACACTCTCGGCAAAGGCACTCATCCAACTTCTCTCATACTGGCGTGGATTCTCCATGCCGCCAGGCAGTCCCGACCATATGAACAGTCATGCATAGGGTGCACCTCACCTACACGCTGGGCGACCGCGAAGCGGCGCTGCAGCGCGACCTTCACCACCCGCTGATGGCGTTGCTGGCCGCGGTGCACGACACCGGCTCGATCAGTGCCGCCGCGCGCCAGCTCGGCCTGTCCTACCGCCACGTGTGGGGCGAACTCAAGCGCTGGGAGATCGAACTCGGCCAGGCGCTGGTGATCTGGGTCAAGGGCCAGCCGGCGTTGCTGTCACCCTTAGGCGAGAAGCTGCTGTGGGCCGAGCGGCGTGCACAGGCGCGGCTGGCGCCGCAGGTCGAGGCCCTGCGTGCCGAACTGGAGCAGGCCTTCGCGATCGCCTTCGACGCCAGTGCCGGCGTGATCGCCATGACAGCGAGTCACGACGACGCGCTGCCGCTGCTGCGCACGCTGGCGCAGACGCAGCACAAGCTGCACCTGGACATCCAGTTCACCGGCAGCGTCGATGCACTGGCCGCGCTGAACGACGGCCGCTGCCTGATGGCCGGCTTCCATGCGCTGACCGATTCGCCGCTGCGTTCGCCCACCGCCAAGGTCTACAGGCCGATGCTGCGGCCGGGCCACCACAAGCTGGTCAGCTTCGCACGCCGCACGCAGGGGCTGATCGTCGCGCCGGGCAACCCGCTGGGCATCACCAAGCTGGCCGACCTGTGCCGCAGCGGCCTGCGCTTCGCCAACCGCGCGCGTGGCACCGGCACGCGGGTGGTGCTGGAAGAGCTGCTGTCAGTGCAGAAGATCCCGGCCTCGGCGATCGCCGAACTCGAACGCACCGAGCCTTCGCACCGCGCCGCCGCCGAAGCCGTGGCCAGCGGCAGCGCCGACGCCACCTTCGGCATCGAGGCCGCGGCGCGTGCGCGCGGGCTGGACTTCGTGCCGATCGCCCGCGAGCTCTACTTCCTCGTCACGCTGCAGCACGCGCTCGACCAGCCGCAGGTGCAGACGCTGCTCTCGCTGCTCCAGAGCGAGGCCTGGCGCGCCCAGCTCAATGCCATTCCCGGTTACGCGGCCGCGGGCAGCGGCGAGGTGCTGTCGCTGCGCCGCGTGCTGCCCTGGTGGAGCTACCGCAAGCCCAAGCGCTGAGTCGGATGGCGCGCCTCGAGGCGTTCGCGCGCCGCCGGGTCGACGTTCACCTTCGACAGGTCCCCCTGCACGTGCGGCAGCGCCAGCAGCCGCGCATCCATCACGCGGAACCACCAGCGCGGGAACCAGGCCATCGTGAACATGCCGAAGTAGCCGCTGGGCAGCTGCGGCAGGTTCTCGAAATGGCGCAGGCTCTGGTAGCGGCGCGAGGGGTTGGCATGGTGGTCGGAATGCCGCTGCAGGTGGAACAGCGCGAGGTTGGTCACCAGGTGATTGGTGTTCCACGAGTGGTGCGGCTGCGGCGCCTCGTACTCGCCGCTGGGCAGCCGGCCGCGCAGCAAGCCGTAGTGCTCGACGTAGTTGGCCGAGGTCAGCTGCCACCACGCCACCAGGTTGTGGATGACGAGGAAGACGATCAGCACCGGCCCGAACGCGGCGATCAGCCCGAGCTGCAGCACGGCAGTGATCGCATACGACTGCAGCATCGTGTTGCGCCAGTTCCAGGCCGAGAAGCCGTGCAGCGCCAGCCGCTGCGACTCGAGCTGCCAGGCGCGGCGGATGCCGCCGGGCAGCTCGCGCAACGCGAAGCGGTAGATGCTCTCGCCCATGCGCGCGCTGGCATGGTCCTCCGGTGTCGACACCCAGCGGTGGTGACCGCGGCCGTGCTCGACGGTGAAGTGCCCGTAGGCCGGCACCGCCAGGATCAGCCGCGCCAGCCATTGCTCGGCGCGGTTGTGCTTGTGGCCGAGCTCGTGGCCAGTGGTCAGGCCCATGCCGGCGTTGGTGCCCGCCACATAGGCCAGCACCACCAGCGCCCACCACGGCAGCGCCTGCGTGCCGGCCCACCAGGCGCAGACGATCAGGGTGACGAAGTACAGCGGCACGCTGAGCCAGGTCAGCCAGCGGTAGTAGCGGTCGGCCTCGAGCTGCTTCACCACCGCTTCGGGCGGGTTGTTGCGGTCTTCGCCGATCAGCGCGTCGAGCAGCGGCATCAGGCCGTAGCCGATCAGCAGCGGCACGGCCAGCATCGCCGGCTGGCCGGTGCGTGCATGCAGCGCCACGCCGAGCAGCGGCACCAGCGGGTAGACCACCGACAGCAGCCAGGCCAGGCGCTTGCCGTCGCGCCAGCTCACCGTGCGGCCGTCGGCATCGGTCGCGGTGTAGGTGGCGGAGAACCAGCCCATGGGTGGCGCGCTAGAGCGCGCAGCTGCGGAAGCCGCAGAACAGCTCGTCGCGCTCGGCCGAAGCGAAGTGGCGGAACTTGGCGCTGCGCACGCGCGAGCGCGTGGCGAACGAGGCGCCGCGCAGCACCTTGTGCGAACCGAAGGCGCTCTGCGAATACTCGCGCAGCGGCCCGGGCGCGAAGCCGGGATAGGGGCGGAAGGTGGTTGCCGTCCACTCCCACACGTCGCCCCAGCGGAAGCCGCGGCTCGCGCCCTGGTGGGCGGCGGCCTCCCACTCCACTTCGCTCGGCAGGCGGCGGCCGGCCCAGCGGCACCAGGCATCGGCCTCGTACCAGCTCAGGTGCATGGCCGGCTGCGCCATCGGCACGCGCATCAGCTTGCCGAAGCGCTGCGCCAGCACGCCGTGGCGCACCTGGTCGACGTGCCGCGGCGAGCGCCGGCCTTCGCGCTGCAGCCAGCTCCAGCCCTGCGGGTTCCAGAATTCCTCGCCGTCGTAGCCGCCGTCCTCGACGAACTCGGCGTACTGCTGCCAGCTGACCGCCTGCGCATCGATCTCGAACTCGGGCAGCTCGACCTCGTGCACCCACTTCTCGTTGTCGAACACGAAGCCGCCGGGCTCGCAGCCCAGCGCCCAGCGCGTTGCCGGGAACAGCAGCGCATCGCGCGGGTTCACCGCCGCGGGCGAGGCCGACAGGCCGGCGTCGAAGCCCAGCGTCTGCGCCATCTGCGCGAACAGCTCGCCGCGCAGGTCTTCATGGAACAGCGCCAGGCGGTAGAAGTACAGCGCGTCGTCGTCGTTCTCGGGCGCGGCGTCGAGCAGCTCCAGCGTGGTCTCGAGCGTGTCGACCAGGTACTGGCGCGTGGCCTGCAGGTCGGGCAGCGCCAGCTTCCAGCGGCCGGCGTGCGACACCTCGGCGGGGTCGTAGAGGCGGTCGGCATCGGTGAGGATGGACGGCAGGCGCGACTGGCTCGGGTCGCAGCGGGCGCCGCGCTGGCGCTGGACGTTGCGCGCGATCCAGCGCTCCTGGAACCAGCCCAGGTGGCCCAGCTCCCACAGTGGTGGGCTCAGATCGCCTTGATGCGGTACCGCGAGTTCCGACGAAGCCAGTGCCCGCTCGCAGGCGGCGATCCAGCGCAGCGTGTGGTTGCGCGAGTCCATCAGCGCGAGCGAAAGCAGTTCGCGTCCCGCGCGGCGCATACGCGCGGAGTCGATGGAAGGGGCTTCGATGTCGAGCACGGCGAACCTCGCTGCACGGCGATTCTGACACTGCGCGAGCCGCCGGCGGAAACCCCGGCGCACTGCTATTCTTGCGCCCCCCTCGACCATGGCCGGCATCCACATCACCGACATCGAATCCGCCATCAACTGGTGGCGCGCGCGCTCGCCCTCGCCCGACGGCATCAGCGCCTGCGCCGAGGTGCGCGCGCTGGCCGAGGTCTACGCGCTGATGGTGTGGCATCACGACCTGCACATCGACGAAGACGGGCTGCCAGAGCGTGCCCGCGAGGCCTGGCTCGCCTGGTACGCGACCACGCCCGACGCGCCGTGCATCGCGATCTGCTCGACCAGCCAGGGCGACGACATCTGCAAGGGCTGCGGCCGCCGCTTCGACGAGGTGCAGAACTGGACGGTGATGACACCCGGCGAGAAGCGCGCCACCTGGCGGCGCATCACGATGGACGGCACGGCCTGGCGCTTCAACCGCTACGCAGAACGGGCGACCGAGTCGCGCAGCGAATCGTCGGCCGGGGCCGGTTCGTGAGCCGGCTGGCCAAGCTGGCGAGCAGCGCGAAACGCATCGCCCCGCTCGCCTGGCCGGTGTTCATCGGCCAGGTGGCGGTGCTGGCCTTCTCCACCGTCGACACGATGATGGCCGCGCGGGCCGGCGGCACCGACCTGGCCGCGCTGGCCATCGGCGGCGCCGCCTACGTCACGGTGTTCGTCGGGCTGATGGGCATCGTGCTGGCGATCAGCCCGATCGCCGGGCAGCTCTACGGCGCGAAGCACTTCGAGGCCTGCGGCGCGCAGCTGCACCAGGCGATGTGGCTGGCGCTGGCGCTGTCGATCCCCGGCTGCGCGGTGCTGCTCTTCCCGCAGCCCTTCCTCGACCTCGCGCGCGCCTCGCCGGAGGTCTCGGTCAAGGTGCGCGGCCACCTTGCGGCGCTGGCCGTCGCGCTGCCGCCGGCGCTGCTGTTCACTGCCTTCCGCGGCTTCAACACCGCGGTGTCGCGGCCGAAGATCATCATGCTGCTGCAACTCGGCGCGCTGGCGCTGAAGGTGCCGCTGACGGCGCTGTTCGTGTTTGGCGCCGGCCCGCTGCCGGCCTTCGGCGCGCCGGGTTGCGGCATGGCCACCGCGGTGTGCATGGTGCTGCAGCTCGGTGCGGTGTGGACGCTGCTCAGGCGCGACCCGTTCTACGAGCGCTTCCACATCGGCGACCGCTTCTCGCGCCCGCACCGGGCCAGCCTGCTGGCGCTGCTGCGGCTGGGCGTGCCGATGGGCGGCTCGATCATGATCGAGGTGACCGGCTTCACCTTCATGGCCTTCTTCATCTCGCGCCTCGGTGCCACGCCGGTGGCCGGGCACCAGATCGCGGTGAACCTGGTCTCGCTGATGTTCATGATGCCGCTGGCGATCGCCAATGCGTCGAGCACGCTGGTGGCGCAGCGCATCGGCGCCGGCGACGAACCCGATGCGCACCGCATCGGCTGGCACGGCCTGGAGATCGGCGTGGCCATCGCCGCCGCGATGGGCTGCTCGGTCTACCTGTTCCGCGAGGCCATCATCGGCCTGTACACGCGCGACGCCATCATCGTCGCGGCGGCCATGCCGCTGCTCGCCTGGGTGGCGGTGTTCCACATCGCCGATGCAGCGCAGGCGGTGGCCGGCTTCGTGCTGCGCGCCTACCGCATCGCCGTGGTGCCGCTGGTCATCTACGCGCTGGCGATCTGGGGCGTGGGCCTGGCCGGCGGTTATGCGGTCGGCTTCAACGTCACCGGCCTGACGCCACCGTCGCTGCAGGGCGCGGTGGGCATGTGGTTCGCCGCCACCAGCGGGCTGGTGGTGGCGGGCACGGGGATGTGCGGCTTTCTCGCCTGGATGATCCGCTCGCGCCGGCGCGCCCTCGCCCCCGCCCTCACGGCGGCGCGATGAAGCTGCCCTGCAGCGTGGTGCTGCGGTCGGCCGCCAGCCCGCCGGTGCCTAGCTCGCCCAGCTGCGTGCCGGCAAAGCCGACGGTCTGTTCGCCACCGGCTCCCGGCGCAGACACCGTGACGCCGCCGCACGCGCTGCCCAGGCAGCGGTAGCGCGGCCCGTCGAAGGCGTCGTAGACCACCGAGACCAGGGCACCCGCCGGCGTCAGCGTGACGGTGAGCGAATGCCCCGTCGAGTAGCTGCCGTTGCCGTCGCTCATCAGCGCGGCGATGCCCAGCTGCGTGTTGCCGTCGGTGTCGATCGCCCGGAAGCGCAGCGTGAAGCCCTGCGTGTCCGCCGGCTCGCAGATGCGCACCGGCTGCGCCTGGTCGCTCGGCAACGCCAGCACGGTCGGCGCGCCGGCGTCGCAGGCCACCGGCGACAGCGGCAGCGCCGACGGGTCCTCGACGCGGTAGCCGATCAGCGTGGCCTCGACGAGGCGGAACTCGGTGCTCGACAGCGAACCGTCTGCGCCCACCGCCGCCAGGCGTGCGCGGTCGAAGCGGATCGGCTGCAGCACCACCGGCACACCCAGGCTGTCGTCGATGCGGCTGGCACCGAGGCTGACCCCCGGGCAGTCGCCATCGCGGCACTGGAATTGCGGCGTCACGGCGCCGGTGACCGGGTCGAGCCGGTACACCAGCGCGCGCAGCACGCGGCTGCCCTCGACCACCACTTCCAGGCGCGGCCCGTCGGCCCCGTCATCGAAGGTATAGAGGCGCCGCGTGGCGCCACTCGGGCTGTGTGCGCCCGCAGCGCCGAGGCCGAAGGCATCGGGCGCTGCGCAGTAGCCGGCCGCGCTGCCGGCCTCTTCGTCGATCAGGTAATAGGCATTGCTGGTGCACGGCAGGCCCGGCAGCACGACGCCGGGGCGCGCGCTGGCGAGCGTTCCGTCGAGCTGCAGCGCGCCGACGGAACCGCTCAGGCGCGCGCCGTCGAACACGATGGCGCGAACGCCGTGCCCGTCCGGCGTGCCGATGCGGATGCCGGCGCAGGCGCTGCCGCTGCAGCGCGAGGCCGCCCCTTCGGCCGTGAGGTGCTCGACATCCAGCACCTGCGCGCCGCGCAGGCGCAGCGTCAGCCGGTCGCCGCGCCGGTTGCCGAAGCTGAGCACGGTGATCGTGGCGTCGGCGGCATCGACCTCGTTGCGCTTGTCGAAAGGGCAGAAGCGATCGACCACGGATCCTGCGGTGACCTCGACCTGCTCGATACGGCAGCGTGCCGACTCCTGCGCGATCGCGCTGACCACCGCGCTGTAGTCGCCCGCGCTGCCGATGCGCGCCACCAGCGCACGCAGCGTGTCGTGCATCGGGTCGCCCGCCACGCGCGTGAACGGCGTGGTGACGAACGAGCCCAGCGTGGCCGGCAGTTCGAAGCCGTGCTCGCGCTGCAGGTAGCGGCGCACGCGCGCCTCGGCCGCGGCGATCGATGCTGCATCGGCCCGCGTGAAGCCGCCGCTCGTGCCCAGCGCGTCGAAGAAGGCACGCGGTTCGACGCCGAGCAGTTCGGCCACCAGCAGCGTGGTCAGCGGCGTCAGGTTCGCGATGCCGGGACCGGCAGCCACGGAGAACAGGCCGCCGGACGAGGAACCTGCGCTGTCGGTGAGCAGGTAGGGCGCCTCCAGCCGGTCGAGGCTGGCGAGATAGTCGCCCGTCTCGAACGGTGCCACGCGCCCCTCGGCCGTGCGCGCCCGCCCGCTGCGGCCCTTGACGGTGATCTGCAGCGAGCGCACGTCGGTCTCCGCCAGACCGTCGTCGACACGGCCGCTCAGCTCCGGCAAGGCCTCGCCGGGGTCGGGCGGCTGCGCATCGCCGCCACTGCCGCCGCAGGCGGCGAGCAGCATGGCGAAGAAGACCGCGAGCAGCCGGCGCATGAGCCTCACTCCTGTGCCGCCACGGTGAGGCTGCCGTCGAGCACCAGGCCCGGGCGGTTCGGCGCTGCGCCGGCGCGCAGGTTCTGCAGCAGCGTGCGGCCGAAGAAGAAGCTGTGCTCGCCCAGTTCCTTCTGCGGCGTCGCGGCAGTCATGCTGGCTCCGCTGCAGCCGGCCGCCCGGCAGCCGAAGGCACCCAGCGCCACGCCGATCACCCGCTGCTGGTCATCCACCTCGACGACCAGCGTGCGGCCTTCGTGGTCGCTGATGCGGTGGATGCGCCGCCCGCCCTCGCCGAACTCGATCGCCGAGCCGGCCTGGCCGCAGAAGCGCCGCCGCGAACCGTCGGGGGCGGACAGCGTCAGGCCCGGCCCCTGGCAGGCCAGCGCCGCGAGGCTGTCGGTGGGCGGCACGCGCAGGCGGGCGCTGATCAGCAGTGCGGCATCGCCACCCTGCGCCGGATCCACGCGCACACCGCTGAGCCGGATCGCGCGCAGGCCGCCGGCCGCATGGCTGTCGAGCTGCACCACGCCGCCGCAGCCGCCCGCCTCGCACGACAGGCTGCGCCCGTCGCGCGACTGCAGCACCACGGCGTGCAGTTCGCTCTCGACGGTGTCCACCCGCAGCGTCCAGCCGGGCACGCCGCCGGCGCTGACGCGGTGGCTGCGGATGTTGCCGGTCTGCTCGACGGCGGTGTCGGACACGCAGACGGTCTGCGGGTCCGGCGCCAGGCTGCTGATCTGCATCGACTGCAGCGGACAGGCCGTGCTCTCGACCACGCTGGGCGGCGCGACCGCAGCAGCCTGCACGGCCGGCGCGGCGGCGGCCGCTGCCGCCATTGCCGGCCCGGTCGCCGCGGCCACGGGCAACTCGCCCGGGCCCGTGGGCCAGGCGACAAAGGCCGCCAGAGCCGCCGCTGCCATCACGAGCCCCGCCACGGCCACGCCGCGTCGCCGATCGGCCAACATCGCCTGCGCCGCTCAGTTGCAGATGTAGGCCGAGGTGGTGATGGCCTGCGGCGTCTGGCTCTCTTCGCCACCCTGCCACAGCCTCGCCTTCAGCGTCTGCGCCGTCGCGTTGTAGCCGCTCGGGCAGACCTGGCGCACCAGCAGCCACGGCGACCATTCGCTGCTGTACGAGAACGGCGGGTTGGAATCGGGATCGTTGAAGTTCGCATCGGCGCGGAAGTCGATCCAGGCGTTGTTGGTGGTCTTCACCGGGTTGTTCTGCGCCGAGGTCGAGGGTTCGAACAGGCCCTTGAGCGTGCGGCCGGAGAACTCGAGGTACTTGCGCGCTGCGGCGGTGTCGGGCGCGGTGCCCCCGATCACGGTGCCCTGGAAGTACGCGATGTCCACCGACGCCGCGCTGCGGATCGTGCGGAAGAAGTCGTTGATCTCGAAGCTCTTGCCGGTCGGGTTCCAGGCATTGGCATTCATGCGCGCACGCAGGCCGAGGATGTAGGTGTTGCTGGCGTCGCAGGTGCTGCCGCTGCCCTTGCACCACACGCGGTCGTACAGCGTGCCGACGGTCACGCTGTTGATCACGATGTTGGCCGTGCGGCTGGACTTCAGGATGTAGCCCGGGATCGCCGCCGAGCCCGGCAGGCCGCTGACCTGGCAGGTGGTATTGGCCGGGTCCTGCGTCTCGGTCGGCGTGTCGAGGTTGATCTTCGGGTTGCAGGTGGCCAGCGTGGTCGTGCTGCCGGTCTGCACCGGGATGGTCACGAAGCCGGCGGCGCCAGCGGCGCCGGCCAGGCCCGCCAGCGCGAGTGCAGCGGCCAGGCGGTAGTGGAGTCGGTCGAAGTGCATGTCGGTCTCCTTCGTTGGGCGATGGAAGTGCGGCGACCGCCGCGTCAGTTGGGCTGGTAGCCGGACAGAAAGATCTCGGTGAATTCCGACGAGTCCTCGAAGTCCGAGCTCAGCAGGCGGATCGCGAAGGGCTGCACCGCGTAGCCCCGCGGCGCCTTGGTCTTCACCAGCAGCCAGGGCGAATGCGCGCTGCTGACCCCGCGCGGTTCGGCGGCGTTGGCATCGATGCGGAAGTCGACCCAGCCGTTGTCGCGCACCGGCTGCTCGGGGCCGACGTAGTCGACCGGCTCGTTGGCCGCGTCGGCACTGGCATCGATCGCGGCGACACCGGCGGCCTCCTCGTCGTCGTCCGGCGGCGGCACCTCGTTGAGGCCCTGCAGCGTGCGGCCGGCGCGCTTGAGCGCCTTCTTCGACGTGCTCTGGAAGTAGGCGATCGACACCGACTGGCCCGGCAGCACCTGGCGGAACAGGTCGTTGGCGTTGAACGACAGGCCGGTCAGGTCATAGGCATTGGCGTTGAGCTGGATCTGCGCACCGAAGATGTGGGTGCCGTTCGAGTGCTTCCACACGCGGTCGAGCAGGCGGCCGATGACCACATCGTTCTTGACGATGTCGCTGCTGCGCGAGGCCACCAGCGTGTAGCCGCTCTCGCCCGGCAGGCTGCCGACGCGGCAGCGGTTCTGCGCCGCCAGGTGGCGTGGGTTGCAGCGTGTCATCACCTTCTCGCCGGCCGACGACAGCGACACGTAGCCGGGCGAAGCGGCCTGTGCCGGCACGGCCAAGCCGGCCAGCGCCAGCGAAGCCAGTGCGGCGCCGAGGCGCGGGGTGAACAGAGATCTCATGGGCATCCTCCTGTGCTGTCGCGGCCGCTGCGGCAGCCGCTCCGGGTGGTCGGGTCGTGCCGCGTCACGGCGCCTCCCCGAGGGCCCAGCTCAGGCCGACGAACACCGCGCGCGGCGCACCGGGTGCGACGAACGAGGTGTTCTGCCATTCGCTGGAGTTGTAGTTCCAGCCGCTCGGGCCGATCGCACCGTTCACGCTCGGCGCGAACGGGTTGACGCCGAGCCGGCCGGCAGTGAAGTAGCGGCGGTCGAACAGGTTGGTGACCTGCAGCGACAGCGACAGGCCACGCTGCAGCTCGAGGCTGCTGTCGAGGTTGAAGACCGCGTAGCCCGGCACCTCGCCGCGGGTGGTGAACGGCCGGCCGGGGCGCACCGGCAGCTGGCTGAAGCCGCCGAAGGCGCAGCCGCCGGCCTGGCTGCAGTAGTAGCGGCCGACCTCCTGGTCGGTGCCGCCGCCCTGGTGCAGGTTGTTCTCGTTGCCACGCAGGTAGGCCATCGAGCGCGCCACCATGCCCAGGCCGAGCTTCCAGGCCGGCGTGATGCGCCAGCCGACGCGCAGGTTCAGCGCATGCGCCGGGATGCCCGGCATGCGCGCACCCGGGTCGATGCGGATCATCCGGTAGGTGCCGAAGCCGCGGTTCAGCGAGGCGTTGGGCGTGGGCAGCAGGTCCTGCCCGGCCACCAGCGTGTCGCCGACGTAGGCCGAGTTCTGATTGAAGTCGGCCGTGCTGTTGTGCGGGCTCAGCGTGTAGAAGCGCGACTGGAAGGTGGCGTCGGTGAACGAGTACGACAGCTTCATCGACAGCGCGCCCGCCTCGCCGGCCAGGCCCAGCTCCAGCCCGCGCCGGCGCGTGCGGTCGATGGTGTCGAAGTAGCTGCGCCCATCGCCGACGCCGACGAAGTAGATGTCGTCGCGCAGGTCGGTGCGGTAGAGGCTGGCGTTCCACTCCCAGCCGGCACCGATCTGCTGGCGCACGCCGATCTCGCCCGAGAGCGATCGGATCTGCGGCAGGTAGGGGTCGGCCGACAGGCTGGTCGGCAGGTTGCAGCCCGGGCCGACCAGGCTGCGCGGCACCTCGCCGAGGGCCGGCACGCCGGGCACGCGCGGCACCGGCGTCGGGTCGAAGGCACAGCCGAGCTCGACGACCGACGGCGTTCGCGCGCCGCGGCTGAGGTTGCCGAACAGGTTCAAGAGCGGCAGCGGCCGGAAGTTCAGGCCCAGCGCCGGGTTGAACGAGCGGTAGCTGAACGACTCCTGCGAGGCGGTGCGGCGGAACACCTGGCCATCGGTGTACTCCGGCGCGCGGAACTCGCGCAGTTCATGCAGTTCCACCTGACCGGCGGTGGTTCGCGTCAGCAGGCGGTTGTCGACCTCGGTGTCGTTGTAGCGCGCCGCAGCGGTCAGCGTCAGCGCCGGCACCGGCGTCCAGGTGTCCTGCAGGTAGAGGCTGCGCGTCGTCGAGGTGCCCTTGAAGCTGTTGCCCGGCACGTCGAACTCGGCGGCGTAGTAGTCGGGGTCGATGCCGGCCACGTCGAGGTAGACGCGGTGCGACGCATCGATCAACCCGAGCCGCTGGACCATGTCGTAGCGCGTGCGGTTGCGGTCGATCGAGCTGCCCAGCATCACGGCATGTCGCTCGAGGTTCCAGTTCAGCTGCAGCGCGCCACCGGTGCTGGCCTGGGCCAGGCCGGTGCGCGTGATCAGCCCGATCGGCGTGCCCTCGACCACGCCCGGCCCGGTGAAGCCGCCGGCGCGGGTGGCACCGTTGCGGCCATTGCCGCCGGCGTCGATGTCGCGGTCACCGAAGTCGTCGAAGCCTCCGTAGATGTCGCCGTTCAGCCCGCGCCGGCTGCTGGAGCGGTGGTGCACCTGCGCGACCAGGTTGGTCTGCTCGTCGAGATCGAACATGCCGCGCAGCGTCGCCTGCGCGAGGCGGTTGAGGCTCTCGTCCGGCGAGGTGAACACCGACTCGGGCCGCTGCTGGTACAGGCCGATCGGGATCAGGCCATTGCCCACCAGCCGGTTGTCGGCCAGCAGCAGGCTGGCCTGCACGCTGGCGGACTCGAAGCGCGCGTCGGCGCGCGCGAACAGCCGGTCGACGGTCGAAGGCGAGTTGTCGCGCCAGCCGTCCTCCCGGAAGCCGTCGTAGGCCACCAGCGCGGCACGCGTGCCATCGTTGCCGCCGGCGCTGAACTGCAGCTGGCGCCGGCCCCAGGCGCCGGCGCTGAACTGCGCGTCGATGCCCGGCGCGCTGAAGCCGCTCTTGCTGCGCACCGCGAGCGCGCCGCCGAGCGTGTTCAAGCCGAAAAGAGGGTTCGATCCCGGGAACAGATCGAAGCGCTCGATCGCGTTCATCGGGATCAGGTCCCAGTTGACGACGTCGCCAAAGGGTTCGTTGACACGCACGCCGTCGAAGAACACCGACAGGCCCTGCGGTGTACCGATCTGCGGGCTGGCGGTGAAGCCGCGGTAGTTGACGTCGAGCTGGAAGGGGTTGCCGGCGTAGTCGTTGACGCTGACGCCCTGCAGGCGCGAGTTCATGAAGTCGCCGAGCGTCAGCGCACGCGAGTCGCGGATCTCGGCCTTCGTCGCACCCTGCACGTTGGCCGGGATGTTCTCGCGCGGCACGTTCAGGCCCGGCATCGGGCCGACATCGATCAGCCGCGTACCGCGCACGGTGACGCCAGGCAGGGTCGTCTCGGCAGGTGCCGTCTGCGCGAGGGCAGGCGGCGCGACGGCCAGCGGGATGGCGAGGCACGCGGTGGCGCAGGCCGCCCGCATTGCCATGACGGGCCTGCGCCTGCGCGCGGCGCGGCGCAGGCGAATCATGGGTCTCCTCCATGCGGAGCGGCGGTCTCGGGTGAGCCGTCGTCGTTTCCGCCAGCGTAGGCCGCACCCCCGCGTGGAGACAGGGAAAATCTCCCGCGTTCGATGCGGGTTAGCGATCTCCCACGATTCGATTCAGCGGAACAAGCGCACCCGCGCTCAGATCGCGCAGTTCACGGGCTTTGCGCCCAGCAGCGACGTGAGCACCGCCGGCGCGATGCCGACCAGGTAGCCCCGCCGCCCGCCGTTGATGCAGATGCGCGGCAGCGCCAGCACCGTGGCCTCCGCGTACACCGGCATCGCCTTGCGCGTGCCGAACGGCGACGTCCCGCCGACCTGGTAGCCGCTGTGGCGCTGCGCCACCTCGGGCGTGCAGGGCTCGACCGACTTCACGCCGATCGCACGCGCCAGGTTCTTGGTGCTGACCTGCCTGTCGCCATGCATCAGCACGATCAGCGGCTCGCGCTTCTCGTCCTGCATCACGAGTGTCTTGATCACCTCGTGCTCGGGCACGCCGAGCTGGCGCGCCGACTCCTCGGTGCCGCCATGCTCGACGTAGTCGTAGACATGTTCGGTGAATACCACGCCATGCTCGCGCAGCCAGGCGGTGGCGGGGGTTTCGCTGACGTGCTTGTCCTTCTTGGCCATGCCCGGAATTGTGCCGCGCGCCCTCAATCAGGACGACCCGCGGCCTGCACCGACAACTGCCCGATCCACGCCGCCCAGTGCTCGATGCAGGCGCGGATCTTCGGCAGGCGCTGCCGCGTGCCGGCCACCACCGCGTAGATCGGCACCGGCCGCGGGTCGACGAACTGCGGCAGCACCGGCACCAGCCGGCCTTCGCGCACCAGCGGCATCGCGGCGATGGTCGCCAGGCGGCCGATGCCCAGGCCCTGCAGCACCATGTTCGCGGCCATACCGGTGTCGTTGGTGCGCCAGGTGCCTTCGATGGTCAGCGTGACCTCGCGGCCGTCGACCACGAAGGGCCAGTGGTTCAGCCGCGTGGCTGCGCTGTTGGCGATCAGCCGGTGCGCAGCCAGTTCGTCCGGGTGCGCGGGCAGGCCGGCTCGCTGCGCGTAGGCCGTCGACGCATAGAGGCCGCGGCCCAGCGTGCCGATCTGCCGCGCCACCACGCTGTCGGGCATCTCGGTGCCGGTGCGGATCGCGATGTCGATGCCCTCGCGCGCCATGTCGACCAGCAGGTCGCTGACCTCCAGCTCGACACGCAGCCGCGGGTGGCGTTCGCCCAGCGCCGCCAGGCTGGGCAGCAGCAGGTACTGCGCCATCACCGTGCTGGCGGCCACGCGCACCCGGCCGCTGGGCTCGCGCGCCTGGCTGGCGAACTCGCCCTCCAGCTCGTCGAGCGTGTGGCCCAGGCGCTGGCAGTAGTCGAGGAAGGTCTCGCCCTCGGCCGTCAGTGCCAGGCCGTGGGTGGAGCGGTGGATCAGCCGCGCGCCGCAGGTGGTCTCGATGCGCGACAGCGAGCGCGAGACCTGGCTCACCGGCACGTCGCGCTCGCGCGCCACAGCCGACAGCGTGCCCAGCGCCGCCACGCGGGCGAACAACCTCATGTCGTCGAAGCTCAGTCCGTGCATGGTCGCGATGGTAGGCCCGGTGGTGTTGCAGGCGCTGCAAGACCGATTTGAAGCGCATGCCGTTTCCGCGCCCGGGGCGGCTGCCTAGAGTTCAGCCATCCCTTCCAAGGAGCCCGCCATGACGCCCCTGCTCGACCCCCGCACCCTCACGCCTGCACAGCAGGCCGCGCTGATGGACGACGCACGTCGCCGTGCGGTCGAGGCCCGCCGCGAGGCGATGCGCAGCTTCTGGAGCGACGCCGCACGGTTGATCGGCCGCCTGCGGATCCGGCTGCAGCGGGCCTGGCAGGCCCACGAGCTGCGTTCGCGCGGAGCGGTCTGAGCATGCCGACCCTGACGCTGAAAGTCTCGCCGCCGCAGCCGGCCGACCGCCACCACGCACTGGCCGCGGCGCTCACGCGCATCACCGCCGAGACGCTCGCCAAGCGTGCCGAGGTGACGGCGGTGATGATCGAGGACGTCGCCGCTCAGCGCTGGCACATCGGCGGCCGCGCACTGCAGCAACCATCGGCCTTCCTGGCGATCGACATCACGGCCGGCACCAACAGCGCGGAGCAGAAGGCCGCGTTCATCACCGCCGCGCATGCCGAGCTGCAGCGCCAGCTCGGCGGCGATGCCGGCCTGGCGCCGGCCAGCTACGTGATCGTGCACGAGCTGCCGGCCGGCGACTGGGGCTACGGCGGCGTAACGCAGCGCGAGCGCGCGCTGGCGCGTTCAGCCACCGCGGCCTGAGCCGCGGCCTCGATCTGCTCCGCCAGGTACTGCGCATCGCGCGCCACGCCGGAGAAGCGCCCCGAACCCCAGGTGTGCAGCCAGGGCAGGCCGAGGAAGTAGAGGCCCGGCTGCGCGGTCACGCCGCGGCGGTGCTGCGGGTTGCCGCGCGCATCGAACACGGTCGCACGTTCGGCCACGTCGAGCCAGCCGAAGTCGGGCGTGAAGCCGATGCACCAGACCACGCTGCCGATGCCCGCCGCGTCGAGCGACAGCTCGGCGCGCTCGGCCGCCGGCTTCCACACCGGCTCGTAGACGCTGGCCGGCGGCGCATCGATGCCGCGCGCCGCGATGTGCTTGTCGATCGTTGCGTTGATGCCGTTGTAGACCTTGTCGGCGGCGTCCAGCACCTGGGCCAGGCGCGGCGCGAAGTGCAGCGTGCCATCCACCACATCGGTCATCGGGCCGTACAGCTCCATGCCCTCGAGCGCGAAGCGGCGCAGGTCGATGTCGCGCCCGCCGTCGCGGCCGGTCACGTAGTGGTTGGTGTTGTCGCGCACACCTTCGCGCAGCGGGTGCTCGGTGACCGGCATGTCGTAGTAGCCCAGGTCGGCCAGCCAGTCGACCACGTCGCGGCCGCGGTAGAAGCGGGCACAGCGCGGCGAGTCGCCGGCGGCGAGGATCACCTGTCGGCCGGCCAGGTGCAGGTCTTCGGCGATCTGCGCGCCCGACTGGCCGGCGCCGACCACCAGCACCGCACCCGGCGGCAGCGCCGCGGCGTTGCGGTACTGCTCGGAGTGCATCTGCACGATGTGGGCGGGCAGGCGCTTCGCCATCGCCGGCACGATGGGCACGTGGTAGCCACCGCTCGCAACGACCACCTGCGCCGCCGTGCACTCGCCCTGGCTGCTGCTGACCTGCCACAGGCCATCGCTGCGCGGCCTCGCGCGGGTCACCGCCACGCCTTCGCGGATCGGCGGATTCACCCGCTCGCGAAAGCCGGCCAGGTACTCGGCGATCTCGGGCTTGCGCATGAAGCCGTGCGGGTCGTCGCCGCGGTACGGATGGCCGGGCAGCTGGCATTGCCAGTTCGGCGTGACCAGGCAGAAGTTGTCCCAGCGGGCCGTCTGCCAGGCGTGCATCGCGCGGTGCTTCTCGAACACCAGGTGCTCGATCCCACGCTGCTGCAGGTAGTACGACAGCGACAGGCCGGCCTGCCCGCCGCCGACGATGACCACCTCGTGGTCGGGTTGTGCGGTGCTCATGGGTTCACTCCAGGAATTCGATCATCTGCACACGGGCCTGCGGCCAGCGCGCGAAGCGCTCGGCCACGGCCTCGATCTCGCCGAGCTGGTCGGCCGCGCGCGAGCAGGCGAAGCCGTAATTGGCGGCCACGCGGTCGGAGGCGATCTGCGTCGCGGTGCGTGCCCGCGCGAGGAAGTCGTCCAGCGGGTAGCTGGTGCCCGGCGCGAAGTGATCCTTGATCACCAGCGAGGGCGAGTAGCAGGTCGATTCGCTGTCATCCGGCCAGCGCAGCCGGTAGTGCATCTCGGGCATGGGTGTCGTCTCGGGAGTCGATGAAGTCGCGGTAGATCGCTTCGTGCCGCGCCGCACTGGCCGGCCAGGCATGCCGGCGGCAGACGGCCGGCGGCTCGGTGTGGCGGCCGCGTTGCAGCGCACGTTCGAGCGCGGTGGCGATGGATGACGGTTGCAGCGGGTCGGCCCAGGCCACGTCGTGTTCGCCGAAGTGTTCGGTGAAGGGCGCGATGGCCGACACCACCGCCGGCCTGCCGCAGGCCAGGCCTTCGAGCGCCGCGAGGCCGAAACCTTCGACCAGCGAGGGCATGGCCACCACGTCGGCCGCTCGGTACAGCGCCGGCATCCAGTCGTCGGGCACCGGGCCGGTCGGCACGATGGCCTCGCCGGGGCCGATGGCCAGGCCGGCCGCCGCGGCGGCTTCGCGGAAGGCTTGTGCCTCGGCGTCGTGCGGCAGCAGGCTGGCGCCGCCGGCGACGATCAGCCTGGCCTCGGGCCGGGACTGGCGCAGCGTGATGAACGCGGCCAGCAGCCGGCGGGTGTTCTTGCGCGCCTCGATGCCGCCGACGGCGAGGATGCGCGCGCCGCGCGGGCCGAGCTGCATCGCGGCTTCGAGCGCCGCGTCCTGCGCGTCGGGCAACGGCGTGTAGCGCTCGAGGTCGACGCCGTTGGCGACCTGCCGTGCCTCGATGCCATGCACCGTCAGCAGCCGCTGCTGCCACACCGCGCTGACGCACAGCACGCGCGTGGCGGCGCGGATGGAGCGTTCCTCCCAGGCCTGCACTTGCACATCGGGGAAGCGGTCGACGTGGTGCACGGTGCGCAAGTAGCCAGGGATGCGGCCGGCTTCGGCCAGATCGGCCAGCGCGTTGCCGCCGATGCCGTCGTGCGTGTGCAGCACGTCGAAGCGGTCGAGATCGGCCAGACGGGCCAGGTGGCTGCGCAGCGCATCGATGCGGGCGCGCACCTGGGCGGCGAAGTCTCCGCCCCGGGCCTCGCAGGGCGCCAGCGACACGCGGCAAGGCGTGGCGCGGAACAGCGTCTGCCCCGGCGTGGCCGGCGCGAAGATCGTTACCTCGTGGCCGCGATCGTGCAGCGCCCGGCCCAGCTCCAGCACGTGCACCACACCGCCGCGCGGCAGCACCGAGTGGGTCAGCAGGCCGATCCTCATGCCCGCGCCCCGGCGGTGATGAAGGGGCGCGCGGCAAAGTCCCACAGCGGCGCTTCCTCTCCACCGGCGCGCAGCGTCACGGTGGCGCCTGAGGTCACTTCGCCGACCACGGCGGCGCTGAGGCCGCGGGACGCGAAGCGCTCCAGCACCGCGGCGGTGTTCGCCGGCGGAACGCTGATCACGAAGCCGTAGCTCGGGAAGGCCGTCAGCCAGCGGCGCATCGCCGCGTCGTCGTCGAGCGAGATCGACGCCGGCCGCGGAATCGCAGCCACGTCGACCACCCCGCCGCAGCCCGAGCATTCGAGCAGCATCATCGTGGTGCCGACGGCGCCGGCCATGCTGATGTCCTTGGCCGCACAGGCCAGGCCGTCCTCGGCGATCGCCGGCAGCAGTTCCAGATCGCCGCGCAGCCGCTCGGCCGGCGCGCCGGTGGCGGCATTCCAGTACGGATATGGCTCCTGCCACGCACCGCGCAGGTCGATCGCCATCACGAGCGAATCGCCCGGCTTCGCGTCGAAGCTGGTCAGCAGCTTCTTCGCGCGGCCGACGATGGCCACCGCAAGCTGCGCGCGCGGGCTGCGGTGGTTGCTGTGGCCGCCGACGATGGGGATGCCGTAGCGCCGCGAGGCCTCGGCCAGCCCGTCGAGCACCGGCGCGCCCTGCGCCGCACCTTCGCTCCACAGCGCGTCGACCACCGCGATCGGCCGGCCGCCCATTGCGTAGATGTCGCTCGCGTTGACCATCACGCCGCACCAGCCCGCAAACCAGGGCATCTTCTCGACGAAGTCGTCCACGAAGCCTTCGATCGCGAACAGCAGGTGGCCGTCACCGTCGGGGATCGCCGCGCAGTCGTCACCCACCGCCACGCCCTCGGGCAGCACCGGCGCGAGGCGCTGCATCACGTCGGCGATGTCGCCCTTGTGCGCAAAGCCTCGGCTGGCGCACAGGGCGGCGGCGAGCGATTCCAGGTTCATGCGTTCGCCGGCGGGGCCGATGCGGTGGTGACGAAACCGGCCCACGGGTCGCGGCACGGCGGGTACTTCGTGAGGTCGGCCTCCATGCGCTCGTGGGCACGGCCGTGGATCGTCTCGCGGCCCAACGCCTGCCAGTGCAGCTTCTGGAACAGCGGCACGTTCTGCGCCTGCACATGGGCCAGGAAGCGTGTCGCGCCCTGCGCATGCGCGCTGCTGACCGCCAGGCGGATCAGCGTCGCACCGATGCGCCCGTGGTGACGGAACGCGGCGTGCACCGCGAGGCGCGAGCCCCACCACAACCCCGGCTCGGCCTCGTGGATGCGCACCGTGCCGACCACTTCGTCCGGCATGCCGCCGACGCAGGCCTGCGCGACCAGCAGTTGCGCGTGCTCGTCGATCGCATCGCGGTCGTCGCCGAGGAAGATGCCCTGCTCGATGCAGAACACCGCGCGGCGCAGCGCATGCGCCTGCTGCCGCTGCCAGGCAGTAGCCGCCCAGCTGATGCGGAACTCGCAGGGGCGGAAGTGGATGGGCTCGTTGGCCAGCAGGTCGACCGGTGCTTCGAGGCAGGTCGTCATGCCACCACCTCCACCGCCCGCTCGTCCTTCTCGTACTGCGACAGCGACGAACACGCGCCGCACTTGCCGCAGCCGGCCTTGATGTCCTTGGACAGCAGCCCTGCCGCCGACACCATCGCGCCCAGCGGTTCGAGGATGGACTTCATCCATGCCGCGTCCGGCGCCGGGTGGTCCTCCAGCGGCGTGCCGGCGATGGGAACGAAGGGCACGACGAAGGGGTAGACGCCGATCGCGACCAGCTGCTCGCAGATGGCGAGGATCTCCTCGCGCGTGTCGCCCAGGCCAGCCAGGATGTAGGTGCTGACCTGGCCGCGGCCGAACACCGCCACCGCCGCCTCGAACGAGGCCATGTACTTGGCGACCGGCACCTGCGCCTTGCCCGGCATGATGTGCTCGCGCACCGCCGGGCTGACCACTTCGAGGTGCATGCCGAGGGTGTCGATGCCGGCGTCCTTCATGCGCTGGAACCAGGCATCGTCTTCCGGCGGCTCGCACTGGCCCTGCAGCGGCAGGTTCACTGCGGCCTTGATCGCCCGCGCGCTGTCGCACAGCACCTGCGCGCCGCGGTCGTCACCCGCCGGCGTGCCGGTGGTCATCACCATGTGCTTGATGCCGTCGAGCTCCACCGCCGCCTTGGCCACCTCGGCGAGCTGCTGCGGCGTCTTGTGCGCCACGGTGCGGCCTGCCGCGAGCGATTGGCCGATCGCGCAGAACTTGCACGCCTTGCGCCGGCTCTCGTAGCGGATGCAGGTCTGCAGCACCGTGGTGGCCAGCACGTCGGCGCCGTGCAGCGTCGCGATGTGCGAGTACGGCACACCGTCGGCCGTCGACAGGCCGTAGAAGCGCGGCTGCTTCGGGAAGGCGATCTGCGCGATCGGGATGCTGCCGCGCTTGAGCGTCACGCGGCCCTCGGGATCCGGCGCGTCGGCAACGAAGGGCGAAGCCCAGGCGCTGCTGGTGTGCACCGGCACCATGATCGTGTGGCCGTCGATGGTGACGGCCTTGTGGTCCGACGGGCCCGCGCCGCCGCGGCGGCTGGGTGCGCCGGCGCCGGGGTCAAGCAGCCGCAGCCCGTACGACTGCAAGTCGGTCATCAGCGCCCGGGCGGCGCTCGACGGGGTCGTGCTCATGGTGTGCCTCGGTGGAAGTGGAAGGAGAAGAAGCGGCCGGCGTGGTGGCGCTCAGGCTCACCACCGGCGAGGCCGGGCGGTCGTTGATCGCCAGCGCCAGCAGTTCGGGGCGGGCGTAGTGGCCCACCGAATCCATCATGCGTTTGCGCTTGGTGACGAGTGCCATGTCGAGGTCGGCGACCACCATGCCCTCGCCCTCGGTCAGCGGCTCGCCGAGGTAGCGGCCCTCGGGCGTGACGATCGCGGTGTGGCAGCCGCCGCGCAGCGCGCCGTGCAGCGACTCGTCGGGTGTGATCGAGCGCACCTGCTCGTCGCTCAGCCAGGCGGTGGCGTTGATGACGAAGCAGCCGGACTCCAGCGCGTGGTGGCGGATCGTCACGCCCATCTGGTCGGCGAAGATCTGCCCGACCAGCGAGCCGGGGAACTGCGCGCAGTGAATCTCCTCGTGCTGCGCCATCAGCGCATAGCGCGCCAGTGGGTTGTAGTGCTCCCAGCAGGCCAGCGCGCCGATGCGGCCGGCGGCAGTGTCCACCACCTTCAGCCCGGCGGCATCGCCCTGCCCCCAGACCATGCGCTCGTGGTAGGTCGGCGTGATCTTGCGGCGCTTGAGAACGAGCTTTCCATCGGCATCGAACAGCAGCTGCGCGTTGTAGAGCGAGCCATGGTCACGCTCGTTGACGCCGAGCAGCACCACGACTTCCTTCGCCCGGCAGCGCTCGGCCACCGCATCGGTGACCGGGCCCGGAACGACGACGGCATGTTCGTACAGCCGCAGGTGGTCGGCACCCTGCTTGCACGGCGGCTGCACGAACGAGAAGTACGGGTAGTAGGGAACGACGGTCTCGGGAAAGACGACGAGGCGCGCACCACGGGCCGCCGCCTCGTCGATCGCGCTGCAGACGCGGTCGACGGTGTTGGCCGGCTGCGCCAGATCGGGCGAGATCTGGACGGCAGCGGCGCGAACGATGCGAGGGCTGGACATGGCGGCGCCTCGGCGGGTCAGAGGGTCCACGTATCCAGGATGAACGCGTTCTCCTTGCGGTGCATCAGGATCAGGTCCAGCACGTCGAGCGGGTTGATCGGCTTGATGCCTTCGATCAGCGCGCCTTCACCGTGGCCGTACAGCGCCTGCAGTGCGAAGCGGCAGGCGTAGACCTTGCCGCCCTCGGCGATGAACTTGGCGATCTGCTCGTTGAAGTTCAGGTGGCCGGGGAAGGCCGCGGCGCCCAGCGTCGGGAAGCCGCGCTGCACGCCCAGCGTCACGCCCGGGCCGTAGAGCAGGATCGAGGTGTCGAAGCCCTTGCGCTGCAGCCGCGTGGCCTGCAGCAGGTTGACGAAGCCGATCGAACCTTCGAAGGCCACGGTGTGGAAGGTCACGAGCGCTTTCTCGCCCGCATCGGCCTTCACGTCGGGGAAGACCTTCTCTTCGTAGTCGACGAGGAAGTCGCCTTTCTGGTTCGCGGGCTTGGTGACTTTCGGCATGGGGTACTCCTTGCGGTGGTTGGGAAGGCAGGTGCATCCCCTTCCGCATGCGCCATGCCATTGCCGCGCGGCGGCGTGCGATCAATCTGCGATCAAGCGCGTGCGTGCGAGGGCGCGGCCGGCCCGATGCGCCGCAGACGTCGCGAAGAGACCCTGAACAATGCAGGGACTTCGGCACCAACAGCGCGCGCCCCGGATGCGATCAATGCACCCGATCAATGGGCGCCGCCGCACCAGCAGTGCGCGCCGGTGCCGCCGCGCGCAGGCACGGCGCGTGCAACAAGCCGGCCACACCATCCGATCAAGTGCATGACCAACCTCGCCGAGCGCTGGCGCCGCCGCCTGCAACAGAGCGATCAGCCGGCCTACCTGCTGATCTCCGAGCTGATCGCCGAGGACGTGCGCGGCGAACGCCTCGGCCCGCGCGAGCGCCTGCCGACGCTGCGCGAACTGGCCGAGTCGCTCGACCTGAACTACACGACGGTGGCGCGCGGCTACGCCGAAGCGCGCAAGCGCGGGCTGATCGACTCGCGCGCCGGCCAGGGCACCTTCGTGCGCGGGCGCGGGCCCTCGCTGCCGCTGCGCAACGGCACCAATGCCGAGATGACGATGAACCTGCCGCCCGAGCCGGACGACCCGGCCCTGGTGGCACGCCTGCGCGACAGCGCCGCCGAGGTGATGCGCCAGCAGGACCTCTACGGCCTGCTGCGCTACCAGGACTTCGGCGGCAACGCAGCCGACCGCGACGCCGCGGTGCACTGGCTGCGCCGCCGCCTGTCGGGCATCTCGGCAGCGCAGGTGCTGGTCTGCCCCGGCATCCACAGCGTGCTGCTCGGGCTGCTGTCGCAGCTGGCGCGGCCGGGCGAACTGGTCTGCGTCGACGCGCTGGCCTACCCGGGGCTGAAGGCGATCGCCGCGCAGCTGGGCATCGCGCTGCATCCGATCCCGCTCGACGACGAAGGCCCGGACATCGATGCGCTGAACCACGCCTGCAAGACGCTGGCGCCCAAGGCGATCTACTGCAACCCGACCTTCCTCAACCCGACCACGCGGACGATGACGCTGGCGCGCCGCGAAGCGCTGGCCGACGTGGCGCTGCGCTACAGCATCCCGATCATCGAGGACGACGCCTACGGCTGGCTGCCGCGCAAGCGCATTCCGCCGGTGGCCACCTTCGCGCCGGAGCTGACCTACCACGTCACCGGCTTCTCCAAGTGCCTGGGCGCCGGGCTGCGCAGCGCCTACGTCTGCGCG
Organism: Chitinophaga pinensis; assembly: GCA_943370595.1. Classification (GTDB taxonomy): domain Bacteria; phylum Pseudomonadota; class Gammaproteobacteria; order Burkholderiales; family Burkholderiaceae_C; genus Piscinibacter. The sequence continues at coordinate 172,020 of CALRRO020000007.1, forward strand.
CCGAGCGAACGGCTGGCGCAACAGCTCGCCGGCGCGATGCGCGCCACCGCAGTGATGGCCTCGCCGGTGACCAACGCGCTGGCCACCCGCTGGGTCGGCGACGGCACGGCCGACGCGATGCTCGAGGCGGTGCGCAACGAGAGCCTGGCGCGCCACGAACTGGCGCAGCGCCACCTGGCGCGGCACGGCGTGGTGGCGCAGCCCGAGGCCTTCCACCTCTGGCTGCCGCTGAACTCGGGCTGGAGCGTGGTCGAGTTCGCCTCCTACCTGCGCATGCAGGGCGTCGCCGTGGTGGCCAGCGCCGCCTTCAGCACCGATGGCAACCCGCCGGACGCGGTGCGCATCTGCGTGGGCGGCCCGCTGTCACGCGAGGACTGCGACCGCGCGCTGGCGCTGATCGCCGAGACCATCGAGCACCCGCTGCACCCGCATGCAACGGTGATGTGACGCAGCCGCCGCGCACCGGCGCGGCAGGTCTCCGCGGGTGTTCACCCCCCACGCTTCTCGGCGGACGTAGGGGTGCCCCCGCCCTCCCTCGAAGCGCACCCTCGGCGGCACGGCGCGGGGGAACACGTTCCCGGCGCCCACCCCTGGATCGCCACGAGGAACCCGTCATGCCCGCATTCACCGCCAAGGAAGTCATCTCCATCGGCACCACGATCCGCATCCTGTTCTACGGCGACATCCGCGAGACCAACATCGCCGCCGTGCCGCAGCCCGCGCCGGGCAGCCAGTTGCGCCGCGAGCCGACCGAGTTCGGCCTGCGCATCCTGAAGGACACGCTGGAGGCGCAGGGCAGCTTCCTGATGCGCTACTCGGTCGACATGCTGCTGCGGCATCACAAGCTGAAGCCCGACGGTTTCGCCGAGACGCCGGCGACGTCGGGCCTGAACAAGCTGACGCCGACCCTGTTGAAGAAGTACGACCAGGTCTGGTTCTTCGGCCAGCAGTACGCCAACCTGAAGCAGTGGTTCGACGACTACGGCGGGCCGGACAGCGAACTGGACGACAAGGAAGTCGCGGCACTGCGGGCCTGGATGGATGCCGGTGGCGGCGTGCTGATGACCGGTGACCACTCCAACCACGCCGACGACATCAAGGAGCACCTGGTCGACGACAAGCTGCGCGGCCAGACGCTCAACCTCGGGCGCGCACTCGGATGCCGCGTGCCGCGCGCCAGCGAGATGCGCGTGTGGGTCGGCGCGCCGGATTCCGGCCCGCCCGACTACTACGTCGACACCGCCGCCGACCCGAACATGGGCCAGATGCCGAAGCAGGAAGACGCCATCCCGCAATCGATCCGCGTCGAGCAGGTGTGGCGCAAGATCACCTTCACCGGCTCGCGGCCGCTGGGCATTTCCGGCTACTGGTGGCAGGAGGATCACCCGCTGTTCCGCGGCCGCTCGACGCCCGACTTCCCGTCGACCCGCATCGACATCCTGCCCGACCACGTGCACGAAGGCGCTGTGGCCATCCCGCGCAGCTTCGACCCCTCGGTCTGGCCGCGGCGCGGCAATTTCCAGGCCACGCCACAGGTGGTGGCCTGGGGCACCAACAAGGCACCGCTGCGCATCGGCGGCTTCGGCGGCGGGCTGCGAGATCGCTTCACGCTGTTCCGCGAAGTCGGCGCGGTGGCCGCCTACGACGGCGATGCGGTCGGTGTCGGCCGCATCGTCGCGCATTCGACGTGGCACCACTTCGTCAACGTCAACCTGGTCGGCTTCCGCAACCCCGACGGCACGCCGGGCAAGGTGCTGCGCCGGCTGGGCGAGTACTTCGCCAACCTCGCGCTGTGGCTGAGCCCGTGGTCGACACGCTGGCGCCTGTGGTCGGCCCTGGTGGCCTGGACGGCACGCCACCCGATGATGCGCGAGGTGCACGGCGCGCCTGCGCTGGTGGCCGGCGATGCGGCCATCGGCCTGCTGCGCTCAGCGATCGGCGAAGGCGCGCTGGCCGACCTGGCCGAGCTGCCGTTCGCGGCGATGCAGCAGGAGGATCCGGCGTCGGCAGAAGGCGCTCAAGCCGGCCAGCCGGCCATCCCCGCCAACCTTCTGCTCGGCCACAGCGTGCTCGACATGCAGCGCCGGCTGGTGCGTGACGCCTTCGCGCAGGAAGCGGGTGTCGAGCACCTCGTCGGCAGCGCGCACGCGGCAGCGCAGAGCCATGCCGAAACGCTCAGCCAGGCGGCCGCGACGCTCAGGGGGTGGTCGCAGCAATGCGAGGCGCCGCAAGGCGGCAAGCCACGCGGCAAGCCAAGCAAGGAGAAGGACAAGCGCAAGGACCGGATCAAGGGCAAGGGCAAAGCCAAGCCCCGCGAGGCCTGACCCGCGCGGCCGGCGCGCGACTCAGCCCAGCCAGGCCGAGACCGCGCGCCCGATCGACCCTGGCACCGCCACCGCCATGAACAGCAGCCCGGCCACCGCGCCGGCGGCGTGCGCATCGTGGTTGATGCGGCCCCAGCGGGCGCGGCCGGCGAGCACGCTGTAGGCGAGGTAGCCGATGGCGAACAGCGGCGCGGGAATGGGGTACGGGATCGGCAGGATGTAGAGCGACGAGCCCGGGTCGACCACGATCGCCGCGAACACCACCGCGAGGATGGCGCCCGAGGCGCCCAGGCTCGAGTAGTTCGGATTCCCGCGGTGGATCGCCCAGGTCGTCAGGCTGCTGGCCAGCAGGCCGAAGACGTACAGCGCGACGAAGGCCGGCGTGCCCAGCGCGCGCTCGATCGTGAAGCCGAAGGCCCAGAAGCTGAAACCGTTGAACAGCAGGTGCGGCAGGTCGGCGTGGATGAAGCCGCTGGTGACCAGCGTGTGCCACTCGCGCCGTTCGATCAGGCCGTGCGGGCGCAAGAGATTGCGCTCGATCAGTTGCGGCTTGCCGTTCAACCCGAGCAGACTGACGACCACGATGGTGGCGAGCAGCAATGTGGCGGCCGGGGCGCCGAAGAGAAAGCCGAGAGGTTCATGCATCATGGGCAGCACTCTAACCACCCGATGGAGCGCCGCGCTTGAATGCACCCGAAGCCTTGATCGACGCCTTCCGCGAACAGGTGCGCTGGTGCGACAAGCTCGGCTCGCCGTTCAACGCACGCCTGATCGACTGGCTGGCCGACGACTGGCTCGCCGGCGGCCCGATGCGTGCGCTGATGCCCGAATGGACCTCGGGCCCGCCGGGGCAGGACCTGGTGCCGCTGCGGCTGGCCGGCGGGCTGCACGCGCTGGCGCTGTCCGGGCGGCATCCGGAACTCACCGCGCTGTACCCGCCGGCCGCCGCCGGCTTCGATGCCGAGGCGCTCGTGCCGCTGCTGCAGCGCCTGCTGATCGACGAAGCCGAGCACCTGCGCGGCTACCTCGCCAGCGCGCCGCAGACCAACGAGGTGATGCGCAGCGCGGTGCTGATCGGCGGCTATGCGGCGATCGCGCAGGCCACCGGCCTGCCGCTGGCGCTGCGCGAGATCGGCGCCAGCGCCGGGCTCAACCTCGCCTGGGACCGCTTCCGCTACATGGTCGCCGCGCAGACATGGGGCGATGCGGCGAGCCCGGTGCAGATCGCCTCCGACTGGCGCGGCGTGCCGCCCACCCTGCCCGAGCGCATCGCCGTGGCCGATCGGCGTGGCAACGACCTGCTGCCCGTCGACCTGCGCGACCCGGCGGCCGTGCTGCGCCTGCGCGCCTATGTGTGGCCGGACCAGACGGCGCGCGCCGCCCGGTTGCAAGGCGCCATCGCGCTCGCGCAGCGCGAATTGCCCGTCGTCGATGCCGGCGATGCGGCCGCGTGGGTGGAACGCCAGCTCGGTGCGCCGCGCGAAGGCGTGGCCACGGTGCTGGTGCACTCGGTGGTCTGGCAGTACCTGCCGCCGGCCACGCGCGAGCGCATCGAAGCGGCACTCGCCGCGGCTGCCACGAGGGCGAGCCGCGAGGCGCCGCTGGCCTGGCTGCGCATGGAGTTCTTCGCGCCCGGTGCGCCGGCCGAGCTGCGCCTGACGCTGTGGCCCGAGGGCCGCGAACGCACGCTGGCCACGGCCCACCCGCATGGCGAGTGGGTGGAGTGGGTCGCCTAGCGTCGGCTCACTGCGCCGGGTCGCGATGCGTCCAGCGGATCGCGTCGATCTCGGCCAGCAGCTCGGGTGACAGCGTGGTGCCCCAAGCGGCGAGGTTGTCGTCGAGGTGCGCCTTGCTCGTCACGCCGATGATCGTGCTGGTCACACGCCAGCTGGTGTAGCAGAAGGCCAGCGCGAGCTGCGTGGGCGTCATGCCATGCTTTCGGGCCAGCGCGTTGTAGCGCTTCGCCGCCTCCAGCGCCTCGGGCCGGCCCCAGCGCTGCTTCTTCATGGTCTCGAACTTCGCCAGCCGGCCGGGCTGCTGGGCGCCGTTCAGGCCCACGTCGTCGTACTTGCCCGTGAGCGCACCGAAGGCCAGCGGCGAGTAGGCCAGCAGCGAGACGTTGAGCCGGTGCAGCACCTCGTCGAGCCCGTTGTCGAGCGCGCGGCTGGTGAGTGCGTACGGGTTCTGCACGGTGGCCACGCGCGGCAGGCCGTGCTGCTCGGCGGTGCGCACGAACTCCATCACGCCGTAGGGCGACTCGTTGGACAGGCCGACGTGGCGCACCTTGCCGGCCTTGACCAGCGTGGCCATCGCGTCGAGCTGCTCGTGGATGCTGGCCATCGCACGGTCTTTCGTCGGGTCGAAGTAGATCGCGCCGAAGCTGGGCACGTTGCGCGCCGGCCAGTGGATCTGGTAGAGGTCGATCACGTCGGTGCGCAGGCGCTGCAGGCTGGCGTCGCACGAGGCGAGGATGTCGGCCTTCGTCATGTCGGCCACGCCGCCGCGGATCCAGTCCATGCCGCGCGCTGGGCCCGACACCTTGGTGGCCAGCACCAGCTTGCCGCGCACACCGGGGCGCGACGCGAACCAGTTGCCGATGAAACGTTCGGTGGCGCCGAAGGTCTCGGCCCGGGCCGGCACCGAGTACATCTCGGCGGTGTCGATGACGTTGATGCCACGCTCGACGGCGTGGTCGAGGATGGCATGCGCCTCGCGCTCGGCGACCTGCTCGCCGAAGGTCATGGTGCCGAGGCAGATGGGGGTGACGGAGAGGTCGCTGCGGCCGAGGGGGCGGAGGGGGAGGGAGGAGGTCATGCTAGGAGTCTATGGGGTCGGGTCGGACGTCATACGGATAGCGCCAGAGCCGAGGATCGAGCGCAGGGCAAACGAGTACTACCTAGACGCGAGGAGATGTCGCAGCATTCGTCGATCAGGGCCCGTTGGCATCTTTGAGCCAACTCTAGCTAGGTTTCATCTCAAGTATGGATGTCCGCCGAAGCTCACCTTCTTCACGCGAAGACTGTTAAACACTAGACTTCGATCGCTTTGGGAGTTAGCTGAATGCATACCCCGCGCTCTCCGCGTTGGCAACAAGCTATCTGGACTGGCGCGGGACTTGGTCTCCTCCTGACCATCTTGCTTCTGTTGGCCTTTGCCGGATCAACGATTTCTCGTGTGGTTGACCTCGTTGCGGCTCGCAATGATGCTGACCTCGCCTTCGTCTTCTCTAGCATTGGCGTTGTAACTTTAACCTTGCTTAGGCTTCTTGCCATTCTCATTGGAGCGGCCATTGCATTTGCTGGTCTCGCTGTCTCTTTCTTCGCGCATGAGCACGCACTTTCGGCGTCAGCTGAGGTGAAAGTGCCAGCGGCATCAAATGTGAAGGCGGAGTTGGCTACGTACGCGCCGGGCCTGGTCGGACTCATCGTTGGCTCTCTAGTGATCGTGTGTGCGCTGTTTGCGCGGTCCAAGCATGACTACAGAGGTCCCGAGACCTACTCGGTAGTGCTTCCGAGCTCACCGTCCGGCGGCGCAAGCGCGCCCGGGAATAAGTCCTCTACGGGGCTACGCTCCATTGAGGAAGTCCTGAAGAGTCCGGCGGCACCAGCGTCGAACCCAAGATAGAGGTCGGTATGACGAAATGCTCGTGCATAGCGGTGATCCTGGTCTACGCCTCGATTGCATGCTCAGGATCTACATTTGCGCAGTCGTCAGCAACCGCCCAAAGCGGTTGGACGCCTTGCAAGGCGCCTGTCGAAATTGCATCTCGAGCATATAGCCGAATACTGCTGGCAAAGGATCAACCTTCCCTACAGCACGACCGGAAGGCGGCTTTCTGGGACGTTCATGAGTTCGCACACAACTGCCCAGAGATCAAGCAACTTGCTACTGAGCTCACCAGAAACGGGCTCTCTGCTGGAAGTTCCCCTCCGAAGACTGGCGGCGGCTCTGCTTACTTTGGCGCAGCAGATATCAATCTGCCGCCCGACTGCATGTCGAACGGCAAGTTGGTATGCGGCTTCATCGTAACTAAGCCCAGTACGGGGAACGCGCAGGGGGCTGAGAAGGGGCTGGACTGGTACTTACTTGACTCCGCGTCAAAGGCGGGTGGTACAGAAGGGTTCAAGTATGAGTGGAAGGAACTTGACGCAAAGTCCTTGAAGCTTCCCAAGTCCGTCTACATCGAGAAGCGGTGATGTCTGCTTCTGCGCGTACCAATAAGTAGGGATCTGCCGGAGCGGACTCGCACCGGCATGGCACTTGTCTAGTCAGCTCAAACGCTAGGCTTCTCCAACCGAGACTCCTGCACAATGCCGCTTCTCGTGTGTCAGGCGGAGTGGGGCGACGAGTGATCCCAGCGTTCAATCTATCTGGTGTACTGCCTCCATATGTCGGGGCCTCGCCAGCCGTTCCTGCCGGCCTCTCACCCTATGACACCTCCATGAAGGAGTTGGCAGAGGCGATGGGTTCCTCGCCGGAACGGGCAGCAATCCTTCGTGGTTTCATTGCACTGCGTGCTCAGCTGCATGCACTTGGAATAAACGATGGCTATCAGTGGTGCGCTGGAAGCTTCTGCGAGGACATCGAGAGACTGGAAGGTCGCAGTCCGGGCGACCTTGACATCGTGACATTCTTTGTCCGCCCTCTGCATCAAACGGACAATGCGGCGTGGGCCAACTTCGTCGCAGCCAACGTTGCGCTGTTCGACGCGACCCAAGCCAAAGCCAACTTTCGCTGCGACGCTTACTACGTTGACGCAAACAACCCTCTTCCGCAAGTGATTACCCAGGTGACGTACTGGCATGGCCTCTTCGGACATCGCCGTAGCTCACACATGTGGAAGGGCATGCTCCGAGTGCCGCTGGTGTCGGATGACTCTGACGCTCTTAGCCACTTGGCGAGGGCGTGGCCATGAAGCGTCTTGACCTTGAGGCCCTGTACGCCGATCGCGAGACAGTGCGCGCGATGCTGCGGCACCTCGGCGATGAAGACCCAATCGGGCGGTTGTCCTTTAGTTCTCGTCTGGCTGCCATCGAGGCTGACATCAAGCGTTTGGGCGGCATGCACGAAGCAGCTGGCAGCGTTGCGCTGATGTTTTCAGGGCGGCCAGTGCATGGCTCCCGATCCATTGCAGCCGACTTCGCCACCAGCGTGCTCAAGTCGTTCCAGGATTTGATCACCAAGCAGATTGCTGGAGAAGAGTTCGGGCGGCTAGGGGCGCGAGGAAGACTCCCTGAACGAACGCCGTCGACCCTCGCTATCCGTGAGCTCGTTCGAGGCTCTGTCGGGTTCGTTCTCGAAGAGCATTCTGAGAACGCTGAGCTAGCAGACACCCCGATCAAGAAGGCGATCGACGAGGTAACATCGATCATCAGCCAGGCCGCCGCTGAATCAGACGAGCAGTTTGAGGCCAGTGTCGAAACACTCGATCCAAGAATTCTTCTCTCGCTGCGCGACTTCTTTCAGGCCCTCGATGATGGTGGTGCGGCTGTTCGGATAGTCGAGGAGACTCGCGACGAGTCGCTCGACGCTAGCGCCGTTCACCGAGCGCGTGTCCGCGTAGATGCAACCGAAGTTCGCGATATCGAGAGTGAGTCAGTCGTTGGGGAGCTGCTTGGCCTGTTACCTGACTCACGCCGCTTCGAGATGAAGCTCATCGACACTGGCGAAGTGATTCGCGGCTCTGTTGCGTCAGCGCTTGCAGCGAGGTGGCTGGAACTGATCGAGCTCCCAGAGGAGAAGTTGGTTGGTCGAGTCTGGCGAACCAAGATGAAGATCCGGGAGATCCGCGAGCGCAATCGTCCGCCGAGGAACCTTTACACGCTGCTCGGCCTGATCGAGCCTCGGAGCTAGCGACGCCTAACCTATCGCTCGAGTTGGTCGACTCGGCCGCCCTTCGATCCCTCCAGGCCCTCCATGGACCGCGACCAGATCAAGACCACCTTCGACCGCCAGGCCCCGACCTACGACCAGCAGTGGTCCAAGCTCGGCGCGATCCGCGACTGCCTGCACCTGCTGCTCGGCTCGGTCTTCGCCATGCTCCCAGCCCAGGCGCGCATCCTCTGCGTGGGCGCCGGCACGGGCGCCGAGATCCAGCACCTGGCTGCGCTCTTCCCCGGCTGGACCTTCACCGCAGTGGAGCCCTCGCCCGCCATGCTGAACGCCTGCCGTGAACGCGCTGAGGCGAACGGCTACGCGCAGCGCTGCCACTTCCACGAGGGCTACCTCGATTCGCTGCCCGCGGGCGAGCCCTTCGATGCGGCCACCTGCTTCCTCGTTTCGCAGTTCATCCTCGACCCACTCGAGCGCTCGGCCTTCTTCCGCGCCATCGGCGAACGGCTGCGGCCGGGCGGCCTGCTGGCCAGTTCCGACCTCGCGTCGGACCTGAGCTCGGTGGCGCAACAAAGCCTTCTCGAGGTCTGGTTCCGCACCATGGCCACCGCTGACCTGTCGCCCGAGGCGCTGCAGCGCATGCGCGACGCCTACACGCGTGACGTGGCGGTGCGCCCCGCGCACGAGGTCGAGCGCATCATCGAGTCCGGCGGCTTCGAGAGTCCCGTGCGCTTCTTCCAGGCAGGCCTCATCCACGCCTGGTACTCGAGGCGCTCGTCGTCAAGGTGATCGCGGGCCAGCCTGCCAACTTGCCCAGCGCGAGCAGCTGAGGGCCACTGCCTTGCGGCGCACGCCGTGCCATGATTCCATCGACACAGCACGACCAGTGGCCTGGCAGCCGCACCACTGGCAGACCCATGAGTGAGCGCGGAAAAGGCAAGGCGACGAAAGCGATCGACGACCCAGGCAGCCGCACATTGCGCCGCGGCTTGCAAGTCCTCGACGCGGTGCTGGGTGGCGGGCGCGAGGGCATGCGGGTCGTCGATCTGTGCAAGGAGGTCGGGCTGCAGCGAGCCACCGTCTACCGCCTGCTCGCGGAGTTGAAGGATGCGGGCTACGTCGCCCAGCAAGGCCGATTCCTCTACCTGCCCGGCCCCCGCATGGTGGGCGTGTCGGCTGCGGCCGACACGCCACGCATTGCGTTGCGGCTTCAGCCGGTGCTGGCATCGATCAGCGGCGCCTGCGGCGACGCTGTCTTCGCCATCGTTCGCGAAGGGGCCATCTCGCACTGCATCGCCCGGCACGTGGGCACCCATCCGATTCAGGCGCTCTTGATTCAGGTGGGCAACCGTCAGCCTCTGGGCGTTGGTGCGGCGGGGTTGGCCATGCTGTCCGCGCTACCGGATGCCGAGGTCGAGCGTGCCATCGCCGCCAACGAACAGACGATGGGCGCCTACGGCGGCATGACGCCGGAGCGCATGAGGCTGCTTGTCCGGTCCGCTCGTGAACGCGGCTGGGCCGTGGTGGGCAATCACGCCACGCGCGGCGTGCTGGCCGTGGGGGTGCCTGTCCTCAACGCGAAGAAGGAGCCGGTGGCCGCCCTCAGTGTGGCGACGACTCTTTCGCGGATGACGCGCGACAGGCAGCGTGTGCTCTTCCGACTGATCAACGACGTGCTCAAGCGACAACTCCCGGACGGGTTGTAGCGCTTCGGTCGCATCCGCCCACGGCGGGTAGCGCAGGGGAAACCCCAGTTTCCTTTCGTCCACCAGACGGACGTTTCCTGGCGTCGTGCCGCCACCCCGGAATTAGATTTCCATCCATCGCTGGACGACTGCGCTCGATGAGATGTCCAGCACGCAGCCCCACGGAGAACCCGCTTGAATCACAACGCAAGCTCGAAGAAGTCACGTCGACGAATGCTCGCGGCTGCGGCCGCTCTGGCCTGCGCTGCAGCAGTGCCGGGCCATGCTCAAGCCCTCGCGTGGCCGGACAAACCGCTGAAGCTCGTGGTGGGTTATCCACCGGGCGGGGCGACCGATGTCATCGCGCGCCTGGTCGCGGGGAAGCTTGGGGAGCAGCTGGGTCAGACGGTGATCGTCGACAACCGCCCCGGCGCCAACAGCAACGTGAGCGCGCAGTTCGTGGCGCAAGCACCCGCGGATGGCTACACGCTGTACATGTACAGCGTCGCACAAACCATCAATGCGACGCTCTATCCGAAGTTGGGGTACGACCCACAGAAGGACTTCGCGCCCATCGGGATGATCGCGAAGATTCCCAACATTCTCGTCGTGAACACCACGTCGCCGGTGAAGAGCGTCGATGACTACATCCGCTACGCCAGGAGCTCGGCGGGTGGCATCAGCTTCGCGTCTGCCGGCAACGGCTCCACCACTCACCTGTCAGGCGAGATCTTCCGGAACGGCGCTGGCTTGAACATGCTGCATGTTCCTTACCGCGGCAGTTCACCAGCCATCACGGATCTGATCGGCGGCCAGGTTCACTCGATGTTCGACAACGCTCCTTCGGCACTGCCGCACATCAAGTCCGGCCGGCTGCGGGCCATCGCGATCACGAGTCCCAAACGCTCGCCACTGTTGCCAGATGTCCCGACCGTCGCCGAATCGGGCTTCCCCGGCTTCGAGGTGCACTCGTGGTTCGGTCTGGCCGCCCCCGCCGGGACGCCTCGACCCATCATCGAGCGACTGAACGCCGAACTCGCCAAGGTCGCGGCAGCCCCGGATGTGCGCCAGCGGCTGCAGGAACTGGCTGCCACCCAGGAGCAGGGAACGCCGGAGCAGATGCGTGCCTTCATCGCCTCCGAGTTGAAGCGGTGGGCGGAGGTGGTCAAACGCTCCGGCGCGAAGCCCGACTGAGGCTCAGACGCCATGCATCCCATCGACTTCTTCTGGCGCGCAGCGGAGCGCTGGCCAGAGCGCATCGCGATCGACGCTCCGGAGCGCTCGATCTCCTATTCGCAGCTGGCCCGGGACGTGGCAGCGCTGGCGGCAGCTCTGGTCAAGATCGACCCGCAGACGCAGAGCCGGGTCGGCATCTGCGCCAGCAACAGCGCCGAGCACATCGTCGCACTGCTGGCGACCCTGGCCTGCGGCAAGGTGTGGGTGCCGCTGAACCCGAAGAGCACTCGGCACGAGATTCGCCGCATCGTCGATGCCACGGAGCCCACCATCCTGGTGCTGGACCCGAACGGTGTCGACCTCCTGGCGGATGCGCCAGGGGCGCGTGTTCTCACCGGCCCGGCGACGACCAGCGGCGAGACGAGCATCACCGAGCAGATTGCTCTGCACGATGGCGCAACGCGACCGAGCTTCGACCTCCCGATGGACGCGGCACAGGCCATCAAGTTCACCGGCGGCACCACGGGCCTTCCGAAGGGGGTTGTGCAACCCTACCGCGCGTGGATGGCCAACATCGTCAATCAGATCCACGCCTGGGGCTTCGACGAGAGCGAGCGATACGTCGTCGCGGCGCCCATCACCCACGGCACATCGACCTACCTCCTGCCGATACTGGCGCAGGGCGGTTGTCACGTGCTGCTGGCCGAGGCCGGAGCCGAGGCGGTGCGCACGGCCTTCCGCGAACGCGGCGGCACGACGTGCTTCATGCCGCCGACGCTCGTGTACATGTTGATGGCCTTGCCAGGCGCATCCCGTGCCGACTACCCCCACCTGCGCCGCCTCATCTACGGCGGCGCCCCGATGCCACCGGACAAGATCCGCCAGGTGCGAGAGTTCTTCGGCAACGTGCTCGCAACGACCTACGGGCAGACAGAAGCACCACAGATCCTCACGGTGATGCGGCCGGAGGACTTCGACGACCCGCAGAACTGGGGCGCTGTCGGGCGTGCCACATGGTTCAGCGACGTGGCCGTGATGTCACCCGACGGGCAGCTGTTGCCCAGGGGCGAAGTCGGAGAAGTCGTGGCACGCGGCGACCTCGTCATGAGCGGCTACTGGCGCCTGCCGGAGAAGACTGCGGAAACCGTCATCGACGGCTGGCTGCACACCGGCGACCGCGGCCTGATCGATGAGCGAGGTTTCCTGGTCCTGAAGGACAGGCTTCGAGACCTCGTCATCACCGGCGGCTTCAACGTCTACCCCGTCGATGTCGAGAACGCCCTGAGCCAGCACCCTGCCGTTCTCGACAGCGCGGTCTTCGGCATCCCCGACGACAAGTGGGGCGAGTCCGTCCAGGCCGCCGTGCAGCTTCGACTGGGACAGGACGCCACGGAGGGCGAACTCATCGCCTTCGTCCGCGGGCTTCTCGGGCCGGTGATGACGCCCAAGCGCATCCACTTTCATGACAGCCTGCCTCGCTCGCCGGTCGGCAAGGTCCTCAAGAACATCGTACGCGACATCGCGCTGACGGGGGCCGTCGCGCCCAGTACAGAAAGAGTCACTTCATGAACGCCTCGGCAGCCCGAACACCGGTCACCCATCTGTGCACGCACTCGCTCACCAGCCTGCACTACAGGGATGCCAACCTGGTCGACGACCTGATGGGCAAGAAGACGTTCACCGAGGTGTTGCTCATGCAGATCCTCGGTCGGGCGCCGCGACCGGTGGACCTGCGCATCACGGATGTGGTGCTCATCGTGCTGATGGAGCACGGCCTCACGCCCAGTGCCATTGCGACGCGACTCGTCTACATGAGCGCCCCTGAGAACCTGCAGGGTGCCGTGGCTGCGGGCCTGCTCGCCGTCGGCAGTTCATTCGTCGGCACCATGGAGAACTGCTCCCGCCTGCTGGACGAGATCGCTTCGTCTTCCGACCCCGCAGCCGCGGCGATGCAGATCGCCGTCGAGCACAAGGAACTCAAGCGGCTTGTCCCCGGGTTTGGCCACCACCTGCATAAGCCAGTCGACCCTCGCGCGTACAAGTTGCTCGAGCTGGCACGAGCAGAAACTGAGCTGGCCGGCGACAGGGTTCGCGCACTCGAGCAACTCTCGGCGGCCGTCGATGCAGTGGCCGGCCGACCCATCACCATCAACGCGACGGGCGCGGTGGCCGCGTTGCTTGGAGAAATCGGCGTCGCCACGCCCGTGATGCGCGGGTTTGCCGTCATCTCGCGGGCCGCAGGCCTCGTGTCTCACATCGTCGAAGAGCAGCAGGACCCGTCAGCGCGCTTCATCTGGGAAACCGTCGAAAGCGCGATTCCCTACGAAGGTGGCGGCAGCCATCCGGAGCACAAACCGGCGTGATCGTCGACGCGATGCATGAGGAAAAACTACATTCTTCAGGGGACTCCACATGAAGCGGGCACTCGTTGCCGCATGGGCGGCCGCTGCGCTGGCCACGGCGGCCCACGCTGACATCGTCATCGGCCAGACCACCGTCTTGACGGGCGGCGCGGCCGCCAACGTGGCCGAGGTCAACCTCGGCGCTAAGCTCGTTTTCGACTCGGTGAACGCCGCAGGTGGAATCAAGGGGCAGCGGATCCGGCTGGTCTCGCTCGACGACGCCGCGCTTGGGAATACCGCCGCATCGAACGCCGAGAAGCTGATCACGGAGCACAAGGCCGTCGCCTTGTTCCTGTCTCGAAGCACGCCGACGGCGCTGGCCATGCGTGATGTGCTCACCAAGCACGGCGTACCGCTGATCGCGCCGTCGACCGGCGCCATGGCCATTCGTCGGCCGGTGCATCCGTACATCTACAACCTGCGCTCGAGCTATCAGGCCGAGGTCCGGAAAGCCGTCGAGACCTTGGCGACGATGGGGCTGGCGCATGACATCGGCATCATCGCGGTCGATGACCCGTTCGGCGACGACGCGCTGCAGGGCGCTGATGCGGGTTTCAAGAATGTCGGCCTGCAGCCGGTGAGAGGCCAGGCCGGCGACGGCGCCGACAAGAAGCTGGTGCCGGCGAAGCCGTTGTTCGTCGAACGGTTCAACTACGCGACGAGCGATGTCAGCAAAGGCGTCGCCCAGGTGAGAGAGACAGGGGCGCGTGCCGTTCTCATCATCGGGTCAACCAAGCCCACGGTGACCGCCATCAAGGAGATCAAGAAGGCCAACAAGGCGGCGCCGGCGCTGTTCACCATCTCGAACAACGCGTCGGAGTCGTTCATCAAGGCGCTTGGGAACGACGGGGCAGGCGTGGTGGTGACTCAGGTCTTTCCGCGCGAAAGCGCCATCGACATTCCCCTGGTGCGGGATGCGACGGCCATGCTGAACAAGGAGAAGCCGGGCACGCGCCTGACGGCGGCTGTCCTCGAGGGCGTCGCCTCAGCGAGACTGCTGGTTGGCGCCTTGAACAATGTGAATGGCCCGGTGACAGCGCGCTCGCTGGTGACTTCACTCGACAGCGGGACCTCCTTTGACATCGGTTGGCCGAACATGTCGATCCGGTACACGAGTCAGAATCACGACGGCGTCAGTTTTGCGGACACCTCCATCGTGACCGACACGGGCAAGTTCCGTCGGTGACGATCGCGCTGTCTCCAGGCCGGCTTCGTCCATGGCAGGTTCGCGAGGGTCACAAGCGCATGAAGAAGCAGGAACACGACGCACTGCTGCGCACGCTGCAGGCGCGCTTCGAGAAGAACACCGCACGCCACGCCGGCGTGGCCTGGGCACAGGTGCTGCCGCGTCTCGAAGCGAAGCCCGCCGCGCTGAAGGCCCTCGCCGCGATGGAAGCCTCGGGCGGTGAGCCCGACGTGATCGGCATGGACGCCGCCACCGGCGACGTGCTCTTCTGCGACTGCGCCGCCGAAAGCCCGCTCGGCCGCCGCAGTCTCTGCTTCGACGGCGAGGCCCTGAACGCGCGCAAGGAGAACAAGCCCGCGGGCAGCGCCACCGAGATGGCCGATGAGATGGGTGTCGAGCTGCTGAACGAAGCGCAGTACCGCGCGCTGCAGCAGCTCGGCGAGTTCGACCTCAAGACCTCGAGCTGGATCGCGACCCCGGCCGACGTGCGCGCGCTCGGCGGCGCCCTGTTCTGCGACCGGCGCTACGGCCGCGTGTTCGTCTATCACAACGGCGCGCAGTCGTACTACGCGGCGCGCGGCTTCCGCGCCTTGCTGCGGGTCTGACCCTCCGAGGGGCTTGTCCCGGAGTTTATTGTTTTACAGTAAACTTTTCCGGATTGACAGCCAACTCGGAGCGTTTCATGCCCCCTCCTGCTGCCCTGGGCCGCCTGCCTGGCTCGCTGGCCCGCACGGTGCTCGTCGTGCGGGTGCTGTGCGTTCTGGGCGCCCTCTCGCTGCTGGCCGTGCCGCCGTGGTTCTGGCTGTCGGCCG
Organism: Chitinophaga pinensis; assembly: GCA_943370595.1. Lineage (GTDB taxonomy): Bacteria > Pseudomonadota > Gammaproteobacteria > Burkholderiales > Burkholderiaceae_C > Piscinibacter. The sequence goes on from CALRRO020000007.1 coordinate 187,437, forward strand.
ACCATGTGCGCGAGCTCGGGCCGGCCCTGGCCGGCGTGCGCGACGTGGCGGTGGATGCGCAGGCCCAGCGCATCGGCGCGGCCGTCTCGGTGCTGCCGGTGGCCGTGGGCCTCTATGCGCTGTGGCAGCTCTGGCAGCTGTTCGCCGAGTACGCCGCCGGGCGGGTGTTCGGCGCGGCCGCATCGCAGCGGCTGCGGCGCTTCGCCTGGGCGCTACTCGGCACCGCCGTGCTCGCGCCGATGGTGCGCGCGGCCATGTCGGTGGTGCTCACCGTCGGCAACCCGCCGGGGCAGCGCATGCTGGTGATCGGCCTGTCGTGGAACGACTACCTCGCCGTGCTGCTCGCGGTGGTGCTGATCGCCATCGCCACGGTGATGGCCGAGGCGGTGCGCGTGGCCGAAGAGAACGAGTCGTTCGTCTAGGGCCTGTTCACACTACGGGGAGACGCGCGTGACTCGACAAACGGACGCCCGCAAGGCGCAAACCGCAGCCATAGCGGCTGCTATGGCGAGGATTTGCAACGCGGCGGGCGACCGTTTGCCGAGATCACCCTTCGGGCCGGGGCACCCCAAGGCACTGGGCGGCGTTGCGCCGCTTGCCCGGGCGGCCAGCCCGGGCCGCGCACCGCGCCTTGCCCAGCGCCTTGGGCCGCCCCGGCGCGCGCCTTCCCGTAGTGTGAACAGGCCCTAGCCGCGCCGCCATGCCCATCGTCGTCAACCTCGACGTGATGCTCGCGAAGCGAAAGATGCGCTCGCGCGAACTGGCCGAACGTGTCGGCATCACCGAGCAGAACATCTCGCTGCTGAAGTCGGGCAAGGTGCGCGGCGTGCGCTTCGACACGCTGGTGCGCATCTGCGCCGCGCTCGACTGCCAGCCCGGCGACCTGCTCGAGTACCGGCCAGGGCCGGAGGACGAGATCGAATCGTGAAACACCATGCGCGCGCCCGCGGCATCGCGCTGCTGCTGGTGGTGCTGGCGCACCTGGCGCTGCTCGCCTGGTGGACGGCGAAGCGCCGGCCGCCGGCGGCGGCAGTGCCAGCGGCACGGGTCACGCTGCGGTTGCTGCCGCCGCTGGCGCCGGCCCCGCGGCGTGAGAGCGCGCCGCCCGTGGCTGCGCCCGCGCCGGCGCTGCCGAACCGGGCGGTGGCCGCACGGTCCACGCCGACATCACCGCGGGCCGCGCCGCCCGCCACCGCCGGGCCCACGCGAGCGCCCGAACCGATCGGCATCGCAGGCGCCGAACCCGCGGCCTCGCAAGCCGAGCGTGCCGAGGCGCCGCCCTCGCTGCTCGATGGCGAAGCCACGCGCCGCGCCATCCGCGCCAGCGCGCGAGACCCCGGCCTGGCCGCGCAGGCCGGCCGCACCGGCCCCGCCGTGGCCACGCCCGATCAGCAACTGGGCAGTGGCATCGCCCAGGGCGCCCGCGGCGATTGCCTGAAGGGCGAGTACTTCGGCGGCGGCGCCGGGCTGCTGAGCCTGCCCTTCCTGGCCGCCGCCGCGCTGCGCGACAAGTGCCGGCAGTGAACAAGCGCTGAAGAAGCGCTGAGGTGGCGATGGCCCGCCGCGGCCGGGCCATTGGCTCCTTCGGGCGATGCCCGCGCGGGTGTGGATTTCGAGAATGCCTTCACCCGATCCACTTGCGAGTGAACCATGCCCCAGCCCAGCCGCCTCTCGATGCTCGAGACCATGATGCTGATCCGCGCCCACGAGGAGCGGCTCGCCCAGACCGCCGGCCAGACGCCCGGCACCTGCACCGCCGTCGGCCAGGAAGCCGCCGCCGTCGGCGCGGTGACTGCCCTGCAGCCGCGCGACCGCATCCTCACCAACCACCGCAGCGCCGGCCACCTGCTGGCCCGCGGCGCCGACCCCGGACGGCTGATGGCCGAGGTGTTCGGCCGCAGCGACGGCTACTGCAAGGGCAAGAGCGGCTCGCTGCACGTCTCGGCCAAGGAGCTCGGCGTGGTGCTGACCTCCACCATCGTCGGCGGCGAACTGTCGCTGGCCCCGGGCGTGGCGCTGGCGCAGAAGATGGGCGGTGCGGAGACCGAGCAAGGCGGCATCACCGCCGTGTTCTTCGGCGACGGCGCGGCCTGCGAAGGCATCTTCCACGAGTCGATCAACCTCGCGGTGACCTGGCAGCTGCCGGTGCTTTACCTGTGCGAGAACAACCAGTGGCAGGCCTTCGTGCGCCGCGACGAGACCATGCCGCACGCGAACATCGCCACCTGGGCGAAAGGCTACGGCCTGCCGGCGGTGAGCGTGGACGGCAACGACGTCGAGGCGGTGCACGCCGCGACGCTGGCCGCCGCCGAGCATGTGCGCAGCACCGGTACGCCCTACTTCCTGGAGCTCGTCACCTACCGCACGCGCGGCCACTACGAGCCGGACACGCAGGGCTACGTCGACCGCGACGAACTCGCCCGCTGGAAGGCGCGCGACCCGATCGCGCTGCAGCGCGAGCGCCTGATGGCCGCCGGCGTGCTGGCGCCGGGCGAGCTGGCGCACATCGAGCAGCGGGTGGCCACCACCGTCGAGGCCGCCTTCCAGTTCGCCCAGAACTCGCCGTGGCCCGACGCCCGCGAGCTGACCACCGACGTCTACGCCTGAACCGGACCCGAGGAGATTGAACATGAACAAGATGCAGACCATCACCGTGAACGACGCCGTCTCGCAGGCGCTGGCCGAGGAGATGCGCCGCGACCCGCGCGTGCTGACCTTCGGCGAAGGCGTGGCGACCACGCGCCCCGAGCTGCTGGCCGAGTTCGGCCGCGATCGCGTACGCAACACGCCGCTGGCCGAGGGCATCATCGCCGGCGCTGCCGCAGGCGCCGCGGCCATGGGCCTGCGCCCGGTCATCGACCTGCTCTACGCGCCCTTCCTGACGCTCTCGATGGACGCGATCATGAACAGCGCCGGCAAGCTGCGCTACCTGTCGGGCGGGCAGTTCGACTTCCCGATGGTGGTGCTGGCCAAGACCGGCGCAGGCTGGGGCGTGGGTGCGCAGCACAACCACAACCTCGAGGCGATGTTCGTGCATGCGCCGGGGCTGAAGGTGCTGATGCCGTCCAGCGCTGCCGACTTCAAGGGCCTGCTGAAAAGCGCGATCCGCGACCGAAACCCGGTGATGTTCTTCATGGACATGACCCTGGGCTACACCGCCGGCGACGTGCCCGAGGGCGAGCACCTGGTGCACATCGGCCAGGCCGCGGTGCTGCGCCGCGGGCGCGACGTGACGCTGGTGTCGTACTCGAAGAGCGTGGCTGCGTGCCTGGCCGCCGCCGATCAGCTGGCTGCGCTCGGCGTCGATGCGGAAGTGATCGACCTGCGCTCGCTGAAGCCGCTGGACGAGGCGGCCATCCTGCGCTCGGTGCGCAAGACCGGCCGCATGGTGGTGGTGCACGAAGCGGCAGCGCCCTGCGGTCTGGGCGCCGAGCTGACGGCAATCGTCGCCGAGCAGGCCTTCGACGCGCTGAAGGCGCCGGTGCGCCGCATCACCGGCCCCGATGCGCCCTCGCCTGCGTCGTTCATGCTCGAGCAGGCCGGCGTGCCGCAGGCCGACGCCATCGTGCGCACCGCCGCCGCGCTGGTGCTGCGCGACGAGGTGGCCGCGTGATCCACGGTCTGCACCACAGTGCCTACCGCTGCCGCGACAGCGAGCGCACTCGCGCCTTCTACGAAGGCTTCCTCGGCCTGCCGCTGGCCGGCGCGCTGCGCATCGAGACCACCAAGACAGGCCGCCGCACCGACGTGCTGCACACCTTCTTCCGCCTCGGCGACGGCTCGTTCCTCGCCTTCTTCGAGGCGCCGGACATGCCCTTCGAGTTCCGCGCACAGCACGACTTCGACCTGCACATCGCGCTGCGCGTCGACGAGGCCGCGCTCGGCGCGATGATCCTGCTCGCGCAGGAGGCCGGCATCGAGGTGCGCGGCATCGCCGACCACGGCTTCATCCGCTCGATCTACCTGCGCGACCCGAACGGCTACGTGGTCGAGCTCACCGCGCCGGTGGCCGGGGCCGGCGCCGCGGCGATGGATGCCGGCCAGGCACGCGCCGAGCTGGCGCGCTGGAACCAGCGCCGCCAGGCCACGGCCCACGCCGGTCGAAACGCCTCGATGGCGACCTGAGCCGGCCCTTCGGCGCCGATCAGCACCGCGCTGCGCGGCGCCAGCGGCAGGTGACCGCCGGCGTCGATGAAGTGATCGTCGGGGTCACCCGGCTGCGTCACCCACACGCGCCCGGCGGTCACGCGCAGCGTCACGGCCACGTCCTGGTTCCAGCGCAGCAGCTGGCCGTCGTCGAGTTGCAGCACGAGGGGGGTCGGGAGCTTGAGCATGGTGGTCTCCGCGTGAGTCAGGGCAGGCCAGTGTCGGCAGACGCACGAATCGGCGACAGACGCAGCCCTGCCCAAACTGCACCGGTACAGCCGGCGCCAGCGCGCTCTGTACTGGCGACAGATGGCCACCTCTGTACCGGTACGGTTCGTCGCCCGAGGTTCACAATGGATCGCATGGACGCTGCCGACGACTCCTCCGGCCCCCTGTACCAGCGCATCGCCGCCCGCATCGAGGCGGCCATCGCCAGCGGCGCGATGCGCGCCGGCGCGCGGCTGCCCTCGGTGCGGCAGCTGAGCCAGCAGCACGAGGTCAGCATGAGCACCGCGCTGCAGGTCTACCGCTGCCTGGAGAACCGCGGCGTGGTCGAGGCGCGGCCGAAGTCGGGTTACTTCGTCACGCCGCGCGCGCCGAGCCTGCCCGAGCCCATGCTCGACCTGCGCATGGAAGCACCGTCGCTGGTGAACATGGACCAGGTGCTGCAGGAGTTCCTGTGGATCGTCAACGATCCGCTCGCCGTGCCCTCCTTCCACGCCCAGCCGGCGCGCGAGCTGCTGCCCGAGGCCAAGCTGCAGCACCTGCTGGCCGGCGTGAACCGCCGCCACCCCGAGTACGCCTCGCGCTGCCAGATGGAAGGCAGCCCGGCGCTGCGCCAGGAGATCGCGCGCCGTGCGGTGGCCTCCGGCGTGCCGCTGCGGCCCGACGAGATCGTCATCACCAACGGCGGGCTGGAGGCGGTGTACCTCGCGCTGCGCACGGTGGCGTCCGCCGGCGACACCATCGTGCTGGAGTCACCCACCTACTTCCACCTGCTGCAGGTGATCGAGAGCCTGGGCATGCGCGCGCTCGAGATCCCCACCCATCCGCGCGACGGCATATCGCTCGAGGCGCTCGAGTTCGCCACCCGCGAGCGCGGCGCGGTGAAGGCCTGCGTGCTGCTGCCCAACTTCCCCAACCCGATGGGCAGCCTGATGCCGGTGGAGCGCAAGCGCGCGCTGGTGCAGCTGGCGCGCGAACGCGGCATCACGCTGATCGAGAGCGACATCTACGGCGAGCTGCACTTCGGCGAGCAGCGCCCGCCGGTGCTCAAGAGCTTCGACGCCGAGGCCGACATCATTCTCTGTTCGGCCTTCACCAAGACCGTCGCCCCGGGCTACCGCATCGGCTGGGTGGCGCCAGGCCGGCATTTCCTGAAGACGCAGGCGCTGAAGTTCCGCACCTCGGTGGCCTGCCCGATGCTGACGCAGGAAGTGCTGGCGCAGTTCATCCGCGACGGCGGCTACGACCACCACCTGCGCAAGCTTCGCGCCGCGCTGAAGACGCAGATGCACCAGATGGTCGACGCGGTGGCGCGCCACTTCCCGATGGGCTGCCGCATGAGCCTGCCGCAGGGCGGCATGATGCTGTGGATTGAGCTGCCCCGGCATGTCGATTCGCGCGAGGTGTTCGCGCTGGCACGGCTGGAGCACATCGGCGTCGGCCCGGGTGCGGCGTTCTCGACCACGCGCCGCTTCGACCACTTCATCCGCCTGCAGTACGGCGAGCCCTTCACCGCGGCGACCGAGGCCGCGATGAAGCGGCTGGGCCACATCGTCAAGCGGCTGGCCGAACGCGTGCCATCGCTGCCCGATGCGCGCGGCCGCCACGAGACGCGGCTGATCGATGCCTGAGGCCGGCACGATGCACGGCGCCGATTCGCGCTACGCGTGGATGCGGCTGGCCGCGACGCTGGGGCTGATGACCATCGGCTCGGCGGCGATGTACGTGATCGCCGTGGTGCTGCCGGCAGTGCAGGCCGAGTTCGGCGTCGCGCGTGCCGATGCCTCGCTGCCCTACACGCTGCTGATGGTCGGCTTCGGCCTCGGCGGTGTACTGATGGGCAAGCTGGCCGACCGCTTCGGCGTGATGGTGCCGGTGCTGATCGGCGCCGTCGGCCTCGCCAGCGGCTTCGCGCTCGCGGCGGCGAGCAGCAGCATCGTCGGCTTCGCCATCGTCTCCGGGCTGCTGCTCGGCCTGCTGGGCAGCTCAGCCACCTTCGCGCCGCTGGTGGCCGACACGTCGCTGTGGTTCGTGCGCCGGCGCGGCATCGCGGTGGCGATCTGCGCCAGCGGCAACTACCTGGCCGGCGCGATCTGGCCGCCGATCGTGCAGCACCTGGTCGAGACCGGTGGCTGGCGCAGCGCCTACAACACGCTGGCGGTGATCAGCGCGGTGGCCGTGCCGCTGCTCGCGCTGGCGCTGAAGCCTCGGCCGCCGGCGGCAGTGGCCGGCCTGGCGCGCGGCGGCAGCGCGGCGCAGCCTTCCACGCGGCCGTTCGGCTTCTCAATGAACCAGGCGCAGCTGCTGCTGTGCATCGCCGGCGTGGCCTGCTGCGTGGCGATGGCGATGCCGCAGGTGCACATCGTCGCGTACTGCTCGGACCTCGGCTTCGGTGCCGCGCGGGGCGCGCAGATGCTGTCGCTGATGCTGGCCGCGGGCATCGTCAGCCGGCTGGTCTCGGGGATGATCTGCGACCGCATCGGCGGCCTGCGCACGCTGCTGCTCGGCTCGGTGCTGCAGGGCACGGCGCTGCTGCTGTTCCTGCCCTTCGACGGGCTGGTGTCGCTGTACGTGGTGTCGGCGCTGTTCGGGCTGTTCCAGGGCGGCATCGTGCCGAGCTACGCGATCATCGTGCGCGAGTACTTCCCGCCGGCCGAGGCCGGCGCGCGCGTCGGCACGGTGCTGATGTGCACGCTGTTCGGCATGGCGCTCGGCGGCTGGATGTCGGGCAAGGTGTTCGACCTGACCGGCTCGTACCAAGCCGCCTTCGTCAACGGCATCGGCTGGAACCTGCTCAACCTCGGCATCGTGCTGCTCCTCCTGTGGGGCGCGCGTCGGGGCAGGCTGGCGGCGGCATGAAGCTGCTGGTGCTGGGCGGCACGGTGTTCCTCGGCCGCCATGTGGTGGCACAGGCACTGGCCCGCGGCGACGAGGTGACGCTGCTGCACCGTGGGCGGCGTGGGGTCGGGCTGTTCCCGGCGGCGCGCACGCTGATCGGCGACCGCGATGGCGATCTGTCGGCGCTAGCGGGTCACACGTTCGACGCGGTGATCGACTGCAGCGGCTACACCGCCGCGCAGCTCGAACGCAGCACGGCGATGCTGGCGGCGGTGCCGCAGTACCTGTTCGTCTCCAGCATCTCGGTGGGCGCGGCCTTCCCGCCCGGCCAGCCTTACGACGAAGACCTGCCGCGCCTCGACGGCCATGAGGGCTACGGCCAGGCCAAGGCGCGCGCAGAGGACGCGCTGCTCGCTGCACGCCCCGGCCGCGCCACCCTCGTGCGGCCGGGCCTGATCGTCGGCCCGCACGACCCGACCGGCCGCTTCACCCACTGGCCGCTGCGCGTCGCAGCCGGCGGCGAGGTGCTGGCGCCGGGGCGGCCCGACCGGCCGGTGCAGTTCATCGATGCAAGCGACCTGGCGGACTGGTGCCTGCGGCTGGTCTCTGCCGGCATCACGGGCACCTTCAACGCCATCGGCGACACGCTGCCGATGAGCGAGTTGCTGGCTACCTGCCGCGAGGTCTCGGGCAGCGACGCACGCTTCACCTGGGTCGACGACCGCACGCTGATCGACGCGAAGGTCGAGCCGTGGAGCGAACTGCCGCTGTGGATTCCGGAAGACGACCCGGCCTTTGGCGGCATGCTGCTCGGCGCGAACGCCCGCGCGCGTGCGGCCGGTCTGCACCTGCGGCCACTCGCCGACACCGTGCGCGACACGCTGGCCTGGGCACGCACGCCCGAGGGCGAGGCGGCGCGCAGCCCGCATGCGATGAAGCCCGAGCGCGAGGCCGCGCTGCTCGCGGCGGCGCGCCAGGATGGCCACTCAGGGGATTGAGACGGCCTCAGCCGGCGCAGTGGTCCCGGCCCTCAGCATCTGCTCGAACCTGGACTGCGGCACCGGCGTCGAAAACAGATAGCCCTGCTGCAACCAGCAGCCTCGAGCGAGCAGGAACTGCGATTGCTCCGCGGTTTCCACCCCTTCGGCGACCACCTGGAGGCCCAGCTCGCTGCCCAGGGTGATGACCGCAGCGGCAATGGCACTGTCGTGGCCCCCGCGCGCCACGTCGGTGACGAAGGCGCGGTCGATCTTGAGTTCGCTCATCGGCAGGCGCTTCAGGTGGCTCAGCGACGAGTAGCCGATGCCGAAGTCGTCGAGCGACAGCCCGAAGCCCCGCGCGCGCAGGCGGCCCAGCACGTCGCTGGCCGAGGCCACGTCGTGCATCAGCATGGTCTCGGTCAGCTCCAGCATCAGGCAGGCAGGCTCCAGGCCGTACTGCTGCATCAGTGCGTCGAGCTGATCCAGCAACCTGGCATCGGCGACGCTCGACGCAGGCAGGTTCACCGACAACGGCAGTGGGGGCAGTCCCTGGTCCGACCAGCGGCGCAGGCTGCTGCAGGCGGCGTGCAGGACCCAGTCGGTCAGCGGCACGATCAAGCCGCTCTCCTCGGCCAGCACGATGAACCGGCCTGGCGGCACCAGGCCGCGTTGCGGGTGCTGCCAGCGCACCAGCGCCTCGGCGCCGACGATCTCCCCGCTGCGTGCGTCCACCTTGGGTTGGTAGTCCAGGCACAACTGCCCGGCCTGGATGGCCTGGCGCAGTTCGTTCTCGAGCACCACCCGCTCGCGGGCGCGCGCATTGAGCGCCGCGTCGAAGAACATGTGCTGGGCCCCGCCGGCATTGCCGGCGGCCCGCGCCGCCTGTTCGGCACACCGTGTCAGGCCCACCAGGTCGGCGGCGTCACCGGGGAAGATCGCGATGCCGATGCTCGCCGACAGCATCAGCGGCTGAGCGTCGACGACGATGGGCTGCGCCACGGCCGCGATCAGGCGTTTCGCGACCATCGACGCGCGCTCCTGGTCATCGAGATCGGCGATGAGGATGGAGAACGCGTTGTCTCCCAGCCGCGCCACCACACCCAGCTCCTGTGCCGCGGGGCTGGCGGCGGCCAGGTCGCTGCTGCGGATGCACGAGCGCAGGCGCTGGGCGATGCCGGCCAGCACGGTGTCGCCCTGGCCACGGCCATAGACGTCGTTGACACCGCTGAAACGATCGATGACAGCATGCAGCACGACGCAGCCCACGCCGCTTCTGCGTGAGCGTTCGAGGGTCGGTGCCGCCAGTTCAGCGAACAGGCGGCGGTTGGGCAGCCCCGTGACCTCGTCGTAGTGCGCCAGCTGCAGCGCCCGCTGTTCGGCCGCCCGGCGCGAGTCGTCCAGTGCGGTGCGCGCGATGAACTCCTTGCGCAGCAGGAACTCGCGCCACCAGCCGATGCCGGCTGCCAGCGTGAAGACCGTGAACACGTGGTACGACCAGTACGCCGCCTGGCTGGGCGCCAGCCCGGCGTGCAGCCACAGCGCGTACTCGAAGGCCGCCATGATGACCAGGCCCGCAGCCAGCGCGTGGCGGAACTGCACGCCCAGGATGACGAAGCAGTAGAACTCCAGGAAGGTGAAGTTGAGCACCCCGACCCAGGACTGCAGCCCGGCACCGCCCTCGGCGTCGATGCGCACCAGGATCACGAACAGGCAGATGGCCACCGTGACGATGAAGCTGGCCATCACGGCCTGCCAGAGCCTGCGCGCCTTGGGCAGCAGCGAGTAGGCCAGGCCGCCGAGCAGCACCGGCACGGCGACGGTCAGCCGCATCAGATTGGCTGGGCTGCCGACATGGGCGATGCGGTCGACGAGGTAGTCGCCGAGGACCAGCACGATGCCCAGCACCAGGCTGAATTGCGCATGGCGGAAGTAGAACGCGACATAGTGCCGGATGAAGCGCTGCTCGTAGCCCGCGTCGGCGAAACGCAGCAGCAGCCGCAGCGGCAGGGCCGAGGCGACACCGGCGTCGTGGACGCTGGAGGACTCTGCATCGGGAGCGCGCATCGGTGGCATCTGGGACTGTCCGGCGGGCGCGGGCACAGCGCCCCTTCAACTCCGACTCGTCTGCGGCGTATCGACCCGTCGGGCCGTGACTTGAGCAGTGCGGGGCGCAAAAGGGGCGTGGCGCGTCGAATCCGACACGCGGCAGAGGCCGTCGCCGAGCGGCGCGACCTGCGCGCGCCGGGGCATCACCCGGAGCGTGCGAGCACGATCGCCAGCAGCACGGCGGCAGCCAGCCAGAGGGTCTCGACCACCAGCAGCAGCATCGGCCGCCAGCCGATGCGCAGCAACTGCGGCAGCGAGGTGCGCACACCCAGCGCGGCGATGGCCAGCAACAGGCACGCCCGCGAGGTCTCGCCGAGCAGGGGCTCGATGGCAGTCGGTACGAGATGAGCCGAGCGCAGCAGCACGAGAACGGCGAACAGCCACAGGAACCAGGGCACGAGGGCGATCCAGCGGCGTGCGCCGAGGGATGCTGCCGGCGCCGCGTCGATGCGCGCCCGGAATGCGAAGGCCACTGCGGCCACGACCACCACGAGCATGGCCACCCGCAGCAGCTTCACGATGGTGGCCGCGTCCCCGGTGTTCGCGCCCATCAGGTAGCCCGCTGCGACGACCTGCGCCACGTCGTGGATGGAGGCGCCGATGAAGACGCCGGCCTCCACGTCCGACAGGCCGAGCGAGCGCGCCAGCAGCGGGTAGAGCAGCATGGCCAGCGTGGACAGGGCCGTGACCATGGCGACCACCAGCACGGTGAAACGGTCCTGGCGGTCGCTGCGCGGCAGCACGGCGGCGATGGCCAGGGCCGCCGAGGCACCGCAGATCGCCGTGGCCCCGCCCGACAGCACGCCCTGCGCCGTGCCCATGCCGAGCCGCCGGGCCAGCCACATGCCGGCGACGATGGTGCTGGCCACGCAGACGGCGACCGACGCCACCGTGGCCGTGCCGAGCGCGCCGATCTGGTCCAGCGTGATGCGCACGCCCAGCAGCGCCACGCCCAGGCGCAGCAGCGGGCCGCTGCACAGCGCCAGCCCGGCGCGGATGCGCGTGTCGTCATGGAGGAAGTGGAACGACACGCCGAACAGCAGCGCGTACGGAACGGGCGGGCCACCGTGCAGCCGGGCGATGAAACTCGCCGCCAGGGCGATCACGGCGCACAGCAGCAGGCCGGACCAGCGCGCCTGCAGCGCCATCACCGCGCGGCCGAAGACACCGGGCACCGGCGGGGGCACGGCGTCCTGCGAGGCCATCGCGGGCCGTCAGCGCTCGACGAACGCGCGCTCGATCACGTAGTCGCCCGGCTCGCCCTGGCTGGGGCTGATCGCGAAGCCGCGGGCATCGAGCAGCCGGCAGCAGTCGGCCAGCATGGCCGGGCTGCCGCAGATCATCGCCCGGTCGGTGGCCGGGTCGAGCCCGGGCAGGCCCAGGTCGTCGAACAGCTGGCCTGACTCGATTAGCTCGGTGAGCCGCCCGCGGTGGCGAAACGGCTCGCGCGTCACCGTCGGGTAGTAGTGCAGCTTGCCGCGCACCACGTCGCCGAGGAACTCGTGCTCGGGCAGTTCGCGCTCGATGTAGTCGGCGTAGGCGAGTTCGCTGACCTGCCGGACGCCGTGGACCAGCACCACCTGCTCGAAGCGCTCGTAGGTGTGCGGGTCCTGGATGATGCTCATGAACGGCGCCAGGCCGGTGCCGGTGGCCAGCAGGAAGACCCGCTTGCCGGGCCGCAGGTCGTCGACGACCAGCGTGCCCACCGGCTTGCGGCCGACGATGACCTCGTCGCCCGGCTGCAGGTGCTGCAGCCGCGAGGTCAGCGGGCCGTCGGGCACCTTGATGCTGAAGAACTCGAGGTACTCGGCATGGTTGGCGCTCGCGATGCTGTAGGCGCGCATCAGCGGCCGCCCCTGCACCGGCAGGCCCAGCATCACGAAGTGCCCGTTGTGGAAACGCAGGCCGGGGTCGCGCGTGGTGCGGAAGGAGAACAGCGTGTCGTTCCAGTGGTGGACATGGAGCACGCGCTCGAGGCCGGTGTTGGACATGTCGTTCAGAGCTCGTGGAGGTAGGACCAGGGGTAGATGCCGCGCCCGTGGCCGTCGTCGAAGACCAGGTTCAGGCCGTGTTCGGCCACCGGCAGGATCTGCGCCAGCCGCACCGCCGCGGGTGCGTCGATGGCCTCGCCGTCGCGGCGCCGCCGCTCGCAGGCCGCACAGCGGCAATTCGCGCGCAGCAGCGCATGCGGCAGGCGGCTGGTGCGGCCGCCGTGCCAGCGAATCTCCAGCACGCCGCTGGCCTGGTGGTCGACGAGAGATTCGGGGCGGGCTGAATTCATGTCAGACGATCTCGCGCACGCCGTTCTCGCCGACGTCGACCGCGAAGCCCTCGAGCCCGCTCTCGGCGAGCTCGTCGCCCATCGCGGCGATGCTCTCCTCGCGGATCAGGTTGCGCAGCTTGTGCAGCACCTGTGTGAACGCGACCGAGGACATCATCTCGGCGGTGCGCGGCCGCGGCAGCGGAATCTCGATCTCGGCCTTGATGCGCCCGGGCCGGGCCGTCATCACGTAGACGCGGTCGGACAGGAAGATCGCCTCCTCGATGTCGTGCGTGATGAACATCACCGACAGCTTCATGCGCTGCCACATGTTGGTCAGGATCTGCTGCATCACCACGCGGGTCTGCGCGTCGAGCGCGCCGAACGGCTCGTCCATCAGCATCACCTGCGGGCTGGTGGCCAGCGCACGCACGATGCCCACGCGCTGCTTCATGCCGCCGGAGAGCTGGTCGGGATAGTGGTTCTCGAACTGCAGCAGCCCGGCCAGGCCGAGCAGCGTGCGGGCGGCACGCTCGCGCTCCATGGCGCCAGCGCCCTGCATCTTCAGGCCGAACTCGACGTTCCTGCGCACCGTCATCCAGGGGAACAGCGAGTACTGCTGGAAGACCACGCCGCGGTCGCTGCCCGGCGCGGTGATCGGTCGGCCGTCGAGCAGCGCCTGCCCGCTGCTGGCCGGGGTGAAGCCGGCCACCACGTTCAGCAGCGTGCTCTTGCCGCAGCCCGAGGGGCCGATGATGGAGACGAACTCGCCGGGCTGCACGTGCAGCGAGACGCCGTCCATCGCCTGCACGCTGCCGAAGGCGACACCCAGGTCGCGGACCTCGATGTGGCCGTTCATGTGCGGCCTCCCAGCCGGGTGAATTCCTGCCAGGGCAGCATCAGGCGCCCGGCCAGACGGATCAGCCAGCTGCACGCCAGGCCCAGCACGCCGATCGTGATCATGCCCAGCACGATGTCGGCATAGGCGATCAGCGAGTACGACTCCCAGGTGAAGTAGCCGATGCCGAACTGGCCGGAGATCATCTCGGCCGCGATCAGCGACACCCAGGCCACGCCCATGCCCACGGCCAGCCCGGTGAAGATCTGCGGGGCGGCGCCGGGCAGCACCACGTGCCACATCAGCTGCGGCTCGCGGGCGCCCAGGCACTGACCGGCGCGCAGCAGCACGGCGTCGACCGACTGCACGCCGCTGACGGTGTTCAGCAGGATCGGGAAGAACGCGCCGATGAAGGTGATGAAGACGATCGACACCTCGTTGTCCGGCCACAGCATGATCGAGATCGGCACCCAGGCGATCGCCGGGATCGGCCGCAGCGCCTCGAATGCCGGGAACAGCAGCTGCCGCGTCAGCCGGTAGCGCCCCACCAGCAGGCCGAGCGCCACACCCAGCAGCGTGGCCACGGCGAAGCCGAGGGCGATGCGACGCAGGCTGATGCCGACGTTGGTGATGAACTTCTGCGACTCGAAGGCCGTCTTCAACTGCGCGAACACCTCCAGCGGCGTGGGCAGGTTGGTGAAGCGGATGTAGAAGTCCCAGCGGTAGGTGGTGGCGAGGTGCCAGAACAGCAGCACGCTGCCGAGCGACAGCGCCCCGAGCGCGAGCGCGAGCGCCTGGCTGCGCAGGCCCGCCAGCCCGCGCCGGGCCAGCGTGGCCGCAGCGGGCGGGCGCGGCGGGGCGGGCGGCCGGGCGGCCGCGCGGCCGACAGCCGCCGACGTCACCAGGCTGACGGCCGGGCCGCCGGCCGCATCGGCGGCGTCCGCGGGGGGCGACTCGTCCAGCGGCAGCGCGCGCAAGGGAGCAGTGGCCATGGCAGGTCTCCCGGTGTGCCGTTCAGAACGGCGCTGCAGCCAGCGACAGTGCGTCGGCGTAGCCGACGAGCTTGCCGCCGATCGACGTGGCATGGGCCTCGGCGTCCTTCTTGAGCAGGAAGGGCACGATCACCGGCTTCTTCGGGTCGGCCGCGTTGACCGCGTAGAACGCCTTGTCGGCGAATACCTTGATGCCCAGCGACTTGTCGTAGACGTAGGCCACGCGCACCTTCTTGCCGGACGCCTGCACCTTCTGCACCGAGGCCAGCGTGCACAGCGTGCTGATGTGCGGCGAGATCGCGCTGCCCTCGACCCAGACCTCGCCGGCCTCCTTGGGCCGCGTGATCGGCTGCTTGCACAGCGTGTCGGTGCCGGCGATGTCGTAGTTGGCCAGCGTCTGCTTCTGCGCCTCGTAGTCGAGCTTGAGCTCGACGAAGGCCTTCTTCACGTAGCTCTCGTCGACCCAGGCGTTGATGTCCAGCGGCTTGACGCGATTGAGGCGAGTGAGCACCTCGTGCCCGGTCTTGATGGTGTCGAGCCAGCGCGGCTTGATCGTCGGGTCCAGCGTGTGGATGCCGCCCGGCCCGAGGTAGAGGTAGGCGACCTCCTTCTCGATCTTGGTCCACTCCTCGACCTTCGCGGTGGCAGCGGCCGGGTTCGCGCGCAGCCACTGGTTGGCCTCCATCAGCGCGCGCACGTAGGCCACCACGACCTCGGGATACTGGTCGGCGAAGTCCTTGCGCACGACCACGCCGTGGAAAGTGGGCACCTTGGTCTCGGCGCCGTCGAAGATCTTGCGCGCGAAGCCGCGGTAGGGCAGCAGGTCGGCAAAGGGCACGAAGTTGGCGTGCCCGTCGATCTTCTTCTCCTGCAGGTTGGTAGTGCCGACCTCCGGGCTCTGGCTGGAGAGGTTCCAGAAGTTCTCCGCCCAGCCGCGCGTCTGCATCGCCTGCAGCAGCATGCCGTGGGCCGCGCTGCCGAAGGGCACCGAGACGTTCTTGCCCTTCAGGTCGGCAAGCTCGTAGTACGGCGAGTCCTTGTGCACCACGACGCCGTTGCCCGAGCCGAAGACGTTGTACGCGATGATCGCGACGAGCTTCGTCTCGTTGCCGGGCTGGCTCTGGCCGGTGGCGCCGTTCACCAGCAGCGGGTAGTCGCCCATCATGCCGATGTGCAGCTTCTTGGCCATCATGCCGTTGGTGATCGGCGGGCCGCTGGTGAAGTTCTGCCAGTCGAGCTTGAAGCGGATGTCCTTGTACTTGCCCGTCTTCGGCAGGTGCTTCTCGAGCAGCTGGAGCTCCTTGATCACCACGCCGCCGGTCACCGTGTTGGTGGTCGTGTTCTGCGTGCCGATGCCGATGGTCACTTCCTGCTGCGCGAGAGCAGGCAGCGCCAGTGCGAACGACAGCGCCGCCAGGCAGCGCGCAATGAGTCGGTTCATGGGCAGTCCTCCGTCGAAGGGTGATGGGTGTCTCGGTCGTCGCATCGCAAGAGCAGTGCCACGCTCAGGCGGTGATCTGAAGCTGTTCGCGCTTGTACGCCACGGCGGACCAGTGCTCGGCATCGGGCAGCGGCTCGCGCGCCCGGGTGATGGCCGGCCACTGCGGTGCCAGCTCGGCGTTCAGTGCCAGGTAGGGTTGCTGCGGCGGCGTGAGGTCGCCGTCCGCGACGATCGCGCTGACGGGGCATTCGGGCACGCACACGGCGCAGTCGATGCACTCGTTCGGGTCGATGACCAGGAAGTTCGGCCCTTCGCGGAAGCAGTCGACCGGGCAGACGCTGACGCAATCGGTGTACTTGCAGCGGATGCAGGCTTCGGTGACGACGAAGGTCATGCGGCACCTCCGGGCTTTTCGTGCGCCAGGCCGATCGTGGTGAGCGCCAGGCGGGCGAGCTTGCGCACGTCCGGGTCGGGGTCGGCCAGGGCGGCCTCGAGCGGTGCGATCGCACGGCGGTCGCCGATCTCGCCGAGCGCGATGGCGGCTTCCTTGCGCAGGTTGCTCACCTCGTGCTGCAGCGCCGCCACCAGCGACGGCAGGCCGGCCTCGGCCTTGAGCAGGCCGAGCGCACGCGCCGCCTTGACGCGCACCTGCCAGTAGGCATCGTCCATCGCCCGCACCAGTTCGGGAATCGCCAGCGACAGGCGCAGCTTGCCGATCGTCGCGGCCGCTTCGTCGCGGACCGTCCAGGTGCTGTCGGCCAGCGCGCGCGTCAGGGCCGGCAGCACGCTGACGCTGCTGGCATAGCCGAGCGCGCCGACGGCGATGCGGCGGACTTCCGCATCAGGGTCGTTGGCGGCCACTTCGGCCAGCTCACCGAGCGCTGCTTCCTCGCGCAGGTAGCCGAGCACGCCGACGGCCTCGCGCCGCACCTGCGCATCGGCGTCGCGCAGCGAGGCCATCGCGGGCGCGAAGGCGCGCGGGTCGCGCAGCGCGCGCACGGAGCGGAAAGCCATCGCCCGCGCCCCAGGTGGATGCTGCGGTTCGAGCATCGGCAGCATCGGGTCGGCAGAAGTGGCCAGCTTGAGCTCGCCGAGCACTTCGCCGGCGGCCTTGCGCACGCCGGCGTCGGCGTCGAGCAGGCATTGCGCCAGCGCGCGCACCACGTCGGGCTCTTCCTGCCCTTCGAGCGCGCGCACGGCTTCCGTGCGCACGCCGGCATCGGCGTCTGCGAGCATCGGCAGCAGCAGCGGCACGATCTCGTCTTCGTCGCCGTAGGGCAGGTCCATCACGGCCAAGCGGCGCACGGTGGCGTCGGCGTCGGCCAGGCGGTCGGTCACGGTGGTGGTGCTCATGGCGTCAGCGCAGCAGGTAGGGGATGTCGACAGTGACGGCGCCGGTCGGGCAGTCCTGCTCGCAGGGCAGGCAGTACCAGCACTCGTCGAACTTCATGTAGGCCTTGCCCTTGGTGAGGTCGATCGCGAGCACGTCGAGCGGGCAGACGTCGACGCAGGCGGTGCAGCCCTTGTCGGCGATGCACTTGCTCTCGTCCACG
This sequence comes from Chitinophaga pinensis, assembly GCA_943370595.1. Classification (GTDB taxonomy): domain Bacteria; phylum Pseudomonadota; class Gammaproteobacteria; order Burkholderiales; family Burkholderiaceae_C; genus Piscinibacter. Next base: position 204,816 of record CALRRO020000007.1, read on the forward strand.
CGCACGGGCACCTGGGTCGGGTTGAGGGCGATGGTCATGTCGTCGTCTCCGTAGGGTCAGGCAGCCTGCGGTGCGATGCGCAGGCGCTGGTAGGCGGTGCGCTCCTCTTCGTCGACCTCGACGATGTAGGGCTCCACCGCCTGCTTGCGCAGCGACATCGCGCCGCGTTCGTCGCGCGAGAGCAGCGAGTGGCAGAACCAGTTCTCGTCGTCGCGCTCGGGGTGGTCGGCGTAGGCGTGGTACAGCCCCCAGCGGCTCTCGGTGCGGAACATCGAGGCACGCGCCGCCATCTCGGCGCAGTCGAGGATGGAGTGCACTTCCATGGCCCGCATCAGTTCGTGCGGGCCGGGCGCGGCCATGTGCTGCAGGTCTTCGCGGATCTCGTCGAAGCGCGCCAGGCCGATCTGCATCTTGCGCGTGACCTTGGGCGGCTGCAGGTAGTCGTTGACCAGCCGCCGCGCCTTGTACTCGACCTGGCTGGGCTGCAGCCCGTCGGTCTTGCCCAGCGGCGCGAGGATGCGCGCGGCCTCCTTCGCCTGCGCATCGCTGTCGTGCGCGACCTGTGGCACCTCGGCGCAGTAGGCGGCGGCGTTCTCGCCGCAGATCTTCCCGTAGACGAAGGCACCGAGCATGTAGTTGTGCGGCACGCTGGCGCAGTCGCCGGCAGCGTACAGGCCCTTGACCGAGGTCTCGCCGCGCGCATTGATGTGGATGCCGCTGGCGCTGTGCCCGCTGCAGAAGCCGATCTCGCTGATATGCATCTCGATCATCTGCTGGCGGTAGTCGGTGCCGCGCTTCTCGTGGAAGCGGCCGCGGCTCGGCCGCTCGTTGCTGTGCAGGATGGTCTCGATGGTCGAGATGGTCTCCTCGGCCAGGTGGTCGAGCTTGAGGAACACCGGGCCGTTGCCGCCGGCCAGCTCGTTGTAGAACTCCTGCATCATCTGGCCCGACCAGTAGTCGCACTCGATGAAGCGCTGCCCCTTGGCGTTGCTGGTGTAGCCGCCGAGCGGGCCGGTGACGTAGGCGCAGGCCGGGCCGTTGTAGTCCTTGATCAGCGGGTTGATCTGGAAGCACTCCAGGTTCGCCAGCGACGCGCCGGCGTGGTAGGCCATGGCATGACCGTCGCCGCTGTTGGTCGGGTTCTCGTAGGTGCCCATCAGGTAGCCCGAGGCCGGCAGGCCCAGGCGGCCGGCGGCGCCGGTGCAGATCACGGCGGCTTTGGTCCGGATCAGGTAGAGCTCGCCGGTGCGGCAGTCAAAGCCCATCACCGCGGCCACCTGCCCGTCGGCGCCGGTCAGCACGCGGGTGACCACCACGCGGTTGGTGATCTCCACCCGCGCCCGCTTGAGCTGCCGGTAGAGGATGCGCTTCATGTGATGCCCCTCGGGCATCGGCAGCACATAGGCACCAAGGTGATGGACCTTGCGCACGCTGTAGTCGCCGGTCTCGTCCTTCTCGAACTTGACGCCCCAGCGGTCGAGCTCCTGGATCATGTCGAAGCTGTTGGCCGCGTAGGCCATCACCGCGCTCTGGTCGCAGATGCCGTCGTTGGCGACGGTGATCTCCTTGACGTACTGCTCCGGCGTGGCGTGGCCCGGCACGACGGCGTTGTTCAGCCCGTCCATGCCCATGGAGATCGCACCGCTGCGCTTGACGTGCGCCTTGTCGATCAGCAGCACGCGCAGGTTGCGGTTGGCCTCCTTGGCCTTGACGGCGGCCATCGGGCCGCCGGTGCCCCCGCCGATGACGACGAGGTCGAACTCCATCTCGATGGTCTGCATGCTGGCTCCTCAGGTGCGGTCGATGCGCAGGCGGTACTGGAAGGCGTCGCCGCGGTAGTACAGGTACTCGAAGTCGACGGGCTGCTCGTCGGCGTAGGTCAGCCGCTCGATGCGCAGCAGAGGTGCGTCTTCCGGCGTGCGCAGCTGGCGCGACAGCGTCTCGTTGGCCGAGATCGCCTCGATGCTCACGTCGGCATGCGTCAGGTGCAGGCCGTAGTCGTTCTCGAGGATCACGAAGATGTCGCGAGCCGCCAGGTCCTCGCGCTCGAGCCGGCGGCCGATGGCCAGCGGGAAGTAGCTGACGTCGACCGAGATCGGTTCGCGGTTCAGGTAGCGCAGGCGCTGGATCTCGAAGACGGCACTGCCGGGCTTCAGGTGCAGGCGCTGCGCGACGACCGCTTCAGCGCTCACCTGGCGTGCCGACAGCACCTGCGAGAAGGTCTCGTAGCCGGCCGGCGCCATCGCCTCGCCGAAACCCTGCAGCCGCGACAGGTTCTGGAAGGCCTTGGGCTTGGCAACGAAGCTGCCCTTGCCCGCCACCTTGAAGATCAGCCCTTCCTTCTGCAGGTCACCGAGCGCCTGGCGGATGGTGATGCGGCTGACACCGAAGGCCTCCATCATCTGCGCCTCGGAGGGCACCTGCGAGTGCGGCGCATAGGTGCCGTCGAGGATGCGACGGCGCAGCGCCTCGCGGATCTGCGTGTGCAGCGGCACCGACGACATCGGCACCACGCTCGCCGGTGGCGCCTTCGGTGCGGCGCGGGCGGAAGCGGAGGTCTTGCGGGCAGCGTTCATGCGGCGACGGCAACCTGTTATGACAGGTCATGACTTGCAACCGCCGTGCCAGGCCTTTGCGCCGGGTCAAGCGCCGTTCTGCATCGGTTTGGTGTGCATCAAGGGGGCTGCGGCGGATGCGTGCTCGCAAGTCGTGCGCAACGGCGCACCTCGCCAGCGCATCCGCCGTGGCCGCCGCGCTGCTCAGATTTGCACCCGCGTGCCCAGTTCGATGACCGCGTTGTCGGGCAGGCGGAAGAAGGCCGCCACGCTGCCGGCGTTGCGGCTCATCGCCGCGAACAGGCGCTCGCGCCAGCGCGCCATGCCGGCGCCGGGCGTGGGCACGATGGTCTCGCGGCTGAGGTAGTAGCTGGTCGACATCGGCTCCAGCGTCAGGCCCGGCACGGCGATGCGCTGCAGCGCACGCGGCACGTCCGGCGTCTCCATGAAGCCGAAGTCCAGCGTCACGCGCCAGAAGCCGTGGCCGAGCGGCTCGACCTGCGCGCGCTCGCTGTCGTCCACCAGCGGCTGCTCGAGGAAGCGCACGGTCAGCAGCAGGTTGCGCGCGTGCAGCACCTGGTTGTGCTTGAGGTTGTGCAGCAGCGCCTGCGGCACGGTGGTGGCGTCGGCCACTGCATACACCGCAGTGCGCGGCACGACCGGCAGCGCCTGCCCGGCCAGCGAGGCGATGAAGGGCTTCAACTCCAGCCCGTCGCGGCGGATGCTGGCAAGCGCCAGCGCACGGCCGCGATGCCAGGTGCTCATCAGCACGAACAGCAGGGCGCCGAGTGCGAGCGGGAACCAGCCGCCATCGAAGAACTTCACCGCACAGCCGATCACCAGCACGACGTCGATGGCGACGAAGAACAGCGTCGCGCCGATCGCCAGCGGCGCCGGCAGGCGCCAGGCATGGCGCACCACCACGTAGGTCAGCAGCGTGGTGATCAGCATCGCGCCGGTGACGGCGATGCCGTAGGCACCGGCCAGCGCCGACGAGCTGCCGAAGAACAGCACCGCGCCGATCACGCCGGCCAGCAGCGCCCAGTTCACCGCCGGCATGTAGATCTGGCCGATCTCGCGCGCCGAGGTGTGGCGCACCGTCATGCGCGGCAGGAAGCCGAGCTGGATGGCCTGGCGCGTCAGCGAGTAGGCGCCGGAGATCACCGCCTGCGAGGCGATGATCGCCGCCATCGTGGCCAGGCCCACCGCGGGCAGCACGAGCGGCTCGGGGAACAGGCGGTAGAAGGGGTTCTCGATGGCCGACGGATCGCGCATCAGCAGCGCACCCTGGCCGAGGTAGTTCAGTGCCAGCGCGGGCAGCACCAGGCCGGTCCAGGCGAGCTGGATCGGCCGCCGGCCGAAGTGGCCGAGGTCGGCATACAGCGCCTCGGCGCCGGTGATCGCCAGCACGATGGCGCCGATGGCTGCCCACACCTGCCAGCCGCGGCCGGAGAGAAACGCCCAGGCTTCGCGCGGGTCGAGCGCAGCGAGGATGGCCGGCTGCTGCGAGATCTGCTGCACACCGGTCAGCGCCAGCACGACGAACCACAGCGTGATGACCGGCCCGAACAGCCGGCCGACCACCGCCGTGCCGAAGCGCTGCAGCGCGAACAGCGCCACCAGCACGGCCAGCGACAGAGGCAGCACCCAGGGGGCGAGCGCCGGCGTGGCCACGGTCAGGCCTTCCATCGCGCCGAGCACCGAGATCGCCGGCGTGATCACGCTGTCGCCATAGAACAGCGTGGCGCCGAACACACCGAGCAGCAGCAGCGCGGCGCGCCGCCGCGGCTTCGAGCCGACCGCCTGTGCGGCCAGCGCGGTGAGTGCGAGGCCGCCGCCCTCGCCGCGGTTGTCGGCACGAAGGATCAGCGTCACGTACTTCAGCGTGACGACCAGCATCAGCGCCCAGACGATGCACGAGATGGCGCCGACCAGGTGCGGCGCATCCAGCGGCACGCCGGTGGCCGGCGCGAAGATTTCCTTGACGGTGTACAGCGGGCTGGTGCCGATGTCACCGTAGACGATGCCGATGGCACCGAGCGTGAGGGCCGCGAGTCCCTGCCGGCGGTGGTCGGCGGCGGGCTGCGCGGTGGGTTGCGCGGAGGCAAGTGGGGTGGGCGTCATGACGCGGGGGTCGAGTGGAACCAGACCCCAGCGTGCCGGCCGCGGCATCAGGAAGGCATAAGCGGCGGCGCCGTGTCCTCGTCGGGCTCGGCCAGCCGGTAGCCCACGCCGGTCTCGGTCAGCAGCAGGCGCGGCTCGGCCGGCTCGTCCTCCAGCTTGGCGCGCAGCTGGCCCATGTACAGGCGCAGGTAGTGGGTGTGTTCGACGAACTCGGCGCCCCAGACGTCGCGTAGCAGCTGGCGGTGCGTGACCACCTGGCCGGCCTGGCGCACCAGGCGGGCGAGCAGCTTGAATTCGGTGGGCGTGAGGTGCACCGGCTCACCGCCGCGGCGCACCCGCTGCGCGGCGAGGTCGACGTGCACCGCGCCGTGCCGGTAGTCGGTCAGCGCGGCGCTCACCCGCGTGCCGCGGTGGCGCAGCGCCACGCGCATGCGCGCCAGCAGTTCGGCCACGCCGAAGGGCTTGACGAGGTAGTCGTCGGCGCCGGCATCGAGCAGGCGGATCTTCTGCCCCTCGGCCTGGCGCGCCGAGATCACCAGCACCGGCAGCGACTCGTGCCGGCGCAGCGCGGCCAGCAGTTCCTCGCCGTCGCCGTCGGGCAGGCCGAGGTCGAGCACGACCAGGTCGAGCGGCTCGCGCGCATGCGCCAGCAGCGCCTGCGCCTCGGCGAGGCTGGCGGCACCGAGCACCTCGTAGCCTTCGACGGCGAGTGCGTCGCGCAGCGTGCGACGCAGCTCGCGGTCGTCCTCGAGCAGCAGCACCCTCATGGAGCCCCCCAGGCCTCGCAGGCCGGCCCCCCGAGGGGGCGCGAGCGCCTTCGGAACGGCCGTGCGGCGCTCATCCCGCCCCCTCCTCGCCCGGCGGCGCCGGCGGCGTGCGCAGCGGCAGCACGCATTCGAAGCTCGAGCCGCCGCGGCCGCGCGGGCGCAGCCGCAGTTCGCCGCCATGCGCGCGGGCGATGGCGCGGCACACGGCGAGGCCGACGCCGGCGCCTGCGCCAGGCGAGGTCACCTCCGCGGCCGCCATCGGCCGCGGCTCGCCGCGCTGGAAGACCTCGAAGATGCGCTCGCGCCAGGCCGGCACGACGCCGGGCCCGCGGTCGCGCACCGCCAGCACGAGCTGCTCGCCCTGGCGCTGCACGAGCAGTTCCACCGGTGCCTCCGGCGGGCTGTACTTCAGCGCGTTGTCGACCAGGTTGTCGAGCAGCTGCGACAGCAGCATCGCATCGCACCACAGCAGCGGCAGGGCCGGCTCCAGCCGCGCGCGCACCCGCCGCGCGGCATCACGACGCCGCACGTGGGCGAGCACCGCGCCGACGATCTCCTCGGCCGACTCCCAGTCGCAGCGCAGCGCGACGCCGGGCGCGTCGAGCCGGGCGAGCTGCAGCGTGTTGTCGGTCAGCCGCGCCAGGCGCGTCGCTTCGTCGACGATGGTGTGCGCCAGGCGCTCGCGCTGGGCCGCGTCCAGCCGCGCGCCCTGCGCTTGCAGCGACGAGGCGGCGCCCATGATGGTGGCCAGCGGCGTGCGGTAGTCGTGCGAGATGGCGGCCAGCAGCGCGTTGCGCACCGCCTGCGACTGCGCCTGGTCGCGCGCGCGGCGTTCGTCGCGCTGGCTGCGCGCGCGCTGCAGCGCCAGGCCCATCTGGTCGCACAGCGCCTGCAGGTGATCGCGCAGCGCGGCGTCGGCCCGCAGCCCGCGGCCGCGCAGCACCGCGGCACCGAGGCACTGGCCACGGCCGCGCAGCGGCAGGTACCAGTCGGGCTGCGCGGCGTGGTGCGGCGTGCCGGGCCCGAGCGGCTCGCCGCGGCGCAGGCACAGCCACAGGCCGGTCCACTCGTCGGCGACCGGCGTGCCGATGCGCAGCACCTGCGCGTCGTCGTTGTCTGCCGGCAGCGCGTCGCGCAACAGCAGCAGGCCCACCGCGTCGCCCGAGGCCTCGGCCAGCAGCGCCTGCAGCGCGCCGGCCTGCGTCAGCGGCTCCTCGGCATCGCGCAGCGTCTCGCCCCAGCGGTGCAGACGCTCGGTGCGCGCCGCATGCCCGCGGGCGCGGCGCGCCTCGCGGCGCAGCGCCATCAGCAAGGCGGCAATGGCCGTGTCGAGCAGCAGCAGCGCGACGAGCAACAGCGCATGCCGCCCGTCCTCGACGCTGAAGGTGCCGTACGGCGGCACCAGGTGCCAGTCGATGGCCAGCACCAGCAGCGCGCCGGCCAGCCACACCGCCAGCGCCGGCCAGGCGTCGCGCCAGCGGACGGGGGCCTCGAAGCCGGGATCGATCTTCACGGTGACAACGGTAGCAGCCGCGGCATCAGTGCCGCATAAGGACTGCCAGACGCCGTGCTTCAGCCCGCCGCGTCGGCACTCGCCGGCGCCGCCGTGCCGATCTTGAACACGCCGCTGACCCGCGCCACCGACTCGCCGTCGGCGCTCACCAGGCCCTGCATGAACAGCAGCGTGCGCGTGATGCGCAGCACCTGCGCCTCGCCCTGCACCCAGGCGCCCAGCGGCGCGGGTGCGAGGTAGTCGATTTGCAGGCTCACGGTGGGCAGGAAGCGGCCGTGCAGCGACTCGGTGCGCATGAACGCGGTGACCGGCAGCAGCATGTCGCAGAAGGTCGCCATCATCCCGCCGTGGCAGATGCCCATGCTGTTGGTGTGACGCCGTTCGACACGGAAGCCGAGCTGGAAACCATCGCCCGCGCCGCGCTGCAGGATCGGCCCGTTGGCGACGACGAACTCGCCGCCGATGCGCATCGGCTCGAAGCCCTCCGGTGGCGGCAGCGCACTCATCGCTGCACCTCCTTCGCGACGTCGGCCTCGAAGCTGGCCGCGTCCAGGCCGGCCTCGTCGCGCCGCCAGGACGGGTAGGTGGCCTCGAAGGCGGCGACGATGCGTTCCAGCGGCATGTCGTCGAAGGCGCCGTGCTGGTTCACGTACTCCATGTGGCGGTTGCCGGTCTTGTCGAACGGGTGGTAGATGGAGTCGCTGCGGCCGTCGAAATCCAGCGGCAGCAGGCCGAAGCGGTCGCACAGCTCGATGTTGAAGGCCGGCGTCGCCTTGACCCAGCGGCCTTCGATCCACAGGTCGGTGTAGCCATGCCAGACGAACACATCGGTCTGCAGCGTGCGGCGCAGCCGCTCGGTGCTCAGGTGGTTGCGCACGTCGGCATAACCCACGCGGGCCGGGATGCCGGCGGCACGAGCCGCGGCCGCCAGCAAGGCCGCCTTGGGCACGCACCAGCCGTGGCCCTGCGCGATCACGCTGCTGGCGCACATGCCAGGGCCGGACAGGTCGATGCGGTAAGGGTCGTAGCGGAAGCCGTCGCGCACCGCATATGTCAGCGCGACGGCGCGCTCGCGATCGTCGGCACCGACGGCATGGCGGCGCGCGAAGTCGACCACCGCGGGGTGGTCGCTGTCGATCAGTGCGGTGGGCTCGAGCGTGGCGGCGGAAGGCGGCAGGGGATCCATGACGCGAGTGTGCCGCGATCGCAGCACCGGCGCTGTCGCGCAGGCGGCTGCGATTCACGGGCCGGCGCTTGCGCCATGTCATGCCGGCCGGTGAGCCGCCGCGCTGCAATGGGTGGCCGCAGGGCAGGGCGAAGGAGAGCGAGTTGCCGACACGACGAGAGTGCCTCCAGGCCGTGGCTGCCGGTGCGGCCGTGCCGCTGGCCGCCTGCGGCGCGCAGGACGCCTACGAGCAGGCGGCGCGGGCCACCTGGTCGATGCCGGACCCGCGGCCCGGCAGTTCGCCCGCGGGGCTGCCCGAGGACGCCGCGGCCGTGCGCCGTGAACTGGTGCGTTGCGCCACCCTCGCCCCCTCCAGCCACAACACGCAGTGCTGGACGTTCCGCATCGGCCAGCGCGGCATCGACATCCTGGCCGATCGTTCCCGGCGTTGCCCGGTGGTCGACCCCGACGACCACCACCTGCACGTCTCGCTCGGTTGCGCTGCCGAGAACCTGGTGCTGGCCGCCGCCCACCACGGCCTGCACGCCGAAGCGCGCTTCGAGCCGGCATCGGGCATCCAGGTGGCGCTGGAGGCGACCAAGGCATCCACCTCGGCGCTGTATGCGGCGATCCCGCAGCGCCAGAGCACCCGCGGCGACTACGACGGCCGGCCGCTGGTCGCCGACGAACTGCGCCAGCTCGAGGCCGCAGGCAGCGGGAACGGCACGCACGTGCTCCTGCTCACCACAAAACCGGCGATGGAGAAGGTGCTGGAGCTGGTGGTCGCCGGCAACACGGCGCAGTTGAATGACAAGGCCTTCGTCGACGAGCTGAAGGCCTGGATCCGCTTCGATGGCAACGAGGCCGTGCGCCGCGGCGACGGCCTGTACGCGGCCTCGTCGGGCAGCCCGACCGCGCCGCGCTGGCTCGGCAGCCACCTGTTCGACTGGTTCGTCACCGCGGACGGCGAGAACGACAAGTACCGGCGGCAGATCCGCTCGTCGGCCGGCCTCGCGGTGTTCTTCTCCGATGCCGACGACGCCGCACACTGGGTGGAGATCGGGCGCTGCTGCGAACGCTTCGTGCTGCAGGCCGCAGCGCTGGACATCCGCACCGCCTTCATCAACCAGCCGGTGGAGGTGGCCGCATTGCGCCCGCAGCTCGCCACCCTGCTGGGCATCGGCGCGCGCCGGCCGGACCTCGTCGTGCGCTTCGGCCGCGGCCCGCGCCTGCCGCCTTCGCTGCGCCGGCCGGTTGCCGCGGTGCTGGCCTGAATCGACTGATGATGACCTGACGAACCCGGAGACTTCCGCCATGCCCTGCCTCACCCGCTTCGTACGCTTGCCGCTGCATGCCCTGTGCCTGTCTGCAGCGCTGACCGGCGCGAGCGTGCCGGCCGCGCAGCGCGGCACCAGTCCGACCGGGGTGGCCTATGTGTCCGGCGGCATCGGCCAGGACGAGCAGCAGGCGCTGCAGGCCGAACGTCGGGCGTTCAGTTTCTGGCTGACCACCGCCGTGCGGCGCAGCGGCGCGCACCTGGCCGGCGTGCTGGTGCGCATCCGCGAGGCCGACAGCGGCCGGCTGGTGCTCGACCACCGCATGGACGGGCCGTGGCTGTTCGCGCAGTTGCCGGTCGGGCGCTACGAGGTGGAGGCGACGCTGCAGAACCTGGCGCTCGGCCGCATCGAGGTGCAGCGCGGCAGCACCACCATCCACCCGGGCGACCACCATCAGATGCTGCTGTACTTCGAGACCGGCGAGGCGATCGGCGAGCGCGAGCCCGGCAGCACGCCGCCGAGCCTCTACGGCGCCGACAAGCCCGCGCCGGCGAAGTGAACCAGGCTGAACCAGGCTGAACCAGACCTTCAGGCAGGCGCGCGGGCGCGCTCCTCTTCCTGCAGGCGCAGCAGCTTGCGCTGAACCTTGCCGGTGGTCGTCATCGGCAGCGCGGCGATGAACTCGATCTCCTTCGGGTACTCGTAGGGCGCCAGCTTGCCGCGCACGTGGCGCTGCAGCTCGTCGACCAGCGCGTCGCCCGGCTCGAAGCCGGGGGCGAGCACCACGTAGGCCTTGACCACCGCGCCGCGTTCGCGGTCGGGCTTGGGCACCACCGCGGCGTTGGCGACCGCAGGGTGCTTCACCAGGCAGTTCTCCACTTCGCTCGGCCCGATCCGATAGCCGGCTGCCTTGAACACGTCGTCGCTGCGGCCCTGGTACCAGAGGTAGCCGTCGGCATCCATCACCGCGGTGTCGCCGGTGCGGCACCACGAGTCGTCGCGGCCGCCGGTGAACTTGGCGGCGGTGGCCCCGTCGTTCTTCCAGTAGCCGAGGAAGAACACCGGGTCGGGGTGGCCGTGCACGTCGAGGCGGTGCAGCGCCACGTCGCCGGGCGTGCCACGCGGACACTCGCGCCCGTCGTCGTCGATCACCGCGATGCGGTGACCGGGGTAGGCGCGGCCCATGCTGCCGGGCCGCGCCGGCCAGCCCGCATGCACGCGCCCGGCCGCATCGACGAAGCGGCCGCAGTTGCCGACGATGTAGTTGATCTCGGTCTGGCCGAACATCTCGTTGACCACCACGCCCAGCGCATCGCGGCACCAGGCGAACACCGCGTCGCCGACGGCCTCGCCGGCGCTCATGACAGCGCGCAGCTTCAGCGGATAGCGCTCGCGCGGACGCGGCACCGCCTTCATCATCGCCTTCAGCGCGGTCGGGAACAGGAAGGTGTGCGTCACGCCGTGGCGCGCCATCAGGTCCAGCGCCCGCTCGGCGCCGAAGCGGCCCTGGAACGCGACGATCTCGCGGCCGAAGTAGAGCGTCGGCAGCAACGCATCCATCAATCCGCCGGTCCAGGCCCAGTCCGCCGGGGACCAGAACACCGCGTCGTCCTGCGGGAACCAGTTCTGGCTGCAGACGAAGCCGGTCAGGTTGCCGATCAGCGCGCGGTGCGGGATCAGCGCGCCCTTGGGCGGGCCGGTGGTGCCGCTGGTGTAGATCAGCACGGCGGCCTCGTCGGCCTTCGTCTTCACCGCGGTGAAGGTGGCGCGTTCGGCGGCGAGTGCGGCGTCCCAGTCGACATCGCCCTGCCCGGCCACATCGCCGGCGGCGATCACGCTGCGCAGCGCCGCACACTGCGGCCGCGCGGCGCGCAGGTTGGCGATGGCACTCTCGTCGACGATCGCGGCCACCGCTTCGCTGTGCTGCAGCCGGTACTCGAGCGCATCCGGCCCGAACAGCATCGACAGCGGCATCGCCACCGCGCCGAGCTGGAGCACGGCGATGTTCGCCACCGCCGTCTCGAAGCGCTGCGGCATCACGATGGCGACGCGGTCGCCACGCTGCACGCCCAGCCGCTTCAGGGCGTTGGACAGGCGGTTCGCGTTGGCCTGCAGGTCGGCATAGGTGAACTGCGCCGCCCGGCCGTCCTCATGCTCGTAGCGGATCGCCACCGCATCCGGCGTGTCGCGCGCCCAGCGGGCGCTGCAGACCTCGGCGATGTTGAACTGTCCGGGAACGTGCCAGCGGAAGCCGGCATGCAGGCCGGCGTGGTGATCAACAGTGGCGGAAGAGACCATGCGGACGATTCTGGCACCGGCCCCGCCGCCGCCGGGGCCGTGGATTCACTCAGTTCATGCCCGCCGTGAACGGCACGCCGGCCGGCCCGGTGACGAAGAACCGAATCAGGTACTGCGCGTGGTAGCCCCACTCGTCGGGCCGCGAGACCCAGTCCACGTTCACGATCTGCTGGTTGCCGCCGTGCGGCTGCGCTCGTGGCTCCGACAGGCCCTGACCGATTCGATGCTCGATGCGCTCCAGTTCCCAGGCCCGGCCCACGCTGAGCCGCCACTCGTCGCTGCCGCGCTGCGAATCGCTGCCGCCGTGCCAGGCCGAGGCCCAGCGTGCGCCGAGCAGCGTCTCCTGCTTGCACTCCGAGGGCTGCGGGTGCGCGCAGTTCACGTTCGCAAACAGCGTATCGGGCAACTCCACCGTCTCACGCCGGGCCTGGAAGCGGCCGGGCTGTTCCTTCGGCGACGGGCCGGTGGCGGGCACCAGCTGGATCCGCACGTCCTGGTCGACCACGCCACGCAGTTCGGCCGGCACCGTGGCGATCACCAGTTCCGGAGTCCACTCCTCCACCGTCAGCCGGACCACGCCGCCGGGGAACTGGCCGAGCATGCGCATCTCGCCGCGGCGGCTGCCCAGGTCGCAGCCGCGCATCGACACACGGCCTCCGGGCGTGATCGCCCCCTTCGGCGCGCTCGTGTTGCCGGGAATGCACACCGATGCCGCGTCGGCCGCGCCGGTCACCGCGATGCGCTCGCCCAGCACCGGGCGCGACTTGGGCATCGGCAGGCCGCTCGACCGTGCCGGCATCGCATGCGCCTCGGCGAGCACCTGCGCATTGGCCGCGGCCAGCGCGGCGCCGGCCGGCGGCACCGCGTGCGAGGCCGGCACACGGATGACTCTCAAGGGCGCCTTCGCCAGCACCGCGGCGTCGGGCCGCGCGATCCGCGTGCTGGCCGGTGCGGCTTTCGGCGCCGCACCCGAGGGCAAGGGCTGCACGCTCAGCGGCGCGCGAGTCACCGAGGGCGCCGCTGCCGGTACGCTGGCCGCGGCACCCCAGGCGATGGCGCGGCCGGTGCTGGCCGTCTGGGCGATGGCGAGCGACGCTGCGCCGGTGACTGCGAGCGCAACGCAGCGCCCCGCGAGGCGAACGAGGCGGTGATGGATCTCTGGCGTCTTCATGGCGTCCCTTTCAACAAGGCCTGCAAGGTGGTGAGCGCTGCGCCGTCGACAACGCCCTTGGCGCCGGGCGGCTTGACCGCGTCGCCGAACAGGTAGGCGTGGGTCGCGAGCATCCGCTTGCCATTGGCTGCCGTCTTCACGGCACCGCCGGGCTTGCCCTTGCGCGGCGCGGCGCCGAGCAGCACCTCGACGTCCACGTCGGGCTCGTCGCTGGTGGCGCGCAGCGGCAGGCCGCTGGCCTTGTCGATCCACAGCTTGAAGCGGATCTCGCCGCGGCCCAGGTCGCCGCTGGCCGTGAACACCTGCGCCTCGCGGCCGGCCACGCGCTCGCTGCCGGCTGCCTTGCAGCCCTGCTCGACCAGGAAGGGCCCGAGGTCGCCGGCCAGCATGCGCATCTCGGGCGAGTCCAGCGGCGTCTTCGAGAAGCCGGCGCGGATGGCGTTGCTGTACTGCACGCGGTCGATGACGATGCTGTGCATCAGCATCGGCTTCATGCCCATCTTCAGCGCCTCGGGGTCGAGCGGCGAATCGATGGCGGCGTGGATGCGCGGCTGCGCGAGCGCGGCTTGCGCTGCGCGTTCCACCACGGCGCAGCTGCCGTCGGCAGCAGCAGGGAGACTGGCCGCGAGGCCCAGCAGCGCCAGCGAGAGCGGCCCGATGAAGGTCTTCATGTCGTCCTCCGTGTTCAGAAACGTGCGGCGAGCTGCGCCACCGCGTCGTTGATGAGGCCGCGCAGCGCCAGGTCGACGCTGTCCTTGCGGCTGCTCTGCAGGCTCAGGTCCGGCACCAGCGGGCTGGTCTCCTGGCCGCGCATCGAGCGCAGCGTCTGCACCAGCGTGGCGGTGCCCGAGACCTGCGCCGCCGTGCTCTTCAGCGGCCGGCGCAGCGACAGCGCATCGCGCACCTCGCCGCTGGTGGCGTCGACGATGCGCACGTCGATGCCCAGCGCATCGCTGGCGCCGCCCCCGCCGAGCTGCAGGCCGCCGAGGTTGACGCCGCCTTGCGTCTGCCGATCGCCGACGCTGAGTTCGGTGATGCTGGCCTCGACGATGTACTCGGCCGCACGCAGCGGTTTCTGCGCGCTCTTGCCGGTGCTCTGGCCGGCGGCGTTGATCTGCTTCTCGCGGACCACGCCCTCGTTCAGGCGCGCGCGCTCCACCAGCGCGAAGCGGCCCTGGCCGGCCAGCGCCGTCTTGAACATGTCGGTGGCGCCGCGAGCGCCGATCTCGGGCACGCTGCTGCGGAACTCGTAGATCGTCACCGCGACGCGTTCGCCGCGGAAGGGCAGGCGGGTCGGCGGCGCGGGTGCGGCGGCGGCCTGGGGCTGGATCGGCATCGTGCCGCCGCAGGCCGAGAGCAGCAGCGCGGTGGCCATCAGCGCGAAGCGCCGGGAGACAAGGTCGTGGTTCATGGTGTTCGGGGCTCCAGGGACAAGTCGTTGCCACGCCGCTGCAGGGCCAGTGCGGTCAGGCCGGCGAACAGCACCGCGAACAGCGGCACGGTGAACTCGATGTCGAGCAGGAAGTCGATCGCAAGGGTGGGCAAGAACGGCATCACCTTCTGCAGGCGCACGCTGCTCTCGTCGTCACCGCCGCTGCGGCCGAACAGGCAGCGCGCGCCAGACTCGTCGCTGCGCGGCCCGTACACCGTCACGCCGCGGTAGACCAGCCCGTGCGCCGCGGCATGGGCAGCACAGGCCGGCGCCACCACGCGCCGCTCCACGGCGTGCGCGAGCACGAGGCCGACGACGAAGGCCAGCACGCACACCACGGCGAGACGGCGAAAGCCTCGCCAGCCCTCCCACAGCGGCGCCGACGCGCGGAACAAGCCGTGCCGCGCACTCATTGCGCCGCCGCCTTCCAGACCTTGCCCACGCTGCCGCTGAACTGCGACCACACGCTCAGCAGCCGGCCGCTGCCGTCCACGGCGATCTGCGGGTCGTAGCTCGACTGCTCGGCCGGGCCGTCGATGCGGCGCGTGGCGCCCACCCAGCGCGCCGCGCTGTCGAGCGTGCGCGCGAACACGTGCGGGTTGGCCGACGAGCCGCGCCACACCAGCGTGGCCCGTCCTTGCGCATCGATGGCGATCTGCTGCTCGGTGTTCTGCAGCAGTTCGTCGGTCGATGCCTGCTGCTCGTCGCCCCAGGTGCCGCTGCCGGCGTCGTAGCCGCGCACGAAGATCTGGTTCCACGAGCTCCGTGCGTCGCCCCAGGCGAGCAGCGCGCGGCCGGCGGCGTTCATCGCCAGCACCGGCTCGTTGAACTGGCGCGCCTCGTCCGACGCGGTGATGCCCAGGCCGGCCGACCAGCTGCCGCCCGCCGTGCCGGTGCTGCTCCACAGGCTGCGCAGCGGGCCCTGGTTCTGCTGCCACACCACCAGGGCGCGGCCGTCGCCGGCCACCGCCACGCGCGGGCTGGTGGACAGGATGGCGTTGCTGCCGCCGGTGACGCTCAGCAGCCGCGGCGGCGACCAGCTGGAGGCCGCGGCGCGGCGGCTGACCAGCACCTGGGCCGCGCCACTGTCGCTGGCCTGTTCCCAGGCCAGCACGGCCGCGCCGCCGGCACCGACGGCGAGCGCCGGGTGGTCCACGTCCCCATCGGCTGTCTCCACCGCCAGCGGCACAGACCAGGTCGTGCCATCGCCTTCGGCGACGACGAGGTTGCGCTGCGCGGGCAGGTCCAGCACCGCCGGCCGGAACTCGCGCCAGGCCAGCACGGCCGTGCCGGCGGGCGACATGCGCAGCGCAAAGTTGTCCAGCGCCTCGGCGCTGGCGGGCAGCTTGAAGCCGGCCGTCCAGCGGATCGAGCCGTCGGCCTGCCGCGTGCCGCGCGCCGACCACATCGCATGGGTCTGGCCGAGTTGGCCGTCGGTGTCGCTGTCGCGCCAGGCGACCACGGCGTGGCCATCGTCGTCGATGCCCACACGCGGCTCGGTCGCGTCGCCGATGCTGGCGCGGATGACCTGCGGGGCGCTCCAGGTGCCCGCGCGGTAGCTGCTGCCGACGACCGCCGGGCGGTTGTCGATTCGCTGCGTCCACACCGCGACGGCATCGCCCGCCGTGTTCACCGCCAGCTGGGCTCGCGCGTCGATGGGCACCGGGCCGTCGCCCAGCACGCTCGCGGCCGACCAGGCCAGCGGCGGCACGGGTGCGGGTGCGGGTGCGGGTGCGGGTGCGGGTGCGGGTGCGGGTGCGGGTGCAGGTGCAGGTGCCGGTGCCGGTGCCGGTGCCGGTGCGGGTGCGGGTGCGGGTGCGGGTGCGGGTGCGGGTGCGGGTGCGGGTGCGGGTGCGGGTGCGGGTGCGGGTGCGGGTGCCGGTGCCGGTGCCGGCGCAGGTGCAGGTGCAGGCGTCCCGCCCGTCTCGCCGCCGTCCGAGCCGCCACCGCCACAGGCGCCGAGCAGCAGCGAGGTGAATCCAGCCGTCAGCCAGGCGCGACGCACGCGCTGAAGTGATCCCTTGTCCATCGTGTTCTCCCTGAAGTGAGACCCGCCATCGAGGGGTCTGCCCGGGAATACGCAATCGAAGGCGCCCATCCGCCATCGCCCGCGCATGGCGGACGGCGGCGTCATTTCGCGTACTCCCGTTGCGAAGGCCTCGTCACGGCCTCTTCAGCGGAGGATCCCCATGCGTCACCCCTCACACCGGCCTGCGCCCACGCGCCCACTGGCCCTGTGCTTCGCCCTTCTGATCAGCGCCTGCGGTGGTGGCGGTGGCGGCAGCGAGCCGCCGCCGGCCGACAGCGTGCTGACGCCGGCCAACCGCTGGTCCGAGCCGATCCCGGCCGGCGCCGTGCCGGCCAGCGACGACGAGCTGCGCGACGCCGTCGCCGCGGGCCGCTGGCGGCTCGCCGGGCCGGCGGCCGACGAGTCCCAGGCTGCGGAACGCCAGCGCCTGCTCGACGCCGACACCGCCTACCTGCGCGCCAATGCGGCCGAGAATCCAGCGGCGCAGGAACTGCTCGCGCAGCTCTCTGCGGCGGCCGATCCACTCGCCGATGGCGAACTGGCGGTGACCGGCCTCGGGCGCACGGTCGGGCTGATCGGCCCGGCGACCGCCTTGCAGTCCTTCGCGTCGGCCCACCGCGCCAGCCAGCAGCCCGACAACGCGCTGGCGCTGTACCGCTCGCTGCACCGCCTGCTCGCCGACGAACTGCGTGCCAACCTGCCCACGCCGGACAGCCTGTCCGGCCAGCCGCTGCAAGCCATCAATGCCGCACGCGCCGAGGCCGACAGCCGCCTCGCCGCCTGGCAGGCCACGCACGGCGCGGCGCGCGGCACGCAGCCGCGGCCGGCCGGCATCGCCATGGCGGGCGGGCGCGTGCGCGCACTGGCGCTCGAGCCCGGTGTCGGCCGCGACGCCGGCAGCGCCTGCGCGCCCGCGCACCTGGCGGCACGCCACTGGTTCGCGCTGCAGGCCTTCCTGCCGCCGGTCAAGGACCAGGGGCAGCGCAACACCTGCTGGTCCTTCGCGATCTCTGCCGCGCTGGAGATGCGCGAGCACGTACAGGCCGACCGCATCGTCAACCTGAGCGAGCAGTTCCTGATCAACAAGGTGCGGCTCACCTGGTTCCCGAACAGCGTGGTCGAGTCCGGCGGCGTGCAGGACGTGCTCAACGAGGCCGTGCGGCTGCGCCAGCCACTGCCGCAGGAGAGCGTGTGGACCTACAACCCTTCTCCCAGGCGGCCCTCGATGAACGTGTTCACACGGCTGTGCGACCCCTACGGCATCGGGCCGGACAAGGGCAGCTGCAGCGATTCGTCGCACCAGAGCCCGCTGCACTGCACTGCCGGCCGCTTCGGCACCTTCTGCGCTCACGAGCTGATCGAGTACCGCGGCCCGGGCACCTTCGCCTCGCCAGCCAAGCCGCGCTGGACCCGCGGCGAGGAGTTCGCGCTGGCCACCTACATCGAGCTGCTGGCGCAGGGCGTGCCGCTGCTGGTGGAGATGCAGGTCCACCCCGGCTTCTCGAACGTGCGCAACGCCGGGGACGCGCCCGGCGTGGTCACCGACCTCTCGACCACGCGCGTCGACGCCAGTGGCAAGACCGTCAGCAGCTCGCGCGGCCAGCATGCGGTGCTGCTGGTCGGCTTCCTGAGCAACGACCAGCTCGCACAGGTCGGCCAGCCGAGCAACGTGCCCGGCGGCGGCTACTTCATCGTGCGCAACTCCTGGGGCTGCGGCTATGGCGATGCCGGCTACGCCTACCTGCCCGCGGCCTACGCGCAGCAGGTGTTCGACGCGATCACCGAGCCGGTGTTCGATGGCACGCGCGGCAGCGCGTGGACGGCAGAGCAGGCGGCGCCGGGCGGCGGCACCCCA
Organism: Chitinophaga pinensis; assembly: GCA_943370595.1. Taxonomy (GTDB): domain Bacteria; phylum Pseudomonadota; class Gammaproteobacteria; order Burkholderiales; family Burkholderiaceae_C; genus Piscinibacter. The sequence continues at coordinate 223,002 of CALRRO020000007.1, forward strand.
CCCACGGTGACGGCAACGCCGACCGCCACGGCCGACCTGCGCGTCGAACGCGACCTGGCAGCGATGGTCAGCGTGGCGCATCCGGTGGCGCGCTCGGTGCACATGGTGATCCGCTCCGACGTCGAAGGCGTGCTCTACGACGGCCCCTGGACCACGGACCGCGACGTGCTCGGCGGCACCCGCGCGCCGCACACCTTCACCGCCACCGGGCGCCACCTGCTGGGCTTCACCGCCTCGTACGGCAGCCAGTCGGTGCGCGTGGGCGTGGCGGTCGACGTGGTCAACAGCGCGCCGACGCTGCGCCTGCTGGGCAGCGGCGAGGCACGGCAGGGCGAGCCCTACGCCATCGCGGCACAGCCCGCCGACCGCAACGAAGCCGATGCGAGCGGCCTGTGCACCCGCGCGCGCTGGACGGTGACGGCGCCGGACACCCTCTCGGGCACCAGTGGCTGCAACCAGTCGGTCAGCTTCAACACCACCGGCACGCGAACGGTGAGCGTGAGCACCACCGACCGTGAAGGCCTGGCGGTGACCACGGCGCTGACCATCGACGTGCAGCCACCAGCCGCCAACCCCTACCCACGCATCAGCTCGGCGCAGGTGCTGTCGCGCCAGCCCGCCGGTCCGCTCAATGCCTGCCTGGACGTGCCGGTGGGCGATGGCCAGACCATCGACCTGCGCAGCAGCGGGTGCATCGGCAGCGTCGGCGACACGCCACCGCCGCGCCACAGCGCGCATGTCGAGGTCGAGAACCCCGGCAGCGAGGCGCTGGGCTACGAGTGGACGCTGTACGTGACGAGCAATGGGCTCGAGACCGACCTCTACGGCGGCCCGATCGGCCCGGCCGGCCCGACGGTGCCGCTGACCTCGCCCGGCGGCCAGAACCTCGTCACCAACGGCTGCCGACTCGCAGTGACGGTGCGCGCGCCGCAGCCCGAGCGCACGAAGAGCCGCACGGTGTGGAGCGGGCGCTGCACCTACCAGGTGGGAGGTCTGGGCTGAGGCCAGCCAGCGGCACGCGGATCGCGGCGCCGCTCAGTTCGCCATCTGCCGGGCGATCTGCAGCTTGGGATGGTCGGGCCGCGCCGTGGCCTGCAGCTGGCCCAGGGCCAGCCGCGCGGAGGCTGCCGCGGCCGTGCCCTGGCCCAGCGCCTGCTGGGCCTGCGCCCGCGCCAGCCAAGCCAGCCCGGTGATCACGGAGTGAGGGAAGTCGCCCTGCGCAGCCCGCGCGACTTCGAGCGCCTGCGACGCCAGCGCATCCGCGTCGGTGGCGCGCGACTGGGCCAGCGCGATGTCGGCGCGCAGCACGCGCAAGGCGGCTGGGAGGGTCCCCTTCAGTCCGAGGGCCGCGACCTCGTCGGACAGGCGCGCCAGGCGTTCATCCGCCTCGGCGAGCCGGCCCTCGCTCTTCAGGATCACGGCCTCGGTGATGCGCATGCCCAGGGCCTGGGGCGAGCCGGCGGGCAGTTGCAGGCGCTGCGCCACCTGCTTCGCCTCGTCGAGATGGCGGCGTGCCGCGGCCCCTTGCGCCAGCGCGTCTGCGGAGGTCGCCATGCCCACGAGCGCGTAGAGCTCCGACACCGTGGCGTTCTGCGCGCGCGCCGCCTGCAGGCCTTCGTCATAGGCCTGCAGCGCTTCGCGATGAGCCCCCGCGCCGCGCAGCGCCTGGGCCCGGTTGAGCAGCACGTAGACGGGCGGTGATCCCGTGGGCGCCGTCCGCCGGCCGATCTCCAGCGCCCGGTCGAACTGGGCAATGGCGGCGCCGGGTTGGCCAGCGGCGATCAGCGCGTTGCCCCAGTTGTTGTGCACCGTGCCGGCAAAGGCCGATTGCGGCCGGCCGGCGCGCCGCAGCATGTCGATCGCCGCGGCGTATCGCTCCACGGCTTGAGCGCTGCGCCCGTTCAGACTCAGCGCATAGGCATGCTCGGCCACGAGGATGGCGCGGCTGTGTGCCGAGCGGTAGCCCGCGGCGTCGAAGCTGCGCAATGCCTGCTCGATGTCGGCCAGCGCGCCGACCGCGTCGTTGCCGTTGCGCCGCAGCTGCGCCCGCTTGTAGCGGCACTGCCAGTCCGACTCGCTGCCCTTCGCCTCGAGCAGCGCGATCATGGCATCGAGCTCCGCCGCCGCGCCCTGATCCTGGCCCTCGCTCGAACGCGAGACGGCGCGCATGCAGCGTGCGGTGGCGGCAAGCGCGGGGTCGAAGTCGGCGGGCAGGCCATCGAGCGCCTTGGACAGCAAGGCGTCGGCGCGCTCGTACTGGCCGAACGACGACGCCCACACCGCGATGGTGCTGGCCGCCATCAGCCGCTCGCCCGGCGCAGCCTGCGTGCCGCTGTCCATCAGCGCCTCGCTGCGCTGGACGAAGGCATCGCGGCTGAGGGTCTCGCCAGCCTGCAGCGACTCGGTCACCACCTGGGTGACGAAGTCCAGCGCGCTCTCGGCTTCCTGCAGGCGCTGCTGCGCCAGCTGGAACTGGCGACTGCGCTCGGCTGCCTGCCAGTACGCGACGCCCAGCCCGGCCATCAGCGACAGGCCCACGGCCGTCGCCGCCGACAGGGTCAGCTTCTGCCGCGCCCAGAGCTTGCGCAGCCGATAGCCCAGATTCGCCGGCCGCGCCTGGATGGGCACCGAGCGCAGGTGCCGCTCGATGTCCTGCGCCATCGACTCCGCCGAGCTGTAGCGATCGGCGGGCAGCGCGGCCAGCGCCTTCATCACGATGGTGTCGAGGTCGCCGCGCAGCGCGCGCGCCACCGCCTTGTCCGCCACCACCGCGCTGGGCGGCCGCAGCTGCGCCTCGAGAATGGCCTCTTCCAGCGCCGCCGGCGTGGCGCGCTTGAGTGTGTAGGGCAGCCGGCCGGTCAGCAACTCGTACAGCAGCACGCCGAGCGAGTAGACGTCGCTGGCCGTGCCCAGCGCGCGGCCCGCCACCTGCTCGGGCGACGCGTACTGCGGCGTCATCGCACGGCCGCCGAGCTGGGTGAGCTCGGTGTCCTGCGTGGCGCCGTCGTCGGCCAGCAGCTTGGCGACGCCGAAGTCGAGCAGCTTGACCTGCCCGCGTTCGTCGACCAGCACGTTGGCCGGCTTGATGTCGCGGTGGATGACCAGCTGCGCATGCGCATGCTGCACCGCCTGCAGCACCTGCAGGAACAGGCGCAACCGGGCCGCGGTGTCCAGCGCCTGCTTGCCGGCATGGGCCGTGATCGGCTCGCCCTGCACGTACTCGAGCGCCAGCCAGGGCTGGGCGGAGTCCAACCCGGCGTCGAGCACCGAGGCGATGTGCGGGTGGGTCAGCGCCGAGAGGATCTCGCGCTCGCGCGCGAAACGCTCACCGATGATGCGGGCGCGCGCGCCCAGCCAGGGCAGCTTGAGTGCCACCTCGCGCCGGTGTGCCGCGTCGGCGCGCTCGGCCAGCCAGACGCTGGCCATGCCACCCTGGCCCAGCTCGCGCAGCAGCGCATAGGGCCCGATGCGCTGGCCCATCGCCAGGCCGCTGGCCGCCGGCGCGGCCACCAGCACCGGCAGCGCCTGCAGGAAGGTGCCGGTCTCGATGGCGCGGCGCTCGTCGAGCAGCTGGCGCAACGCCGGCGCGAGGTGGCCCAGCGAAGCCTCGCGCGCAGCCAGCCAGGCGCCACGCTCGGCGGGCGGCAGCTCGAGCGCCTCGTCGAGCAGGCGCAGCAGGGGAGACCAGTCGTCGCGGGCCAGGTTCATGGCAATGGCGTGCAGTGTCCTGCAGGCATACGCATTGACGCGCGACCATCCGCCATGGCCGCGCGCCGCTCAGCCACGCTTCAGGCTCGCGTAGAGGAAGCTGCGCGCCTTCTCCCAGTCGCGCTCCACGGTGCGCTTGGCCACGCCCAGCGCCTGCGCGATCTCGTCCATCTCCAGGCCGACGAAGTAGCGCATCTCGACCACGCGCACCAGGCGCTCGTCGATGGCGGCCAGCTCCTGAAGCGCCTCGTGCACCTGCAGCACCTCGTCGCCGGAAGCCGGCTGCGCATCGGCGGCCTGGGTGTCGAACGTGACCATCAGCTGATCGCCGCCGCGGCGTTCGGCACGGCCCTCGCGCACCAGGTCGACCACCACCGAGCGCATCACCCGCGCGGCGTAGGCGAGGAAGTGCGAACGGTCTTCCACGCGCAACTGCTGCAGCTTCACCAGGCGCAGGTAGGACTCGTGCACCAGCGAGGTGGTGTCGAGCAGGGTCGGCCCCTGGCCGCCGCGAAGCTTCGCATGCGCGATCTGGCGCAGCTCGGCGTAGAGCAGTTCGTAGAGCCGGTCGACCGCGCCCTCGGCGCCCTGGTTGGCAGAGGCGATGAGCGCGGTGATGCCGGTCGTCACGCTGCACCCTCGCCGAGGCGGCGCAACGCATCACCGGTGACGCGGCAGATGCGCCAGTCGGGCATCACCGTCGCGCCCATCTTCTCGTAGAACCGGATCGCGTTTTCGTTCCAGTCGAGCACGCTCCACTCGAAGCGGCCGTAGCCGCGCGCCACCGCAATGGCGCCCAGCCGCGTCAGCAGCGCCTGACCGATGCCGCTGCCGCGCTGCGCCGGCTGCACGTACAGGTCTTCCAGGTACAGGCCGGGTTTGGCCAGGAAGGTCGAGAAGTTGGTGAAGTACAGCGCGAAGGCGACGACGCTGCGGTCCACCTCGGCGACCAGTGCCTCGGCCACCGGCTTGTCGCCGAACAGGTGCGGGCGCAGGGTCTGCGGCGTCACCTGCAGAAGGTGGGTCAGCTTCTCGAACTCGGCCAGTTCGCGGATCAGGCCGACGATGGCGTCGACGTCGCGCAGCTCGGCGGCGCGCACGGTGAAGGCGGGGGAGGCACTCATGGACGGCATTGTGTCAGCCGCCGCTGTCCCGCCATCGACAGCGGCGCGCGGCGCAAGGCACTAGAGTCCGGGCGCATGAGCTCCCCCGTCTACCTCGCCCGCCGGCCGGCGCGCAGCCTGTTCGTCACCGTGCGCGGCCTGCGCTACCACCTGCTCGCCTGGGGCGATGCCTCGCTGGCCACGCCCGACAAGCCACCGCTGGTGCTGCTGCACGGCTGGATGGACGTGGCCGCCTCGTTCCAGTTCATGGTCGACGCGCTGGCCGCCGACCGCTTCGTGATCGCCGCCGACTGGCGCGGCTTCGGCCTGAGCGACAACGGCGGCAGCGACAGCTACTGGTTTGCCGACTACCTGGCCGACCTCGACGCCCTGCTCGACCACCCCGAGCTCGGCCTGGCCGGTGCGCCGGTCGACCTGCTCGGCCACAGCATGGGCGGCAACGTGGTGATGCTGTACGCCGGCATCCGCCCCGAGCGCATCCGCCGGCTGGTCAATCTCGAGGGCTTCGGCATGCCGGCCACCGTGCCCGGGCAGGCGCCCAAGCGCTACCGCCAGTGGCTGGACGAACTGAAGGAACCGGCCCAGCTGCGCCCCTACGACAGCCTGGCGGAGGTGGCGCAGCGGCTGCGCAAGACCAACCCGCTGCTGCCCGAGGACAAGGCCGCCTGGCTGGCGCCGCACTGGTCGCGCCAGGACGCAGACGGCCGCTGGCAGATCCTCGGCGACCCGGCGCACAAGCGCGTGAACCCGCTGCTGTACCACGTCGAGGAGGTGCTGGCCTGCTGGAAGCTGATCACGGCACCGCTGCTGTGGGTGGATGGCGACCGCACCGACGTCGAAAAATGGTGGGGCCACCGCTACCCGCGCAGCGAGTTCGATGCGCGCCTGGCCACGGTGGCGAAGGTCGAGCGCTGCCAGCTGGCCCCGGCCGGGCACATGCTGCACCACGACCAGCCCGAGGCCCTGGCCCGGCGGCTGGAGGCCTTTCTGGTTTGAGCGGCACAGCGCGGCAGCGGCCCGCGTGAGAAGATGACGGCGGCGTGTGGCAGTGGGAGGCGCCTTCGTGAGTGCAGTCAAGTCGATCCGTCGCCTGGGCTTTCGCAAGTGGTACGAGCGGGAGCTGCTGCAGAGCCACGCCAACCTCGTGCTGCTGCTGCTGGCCAGCCTGGGCCTGCTGGGCGCGGCCGAGGCCTACTCGCGCAGCGCCCCGCTGCTCGACCAGCTCCAGATCGTGGCCGCTGCCCTGATCAGCGCCGCCATCGGCGTGCTGGCCCTGCGCCGCTACCTGTACCTGCTGAACCACGCGGAGTTCGTCGCCAACCAGGCCGACTGCACGCACTGCGGCACCTACGCGCGCTGGACCTTGCTGGACGAACCGGGCGACGGGCAGCGCATCCGCGTGCGTTGCCGGCAATGCAGCCACGAGTGGCACATCGACCTCTGAGTGGCATGGTTCACGGACGACAGGCTGCGCTGTCGTCGTGAAGCGCTTCACTGTGGGCCGAAATGTGACGTGCTACCGCTGCATCGTGTCAGTTCGCGGTCAGTTTTCTGTACCATCGCGCTGCCCATGGCCACGACCTACACCAAGACTGCCGACGGACAGCACGAGATCGAGACCCGTGCGCGCCGACTCACGCCCCGCGCCCGCTCGACGCTGATCCTGGTCGACGGCAAGCGCACCGACACCGAACTCGGCAAGCTGGTGCAGCAGGCCGAAGAGACGTTGAAGGCGCTGCTCGAGCAGGGCCTGATCGAGGTGGTGGCCACGCGCTCGTCGTCGAAGGACGAAGGCCCGGCGTCGGTGCCCGGCCCGGCGTCCGTGCCGGCGCCGTCGTCGGCGCTGGCGGCCGTGGAGTTCGAGGCGACGCGCCGCGACGCCGTGCGGGCCATCAACGACCTGCTCGGCCCCGAGGCCGAGATGCTGGCGCTGAAGATCGAACGCTCCACCGACGAACTGCAGCTTCGCGCCGCGCTCGAACGGGCCGTCGCCTACATCGCCAACGCCCGCGGCGGCGGTGCGGCCACGCAGTTTGCGGCGAAGTTCCTGATCGGGCTGTAGGCCCGTCCTTGCACCGCTCGGAGCGCTTCAGCGCGGCAGCCAGCGCCGCTGCGCTGCCAGCCGCGTCAGCGCCCGCCAGTCGTCACCCTCTCGCTGTGCCAGCACCCGCGGCCACAGCTTGAGCAGCAGTTCGGCGGTGGCCAGCGTGTCGGCCGCGGCCTGATGGCGCACTGCGCAGCGAACGCCGAGCGCATCCATCCACTCGTCGAGCGAGCGGCCGGCCACGTCGGGCCGCACCACCCGGGCCACGTCGGCCAGATCGATCCAGGGGTTGGCCAGCGCGCGGCCGAGCGTGGCGCGCATCGCACGCTGGATCAGCGCTTCGTCGAAGGCGACATGGAAGCCCAGCAGCGGCGAGCGCCCGACCCAGCGTTCGAACGCCGCCAGCGCCTGCGCCGGCTCGGTACCGCCGCGCTGGGCGCCCACGCCGATACCGTGGACCAGGATGTTGGCCTTGTCGACCGTCGCCTCCGGCTGGCGCAGCAGCACCTCGAAGCTGTCGCCGAACACCAGGCGCGGCGCACCCCCCTGGCGCGTCAGGGCGATCGCGGCGATGGCGAGCAGGCGATCACGCGTCGGGTCGAGGCCGCTGGACTCGACGTCGAGCAGCACCCAGCGGGAGTCGTCGGTCGCCGCGGCATCGCGCCGCCACCAGGTGTTCATCGCCGGTAGTCCAGCTCGAGCCGCTGCTGCAGCGTGCGGGCAATGCGCAGGCTCTCGCGCAGCATGCGGCGGTCGATGGGGTTCAGCGTGCCCACGTCGACGAGGTTGGGCGCCGGGCCGCGCACCGCGGCCGGACCGTCCGCACCGAGCTGCACCTGCAGGCGCAGCAGCTGCAGGAACTCGAAGGCGGCCGCCCAGGCATCACCTTCCTGCGCACCGGCTCCCAGCGCCAGTGCAGCGGCCTCCAGCCGGGCGCGTGTGCCGGTCGCGGACACCCCATGGGCCAGTGCGTACAGGCGGGCCACGTCGACGAAGATCGCCGTGCCCTGCAGCTTGAGGTCGATCACCTCGCGGCCCTCCAGCGTGCGCGTGTCGATCGCGCCACGCCAGTTCAGCGGTGCGCGATGCTCCAGCGCATTAAGCGCGAGCTGCTTCATGAAGCGCGGCAGGCCCTGCGCCTGCGCCGTGATGCGTTCGCGCAGCGGTGCGGCCAGCGCGGCCTGGCCGGCCAGCGGCCGCAGGTCGAAGTAGATGCTGGCGTTGAGCAGGTCCTCGGGCGCGCCGTGCGCCATCCAGTGCTCGAAGCGCTGCGACCATTCCGCCGGAGTCAGGCAGCAGGCCGGGTTGGAGGCCATCACGTCGCCCTTGCACAAGGGGTAGCCGCAGGCGTCCAGCCCCTCGTTGACCTCGCGGGCGAACTCCAGCCACATCGCACGATCACGCGCCGGGTCGTCGCTCTCGAACACCAGGCCGTTGTCCTGGTCGGTGGCGATGGTCTGCTCGCTGCGCCCCTCGGAGCCGAAGGCGAGCCAGCAGGCGCGACCCAGGTCCAGGCCCCGGCGGCCGGCCACCAGCGTGACCAGGCGCTCGGTCAGCACGTCGTTGAGGTGGCTGATCAGCTCGGTGAGCTGCCGGGCGCGCACGCCCTGGCCGAGCAGGGTGCGGGCGAAGCCGCGGATGTCGGCCGCGCCCTGGCGCAGCGTTGCCAGGTCGGCCGCCGCGCGCAGCGTGGTGCTGACCTGCTTGAGCGACAGCCGCTGCAGCGCGAACAGGTCGCGCTCGGAGACGATGCCGACGGCACGTTCACCGTCGGTCACCGGCACGTGGCGGATGCCGTGCTGCGACATCAGCAGCGCTGCATCCTGCGCGGTGTCGCCGACACGCAGCGTGCGCAGCGGCGTCGTCATCACCGCCTCGATCGGCGTGCTCAGCGGCAGCTGCGGCAGCGTCACGCGGCCGAGGATGTCGTGGCGCGTCAGGATGCCCAGCGGCCGGCCGGCCTCATCGGCCACCAGCACCGAGCCGATGCGCCGCTCGTGCATCGTCGCCAGCGCCTGCGCCAGCGGCGTCTGCGGCGCCACGCAGACCGGCGCGCCGCGCATCAGCGAGCCCAGCGGCGCCTCGAGCGACTGCTCGGCCAGCGTTTGCGAGGCGAAGCTCGCCTGCAGCGCGCGCCGCGACAGCTCCAGGTACTGGCCGACGCGGCGGTTGAGGAAGTCGGCGAAGACGGCGCTGCCGGCAGCCAGTTCGCGCACCACGGCCGCGGGCACCAGCAGGCAGAAGCAGTCCTCGTGGGCCTGGTAGGTGGCGGTGACGGCGCGCTCGCCGAGCACGGCGCCGACCGGGAACAGGTCGCCCGGTTCGTACTGGAAGCCGCCCGCCGCCTCCGCCAGGCCGCGGCGGCCGGTGACGCTGCCCTGGCGCAGGTAGATCAGGTGGGTGGCCACGCCGGATTCGGGCGACAGCACGATCTCCTCGGGCGCGAAGTAGCCCTGCTGTGCCGAGGCGATGAAGCGCTCGACCTCGGCCGGCGTCATCTGCGCGAACGGCACGTGCGCCATCAGCTCGGCGCGCAGCTGGGCCATCAGGCTGGCGGAGGGCGTGGTCGGGGTGTTCATCGTGGCCGCCATCGTACGAAGGCGCCGGCCTCCCGACCAGGGTCTGGATCAAGAATGAAAAAAGCCCCGCTCTGGCGAGCGGGGCCCCGTGCCGGGGCCGCAGCCCCGGGCTCTCGATGTTCCGACTTCAGGCCTTGGCGAGCTTCAGGTCGGGGTAGCGCACGTGCTCCACCAGTTCCTGCGTCTGGCGCGACGGCGCCGGGGTCAGCAGGCTGACGATGATGATCACCGCGAAGCCCACCGGCACGCCGAACAGGCCGGCAGAGATGGGCTGGATGCCCCACCACAGTTCCACCGGCGAGGTCACGCCGAACACGCCACGCAGCCAGGGCTGGGTGGTGACCATGTAGTAGAAGGTCGTGCCCAGGCCGGCGATCATGCCCAGCGACGCACCCCACTTGTTGGCGCGCTTCCAGAAGATGCCGAGCGTGAGTGCCGGGAAGAACGCCGCCGCCGCGAAGGAGAACGCCGCCGAGACCAGGAACAGGATGTCCGCCGGTTTCTGCGCCGCCACCGAGGCCGCCGCCAGGGCGACGACCAGCAGCAGGATCTTCGAGATCATCACGCGCCGCGCCGTGGGCGCGTTCGGGTCGATCATCTTGTAGTACAGGTCGTGCGACAACGCGTTGGCGATGGTCAGCAGCAGGCCGTCCGCCGTGGACAGCGCCGCCGCCAGGCCACCGGCCGCCACCATGCCCGAGATCACGTACGGCAGGCCGCCGATCTCCGGGGTGGCCAGCACGATGATGTCGCCGCCGATGCGCATCTCGCCGAGCTGGAAGATGCCGTCCTTGTTGATGTCAATCACCGACAGCAGCGCCGGGTCGACCTTGCCCCACTGCGCGATCCACGCAGGCAGCTTGTCGAACGGCGTGCCGACCAGCACGTTGAAGACCTCGTACTTGACCAGCACGGCCAGGGCCGGGGCAGTGAAGTACAGCAGGAAGATGAAGAACAGCGACCAGGTCACCGACTCCCGCGCTTCCTTCACCGACGGCGTGGTGTAGTAGCGCATCAGGATGTGCGGCAGCGCGGCCGTGCCCACCATCAGGCAGAACACCAGCGCAAGGAAGTTGCGACGCGATTCGTCGTAGGTCTTCTGCGCCTTGGCGTCGCCGTTCGGGTCGCCGGCGTACTGGGCGGCGTGCGCGGGCATGCCGGCCAGCGGCTTGGCGCGGCCTTCGTTGGCCGTCTTCGCGGCGGTCCAGGCCTTCTTCGCTTCCGCCTCGTTGGCCGGCACGGCGGACAGAGCCTTCTCGGCCGCCTGGATCTCCGCCACCGGTGCGTTCGCTTCCTTCAGGTCGGCGACCTTCTTCGCGGCCGCGGCCTTGTCGGCCGCCAGCGCGGTCGGGATGTCCTTCAGCTTGGCGTCGAACTCGTCGGCGCGGGCCTTGAAGGCGGCGATGACTTCCTTCTCCTTCGGGTCTTCGCGCAACTGCTTCTCGCGCTCGGTGACCTTCTGCAGCTGGTAGCCGTAGATCGCCTGCGGCACCGGCACGCCGGTCTGCTTCACCGACAGCCACACCACCGGGATCATGTAGGCAATGATCAGGATGATGTACTGCGCCACCTGGGTCCAGGTGACGGCACGCATGCCGCCGAGGAACGAACACACCAGGATGCCGCCGAGGCCGACGAAGATGCCGATCTCGAACGCCAGGCCCGACAGCCGCGTGGTGATCAGGCCGACGCCGTAGATCTGCGCCACCACGTAGGTGAACGAGCACAGGATCGCGGCGACGATGCCGATGAAGCGCGGTAGGTTGCCCTCGAAGCGTGCGCCCAGGAAGTCGGGAATCGTGAACTGCCCGAACTTGCGCAGGTACGGTGCCAGGAACAGCGCCACCAGGCAGTAGCCGCCGGTCCAGCCCATGATGAAGGCCAGGCCGCCGTAGCCGGTAAGGTAGAGCGTGCCGGCCATGCCGATGAACGACGCCGCCGACATCCAGTCAGCGCCGGTGGCCATGCCGTTGTAGACCGCGGGCACGCGCCGCCCGGCGACGTAGTACTCGGCCGCGTCGTTGGTGCGGCTCATGATGCCGATGCCGGCATACAGCGCCACGGTGGCGAGCAGGAAGATGAAGCCGATCCACTGGCGTGGCAGGCCCATCTGCTCGAGCACCGCCAGCACCACCACGAAGGCGATGAAGCCCCCGGTGTACCAGGCATAGACCTTGTTGAGCTGTTGCTTGAAGGCCTTGTTGGCCGCCGCGGCGCTGCCGCCGCCACCCGATTCGAAACTCAAGCCTGCCATGTCATTCCTCCTCGGCAACGCCGTGTTGCTGGTCGAGCTTGTTCATGTAGTTCGCGTAGAACCAGATGATGGCGACGTACACGATCAACGAGCCCTGCGAGGCCATCCAGAAACTGAATGGCCAGCCGAAGAACGTGAAGTTCAGGTCGCGCGCGAAGAACGCGACGACGTACGTAACGACGAACCAGATCGCCAGCAGGATGGCTGTGATCCGCAGGTTCTTGCGCCAGTACTCGTGATGCCTTTCGCTGAGTTGCTGCATCGAAGTGCCTCCAAGGTTGCCTACCTCCGGGGGATGGCCCGGTCCCAATACGCCGTTTGAAACGGTTCTGCTTGTCGCCTCAGGCCGCGAGTCCGGTCTCGCGCTCCAGCTGCGCCGCAACCTTGGGCTCGAAGCCCTTCAGGTGGCGGATGATCTTGCGGGCTTCGTCAGGATCCTGACGGTCCATGTGCACGCGGGCGAGCTGGTACCAGCCGTAGGGGCTCATCGGCTGCAGCTCGGTGTTGCGCTTCAGTGCCACGACGGCCTCCTCGTGGCGGCCGAGCTGGATCAGCGTCAGGCCGAGGCCGTACCAGGCGCGGTCGAACTTGTCGTCGAAGCTCAGCGCGCGGCGGAAGGCCGCTTCGGCCTCCTCGAGCCGCGCAGCCGTCTCCAGCGTGAAGGCGAGGTTGAACCAGTCGGCGGCGGCGCGCGTCGGGTGGGCGGCCACCAGCGCCTGGTAGTCGGCGATCGCCTCGTCGCGTGCGCCGCGCTGGGCGCGCAGGTGGGCCCGGCTGGCCAGTGCGTAGGGATCCTGCGGCCAGGCGAGCACCATCTGGTCGAACACAGCCTCGGCGGCCGTGTTGCGGCCCAAGACCAGCAGCACGATGGCGCGCAGCTTCAGGCGCCAGTAGTCGAATCCACCTTGCTTCAGCGACATTGCTCGACTCCGATCTGCAGGCACAGGTTGACCTTCACGATGGTCGTGATCACCCACACCATCGACAGCAGCACGAAGGCCGCCAGCGGGATGTGGCGGTCGATCACCACGCGGGGCGTGATCAGGCGGACGCCCTTGACGAAGGGGCCGGTCAGCACCTGCAGCAGCTTGTAGAAGAAGTTGGTCTCGCGCTTCTGGCCGGCGAGAGCGCCGAGCAGGAATTGCCCGGCCAGCGCCATCAGCGCGATCTCGGCGATCAGCTTCACGGAAGACACGAACAGGAGCATCCGGCACCCTTGTCAGGAAGGTGCAAGACTGTCGTTCCGGATCGCTTACAGGTTTCTGACAGTAAGGGATTGAATCCTGACAACCCCCGTCCGGACTAACCCGGAAATCGCCGCGTCAAGTTGTCATGCCGAGTGCGCGGCGACTCATCTGGGCGGCGGAGTCGCCCTTGATCTTCTGCACTTCGGCGACGAAGCGGCGGGCCACGTCGCGCAGGGCGTCGAGCCCGTCCGCCTTCTCGATCTCGAGCGAAAAGCGCAGCCCCTTGATCAGCCCGAGCTGCTCCCGGCACAGGGCGTTGAGGCTGTCGTAGAGCTCCTGGTAGCCCAGATCGCTCTGGCTGACATCGTCGGCGGGAGTGGCGGCAGGCTCGGCCACCGCTGCCGCCGTGGCCATCGATTTGCGCCCTGCCGGCACTGCCGCCAGCAGCCCTGCCTCGAGCAGGCTGTCAATGTCCGCCTCGGTGGCCCCCTGCACCATGACCAGCAGTTGCCCGGCGTCGCGGGTGCCGTCGGCCAGCACCAGCAGCGTCCGTGCGGGTCGCGCCAGGGCCAGGGTTCGGGCCCGGATCTCCTGCTGGCCGGCAGGGGTCTTCGCAAGCGGGGTGGTCATCGTCATGCCTCAGTGTGGGAATTCGGGCCGGCGCGCAGCGGCGTGAACTCATCAGCAACTATCGGGCCTCGTGGCCGCAGACTGAGGCTGGCCTGGCCGGACGCGTGCGAAAATGCGCGCCTTTCCCAGAAGGCTCCGCACCATGGACATCGAACGCATCAACCAGATCGGCAACTCCCTGTCCGACCTGAGCTCGCGCACCGAAGCGCTGCGGAGGTATCTTTGACTACGACCGCAAAGCACTGCGGCTGAACGAGGTCAACGCCGCACTCGAGAACCCGAACGTCTGGAACGAGCCGAAGCGCGCGCAGGAACTCGGGCGCGAGAAGAAGTCGCTCGAGACGGTGGTCGGCACGATCGACCACCTGGCGAGCAACCTGTCGGACAACACCGAGCTGTACGAGATGTCGAAGGCCGACGGCGACCTCGACGGCCTGGCCGCGATCGAGGACGAGGCGGCCAAGCTCGGCGAGATCGTCGGGCAGCTCGAGTTCCGCCGCATGTTCAACAACCCGGCGGACCCGTCCAACTGCTTCATCGACATCCAGGCCGGCGCCGGCGGCACCGAGGCCTGCGACTGGGCGCAGATGCTGTTGCGCCAGTACCTCAAGTACTGCGAGCGCAAGGGCTTCAAGACCGAGGTGATGGAAGAGACCGAGGGCGACGTGGCGGGCATCCGCAGCGCCACCATCAAGGTCGAGGGCGAGTACGCCTTCGGGCTGCTGCGCACCGAGACCGGCGTGCACCGGCTGGTGCGCAAGAGCCCGTTCGACAGCTCCGGCGGCCGCCACACTTCGTTCGCCAGCCTGTTCGTCTACCCCGAGGTCGACGACTCGATCGAGATCGAGATCAACCCGGCCGACGTGCGCACGGACACCTTCCGCGCCAGCGGCGCCGGCGGCCAGCACATCAACAAGACCGACTCGGCGGTGCGGCTGACGCACATCCCGACCGGCATCGTCGTGCAGTGCCAGAACGACCGTTCGCAGCACCGCAACCGCGACGAGGCCTGGCAGATGCTGCGCTCTCGCCTGTACGAGCACGAGATGCGCAAGCAGATGGAAGCGCAGCAGAAGCTCGAGGACACCAAGACCGACGTGGGCTGGGGCCACCAGATCCGCAGCTACGTGCTCGACCAGAGCCGCATCAAGGACCTGCGCACCAACGTCGAGATCAGCAACACGCAGAAGGTGCTCGACGGCGACCTCGACGCCTTCATCGAAGCCAGCCTGAAGCAGGGTGTCTGAGCCCGTGGCCACCGTCCAGGGTTTCCTGTTCGACCTCGATGGCACGCTGATCGACAGCATGCCGCACCACCATGACGCGTGGGTGGCGTGGCATGCCCGGCGCGGCCTGGCCATCGACGCCGATGGTTTCTTCAAGGCCACGGCGGGCCGCTCGAACGACGAGATCCTGGCCGACATGTTCCCGGCGGCTTCGGCCGACGAGCGGCTGGCGATGGCGCACGAGAAGGAGACGCTGTACCGCGAGATCGCGGCGCCGAAGCTGGCGCTGATCTCCGGCGCGCAGGCTTTCATCGAACGTGCGCTGGCCGCCGGCCTGCGGCTGGCGGTGTGCACGGCGTCGACGCCCGAGAACATGCAGCTGGCCTTCTCGCGCTTTCCGATCGACCGCTGGGTGGAAACGGTCGTCAGCCCCGCCGACGGGCTGCGCGGCAAGCCGCACCCGGACATCTTCCTCGAGGCCGCGCGCCGCCTCGGCCTCGAGCCGGCTCGCTGCATCGTCTTCGAGGACGCTCCGCTGGGCATCGAGGGCGCGCGCCGTGCCGGCATGGGCGCGGTGGCGCTGACCACCACGCTGCCCGCCGAGGCCTTCGCCGGCTTCCCCAATCTGCTTTCGAGTGCGGCGGACTTCCGCCCGCTCGACCCCCTTGCCCTGACGAAAGAAGACCACCATGCGTGAAGGCATTGCCCAGGCCGTACGGCGCGCGGACTACGCCGCCCCCGCCTACTGGATCCGCAGCGTCGAGCTGACGTTCGACCTCGACCCGATGCGCACCATCGTCGCCAGCCGCATGGCGGTGCAGCGCAACGCCACCGGCGCCGGCGGCGCGCTGCGCCTGCACGGCGAGGACCTGGAGCCGCTGCGCGTGCTCGCCAACGGCCAGAGCGTGTCGTTCCGCGTCGAGGGTGGCGAGCTGGTGATCGACAACCCGCCCGAAGGTGACTTCACGCTGGAGATCCGCAACACCTGCGCGCCGGAGAAGAACTCCCAGCTGTCGGGCCTGTACACCTCGGGCGGCGGCTTCTTCACGCAGTGCGAGGCGGAAGGCTTTCGCCGCATCACCTACTTCCTCGACCGGCCCGACGTGATGGCGGTCTACACCGTCACGCTGCGCGCGAATAAGGCGCGCTACCCGGTGCTGCTGTCCAACGGCAACCTGGTCGAGCAGGGCGAGCTGGACAACGGCCGCCACTTTGCCAAGTGGCACGACCCGTTCCCGAAGCCGAGCTACCTGTTCGCGCTGGTCGCGGCCGACCTGGTGGCGCGCGAGCAGCACATCCGCACCCGCTCGGGCAAGGACCACCTGCTGCAGGTCTGGGTGCGCCGCGGCGACCTCGACAAGACCGAGCACGCGATGAACTCGCTGATCGCCTCGGTGGTGTGGGACGAGGCCCGCTTCAAGCTGCCGCTGGACCTGGACCGCTTCATGATCGTCGCCGTCGGCGACTTCAACATGGGCGCAATGGAGAACAAGGGCCTGAACATCTTCAACACGAAGTACGTTCTGGCCCAGCCGGCGACCGCGACCGACAACGACTACGCCGGAATCGAGAGCGTGGTCGGCCACGAGTACTTCCACAACTGGACGGGCAACCGCATCACCTGCCGCGACTGGTTCCAGCTCAGCCTGAAGGAAGGCCTGACGGTCTTCCGCGATCAGGAGTTCAGCATGGACATGTCGGGCTCGGCGACGGCCCGGGCGGTCAAGCGCATCGCCGACGTGCGCCAGCTGCGCGAGTGGCAGTACCCGGAGGACGCCGGCACGATGGCGCACCCGGTGCGCCCCGACGAGTACGTCGAGATCAACAACTTCTACACCGCCACCGTCTACGAGAAGGGCGCCGAGGTCGTGCGCATGATGCAGACGCTGGTGGGCCGCGAGGGTTTCGCCAAGGGCATGTCGCTGTACTTCGAGCGCCACGACGGCCAGGCCGTCACCTGCGACGACTTTGCCCAGGCCATCGCCGACGCCAACCCGGGCAGCGAACTGGCCCGCACGCTGCCGCAGTTCAAGCACTGGTATGCGCAGGCCGGCACGCCGAGAGTCACCGCGCGCGGCCGCTGGGACGCACCGACGCGCAGCTACACGCTGGCCCTGGAGCAGCATTGCGCACCCACGCACGGCCAGGCCGACAAGCAGCCGTTCGTGATCCCGGTGGCGATGGGGCTGCTGTCGCGCGACGGCCGGCCGCTGGCGCTGCGCCTGGAGGACGAGCCCACCGACAAGGCCTCGACGGAGCGGGTGCTGGTGCTCGAGGAGGCGAAGACCTTCTACACCTTCGTCGACGTCGATGCCGAGCCGGTGCCCTCACTGCTGCGCCACTTCTCGGCGCCGGTGCACCTGGTCGACGGGCTGGCCGATGCCGACCTGCTGGTGCTGCTGGCGCACGACCCCGATCCGTTCAACCGCTGGGAGGCCGGCCAGCGCCTGGCGCTGAACCGCATCCTCGCGGCGGTGCGCGAGGGCACGCCGCTGCAGCTCGATGCCGCCTTCGTCGACGCGATGTGCGGCGTGCTGCGCCACGCCGACCTCGACGCCGCGTTCAAGGAACTGGTGCTGACGCCGCCTTCGGAGATCTACATCGCCGAGCAGCTCGAGGTGGTCGACCCCGCCGCCATCCATGCTGCGCGCGAGGCGATGCTGCTGCAGCTGGCGCAGGCACTGCGCGCTGACTGGGAATGGGCCTGGGAGGCCCACCAGGTCCAGGGCCCGTACCAGCCGCAGCCGCTGCCGGCCGGCCGCCGCGCGCTGGCCAACCTGGCGCTGGCCATGCTCTGCCTCGACGCCACCGCCCGAGGTGACGTGCTCTGGCAAGGCAAGGCCTACCAGCGCTTCAAGGACGCCGGCAACATGACCGACCGCCAGGGCGCGCTGTGGGCGCTGCTGGCCTCGCACTCCGAGATGGCCGACCTGGCGCTGCAGCGCTTCCACGACCTGTTCCGCGACGACCCGCTGGCCATCGACAAGTGGTTCGCCGCGCAGGCCAGCACGCCCGAGCGCGACGGCCGCGTGTTCACGCGCTGCAAGGCGCTGCTCAAGCACCCGGACTTCACGCTGCACAACCCGAACCGCGCGCGCAGCCTGGTGCGCACGCTGTGCGGCGACAACCCCTCGGCCTTCCACCGCGCCGATGCCGCCGGCTACGTGTTCTGGTCGGAGCGTGTGATCGAGCTCGACGCCTTCAACCCGCAGCTGGCCTCTCGCGTGGCCCGCGCGCTGGACCGCTGGGCCAAGCTGGCCGAACCCTACCGCAGCGCCGCGCGCGAGGCGATCGCCCGGGTGGCGGCGCGGCCCGATCTGTCCAACGACGTGCGTGAGGTGGTCACGCGAGCCCTGGAGTCCTGACATGTTGAACCCCCACGCTCACTGCGTTCACTGCCCCCCGAGGGGGCGCTCAGTGCCCTTCGGGCGGCCGGGCGGGCACTGAGATGGCCAAACGAATCAGCCTGACGCAGTACCTGGTCGAACAGCAGCGCGAGCATGGGCACATCCCGGCCGAGCTGCGGCTGCTGATCGAGGTGGTGGCGCGTGCCTGCAAGACGATCGCGATCTCGGTCAACAAGGGCGCGCTCGGCGAGGTGCTGGGCAGCGCGCAGACCGAGAACGTGCAGGGCGAGATCCAGAAGAAGCTGGACATCATCTCGAACGAGGTGCTGATCGAGGCCAACGAATGGGGCGGCCACCTGGCGGCGATGGCCAGCGAGGAGATGGACTCGATCCACGTCGTGCCCAACCGCTACCCGCAGGGCGAGTACCTGCTGCTGTTCGACCCGCTGGACGGCTCGAGCAACATCGATGTGAACGTCAGCATCGGCACCATCTTCTCGGTGCTGCGCAAGGTCGGCCACCACCGCGGCGTCAGCGAGCAGGACTTCCTGCAGCCCGGCCGCGCGCAGGCCGCCGCCGGCTACTGCGTCTACGGCCCGCAGACCACGCTGGTGCTGACGGTGGGCGAAGGCGTCGCGATGTTCACGCTCGACCGCGAGATGGGCTCCTGGGTGCTGACCGCCGACCAGGTGCAGGTGCCGGCCGACACCAAGGAGTTCGCGATCAACATGAGCAACATGCGCCACTGGGCGCCGCCGATGAAGCGCTACATCGACGAATGCCTGGCCGGCAAGGAAGGCCCGCGCGGCAAGGACTTCAACATGCGCTGGGTGGCCAGCATGGTGGCCGACGTGCACCGCATCCTGACCCGTGGCGGCGTGTTCATGTACCCCTGGGACAAGCGCGAGCCCGACAAGCCCGGCAAGCTGCGCCTGCTCTACGAGGCCAACCCGATGAGCTTCCTGATCGAGCAGGCCGGCGGCATGGCCACCAACGGCACGCAGCGCATCCTCGACATCGTGCCGACCAAGCTGCACGAACGCGTCAGCGTGATGCTCGGCTCGAAGAACGAGGTCGAGCGCGTCACGGCCTACCACGCCGAGTCGGCCTGAATGGGCCAGCTCTACCTCGTGCGCCATGGCCAGGCCTCGTTCGGCAGCGAAGACTACGACCGCCTGAGCGAACTCGGCCAGCGCCAGTGCGTGCGGCTGGGCGAGTACTTCCGCGAGAACGGCATCGTCTTCGAGGCCGCGTTGACCGGCACGCTGAAGCGCCAGGTCGATTCGCTGGCAAGCATTGCGCAGGGCCTGCAGATGGCGCCGGACGCGCAGGCCTGGCCGGGGCTGAACGAGTACGACAGCGATGCGCTGGTGGCTGCGCTGAACCCCGGGCCTCTGCCGCCGCTGAACTCGCCGGACGGCGCACGTGCGCACTTCCGGCTGCTGCGCGAAGGTCTGCAGGCGTGGATGGACGGCCGCACCGAGCCCGTCGGCATGCCGCGCCATGCCGACTTCGTGGCCGGCATCCGCGAGGCGCTGGACCACGTGCGCGCCAGCCACGAGGGTGCGGTGCTGCTCGTCTCCAGCGGCGGGCCCATCGCCACGGCCGTGGCCGATGTTCTGGGCGCACCGAACGGCACCGCAATCGAGCTGAACCTGCGCATCCGCAACAGCGCGGTCAGCGAGTTCGTCTTCAGCCCGAAGCGCCATTCGCTGCTGAGCTTCAACACCCTGCCCCACCTGATGGGCCCCGAGCGGGCCGATTGGGTCACCTACAGCTGAGCCCGGCTATAATCGCGGGCTTACGCCGGTGTAGCTCAGTTGGTAGAGCAGCGCATTCGTAATGCGAAGGTCGGGAGTTCGACTCTCTTCACCGGCACCAATTGCAGAAGGCCCCCACCCGGGGCCTTTGTGCATTCTGCGGCGACGATGCGCCAAACCGCTCCAGGCCAGGCCGGCTGCGGTTCAGAACAGCTCGATGCGCGGCCCCTGGGGCGCGGCGGCCACCGGCGCCTGCGGCGCGCTTTGCTGCAGACCGAGATGGTGGTCGTCGCGTTGCGCCTGCATCACGCAGTTGTCGAGCCGGTCACCACCTCCATGCCGCTGTCCATGTGCGAGGACAGCTCGCCGAGGTAGGGCACCACGTTGGCCAGCGTGTCGCTCATCGTCTGCAGGTGTCAGGCGATCTCGATCGAAGTGCCGATCGCCCACCCGCGGCAGCAGCTCCCACGTCAACGTGTCGGACCACGCGAGTGCACGGCCGCGTCCAGCAGCGCCCAGGGGGAGCCAGGCCGTAGTGATGTCAGGGACAGCGAGACTCGCGACGGCACCGCATCGCTTCGCGACGAGGGACATGCCGAGACGTCCTTTGCGCCTCTCGCACGGTGGGCGACCTCAAGCGCCGAAGTGCCGGAACTCGATCAGGTAGCCGTTCGCTACTATTATATCTATCACTTACGCTACCACGGTGAAGCGCGCACCGAACCTCACGCGGCTGGGCAGATGCTGCATGGGCCCGGCGGATCATCCAGTCCCAGCAGGAACTGGGAAAACACAGATCATCCGATGATCTGCCCTCGGTGAACTGACGATGACCAGTCTCAGCAGATGACTGTCTGCATGCTCGACTTTTCACGATCCAGGCCTCAAGTTGCCGTGGCGATGGTCGACAAAGAATGGCAGGATTTCATTAATGTCATTTTTGCAGATCCGGAAGACTTCCGGCTGCACCGGAACCCCGAGGTGAAGTGATGAGTTCGAACAGCCCCGAAGAGACCCGAGCCGTCCGCGAGTCGGCACGTCGCCGCGACAACGAGGAGATGCAAGGCAAGCTGGCCGCCATCGACCGCAGCCAGGCCGTCGCCGAGTTCACGCTGGACGGCATCGTCATCCGAGCCAACGAGAACTACCTGCAGTTGTTCGGCTACACGCAGGAAGAGGTGGAAGGCCGGCACCACAGCCTCTTCTGCACCAACGAGGTGGCCCAGCATCCCGACTACAAGGCATTCTGGGACTCGCTGCGCCGCGGCGAATTCCGCGGCGGCGAGTTCGCGCGCATCGGCGCTCAAGGTCAACCGGTCTACCTGCAGGGCACCTACAACCCGGTGCTCGACACCACAGGCAAGCCCGTCAGCGTGGTCAAGTTCGCGATCGACATCACGCCGGCCAAGCGGCTGGCGCTGGAAGCCGCTGCCAAGGTGGCGGCGATCGGGCGCACGCAGGCCGTGATCGAGTTCGACACCGAGGGCCGCGTCCTGTCGGCCAACGAGAGCTTCCTGGCCGCGTCGGGATACCGCCTCGAGCAGGTGCTCGGCCAGCACCATCGCCTGTTCTGCACCGAGGCCCACGCGTCCAGCCCCGAGTACACGGCCTTCTGGGCGGCGCTGGCCGGCGGGGAAAAGCGCAGCGGCGAGTTCCAGCGTGTCACGGCCAGCGGCCAGGCGCTGTGGCTGCAGGCGACCTACACGCCGATCGTCGATCCGAAGGGCGAGGTCTACAAGATCGTCAAGTTCGCCAGCGACATCACCGAAGCCAAGCGCAAGGCGCTGGAGGACGACGCGAAGAACGCGGCGATCTCCCGCTCGCAGGGGGTGATCGAGTTCGACCTGGCCGGCAACGTGCTGACGGCGAACGACAACTTCCTGAAGCTGATGGACTACACGCTGGACGAGATCACCGGCCAGCATCACCGCCTGTTCGTCGAGCCCGACGAGGCGACGAGCCCGGCCTACCGGCAGTTCTGGCAGAAGCTCGGCCGCGGCGACTTCGACGCCGGCGAGTACCTGCGCATCGGCAAGAACGGCAAGCGGGTGTGGATCCAGGCCAGCTACAACCCGGTGATCGATCTCGACGGGCAGACCGTCAAGGTGGTCAAGTACTGCACCGACATCAGCACGCGCAAGCTGCTGTCCGCAGAGACCGGCGCGCGCATGGATGCGGTCTCCGCCAGCTCCTGCCTGATCGAGATCGACCGCCAGGGCACGATCCTGTCCGTCAACCCGCGCATGTGCGAGGCCCTCGGCTACACCCCGCACGATCTCGTCGGCAAGGACGAGTCGATGCTGGTGTTCGAGAGCGACCGCAACGACGCGCAGCGGCTCGAGGGCTGGACGCTGTTGCGCGCCGGGCGCTCCATCTCCCGCGAATTCCGCCGCCGCGGCGCGGGCGGGCGCGAGGTGTGGATCTCCGCCGTGGCCAGCCCGATCATGGACCTGGAGGGCCAGCTCGCCAAGGTGCTGACGCTGGGCCAGGACATCACCGCGGCCAAGCTCGCGCGGCTGGACGTCGACGGCAAGCTCGGCGCGATCGACCGGGCGCAGGCCGTCATCGAATTCGACCTGAGCGGCAAGGTGCTCGCCGCCAACGCGAACTTCCTTGGGCTGATGGGATACGCGGCCGAAGAGATCGTCGGCCGGCACCACCGCATGTTCGTCGAGCCGCAGACCGCGGCCAGCGCCGAGTACCTGGGCTTCTGGGAGCGGCTCGGGCGCGGCGAGTACGTCGCCAACGAGTTCAAGCGCATCGGCAAGGGCGGCCGCGAGGTGTGGATTCAGGCCACCTACAACCCGATCTTCGACCCGCACGGCAACCCGGTGAAGGTGGTCAAGTTCGCCTCCGACATCACCGAGCACAAGCTGCGCAACGCCGAGTACCAGGCCAAGGTGGCGGCCATCGACCTCGGCCAGGCGGTGGTCGAGTTCGACCTGTCCGGCAATGTGCTCACCGCCAACCGCAACTTCCTTGCCGCGATGGGCTACACGCTGCGCGAGATCCAGGGCCAGCACCACAGCCTGTTCTGCAGCGCCGACTACGTGCAGGGCATCGAGTACCGCGACTTCTGGCTGCGCCTGGGCGAGGGGCAACTCGTCAGCGGGCGCTTCCACCGCGTCGGCAAGTACGAGCGCGACGTGTGGATCCACGCCACCTACAACCCGATCTTCGACCTCAACGGCAAGGTGGCGAAGATCGTCAAGTACGCCTTCGACGTGACCAAGGAAGTGCAGCTCGAGCGGCGCATCCAGGAGAAGACGCAGGCGATGACCGCCAGCATCCGTGGGCTGGCCGACAGCATCGGCACGATTGCCGCCAACTCCGGTGTGGCAGCCGAGACGGCCAGCGCCGCCGCGGCATCGGCCCAGGCCGGCGCCAGCGCGCTGCAGCAATCGCTGGCGGCCATCGAGACGGTGCAGCGCGGCTCGCTGCGCATGTCGGAGATCGTGCGGGTGATCGGCGACATCGCCAACCAGACCAACCTGCTCGCCTTCAATGCCGCGATCGAGGCGGCCCGAGCCGGCGCGCATGGCGTCGGCTTCTCGGTCGTGGCCGGCGAAGTGCGCAAGCTCGCCGAGAACAGCGCCAACGCCGCGCGCGAGATCGCCAGCCTGATCGACGAGACGGTGATGCAGATCGGCCAGGGCGCCGAGGTCAGCAAGGCGGCCGCCGGCAGCTTCGCCGGCGTGCTCGACAACGTCGGGCGCACGCACAGCAACGTCGGCGAGATCGCCTGCGCGACGGAGAACCAGCGCACGCTGGCCGCCCAGGTGTCGTCGATGATCGACGAACTGGCGCAGACGAGCGTCTCATGACAGGAGCCGGGAATCCGCTGGCCGAACCCGCCGTGTGGGGTGGCCTGACGGTCGCCGGCATGCGGCTCGCACTGCCGCTGCAGGCCTTGCGGGAGGTGCTCCCGCTGACCACGCTGTCGCCACTGCCCTGCGCGAGCCGTGCCGTGGCAGGCGCCCTGGCGGTGCGTGGCGTGACCATGCCGGTGCTCGACCTGGCCCGGCTGCTCGGCCGCGACAGCTCGATGGCCAGCGCCACCTGTGTCGTCATCGTCGTGCACGAGCAGCGGCTGATCGGCCTGCTGGCCGATGCCGTCACCGGCGTCTTCATGGCCGTTGCCGGCAGCGTGCCACCCGGCGGCGGCAGCTCGCAGGGCACGCCTTTCGGCGGCAGCCTGCAACGGGCCGACAACCGTGAACTGGTCGACCGCCTGGCGCTGGACGCAC
Source organism: Chitinophaga pinensis (assembly GCA_943370595.1). GTDB lineage: Bacteria > Pseudomonadota > Gammaproteobacteria > Burkholderiales > Burkholderiaceae_C > Piscinibacter. Next base: position 247,108 of record CALRRO020000007.1, read on the forward strand.
TGGCCGCGATGGACCAGCTGCCCTGGATCGCCGACCCCGAGCCGGCGCGCCAGTGGGATGCACAGGCCGGCGACGGCCCCGTGCTGGCCACCACCGCACCGCGCTGCGCGCTGATGTTGTTGCGCACCGGCCGCCTGGCCTTTGCCATCGACGCGATGCTGGTGCATGCGACGCTGTGGTCGCCGCGCATCGAAGCTTCCGTGCTTGGCCGCGGCGCCTGCCGCGGCACCCTCGCCTTCGACGGCCTGCAGATCGCCGCGATCGACCTGAGCGCGCTGTGCGGCCTCGGCGGCCTGCCGGCGCAGGGCGCCCACCAGGCGCTGGTGGTGCGTCATCCGGCCGGGCTGATGGCCCTGCTGGTCGGCCAGGTGCTCGACGTGATCGACATCGACGCCACTGCCGTCGTGCCGCTGCCCACCGGTGCCTCGGCGATGCCGGCGCTGTGCCGCGGTGTGCTCGATGCGCGCGCGCTCCCGGCCGATGCCATCGTGCAGCCGGCATCGCGCGAGCACGACTACCTCGTGCTCGATACCGACGCCCTGCTCGGCCTCGACGAACTGGACAACCTGGCCCGCACCAACACGCCGGCTGCTGGCTCGACGTCGCCGCGCCATGTGGGCGCGCCCGGCACGCCGCCGGGACAAGCGGCCGCCGGTCAGCGGGTCATCACCATACGCATCCCGACCGAGACGGCGGTGGCCATGGAGCAGGTGCGCGAGATCCTGCCCTTCGGCGACCGCGACGCAATGTTCGGTGCCGACAACCCGCTGCGCCGCATCCAGGTGCTCGAGGGCCGCTCGCTGCCGGTCTACTGCCTCGCCCGCCTGACCGGCGGCACGGTGGATCGCGTCGGCAACGTCGCCGCCGTGCTGGTGGTCGAGGTCGACGGCCAGCCGATCGGATTCGGCGTGCCCGAGCTGTGCGCCATCGAGCGGGCCGACTGGGCACAGTCGCTGCCCGCGGCGGGCCACTCATCCGGCGAACGCCAGCCGGTGGTCAGCGTAGGCAGCGCCACAGCACAGCGCACGCTGCGCCTGCTCGATCTGCACGCGATCGGCAGATCGCTGCGCGAGCGCGCCCCGGCACAGGCCGCCTGACGCGGAGGCGGCGCCGCGGCAGCTCACGCCGCGGTTGACCGCCGGGCAGCGCCGGTCCAAGCTGCGCACCGGCGGCGCAGCATGGACGTCACGAACGGCAAGCTCTTCTTCATCCTCCTGGTGGCCGCATTGCTCTCGGCGGCCAGTGCCCTGGCGCTCGCGTGGCGCTACCGCAGCGCCATGCGCCGGCTCATGAGCGCCGCCGCCATCTCGCCCGCCGATCCGGCCGCCGCCAAGGCGCCAGCACGGCCAGCGGGCTCGCCCTTGGCGTCGCTGGCGCCGGCACGGCCGCTGCACTGGCACGACAACCGCCGCGCCACGCGCCGCGTTGCGCTGTGGCTGGTGCTGCTGTCGGTGCTGCTGTCGGGCAGCAGCGCGGCATTGTTCCTCGGTGTCGCGATGGCCGGCGAGCAGATGCTGACGCCGTCGCGGCTGCTCACGCTGGCCACGCTCAACCTCTGGCCGACGATTCCGGCGCTGGGCCTGCTGTGGCGCTGGTCGCGCGCCCGCGTGGCGGGCGTGCTGCTGCTGTGGTTCGTCGCCAGCATCGCGCTCATCGCCTGGCGCTCGATCGAGCCGCAGCCGCTGTCCAGCACGCTGCTCTACCTGGCCAGCGAGATCGGCGTGCCGATGCTGCTGATCGGCTCGCTGTGCCTGGGCGGCGCCACGCGCGCGGTGGCGCCCTGGCTGCTGCCGCTGCTGATGCTGCTGGTCGGCGCCTCGGTGGCCGGTACGGACGCGCTCGGCTGGATCGTCGAGCACCGACCGCAGTGGCTGCAGCAGTTGCCGGCCGGCATCGGCGCGCCGGCCGTGATGGCAGCCTTCGTGCTGCTGCCCTGGCTGCTGGCATGGTGGCCGGCGAAGTGGCTGGGCCGCGCGCTGGCCGCGGCGCACGCGCGGCACTGGCTGTCCGAGCTGATGGTGCTGTTCACCGCGGTGTGGGGCATCGTGCTGCTGCTGCGCGTGCTCGGCGCCTGGGGCGACATGGGCGCCGCCGCGCTGGTCATGCTCGCCCCGCTGGCCTGGATCCCGCTGGTGATGGCGCTCGCCGGCCGCCTGGCCCGCCCCGCCGGCCGGCCGCCGACGCTGCTGGTGCTGCGCGTGTTCCAGCGCGATGCGCAGGTGCAGGCGCTGTTCGACGAGGTGATCGAACGCTGGCGGGCCAGCGGCAACACGCTGCTGATCGCCGGCACCGACCTGGTCGAGCGCACGCTCGACGCCGGTGACGCATTCGGCTTCCTCGACGGCCGGCTGGCCGAGCGCTTCGTGCTGCACCCGTCGCAGCTGGCCGCGCGCATCGCCGCCTTCGACTTCGCGCCCGATGCCGAAGGCCGCTACCGCATCAACGAGGTCTATTGCCACGACAGCACCTGGCAGCAGGCGCTCGACGCGCTGGTGGCGGCCAGCGACGTGGTGCTCATGGACCTGCGCAGCTTCAAGGCGCGCAACCTCGGCTGCCGCCACGAACTGGGCGTGCTGGCCCGGGCGCCGCGGCTGGCGCGCGTGGTCGTGCTGACCGACGGCGACACCGCGCTGGCCGAGGCGCGCAGCGACGCCGCCGCGGCGCCGGCCGGCCGCTTCGTCTGGATCGACGGCTCGCGCATCGACGCAGCCAAGCGGCGCGAGGTGCTGCGCTCGCTGTTCGTCGCCGATACTGCGCCCACCACCGCCACCACCACCTGATGCCACCTTCCCCACCGACCAAGGGTTCCGACCTGCGCGGCGCCGCCCGCCTGGCCACCGACGCGACCGCGGGCCTGACCAGCCTGGTCGAGGCGATGCACGAGCGCATCGCCCGGCTGCCCGGCTCGCCGGCGACGCTCGACGGGCGCACCAACGGCATCAGCGGCCTGGTCTACAAGACCATCCGTGGCGTCACCCGTGTGGCCGGCGGCAGCCTGGAGGCGCTGCTCGGCTGGATGGGCCCGGCGCTCGGGCGCTACGGCGACGGGCGCGAGCGCGACGCCATCGTCGCCGCACTGAACGGCGTGCTCGGCGACTACCTGGTTGCCAGCGGCAACCCGCTGGCCACGACCATGGAGGTGCGCCATGGCGGCGTGCCGCTGGTGCTCGAACGTGAGGCGCTGGCTGCGGCACTGCCCGCGGCCAGCGGCAAGCTGCTGGTGCTGGTGCACGGCCTGTGCATGAACGACCTGCAATGGCTGCGCGACGGCCACGACCACGGCGAGGCGCTGGCGCGCGAGCTCGGCTGGACGCCGGTCTACCTGCGCTACAACAGCGGCCTGCACATCTCGATCAACGGCCACGCCTTCGCGCAGCAGATGCAACGGCTGGTCGATGCCTGGCCGCAGCCGCTGCAGCGGCTGGCGATCGTCGGCCACAGCATGGGCGGGCTGGTGGCGCGCAGCGCGCTGCACCATGCGGCGCACGCGCAGCAGCGCTGGGCCGGGCAGCTCGACGATCTGGTCTTCCTCGGCACGCCGCACCATGGCGCACCGCTGGAGCGCGCCGGCCACTGGGTCGACCTGGTGCTCGGTGTCACACCCTATGCGGCGCCGTTCGCCCGGCTGGGCAAGGTGCGCAGCGCCGGCATCACCGACCTTCGCCACGGCCTGCTGCTCGACGAAGACTGGGTCGGCCGCGACCGCTTCGCCCGCGGTGGCGACCGCCGCCAGCCGGTGCCGCTGCCCGAGGGCGTGCGCTGCTGTGCGGTGGCGGCCAGCCTGGGCGCGCAGGGCGGCACGATCAAGGAGAAGGTGCTGGGCGACGGCCTGGTGCCGCTGGACAGCGCGCTCGGCCGCCATGCCGACCCTGCACGCACGCTGGCCTTCCCGGCCGACCGACAATGGACCGGTTATGGCATGAACCACCTCGACCTGCTGTCCAGCACCGAGGTCTGCGCCCGACTGAAGGAGTGGCTGGCATGAAGCGCGTCGTGTTTCTCGTGGCCCTGCTCGCCGCCGCGGCAGCGCGGGGCGAGGACGACCCGACGAAGTACGTTCAGTTCGTCGAGGAGCACGCGGCCACCTGCGTGCAGCGCAACGGCACGCAGATCCAGGTGCGCAGCACGCACCCCACGCGCAAGATCAAGGTCTGGTTCGACCGCTTTCACATGGGCGTGGGCACGGGCGACCGGTCGCGCTCCGAGCTCGCGCCGGGCGCCGAGCCCGAGCCGCTGGGCTGCTCGCGCAGCGACACCGGGAAGCAGGAGTGGCGCGTCGTGCGCGCCGCCTTCATCGACTAGCGGCTAGAAGCACTCGGGCTGCGGCATCTTCAGGCGGCAGCTCCAGAGGAAGCGCTCTGCCCCCTGCTTGGCCGAACGGCGGTAGGTGGCCGTCGCCTCGTTGGTGATCGCATCGGGCAGCGGCATCGCCACCGCCGCGCCGCCGGCGTTGGTGTAGAAGTTCAGGAAGCAGGTGCGCTCGGGCTCGCACAGCAGCTTGACCTGGCGCGCATAGGCCTCGGTGTCACTGGCCTGCGCCACCGGCACGATGACGAAGCGCACCAGGCCCTGCTGGCCGGCGACTGGCCAGGCCTCGTCGGCACGGGCGGTGCCCGCGAGCACGGTGGCGACGAGGATCAGCGCGTAGGTCAGGAGGGTCTTCATGCCGCCATGGTAGGCCCTGCGCGCCTCGTGGGAAACGCCGATGCCATGCCCCCGGTGAAGGCGCACCATCGGCGCGTCGATGCCCTGCGCCGCCAAGGAGGCCCTCATGGAGAAGAACACCCAACCGCTGTCGCCCGCCGAACAGGCGCTGCGCGATGCCGCGCTCGAGTACCACCGCACGCCGGTGCGCGGCAAGATCTCGGTGACGCCGACCAAGCCGCTGTCCAACCAGCGCGACCTGTCGCTCGCCTATTCGCCCGGCGTCGCCTACGCCTGCCTGGCGATCGAGCAGGACCCGTCGCTGGCCCACGAGTACACCTCGCGCGGCAACCTGGTCGGCGTGGTCACCAACGGCACCGCGGTGCTCGGGCTCGGTGACATCGGGCCGCTGGCCGGCAAGCCGGTGATGGAGGGCAAGGGCTGCCTGTTCCAGAAATTCGCCGGCATCGACGTGTTCGACATCGAGCTCGCCGAGAAGGACCCGGAGAAGCTGGTCGAGATCATCGCCGCGCTCGAGCCCACGCTGGGCGGCGTGAACCTCGAGGACATCAAGGCGCCGGAGTGCTTCTACATCGAGAAGAAGCTGCGCGAGCGCATGAAGATCCCGGTCTTCCACGACGACCAGCATGGCACCGCGATCATCTCGGCGGCCGCGGTCATCAACGGGCTGGAACTGGTCGGCAAGAAGATCGGCGAGGTGAAGCTCGCGGTGTCGGGTGCCGGTGCCGCGGCGATCGCCTGCCTGGACCTGCTGGTCGAGCTAGGCATCCGACGCGAGAACATCTTCGTCTGCGACTCCAAGGGCGTGATCCACGATCGCCGCGAAGACAAGCTCGACGAGTCGAAGAAGCGCTACCAGCAGAAGACGCCGGCGCGCACGCTGGCCGACGTGATGGTCAATGCCGACGTGGTGCTGGGCTGCTCGGCCGCCGGCGCGATCACGGCCGACATGGTCAAGGCGATGGCGCCGCGGCCCATCATCCTGGCGCTGGCCAACCCCGAGCCGGAGATCCGCCCGGAGCTCGCCCGCGCGGCGCGGCCCGACTGCATCATTGCCACCGGCCGATCGGACTATCCGAACCAGGTCAACAACGTCCTGTGCTTCCCGTACATCTTCCGCGGTGCGCTGGACTGCGGCGCGACGCGCATCACCGAAGCGATGAAGGTGGCCTGCGTGCGCGAGATCGCCGAGCTGGCCAAGGCCGAGATCAGCGCCGAGGTGGCCTCGGCCTACGCCGGCCGCGAGCTGCGCTTCGGCGCCGACTACATCATCCCGACGCCGTTCGACTCGCGGCTGATCCTGCGCATTGCGCCGGCAGTGGCGAAGGCGGCCGCAGAGTCCGGCGTAGCGACGCGGCCGATCGCCGACCTCGAGGCCTACCGGCAGTCGCTGACGCGCTTCGTCACCCACACCGGCATGTTCATGCGGCCGGTGTTCGCCGCGGCGCGTGCCGAGCCGAAGCGTGTGGCCTATGCCGAGGGCGAGGACGAGCGGGTGCTGCGCGCCGTGCAGATCGCGCTCGACGAGAAGCTGGTCCAGCCGATCCTGATCGGCCGGCCTGCGGTGATCGCGGCGCGCATCGAACGCGCCGGGCTGCGCCTCGTGGCCGGGCGCGACTACGAGGTGGTCAACCCGGAAGACGACGCGCGCTTCCGCCAGTACTGGGAGGCCTATCACCGGCTCAATGCGCGCAACGGCGTGAGCGCCGACATGGCCAAGGCCGCGGTGCGGCGCTCCAACACCACCATCGGCTCGCTGATGCTGCACCTGGGTGACGCCGATGCGATGCTGTGCGGGCTGGTCGGCCGCTTCGACGCTCACTTCGGCCATGTGCAGGAGGTGATCGGCCCGGCCCCCGGCGCACGCTGCTACGCGACAATGAACGCGCTGATGCTCGACAAGCACACGCTCTTCATCGCCGACACCTTCGTCAACGACGACCCCAACGCCGAGCAGCTCGCCGACATCGCCGCGATGGCCGCCGAAGAGGTGCAGCGCTTCGGCATCCCGCCGAAGCTGGCCTTCGTGTCGCACTCGATGTTCGGCAGCAGCAAGCGCGCCTCGGCGGTGAAGATGCGCGCGGCGCGCGACCTGTTCGTGCAGCGCATGCCCGGCGTGCCCTGCGACGGCGAGCTGCAGGGCGACGCGGTGTTCAGCGAGGAGCTGCGCAACTCGATCGTGCCGGACTCGACGCTCACCGGCGCGGCCAACGTGCTGATCCTGCCCAACCTCGACGCCGCCAACATCCTCTTCAACGTGCTGAAGATGACCGGCGGCAAGGGCGTGACGGTGGGGCCGATCCTGCTGGGCGTGAAGTCGCCGGTGCACATCCTGACGCCGGCGGCGACGGTGCGCCGTGTCGTCAACATGACGGCGCTGGCGGTGGCCGACGCCGGCGGGCGCGGCCGGGCCTGACGCCGCGGGTCTGACGCTGGAGGGGCCTCAGCCGACCACGCGCAGCGCCGGCCGCTGCGCGGCGTGCACGCTGCCGCGGCCGGCCGCCTTGGCGGCGTAGCAGGCGGCATCGGCCTGGGCCAGCCACTCGTCGATGCCGGTGGTCTCGGGCGTCAGCGAGGCGACGCCCAGGCTCGCACCCAGGCGCAGCGTCTGGCCTTCCCAGTTCAGCGCGATGGCGGCGATGGCGTCGCGCGCGTTCTCGGCGATGCGCAGTGCCGTCTCGTGCGGGCAGCGCTCGAGCAGCAGCGCGAACTCGTCGCCGCCCAGCCGTGCGACCAGGTCGGTGGCGCGCAATCGCGAGGTGACGGCCGCGGCCACGGCCTTGAGCATCGCATCGCCGGCGGCGTGGCCGAAGCGGTCGTTGATCGGCTTGAAGTGGTCGAGGTCGATCATCACCACCTCGGCCGGCAGCGAGCGCGGCTGCGCATCGAACACACGCTCGAGGCGCTGGGTGAACAGCTTGCGGTTGGCCAGGCCGGTCAACACGTCGTGCGTCGCCGACCATTCGAGCTGCTCGCGCGCGGCCACCTGCTCGCTGATGTCGACCATCGACCAGATGGTGCCGGCGCTCTGGTCGCCCTCGTCCACCGGCCGGGCGCGCAGCTTGGCCCAGAAGCGCTTGCCTTCGCCGCCCAGCATCTGCCATTCGCCGGCGTAGGTCTGCCCCGAGAGGAAGGCCTGCATCAGCTGCGGGCCGAGCGCCAGCCAGTCCTCGTTGGAGGAGAACACGATCTGCGCCGGCTGGCCGAGCAGTTCGGTTTCGGTGCGGCCGAGCAGGCGGCACAGCTCGGCGCTGACCAGCTCGAAGCGGTCGGCGCGCGTGAAGGCGATGCCGATCGGCGCGGCGTTCATCACCGAGCCGAGCTTCTTCATCACCTGGGCATTGAACGACTCGAGTTGCGCACGCTCGGCGCCCACGTGGCGCAGCACGCGCGACAGGCGCTCGATCTCGCCGCTGGCACTCGGCCAGCCCTCGTGGATCTCCTGGCTGCCGTCGAACAGGTGCTGGGCGCGGTGCGCGAGCTGCGCCAGCGGCCGCAGCAGCCACGAGATCATCGCCAGCATCAGCAGCGCCAGCGCCGCGACGATCGCCGCCGCCCAGGCGAGCGATTGGCGTCGCGCCTCGTGCAGCGGCGCCAGCAGCGCACGCTGCGGCATCGCGTGCCAGACCATCCAGTCGGCCCCGGCCACGCCGGCCGCGCTGACCACCTCGCCCGGCTGGTCGAGCACCAACCCTCCGGGCTCGACCGGTGCGCCGCTGGCCTGCCACTGCGCAAAGGCCTCGGCCAGCCGCGGCTCGGTGGACAGCGGCGCCATCGGCTGGCGGCCGCGCAGATGGGTCATCATGCGGCCCTGGGCATCGGTGACGATGGTGATGGCGTCGAACTCACCGTCGCCGGTGTCGACGCTCTCGCCGAAGAGTTCGCGGCCATCCAGCCGCAGCGTGCCGGCCAGCACGCCGTAGACGCCGCTGGCATCGACCAGCGGCTGCGTGAACACCACCATCGGTTCGCTGGACATGCGGCTGATGATCGGTTCGGAGACGATGGCGCGCCGTTCGGCCAGGGTCTGGCGGAAATAGTCGCGGTCGCCCAGGTTGCCGCCGGGTGTGCGCACGCCCTGGGCGTCGGCCCAGGCGCGCAGTTGCCCGTCACGGGCGGCGATGAAGACCTCGCTGAACAGCCCGCGCAGCAGCGGCTTGTTCTCCATCAGGTTCTGCAGCCGCTGGGCGTCGGCCAGCATGCTGGCATCGAACTGCTCGGCGCTGGCGCCCAGCGCCCGCTGGCGCTCGACGACACGCGCCGACAGCTGCTTGGCGCTGGCCACCGCCTCGGCCAGTTCACGCTCGCGCTGCGCGTCCAGGGTGTCGCGCTCGGCCTGGCGCACCAGCAGCGCCGCCGTCAGCAGCACGCCCAGCGCCATCGCGGCGATGGCGGCCAGGGTGACACGGAGCTTGATGGAAGCGAAGGCCGCGCCAAGGCGGCGGACGAGAAGGTCCATGACACGGTATCGGCCGATACCGCGTCAGGCTTTAACGGATGTCAATCACTTCTTCGCGCCGATGTGCTGCGCCGAGGTGATGCCCATCGACACATAGATGCTGGTCAAGCCGTCGACGCCCACGTCGGCCGGCAGCACCCAGGCGACCGGCACGTACAGCAGGCCGCCACCCACCGGCACCGGCGCGGTCGGCACCAGCACCGCCAGGTAGTCGACCTCGCCCATGCGCACCGGCTCGGGCGTGGACAGCAGGCCCAGCACCGCCGCCCCGCCGACACCGCCGAAGTGCAGCCACACCGGGCTCATCGACTTGACCTGGTTCTCGTCGCGCTGCGCGAACAGCTCCACGAACTTCTTGACCATATCGTAGACGCTGCGCACCACCGGGATGCGCTGCACGATGTTCTCGGTCAGCGCCTCCAGCATGCCGTGCAGACGTGTCTGCACCAGCAGGCCGAGGGCGAAGATCGCCAGCATCACCACCAGCACGCCGATCGAATAGCCGACCACCTCCGAGCCGGTGATGCCCAGGCCGATGCGCAGCAAGGCGCCGCCGAAGAAACTCTGCGGGCCGACGTATTCGACCACCAGCCGCGCGCCCCAGACGAAGATCAGCAGCGTGGCGGCCAGCGGCAGCGCAGCCAGCAGGCCGGTGACGAAGACGTTGAGCAGGTGGCGACCGGTGCGGTTCATGGCGTTGCGCCCGGGCTCAGCCACCGCAGCGGCCGGCGATGAACTCGCGCAGCGCCTGCGCGAAGGCCTGCGGCTGCTCGAGCACGCTGATGTGTGCCGCCTCCAGCAGCGTGAGCTGCGCTCCGGCGATGCGCGAGGCCATGGCCTCCGACATCGCCGGCGGCGCGCCGGCATCGTGCGCGCCGGCAATCAGCAGCACCGGCAGCCGCACCTCGCCCAGGCGCTCGAGCCAGTCGACCTCGGCGACCGCGTGCCCGCAGGCCACGTAGCCGGCGGCATCGCTGCGCAGCACGGTCTGGCGGATCCGTTCGACCACCTGCGGGTTCGCGGCGCGGAAGCCCGGGGTGAACCACCGCTCCATGGTGCCGTCGGCAATCGCCGCCAGCCCGCCTTGCGCGATGGCGGCGAACCGCTGCGACCAGGCCGCGCGGGCCTCGGCGGGATAACCGGCGCTGCTGTTGGCGATGACCACGCCACGCAGCAGCTCCGGGTGGCGCACCGCCAGGCCCTGCGCGACCATGCCGCCCATCGACAGGCCGACGAAGACCACCGGGCCGCGGCCCCATTCGCGGATCACCCGCGCCGCGTCGTCGACCAGCTGGTCCTGCGTGTACGGGCCGGCCGGCGTGGCCGAGCCGCCATGGCCGCGGTGGTCGTAGCGCAGCACCTCGTGCTGCGGGGCCAGTGTGGCGGCCAGGTCGTCCCACAGGTGCAGGTCGGCCCCGAGCGCATGGCTCAGCACCACCGGCGTGCCCTGCCCCTGCAGCGCCACGCGCAGCTGCGGCGTGCTGAAGGTGTGGTGGATGGCGGCGCGCACGCCAGCCGTCAGCGGCGCCGGCGGCGGCAGCAGGCCTTCGTCGCGCAGGATCTTCGTGGTGATCTTGAACGCGGTGTTGGCCGCCGGCACGCCGCAGTAGATCGCGCCCTGCATCAGCGTCTCGCGGATCTTCTCGATCGGCACGCCGGCGCGCACCGTCGCCTTGCAGTGCAGCTCGAACTCTTCCCAGCGCGCCGCGGCCATGGTCATGCCCAGCACCAGCAGGCGGCGCGTCACCACGTCCAGCCCCGGGCGGCCCCAGATGTCCAGCCAGGCGTGGCGCGTCACCAGGTCCTGGAAGTCGGCGTTGAACTGGGTGGTGCCGCCGAGCGACTGGTCGACCCACTCGTCGCCGAGCACCGCGCGGCGGTTCTTCACGCCGCGTTCGAAATCGTCATGGCGGTCCATCGTCGGCTCCGGTTCGTTTGAGTTGTTCACGCTGCGCCTTGCGCTCGATCAGCGCCGGCATCGTCCGCAGCGAGGCCAGGTGCAGGTGAATGGCCTGCAGCAGGCCGTCGCGGTGCAATGCCAGCACATCCGCATCGGGCAGCGCCTGCAGCCGCGCTTCGTCGACCACACGGAAGCCTTCGATGCTGAGGGTGCGGCCGTCGGGCAGCGTCGCGTCCGCCTGCATGGGCTTGAAGAGGTCCAGCGCCGCCAGGCGCGCGCACACAGCGCGCGTCTGCCGGGCCTGGGCATCGAAGCGGTCGAGCAGCGCCTGCGCCCGCTGCAACGCCGGCGCCGCACGCCCCTGGGCATCGAACAGCGCTTCGCCCTCGGTCGACGACCAGCCGCTCCAGGCGGTGTCGATCAGCATGCCGTCGCGGCCCGGCACGAACGGGTAGCGGCGGACGAAGGCCGGCACGTAGCGGGCACACCAGCGTGTTCCCTCGACGACCAGGTTCTCGCCCTGCGCCAGGCCGAGCAGCACCACCGGCGTGATCACCGGCGCGCCGGCGGCATCGAGTTCGCCCGAGTGCACGAACAGGATCGGGAACTCGAGCGACGCATCCGGCCACTCGGCCGCGGCGACGAAGACTGCATGCATGCGCGACGCGATCGACCAGTCGCTCACGGGCCGCAGGCGCAGCCCGCCGTGACGCCCAGGATCCAGCGGCTGCGGCGCCCGGTACAGCGCCGAGGGCGGGCTCACGCGCCGCTTCCCTGGTCCTCGCCGGGGCGCGGCACCGTCGCGCTGGCCAGCACCTTGTCGATGCGCTTGCCGTCCATGTCGACGACCTCGAAGCGCCAGCCTTCCCACTCGACCGAATCGGCCGTGCGCGGCAAGCGGCCGAGCAGCAGCATCACCATGCCGGCCAGCGTGTTGTAGCGGCCGCGGTCTTCCTCGGGCAGCTCCTTCAGCGCGATGCGGTCCTTCAGCTCGGGCACCGGGATCAGGCCGTCGAACAGCCAGCTGCCGTCCTCGCGCTGGACCGCCCAGGCATCCTCGGCGGTCGGCGTGGTGAACTCGCCGGTGATGGCTTCCAGCACGTCGAGCACGGTGATCATGCCCTGCACCTCGCCGTACTCGTCGACGACGAAGACCAGTTGCGTGGCGGAGGCCTTGAAGTGGTCGAGCAGTTCCATGCCCGACAGCGTCTCGGGCACGAACACCGGCGGCTCCAGCCCTTCGGTGAACGACAGCTCGCGCCCGGCCATCGCCTGCTGCAGCAGCTTCTGCGCGCTGATCACGCCGAGCACGTCGTCCAGCCCGCCGCGGCACACCGGGTAGCGGGTGTGGCTGTCGTCGACGATCACGCCGAGCAGCTGCTCGCGCGAGGCGGTGACGTCGATCCAGACGATCTCGGCGCGCGGGATCATCATCGAGCCGACCTGCCGGTCGTCGAGGCGAAACACGTTGCGCACCATCTGGTGCTCCTGCTCCTCGATGACGCCGGCGTCGACACCCTCGACCAGGCTGGCGGCGATCTCCTCTTCCGTCACGCTGCGGTCCGGCCCGCCGCGGATGCCCAGCAGGCGCAGCGTGCCCTCGGTGCAGAAGGACAGCAGCTTGACGAAGGGCCGCGTGATCAGCGAGAGCCACTCCATCGGCCGCGCGACCAGGCGTGCCACCGTCTCCGGGTACATCTGGCCGAGCCGCTTGGGCACCAGCTCGCCGAAGATGATGGTCAGGAAGGTGATCACCACCACGACCATCGCGGTGGCGCTGATGTCGGCCGCGCGGTCGTGGATCTCGAAGGTCTGGTGCAACCACTGCGCGAACGGCGCCGAGAAAGCCGCGTCGCCGACGATGCCGTTGAGCACGCCGATCGACGTGATGCCGATCTGCACCACGGAGAGGAACTTGGTCGGGTCGTCGTGCAGGTCCATCGCACAGCGGGCGCCGTCGTCGCCGGCTTCGACCATCACCTGCAGCCGCGCCTTGCGGCTGGCGGTCAGCGCCATCTCGGACATGGCGAACAGGCCGTTGAGGAGGATCAGGAAGACGAGTAGGGCTACGTCCATGCGGGCGCGCGGGCAGGAAGGAGCGGGCAGCGTAGCAGAATCGCGCGATGCACTACCTCGTCGGAGACCTGCAAGGCTGCTGCGATGCCCTGGAGCGGCTGCTCGCCAAGATCGACTTCTCGCCCTCGCGCGACCGCCTGACGGTGCTCGGCGACCTGGTCAACCGCGGCCCGGCCTCGCTGGCCACGCTGCGCCGGCTGCGCGGCTTCGGCGACGCCGCCACCTGCCTGCTCGGCAACCACGACCTGCACCTTCTGGCGGTGGCCTGCGGCGGCCGCAAGGCGCACCGCAGCGACACGATCGCCGAGGTGCTGGACGCACCCGACCGCGACGCCTGGCTCGAGTGGCTGCGCCAGCGCCGCATGGCGGTGGTGGAAAGTGGCTGGCTGTGCGTGCACGCCGGCGTGGTGCCGCAGTGGACGCTGGCCGACACGCTGGCGCGCGCGGCCGAGGTCGAGGTGATGCTCAAGAGCGAGGCGCTGAATCACTTCCTGCACGTGATGTACGCCGACGAGCCGGTGCGCTGGAACGGCGGCCTCGCCGGCAACGAGCGGCTGCGCTTCATCATCAACGTGCTGACGCGCATCCGCTTCGTCGATGCGCAGGGCCGGCTCGACCTCAAGACCAAGGAAGCTGCCGGAGGCGCACCGCCGGGCTTCCACCCCTGGTTCGACGTGCCGGGGCGGCAGACGCAGGGCGTGCCGATCGCCTTCGGCCACTGGTCGACGCTCGGCCTGGTCAACCGTCCCGACCTGCTGGCGCTGGACACCGGCTGCGTCTGGGGTGGTGCGCTGACCGCGGTGCGCGTGGACGGCGGGCGGCGTGAGGTGGTGCAGGTGAAGTGCGAGCAGGCGCAGGTTCCGGGTTGAGGACCCGGTGCGAGGCCGCGCCCTACAATCCGCGGTCTTCGACGGGAAGCGTGGCAGAGTGGTCGATTGCACCGGTCTTGAAAACCGGCGGCTCGCAAGGGCCCGTGAGTTCGAATCTCACCGCTTCCGCCAGGGCCTGCCAGGCACGGCCCGCCCCACTCTCTCAATGGTGGTGCAGATGATGCGCATCGGGCACATGCCCGTGCGCGTGGCGCAGCGGTTCGTGTCGATGGGCGTGGCTGTGCTCGCCGACGGGCGCCGCATCGTGGTCGTGGTCGTGCCCGTGGTCGTGATGGCCGTCATCGTGCCGATGTGCGTGCTCGTGCTCCAGCGCTTCGTGGACGTGCTCATGCGCATGGGATTCGGCCAGGTGCAGCACGACGCCGGCCAGCATCAGCGCGCTGCCCAGCGCCATCATGCCGCTCGCTGACCGGTCGCCGAGCAGCACGGCGAAGGCCGCGCCGATGAACGGCGCGAAGGCGAAGACCGACCCCGTGCGGGCGGCGCCGAAGGCGCGCTGCGCCAGCAGGTAGAAGCGCAGGCTCAGGCCATAGCCGCTGGCGCCGACGGCGAACAGTGCCGCGGCGGCCGCCGGCGATGGCAGCGGCTCGTGGAAGCCCAGGGCCATCACGGTGGTTGCCGTGGCGCCGAGAAGCGCCTTGGCCATCACCACCTGCCCGGGATCGCGTTCGGCCAGGGCCCGCGACAGCGTGTTGTCCACGCCCCAGGCGGCGGTGGCCAGCAGCACGGCCAGCAGGCCCCACAACTGCGCATCGCCGGCACGCCGCTGGTCGAGCACCAGCACCATGCCGCCGGCCAACAGCAGCAGCATGGCCGTCCAGACCCGGCCGTCCATCGTTTCGCGGTACAGGCGCCAGGCCAGCAGCGCCGTGAACAGCGCCTCCAGCGTGAGCATCAGCGAGGCGCTGGTGCCGCTGGTGTGCTGCAGGCCCCAGGCCAGCGCCACCGGCCCGATCACGGCGCCGAAGACCGCCATCGCCAGCAGGCGTGGCAAGTCCGCACGAACGATCCGGGCCTCCCTGTCGACGCCCCGCCGCGAGAAGGCACCGACCGCGGCAGCGCCGGCGTACAGCAGTGCCGCGGTCGTGAAAGCGCCCAGTCCGGCGCCGACCTGCTGGACCAGCGGTGTGCTGACGCCGAACAAGGTGGCCGCCAGCAGCGCCAGCAAGCCGCCTCGTATCGCCGGGCCGTGCCAGGCTGGGTTCATCGGCTCATTGTCCGGTGTGGTTCGCGGCGATGAAGTTGCCGGGCAGCGTGTAGAAGAGGTACAGCGTGTCCTTGCTCTTGTCCGCCGCCGCCGGGTTCTTGAAGCTCAGCTTCCACTCCTTGCTGCGCTTGCCGTCGACCTGCTCCAGCTTCTCGACCTTGGACACGGCCCGCCAGGACTTCTCCAGCTTGCCGCCCTCGACGAGCTTGTCCTTGTACTGGGTGGCGCACTGGATGACGGTGGCCTCCGCGGCCGGCTTGCTGCCGTGGAAGTGGCAGCTCGCATCGGCGCCCGCAAACGCGGAGGGTGAGGTGAACAAGGTGGCCGCGAAGGCCGTGGCAACGAGTGTCGTCTTCATGGGAGTGCTCCTGGTGGAGGTGTGGGGATGCGCGGGACGCTTCAAAGCTGGTTTCGGGAGGGATCCACCGACTTCTCGACGTCCATGTCTTCGTGGATGTGGCGATGCTCTTCCGCCGGGAAGCGGAAGCCGTTCGGGTCGGTGTCGTGCAGGTAGCCGTGCAGCTGCATCAGCATCAGCAGCGTGCCCGCCACGATGAGCGCCAGGTTGGCGGCGTGGCTGATGCGGCGGAACGATTGGGTGTGGCGCCACCAGGCCAGCACGGCCACCATGCCGGCCAGCGCGGCGACCTGCCCCAGTTCGACGCCGACGTTGAAACTGAGGATGCGCAGCAGCATCGCCGTCGGGTCGTCGCCCAGGGGCAGTTGCTGCAGGCGCGTGGACAGGCCGAACCCGTGCAGCAAGCCGAAGCCGAACACCGCCGCCAGCAGATTCGGTGACTTCTCCATCTCGAAGACTCGCTGGAAGCCGCCGATGTTGTCGAAGCCCTTGTAGATCACGCTCACGGCGATCACGGCGTCGATGAGGAAGTAGTTCCAGGTGATGCCGTAGAAGGTCGCCACGATCAGCGTGATGCAGTGGCCGAGCGTGAAGACGGTGACGAACTTGGCCACGTCGCGGAACGTCGTCAGGAAGAAGACCACCCCGAACAGGAACAGCAGGTGGTCGTACCCGGTGAGCATGTGGGTGGCGCCCAGCCCGATGTACTGCAGGTTGCCGCCCTCCAGCATGCGCTGGCGATCCTCGGGCGAAATGCCGTGGGCCCACAGCAGGGACGGCGCGAACAGCAAGGTCGCCACACACAGGCGGCGCAAGCAGAGCGATGCGTTCATGGAACTCCGTGTGTGCAAGGTCGCCGGGGCCGGTGACCCTCTGGCCACGCCGGGCCGGACTTCGGCGACGGGAAGGTGCGATTCGGGCTGCGGAACATGCGAGCCGCAGCCGGTGCGTCACACGGCCGTGCGGGGTGGGCGCAAGGGCCCTTGGAGATGTGGGTCCGGCAGCGGGCCGCCCCGGAAGGAGAAGGCCACCGCCGGTTCCGCCGGCGGCAAGTTCGGATCCGGGATCGTCAGCGGCAGCGCCGCATGGTGACCGGCGTCGTGGTGGGCGTGGGGCAGCGCGGCACTGTCGTCGTCGAGCTGAAAGCCCAGCGTGTCGTCGTGGTGATGCCCCAGGCCTGACTCGTGCACCAGCGCGTGCTCGATCTCCAGCGACAACGTGACGGCCTGCCCAGGCACGAGCGCCAGCGCCGGCAGCAGTTGCAGCGCGAGCAGAAGTACGATCAACCAGCGGCGAAGCATGTCAAAATTCTATCGAGCTCGCTCGGGCGGCCGGCCGATCGGCCTCAGTGCAGCTTCGACGGCGGTTGGGTGAACAGCTTGGCGGCGCGGCCCTTGAGCTCGAGCAGTTCGCTCGGCGTCACCGAGTACTTCCCTCCCAGCGCGTCGACCTCGATGCGGAACTCGACCTCGCGGGCGCCGTTGCGCAGGATGCCGACGGTGAACTCGTAGTCTTCCCGCGTCGCCGGCACGCCCTGCGTGGCGATGTCGTGATCTTCATAGCGCACGTTGCGGATCTCGCCGCTGGCCAGGTCGAGCTCGCCCTGCGAGCGCACTTCGTCCTCGCTCAGTTCGTCGATGATGGTGATGGGAAGCTTCAGGTCCATGGCCGGGTCCGCGTGTGAGAAATGGAGAGCGCCCGCGACGGGCGATGCCGATTGTCCCCGAATGGCGCCGGGCCCTCAGTCCGTCGCCGGCGCAGGGTCTGCAGCGCCCGGAAGTTCACGCGCGGTGAGCCACAGTCGCAGGTCGAACTCGAGCGCGTGGTAGTCGGGCTCCATGTGCGTGCACAGCGCGTAGAAGGCCCGGTCGTGCTCGCGCTCCTTCAGGTGCGCCAGCTCGTGCACGACGATCATGCGCAGGAAGTCGGCCGGCGCCTCCTTGAACAGCGTCGCGATGCGGATCTCGCGCTTGGCCTTGAGCTGGCCGCCCTGCACGCGCGAGACGGCACTGTGCGTGCCCAGCGCGTTCTTCAGCACGTGCAGCTTGGGGTCGAAGGCCACCTTGGCCAGCGGCGGTGCGCTGCGCATGTGGCGGGCCTTCATCTCGACCACGTAGTCGTACAGCGCGCGCTCGCTGCGCACGGCATGGCCCTGCGGATGGCGCTGGGCCACCACCTCGGCCAGGCGGCCAGCCTCGATCAGCCCCCGCACCCGCTCCAGCAAGTCGGGCGGGTAGCCCTGCAGGTAGCGCAGGTCCGCGCTCATGCACCCCGGCCCCAGGCCAGCAGCAGGTTGTTGGCCGGCATGGCCACCCGCTCGCGCAGCTGCAGGCCGGCGCGCGACGCTTCCTGCGCCACGTCCTCCAGCCGGCGCAGGCCCCAGGCGGGGTCGCGGGCGCGCAGGTCGGCATCGAAGGCGAGGTTGCCGGGCGAGGTCGGCACGGCGTCCTCGAGGTAGGGGCCGTAGGTGATCAGCAGCCCTGCCGCCGAGAGATGCCGCGCCGCGCCGCGCATCAGGCCGGCGCAGCAGGCCCAGGGTGCGATGTGGATCATGTTGGCGCAGTAGATCGCATCGACCGTCGCTGGCACGCCGGGCCAGTGCGGCTGCAGCACGTCGAGCTGCAGCGGCGCGGCGACGCGCTCCAGACCGGCGCACCAGGCGGCGATGGAAGCCAGCGCCGAGGCCTCGAAGTCGCTGGGCAGCCACTGCCAGCCGGGCAGGCCGGCGCTGCAATGCGCGGCATGCTGGCCGGTGCCGCTGGCGATCTCGAGCAGCACGCCGCGCGCCGGCAGCAGGCGCTGCAGCTCGGCCAGGATGGGCGCGGCATTGCGCTCGGCGGCGGGGCTGTGGCGGCGTGGGTCGTCGTTCATCGTGCGCAAGCTCAGGCCATGCGCTGCAGCCGCGCCGCTTCCTCGAGCCGCGCGTCCTCGATCTCGCGCATCACGCCGGACAGGTCCACTTCGCCCGGCCGCTGTTCGTAGCGCCCGGTCAGCGCCATGCCGGGCACCAGCAGGCCGCCGGCATACAGCGCCCAGATCTCCGGTCCGTACTGCGTGGCCAGCAGCGCGGGTGCATGCTGGCCGAAGAAGCGGCGCAGGTTGTCGACGTCGCGCAGCAGCATGCGTGGCGCGTGGTTGTTGCCGGCGGCGTCGACGGCCTGCGGCAGGTCGATGACCACTGGCCCGTCGGCAGCGAGCAGGATGTTGAACTCCGACAGGTCGCCGTGGATCACGCCGGCGCACAGCATGCGCACCACTTCGTCGATCAGCGTGGCGTGGTGCTGCAGCGCCTGCGCCTCGTCGAAGGCGACGTCGTTCAGGCGCGGGGCGGCATCGCCGTCGGCATCGACCACCAGCTCCATCAGCAGCACACCGTCGTGGAAGTTGAACGGCCGCGGCACGCGCACGCCGGCGCCGGCCAGCCGGTACAGCGCGTCGACCTCGGCGCTCTGCCACGCCGCCTCCTGCTGCTGGCGGCCATAGGCGGTGCCCTTGGCCATCGCACGCGCCTGGCGGCTATTGCGCACCTTGCGGTTCTCGGTGTAGTCGACGGCCTGGCGGAAGCTGCGCTGCTGCGCCTCCTTGTAGACCTTGGCGGCGCAGGTGTCGTCGCCGCGGCGCACGACGAACACGTCGGCCTCCTTGCCGCTCTTGAGCTGGCGCATCACGCTGTCGATCAGGCCTTCGTCGATCAGCGACTGCAGTCGCGCGGGTGCTTTCATCGCCCGATTCTGCGTCCTCGCGCTGTCCGGGCGTTGCGGCCTGCGCACAATCGCGTGCCGACGCCTGCGCACGACCCCTCATCACCGCCGACCTTGCCGCATGAATCTCTTCGAAGCCGAGCGCTTGACGCTGTCGTTCTCTGGCATGCCGCTGTTCGCCGGCCTGTCGTTCCAGCTGCGCCCGGGGCTCACGCTGCTGCGCGGCGGCGAACTCTGCGGCAAGAGCACGCTGCTGCGGCTGATCGCCGGCACGCAGGCGGCCGACGCGGGCGAATGGCGCCGGCTGGCCCGCTGCTGCTTCCACGAACAGCCCGCCGACCCGGCCCACGACGCCATCGTGGCGCGCGCCTGGCTGGCGTCACGACAAGCCGCCTTCGCGGCGTGGGATACCGACCTGGCCGCGAGGCTGACTGACGCCTTCGGCCTGGGCGACCACATCGACAAGCCGATGTACATGCTCTCCGCCGGCAGCCGGCGCAAGGTCGGCCTGCTCGCGGCCGCCGCCAGCGGCGCCGAGCTGACGCTGCTGGACACCCCCTTCGCCGCGCTGGACAGCGCCTCCTGCCGCGTGCTGGCGAGCCTGCTGGCCGAGGCCGCCGGCGGCGAGCACCGCGCCTGGGTGCTGGCCGAATACGAGCTGCCGCCGCTGCTCGCCGACATCCCGCTGGCGGGCGTGATCGACCTGGGCGACGAGCCGCCGGCGGCGCGCTGATGCAGTACCTGGGCTTCGACCTCGGCGAGGCCGGCGAGGGCATCACCACGCTGGAGGCGATGGCGTCCACCGCGGCCGCGCAGCACGCCGCGGTGATGGCCGAGGTGCAGCAGGTGCTGGACTGGGCCTGGCGGCAGTTCCCGCACAGCCACGGGCCATCCGACGAAGGCCATGACTGGGACCACGACCTGCAGGTGCTGGCCGAAGACGGCGGCTGGGTGACCGTCACCCTCACGCTGACCGGTTCGCCGGCCTTCGTGGCCGGTTTACTCGCTGAATTCGGCGACACGCCCGATTGAGGCCGCGCAGGCGCCGACAATCGGCGCATGACCGCATCCCCTGCCGGCGCGCCCTCGACCGGCCCCGCCTTCGCCACCCTTCCCCTGTCCGCCGCGATGCTGGCCAACCTGGAGCGCCTGGGCTACGCGCAGATGACGCCGATCCAGGCCGCCGCCCTGCCCCTGGCGCTGGCGGGCAAGGACCTGATCGCGCAGGCCAAGACCGGCAGCGGCAAGACCGCCGCCTTCGCGCTGCCGTTGCTGGCCCGGCTCGACACCCGGCAGTTCGCCGTGCAGGCGCTGGTGCTGTGCCCGACGCGCGAGCTGGCCGAGCAGGTGTCGCAGGAGATCCGCCGCCTCGCCCGCGCCGAGGACAACGTCAAGGTGCTGACGCTGTGCGGCGGCGCCACCATGCGCCCGCAGCTGGCCAGCCTGGCCCATGGCGCGCACGTGGTGGTGGGCACGCCGGGTCGCATCCTCGACCACCTGGGTCGTGACTCGCTGGTGCTGGGTGGGCTGCAGACGCTGGTGCTCGACGAAGCCGACCGCATGCTCGACATGGGTTTCGCCGAGGACATCGCCGCCATCGTCCAGCGCTGCCCGCCGACCTCGAAGCGCCAGACGCTGCTGTTCTCGGCCACCTACCCGGACGACGTGGCCGCGCTCGCCGCGCGCTACCTGCGCGAGCCGCAGGAGGTGAAGCTGGCCGAACGCCATGCCGCCAGCCAGATCGTCCAGCGCTTCTACGAGGTGGACGAGAGCGAACGCCTGCATGCAGTCGGGCTGCTGCTGGAGCACTTCCGCCCCGAGAGCACGCTGGCCTTCTGCAACACCAAGCAGCAGTGCCGCGACCTGGTGGCGGTGCTGCAGGCGCAGGGCATCGTCGCGATGGAGCTGCACGGCGACCTGGAGCAGCGCGAGCGCGACCAGGTGCTGGTGCAGTTCGCCAACCGCAGCTACAGCGTGCTGGTGGCCACCGACGTGGCCGCGCGCGGGCTCGACATCACCAAGCTCGAGGCGGTGATCAACGTCGACATCACGCCCGACCCTGAGGTGCACACCCACCGCGTCGGCCGCACCGGCCGCGCTGGCGAGTCGGGCCAGGTGTTCAACCTCGCCAGCCTGGACGAGATGGGCCGCGTCGGCCGCATCGACGAGATGCAGGGCAGCGCCAGTGTCTGGCATCCGCTGGCCGAGCTGCGCGACGCCATCGCGAAGGGCGGCGCACGCGAGCCGCTGCGCCCGCCGATGGTGACGCTGCAGATCCTCGGTGGCCGCAAGGAGAAGATCCGCGCCGGCGACGTGCTGGGCGCGCTGACCAAGGACATCGGCCTGGCCGCGTCTGCGATCGGCAAGATCGACGTCAACGACTTCTCCACCTACGTGGCCGTGCAGCGCGAACATGCCGACCAGGCGTTGCGCGGCCTGAACGCCGGCAAGGTGAAGGGGCGCTCGGTGAAGGTGAGGCGGCTGTGAGCTCGCCGGCCGCGGCCTCGCCCTTCGCGGCGCTCGGCCTGAGTGACGCGCTGGCGCGCTCGGCGGCCACGCAGGGCTACGCCGCGCCGACGCCGATCCAGGCCGCCGCCATTCCCCTCGCGCTGCAGGGCCGCGACCTGATCGCCAGCGCCCACACCGGCTCCGGCAAGACAGCCGCTTTCGGGCTCGCACTGCTGCAGCGGCTCGCCGCGCAGGATGGGGTCACACCAGCCCGCTCCGGCCGCCGCCCGACCCGCGCACTGGTGCTGGTGCCCACGCGCGAGCTCGCCGCGCAGGTCGGTGACACGCTGCGCACGCTGGGCCACCCGCTGACGCCGGCGCTGAAGATCGCCACGGTGTTCGGCGGCGTGTCGATCAACCCGCAGATGCTGGCGCTGCGCGGCGGCGCCGACGTGCTCGTCGCCACGCCGGGGCGGCTGCTCGACCTGGTCGGCCACAACGCGGTGCAGCTCGACGGGCTGGAACTGCTGGTGCTCGACGAGGCCGACCGGTTGCTCGACGAAGGCTTCGCCGACGAGCTGAACCGGCTGACGGCATTGCTGCCGGTACGCCGGCAAAGCCTGTTCTTCTCGGCCACCTTCCCGGCGCCCGTGCAGGCGCTGGCGGCGGCGCTGCTGCACGAGCCGGTGTGGCTGGATGCCGCCTCCGCACTGCAGGTCGCCGCGCCGGACATCACGCAGCGTGCGCTGGAGGTGGATGCCGCACGACGCACGCCGCTGCTGCGCCAGCTGATCGCACAGGAGGGCTGGCCGCGTGTGCTGGTGTTCGTGGCGACGCGCTACGCCAGCGAGCACGTGGCCGAGAAGCTGCGCCGCGCCGGCCTGGCCGCTGCGGCCTTCCATGGCGACCTCAGCCAGGGCGCCCGCCAACGCGTGCTCGCCGAACTGAACAGCGCCAAGCTGCGCGTGCTGCTGGCCACCGACATGGCCGCACGCGGCCTGCACATCCCCGAACTGCCGGTGGTGGTGAACTACGACCTGCCACGCTCGGCGGTGGACTACACCCACCGCATCGGCCGCACCGCGCGCGCCGGTGCCAGCGGCCTCGCGGTGAGCTTCGTCAGCGCAGCGAGCGAGGCGCACTTCCGGCTGATCGAGAAGCGCCAGAGGCAGCGGGTACCGCGCGAACGCATCGCGGGCTTCGAGCCGGTCGAGACCGCACCGCCGCCCTCGCCGCCCGAAGGCGGCATCAAGGGCCGGCGCAAGAGCCGCAAGGACAAGCTGCGCGAGGCGGCGGCGCGCGAAGGCTGATCGCGCGGGCGATGGCCGATCAGGCCTTGCGTGCCGGCCTGGCGCCGCCGCCGCTGTCCTGCTCCAGCCGCAGCAGGGTGTCGACATGGGCCATGAAGGCGTCGAGGTAGGCCGGCGACAGCTGGTGCATCTCGCGCAGCATCTGGTGCACCAGGTGCGAGGAGTTCAACGGTCCGGCCTGGGCCGGCACCTGTTGCAGCGCCTGGCGCAGGCGCTGCTCGGCGCGCAGCCGCGACCAGGTGCCTTTGAACGCGGACACGGATTTCAGCGCTGCCGGCGCGGTCGGCGCAGCCGCACGGGGTGGCATGGCCGATGGTCGCGACGGCGCCGCCGCCCGCACGGCGGACGCAGGCTCACGACCGAGACGGTCGACCAGTGCGGACAGGCCCCCGAGCGCGGCACCGCGCGGCACGGTGTCGTGCTGCGCAGCGTGCGGCAGGGCGGCCTTTTGCTCGACGAGCAGTTGCGCGATGCGCTGCTCGATCAGCTGCCGTGCCTCGCCCTGCTGCGCAGCAGCGCGGCGCTGCATCGCCTCGACCACGGCGGCACGCAGCGCATCGGCCAGGCCTTCAGCATTCATGTCGGTTGGCGCGCCGCCGGCCGCGGCGTCGGTGCCAGCTCGACACGCCGGTTGCGCGCGCGCCCGGCGGCATCCTCGTTGGAAGCCACCGGCTGCTCGGAACCGAAGGCCGCGGCGAACACCGCCGACGAGGGCACGCCCTCCTCGATCAGCGCGCGCGTCGCAGCGAGTGCGCGCTGGGCCGAGAGCTCCCAGTTGTCGGCGAACTTGGCACGGCCGCCGTCGCGCACCTGGCGGTCGTCGGTGAAGCCGCTGACCATCAGCACCTCGTCGCGCGCCGCCAGGTAGGCGGCCAGCGGGCCGGCCAGGCTCTTCAGCAGCTGCCGGCCCTCGGGTTGCAGCTCGGCAGAATTGAAGGCGAACAGCACGCTGCCGCTGATGCCGATGCGGCCGTTGGCCAGCGTCACGCGACCAGCCGCCAGCGGGATCGCCAGTGCGCGCTCGAGCGCCTCGCGGCGCTGCGTCTCGGCCTCGCGCTGCTGCACCTCGGCCTTGAGCTTCTCGGCGAGGTCGAACTGCGTGCCCAGCGCGAACACCAGGATCAGCACGAAGGCGCCGAGCAGCGCGGCCATCAGGTCGCCGAAGACCGCCCAGACCGGGGCTCCCGGCTCGACGGCATCGTCGAGTTCTTCGTACGCGCTCATGCGGCTTCGGCCTCTGCCGGCGTGCGGCCCAGCCGCTGCAGGTCCTCGACGATCTGCTTCTGCGAGCCCAGGGTCAGGTCGATGATCTCGCGCGCCTGGGCGACGTAGTAGGCGAGCTGCTCGTCGCTGCGCGCCATCGACTGGCCGAGCGCCGCCTCGATGGCCTGCAACTGCGCAGCCAGCCTTTCGCTGGCCTGGCCGAACAGGTTCACCGCGGCGCCGAAACCCTCGCCCAGGCTGGCCACCTCGGCGGCGCTGCCGGTGACCTGCGCGGCCACCGTCTGCAGCGTGCGCGACTCGGCCTCCACCGTCGCGGCGAAGCGGGTGCCGACACGCTCCAGCACCTCGGTGGTGGCCTGCACCAGCTCGTCGATCGCGGCGCGCTGCTCGGTGCCGGCGTGCTCGACCGCATCGAGCAGGCCGCCCAGCGTCGCCAGCAGGCGGTTGCGTTCGTCGAGCGCGGCGTTGTCGCGCACCAGGCTGTCGCTGAGCGCGCTGCGCAGCTCGCCGATGACCTCGGCCGCAGCGCGCGGCGCTTCCGAGGCGGATTGCACCAGCCGCGTGATCTCGCCGATGGTCGCGCGGGCATGCGCCTCGGCCTGCGCGGTGATGCCCTGCGCAGTGGACTGCAAGGTCGTGCAGATCTGCTGCTGGCGTTCGGCCATTGCAGTGCTGGACGATGCCTCCCAGGCCGCATGCGCTTCGCCGACGCTGCGCAACAGCGCCGCGGCATGCTGCTCGAAGCCGGCCAGCAGCGTCGAGAGCGATTCGTTCGTGTGCTGCAGCATCGCCGCCTGCGCCTGCCGCTGCTCGGCCAGCGCCTCGCGCCAGGCCTCGGTCCACACGTCGGCATGGCGGTCCATGCGGGCGCCTACGCCGTCGAGCACGGCCGCGGCGGTGTGGTCCAGCCGCGCGGTCACGCCCTCGAGCTGCTGCTGCACCGCGCCGGCCAGCACCTCGCGCAACGTGGCGCTCTCGCGCGCCAGGCCGGCCAGCGTCGCCTGCACGGCCGGCTCGATCGCCGCACCGGCCAGGCGGGCACTCTCGGCCAGGCTGGTCTGCAACGACCGATCGACCGATTCGGCCAGGCCGGTGTAGGCACGCTGCGCCTCGCCATGGAACTGCGCCTGGTTGGCGAACAGCCGGTCCTGCAGGCTCTGGCCCTGCGCCGCCAGCTGCGCGACCAGACCCTGCAACTGTTCGACCAGCGCCGGCATCACCTCGGCCTGCACGCGCAGCAGCCGCAGCGACTCCTCGCGCTGGTGCGCACGCGAAAAGCTGCGCAGCGTGGTGGCGATGTGCGCATCGAGCCGCTGCGCGGCGCCTTGGCGCTCGCGCCGCGCCAGCGCCGACATCAGGCCCAGCATCGCCGAGGCCGCCACGCCGGCCACCGAGGTGCCGAAGGCCAGGCCCAGGCCCTTGACCGGTGCGGACAGCGTGGCGCGGATGGCGTCGAGGTCGGTGGCGGTCTCCAGTGCCAGGCCGGTGCCCCGCAGCGTCACCACCATGCCGAGGAAGGTGCCCAGCATGCCCAGCAGCACCAGCAGACCGGCGAGGTAGGGCGTCAGCGCCGGGCCGGGCAGCGCGACGCGCTCGCCTTCGATGCGCAGCCGCACCGCGTGCTGCAGGCTGGGGTGCAGCGCGGCGAGCCAGGGCCCCAGCGCGGGCGGTGCGTCGGTGCTCGTGTCCAGCCGCTGCACCAGGCTGGTGGTGGCCTGCTGGAAGCGGCGCAGCTCCAGCGCGCCGGCGCCGTAGAACGCGCCGATCAGCAGCACCAGCGCCAGGGCCAGCGGGTTGCCGGGGATGTAGCCGGCGCCCACCCAGGCGATCACGATCAGGCCGGCGACGAAAGCGGCAAGTTGGAACGTTCGGGTCATGTCGATTCAGGTGTGAGCAGGGCGTCCAGCAGCCCCTGGGCCGGCAGCAGCCGGTGCGCCAGCTCGGCGTGCAGCACGCGGTCCATGTCGTCGCGGAAGCGCTCGGGCCAGCGGGCATCGTCGCCCGCGCCGCGCTGCAGGCGTTCGAAGTGCGCCTGCAGGCGCAGCGGCACCAGGCCCAGCAGGCCACGTTCCTGCGCGGCCAGCGCCTGGTCCATCACCGCATCGATGGCGGCCAGCCGCGCACCGGCGGCGGAGTGCCGTGCCAGCGCCTCGCGCAGGCGCCGGCGCAAGGCGCCGATCGCGTCCTGCATCGCCTGCTGCAGGTCGAGGCAGTGGCGGCGGTAGGGGGCGAAGTCGGTCGGGCTCGCGCCGCGCTCGCGCGGGCCGGCGGCAATCGATGCCGCCAGGGTCGCGCGCACGCGCTGGAAGTCCGCCTCCTCGCGGCCGGTGCCGCTGGCGCGGCCCGGTGCGGGCGCGGCCGGGGCGGCGTTCAGCGCTGCGGACAGCGAGATGGCGCCGGTCCAGCCGAGCCAGTGGCCCAGGCGTTCGGCGAACACCGGCCGGCCGTCGGTGGGCGGCAGGTCCGCGAGGCGTGCCAGAAGGCGGTCGAGCTCCGAACCGGCAACGCCCGGGTGGGTGGACCCGTGCTGCATGGTGGCCAGTCGAAGGTTCCGGTGAGACAGGAAAGGGCAAACGGGAAAGGGGGCGGAGTTTACCCTCCGCCGCCCGGACGACCCCGCCTGCAGCCGATGGCCGAGCGCACGACAATGCGCGCCCGCCCCCCACCCGACGAGAAGAGGAGATCCCGATGGCCCTGCATCATGTCCTGGCCCGTGCCGTTGCCCTGGTCGGTGCCGGGGCCATCCTGTGGCGGCGCCAGGCTGGCGGCACGCCGCCCGGCCAGGCGGTCGGGCCGCAGCCGCAGATCCCCGGTGCGCAGCCGCAGGGCCGCATCCCGACGCTGAAGATGCCCACCGCCCAGGGCTGGGCCAAAGGTCAGTTGCCGACGGCCGCGCCGGGCCTGGCGGTGAACGCCTTCGCCGCCGGGCTGAAGCACCCACGCTGGATCCAGGTGCTGCCCAATGGCGACGTCACCGTGGCCGAGGCGCTGCAGCAGGCCAGCGGCTCGCCGCGCACGCTGTTCGACCACGCGATGCAGGCGACGATGCGCCGCGCCGCCGCGCTCGGCGACAGCCCGAACCGCATCACCCTGCTGCGCGATGCCGACGGCGACGGCGTGGCCGAACAGCGCCACGCACTGCTCGAGAACCTCAACCAGCCCTTCGGCATGGCGCTGCTGGGCGACACCTTCTACGTCGGCAACACCGACGGCGTGGTCGCCTTTCCGTACACCGCGGGCACGACGAAGATCACTGCCGCGCCGCGTCGCCTCGCCAGCTTCAAGCCCGGCGGCCACTGGACGCGCAGCCTGCTGCCGAGCGCCGACGGGCGGCGGCTCTACGTCGGCGTCGGCTCGCTGAGCAACATCGCCGAACACGGCTTCGAGGTCGAGGAAGGCCGCGCCTGCATCTACGAGCTCGACCTGACCACGAACCACTGCCGCATCTTCGCCGCGGGCCTGCGCAACCCGGTCGGCCTGGCCTGGGAGCCGGTCACCGGGCGGCTGTGGACCGTCGTCAACGAACGCGATGGCCTGGGCGACGAAACGCCGCCCGACTACCTGACCTCGGTCAGCGACGGCGGCTTCTACGGCTGGCCGTACTGCTACTGGGGCCAGACGGTCGACGACCGTGTGCCGCAGGACCCGGCGCTCGTCGCCCGCGCGCTGACACCTGACTACGCGCTCGGCGGCCACACCGCGTCGCTCGGTCTGTGCTGGATGCCGGCCGGTACGCTGCCGGGCTTCGACGTCGACGGCATGGTGATCGGCCAGCACGGCTCGTGGAACCGCAGCATCCTGAGCGGCTACCGCGTCGTCTTCGTGCCCTTCGCGAACGGCCGGCCCGCCGGCTCGCCGCGCGACATCCTGGGGGGCTTCCTGGCGCCGGACGAATCGGTCTCCTACGGCCGCCCGGTGGGCGTGGCGATCGGGCCCGATCGGCGCTCGCTGCTGGTGGCCGACGACGTCGGCGACGTGGTCTGGCGGGTCGCGGCCGCGTAGGCCCAGTTCAGACCGAGGGCAGGCGCATCGCGCCGCTGCCCTTCAGCGCGCACTCGTCCTGCGGGTTGTACAGCGCGCAGGCGCGCAGCGACAGGCAGCCGCAGCCGATGCAGCCGTCGAGCCGGTCGCGCAGCGCCTGCAGCGCCGCGATGCGCGCATCGAGCTGCGCGCGCCAGTGCGACGACAGCCGCGCCCAGTCGGCCTTGGTCGGCGTGCGCTGCTCGGGCAGCTGCGCGAGCGCCTCGCCGATCTCGGCCAGGCCGACACCGAGCTGCTGCGCGGCGCGGATGAAGGCCACGCGGCGCAGCGCGGCCCGCGGGTAGCGGCGCTGGTTGCCGTCACTGCGCTGCGCCTGGATCAGGCCGCGCGACTCGTAGTAGTGCAGCGCCGAGACGGCCACGCCGCTGCGCGCGGCCAGCTCGCCCACGCCGAGCATCGGATTCTTCTGCGCCATGGCTTGACCTCGAGTTGACTTGAGGTTTTATTGTGCCGGCATCGTCACCTCTTCCGCCACCGGATCCACCATGACCGCTGCTGCACTCCCCCTGCCCGATGCGGGCGCGCTGTTCGCCCGCCCGCGTGCGGCTGCCGTGACCGGTGCGGTGACGCTGGTCTCGCTGCTCGCCTTCGAGGCCATCGCCGTCGCCGCGGCGATGCCCGCCATCGCCACGGCGCTGGACGGTGTCGCGCTGTACGCGCTCGCCTTCGGCGGCACCCTCGCCACCTCGGTGCTGGGCATGGTACTGGCGGGTCGCTCGTGCGACCGGCACGGCGCCTGGCGCGCCACGCTGGTCGGCCTGACCGTGTTCACCGCCGGCCTGCTGGTCGCCGGCTTCGCCACCCGCATGGGCTGGGTGGTGGCCGGCCGCATCGCGCAGGGGCTGGGCAGCGGCATGCTCGGCGTGGCGCTGTACGTCGGCATGGGCCGCACCGTGCCGTCGGCGCTGCACCCGCGCCTGTTCGCACTCTTTGCAGCCGCCTGGGTGCTGCCGGCCTTGCTGGGCCCGGCGATCGCGGCGGCGCTGGTCGGGCTGTGGGGCTGGCGTGCCGTGTTCCTGGCCGTGGCGGCGCTGGTGCCGCTGGCCGGCTTCGCGCTGCTGCCGGCCTTCGCACGCCTGCCCCGGCCACGCGACACGCCGCAAGCCGACGCGGGCGGCTCGCGCATCGCCTGGGCAGCCGTGGCGGCCGGTGGCGCGCTGTTGCTGCATGGCGCGAGCCAGGCCGTGGGTGGCGTCGCCGTGGCGCTGCTCGGCTCGGGAGCACTGGCGGCCTCGGTCGCGGCGCACCACCTGCTGCCGCGCGGCAGCCTGGTCGCTGCGCCGGGCCTGCCCGCGGTGATCGCGCTGCGCGGCCTGCTGGCTTCGGCCTTCGCCGTCGGCGAAGTGTTCATCCCGCTGTACCTGACGCGCGAGCATGGCTGGAGCCTCGGCCACGCCGCGCTCGCGCTCAGTGCCGCGGCGCTGAGCTGGAGTGCCGGCAGCGCGTTGCAGGCGCGGCTGCACGACGACACCCAGCGCCGCCGCGGCCTGCAGGCCGGCTTCGCGCTGCTGACCGTGGGCATCGCGACGGTGGCGGCGCAGATGGGGCTTGCCGCGTCGCCATGGTGGGTGGTCGCCGGCTGGACCGGCGCCGGCCTGGGCATCGGCCTCGCGTTCCCGATGCTGTCGGTGCTGGTGCTGCAGCTGTCGCCGCCGGCCGAGCAGGGTCGCAACGCCTCCGCGCTTCAACTCGCCGATGCACTGTGCAGCAGCGCCGCGCTGGCACTGGCCGGCGCGCTGTTCGCGTTCGGCGGCGGCGGGGCCGGCTACGGCATCGTGCTGCTGCTGGCGCTGTCGCTCTGCGTGGCTGGCGCGCTGCGCGCCGGCCGCGCCTTCGCCTGAACACGGTGTGCCCTTGCGGGTGTTGACCCGACTGGCAACGTGGACGGCGTGCTGCGATAACGTCGCACGCTCCCATCACGACGAGTTCACGACGACATGCATTCCGCCCTGATCCGCCGTCTTGCGGCACTGGCCGCCGCGCTGGCGCTGAGCGCCTGCGCCACCACCTCGCCCACCGCCCCTGCCGCCCCCGCGAAACCGCAGGTCGAGGTGCAATGGCTCGGCCAGGCTGCGGTGAAGATCACCTCGCCCGGCGGCAAGGTGATCGTCATCGACCCCTGGCTGACCAGCAACCCGAAGACGCCGCCCGAGTACAAGAAGCTCGAGGCGCTGGGCAAGGTCGACCTGATCCTCGTCACCCACGCGCACTTCGACCACATGGCCGATGCGCCGGCGCTGTCCGCACTGAACAAGGCGCCGGTCTATGCGCCGGCCGGGCTGGCCGACTCGATGGTCACGCTGGGCGTGATGCCCTCCGACATGGCGCCGCGCTTCAACAAGAGCGGCGAGGTGCTTCCCTTCGGCGCCAACGGCGGCATCCGCATCATCGCGACGCACGCCGAGCACAGCAGCGAGTACCGCTGGCGCAACCCGGACACCGGCAAGGACGAGATGCGCCTGGGCGGCGAGCCGCTGGGCTTCATCGTCGAGCTGGAGAACGGCTTCCGCATCTACCACATGGGCGACACGGGCATCTTCGGCGACATGAAGCTGATCGGCGAGCTGTACAAGCCCGACCTGATCCTGATCCCGATCGGCAACCACTTCGTGATGCCGCCGCAGGTGGCGGCGATGGCCACGCGCGACATGCTCAAGCCGAAGCACGCCATCCCGATCCACTACGGCACCAACCCGCTGCTGCGCGGCACGCCGAAGGAATACATCGACGCGCTGGGCAACGCACCGACCAGGGTGCTGGCGCTGGAGCCAGGCGGCAAGGCGAGATTCTGAGCGGGCCGGTCATCCCGGCGTCGGGCGGCTACAGTGCCGCACCGGGCGGCAACGCCCCTCGTGACGCATACCGATGACCGACTCCTGGACGCCGCCTTCCTGGCGGCAGCGCACCGCCCGCCAGCTGCCTGCCTACCCCGATGCGCAGGCCCTGGCTGCGGCCGAGGCACAGCTTGCGGCCTGGCCGCCGCTGATCTTCCCCGGCGAGGCCGACGCGCTGCGTGAGCGCCTCGCCCGCGTCGCCCGCGGCGAGGCCTTCCTGCTGCAGGGCGGCGACTGCGCCGAGAGCTTCGACGAGCTCGGCGGCGCGACGGTGGCCGACACCTTCCGCGTCATCCTGCAGATGGCGGTGGTGCTGACCTACGGCGCCGCCTGCCCGGTGGTCAAGCTCGGGCGCATCGCCGGGCAGTTCGCCAAGCCGCGCTCGTCGGATGTGGAAACGATCGACGGCACCACGCTGCCCTCGTACCGCGGCGACATCGTCAACGGCAGCGAGTTCACGCCCGCGGCGCGCACGCCCGACCCGCAGCGCCTGCTTCGCGCATACACCCATTCGGCCACGGTGCTGAACCTGCTGCGCGCGCTGGCCCAGGGCGGCTTTGCCGACCTGCGCCAGGTGCACCGCTGGACCGCCGACTTCGTGCGCCAGAGCCCGCAGGGCGAACGCTTCGAGGCGCTCGCCGCACGCATCGACGACTGCCTGGCCTTCATGGCCGCCTGCGGCTTCGACGCCGGCCGCACGCCCCAGCTGCATGCGGTGGAGTTCTGGACCTCGCACGAGGCACTGCACCTGCACTACGAGCAGGCGCTGGCCCGCATCGACGAGGCCAGCGGCCGCTGCTATGGCGGCTCGGCGCACCTGCTGTGGATCGGCGAGCGCACGCGCGAGATCGCCGGCGCGCACGTCGAGTTCCTGCGCGGGCTGGCCAACCCGATCGGCGTGAAGCTGGGGGCTAAGGTCACGGCCGAAGAACTGCTGCCGCTGCTCGACCGGCTCGACCCGGCGCACGAGCCGGGCCGGCTGGTGCTGATCACGCGCATGGGCGCAGGCCAGCTGCCCGAGCGTCTGCCGGCACTCGTGCGCGCGGTGCGCGCCGCCGGCCGCCAGCCGGTGTGGTGCTGCGACCCGATGCACGGCAACACCGTGACCAGCGGCAACGGCTACAAGACGCGCGACTTCGGCAACATCGCCACCGAAGTGCGCGACTTCTTCGCAGTGCACGCCGCCGAAGGCAGCCACGCCGGCGGCCTGCACTTCGAGATGACCGGCCAGGACGTCACCGAATGCCGCGGCGGCGCGCAGGGCCTGACCGACGAAAGCCTCGCGCAGCGCTACCGCAGCGCCTGCGACCCGCGGCTGAACGGCTCGCAGAGCCTGGAGCTGGCCTTCATGGTGGCCGAGATGCTGAAGGCCGGGCGTCGCGCGGCGGCCGCCTAGAATCCGCGCCCATGCACTGGGCTCGCGCACACCGTCGTGGCATCACCTGGCTGGCCGCCTGGGCCATCCTGGCAGCGGCGTTCGCGCCGATGGTCTCGCGCGTGATGGCCGCGGCCGATCCGCAAGCCTGGGCCGAGGTCTGCACGCAGTTCGGTACCCAGCGTGTGCTGCTGGCCAGCGACGACGGCCCGCAGACGTCGCCGTCTTCTCCGATGGAGCATTGCGCCTACTGCCTCGCCGCGCACCACGGCCCGGCGCTGCCGCCGACCGCGCTCGCGGCCTGGCAGCCGCTGGCGCTGCAGTTCGATATTCCCCGCCTGTTCCTGGTCGCGCCGCACCCGCTGTTCGCGTGGTCGCCGGCGCTGGCGCGCGCCCCGCCACGGGCCTGACGCACCCGGCCGCTGCACGCGGCCCCACCGTCATCACGCATTGCCGCCTGCCCCGCCGGGGCGGGCGCGCGCGTGCCGCTTCGCGAACCCAGGAATTCCTTCGTCATGTCGATCCCCTTCCCCCGCACGCCGCGTGCAAGCGCCGTGCTGGCGCTGTGCGCCGCCCTCGGCGGCCTGAACCCCGTCCAGGCCCAATCCACCACCACCGCCATGCCCGGTGCCGCCACGGCGGCCGCGTCCGAACTCGACCCCGTCGTGATCACCGGCTCGAAGGGCGCCGACAGCTTCGGCGAGAAATCGGGCATCCCGCTGTCGCGCATGCCGCAGAGCGTGCAGCTGATCCAGTCGGACGACATCGCCAGCAGCGGCGCACAAAGCGTCGGCGAACTGCTGCGCGGCATCCCGAGTGCCAACCCGGGCAACTCGCGCGTGGCGCGCTACCAGAGCTTCAGCCTGAAGATCCGCGGCTTCCTCGCCGACCAGATGCGCAACGGCATGCGCCAGCGCTACTACGAGGACATCGACGCCTCGGCGCTGGCCAACGTCGAGCGCATCGAGGTGCTGAAGGGACCGTCGTCGGTGCTCTACGGGCAGTCGGCGATCGGCGGCATCCTCAGCGTCATCACCAAGCGGCCGGAAGCCCGCTTCGCCGCCGACGGCTGGCTCACCGTGGGCAGCCACGAGCAGCGCCTGGCCGGCGTCGACCTGACCGGGCCGCTGACCGAAGACGGCCGGCTGAGCGCACGCTTCACGGCCGAGATCGAACGATCGGGCACCTTCGTCGATTTCCAGGACATCGATCGAGACAACGCCGCGCTGGCGCTGCGCTGGGCCGCGACGCCGGGCGTGACGGTGCACTTCCTCGGCGAATACACCGAGCGGCGCACGCTGGGCAACCCGGGGCTGCCGGTGATCGGCACGCTGCAGTCCAACGGCGTGGCCGACATCCCGCTCGGCCGCTACCTGGGCGAGCCCTCGCTGCAGGGCCTGAGCGCGCGCGCGCCGCTGGTTCAGCTGTGGGCCGACCTCGACCTCGGCTCGGGCTGGACGCTGACGCCGCGCTACCAGTACCAGCCGTTCCGCTCCGCCTTCAGCCAGGTGCGCGTGCGCGCGATGGAGGCCGACGGCGTGACGCTGAACCGCAACGGCCGCTACGGCCGCGAGGACGACGTCTACCAGATCGCGCAGCTCGACCTCGGCGGCACGCTGCGCACCGGCGCCTTCACGCAAAAGCTGCTCGCCGGCCTGGAGGCCAGCCGCGAGAAGAGCACCTTCCTGCAGGACACCCTCACCAACGTCGGCACGATCGACGTGCTGCAGCCGGTCTACACCTACCCGGCGATCGCACCGACACGCAGCTTCGCCTTCGACTTCCTTGGCCGGGCACATGGCACGGCCCTGTACGCGCAGGACCTGCTCGCGTTGTCGAACGACTGGGACCTCGTCGCCGGCGTGCGCCACAGCCGCTTCGACTATCACCAGAGCAACCGCGATGCCTCGGGCACCACGGCCGACGACTCGAGCGTCTCGGCCACCACCTGGCAACTGGCCACCAACCTGCGCCTGACCCCGGCCTGGACGCTGTTCGGCGGCGTCAACACCGGCTTCGACGTGGAGAGCACGCTGGGCGCACGCGCGGCCGACGGCAGCCCGCTGAAGCCGGAGCGCTCGGACCAGGTCGAGGCCGGGGTACGCTTCGCCCAGGACGGCCTGCGCGCCAGCGCGGCGCTGTTCCAGGTTCGCCGCAAGGATGCCTTGACCACCGACCCGACCAACCCCGACTTCAGCGTGCAGACCGGCGAGCAGCGCGTGCGCGGCCTGGAGCTGGAAGGCGAAGCCGAACTGGCGCGCGGATGGAGCCTGCGCGGCGGCTATGCCCGGCTGCTCGGCCAGGTCACGCGCAGCAACGACGGCGACGAAGGCGCGACGCTGGGCGACACGCCGCGCCACACGCTGACGCTGGGCAGCCGATGGGCCATCCCCGAAACGAACGTCGTGCTGCGTGGCGGCATCAGCGCAGTGAGCTCGCGGCTGCTGGTCAACGGCAGCCCGGTGGTGCTGCCGCGCTACGCGCTGCTCGACCTGGGCCTGGGCTACCGCATGGGCAAGGTGTCGCTGGACCTGAGCATCAACAACGCCACCGACAAGCGCTACTTCACCGCCACCGGCAACAGCTTCGGCGTCTACCCGGGTGACCCGCGGCAGGTCAGCCTGCGCCTGGGGGTCGCGCTGTGAGCGAGGCGACGGCGCGCGCCGGCGCCACACCGTACCGCGCGGTGTGGCGCTGGCACTTCTATGCCGGGCTGCTGAGCGTGCCGGTGCTGCTGGTGCTGGCGGTCACCGGCGCGCTGTACCTGTTCAACACCGAGATCGAGCGCTGGTGGTACGCCAGCGAGCTGAACGTGCCGGCCGGCACCGCGGTGCAACCCGCCGCCGCGCAGGAGGCCGCGGTGCTCGCCGCGCACCCGGGCGCGCGCATCCGCTCGGTCGAGTGGCCGCACGACGCCACGCACGTCAGCACCTGGACGGTCCGCGCGGCCGACGGCCGCAAGCTCAGCGTGCTGGTCGACCCGTACACCGCGCAGCTCACCGGCACGCTGGACAACGCGACGCGGCTGATGCAGGTGGTGTCCGACCTGCACGGCGAACTGCTGCTCGGCCGCACCGGCGACCTGCTGGTCGAGCTGGTGGCCAGCTGGACGCTGGTGATGCTGGCCACCGGCGTCTACCTGTGGTGGCCGCGGCGCTGGAAGTGGCGTGGCGTGCTGCTGCCGCGGCTGGGCACGCAGGGCCGTCGCTTCTGGCGCGACCTGCATGCGATTCCCGCCGTGCTCAACGCGGTGCTGGTCGGCTTCCTGGTGCTGTCGGGCCTGCCCTGGTCGGGCTTCTGGGGCGAGCAGCTGGCCCAGCTCGGCACGCTGAGCACGCAGGCCGCGCCCTCGCCGAACTTCCATGCACCACCGCCGCGGCCGGGCACGGCGGCGGCCGAGGCAGGCAGCCACCACCATGATCCGAACGAGGTGGCGCTGCCGTGGACGATCCGCCAGGCGCCCGTGCCCGCCGGCGATGCGCGCAGCGACGTCGGCCTGGCCCGCGTGATGGCGATCGTGGATGAACGCGGCATGGCGAGCGCCGGCCCGCGCCTGCGGGTCTTCTACCCCGAGGGCGCGGACGGCGTGTACACCGTGAGCCTGGTGCCGGCGCGCGCACAGGACCAGCGCACGCTGTACGTCAACCCGCTGGACGGCCAGGTGATGCAGGACATCGCCTGGCGCGACTACAGCCCGCTGGGCAAGAGCGTCGAGTGGGGCGTGATGGCACACATGGGCAAGCAGTTCGGCGCCTTCAACCTCTGGCTCGCGCTCGCCGTCTGCCTGACGCTGACGGCCACGCTGGTCACCGGCGTGGTGCTGTGGTGGCGGCGGCGGCCGAGCGGGCAGCTCGGAGCGCCCGACGCGCAGGGCCAGCAACTGCCGCGCGGGCTGGGCATCGTGCTGGCCGCGCTGGGCATCCTGTTCCCGCTGGCCGGGCTGTCGATGCTGCTGGTGCTGGGCGGCGACGTGCTGCTGCGGCTGCTGCGGCGCAGGTCCGGCACCTTCAGCGGATGACGACCGCCGCGCAGAGCCGGTGCAACTGCTCCAGCCCGTCGGTCAGCGCCGCCGGGCCGGGCTGCAGGATGTCGCAGCTCTTGATCTCGTGCAGCGCGCCGGCGCGCACCGCCGGCACGTCCTGCCAGCCCGGCCGTGACGCGACGCGTTCGGGCCGGAACTTCTTGCCGCACCAGCTGCCGACGATCAGGTCGGGGGCACGCCGAGCCGGCGCCAGCGCATCGGTGATCACGCGGTCGCGGCCGAGCGACTGGATGGCGAGTTCCGGGAAGACGTCGTCGCCGCCGGCGATGGCGACCAGCTCGCTGACCCAGCGGATCGCGCTGATCATCGGCTCGTCCCATTCCTCGAAGTAGACGCGCGGCCGGCGTGGCCAGGCCGATGCCGCCTGCGCGATCTCGCGGTGGCGCTGCTGGCAACGTGCGATCCAGGCCTCGGCCTCGGCATGGCGGCCGACCAGCCCGGCCACCAGCCGCAGCGTCGCGAAGATCTCGGCCACGCTGCGCTGGTTGGTGACCAGCACGTTCAGGCCGGCGCGGATCAGCTTGTCGGCCAGCGCCGCCTGCATGTCGGAGAAGCCGATGACCAGGTCGGGCTGCAGTTCGACGATGCGGTCGATCTTGCCGTCGAGGAAGGCCGACACGCGCGGCTTCTCCTGACGCGCACGGCGCGGCCGCACGGTGTAGCCGGAGATGCCGACGATGCGCGATTCCTCGCCCAGCAGGTAGAGCCACTCGGTGGTCTCTTCGGTCAGGCAGACGATGCGTTGCGGGCCCACGGCGGTGTCGGACATGGGCCGCGAGCATACGACGGCGCGTATGCTCGCCAGATATGACGCCCCCGATTCCCGCGCGCAAGCCCCGCGATGTGTCGCTGCACGGCGAGACGCGCATCGACGACTGGCACTGGCTGCGCGAGCGCGACGATCCCGAAGTCATCGCCCACCTGCACGCCGAGAACGCCCACACCGCCACCTGGTTCGCGCCGCTGGAGCCGCTGAAGCAGCAGCTGTACGACGAGATGCTGGCGCGCATCCAGGAAGACGACGACGACGTGCCCTGGCGCAAGAACGGCTGGTGGCACTGGAGCCGAACCTTCAAAGGCCGCCAGTACGAGACCTGGCTGCGCCGGCGCGACGAGCCCGGCGCACCCGAGGAGGTGATGCTCGACCTGAATGCACTGGCGCAGGACAAGCCCTTCCTGCAGCTCGGCGCCTTCGACGTCAGCCCGGACAACCGGCTGCTCGCCTATTCGCTCGACGAGAACGGCTCGCTCGACTACACGCTGCGCGTGCGCGACCTGGGCAGCGGACAGGACCTGCCGCTGGCGATCGAGAAGACCGAAGGCGCGGCCTGGGGCAACGACAGCCGCACGCTGTTCTACTTGACCAAGGACGAGGCGCGGCGCACGCACCGCGTCTGGCGCCACCGGCTCGGCGCCGACGCGCCCGACGAGCTGCTGTTCGAGGAGACCGACGAGCTCTTCTGGCTCGACCTCGGCAAGACGCGCGACGAGCGCTACGTCGTCGTCTCCTCGGCGAGCAAGGACACCACCGAGCTGCGGGTCATCGATGCCGACGA
The DNA here is from genome assembly GCA_943370595.1 of Chitinophaga pinensis. Classification (GTDB taxonomy): domain Bacteria; phylum Pseudomonadota; class Gammaproteobacteria; order Burkholderiales; family Burkholderiaceae_C; genus Piscinibacter. The sequence continues at coordinate 285,194 of CALRRO020000007.1, forward strand.
CCCGGCTGCCGTCGCGCGCGTGGTGCTGCCGCGGCGCGACGGCATCGAGATGTCGCTGGACCACCGCCACGGCCGCTTCTTCCTGCTGGTCAACGACCGCGGGCGCAACTTCCGCCTGATCGAGACCTCGGCTGCGGCACCTTCGCTGACCGATGCGCGCGAGTGGATCGCCCACCGCGACGACGTGATGTTGGAGGACGTGGACCTGTTCGAGCGCTGGATGGTGGTGCAGGAGCGCGACCGCGGCACGCAGAAGCTGCGTGTGTTCGAGCTGGTGAACGGGGAACGGGGCCTCGACCGCCACATCCCCTTCGACGAGACGGTGTACGCCGCCAGCGGCGACATCAACGAGGAGTTCGACAGCGACACCTACCGCGTCGGCTACACCTCGATGGTGACGCCGCACTCGGTCTACGACGTCGACATGCGCACCGGCGAGCGCACGCTGCGCAAGCGCCAGCCGGTGCTCGGCGGCTACGACCCGGCGCTGTACGACAGCACGCAGATCATGGCGCGTGCGGGCGACGGCACCGAGGTGCCGGTGTCGCTGGTCTGGCGGCGCGACCGGCGCCGCGGCGAGCCGCAGCCGCTGCTGATGTACGGCTACGGCGCCTACGGCATCCCCATCGACCCGTACTTCTCGTCGTCACGCCTGTCGCTGCTCGATCGCGGCGTGGTCTTCGCCATCGCCCATGTGCGCGGCGGCGGCGACCGCGGCCGGCTCTGGTACGACGAGGGCAAGCTGGCGAAGAAGGCGAACAGTTTCGCTGACTTCGTCGCCTGCGCTCAGGCGCTGGTCGATGGCGGCTGGACCACGCCGCAGCAATTGATCGTCGAAGGCGGCAGCGCCGGCGGCCTGCTGGTGGCGGCGTCGGCCAACCTGCGGCCCGAGCTGTTCTGCGCCGTGGTCGCCGAAGTGCCCTTCGTCGACGTGATCAACACCATGCTAGACGAGAGCCTGCCGCTGACGGTGGGCGAGTTCCTCGAGTGGGGCAACCCGAAGCGGCGCGAGGACTACGAGACCATCCGCCGCTACTCGCCCTACGACAACCTGCGCGCTGCCGACTACCCAGCCTTCTACCTGCGCGCCGGCCTGCACGACAGCCAGGTGCCCTACTGGGAGGCGGCCAAGTACGCCGCCCGGCTGCGAACGCTGAAGACCGATGCGCGGCCGGTGCTGCTGTCGGTCAACATGGACGCCGGCCACGGCGGCGCCTCCGGCCGCTACGACGCGCTGAAGGAACGTGCCGAGGTGCTGGCCTTCATGCTGGCGCAGTGGGGCCTGGCCTGAGGCCGGTCACTGCAGGCGCAGCGCCTTGATGCGTTCGAGCTTGCCGGCGTAGAGCTCGCGGTCGGCGGTGCGCGTGCTCGTGCTCAACGCCAGCGCGAGCTGGCGCCGCGCTTCGGCCACCTCGCCGAGTCCGAGCAGCGCGATCGCCAGCCCGAAGTGGAACTCGTGGTAGTAGGCGGCACGCGCCACCTCCTTCTCGAACATCTGCCGCGCCAAGGCGTAGTCGCGCCGCTCCAGCGCGTCGACACCGACATGGAAGTAGTGGAACGGCGCCACCTTCTCCACCTGGGCCAGTCGCTGCTGCACCACCTCGGCGTCCTTGCTGCGGCCGAGCGCCGCATACGTCTTCGCCAGATTGGAAAGCGCGGCGGCGTTGGCCGGCTCGACGTCGAGCAGCCGCTCCAGCACACGCTGCGCGAGCGCCAGCGCGCCGCGACGCAGGTAGACGACCGCCAGCGTGTTGTGCGAGGGCAGGAATGTCGAATCGGTGCCAATCGCGGTGCGTGCCCACCAGTAGGCGTCGTCGACCTGGCCCGCAGCCAGGCTCTCGGCGGCCCGGTTGTTCATGAACATCGCCACCACGGTCGATTCGCCGATGACCCGTGAGTGCTGGCGCTGCCCCGGTGCCGGTGGATCGAAATCGATCGTCGAGGCGTCGACGAGATCGAAGCGCTCACGGCGCTCGCCGAGCGGGTTGGCCAACGTGACGTTCACGTGGCCGCTGGAGACAAGCAGATCGCCACTGCGCCCCCAGGTCTCCTCGACGAAAACGTGGTGGTACTGCACCGGCACGCCCAGCTGGCGCGCCAGCCCGGTGGTCATGATTACCAGCGACAGGCAGTTGCCGCTGCGCGCGGCGAAGGTGTCGGCGGCATTTCGCGTCGTCACCGCGTCGTACTCGAGACGCAGCTGGTCGCGGCGGTAGAGCGCATCGACCAGCGCCGCACGCGGCCCTTTGTGGCGGACCGCCGCGGCAAGGTCCACCTCCAGGTACTGCTTCATCGCAGCCGAAGGCGCGAACAAGTCCGAGGCATCGACCTGCTGCGCCGGTGCAACAAACAGGGCATCGTCGAACACCGTCGGTATTGGCGCCACCGGCGGCGCAGCACAGGCGGCCAATAACAGGGCGATGGCGAGGGGCAGCAGACGCTTCATCGGGGGCTCCCGCGCGCACCGCGCGCCGCCCCGAACCTTACTCCACTCAACCGCGCCCGGCAGGCTTGTCGTCGCCCAGCGGGACCTGGCCGGTCCAGCTGCGTTCCATCTCGTCGAACAGCGAGTGCGAGGCTTCCGTGACTTCCAGGCTGCCCGGCCGCGTCTCGGTCTCGCTGTCCTGCACCTCCACCGGCCGTGCCGCGATGGCGGCAGCGATGCGGGCGCGCAGGTCGGCGATCGGCTCGGAGGGCTCGTCGCGCGCCAGCAGTTCGAGTTGCTGCAGCGACTTCGCCAGCACCGGCACCGGAATCTCGCGCTTGAGCGCACGCGAGCCGAAGCGGCCGATCATCTGCTCGACGTAGGCCAGGTGCCGCATCAGGTGGCGCGCCTCCGGGTGACGACGCAGCAGCGCTCGAAGTTCCGCGTGCCCGCGGCGCAGCGCCTCGCCGGAAGACGGCGGGGGCGGAGGCTCCGGCGGCTTCTCGCCGAGCACCACGTGGATCTGGCCGTCGCGACGCTCGAGCTTGAGCGGCCGCTTGAGCAGATCGCGCATCCATGCCCCCGGACGGGAGTCGCTGGCTTCTCTGGCGGTGGGCTTGCGGGTCGGCATGGGCAGGAGGACGATGCTGGTGTGAGAGGTTGCCATGCTTTCGGGCCGTTGCCATGCGACGACCCGGCCGCTTCCACGAAAAACTCCCGAATGCGAGGACTGCCATGAAGACCGGACCCTGCACCCTGCTGTTCGCCCTTGCCGCCACGCTCGCACCGCTGGCGCATGCCGGCATCGTCGAGGTGAACTACGACACCCGGGCCACCTTCACCGATGCGGGCGCGACCGCGTTCGAACGCGAGCGGCACCTTGCCGCGCTGGCCGCCCACCTGAAGACGCTGGGCGAGCGGCAATTGCCCGACGGTCGCCGGCTGAGCGTCGAACTGGTCGACCTCGACCTGACCGGCACGCTGCGCCCGTCGAGGCATGCCGCGGGCGACCTGCGCATCGTCACCGGCCGTGCCGACGGGCCGCACATCGAGTTGCGCTACACGCTCAGCGACAACGCGCAGGTGCTGGCCAGTGGCCGCGAGACGCTGTCCGATGCCGGCCTGCCCCGGCTGGGCGCGGCACGCGACAGTGACGGCGGTGACCCGCTTCGTCACGAAAAGTCACTGCTCGATCATTGGTTCGCGGCGCGCATCGCCAGCGCGCCGCCAGCGACCCGCTGACGTCGTGAGCCGGCGGGAAGGCGTGAAATCTTCCCGCTGTTCGATCGACCGGAGCCGGGGGGCCACCGGTACGCTTTGCCCATTTCCGCTTCGCCGTCGAACGCCGTGGCCACCAACGACCTGATCAACTTCATCGCCGCGCTGACGATCTCGGCGCTGCTGCTCGTCTGGCTCTGGCAGCGTCGCCGCAGCGGCCGCACCGGTACAGCACGCAAGCAGCCGGACGAGTCGCTGGACACGGTGCAGTCGTGGACGCCGCAGGCGGTGCGCGTGCTGACGCTGCCCGAACGCCAGGCCTACGAGCTGGTGCGCAAGGCGCTGCCGGGCAAGCTGGTGCTGGCCCAGGTGCCGCTGGCACGGTTCATCAGCGTGCCCACGCGGCACTCCTACAGCGATTGGCTGACGCGCGTCGGCCGCCTGACGGTCGACCTGATCGTGTGTGACAAGAGCTCTCGCGTGGTCGCCGTGGTCGACGTGCGCACGGCCGGCCAGTCCGCCCGCAGCGTGCGCCGCCACGAGCGCATGACGCAGGTGCTCGAAGCCGCGGGGATCCGCGTGATCCACTGGACCGCGGAAGCCCTGCCCAGCGCCTCCGAAGTGCGCACCCTCTTCCGCGACCAGGGCGCGCAGGCCGAGGAGGAAGAGGTCTTTGGCCCCGGCGGCCGGCGCATGCTGCCGGTACCCGAGATGGTCGAAGTGCTCGCCGAGGGCGACGAGGCCGCGATGGCCGGGCCGCAGTTCGATCCGGTGTCGTCGGACTACTTCGACGACCTCGACGCCATCGCGCCGCGCGCCACCGGCCGGGCCTGAGCCGGCAACATCCGGCTACAGCGCCGCGCGGCCGGCTGGCTAGCATCGACGCCCATGACGTCGTCCAGAACAAAGCCCTTGCCCCAGCCCACGCTGGCCGTCCTGATCGCCGCCGCCGTGCTGTCGGCCTGTGCGGCGTCCGATCCCCCTCCAGCGGCCGCGGTAGACGGCGCGCAGGTCGTCACGGCCAGCGGCCTGACCTACCGCTCGCTGCGCGAAGGCAGCGGCGACAGCCCGAAGGCCAGCGACGTCGTCAAGGTCCACTATCGCGGCACCTTCACCGACGGGCGCGAGTTCGACAGTTCCTACCAGCGGGGCCAGCCGGCCAGCTTCCCGCTCGACCGCGTCATCGTCTGCTGGACCGAAGGTGTGCAGCGCATGAAGGTCGGCGGCAAGGCGCAACTGACCTGCCCGAGCGCGCTGGCATACGGCGAACGTGGCGCCGGCGGCGTCATCCTGCCGAACGCGACGCTGCTGTTCGAGGTGGAACTGCTGGGCATCGGCGGGCGCTGAATGAACCGCGAAGGCACCATCGTCCGCTGGGAGGCCGACCGCGGCTTCGGCTTCGTGCGCAGCCCCAGCACCCCGTCCGACGTCTTCTTCCACATCCGCGACTACCGAGGTGGCAGCACCGTGCCGACCGAGGGCATGCAGGTGCGGTACGAGGAGATCCACGTCGGCGGCAAAGGCCCGCGGGCGATGGCGGTGATGCCGCTGGGCTATGTCGACCCGCGGCGGCCGCCGCCGCCCGAGGTGCATCGGCGCGCGCCGGGGGGCAAGCGTCCGCCGCCGCCGCCGCACGTGGCGGTCGAGATGCGCACGATGCTGCTGCTGGTGCCGGCCTACGCTGCGGCACTGGTCTGGGCCGCCTGGACACAGCGCCTGGCGGTGCCGGTCGCGCTGGCCGCGCCGCTGCTCAGCGTGCTGACCTTCTACCTGTACTGGCGCGACAAGTTCGCCGCACAGCGCAATGCCTGGCGAACGCCGGAAAACACGCTGCACGTCGCATCGCTGCTGGGGGGCTGGCCGGGCGCCTGGCTGGCACAGCGGCTGCTGCGCCACAAGTCGGCAAAGGAGTCGTTCCGGCAGGTCTACTGGACCACCGTGGCGCTGCACTGGGTGTTGCTGGCGCTCTTGCTGTACAGCACGCCCGGGCGCTGAGCGCCCGGATCAGCGCTCGGGCCGCTCAGGCCAGCACGTCGAGCAGGCTTCCCGTCAGGTCGCGCTGGGTGCGCACGGTCTGGGCATTGGCCTTGTAGACCACACTCGCGGCCATCTGGTTGACGATGTCCTCGGCCAGCGCGTCACCCTCCCGGGCGGCGGTCGTCACCGTGGTTCGCACGCCACCCTGCGGCTCAGCGCTTTGCTGCACCTGCTGGCGTCGAAAGCCCGGTGTCAGCGCATTGGCGATGTTGTGCCCTGAGGCGCCGATCTGCATCGACGCGGCGTTCATGCCGGACAGGGCGGTCGAGATCGTGCTCATGGCGGACTCCTTCGACGGGGTCTTCGGCCGCCGCGCGGCGAACTTGAGCCGGCGCCGCGCTATTCCTTGTCGAGGCCGAGCAGTGCGTCACGCAATTGCCCGTCGGCGGGCGACTCGCCGACCCAGATCTTCATCACCATGCCGAAGAACTCGTCGTCACCGACCGGCGCGCCCTGCGGCTTGCCGAGGATGTAGAAGGTCGTGCCCTTGCCCGGCACGAACTCCATCGCAAAGGACTCACCGGGCATCATCTTCGAGCGGCCGGAGAACACCTCGATCAGCCGCGCACTCGACAGCGCGTGGCGCTGCACCTGCTCCTTGGACGAGTTCTCGCCCATGCCCTTGAGGAACAGGCGGCCGAGGTCGGTGCCGGGCAGTTCGCGCAAGGCCGTGAACTGCAGCCGCTTCGGGCCGGGCAGCGCCAGCAGTTCGGCCGGGCTGGACACCTTCTTCGTGGTGTACAGGCCCATGTCGTAGACCTTGAAGATCGCCCGGTAGCGCGTGCCGGCACCGTTGAGCTGCAGCTTGCTGCCCTGCACCTCGATCGACGGGTCGAACTTCGTCGCGGTGGGTGCGGCCGTCGCGGCGCCGGCGGCCAGCCCAAGGGCCAGCAGCACGCCGGCCAGCCGGGACGAAATCAGTAGCGGAATACGGGTCATGGAAATCTCCTCCTGTCTTGTTCTGCGCGGCGGTCGCCGGTCAGGACATTATTCCGCCGCGTCATCGCCGTGACATCCGCCGAACGGCCGGCCGTGGCGGATGTCACGCCGGGCGGCTGCGCAGTCGCTGAATCAGCGTCACGCCACCGAGCACCAGCGCGCCGGCGACGATGCCGATCAGGCCATCGGCCAGCGTCGGCAGCACAGCCGCGGCGATGCCGCCGAAGCCGGCCGTCCACGCCTGCACCGCGTGGTGCAGCGGCCCGATGCCGTGCACGAGGATGCCGCCGCCGACGAGGAACATCGCCGCGGTGCCGGCGATGGACAGCAGCTTCATCAGCCAGGGCGCCGCACGCACGATGCCGCGGCCGAGCGCCTGCGCGGCGCCACTGTCGCGCCGGCTCAGCCACAGTCCGGCGTCGTCCAGCTTGACGATGCCGGCCACCACGCCGTAGACGCCGACCGTCATCACCAGCGCGATGCCGGCGACCACGCTGGCCTGCGTCACGAAAGGCGCCGTCGTCACCGTGCCCAGCGTGATCGCGATGATCTCGGCAGAGAGGATGAAGTCGGTGCGCACCGCGCCCTTGATCTTGTCGCGCTCGAGCGCGACCAGGTCGACCGCCGGATCGGCCAGCGCACGAGCCAGTTCGGCCTGGTGTGCGGCATCGTCGGCGGCATCATGGAGGAACTTGTGGGCCAGTTTCTCGAAGCCTTCGAAACACAGGAAGGCGCCGCCGATCATCAGCAGCGGCGTGACCAGCACCGGCGCGAAAGCACTGATGGCCAGCGCCGCCGGCACCAGGATCAGCTTGTTCTTCAGCGAACCCTTGGCCACCGCCCAGACCACCGGCAGTTCGCGATCGGCGCGCACGCCGGCGACCTGCTGCGCATTCAGCGCAAGGTCGTCGCCGAGCACGCCAGCGGTCTTCTTGGCCGCGACCTTGGAGAGGATGGCCACGTCGTCCAGAACGGTGGCGATGTCGTCGAGCAGGGCGAGGAGGCTGCTGGCCATGGGCGTGTCCGGGCGTCCGGGCGTCGAGGGGTAGGGATGGGCGGCAATGCCGGCTGCGCGCATCGTAGCCGCAGTGCATTGCACGGCTGCCGGATCGGCACAACAATCGGCCGCGCCACGGAATCCACCCCTTGACCTTGAAGCTGTTCATCTCCTACCCGTCGGACCAGAAGGACCTCGCCGAACGCCTGCGGCTGGCCCTGGAAGCCGAAGGCCACGAGGTCTTCACCGACCGCTCCGAGCTGAAGGAAGGCCAGCCGTACCACGAGGCCCTGCGCGAGGCGATCGAGAACAGCGACGCGATGGTGTTCTTCATCACGCCGCGTTCGGTCGCGCCCGGAAGCTATGCGCTGACCGAGCTCGACACCGCACAACGCCGCTGGCGCCGCCCCGCCGGCCGCGTGCTGCCGGTGATGGTGGCCGCCACGCCGCTGGAGACGATCCCGCCCTACCTGCGCTCGGTGACGCTGCTGCAGGCCAAGGGCGACCTCGTCGCCGAGACGGTGGCCGCGGTCGATCGCATGCGCCCCGGCGTGCCGGGCAAGGCGTGGGTCGGCGCCATCGCGGCGCTGCTGCTGGTTGCCGCGGCCGGCCTGCTCGGCTACCAGCACACGCAGGAGCAGCGGGCGCGCGAGCAGGCCCGGCTGGCACGCGAGGCCGCCGAGCTGGCCGCTGCCGTGCAGCTGTGCGAGGCCGGCAGCCCGGCGGTGGCGTGGAAGCAGTTCGCCACCCTCGCCGCCACACGACCGGGCGACGATGCGCTGCGCATCGCCCGCGAGGACTGCGGCATGCGCTGGCTGCGCGAGGCCCGCGTGTCGGGCGAGAAGGAGACCTTCTCCGCGCTGGTCGAGCCGATCCAGCCGGTGCTGGCGCAGGGCCTGGGCCTGTCGCGCGGCGAGCGCCGGGCCGACCTGGCCGCCCACCTCGGCCTGGCCGACTTCCTGCGCGGCCGCGATGGCATCTCCACCGACCCGCTGCCGATGTACAAGGCCGCGCTGGCCGACGACCCCGCCAACGTCTACGCGCACGGCCTGTGGGCGCACTACCGGGTCTGGACCACCGGCCGCATCGACGACGAGGTGCGCAGCCACTTCGAGTCCGCCGCGAAGAGCTCGCGCGAGCGGCCCTGGCTGCGCCGGCTGCAGTTCTCGGTGGCCTTCAACCGCGGCGATCACAACGGCTACGCGTTCGAGGTGCTGAACCAGATGCGCGCCGGTGGCGAGCAGCCGGACGCCTCCCAGCGCGACCTGGTCTGGCGCCGCCTGATCGACTGGACCCTGACCGCACCGCAGCCCGAGCGCGATCAGGTGCTCGGCTTCGTCAGCCCGGCCGATGCGCTGGCCACGTTCGAGTGGCTGTACCCGGCCGGCCAGACCGTCGCCGAACGGCAACCGCTGCAGCGTTACGCGCAGGCCCTTCTGCGCGCCCGCGCCGGCCTGCAGGACGAAGCGCGCAGTGCGCTTGAACCGCTGGTGAAGCAGTTCGTGGCGGCGAAGGAAGACAGCCGGCTCAGCCGGGCGAGCGCCCAGCTGCTGGCGCAACTGAAGAAGTCGGGGGCGTGACCGGGGAGACCGGCGGCATGGGCGCCGTCAGTGGCAGCGCTGCACGGCCGGGGTGGCGAACTCGCGGCCGACCACGGCACGGGCGTAGAGGTAGTTGCCGCGGGCGCGCTCGCTGAGCGCATCCATGTCGACATGGCCCTGCGCATCGCAGGGGAAGGCCAGTGCGCGGCCTTCGTTGAACAGCGACCGGAATCGCAGTTCGTAGTCGACGGGACTCGACAAGGGCAAGGTGACGGTGTTCATGTTGCGATCTCCTGCAACGACTCGGTTCACATGACATCAGCGTAGGCCGCGCGCTTCGCCGTCGCCATGGGCGACCGCCGCGCGCCGCTGTCTGCCAGCGTCGATGCACTGTGTAGGAAACGCGCTGACACCACATCCCGCTGACGCGGGAGGGAGACCTCCCCAATCCGGGCAATGGAACTGGGGAGGCGCTGCGAGACAGGCCGGCGTCGACCGGGCTCAGGCGACGGTGAGCACCTTGCCGACGGCCGACGGGTCGTCGACCAGGCGCACCATCAGCGCGGCGATGTCTTCGCGCGGGATGCCGCGCCAGCCCCAGCGCAGGTTCTCGCCGACGTGGATGCGGCCGCTGGCCGGCGCATGCGACAGCCGGGCCGGGCGCACCACCGTCCAGCGCAGCGCGCTGCCGCGCACCAGCGCCTCCTGGCGCTCCTTGTCGGCCATCACCTCGGGCAGCAGCCATTGCAGCCAGCGGCCGATGCCGAGCACGCCGGCGGCCACCGAGTTGCCCACGCCCGCCGCGCCCATCAGCACCATGCGCGAGACGCCCTCCTCGCCCATCGCCGCCACCAGGTGGCGCGTGGCCAGCGCGGCCAGCGGTGCACGCCGCTCGGCGCCGTCTCGCTGCGCAGGCGTTTCCGGCCGGTGGCCGACCAGGCACAGCACGGCATCGTGGCCGGCCAGCACGCCCTGCAGGCTCTGCGGCACCAGCGGGTCGGCATGCACGAGGGTCAGGTCGTCGTGGCACAGCGCCCAGTGCGCCGGCTCGGCGAGGAACGCGGTCACGCGGTGGCCCGACGCCAGCGCATGCCGCACCACGAGCTGGCCGGTGGCCCCGGCGGCGCCGAACACCGCCAGGCGCGGCCGCGTGTCCAGAGGCGGCGGTGGCGGCGGATTCCGCGCAGCGAAGCGGTAGCTCATCGTGGCCATCGGGGACGCAGGGCAAGGTGGCGAAGCGCGCCACTGTGCCCAAGCCCGCCGGAGCGGCGAATCCCTACCTCGTCAGACCGTCGCCGATTCGGCGCGACGCGGCGCACCCGCTGCGTCCATGTCGTCGTCGACCTCCTCGCCGAGGAAGCCACCGCTCTGGTGCGCCCACAGCCGGGCGTAGATGCCGTCGCGCGCGAGCAGGCTGCGGTGGTCGCCCTCCTCGACGATGCGGCCACGGTCGAGCACGATCAGCCGGTCCATCGCCGCAATGGTGGACAGTCGATGTGCGATCGCCACCACGGTCTTGCCCTCCATCAGCCGGTACAGGCTCGCCTGGATGGCCGCCTCGACCTCGCTGTCCAGCGCGCTGGTGGCTTCGTCGAGCAGCAGGATCGGCGCGTCCTTCAGCATCACGCGGGCGATCGCGATGCGCTGGCGCTGGCCACCGGAAAGCTTCACGCCACGTTCGCCGACATGCGCGTCGTAACCCCGCCGCTCCTTCGGGTCGGTCAGCTCCTGGATGAACTCGTGCGCCTCGGCGCGCTGCGCGGCGGCGATCATCTGCTCGTCGCTCGCATCGGGCCGGCCGTAGAGGATGTTGTCGCGCACCGAGCGGTGCAGCAGCGAGGTGTCCTGCGTGACCATGCCGACCTGCGCGCGCAGCGAGTCCTGCGTGGCCATCGCGATGTCCTGCCCGTCGATCAGGATGCGGCCGCGCTCCAGGTCGTAGAAGCGCAGCAGCAGGTTGACGATGGTCGACTTGCCCGCGCCGGAGCGGCCCACCAGGCCGATCTTCTCGCCCGGGCGGATGTGCAGCGACAGCTGCTCGATCACGCGCGGCGCGCCGCCCGCATCGGCGGCACGGCCGTAGTGGAAGTCGACGCTCTCGAAACGGATCTCGCCGCGCGGCACGACCAGCGGCTTCGCGTCGGGCCGGTCGACCACCAGGCGCGGCCGGGCCAGCGTGTTGATGCCGTCCTGCACCGTGCCGATGTGCTCGAACAGCGAGGCCATCTCCCACATGATCCAGTGCGAGATGCCGTTCAGGCGCAGCGCCATCGCGCCAGCGGCGGCGATCGCGCCGACACCGACCTGCCCTTTCGTCCAGAGCCACAGCGCCATGCCGGTGGTGCCGCCCACCAGCAGCATCGACAGCGTGTGGTTGACGATCTCGAAGCCGGTCACCAGGCGCATCTGCTGGTACACCGTGGCCAGGAACTCCTGCATCGCCGAGCGTGCGTAACCGGCTTCGCGCTGCGAGTGGGAAAACAGCTTGACGGTGGCGATGTTGGTGTACGCGTCGGTGATGCGCCCGGTCATCAGCGAACGCGCATCGGCCTGCGCCTGCGCCACCTTGCCCAGCCGCGGCACGAAGTAGACCAGCGCGAGCACGTACAGCGCGATCCAGCCGCCGAAGGGCGCGAGCATCCAGGCGTCGAAGCTGCCGACCACCGCCACCATGGTGACGAAGTAGATGACCACGAAGACCAGGATGTCGGTGATGACCATCACCGTGTCGCGCACCGCCAGCGCCGACTGCATCACCTTGGTCGCGATGCGCCCGGCGAACTCGTCCTGGTAGAAGGCCATGCTCTGGCCGAGCATCAGGCGGTGGAAGTTCCAGCGCAGCCGCATCGGGAAGTTGCCGGCCAGCGACTGCTGCTTGAGCAGCGACTGCAGCGCCACCAGCGCGATGCTGGCCGCCAGCACCACCGCCAGCAGCGACAGCGTGCCGCCATGCTCGACCCACAGCTTCGCCGGCTCGGCCTTGGCCAGCCAGTCGACCACGCGGCCGAGGAAGGCGAACAGCAGCGCCTCGAAGGCGCCGATCAGCGCGGTGGCCAGCGTCATCACCGCGATGTAGGGCCGCATGCCCCGCGTGCAGTGCCAGACGAAGGCGAGCAGGCCCTTGGGCGGCGGCGCCGGCTCGGCGTCGGGATAAGGATGGACGAACTGCTCGAAGAAGCGGAACACGCAGGCTCTCCGGGGTCGGGATGTTGCCGGTCCAGCGCCGTGGATGACGGCGTGGCCCATTCAAAACAGAAGCGGCGGGGCGCCCGGGGTGGCGG
>CALRRO020000008.1:0-286679 GCA_943370595.1 Chitinophaga pinensis
CCCGCGGTCAGCCGGCCGACCTACCTGGGTGGCCTGGGCTTCCACTACAAGTGGAACATGGGCTGGATGCACGACACGCTGCAGTACATGGCGCGCGAGCCCATCCACCGCCAGTACCACCACGGCGAGATGACCTTCGGGCTGGTCTACGCCTTCACCGAGAACTTCGTGCTGCCGATCTCGCACGACGAGGTGGTGCACGGCAAGGGCTCGATGCTCGCAAAGATGCCCGGCGACGCCTGGCAGAAGTTCGCCAACCTGCGCGCCTACTACGGCTTCATGTGGGCCCACCCGGGCAAGAAGCTGCTGTTCATGGGCTGCGAGTTCGCCCAGGGCGCCGAGTGGAACCATGACAGGAGCCTGGACTGGCATCAGCTGCAGATCCCCGAACATGCCGGCGTGCAACGCCTCGTGCAGGACCTGAACCGGCTCTACAAGACCACGCCTGCGCTGCACCAGCACGACTTCACGCCCGAGGGCTTCGAGTGGATCACCCACGATGACGCGCAGCGCTCGGTGATCGCCTTCGTGCGCCGCGGCGCCGAGCCGTCGTCGCTGGTGGTCGTGGTGTGCAACTTCACGCCATCGGTTCAGCAGGGCTACCGGCTCGGCGTGCCGAATGCCGGCGTCTATCGCGAACGCCTGAACACCGACTCGGCGCACTACGGCGGCAGCAATGTCGGTGCGCCCTTCGGCGAGATCACTGCGCAGCCGGTGTCGGCGCACGGCCGGTCGCAGTCGATCGAGCTGGCGCTGCCGCCACTGGCCACCGTGTTCTTCGAATGGACCGCTTGAGGAGGAGACCGTCATGAACCCCAGCAACCGCAGCGGACGCCTGGCGCGCGACGCGATGGCCTTCGTGCTCGCCGGCGGGCGCGGCAGCCGCCTGATGGAGCTGACCGACCGCCGCGCCAAGCCCGGCGTGTTCTTCGGCGGCAAGACGCGCATCATCGACTTCGCGCTGTCCAACGCGCTGAACAGCGGCATCCGCCGCATCGGCGTGGCCACGCAGTACAAGGCGCACAGCCTGATCCGCCACCTGACGCGCGGCTGGAGCTTCCTGCGAGCCGAGCGCAACGAGAGCTTCGACATCCTGCCGGCCAGCCAGCGTGTCGCCGAAGACGCCTGGTACCGCGGCACGGCCGATGCGGTGTTCCAGAACATCGACATCATCGAGAGCTACATGCCGAAGTACATCGTCGTGCTGGCCGGCGATCACATCTACAAGATGGACTACGAGGTGATGCTGCAGCAGCACGTCGACTCGGGCGCGGACGTGACGCTCGGCTGCCTGGAGGTGCCGCGCATGGAAGCCACCGGCTTCGGCGTGATGCACGTCGACGAACACGACACCATCAAGAGCTTCATCGAGAAGCCGGCCGACCCGCCGGGCATCCCCGACAAGCCCGACTTCGCGCTGGCCTCGATGGGCATCTACGTGTTCAGCACCGGCTACCTCTTCGAACTGCTCAAGCGCGACGCCGCCGACCCGAAGTCCGACCACGACTTCGGCAAGGACCTGATCCCCTCCGTGGTGAAGCACGGCAAGGCGGTGGCGCACCGCTTCTCGAGCTCCTGCGTGCGCTCGGCGCACGAGGCCGAGGCCTACTGGCGCGACGTCGGCACGGTCGATGCTTACTGGGAGGCGAACATCGACCTCACGGCGATCACGCCGGCACTCGACATCTACGACACCGAATGGCCGATCTGGACCTACAGCGAACTGGTCGCGCCGGCCAAGTTCGTGCACGACGAAGACGGCCGCCGCGGCCACGCGATCAGCTCGCTGGTCTCGGGCGGCTGCATCGTCTCGGGCACCACGATGAAGCGCTCGCTGCTGTTCACTGGGGTCCGCACGCACTCGTACTCGCAGATCGAGGACGCGGTGATCCTTCCCTATGTGACGGTGGGCCGCAACGTGCGCATCAAGGGCGTGGTGATCGACCGCGGCGTGGTCATCCCCGATGGCTTGGTGGTCGGCGAGGATGCGGAGCTCGATGCCAGCCGCTTCCGCCGCACCGACCGCGGTGTTTGCCTGATCACCCAGCCCATGATCGACGCAATCAAGCCTTGAACAAGTCATGAAGGTCCTCGGCATCGCGTCGGAGATGTATCCGCTGTTGAAGACCGGCGGGCTGGCTGACGTGGTGGGCGCGTTGCCGGGGGCGCTGAAGCCGCTGGGCGTGCAGATGCGCACGCTGCTGCCCGGCCACCCCTCGGTGATGGCGGCGTTGCAGGACCGCAAGGAACTCGCCCGCTGGCCGGCCTGGTTCGGCGGCGAGGCCACGCTGCTCTCGGCGCGCCACGGTGCACTCGAGCTGTTCGTGCTCGACGCGCCGCACCTGTTCCTGCGCGCCGGCAACCCGTACCTCGATTCCACCGGCCGCGACTGGCCCGACAACCCGGTGCGCTACGCCGCGCTGGCCCAGGCCGCCGCGCGCATCGGCTGGGGCGAGGTGAAGTCCTTCGTGCCCGACGTGCTGCATGCGCACGACTGGCAGGCCGCGCTGGTGCCGGCCTACCTGCACTACCTGGGCGCGGGCAAGCGCCGCCCGGCCACCGTGCTGACACTGCACAACCTCGCCTTCCAGGGCCAGTTCAAGGCCGAGGTCTGGCACCTGCTCGGCCTGCCGGCCGAGGCCTTCGCGATGCAGGGGCTGGAGTACCACGGCGACGTCGGATACCTGAAGGCCGGCATCCACTTCGCCGACGCGATCACCACTGTCAGCCCGACCTACGCGCGCGAGATCCGCACGCTGGCAGGCGGCATGGGCCTGGACGGCATGCTGCGCTGGCGCGAGAACGCCGTCAGCGGCATCGTCAACGGCATCGACACCGAGGTCTGGAACCCGGCCACCGACCCGCAGCTGGCGCGCACCTACGACGCCGACACGCTGGCCGAGCGTGTGCACAACAAGCGCGAGATCGAGGCCCGCTATGGCCTGCCAAAGGACGACGCGCCGCTGCTGTGCATGGTCAGCCGGCTGACGGCGCAGAAGGGCATCGACCTGGTCGCGGCCACGCTCGACGCCATCGTCGCCAGCGGTGCGCGGCTGGTGGTGCTGGGCAATGGCGACCCGTCGCTGGAAGACGCCTTGCGCCAGGGGGCGGCGCGGCACCCCGAGCGCGTGGCGGTGAAGATCGGCTACGACGAGGGCCTGTCGCACCTGCTGCAAGGCGGCAGCGACGCCATCCTCGTGCCCTCGCGCTTCGAGCCCTGCGGGCTGACCCAGCTCTACGGCCTGCGCTACGGCTGCGTGCCGGTGGTGGCGCGTGTCGGCGGCCTGGCCGACACGGTGATCGACGCCAACGACGCCGCGGTCAAGGCCGGCGTGGCCACCGGCGTGCAGTTCGCCGACATCAGCGCCGAGGGCCTGCTCGAAGCGGTGCGCAAGACGGTGGCGCTGTACCGACAGCCATCGGTGTGGCAACGCATGCAGCGCGCCGGCATGGGCGCCGACGTCGGCTGGCGCGCGTCGGCCGCGGACTATGCTGCGCTCTACCAGCGCCTGCCGCGCGCCAGGCCCGCCAAGGACAACACGACATGAGCAGCATCCACATCACCCTGACCGAGCCGATCGCCGGGATGAAGCCGGGCACCAGCGGGCTGCGCAAGAAGGTCACCGAGTTCGCGCATGGCCACTACCTGGCCAACTTCGTGCAGTCGGTGTTCGACGCGGTGCGGCCCGACGGCGGTTTCGGCGGGCTCACGCTGGTGGTCGGCGGCGACGGCCGACACTGGAACCTCGAGGCCATCCAGCAGGTGATCCGCATCGCCGCGGGCAACGGCTTCGCACGCGTGCTGGTCGGCGCCGGCGGCATCCTGTCGACGCCCGCGGCCTCGTGCGTGATCCGCAAGCACCAGGCCTTCGGCGGGCTGATCCTGTCGGCCAGCCACAACCCGGGCGGGCCCGACGGCGACTTCGGCATCAAGTTCAACGCCGCCAACGGCGGGCCGGCGCCCGAGAAGATCACCGACGCGATCTACGCGAAGTCGCTGGCCATCACCGAGATCCGCCTCGTCGACGCGCCGGACGTGGACCTGTCGCGCCTGGGTACGCAGTCGGTCGGCAGCCTGAAGGTCGAGGTCATCGACCCGGTGGCCGACTACCTCGAGCTGATGCGCAGCCTGTTCGACTTCGATGCGCTGCGTACACTGTTCGCCAGCGGCTTCCGCCTGTCGTTCGATGCGATGCATGCCGTCACCGGCCCCTACGCCACCGCGATCTTCGAGCGCGAGCTCGGCGCGCCGGCCGGCACGGTGCACAACGGCGTGCCGCTGCCCGACTTCGGCGGCGGCCACCCCGACCCGAACCTGGTGCACGCGAAGGACCTGCTCGACCGGATGATGGGCCCCGACGCGCCCGACCTCGGCGCCGCGTCGGACGGCGACGGCGACCGCAACCTGATCATTGGACGCGGCCTCTTCGTCTCGCCGTCGGACTCGCTGGCCATGCTCGCGGCCAACGCCCACCACGCGCCCGCCTATGCGAAGGGCATCGCCGGCGTGGCGCGTTCGATGCCCACCAGCGGCGCGGTCGACCGCGTAGCGGCGAAGCTCGGCGTGCCCTGCTTCGAGACGCCGACCGGCTGGAAATTCTTCGGCAACCTGCTCGACGCCGGCCGCATCACGCTGTGCGGCGAAGAGAGCGCCGGCACCGGCAGCAACCATGTGCGCGAGAAGGACGGCGTCTGGGCGGTGCTGCTGTGGCTGTCCATCCTCGCCGGGCGGAAGCAGAGCGTGCAGCAGATCGCCACCGAGCACTGGGCGACCTACGGCCGCAACTACTACACCCGCCACGACTACGAAGACTTGGACACGCCGACCGCGAAGGCGCTGACCGCCGCGCTGACCGAACGCCTGCCCAGCCTGGCCGGCCAGGTGATCGGCGGGCGCAAGGTGGCCCATGCCGACGACTTCAGCTACACCGACCCGGTGGACGGCAGCGTCTCGAAGAACCAGGGCCTGCGCATCGTCTTCGAGGACGGCGCGCGCATCGTCTTCCGCCTCTCGGGCACCGGCACCACCGGCTCGACGCTGCGCGTCTACATCGAGCGCTACGAGGCCGACCCGGCCAAGCTCGCGCAGGACACGCAAGCCGCCCTGGCCGACCTGATCGCGCTGGCCGACGAACTCGCCGGGATCCGCGCCCGCACCGGGCGCCAGGCGCCCGACGTGGTCACCTGAGCGGCCGCACGCAGCGAAAGCCGATGTAGACCACGGTCGTGTCGGCCGGCTTCGATTGCAGGTGCTCGGCGCGCATCTGCGCCGCGCCGTACCACCACGAGCCGCCGCGCGTGCGGCGCTCGGTGTTGCCGCTGGCGCCCGGCGGCTCGTCCACCCACTCCCAGGCATTGCCGCCCATCTCGTGCAGGCCGTTGACGCCGGCCGGCGTGCTGCCGGCGCGCGCATGGCCATGGCCGCGCGACAGCGCCGCCCCGTGCGCGACCGCGCGCTCGCGCGCCGCAGCGCCGCAGTCGTCCAGGCATTGCGCGCCGGTGGGCTGCTCGCCGCTCGGATAGGCGTAGCGGCGGCCGCGCACGAAGGGCGCCGGTGGCTGCTCGCGCTGCTCGGTGTAGGCCGCCGCGACCCATTCGGCATCGGTCGGCAGCCGACCGCCGGCCCAGCGGCAGAAGGCCTGCGCCTCGTCGAAGTCGACATGGACAGCCGGCTCGTCGCCCTGCGCAGGCCGGCCGAAGGGGGCGCGCCAGGTCCAGCCGGGCTGGCGCGTCCAGCCCGATTCGTAGACCTGCCCGCCGCCGGCCCGCTCGGCCCGCGTGACTGTTCCGGTCGCGTTGGCAAAGCGCGCGAACTGCGCCACCGTGGTCTCGGTGCGCGCGAACTCGATCGGTCCGACGGCCTGCCAGCGCAGGGCGGCCGCATCCTGGGCCAGCGCCGCTGAGGCGACAACGGCACAGATCAAGAGGGAAATCACCGTCTTCATGCCTTCAGTCTAGGGAAGAAGCGATGCCCCGTTTGTCCACAGTGTCGGTGGAGAACCCTGTGCACAAGCCGTGGATGGCGGGGGGAGGCCCTTGCCCCGCCTCGCTTCCGGCTGGAACGCCTGCCGGCGCAGCAGCGTGACGTCGGCCCTTGCCGGGATGCACCAAAGCGGCCACCATCGACCCCGAACCCCGGCTCTGCCCCCACCCCATGACCCGACTCCTGCCCCCGCTGATCCTCGCCCTCGCCGCGGCACTGCCGACGGTGTCCGGCGCGGCCCAGGCCGATCCGGCCCAGGCCACCGAACGCTGCGAGAAGGAAGTGGCCGACACCATCCGCCGCCTGCGCGGCAAGGACGCGCGTGACGTGCAGTTCGTCGCCGCACGCCGCGTGCTGCTGCCCGGCGGTGACGACGAAACCGGCGTGCGCGGCGAAGGCCGCTACCGCTCGGCCGCCGGCGCGAGCGTGGCCTTCAGCTACGGCTGCGCCTACAACGCCGCCACCGACGCCACCTCGGGCGTCGTCTTCCGCGATCTTGTCGCGGGCCGCTCCGCGCCCGAGAAGCCGTTCGAACCCGACCTCACCAACGTGTCGCCGGAGGCCTGCGAGAGTGCGGCCGCGGCGGCGCTGAAGAAGAACCACCCGCGGGTGGCCCGCATCAACTTCGGCTCCGACTCGCGGCGCATGCAGCCCGGCGAGAACGGGCGTGTCGAGTTGCTCGGCCAGGGCTCGGTGGAGCGCGCCACCGGCATGAACCTGATCCCGTTCAGCTACCGCTGCGAGGTGGAGCCGCGCAGCGGCCGCATCGTCAGCATCTCGACCAAGGAATAGGCCCCAGGGCACCAGCCTCAGGGCAGCAGGTCGGCCACGGCATCCCAGGCCTCGGGCGGGATGCGGCCCTCGAAGCGGGCGCGCTCGATGCCCTGGGCATCGAGCACCAGGGTCAGCGGCAGCTGGCGCGGCCGCGACTTCATCGGGTCGGCATAGCCCGGGTCGCCGGACCACAAGCTGGGCGGATGGGTGTCGGCCTTCTGCGTGGCGCGCCAGGCCTGGTCGTAGGCCACGGCATCGGCACGCCGGCGGTCCTCGCTGACCAGCACCAGCTCGAAAGGCTTGCCACGCCAGCCCTGCGCATTGGCGCGCAGTTCGGGCAGCTTGGAGCGGCAGACGGCGCAGTCGGTGCTCCAGTGGAAGACCATCAGCACCTTGCCGCGCTGGGTGGCACTGTCGAAGGCAGCGCCCTCCAGCGTCGTGCCCTGCACGCGCCACGCGGCCTGGGCCGCCGCCCACGGCGGCGCCACCGACAGACACAGCCCGACCAGGGCCCACGACACGATCCGCTTCATCCGCCACTCCTGCGCAGGGTCTGCCCGCAGCCCTGGGTCGTCGCTGGCGTCGCGGGATTACGCCCGTTTCGCCGTTTCGTGACTCACGCCACGCCAGCGCTCAGTTCACCGGCGTCAGCTTGGCCACCGACAGCGCCAGCCACTTCATGCCGTGGCGGCCGAAGTTGACCTGCGCGCGGGCGTCCTCGCCGCTGCCTTCGAGGGTCACGATCACGCCCTCGCCGAACTTGGTGTGGAAGACGCTCTGGCCGGTGCGCAAGCCATGCGAGGTGGTCGTCTTCGGGTTCGACGGGTAGCTGCTCGCCGGCCGCGGCTCGACCTTGCCGGCACCGACGATCGAGCCCAGGCCCGAGCCGCGTTGCCAGGCCTGCTGGTACTCACGCGCGAAGCCCGAGCCGAAGCCCTGGTTGCGCGGCGTGATCCACTTCAGGCAGGCCTCGGGCAGTTCGTCGAAGAAGCGGCTCTTGACGTTGTAGCGCGTCTGCCCGTGCAGCAAGCGCGTCTGGCTGAAGCTCAGGTACAGGCGCTTGCGCGCGCGCGTGATCGCCACGTACATCAGCCGGCGTTCCTCTTCCAGCCCGTCGTGGTCGGCCAGGCTGTTCTCGTGCGGGAACAGGCCTTCTTCCAGGCCGGTGATGAACACCGCGTCGAACTCCAGGCCCTTGGCCGAGTGCACCGTCATCAGCTGGATCGCGTCCTGCCCGGCCTGCGCCTGGTTGTCGCCGGCTTCCAGCGAGGCGTGGGTGAGGAAGGCCGCGAGCGGCGACATGATCTCGCCGGTCTCGGCGTCGGGCACCTGCTCGGTCGCCGTGCCGCCCTGCTCGTCGACCGGCAGCGCGACGGCATCTTTGCCGAAGCCCTCCTGCGTGACGAAGGCCTCGGCGGCGTTGACCAGTTCCTCCAGGTTCTCTAGGCGGTCCTTGCCTTCCTTGTCGGTCTTGTAGAAGTCGATCAGGCCCGAGCCGTGCAGCATGTGCTCGATGATCTCGCGCAGCGTGAGGCCTTTCGTCGCGTCGCGCATCGCGTCGATCAGCGCGACGAAGGCCTGCAGGTTGGCGCCGCCCTTGCCCGCCACCGCGCCGACGCTCTGCGCCAGCGAACGGCCGCTGGCACGCGCCGCGTCCTGCAGCAGCTCCACTGTGCGCGCGCCGATGCCGCGCGTCGGGAAGTTCACCACGCGCAGGAAGCTGGTGTCGTCGTTGGCGTTCTCGAGCAGGCGCAGGTAGGAGAGCGCGTGCTTGACCTCGGCACGCTCGAAGAAGCGCAAGCCGCCGTAGACCTTGTAGGGCATGCCGGCGTTGAACAGCGCGCTCTCCAGTACGCGGCTCTGCGCGTTGCTGCGGTAGAGCAGCGCGATGTCGCTGCGCGGGATGCCGTCGCGGTGCAGCTGCTGTGCCTCTTCCACGAACCACTGCGCCTCGGCGAAGTCGCTGGTCGCCTCGTGCACGCGCACCGGTTCGCCGGCGCCGGCGTCGGTGGTCAGGTTCTTGCCCAGGCGCTTCTGGTTGTGCGCGATCAGCTCGTTGGCGGTGTCGAGGATGTTGCCGAAGCTGCGGTAGTTGCGCTCCAGCTTGATGACCTGCTCGACACGGAACTCGCGCTCGAAGGCGCTCATGTTGCCGACCTGCGCGCCGCGGAAGGCGTAGATGCTCTGGTCGTCGTCGCCGACGGCGAACACCGCCGCCTTGGTGCCGGCGAACATCTTCAGCCAGGCGTACTGCAGCTTGTTGGTGTCCTGGAACTCGTCGACCAGGATGTGCGAGAAGCGGCGCTGGTAATGCTCGCGCAGGGCGGCGTTGTCGCGCATCAGCTCGTAGGTGCGCAGCATCAGCTCGGCGAAGTCGACCACGCCCTCGCGCTGGCACTGCTCCTCGTAGCCCTGGTAGACCTGCACCATCACGCGGGTGAGCTCGTCGCGCACTTCCACGTCCTTCGGCCGCAGGCCGTCCTCCTTCTGCCCGGCGATGAACCAGGTCACCTGCTTGGGCACGTAGCGTTCCTCGTCGAGGTTCATCGCCTTGATGACCCGCTTGACGGCAGAGAGCTGGTCGGCCGAGTCGAGGATCTGGAAGCCTTGCGGCAGCGCGGCGAGCTTCCAGTGCGCGCGCAGGAAGCGGTTGCACAGGCCGTGGAATGTGCCCACCCACATGCCGCGCACCGGCAGCGGCAGCATCGCCGCCAGCCGCGTCAGCATCTCCTTGGCGGCCTTGTTGGTGAAGGTGACCGCCATCACGCCGGCCGGCGAGACCATGCCGTTGCTGATCAGCCAGGCGATGCGCGTGGTCAGCACTCGGGTCTTGCCGGATCCCGCGCCGGCGAGGATCAAGGCCGGCCGGGCCGGCAGCGTCACCGCGGCGAGCTGCTCCGGGTTCAGCCCGCGCAGCAGGCCACCCATCTCGGGCGGGGGCGCGGAAGCCTCGTGCTCCTCGAACAGCGGGATGTCCCGCTCGTCATGCGAATCCATCGCGGCATTCTAGGTTCCGGCCCTGTTCAGCCGGCCCCGGATGCGCGACAGCGCCACCGGCGTGATGCCGAGGTACAGCGCCAGGTCCTTCTGCGGGATGCGCGCAGCCAGTGCCGGCTCCTCCTTCAGGAACAGCCGGTAGCGCTGTTCGGGCGTGAGCATCAGCAGTTCGCGCTCGCGCTTCTCCTTGCGGGCACCGTAGTACTCGATGCCGACGCGCAGCGCCCGCTGCCAGGCGATGTGGCGGTCGCCGAACTCGCGCAGCGCGGCGTAGGGCATCTGCTCGATGCTGAGCTCGGTCATCGCCACCGCCGCGAAGCTGGTGCGGCCGTTCGGCGCCAGCGCCGCCAGGCTGGCGAAGAAGCCGCCGTCGGCGATGAAGGACTTGATGCGCTCGCCGCCGTCTTCCCGCGGGTAGACCAGCTTGGCCACGCCGACAGTCACCACCGCCAGCCAGGGCCAGGCCTGGTCGGCGTGGAACAGGGCCTCGCCGGCAGCGAGGCGGCGCGCGCGAACGTCCCGGGCAAACCGATCCCACTCCGGCAGCGGCTCGCCGGCGAGCGTCTCCAGCAGGCGGCGGCTGTGCAACGTCATGCGCGAACGGTAGCGCAGCATGCCCGGCCCCGGATTAACCGCGGTTAATGACGACGGCCGCGCCGCTGCGCACGATGCGGGACCATGAACGAACACATCGACCTCAACGGTGAGCGCGTGACGCTCGCGGCGGAGCGACGCACCATGCCACTGCTGTGGTGGCTGCGCGAGGACCGCGGCCTCGTCGGCACGCGTTTCGGCTGCGGCCAGGCGGCCTGCGGTGCCTGCACGGTGCACCTCGACGGCGACGCGGTGCGCGCCTGCGTCACACCCTGCAGCGCAGCAGCCGGGCGCCGCGTGACCACCATCGAGGGCCTGGCCCGCGGCGAAACGCTGCACCCGGTGCAGCGGGCCTGGATCGAGCTCTCGGTGCCGCAGTGCGGCTACTGCCAGAGCGGCCAGATGATGGCGGCCGCGGCGCTGATCGCGGCGCACCCGCAACCCAGCGATGCGCAGATCGACGCTGCGATGAACGGGCTGCTGTGCCGCTGCGGCACGTATGAGCGCATCCGCGCGGCGATCCACCTCGCCGCCCGCTTCGCCCGGGAGGGCCGATCATGACGACGCTGCGCCGGCGCACGCTGCTCGGCGGTGGCGCGCTCACCGTGCTGCTGGCGGCTTCGGGCTGCAGAGCGCTGCCCCCGATTCCGAAGCGACCGCAGCCCACGCTCGAGAACGCCATCGGCTGGCTGCGCCTGGACGAGGCCGGCCGCTGCGAACTGTTCTGCCCGCGCATCGAGATGGGCCAGGGCATCCATGCCGCGCTGCGCACGCTGGTCGCGCGCGAGCTCGGTCTCGACACGACGCAGGTGAGCGTACGCAGCCCGAGCACCGCCGACATCGCGCTCGCCAAGGCGACGGTGGGCAGCGACTCGGTGCGCGAACTGCAACCGCTGCTGGTCGAGGCCTGCCGGCTGCTGCGCGAACGACTGCCGGCGGCACGCAGCGCGCCGGTCGAGCGTGTCGATGCCGCGTTGCGGGCGCTCGTCACCGGTGCGCCCACCTTCACCGCCGACGTGAAACTGCCCGGCCTGCGGCACGCCTGCGTGCTGCACGGCCCCTGGCGCAGCGAGACGGGCGTGCGCCTGCTCGGGCTCGACGACGCCGCGCTGGGGCGCGTGCCCGGCTTCGTGCGCCGGCTCGACCTGTCGATGCTGGACGGCCCGGCGCTGGTGGCCGACCACCCGGGCGCGCTGCAAGCCCTGCGCGACGCCGCAGCACCGCGCTGGCAAGCCCCCGAAGGCCTGCCCGACGCGCTGCAGGCCGTCGACGTGGACGAGGCGCTGAAGCAGGGCCGCATCACCAAGGACCGCGGCCGGGTCGACGACGCTGCGTGGACCGTCGACCTTCGCCTGGACATCCCGAGCGCCGCCCATGCCGGCCTGGAACCCCGCTGTGCCGTCGCACGATTCGGCGATGACGGTGCGCTGGAGGTCTGGTGCGGCACGCAGGATCCGTTCTTCATCCGCGACGTGCTGGCGCGTGACCACGACCTCGCGCCCGAGCGCGTCACCGTGCACGCGATGCGCGTCGGCGGTGGCTTCGGCGGCCGCACCATCGCCACGGTCGAACGCGAGGCCGCGTGGGTCGCCAAGGCGATCGGTGCACCGGTCAAGCTGCAGTGGAACCGCGATGACGAGTTCGCGGCCGGCTTCCACCGCCCACCGGCCTCGCACCGCGTGCGCGCGCGGCTGGATGCCGACGGCTTCATCAGCGACTGGTGGCATGCGCTGTCGAGCTCGCACGTGCTGTTCACCAACGCCGCGGTGCCGCCGTGGATGCAGCGCCTGACCGACCTGATCGGCGACGACGGCACGGCACGCGGCCAGCATCCGCCTTACGGCTTCACGCGCCAGCGGCGCAGCCTGACGCTGACACGGCTGCCGATCGCCACTGGCCCGTGGCGCGGCCTGGGCGCCGGGCCGAACGTGCTGGCGATCGAGGCGGCGATGGATGCGGCGGCCCAGGCGGCGGGCCAGGATCCGGTGGCGTTCCGCCTGCGCCACCTCGCGCGCGCCGAGCCGGGGCCGCATCTTCAGTCACCGGCACGGCTGGCCGCGGTGCTGCGGCGGGTGGCTGAACGCTCCGCGGCCGTGCCGCTCGCGCCGGGCGCGGCGCGTGGCGTGGCCTGCGGCGTCTACAAGGGCCTCAGCGTGGCCGCGGCAGTGGCCGAGGTGGTGGTCGATCGGGAGGCGATCCGTGTCACCCGGCTGTGGTGCAGCCATGATTGCGGCGCGATCATCGACGCACGGGGCGTGCGTGCGCAGGTCGAGGGCAACCTCGTCTGGTCGCTCGGCCTGGTGCTCAGCGACGAGCTGCCCACGCCCGGGGGGCGGCCACAGGTCGAGCGTTTCGGTGCGTACGCCTTGCCGCGCATCGGGCAGATGCCGCAGCTCGACATCGACCTGGTCGCGAGCGACGCGGCGCCCTCGGGCGCCGGCGAGACGGCGATCGTTGCCGGCGCGGGGGCCGTGTTCAACGCCATCGTCGGCGCCACCGGCATCCGGACGACCCGGCTGCCGGTGCGCGCCGGCGAGCTGCCGCACCGACGGTAACGCGCCGTCATGCCAGGCTGGCATGCTGGGCACGCTTCTCGCAACGCCCCGACTGCCGATGCGCTGGTTCCGCCCCTCTTCGTTCACCCGCCCCACCCTCGGCCTGGCGCTGCAGGGCGGCGGCGCGCATGGCGCCTTCACCTGGGGCGTGCTCGACGCGCTGCTCGAGGATGGGCGATTCGACATCCGCGCCCTCAGCGGCACCAGCGCCGGCGCGATGAACGCGCTCGCGCTGGCCCAGGGCCTGGTGCGCGGCGGCGCCGACGCGGCGCGCGAGTCGCTGTCCGCGTTCTGGCACGCGGTGGGAACACAGCTGCCGTTCGAGATGATGATGGTCGGCCCGACCGACAACCCCGGCTTGGCGCCAGGGTTGCGCGCGCTGATGCACTGGACGCGCCTGCTCTCGCCCTACCAGCTCAACCCGCTGGGCCTGAACCCGCTGCGCGAGGTGCTGGCCGCGCAGATCGACTTCGATCGGCTGAAGCGGCGCGATGCGCCGCAGCTGTTCATCGCTGCGACGCATGCCAACACCGGCCGGCTGCGCCTGTTCGACAACGCGTCGCTGAGCATCGAGGCCGCGCTGGCGTCGGCCTGCCTGCCGACCATGCAGCAGGCGGTGATGATCGACGGCGAGCCCTACTGGGACGGCGGCTACAGCGCCAACCCGGCGCTGTTCCCGCTGGTGCGCTCGGGCCCGGCCGACCTGCTGATCGTCTCGCTCAGCCCGCTGGCCTACGACAGCGTGCCGGTCAGCGCCGACGAGATCCGCGCCCGCGCGCTGGAGTTCAGCTTCAACGCCGGCTTCCTGCGCGAGGCCACGCTGCTGGCCGAGGCCTGCGCCGAGGCGCGGGCCTCGCGCTTCTCGATCGGCCGGCTGGAGCGCCGGCTGGCACGGCTGCGCACGCACCTGATCGACGCGCACGACGACCTCGGTGCCTTGTCGGCCGAATCGCGCCTGATCGCCCACCTGCCCTTTCTCGAGCGGCTGCGCGACCTCGGCCGTGCCCGTGCGCAGCGCTGGCTGTCGGCGCATGGCGAGCGCATCGGCCGCGGCCCGAGCATCGACCTCGCTGCCTGCTTCGCTGCGCCGGGAGCAGCCGCGTAGAATTCGCCACCGGGCCCAAATTTTGGCGCCCGGTCTTCTTTTGCGGAACCGGGTTTCCAAGTCAAGCGCTCGCACCTTCAATCAGGAGCCGCTTCATGGAAATCTTCGACTACGACAACATCCTCCTGCTGCCGCGCAAGTGCCGCGTCGAGAGCCGCAGCGAGTGCGACACCTCGGTGGAGTTCGGTCCGCGGCGCTTCGCGCTGCCGGTGGTGCCGGCCAACATGAAGACGGTGATCGACGAGCCGATCACCGAATGGATGGCCGCCAACGGCTACTTCTACGTGATGCACCGCTTCGAGATCGACACGCTCGCCTACGCGAAGCAGATGCGCGCCAAGGGCCTGTACGTGTCGATCAGCTCGGGCGTCAAGCCGGCCGACTACCAGGTGATCGACCACCTGGCGCTGGAAGGCGTCGGCGCCGACTACGTGACCATCGACATCGCCCATGGCCACGCCGAGAGCGTGCGCCGCATGATCGAGCACATCAAGCAGAAGCTGCCGAAGGCCTTCGTGATCGCCGGCAACGTGGCCACGCCCGAGGCGGTGATCGACCTGGAGAACTGGGGCGCCGACGCGACCAAGGTCGGTGTCGGCCCCGGCAAAGTCTGCATCACCAAGCTGAAGACCGGCTTCGGCACCGGCGGCTGGCAACTCTCGGCGCTGAAGTGGTGCGCCCGCGTGGCCAGCAAGCCGATCGTCGCCGACGGCGGCATCCGCCACCACGGCGACATCGCCAAGAGCATCCGCTTCGGCGCCTCGATGGTGATGATCGGCTCGCTGTTCGCCGGCCATGAGGAGTCTCCCGGGCGCACCGTCGAGGTCGACGGTCAGATGTTCAAGGAGTACTACGGTTCCGCCAGCGACTTCAACAAGGGCGAGTACAAGCACGTCGAGGGCAAGCGCATCCTCGAGCCGATCAAGGGCAGACTCGCCGACACCCTGCGCGAGATGCGCGAGGATGTGCAGAGTTCGATCAGCTACGGCGGCGGCACGAAGCTCGCCGACCTGCGCAAGGTGAACTACGTGGTGCTCGGTGGCGAGAACGCCGGCGAGCACCTGCTGATGTAGGCGCCGACACGCGCCGTCATGGCGCCGCCGGGGCGGAGGGCGCCGCGCCCCTAGAATCGCGCGGGCGAGGCCGGCAGCGTGCCGGCCGCCCAACGACACCTGGAAGGGATAGCCCGTGAAACTCACCCGATGGATGGCGGCCGTGATCGCCATCGTGCCGCTGCTGCAGGCTTGCGGCGGTGGCGGCAGCGACGGCGGCGACGGCTCCGTGCGCCTGGTCAACGCGGCCGACGGATACGCCTCGCTCGACCTGTACTCGACCGACACCCTGCTCACCGAAGACGTCGCGTTCGACAGCGCCGGCGCCTACCGCACGCTCGGCTCCGGCACCTACACCTTCAAGCTGCGCCGCAGCGGTTCGACCACGGTGTCCAGCAGCGGTGACCGCACCGTGCTTGAAGGCAACTCGCACACGCTGCTGGCCTACAACACCAACGAGACGCTGAAGACGGTCTTCCTGACCGACAACGAAACCGCACCGACCGCCGGCACGGCCAAGCTGCGTATCTTCAACGCGGCGGCCGAAGCCGGAGCCCTCGACGTCTATGTCACTGCGCCGACCGCGACCCTGCCGGAGAGCAGCGCAACCGTCTCGTCTCTCGGCACGGAGCGCATCAGCGGCTTCAACGAGATCAGTGACGGCACCTACCGTATCCGCATCACCGGAGCCGGCGACAAGACCGACCTGCGCCTGGACCTGCCCTCGGTGGCGTTGGCCGACCAGCAGATCACCACGCTGGTCTTGACGGCCACGCCCGGCGGCGTGCTCGTGCATGGCATGACGATCGACCAGAAGGGTGATGTGACGGCGCGCAAGAACCCGTCGGCCCGTGTGCGTTTGGTGGCCGGCGCGGCGGCCAACGGCGTCGCCGCGGCCACCGCCAATGGCGTGACGCTGTCTGCCGGGCTGACCTCGCCCGCGGTCGGCGCCTACACGCTGGTGCCGGCCGGTGCACTGACGCTGAACGCCACGCTCGGCGGCACCGCGCTGACGACCACGGCCACCACGCTGGTCGCCGGCTCGGACAACACGCTCCTGGTCACCAGCGACGGCGCCACCGGCGCGGCGACGCTGTTCGCCGACGACAACCGACCGGCGCTGACGACATCGAACGCGAAGATCCGGCTGATCCACGGCGTCGGCAACCTGGCCAGCCCGGTCACGCTGACCGCCGACTTCAGCGCCGTCGCCACCGACGTCGCCACGCGCACCGCGTCGGCCCCCGCGGCAATTGCCGCGAGCACGACGGCACGTCTGGAGGCCACCACGCCCACCTCGACCACGGCACTGTTCCTCGCCGAAGACGTGACGCTGCAGTCCGGCAAGGTCTACACGCTGTTCATGCTCGGCGACGCCGCAGCGCCCCAGGGCGTGTTGCGCCGCGACCGCTGATCGGTCGGCGCCGCCGCCTCCGGCGGCGCAGCCGCGGGCACGAACATGTAGCCGTGCCCGCGGATGGTCTGCAGGTAGCGCGGCTGCGCCGGGTCGGGCTCGACCCGCTTGCGCAGCCGCATGATCGCCACGTCGATCGCGCGCAGCAGCAGGCCCTCGGCACGGCTGTGCGATGCCGCCAGCAGCCGCTCGCGCGAGATCGCCACGCCCGGGTTGGACACCAGTTCGGCGAGCACCGCGTACTCCACCGTGCTGAGCACGTGCACCTGTTCACCACGCAGCAGGCAGCGCGAGGCCATGTCGAACAGCCGGTCGCCGATCGGAACCGGCACCGTGCTCAGCATCGGCAATCCCGGCGGCACGATCGCGCGCCGCAGCACCGCCTGGATGCGTGCCAGCAGTTCGCGGGTCGGGCAAGGCTTGCCAAGCACGTCGTCGGCGCCCATCTCGAGCGCCAGCACGCGGTCGACCTCGTCGTTGCGCGCGCTCATCAGGATCAGCGGAACGCGGTCGCCCTCGTCGCGCAGCTGCCGGCAGGCCTGCAGCC
The DNA here is from genome assembly GCA_943370595.1 of Chitinophaga pinensis. Lineage (GTDB taxonomy): Bacteria > Pseudomonadota > Gammaproteobacteria > Burkholderiales > Burkholderiaceae_C > Piscinibacter. The sequence goes on from CALRRO020000008.1 coordinate 17,022, forward strand.
CGCTCGGCCCGCCGGGCGCGGCGAGTCCGGCATCCATCACGACCATGTCAGGCCGGTTGCGGTGCAGCCGGCGCAGCAGCTCGGCGGCCGAGTCCATCGGCGTGGCCGTCAGGCCCTGGCTTTCGAAGTAGCGGACGAGGCCGTCGCGGCTGGCGCGGTCGGCATCGACGACATGGACGTGCAGTGGGGTGTTCATCGCCGCATCGTCGCGGCGTGCTGTTGCGGCGCTGTGCCGCAACATGTCTGAATGTGTCTGTGGCTGCCGGTGCCGTCTCAATCAGCGCTCATGCCGCGCCGCTCGCCGGGCTCGACGAAGGCAGGCCGCGCCGGCGCGGCCATCGCCGCGGCACGCGATGATGCGGCCACCGGGCAGCTGCCGGTGCGCAGCACGCCGAGTGCCGCTGCCGTGAGCGTCTCGGCCGGGTCACCCAGCGCGCGTTCGAAGTCGTCGGCTTGCGGGCAGTCGGGCGCGATGCCGGCGTCGTAGTCGGCACGGCCCAGAGAATTGACGGCGCGGAAGTTGACCACGTTGAAGGTGTTCTCGCACGAGGCCAGCGGGTTGAAGCCGAACGGCTTGCCGCAGCTGGTGCCACCGACGGTGACCACCTCGGCATAGGGCGCCAGGCCGTTGACCAGCAGCTCGGAGGCCGAGCAGGTGCGCGAGCCGGTCAGCACGACCACGCGCGGGAAGGGCGGCGCTGGGGCCTGCGTGAACCGGAAGTCGCGGTTGCTGCTCTGGTGCGCGGCGTTGTACTTCAGCGTGGTGAAGACCTGGCCCGATTGCAGCGCGCCGACCACCTGCGAGGCGAGCTGCGTGGCCGTCGAGATGCGTCCGCCGCCGTTGTAGCGCAGGTCGATGATCAGTTCGCTGGCGCCCGCGGCACGGAAGTTCGCCAGCGCGGTGGTCACCGGCGACTCGGCCTGGGTGATGAAGTCCTTCACCACCAGGTAGCCGGCACGCCGCCCGTTGCCGACGTCGAGCACCCGAGACACCGGCACTGGCGTGAGCGCGAACTCGGTGGCGGTGAGCACCACCGTGCGGCGGCCGCTGGCGGTGTCGGCGACGACGTTGATGCGATCGCCGGCGCGCGCGGCATCGAGCACGGCGAAATCGCCATTGATCAACTCGGCTGCCGCCACGCCGTTGATCGAGACGATGGTGTCGCCGCGCAGCAGGCCGGCCGCCGCAGCCGGCGAACGCGGCTCGGTCAGCCGCACCTTCAGCGGCAGCTGCCGCTCGCTGCCGTTGACGAACAGGCCGTAGCCGAGCGAGCGGCCTTCGGCGAAGAACTGGTTGTAGCTCGCGGTGTCCTGGAAGTAGCTCCAGGGTTCGGTGCCGAAGCGTGGGTAGCTGGTGTACTTCAGCGCGCCGAAGTAAGCGGCCAGCGTCGGGTAGGCGGCCGGCTCGGGGTTCGGCGAACTGCCGCTCCAGTAGTACCAGTCCTGCATGTAGCTGCGCAGCCAGGTCTTCTGGCTGTCGAGGTCGCACTGCGCGCTGCCTTGCGGGGCGTCGCTGCCACCTCCGCCGCCACAACCCGCCAGCAACGCCGCAAGCAGCAGGGCCGCCGCCTTGCTCGCCCCGTCGAAACCCGCTACGCCTGCCCCTGTCACCATGCCTGTTCTCCTTGCGCAGCACCATAGCAGCGCGGGCCCACCACCTACAATCCGACCCTCCCCGCCTTGCACTCTGTTTCACGGCCGCCGGCCGCGACGACCTGCGCCATGACCGAACTCGCGAAATCCTTCGAACCCGCTGCCATCGAGGCCCACTGGGGCCCGTTGTGGGAGAAGAGCGGCGCCTACCGCCCCACGCTGGATACGAACAAGCCGTCGTTTTCCATCCAGCTGCCGCCGCCGAACGTGACCGGCACGCTGCACATGGGCCACGCGTTCAACCAGACCATCATGGACTCGTTGACGCGCTACCACCGCATGCGCGGCTTCAACACGCTGTGGGTGCCGGGAACGGACCACGCCGGCATCGCGACGCAGATCGTCGTCGAGCGCCAGCTGCAGGAGGCCGGCATCAGCCGCCACGACCTCGGCCGCGAGGCCTTCCTGAAGCACGTGTGGGACTGGAAGCACAGCTCGGGCGCGACCATCACGCGGCAGATGCGCCGCATGGGCGACAGCGTCAGCTGGGAGCACGAGTACTTCACGATGGACGAGAAGCTCTCGACCGTCGTCACCGACACCTTCGTGAAGCTCTACGAGGAAGGCCTGATCTACCGCGGCAAGCGGCTGGTCAACTGGGACCCGGTGCTGATGTCCGCCGTCTCCGACCTCGAGGTCGAGAGCGAGGAGGAAGACGGCTCGCTGTGGCACATCGCGTACCCGCTGACCGATGGCTCGGGGCAGCTCGTCGTCGCGACCACGCGCCCTGAGACCATGCTCGGCGACGTGGCGGTGATGGTGCATCCCGAAGACGAGCGCTATGCGAACCTGATCGGCAAGACGGTGCGCCTGCCGCTGTGCGACCGCGACATCCCGGTGATCGCCGATGCCTATGTCGACCGCGAGTTCGGCACCGGCGTGGTCAAGGTCACGCCGGCGCACGATGCCAACGACTACGCGGTCGGCCAGCGCCACGGCCTGCCGATGATCGGCATCCTGTCGCTGGATGCGAAGGTCAACGACAACGCGCCGGCGGCCTACCGCGGGCTGGACCGATTCGTCGCGCGCAAGAAGGTCGTGGCCGATCTCGAGGCGCAAGGCCTGCTCGTCGAGGTCAAGAAGCACAAGCTGATGGTGCCGCGCTGCGCGCGCACAGGGCAGGTGGTCGAGCCGATGCTGACCGACCAGTGGTTCGTCGCCACCACCAAGCCCGGTGCGAACGGCAAGTCGATCGCGCAGCAGGCGATCGAGGTGGTCGAGAACGGCTCGGTGAAGTTCGTCCCCGAGCAGTGGGTGAACACCTACAACCAGTGGATGGACAACATCCAGGACTGGTGCATCTCGCGCCAGCTCTGGTGGGGCCACCAGATCCCGGCCTGGTACGGCATCGATGGCGAGGTGTTCGTCGCACGCAGCGAAGAAGAGGCGCGGGCGAAGGCGACGAAAGCCGGTTACGCCGGCCCGCTGCAGCGCGACCCCGATGTGCTCGACACCTGGTACTCGTCGGCGCTGGTGCCCTTCTCGACGCTGGGCTGGCCGGCGAAGACCGTCGAGCAGGACCTGTTCCTGCCGTCGTCGGTGCTCGTCACCGGCTTCGACATCATCTTCTTCTGGGTTGCCCGGATGATCATGATGACGGTGCACTTCACCGGTCAGGTGCCGTTCCGTCACGTCTACATCCACGGCCTGGTGCGTGATGCGCAGGGTCGCAAGATGAGCAAGAGCGAAGGCAACGTGCTCGACCCGGTCGACCTGATCGACGGCATCGCGCTGCCGCCGCTGCTCGACAAGCGCACCACCGGCCTGCGTCGCCCCGAGACCGCGCCGCGCGTGCGCAAGGACACCGAGAAGGAATTCCCCGACGGCATCCCCGCCTTCGGCGCCGACGCGCTGCGCTTCACCTTCGCCTCGCTGGCGAGCCTGGGCCGCAACATCAACTTCGACAGCAAGCGCTGCGAGGGCTACCGCAACTTCTGCAACAAGCTCTGGAACGCCACCAAGTTCGTGCTGATGAACTGCGAGGGTCAGGACTGCGGGCTGAAGGAGCACACCAAGGCGGAGTGCGCGCCGGGACAGCCGTTCCACGGCTACCTGAGCTTCTCGCAGGCCGACCGCTGGATCACCGGCGAGCTGCAACGCGTCGAGGCCAGCGTCGCGCAGGGCTTCGCCGACTACCGGCTCGACAACGTCGCCAACGCGATCTACACCTTCGTGTGGGACGAGTACTGCGACTGGTACATCGAGATCGCCAAGGTGCAGATCGCCGGCGGCACGGAAGCGCAGCAGCGCGCCACGCGCCGCACGCTGATCCGCGTGCTGGAGACCGTGCTGCGCCTGCTGCACCCGATCACGCCCTTCATCACCGCCGAACTGTGGGAGAAGGTAGCGCCGGTCGCGGGCCGGCACGTGCCGCAGGGCATCGTGTCGGCACCCTACCCGCAGGCGCAACTCGACAAGGTAGATGCGGCTGCCGACGCCTGGGTCGCCAAGCTGAAGGACATCGCCGGCGCCTGCCGCGCGCTGCGCAGCGAGATGAGCCTGCCACCGGGCCAGCGCGTACCGCTGCTCGCCTGCGGCGACAACGCCTTCCTTCGTGAGGCCACACCGGTGCTCACCGCACTGGCCAAGCTCGCCGAGGTGCAGGTGTTCGACGACGAGGCCGCGTTTTCGCAGGCCACCCAGGCGCTGCCGGTGGTGGTGCGCGGCGAATCGCGCCTGGCGCTGCACGTCGAGATCGACGTGGCTGCGGAGCGCGAGCGTCTGTCCAAGGAGATCGCCCGCCTGGAAGGCGAGATCGGCAAGGCCACCGCGAAGCTCGCCAACGAGGGCTTCGTCGCACGCGCGCCGGCGGCCGTGGTGGCGCAGGAGCGTCAGCGCATCGCCGACTTCACGTCGACACGGGACCGTCTGCGAGATCAGCTGGGACGCTTGGGTCCGTCGGCCTGAAGTCGCGCTGCGGCTGCGGCGCGGCGGCGAGCAGTTCGTCGATGCGCCGCGCCACCGCCCAGGCGCTGCGCAGGCGCGACTCGCGCGTCGTGCTGGCCACACGCGGCGTGATCTGCAGCGTGCTGATGCCGGCCAGCGGGCGGCCGCTGTCGAGCGCACCGGGCTCCATGCTGTCGAACCACGCGGCGGCGACACGGCCGCTGCCCAGCACGCCGGCCAGCGCCTTCTCGTCGAACAGTGCCGAGTGCGCCGTGCTGACGATCACCTGGTTGGGCTTGCAGAACGGCAGGAATCGGTCGCCCAGCAAGCCCTGGTAGCGGCTGAAGTAGGTCAGCTGCACGCACACCGCATCGCACACCTCGAGCAGCTCGCGCAGGCCCATCGGCCGAACGCGCCAGCGCTCCCAGACGGTGTCGCTGGCGTGCAGCGAGGGGTCGTAGCCGACCACCTTGGAGCCGAACGCGCCGAGCAACTGCGACATCGAACGTGCTGCCGGCGGCATGCCGACCAGGCCGACCGTCGCGGCGCCGAGTTCGCGCCCGACCAGCATGCCGTCGCTGCCGACCACCGGCACGCGGCGCAACATCGACAGCAGCGCGCCGACCATGAACTCGGCCTCGGCCTGCGCGCTGGCCGTCAGGCTGCGAACCACCTCGACGCCGGCGCGCGCGCAGGCGTCGAGGTCGATGTTCTCGGCCCCGGCGCTGACGCGGCCGACGGCCCGAAGCAGCGGCGCGTAGTGCAGCGCCTGGGCGTCGATGGCGCAGCTCGGCGGCACGATGATGGCGCGCACGTTGTACAGCGCCTGGCGCAGTGCACGCGGCTCGCGCGCCAGTTCGGGCGCGAAGCGCAGCGCGTGGCGCGCTTCCAGCCACTGCATCACTTCGGTTTCGAGCGGTTCAACGACCAGGAGGTCCATGGATTCAGGTGTGTTCGGGAACCGCGTCCGTCTCGGTGCCCATGCAAGAATGGGTCAACCGAATCCCGATTGTAAGTAGATGAAAGTCACCAAGGCGATCTTCCCCGTGGCCGGCCTCGGCACCCGTTTCCTTCCCGCCACCAAGGCGCAGCCGAAGGAGATGCTGCCGGTGGTCGACAAGCCGCTGATCCAGTACGCCGTCGAGGAGGCCTACGCCGCCGGCGTGCGCGAGATGATCTTCGTGACCGGCCGGCACAAGCGCCCCATCGAAGACCACTTTGACATGACCTTCGAGCTCGAGGTAGCCCTCGAACAGGCGGGAAAGCAGGAGCTGCTCGACGTGGTGCGCAGCGTGAAACCGGACGACATGGAGTGCATCTATGTGCGGCAGGCCCAGGCGCTCGGCCTCGGCCCCGCGGTGCTGTGCGGCCAGCGGCTGGTCGGGAACGATCCGTTCGCGGTGCTGCTGGCCGACGACCTGATGATCGGCGAGAAGCCGGTGCTGCAGCAGATGACCGAGCAGTTCGCCGAGTGGCGCGCCTCGATGCTCGCGGTGCAGGAGGTGCCGGCCGAGCACACGCGGCGCTACGGCATCGTCGCCGGCAACCCGGTCAACGAGCGCATGGTCGACATCCAGCGCATCGTCGAGAAGCCCGCGCCCGAAGACGCACCGTCACGGCTGGGCGTGGCCGGCCGCTACATCCTCACGCCGGGCGTGTTCCACGAGATCGCCAACCAGCCGCGCGGCGTGGGTGGCGAGATCCAGCTCACCGACGGCATCGCCGGGCTGCTGCGCCGCGAGAAAGTGTTCGCTTACCGCTACGAAGGCAAGCGCTACGACTGCGGCAGCAAGGAAGGTTTCCTGCAGGCGAACGTCGAGCTGGCGCTCGAACACCCGACCCTCGGGCCGGGCTTCCGCGACTACCTGAAGACGCTGAAGCTCTGAGCCGGCAGGCCCGCGGGACGAGCGCCGGGCCGCTCCCAAGCCGGCCCGCATCCCCCCGGGAGATCGGCGAACGTACTCGTTTGTCGAGGGGTCGTCGTTACCTGCGACGCAGGAAGTGAACGAACTCGTCGTTCGCCGACGACTGCTCGACCAGCTCGTTGCCGGTCTGCCGCGCGAAGGCCTGGAAGTCGCGCACCGAACCCGGATCGGTGGCCACCACCTTCAGCACGTCGCCGCTGCGCATGTCCGCCAGGGCCTTCTTGGCCTTGAGGATGGGCAGCGGGCAGTTCAGGCCGCGGGTGTCGATCTCTTTCTGGGCGTCCATGGGGCGGTGGTCTCCGGAAGAACACGGATTCTACGAGCGCGGCGGCCACTCGATGAACTGCGGCTCGTGACCGCGCGAGCGCAGCCAGTCGGCCAGCGCGTAGCCGGTGCCGGCCGGCCAGCAGCGCAGGTCGGCCGGTGCGAACAGCTTGTACTCGGCGAGTTCGGGTGACAGCGCAATCTCGCCGCGCCCGACCACGTGGTAGGCGATGATCACCTGGTTCATGCGCTGGAAGTCGTAGACGCCGATCAGGTTCACCGCGTCGGCGTCGACCGAGGTCTCTTCCTTCACCTCGCGGGCGATGCCTTCCTGTGGCGTTTCGCCGGCCTCCATGAAGCCGGTGATGAGCGCGAACATGCGGCCGGTCCAGGCGGCATTGCGCGCCAGCAGCACCTGGCCGTCGCGGTCGGCCATCTCGATCACGGCGGCGAGCACCGGCGTCGGGTTGTTCCAGTGCGTCCACTCGCAGGCCGGGCAGCGCAGGCGCTCCTTCGGCCCGCCGTCTTCCTCGCGCGCCAGCCACTGCAGTGGCGTGGCGCAGGCCGGGCAAAAGCGAAACGCCGAGGTGGGGCCGCTCATGCCGGGAACACGCCCGTGGAGAGATAACGGTCGCCGCGGTCGCAGACGATGAACACGATGGTCGCGTTCTCGACCTGCTTCGCGATCTGCAGCGCCACCCAGCAGGCACCGGCCGCGGAGATGCCGGCGAACAGGCCCTCGTCGCGCGCCAGGCGGCGCGCCATCTCCTCGGCATCGGCCTGGCTGACCGACACCGTCTCGTCAACCCAGGCCGGGTCGTAGATCTTCGGCAGGTACTCCTGCGGCCACTTGCGGATGCCGGGGATGCGCGAGCCCTCGCTGGGCTGCGCGCCGATCACGCGCACGTCGCTGTTGCGCTCCTTCAGGAAGCGCGAGGTGCCGGTGATGCTGCCGGTGGTGCCCATCGCGCTGACGAAGTGCGTGATGCGCCCGGCGGTGTCGCGCCAGATCTCCGGCCCGGTGGTCTCGTAGTGCACGCGCGGGTTGTCGGCGTTGGCGAACTGGTCGAGCACACGGCCCTTGCCGTCCTTCTGCATCTGCTCTGCCAGGTCGCGCGCGTACTCCATGCCGCCGCTGCGCGGCGTGAGGATCAACTCCGCGCCGAAGGCCTTCATGGTCTGCGCGCGTTCGATCGACAGGTCCTCCGGCATGATCAGCACCATGCGGTAGCCGCGCATTGCCGCGGCCATGGCCAGCGCGATGCCGGTGTTGCCGGACGTCGCCTCGATCAGCGTGTCGCCGGGCTTGATCTCGCCGCGCTCCTCGGCACGGCGGATCATGCTGATGGCCGGGCGGTCCTTCACCGAGCCGGCCGGGTTGTTGCCCTCGAGCTTGCCGAGGATCACGTTGCCGCGCTGCTCGTTGTCGGCGCCGGGCAGGCGCACCAGGCGCACCAGCGGCGTATTGCCGATCACGTCTTCCAGCGTCGGATAGCGGGGGGCGTTCGAGCTCATCCTTCCTCCTGCCGGCCATTGTGGCAGGGCGCCCGGGGCTGCGCAGGCTGCGTGACATAATCCGCCCCCTCCAAGGCCTACCCAGCGCCCGCACCTGCCGGAGTGGCGAAATCGGTAGACGCAGCAGACTCAAAATCTGCCGAGGGCAACCTCGTACCGGTTCGATTCCGGTCTCCGGCACCAGCAATCACGCACCATGCCCGCCCTGCCGCCGATCACCCAAGCGCTGCTGCTCATCAACGTCGCCCTGTTCGCGGTCGACGTCCTGCTCGGCGGCGTGCTGTCGGCGCTGTTCGCGCTGTGGCCGGTGGACAGCGGCCGCTTCATGCCCTGGCAACTGGTCAGCTACGGCTTCCTGCACGGCAGCATCGGCCACCTGTTCTTCAACATGCTCGGCCTGTGGATGTTCGGCGCCGAGCTCGAACGCATCTGGGGCGGCAAGCGCTACCTGCAGTTCTATTTCGCCTGCATCCTGACGGCAGCACTGACGCAACTGCTGGTCGGCCTGATCGCTGGCGGCGCGCCGACCGTCGGCGCCTCGGGCGCGCTCTTCGGCCTGCTGATGGCCTTCGGCATGATGTTCCCCAACCGCATCATCATGCCGCTGTTCCCGCCGATTCCGATGAAGGCCAAGGTCTTCGTCGCCGTGTTCGGCGGCCTGGAGCTGCTGTTCGGCGTGACCGGCACGCAATCCGGCGTCGCGCATTTCGCGCACCTCGGCGGCATGCTCGGCGGCTTCCTGATGATTCGCTACTGGCGCGGTCAGGCGCCCTTCGGCCGGCGCTGACACGCCGCGCAGGCGGCCGCGCAAAGCCCCTCGGCTTGGCGCGGTCGGCGGGAGGGTTCATGCTGTGGCTCCGAGCTGTTCCGTCGGAGATCGCCATGGCCCCGTCTCTGTTGCATCGCCTGCTGCGCCGCGTGCTGTTCGTCCTGTGGGCGATGTCACTCATGGCCGTCGCCGCCGCGCAGGCACCACGCACCGAGTTCGATGCCCGCGCCGAATTGCTGGAACGCGCGCAGTCCGCGGTGGTGGGCGTGCTCAGCGAGGCAGTGGACGACGCCGGCTCGATCGCCACGCTCGGCGCGCTGCGCCGCGGGTCGGGCGTCGTCATCGGCGACGACGGCCTGGTGCTGACCATCGGCTATCTGATCCTCGAGGCCGAGCGGGTCGATCTGATCGTCGAAGGCGAACGCCGCGTGCCGGCGCGCGTGGTCGCCTACGACGTGGCCTCGGGCTTCGGGCTGCTGCAGGCGCTGGCGCCGCTGCGTGTCGCGCCGGTCGGGCTGGGCCGCTCGGCCACGCTGGCCACCGACGAGCCGCTGCTGGTCGCCAGCGGCGGCGCCGATGGTGAACTGAGCCTCGCGCGGCTGGTGTCGCAACGGGCCTTCTCGGGCTACTGGGAGTACCACATCGACGCCGCGCTGTTCACCGTGCCGCCGCGCAGCGACCACAGCGGCGCCGGCCTGTTCAACCTCGACGGCGAACTGCTGGGCATCGGCTCGCTGGTCGTCAGCGACGCGCTCGGTGCCAGTGCAGGCAAACTGCCGGGCAACATGTTCGTGCCGGTCGACCTGCTCAAGCCCATCCTCGCCGAGATGCGCGCACGCGGCGCCTCGCGCCTGAGCACACGCGCCTGGCTGGGCCTGAACTGCAGCGAGAGCGGCGGCGAGGTGCGCGTGCTTCGGGTGACGCGCGACAGCCCCGCCGACGCCGCCGGTCTGCAGCCCGGCGATCGCATCCTGCGCATCGACGACGCCGAGGTCGGCGCGCTCGAGACGCTGTGGAAGACGCTGTGGCGCGACCGCGCCGAGCGCGACGTGGTGCTGACGATCCGCCGCGACGGCGAACTGCAGACGCTGACGGTGCACGCGGTGGACCGCATGAAGACGCTGCGCCGTCCGCAGGGCATCTGACACAGCCTCGTCAGGCGATCAGGCCGCTCTCGACGGTCGGGTAGCGCAGGCGCAGGCGCAGCTCGCGCTTCAGTCGCAGGTTCTCCAGCCGCCGCGACTCGCTCATGAAGCTCATCAGCATCGGCGACAGCTGCGCCTTCGCCTGCTCGCGCGTGATGCGCGGCGGCCGCGGCAGACCGCACAGGTCGGCCGCGAGGTCGAAGTAGTCGCCCATCTTCAGGTCGGTGTCGTCGCTGGCGTGCACGATGCGCTGCGGCAGGCCGCGGTGCAGTGCGGCCACGCAGGCCCGCGCCAGGTCGTCGGCGTGGATGTGGTTGGTGAAGACGTCGTCCTCGGGCGCGAGCACCGCCGTGCCGCGCGCGAGCCGCTCGCGCGGGTGGCCGCCGGGCCGGTCGCCCGCATAGATGCCGGGGATGCGCAAGATGCTCACACGTGCGCCCGACACCCGCCCGAACCAGCGCAGTCGCGCCTCGGCATCGACTCGCCGCCGTGCCCGGTCGGTGGCCGGCGCGGCGGCACGGGTCTCGTCGAAGCGCGCACCGCCGCAGTCGCCGTAGACGCCGGTGGTGCTGCCGTAGACGATGCGCTGCAGACCACCGCGCCGCGCCAGCGCGCGCAGCAGGTTCGCGGTGCGCGGGTCGGTGCTGCCCTGCAGCGGTGGCGGCGCGAGGTGCAGCACCGCATCGGCCAGGCCGGCGGCGCGCTGCAGCGTGGCGGGCTCGTCGAGGTTGGCCACCAGCGGCACGATGCCGGCGGCACGCAGCTCGGCGCAGCGCGCCGGGCTGGAGGTGATGGCGATCAGCCGCCAGCGGCCACGCAGCAGCCGCGCCACGCGCAGGCCGACGTCGCCGCAGCCGACGATCAGCAGCGTCGGGTGCTTGCGGCGCGCGGGGGAGTCACAGGCAGGGGTCATGAGGGGTCATGGTGCAAGGGGCACAATCGGAGGCTCTGCTTTCGTGCCAGTCTAAGACCCGCGTCATGCCCTTCACCGTCACCGTGCAGCCCAGCGGCCGCACCTTCAGCGTCGAACGCGACGAACCCCTCCTCCACGCCGCCATCCGCCAGGGCATCGGCCTTCCTTACGGTTGCAAGGACGGCGCCTGCGGCTCCTGCAAATGCCGGCTGCTGGAGGGCCGTGTGATCCACGGCGCGCATCAGGCCAAGGCCTTGTCGGCCGACGAGGAAGCCGCCGGCTTCACGCTGACCTGCTGCGCGGCCGCGCAGACCGACGTGGTCATCGAAGCGCGCACCGTGCCTGGCGCGGGCGAGTTCCCGGTGCGCAAGATGCCGTCGCGCGTGATGGCGATGGCCCGCCCTGCCCCCGACGTGATGGTGCTGACGATGCAGCTGCCGGCCAACGACCCGCTGCGCTACCACGCCGGCCAGTACGTCGAGTTCATCCTGCGCGACGGCGCACGGCGCAGCTACTCGATGGCCAGCGCGCCGCACACGCAGACCGACAAGCCGTCGATCGAGCTGCACATCCGCCACATGCCCGGAGGCAAGTTCACCGACCATGTCTTCGGCGCGATGAAGGAGAAGGAGATCCTGCGCATCGAGGGCCCGTTCGGCAGCTTCTTCCTGCGCGAGGACAGCGACAAGCCGATCGTGCTGCTGGCCAGCGGCACGGGTTTCGCGCCCATCAAGGCGATCATCGAGCACATGGAGTTCAAGGGCATCACGCGGCCCGCCGTGCTGTACTGGGGCTGCCGCAGCAAGGCCGACCTGTACCTGCACGACTGGGCCGAGCAGGCCGCGGCGCGGCTGCCCAACCTGCGCTACGTGCCGGTGCTGTCGGAGCCGAAGTCGGAAGACGGCTGGAGCGGCCGCACCGGCTTCGTCCACCAGGCAGTGATGGCCGACCTGCCCGATCTGTCCGGCCACCAGGTCTATGCCTGCGGCGCGCCGGTCATGGTCGACTCGGCGCAGCGCGACTTCGTGGCTCGCTGCGGGTTGCCGGCAGACGAGTTCTACGCGGACAGTTTCACTTCGGAGGCAGACAAGCATGGCACGACGGCGTGACCTCCTGACCCTGGCGCTGGCGTCGACAGCGCCGTCGGCCTTCGCCCAATCACCGAAGCCGATCCGCCTGATCGTGCCCTACCCGCCCGGCGGCCCGCTGGACATCGTCGCGCGGGCGCTGGCCGACAAGGTCAAGGACAGCCTGGGCGTCGTGGTCGTCGACAACAAGCCTGGTGCCGGCGGCAATCTCGGCGCCGACCTCGCCGCCAAGGCTGCGCCCGACGGCACGACGATCGTGATGGGCGCGGTGGCCACGCATGCCATCAACCCCTGGCTGTACGCGAAGATTCCCTACGACCCGCTGCGCGACTTCACGCCGATCACCGGCGTGGCGCAGGTGCCCAACGTGCTGGTGATGAACCCGGAGGCAGCGGATCGCTTCGGCGTGAAGAGCGTCGCCGACCTGGTCGCCTTCGCGAAGAAGAACCCGGGCAAGCTGAACTATGGCTCGGGCGGCAACGGCAGTGCCGGCCACCTCGCCGGCGAGATGTTCAAGGCGCAGGCCGGCGTGTTCATGGTCCACATCCCCTACGGCGGCGGCAACCCTGCGCAACTGGCGCTACTGTCGGGCCAGGTCGACCTGAACTTCGACAACCTCGCGAGCGCGTCGGCCAACATCAAGGCCGGCAAGCTGCGGGCACTGGCGGTCACCACCGCGAAGCGTTCGCCGGCGGTGCCCGAGCTGCCGACCATCGCCGAAAGCGGCGGCGCGCTGGCCGGTTTCGACATCCACACCTGGTTCGGCCTGTTCGGCCCGGCCAGGCTGCCGGCCGAGGTGACAGGCAAGCTCAACAAGGCCTTCGTCGAGGCGCTCGCCTCGCCCGAGCTGAAGGCGCGCCTGGCCACGCTGATGGCCGAGCCGATGCCGAGCACGCCGGATCAGTTCGGCGCCTTCGTCAGGGCCGAGCTGGTCAAGTACGAAGGCGTGGTGAAGCGCAGCGGCGCGAAGGTCGATTGATCTGGGAGTAGTGCCGGGATCAAGGCGCCGTCTTGCTCAGAGTCGCCGGTTTCGGCCCTGATCGGAAGTTCGTCTTCTGCTTTGCGTGTTGAGGTCGACGCGGCAAAGGCGCGTGCGGGCAGGCTGCCGACGGACTCCACTGTTGGACTTCGCGGCAGGCGCTGCCCGCTGGGGGCGATTTGGGCGGCGACGAGAAGCGCAGCGTCAGGGGGCGGCGCGCGTCAGCGCGCTTCGTGAACTGACTTGCCGCCGGCTGTCTGGACGGAGTGAGCGCAGCGAACGCAGTGAGTTGGGCGGCCTGCCCCCTGGCGCGAGCATCGCAGGGCAGTCGGCCTGCAAGGCCGACCGCCGCCGCATGAGCCCCCAGCGGGCAGCGCCTGCCGCGACTCTCAACGCAGGCACGAACTCTGTCGCCCAAGAACTTCCGCTAGGGCCGCGAGCAGCCGATCACTCGTCTGCCTCGCCGCTTCCCGCGCCCCTGCGGCTACTCGCCCAGGTAGGCCGCCCGCACCTTCGGGTCGTCGAGCAGCACCTTGGCGTCACCCGTCATCGTGACTTCGCCGGAGTCCATCACGTAGCCGCGGTTGGCCAGGCCGAGCGCGCGGCTGGCGTTCTGCTCGACCAGCAGGATGGTCGTGCCGCGGCTGTAGATGTCGGCCACCACCTCGAAGATCTTGTCGACCATGATCGGCGACAAGCCCATCGACGGTTCGTCGAGCAGCAGCACCTTGGGCTTGGCCATCAGCGCGCGGCCCATCGCCAGCATCTGCTGCTCGCCGCCGGACATGGTGCCGGCGAGCTGGTTGCGGCGCTCCTTCAGCCGCGGGAAGATGGTGAAGACCTTCTCGATGTCGGCCTCGATCTCGGCGTCATTGCGCACGAAGGCGCCCATCTGCAGGTTCTCGGTGATGGTCATGCGGGTGAAGGTGCCCCGCCCTTCCGGCACCATCACCAGGCCCTGCTTGACCAGGTCCCACGAGCCCTGGCCCTTGATGCTGCGGCCCATGAACTTGATCTCGCCGGAAGCCACCGGCTGCAGGCCGGTGATCGCCTTCAGCGTGGTCGTCTTGCCGGCGCCATTGGCGCCGATCAGGCTGACCAGCTCGCCTTCCTTGACCTCGAACGAGACACCCTTGACGGCCTGGATGCCGCCGTAGGCCACCTTCAGCCCGCTGACCTCGAGCAACGCGTTTGCCATGTCGTGATCCTCAATGCGCCTTGTGTCCGGCGCCGAGGTAGGCCTCGATCACCTTGTCATTCCGCTGCACGTCCGCAGGGGTGCCTTCCGCAATCTGCTTGCCATAGTCGAGCACGGTCACGCGGTCGCACAGGCCCATCACGAGCTTGACGTCGTGTTCGATCAACAGGATGGTTCTCCCATCGTTGCGGATGCGGTCGATCAGCTCGCGCAGCACCACCTTCTCGGTGGCGTTCATGCCGGCGGCCGGCTCGTCCAGTGCGATCAGCTTCGGATCGGTGGCCAGCGCACGGGCGATCTCGAGGCGACGCTGGTCACCGTAGCTCAGCGTGCGCGCCTTGAACTCGGCGTACTTGCCGATGCCGACGTAGTCGAGCAGTTCCTGCGCGCGTGCGGCGATCGCCTTCTCCTCGGCCTTGAAGCCGCCGGTGCGGAACACCGCGCCGATCAGGCCCGACTGGCTGCGCACGTGGCGGCCGACCATCACGTTCTCCAGCGCCGTCATCTCGGCGAACAGGCGGATGTTCTGGAAGGTACGCGCGATGCCCGCTTTCGCGACCTCGTGCACCGCGGTGGGCTTGTAGGGCGCGCCGCCGAGCTCGAAGCTGCCCGAGTCGGGCGTGTACAGGCCGGTGATGACGTTGAAGAAGGTGGTCTTGCCGGCACCGTTCGGGCCGATCAGGCCGTAGACCTGGCCTTTGCTGATGGTGATGCCGACGTCGGACAGGGCCTGCAGCCCGCCGAAGCGCTTGGAGACACCCGCGACCTTGAGGACGACTTCGCTCATGCTGTTCTCCTCACTTGGTCACCGGGGTGGGTGCGGCCTTGCCGTGCTCCGGCGACGGCCACAGGCCGCGTGGGCGCAGCAGCATGATCACGATCATCGCCACCGCGATCAGCAACTGGCGCAGGATGGACGCATCCAGCCGGCCGTCGGTCATCTGCTGCAGTGGCCCGGCGACGTAGCGCAGCACCTCGGGCAGCGCAGCCAGCAGCAGCGCGCCGACGATCACGCCCGGGATGTGGCCGATGCCGCCGAGCACCACCATCGCGACGATCATGATCGACTCCTGCAGGCTGAAGGCCTCGGGCGTGATGAAGGACTGGTAGCCGGCGAACATCACCCCGGCCACGCCGCCGAAGGTGGCGCCCATGCCGAAGGCGAGCAGCTTCATGTTGCGGGTGTTGATGCCCATCGCCTTGGCGGCGATCTCGTCTTCCCGGATGGCCATCCAGGCGCGGCCGATGCGGCTGCGCTCGAGGCGGTAACAGATCACCACGCTGATCACCACCAGCGCGAGGAACAGGTAGTAGTAGTTGATGACCGGCGGGATGTCGTAGCCGAAGATCTCGTGCTTCTTGCCGAGGTCGAAGCCGAACAGGTGCATCGAGTCGATCGGGCCGATGCCCTTCGGGCCGTTGGTGATGTTGACCGGGTGGTCCAGGTTGTTCAGGAACACGCGGATGATCTCGCCGAAACCGAGCGTGACGATGGCCAGGTAGTCGCCGCGCAGCCGCAGCGTCGGCGCGCCGAGCAGCACACCGGCCAGGCCGGCGAGCAAGGCAGCTGCAGGGATGACGATCCACAGCGGCGAGTGAATGCCGTTCGGGAACATCGCGGCGATGGCGGGGAAGGTGTCCCACAGATGCGAGCTGGCGAGCAGCCCGAAGATGTAGGCGCCGACCGCGTAGAAGGCCACGTAGCCGAGGTCGAGCAGGCCGGCATAGCCGACCACGATGTTCAGGCCCAGCGCCAGCAGCACGTAGAGCAGCGCGATGTCGATGATGCGCACCCAGGCGTTGCCGAACTGCTGCGCGATCAGCGGGAGGATCAGCAGGCCGAGCGCGGCCAGCAGGAACACGACGAGCTTGTTGCTTTTCATGGTTTGGTGCTCCCCGGGGTCAGGCGCGGTCGGCCACACGCTCGCCGAGCAGGCCCGAGGGCCGCAGCGTCAGCACGAGGATCAGCACGATGAAGGCGAAGATGTCCTGGTAGTGGCTGCCGAGCACACCGCCGGTCAGCGCGCCGATGTAGCCGGCGCCCAGCGCCTCGATGATGCCCAGCGCAACGCCGCCGACCATCGCCCCGGCCAGGTTGCCGATGCCGCCGAACACCGCCGCAGTGAAGGCCTTCAGGCCCGGCAGGAAGCCCATGGTGTGCGAGGCCGAACCGTAGTTGGCCGCCCACATCACGCCGGCCAGCGCGGCCAGCGCAGCGCCGATGATGAAGGTGGCCGAGATCACCATGTCGGGGCGCACGCCCATCAGGCCGGCCACGCGCGGGTTCTCGGCGGTGGCGCGCATCGCACGCCCCAGCTTGGTGTAGTTGACCAGGTACATCAGCCCGGCAAGCACCACCGCTGTGGTGACCAGGATGATGATCTGCACCGTGTTGATGACCGCGCCGAAGACGTGGATCGGCTCGGTGGGCAGCAGGATCGGGTAGCTCTTGATGGTCGGCTTCCAGATGATCATCGCCAGCGTCTGCAGCAGGAGGCTCATGCCCATCGCGGTGATCAGCGGCGCCAGCCTGGGCGCGTTGCGCAGCGGCCGGTAGGCCACCTTCTCGATGGTGAAGTTCAGCGCCGAGCAGATGATGATCGCCGCGACCAGCGAGATCAGCATCAGCAGCCAGCCCGGCAGGCCGGAGCCGGACATCGCGGTGACGATGGTCCAGCTGACGAGGGCCCCGACCATCAGCACTTCGCCGTGGGCGAAGTTGATCAGGTTGATGATGCCGTAGACCATCGTGTAGCCCAGTGCCACCAGCGCATACATGCTGCCGAGCACCAGACCGTTGATGATCTGCTGGATGAAGGTGTCCATCGGGGAACTCTCCTGGCGGAACTGCTTTTATCGATCGGGCCACCTTGTTCGAGACGGTGGCCTCGGCGGGCGGGACATGCACCACACCCGGGCGCTTTCACTCTATTAGCAAAAAGCCCGCCGCACGGGATGCGTCGGGCCTGGCTTTCACCTAGAGATAGGGCGTCGGGGGCGCATTCTAGGGGCGCCAACCTAGGCAGATCCTACGGAGTTTCCGCAGGCATGCGCCCCGAACATAAGGTCATGCCGGCTGTTTACCGACGATTCTTCGCCTCGTCGTTCAAACGGCGCAATTCCTCCAACTTCTCGCCGATGCGGATCTCCAAGCCACGCGGCACCGGTTCGTAGAAGGTCGGCGGCGCCATGCCCTCGGGCCAGTAGTTCTCGCCTGCGGCGAAGCCGCCTTCCTCGTCGTGCGCGTAGCGGTAGTTCTTGCCGTAGTCCAGGCTCTTCATCAGGCGGGTCGGCGCGTTGCGCAGGTGCAGCGGAACCGGCCGCGTGCCGTCGGCGGCGATGAAGGCCTTCACTGCCTTGTAGGCGGTGTAGACCGCATTGCTCTTCGGTGCCACGGCGAGGTAGACGACCGCCTGCGCCAGCGTCAGTTCACCTTCGGGGGAGCCCAGGCGCTCGTAGGTCTCGGCCGCGTCCAGCGCCATGCGCAGCGCCCGTGGGTCGGCCAGGCCGATGTCCTCGCTGGCCATGCGCACGATGCGCCGCGCCGCGTAGCGCGGGTCCACGCCGCCGTCGAGCATGCGCACGAACCAGTACAGCGCGGCATCGGGGTCGCTGCCGCGCACCGACTTGTGCAGCGCCGAGATGGTGTCGTAGAACTGCTCGCCGCCCTTGTCGTAGCGGCGCAGCTGTTCGCCCAGCGACTTCTCCAGCATCGGCTCGTCGATTTCCGCCACCGGCCCCAGCATCGCGACCAGGTTGTCGTAGGCGTTGAGCAGGCGGCGCGCGTCGCCGTCGGCATAGCCGACCAGGCGCTTCGCCGCCGGCTCCGTCAGGGGTGGGGCCGAGAGCAGCGCGCGGGCGCGCTCGATCAGGGACAGCATGTCCTCGTCGCTCAGGCTCTTGAGCACATGCACCGTCGCGCGCGACAGCAACGCCGAGTTGACCTCGAACGAAGGGTTCTCGGTGGGACTTAAACCCTAGGCATACATAGTGCGTGAGTGACTGAGCCGCTTCGCCTGCACCCAGCGCTATGTATGTCAACTATGTCAGGTCCAAGATGCATGCATAGTTCAGAGGCTCAGGCCATGTGTTCGGCGGGCTACGCAGTTCGCGCTGCGCGCGAAGCCCTACCGGGCCGGCTGCTACCGCCTCACCCCTTGCTCGCGCATGCGAGCAAGGGGCAAGCACGACATGGCCCTCGGGAACCGCCTGGTCCATGCCAAGGCCGATGGGCTGGCCAAGAAGGGGTCGGCGACGCATGGACCACCTTGGCGCCCTCGACACTTCAGCTGCCGCTCTTCGCCGCTTCATCCAGCGAGCGCAGCCATGCAAGCTTCTCGCCCAGCTTGATGTCCAAGCCGCGATTCGTCGGTTGGTACCAATGCGGTGGCTCGATGCCGTCTGGGAAGTAGGTCTGTCCTGCGGCGTACGCGTCGGGCTCATCGTGTGCGTACCTGTACTCCGCGCCATAGCCCATTTGCTTCATGAGCTTTGCGGGAGCATTTCGAAGATGCATAGGCACGGGGCGAGAGCCGTCCTGCTTGACGAAGGCCTTAGCCTGGTTCCACGCGAGGTAGGCGGCATTCGACTTGGGTGCGAGGGTGAGGTACGTGACTGCCTGAGCCAGCGCCAGCTCGCCTTCCGGCGACCCAAGCCGGTCATAGGCCTCCGCTGCGTTCAGCGCGAGCTGCAGCGCACGGGGGTCCGCATTGCCGATGTCCTCACTCGCCATTGCAATCATTCGCCTGGCCACCTGCCGACCGTCGCCCCCGCCATCAAGTATTCGCGCCAGCCAGTACAGGGCCGCGTCGGGCTGTGAGCCCCTCAGCGACTTGTGGAACGCCGACAGCTGCCAGTAGAGCTCGTCGCCGCCCTTGTCGAAGCGGCGCAACGAAGGACTCGTAGACGACCTTGCAAACTCGCCTGACGCGTGCGCAAGGCCAGCACCAGTCGCGGCTGTCGCCACCTGCTCTACCAAGTTCAAGAACCGCCGCCCGTCGCCGTCTGCATAGCCCTTCAGAAGGGCTAGCGCGTCAGCGTCAAAGGTCACCCCTTGCAGGTGCGGAACGGCGCGCTCGTAGAGCTGCTGTAGCTCGTCGTCAGCCAGGGGCTGAAGGGTGTAGACCTGTGCCCGCGACAGCAGTGCGTTGTTGACCTCCATGCCGGGATGCTCAGTGGTCCCGCCAACTAGCGTCAGCAGGCCAGACTCAACATGTGGCAGGAGTGCGTCCTGCTGGGCCTTATTGAAGCGGTGAATCTCGTCGACGAACAGCACGGTCGATTTTCCGTAGCGGTCAAGAGCGTCCTGTGCATCATCGATAGCCTGCCGTATGTCCTTCACGCCGGCCAGGACTGCCGATATGGCGATGAACTTGCTGTTCGTGGCATTGGCTGCCAAGCGACCTAGCGTTGTCTTCCCGACGCCAGGCGGCCCCCAGAGGATGAAGGAGTGCAGCTTCCCTGCCTCGAAGGCGAGCCGAAGCGGCTTGCCGGCGCCCAAGAGATGGCGCTGGCCCACAACGTCATCCAGTGTCTTCGGACGAAGAAGCTCCGCGAGAGGCGGCTTTGGTTGTGAAGTGAAGAGGTCAGACATGGCTATTTCGCTTTGCGCACCGATGTGTTGCTCATTGAGCGAGGACTTTGCGAATCGCGCGAGTGAACCCCGGCTCGAAGATGCGTCGCCCCTTCTCGTTTAGAACCTCGCCACTTCGCCCCTCCGACCAGCCCTGGTCGCTCAAGAAGTCCACGGAAACGGCACGCTCCAGCGCCTCACGCTCAGAGGGGGTAAGACTCTGCCTAGGCGAAGGTAGCGCAAGCGCTGGTGCGTTTGAAGGGGCGGGGCTGGGCAACGAGGGGCTTCGGTCAAGCGTCAGGTGCGTGAGCGACTTCAGCAGATTTACTTCAGCCTGCAGCTTGTCCCTCTCGATGAGGGCTCCCTGGACCAGAGCTCGGATGGCGGGGTCGTCGATGCGCGCCACGAAGTCATGACTGGCCTTGCCCTTTGGCTCTGCCGCGCGAACCTCGACAGGGCCGGCGTGCTTCTCCCAAGCCTGAATGAGGGTCCGGTAGTCCTCAGACGGCGCGTTGTACAGCGCTCGCGCCTTGATTCCCCCGGCTGCCTCCCAAAGCTTGCCGACGACAGGCAGAGAGAAGTCCTTCGAGCCGGCGTACTGGGCAGCGCAAAGCTCGTGAAGGCGCCGCAGGTTCTGTCGCTTTTGCTCCCGAGTGCAACCTTGCAGCAGTGCATCGAGGACGTCATCGGGGTGCGGTGCAGCTCGCTTACTCATCGTTAGTCTCCAGTACAGGCGTCACGGTTAGCGCCGGGCTACGGTCGGCTCCGTGGAGAAGACTTCGCACGTCCAACTTCAGCATGTCGCTCAGGCACTTGCCGGCGTCGATGAGGGCAATGATGTCGCGTCGACCCAGGGATTGGTCCTTCGGGTTGGCCGCCATGGCTAGGCGCTTGAGGAACGCATTGCCCGCGATGAGCTGGTCTTCTTCGCTCAGGCCGAGGAACAGCGGCGGCAAGCCCTCGCGTGCCAATGCTGCGTCTAGTAGTTGCCCACGTCTGAACACCGCCTTCCCCGGGTTGATGTCAGGGTAGAGCTCGGCTGCATCGCACACGCCGGCAAGCTGCAGTAGCTCGCTGTCGACCTCCTGCACCGCAAGCTGCACGTCGAAGGCGCTGCCTACAGCAACGAGAGCTCGGCCATCCTCGTCTGCCGACGCGTTCGCAGCAAGCTCTTTCGCCTTCTCCACGCAGCGCTGCATCAGCCGGATGGTCGCGGCTACGTCTTCGGTCAAGTCGCTGTAGCGCTGCATCTGCGTCTCATAGATGCGCTCCGTCTTGTCGAGCAACTCGTGCTGCTCAAATAGGCGACCTTCAGCCTCGGCATCGGCGCGGGCAGCGCGCAGCTCACCGAGCTGGCGCTCGGCCTTCACGGCCGAGTTCATGGCCTCGTCCGAGAAGTAGAACAGCGTGTTCACGTGTGCCTGTAGTGCCCAGAGATAGTGAGGCTCTGTCACAAACCAGCGACAGCGTACGCAGTTGCGGGCGCCGCCTGGAACCGGCGCATGACGTGGGGTTGAGGGCGTTCCGATATTCGGCCCGCCGTTGTAGCAGCCGCCGATGCTGCGATTCCCTTCAATCTGGCTTGTGTTGCCGCCCACCAGGCAGATACCGTGGTGCATGGGCATCCACCCGGCGGGATTTCTGGCCCCGGGATGCTCCTCGACGGCCAGTGCCAACGTGGTTGAGCTGTTGCAGATTGCTTGCTTGACCAGAGTCTTGTACTCGGTGTCTCGAAGAAAGCGAATGACGCTCTTGTCTTTGTTCGCATCCAGGCGCTTGGCGGCCTCGGCCAGCTGTTCGTTGGCGTGCGACGCGCCGAGCTTGGTGTAGTAGAGGGTCATCACAAGCCTCGAATGCCCGGCAATCTTCTGAAGAATGGGGAATGGAACTTGCCCTTCCAGCGCCAAGGCCGTGATGAGAGAGACGCGAAGGCTGTGCAGAGGGAAGTGCACACCCAGGTGCTTGCCCTCCTTGACCAGCTGGATTCGCGAGCCATCAGGGAGCACCTCGCCACGCTTCGCCAGTCTCTCTTCGTACGCCTCAAGCAAGGTGAACCAAGGCGTGTCCAGGGTCTTCATGCCCAGCGGAAGGTGAGCTTCAGCGGCTCCGAGCTCTGGCGTTCTAAACAGGAAGCATGAGTCGGAGAACCCTGCGAGCTGTACGTCGGACTTTGCGTCAAGCACCTTCGGTCCCAACTCGGACCAAGGTGTGCGCCGTGCCACAGGGTTGTACTTCTCCTGCCAGTTGCGCAGGCGGTCGAGCCAATAGAACGGGTTGCTGTGCGTGGGCCCCGTACTCAGCCAGGGCAGTTCGTATCCCTTGTCTGAGCCGCTCAGGTTGGCGTCAGCGGTCTTGTTCGTGTTGATGTACAGCACCACACTCGGTGCGCTGGCCACACCCATCTGAACCTTGCGGCGGAACACGCCGCATTGCAGAGGTTTGCGCTCAGTTCCGGTCTTCAGGCGGTGCGGGTTTGGCGACCACGTGCCGCCTGCCGACGAGAAGCTGTAGCGCCAAGTGTCGGCCTCCCCTGAGTCGAGGAGCCGCACCTGCGTTGTCCGCAGCGGCAAGCAGAGCTTGGTGAGCAGCGCCACCCAGCGTACGGGCGACCACATTTCAAGGACTGGACCACCGTTGGCCTTGCTGCGACGACGAAGACGCCACACGCAATCGGGGTCAGCCTTGTCGATGCGGCTCTCATCAACCTCGAACCAATCGGTTGCACCGCCGCTACCGGAGCTTCCCTCTTCACCGCCCAGAGCAGCTTGCGCCCAAGTCCAATCGGAGAATGTAGGCCCGCTCGCCAGCATTGCGCGCAACTCGTCGATGTACCCGTACGGAAGCGGCGAGCGCACCGACTCGGCTGTCTGTCCACCACCGCCACGCGCTCGTCTCCGTACAGGGTTGTGGAACTCGGGACCAACCACCGGGCGGCCGTGGTCGTCGGGCGCACTCATCTCGGTCAGCAGCACCCAGTCGAGGAAGTCGCAGACGTAGTTGTTCCGTACTCGGCCCACGCTTGCTTTGTAGCCCTTGAGCGAGGAACTGAAGAAGTCCGGCAACAGAGTTCGTCGCGACAGGACCTCGGCGGGTGCGGTCGGCAGCCCCGCCTTCTCTACCGTGTTCTTCAGGTAGTCCTGGAAGAACCGCCGGAGCACGAGCAGCTTGCTGCGTACGCTCTTCTTCTGCTCTCGAATCCACTGTGCACCGAGGACTCGCCAAGCTTCAAGCTCGGGCAGGTCTTCACGCATCCACGCGAGGTCCTTGTCGTGGCTTACAGGCGTAAGCCGGCCCCGCTCGCCGCGATGCCCCTTGTACTTCAGGCCCGCCGCTTTTAGCCATGCGTAGATGGTCGGCTCCGCAGCACCAATGGCCTTCGCAGCAGCCTCCAGCCCCTGTGACTGCGCAATGTCCATGGCACGCTGCTTCTGCTGAGGGGTGTAGCGGACCTGCTTGGCCGGCACGTGCCCCTCCTTCTTCCGATGCTGCTTGAGCCAGTACCCCAGCGTCCCGTCCGGAACGTCCAGCTCATTCGCAACTACCACGCGTGGCTTGCCCGCTAACAGCATCTCCAGGGCCTGCTGCCGCACTTCGTCGGAGTGCTTCTGGCCAGGAGTGAACTCAGGTGACAGAGATGGACCCTTGCTCTTCGACATCGCGCTTCCTTGTCAGGATTCCAGGACCGACATCAGTGCCCTGCGCTGTGTCACAGCTGACTCAAGGCGCTGCGCCGCGGCGCCAAGCTCCTTCATTGCCGTGGCCAGTGACGGCATGGTGTAGGGCTCTTGGCTGCTCAGCGAGCTGTGGTGCATGAAGCGGCGAATGAGCTCGCGCGGCACTCCTGCGTCGCGAAGACGCTGGCCATACGCGTGACGATGTCCGTGAGGCGTTGTGCCAGCGGCCTTCGAGACTTCGAGACCGATTCGTCGAACAGCGCGTGCGTGGGCCTTGTTGAACTGCGCCAGCGCGTACAGGTGCCCCATTGGCTCGCGGTCCGTGTTCACGAACGCGAAGGGGTGTTTGCGCTCCAGGACCGCGATTTCGGTCAGGTACTTGTACCAAACGCCGCGGAAGAACTCGCCCCACCATGGCTCGAACCAGTACGCGCGGAAGTAGAGGCTTCCCAGGTCCTGCTCGTGCGCGCCGCCCTTCCAGCCCGCGTGGTGGTACCCCAAGACCTCGTTGCGGGGCTTCAGCCCCCAGCGCTCCTGCAGGTACGCCCTGCGATTGCCCTTGCGCTGGCGGCCCTGTGCGTCATACCAGTCGGCAGGCGCGTCTCCATCGCTTGGGTGGTGGATGAGAACCAGTGATGCCCGAGGGTTGGTCGGGTCGGGCAGCACATCGGAGATGTAGAGGTGAAACGGCTCTGACTCACGGAAGCCGGCACAGTGCATTAAGACGGTGATGAGGATGTTTCGATAGTCGAATCGCTCGCCGACGCGAAAGCCCTCGGTTATGAGCCGTTCGAAGTGCTGGTCTGGAAAGGCAGGTGGCTCACTTGCCTCTACGCTGATTCCCCTCTTGGCACGGAAGAGTCGCCCGGGAGCATCGCTGGCGGTATCCAATGAGCTTGCCCACGTGTGACCGAGGAAGGCCTTGTCACGACGGTACTGGTAGGCTGTCTCGTCCACCATGCGGTCGTACGTAGAGCCCGCGTACTTCGGGTTGAAGAGAGCAGCCGCTGGCCTTGTCTGGGACAGGTAGTCGAAGAAGTCATTGAGCGCGGTTACCACCTTGCGGGCACGGTGCTCGCCGAGCGGGCTCCACCCAAGCCCACTTGGGTCCGCGCCGGTGTGCCGGTCATAGGAGCCCGTGTAGAGGCGCTGACCAAAGTTCAGGAACAGGCGGTAGTTGTCGCGCTCCGCCGGATTGGTGGACAGGTACTCAAGGAAGAGGCGCACCGCACGCGCGACGCCGAGCATCCACTGGATGCTCCGGTCATGCGCTCGAGCGAGGAAGTAGTCCAGCAAAGGCTCAAGCACACCAGCTGGCGTGACGAGCACGGGGACGTCCGTCCTTGCTCCAGTGCTGTCCGTCTTGACGCTTGCTTTGACCAAGGTGATTGGCATGGGCATGTTAGTGCTCCGCGAACAGTCGCTGGACAAGCGCACCGAGGCTCACTCGTCGCTGGGATGCGCTAGGTGGGCGCTTGACGACATCGGCTGCCAGGCTCCGGTCGCCAACGAGGAGCACCTGTTGCGTCGCCCTTGTTATCGCTGTGTAGAGCATCGTCCGGTCGAGGTTCTTGGCGCGGAACACGGGAACAACTACGCGGCCGAACTGCGAACCCTGTGCCTTGTGAACCGTAATCGCATAGCCGAGCTCCAGTGCGTCCAGGACTTCGTCTGTGACGGCGCGCAGCTCTCCATCGTCCCAGCGAACCCAACCGTACGTGGCGACGCCTTCGACGTCTACCAACGGCGCGTCCTCTATCGAGTGAAGATGCCCAAGGCTTCCGTTCTGCAAGCCCAGGTGCCAGAGGTTCTTCGTGCAGAGCACCGGGTCACCGAGCCTGAAGCCCGTGTGCTCCAAGCGTCTGCGCTCCTCATTGAAGACCAGCAGCTGCTTCGCGTTTGCGGCGAGCCGCTGCTGACAGAGCGCGTTCAGCGCAGCACTGGATACAGAGCCCCTGCTCTTCGTGAAAGTGAGCACCTGGGTGTCGCCAGGCTGCTTGGCCAACAGTTCCAGCACAACGTGGCCCGCGTCCTCCTCACCACACTCGACGAACGCAATGTCTGCGTCGTCAGTCGAAGGCAACTCCGGAAGATGGCCGTCTCTAACAGCACTCGCAACTGCGGCGATGTCGCCGCCGAAGCGGCGCACTACCGTCAGCTCGACCCTTGCGAGCTGGGGCACGTCAGCCAGGGCATGCAATGTCAGCCCTGGCCCGACGGGCGGCAATTGAAACGGGTCACCGATAAGGATGAGCCTGGCGTCCTCAGGCATTGCGCCGACCAGCTTGTAGGCCAGAAGAATGTCCAGCATGCTGGCTTCATCGACTACCAGCGTGCTGCCCTCAGGCAGCCCATCCTTCGCTACGTTGCGAAGGAAGCCCGCAATCGTCATCGACGGTTTGCCCGTAGCCTCGGCCATTCGCTTTGCCGCTCGGCCTGAGAGCGCCATCTGATAGACGGCCTGACCTGCTGCATCGAGCATTGAGCGGATGCACTTGAGCACGGTCGTCTTGCCGACGCCAGCACCGCCCGTGATGAGTACCAGTCGGCTGGAAGCAGCTGCCTGCACAGCGCCGCGCTGAGCTGCGTTGAGCAAGAAGGGTGAACCGAGGGCCTCTGCTTCCGCCTTCTCGTAGTCGTCAATCAGCGCATCGACCTCTATCGTTCTCATGACTGGCAGAGACTGAGCGGCGAGCCGCACCAGCCATTCGCTCAACGAGCGCTCAATGGCCCACGCACCGAGCCCATACAGCCGACCTTCCTCCTCGATGGCGTAGTGATGCTCGAGGGCTAAGTGCAGTGCGTGGTCAGACTGCGCTGCCCCAACCAATCGGGCAACCTGCGGCCTTACCTCTTCGCGCGAAGCCCATGTGTTTCCACGGTCGAGCTCCTTGAAGAGCGCGCTCTCCGCGGCAGCACCAAGCCGTCGGGCATCGTCGTCAGCCACAGCAAAGAAGCGACGCGCAAGTTCATCGGTCGCCTGCCACGAGAGCCCGAAAGCTAGAAGGCGGTAAGGGTCCTCAGCTATGGAGGAAAGAGCATCGCTTCGATAGACAGTGAGCACCTTCTGGGAGACCCTCAGGTCCAGCCCCATGCGCTGGAACGCTGCTACGGCGTCAGAGTCGCCATAGACGGCCCATCCCTCCAGCAGAACGGTGGCAAGGTCGGCGCCGATGCACCCGGCGATGCGTGCGTGGTCGCCCTCGTCAAGCGCCGCGTACAGGTCACTGCCAAGCGTCTCCCACAAACGTCTAGCCTTGACCTCTCCGATGCCTGGGAACGCCGAGCTTCGCGCAAGCAACTGAACGATGTGCTCGCCCGAAGGCCTGAGCAGCTCGACTTGAGTGGCATGCAGCTGCCGCTCGTTGACTCGCCAGCCGTCGACGTCGTAAGCCACGTCCGCGTACGAGCCACTGACCCTCCACCATTGGCCTTCTTGGACGTCGGCTGTGAGGACGCGATGCGGGGCTAGCACTGAGTAGCGCGGAGCCGTGGGCCTTGCGCAACCGGCAGAGTCGATGGCAAGCGCAGAGAAGACAACAGCCTTGCTGCCGCGCTTGCGAACTCGCTGCACGCGCAGCGTGGTTGTTTCGAGGTTGGAGGTCAACGTGGTCGCCTACCCGTAGCGGCGAGCAGCTCGTCCAGCGCTTCGTACCGTTGAAGACGCTTGCGCATCTCAGCGAGCGCTGCACGAAGCGAAGCATTCTCCACTTCCAGCTGCTTGAGCCGCTCGCGGTCAGTAGCTTGTTGGAGCTGGCCTGCAGCGCGAAGCGGCAGGTCCTCGCTGGCCTGCAGTGCTTGCGGTAGCACGCCACGAGCCCTGAGACCGTCTTCGAGCTCGTTGAGAGCTTGCTTGACGCGCGGGTTCTGCTGGAGGACTGAGCGCGCACAGCCGACGGCCTTGCATATCTCGGAACGATTGAGCTGACCACCCCGGACCATTGCCCTCGCGTCGGCGTCAGTCAGCTCGGCGGCCCAGCGCTTGAACGCCGCGAAGTGCTCCGCGCCCTTCTCCTGACCACTCAGCACATGGCCTCCCTCAAATACATACTATGTATTATGAAGGGTATTTATCAACTTCGCAAGGTGCGACAAGTGGCTCTTGCGCTACAGAAGCCTCGACGTGAGTCCCGGGACAGGGAGAAACAGGCCGCTCTTCTATGTATAGGAAAGAGGGCTAAAGAACGGTGGTGGCGCCGATGAAGGTGAACAGGCCCGACTCGACATGCGGCAGGAAGGCGTCCTGCTGGCTCTTGTTGAAGCGGTGCACTTCGTCGACGAAGACCACGGTGCGGCGGCCCTGTGCCTGCACGGCCTGGGCGCGCTCGACGGCCTCGCGGATGTCCTTCACCCCACCGAGCACCGCCGAGATGGCGATGAACTGCGCGTCGAAGGCGCCGGCCACCAACCGCGCCAGCGTGGTCTTGCCGACCCCCGGCGGGCCCCACAGGATCATCGAGTGCAGGCGGCCCGACTCGAAGGCCACGCGCAGCGGCTTGCCCGGCCCCAGCAGGTGCTGCTGGCCGATCACTTCGGAGAGCGTGGCCGGCCGCAGCCGCTCGGCCAGCGGCGCGCCGGCCGGCATCGTCGCGGGGGGCGCCGGGGGATCCAGCGGGAGCTCGAGCGAAGACATGCGCGGATTGTCGCAGCCGCTGCCCCGCTCAAGTTCCGGCGCGAAGTGACGATGCCACGGACGTCACCCGCGAACCGACCGTGAAAGAACCGCCGTCCCCGACTGCTTCACAACGCCACGAACTCGATGCCGTGTCGACGCTTGCATCGCTCGCCGCGGCGCTGGCCGCCCTCGAGCCGGCGCTGGAGCGGCTGCGTGGCGACGCCGCCACGATGGAACGCGCCCGGCGCGCCGCCGCGCATCTGAGCGCGGAGGCCGAGCGTATCGTCGCGCTGCTGGCGACGCCGCCGGCGGCTGCGCCGTGGCATGGGCAGGAGCGGCGCAGTCCGAACCGGGCCACGAACATCGCCCGGTTGCCGGAGCGTGCCGACCCGCCACCGGACGATCACCCTGCCCGGGCGCAAGACTGGGAGCCGTTCTGAGACCGGCGTGCGCACTGCGACAACACCCGACGGAGACATGACGATGACCCGATTCCCCCTGCTCGCCGCTTCGATGCTCGCCCTGGTCGGCTCGGCCCACGCCGGCCGGCCGCTGGCCACCGAAGACGCCGATGTTCTCGAACGTGGCCAATGCGAAGCCGAGGGCTTCGTGGCCCGCATCTCGACGCGCGGCGAACCTTCCGTTCGAGGCTGGACGCTGCAGGGCAGCTGCGGCATCGGTGCAGCCACTCAGCTTGCGCTGGCCACCAGCCGCGCGCGCAGCGACGGCGTGAGCGGCAGCGGCCTGCTGTTCGGCGGCAAGACCGGCATCCTGCCGCGCGAAGGCGACGGTGTCGGCCTCACGCTCGCCTGGGGCGTGGTCGGCGAGAAGCCGCCCGGCGGATCGATGGAACACGAACTCACCTACCTCAACCTCGCCGCCACGCGCGAGCTGTCACCCGGCTGGACCGGCCACGCCAACCTGGGCTGGGTGCACAGCGAAAGCGCGAAGGCGAGCAGCACGACCTGGAACCTCGCGATCGAAAAATCGCTCGGCAACGGCATCGACCTGATGGGCGAGGTCTACGGCGACGACCGCAGCGACGAGTGGCTGGGCCTGGGGGTGCGCTGGGCGGCCTCCGACAAGCTCAGCCTCAATGCCTCCTGGGCCACGCTCAACGCCACACCGCGCGCGCGGCTGTGGACGGTCGGCTTCAAGGTCGCGTTCTGAGCGACGGCCTCACTGCTCGACCACATCCGCGCCCTTGGGGGCGACGAACTTGAAGGCATCGGCCGCGGTCGGCGCGTTGGGCTTGAACTGGCTGAACTGCAGCAGCGAGCGCTGGCCGAAACTGTCGACGATCTCGACCGCAGCCAGCTCCTTGCCGCGGAAACCCACCTTCAGTGAATCGAAGGCGCTCTCCTTTGCCTTGGGCTTCGCAGCGGCCCATTCCAGCCCGTCGGCCGCAGGCAAGGGCGACAACTCGAAGTCCTTCTCGAGGTTGCCACCGGCCAGCAGCGCGGCCGGTGTCGCGCCGATCGCGCTCGACAGCTTGCGCGAGCTGACCTGGTTCAGGTCGGCGTCGTAGATCCACACCTTCTGACCGTCGGCGACGATGACCTGCTCGAAGGGCTTCGTGTAGACGAAGCGGAAGCGGTTCGGCCGCGCGAACTCGAAGCTGCCGCTGCTGGTCTTCTTCTTGGCACCGTCGGGCGACGTGACGGTCTGGCTGAACTGCGCCTTGCCGGTCTTCACCTCGCGCACGAACTCACGCAGGCTGTCCACCGCATCGGCGGCCTGTGCCGAGAAGGCCGCACTGCAAAGCGCCAGCAACACCGGGTAACGGAAGTTCATGTGTCGCGGTTCGGGACGATGATGTCGCGATTGCCGTTGGTGGACATGGCACTTACGAGCCCGGATTTCTCCATTTGTTCCAGCAGGCGTGCTGCGCGGTTGTAGCCGATGCGCAGATGGCGCTGCACCAGCGAGATCGAGGCCCGCTTGTGCTGCAGCACGATGGCCACCGCCTGGTCGTACATCGGGTCGCTCTCGCCGCCGCCGGCGCCGGCCTCGCCGGCCAGCACGTCGCCGCCCTCGCCGTCGAGCGTGCCGCCCTCGAGGATGCCCTCGATGTAGTTCGGCTCGCCCTGGCTCTTCAGGTACTCGACGACGCGGTGCACTTCCTCGTCGGAGACGAAAGCACCGTGCACACGCACCGGCAGCCCGCCGCCCGGCGTGAGGTAGAGCATGTCGCCCTGCCCGAGCAGCGCCTCGGCGCCCATCTGGTCGAGGATGGTGCGGCTGTCGATCTTGCTCGACACCTGGAAGGACAGGCGCGTCGGGATGTTGGCCTTGATCAGGCCGGTGATCACGTCGACGCTCGGCCGCTGCGTGGCCAGGATCAGGTGAATGCCCGAGGCACGCGCCTTCTGCGCCAGCCGGGCGATCAGTTCCTCGATCTTCTTGCCGACCACCATCATCAGGTCGGCCAGCTCGTCGATGACGACGACGATGTAGGGCAGCCGGTCCAGCGGTTCCGGTTCCTCCGGCGTCAGGCTGAACGGGTTGGGGATCTTCTCGCCGCGCTCGGCGGCGTCGGCGATCTTCTTGTTGTAGCCCGACAGGTTGCGCACACCCATCTTGCTCATCAGCTTGTAGCGGCGCTCCATCTCGCCGACACACCAGTTCAACGCGTTGGCCGCCTGCTTCATGTCGGTGACCACCGGCGCGAGCAGGTGCGGGATGCCCTCGTACATGCTCATCTCGAGCATCTTCGGGTCGATCAGGATCAGGCGGACGTCGCGCGCTTCGGCCTTGTAGAGCAGCGACAGGATCATCGCGTTGATGCCCACCGACTTGCCCGAACCCGTGGTACCGGCCACCAGGCAGTGCGGCATCTTCGCCAGGTCGGCGACCATCGCGTTGCCGACGATGTCCTTGCCCAGACCCATGGTCAGCTGGGAGGACGCGTCGTTGTAGACCTGCGAGCCGAGGATCTCGGACAGGCGGATCATCTGCCGCTTGGCGTTGGGCAGCTCCAGCGCCATGGTCGTCTTGCCCGGAATGGTCTCGACGACGCGGATGCTGACCAGCGACAGCGAGCGCGCCAGGTCCTTCGCGAGGTTGACCACCTGCGCACCCTTCACGCCGGTGGCCGGCTCGACCTCGTAGCGCGTGATCACCGGGCCGGGCGAGGCCGCGACCACACGCACCTCGACGCCGAAGTCCTTCAGCTTCTTCTCGATCAGCCGCGAGGTCATCTCGAGCGTCTCGGGCGTGACCGACTCCTGCCGGCTGCCCGGCGCCGCGTCGAGCAGGTCGACCTGCGGCAGCTTGGTGTCGGCCAGTTCGACGAACAGCGGCTTCTGCCGTTCCTTGGCGACGCGCGCGGACTTCGGCAGTTCGGCCACCGGCTCCTCGATGACGATCGGGATGTGCTCCTCGTGCAACTGGTGCTCGACCTCGACCACCTCCTCGCGCTCGCGCAACGCGCGCTCGCCGAGGCGGATGTCCTCGGCACGCTCGACGGCCTGCGCACGCTTCTCGCGGAAGGACTCCAGCCAGGTGCCGATGGCCTCGGCCACGCGCAGCCAGGAGAACTGCAGCGCCATGCCGATGCCGGCCACGAGCACGGCGATCCACAGCACGCCCGAGCCGGCGAAGCCGACCAGCTTCTGGCTGGCCGGGCCGAGCAGGTAGCCCAGCACGCCGCCGGCATGGCCGCCGGCCACGCGGGCCTCGAACTGGTACAGGCGGGTCGACTCGAGGGCGCAGCTCGCCGCCATCAGTGCGACGATGCCGACCCAGAACAGCCAGGCCGGCGGCTCGTGCGGATCGGCCGGCGGCGAGCCGGCCTGTTCGCTGCGCAGCACGCGCGCCAGTGCGCCGAGCCAGACACGCGCGCCGATCAGCAGCAGCCACCAGGCCGAGAAGCCGAACAGGAAGTACAGGCCGTCGGAGAACAGCGCGCCGAGCACGCCGGCCTTGTTGAGCGCCTGCTCGACGCTCCCTGAGGTCGTGAAAGCCGGGTCGGCCGGGTTGTGCGTGGCCAGCGCGATCAGCGCCAGCAGCCACAGCACGCCGCCGAATCCAAGCACCAGCCGCGCACGCCAGCGCGGCACCACGGCCTGCGCGGAGGCCTCGCGCGATGAACGGCCGCCCGCAGCGGCCTGACTGGCGCCGCCGTCGGCACGCAGCGATCCGAGAGGAAAGGTCATGCGTGCGATTGTGGCCGAAGCCTCCGCGGCGCTTGTATCCGCTCGCAGCCGGGCGGAGAGAGAATTCCCGGCCATGCGAATCCCTGCACTGCTGATCGCGCTGCTGGCCCTGCCGGCGGCCGCCCATGCCATCCAGACCTGCGAGCTCAATGGCGAGCACGTCAACCCGGCCAACGGCCACACCACCGCCGGCAAGACCGGCCTGATGCGCTGCAAGGACGCCGACAGCGGTGTGCTGCAGCGCGAGCAGGAGTGGCGCGACGGCAAATCCATGGGCCTGGTGCGCTTCTACAAGAACGGCGTGCTCGAACAGGAGTACAGCACCAACGAGCGCGGCAACCGCGACGGCGTGGCGCGCACCTTTGCGGCCACGCCGGGCGCGAAGAACCCGCTGCTGCGCGAGGAGACGATGCGCAACGGCACGACGATCGGCCTGGCCCGCAGCTGGTACGCCAGCGGCACCCTGCGGCGCGCGACCTTCCACGGCGACGACGGGCGCGAGCAGGCCACGGCCGAGTTCAACGAGCAGGGCCAGCTGAGCGATCTGCGCTGCGCACCGAAGGCGCTGCTCGCACCGGCCGCCGACGACGCCGCCTGGTGCGGTCACCAGAGCCGTGCGTCCACCGTCTCGCTGTTCAGCAGCAAGGGCGAACTGGCCGGCAAGCGGACTTTCGAGCGCGGCGAGCTGCTCAAGCGCGAATCGTTCTGGGACAGCGGCAAGCCGCGCGAGCAGGCAGAGATCACGTCGCAGGGCGGCGTCGAGCGCAGCTTCGCGAACGACGGCAGCAAGCGCCGCGAGACGCAGTGGATCTGGCAGGCCAGCAGCAGCGACGCTGCGCGCCGGCGCATCACCACGCTGGAGCAGGAGTTCCACGAAAGCGGCACGCTGGTGCGCGAGCGGCGCTGGACGCCGGCCGAGCGCGGCGCCGAGCTGAGCAGCGAGAAGCAGTGGTACCTCAACGGCCAGCCGCGCGAGGCCAGCGAGTTCATCAGCGAAGGCGGCAGGCGGCTGCGCAGCGACACCAGCTTCCACGACACCGGCAAGCCGGCGTTCGAAAGCACCTGGCTGCTCGAGGGGCGCTACGAGCGGCAGGCGCTGGGCGTGCACCGCAGCTTCGACGAGGCGGGCCGGCTGCGCAGCGAGCGTCACCACGACGAACGCGGCCGGGTGACGCGTGAACGTGAACTCGACGCGGCCGGACAGGTCACACGCGACGACGCCGTCTTCGAGGACGGCTCGCGCAAGGCCTTCTCTCGCTGACTCTTACGCAACCTTCCGGAGCCTCCATGCCCACCCACCGCCGCCCGACCCGCCGTCTGATGCTCGCTGCCGCCGTCGCCGTCGCTGCACCGGCGGTGTGGCGCAGCGCTCTGGCGCAGGGCCGGCTGCGGCCGACCCCGTCGCAGACCGAGGGGCCGTTCTACCCCGTCGCGCTGCCGGCTGACAGCGACGGCGACCTGCTCACGCAGGGCGCACGCCGCTATGCCAAGGGCCAGGCCGCGCAACTCGAAGGCACGCTGACCGACGTCGATGGCCGTGCGCTGGCTGGCGGCGTTGTCGAGATCTGGCAATGCGACGCCCAGGGCCACTACCACCACCCCGGTGATGGCGGCCGCGCCGACCCGGACTTCCAGGGCTTCGGTCGCGTCACCGTCGGCACCGACGGCAGCTACCGCTTCCGCACGATGCGCCCGGCGCCCTACAGCGGCCGCACGCCGCACATCCACCTGAAGGTGAAACTGGGCAGCCGCGAACTGCTGACCACGCAGGTCTACGTGCAGGGCGACCCGGGCAATGCACGCGACTTCCTCTGGCAGCGGCTGCGCGCCGAGGACCGCACCGCGCTGACCGTGGCCTTCGAGCCGGGCGGCGAGGCGCTGCGCGCCCGCTTCCCGATCGTCGTGGCAGCGTGATGCGGCCGCTGGCCGCGGACGACGCTGCGCGCTTCGCGACCACCGCGCTGGCAGCGATCGCGCAGCGCTTCCCGCACAAGCTCGACCACCTGATCCTCGACGAACACGACATCGCTGCGCCATCGGCGCTGCACCCGGTGTTCGACGGCAGCTACGACTGGCACTCGAGCGTGCACATGCACTGGTCGCTGCTGCGCCTGTTGCGGCGCCATCCGGCGCTGCCGCAGCGCGATCGCATCGTGGCGCATTTCGACGCGCGCTTCGTTCCGGCGCACATCGCCGTCGAGCGTGCCTACGCGGCCCACCCGCGGCGCGGCAGCTTCGAGCGGCCCTATGGCTGGGGCTGGCTGCTGGCGCTGCAGGCCGAGCTGAATGCGCCCGACGTCAGCCTGCCGCAGCGCGCCGCCTGGGCCGATGCGCTGCGCCCCTTCAGCGCCGACGTGGCCGCGCGGCTGGCCGCCTTCCTCGGCCGCAGCCACTACCCGGTGCGCTCCGGCACGCATGCCAACTCGGCCTTCGCGATGGGCCTGGCGCTGAGGCTCGGCGACACCACGCTAGACCGCGCCATCGGCGACGCGGCACGGCGCTGGTTCGGCAGCGATCGGGACTACCCGGCCGCCTACGAGCCCGGCGGCGCCGATTTCCTCTCGCCCGGGCTGGCCGAGGCCCAGCTGATGCAGGCCCAGCTCCGCGAGCACTTCGGCGCCTGGTGGACCGCCTTCGCGCCGCGCGGCGAGGTGCTCGATCGCTGGCTGCAGCCGGTGCAGGTGGCCGACCGCATCGACCCGCAGCTCGTGCACCTCGACGGCCTGAACCTGTCGCGCGCCGCGGCGCTGGAGTCGCTCGCAGCGGCGATGGACGCGCCGTCCGCCGCACGCCTGCGCGCCGCGGCGCAGGCCCACCGCGAGGCCGCCTGGCCGCATGTCTGCGGTGGTGACTTCGCGGCCATGCACTGGCTGGTCAGCTTCGCGCTGCTGTCGCTGGGCGATTGAGCGATCGAGCGACCCCGAACCCGAGCCGCATCAAACGGCGGACCGCCGGCCTGCGCTAGGCTCGCGCACCATGCTCATGCTTCCGCTGCGACTGCGCCCCGGCGACGACCTGCGCGAAGCACTGCTCGCCGCCCTGGCGTCGCACGGCCACACCGCCGCGTTCGTGCTCTCGGGCATCGGCAGCCTCGCGCCAGCGCAGCTGCGCCTGGCAGGTGCCGCCGACGCCACCGTGATCGCAGGCGACACCGAGATTCTCAGCCTGTCGGGCACGCTCGGCAGCGGTGGCGCCCACCTTCACGCCAGCCTGTCGGACGCGCAGGGCCGGGTGATCGGCGGCCACGTGCTGAGCGGCTGCCGCGTGCGCACCACCGCCGAGGTGCTGCTGGCCGTGCTGCCCGGGTACCGCTTCGAACGGCGCATCGACGCCGCCACCGGCTACGCCGAGCTCGACATCGTCAAGGACGAACCCACGCCATGAAGATCCACTTTCTCGGCGCTGCCGACACCGTCACCGGCTCGCGCCACCTGGTCGAGATCGACGGCCAGACGATCCTGCTCGACTGCGGCCTGTTCCAGGGCTTCAAGACGCTGCGCGAGCGCAACTGGGCGCCGCTGCCGCTGCCGGCGCGCGAGATCGACGCGGTGATCCTCAGCCACGCCCACCTGGACCACAGCGGCTACCTGCCGGCGCTGGTCAAGCAGGGCTTCAAGGGACCCATCCACTGCACCCAGGCCACCCGCGACCTGGCCGAGGTGATGCTGCTCGACAGCGCCCACCTGCAGGAAGAGGACGCCCGGCGCGCCAACCGCCGCGGCTTCTCGCGCCACGCGCCGGCCCTGCCGCTGTACACGGTGGCCGATGCGAAGCGCGCGATCGCCCGCCTGGCGCCTCTGCCGGCCGGCAAGTCGGTGCGCCTGGGCAAGGTGCTGGCCGAGCTGACGCCGATCGGCCACCTGCTAGGTGCCTGCGCTGTGACGCTGCGCCACCGCGACCTCACGCTGGTCTACTCCGGCGACGTCGGCCGCAGCAACGACCTGCTGATGCCAGCCCCGCGCCATATCGCCCAGGCCGACGTGCTCCTGGTCGAGTCGACCTATGGCAACCGCCTGCACCCGCCCGAGGACGCCCAGGCCCAGCTCGGTGCGGTGGTGCGCGCCACGCTGCGGCGCGGCGGTTCGGTGCTGCTGCCCTCGTTCGCGGTCGGCCGCGCGCAGGCGCTGATGCTGGTGCTGCAGCGGTTGAAGGCGGCCGGCGAGATTCCGCAGGACATGCCGATCTTTCTCGACAGCCCGATGGCGACCGCCGCCACCACGCTGTACCAGAAGCACCGCAAGCTGCTGCGCCTGACGCCGCGCGAGGCGAACACGCTGTGCGACGGCGTAACGGTGGTGACCACGCCGCAGCAGTCGGAGAAGGTCTCGCGCACGCGCTGGCCGAGCGTGATCATCTCGGCCAGCGGCATGGCCACCGGCGGGCGCGTGCTGCATCACCTGAAGGCGATGGCGCCGAACCCGCGCCACGCGATCGTCTTCCCCGGCTTCCAGGTGGCCGGCACGCGCGGCGCCAAGATGGTCGAGGGGGACAGCGAGGTGAAGATCTTCGGCGAGTACGTGGCCGTGAAGGCACAGGTCAGCCACCTCGAGGGCTTCTCGGGCCACGCCGATGCGAACGAGCTGATGCACTGGTTGCAGGGCTTCGAACAGGCGCCGCGCCAGACCTTCGTGGTGCATGGCGAAGCCGCGGCGGCCGATGCGCTGCGCAGCCGCATCGCCGACGAGCTCGGCTGGGCCGTGCGCGTGCCCGAGCATCTCTCGCAGGTCGAGCTCTGAACTTGCTGCAGGCCGACGGCGACCTCATCGCGGGCCTCGCGGTGGCGCTGGGCTGCGGGCTGTTGATCGGCCTGGAACGCGAGCGCCGCAAGGGCGAGGGCGACGACCGCGCCGCGGCCGGCGTGCGCAGCTTCTCGATCGCCGCGCTGATCGGCGCGCTGGCCGAAGCGCTCGCCCAGCCGGGCGTGGTGGTCGCCGGGGCGCTGTTCGTCGGAGCGATGGCGGCGCTGGCCTACGCCCGCAGCCGATCGCGCGACCCGGGCCTGACCACCGAACTGGCCCTGGTCGCCACCTTCCTGGTCGGCGTGATGGCGGTGCGCGACCCGCTGCTCGGCGCCGCCTGCGGCACGCTGCTGGCGGTGCTGCTGGCCGCCCGCAGCCAGTTGCACCGCTTCGCGACGCAGTGGCTCAGCCAGCAGGAGCTTCACGATGGACTGATGCTCGCCGGCTTCGCGCTGGTGCTGCTGCCGCTGGTACCCGACGGCCCGATCTCCTGGCTCGGCGGCATGCGCGCACGACCACTGGCCGCGATGGTGCTGCTGATCCTGGCGCTGCAAGCGGCCGGCCACGTTGCGCTGCGCCTGCTCGGCGAGCGGCACGGCACGGCGGTCTCGGGCTTCGTGGGTGGTTTCGTCTCGAGCACCGCCACCGTCGCCGCGTTCGGCGCGCGCGCACGCGCCGGCAGCACGCCGCTGCGACTGGCCGCCGCCGCTGCCGGCTTGTCGGGTTGCGCGACCTGGCTGCAGGTGCTGGCGCTCGCCGCCGCGCTGTCGCCGGGCGCACTCGGCCTGCTGTGGCCGGCGGCGCTGGCCGGTGTCGCCGGCACGCTGCTGGCCGCTGGCGCGCTGGCCATCGGCGCCGTGAGCACGGGCAACGCACCGGTGCTCGGCGAGCGCAGCGCGCTGCAACTGCGCGAGGCCTTGCTGGTCGCGCTGCTGCTGGGCGGTGTGGCGCTGCTGGTCGGCCAGGCGCAGCAGCGGTTTGGCACGGCCGGCGTGCTGGCCGGGACGGCGCTCGCGGCGCTGGTCGATGCGCATGCGCCGGTCGCCTCGCTGCTGTCGCTGCACGCGGCGCAGCAGGTCGATGCGCGCACGCTGGTCAACGGCACATTGCTCGCACTCGCCGTCAACACCGCGACACGGCTGGTGACCGCGTTCGCCACGGGCGGCGCGGCGTATGCGCTGCGCGTCGGCGCGGCCCTGCTGTGCGGGCTCGTGGCGGCCTTTGCTGCAAGCCTGCTTGCAGCTTGATGCGACTCGACACAGTGTGACAAGCCGAGGCGGCTATGGTTGGTACTTCCCTGAAGAAGTCGTTGGAGAAGACACACCATGAGACCCCTCTGGCGCACCGCCTGGCATGGCCAGGACATCGTCGTCTACCGCGAGGACGTGGAGGTCGATCGCGTCAGTGCGCAGGACGTCCAGCGCGTCGTGTTCGTGCACCGCGGTGCCGGCGACTCGCCCGGTGATCTGCTCTACGCCGTGGTCGAGACCCCCGACTCGGCGCTGGTCTTCCCCGACTACACCGGCTTCGCCGGGCGCGTGAACTTCGAGCGCCAGGCGTTCTGGGCCGAGCGCGGCTGCGTCTACTGGGCCGGCGACGGCCGGGCTGCGCTGCCGGCGCGGCTGCGGCGCGGGCGCTGGCTGATCGGCCAGTCCGGCCCGCAGTTCGTGCGACTGCCGCGCGCCGAGCTGGCCACGCTGGTCGACGGCTGGCCGCTCGAGGGCCCGCAGACCTGGGAACAGCGAAAGTGGCGGCGCATCGAGAACAGCCGGCCGTTCTCGAACTCCGCGCCGGGGCGACTGCAGGCCTGAGACACGTCAACCCGATCGGCCCAAGCGACAAACCCCGCCGAGGCGGGGTTTGTCATCGACCGGCTCCGCCAAGGCGGAGCCTGCTTGCGGTCGGTTCGCCGAAGGCTCAGGCGGCCGGCTTGGCAGCTGCCGGCTTGGCGGCCTTCTTCTTCGCGACCTTCTTGGTGGCCTTCTTGGCGGCCGGCTTGGCTTCTTCCTTGGCGGCAGCGACGGCCGGGGCGGCAGGCGCAGCGGCCGGAGCAGCGGCTTGGGCGAAGGCGCCCGCGGAGAAGGCAGCGGCGATCAGCAGGGCAACGAGTTTGTTCATGGAGTAGTACCTCGAGGGATTGGACGAACAGTGGGACGAGCAGAGCGCTCGCCCAGCTCAACGGCTGGCCGGTGGGTGCGGTTGACTGCCGACGTGAAGCGGGTGCGCCGCGAGCTCGTCCAGTCGCAGCACCGGCGTGACGCAGGCATCGACCGGTTCGAACAGGGCCGCCCAGTGCGCCATCGGGAACATCGCGAACACCTCGGCGACCTGCGCACGCAGCGCCATCGACGCCTCACTGCCCGGTTGCAGGCCACGTGACCAGTGCTGCGGGGTCCATTCCGGCCGCGCCAGCGTCTCGCACAGGGCCTGCCAGAACTTCATCTCCAGCGCACCGACCGCCATGAAACGCCCATCGGCACAGCGGTAGGCGCCGTAGCAGGGTGCGCCGCCCGACAGCAGGTCGCGCCCCGGCACCGGCGTGCGGCCGGTGGCGGCGAGCGTGATGCGCGCCAGAACGTGATGGCGATGGACCTCGTGCGTCATCGAGATGTCGACGAAGCGGCCCTCGCCACTGCGCTGCGCCGACAGCAGCGCGGCCAGCATGCCCGACACCGCCGCCTGCGTGCCGCCCATCAGGTCGCCGATCTGGAAGTTGGGCACGGCCAGGTCGCCGTCGATCGTGGCGATCTGCTCGAGCACGCCAGCCATCGCGATGTAGTTGATGTCGTGGCCGGCGCGGTGCGCCCAGGCGCTGTGCTGGCCGTAGCCGCTGATCGCGCACATCACCAGCCTCGGGTTGAGCGCGTGCAGCGCCGACCAGCCCAGGCCCAGCTTGTCCATCACGCCGGGGCGGAAGCCCTCGACCAGCAGGTCGGCGGTGCGCACGAGGGCCAGCAGTTCGGCGCGGCCGCTCTCGCTGCGCAGGTCGAGCTCGCGCAGCTGCTTGCCTTCGTTGAGCGCGCGGAAGGTCAGGCTGGGCCGGCCGGCCTCGCGGTCGGCACGGGTCAGGCCCATGTGGCGGGTGCCGTCGTCCTGGCCGTCGCTGGCCGGGCCTTCGATCTTCAGCACCGTGGCACCCATCTCGGCCAGGTGCTTCGTCGCCAGCGGGCCGGGCAGCAGCCGGGTCAGGTCGATCACCGTGACGCCGGCCAGCAGGCCGGCCTCGGGCGCGGCATCGGCGATCAGCGGAACACCCCTTCACGCAGCCACTTGGTGGCGACCCACTTCTCGCCCTCGACCACCGGCGCGCCGCCATGCAGCGACTTGCTGGACGGGTGGGCGCGGTCGTAGCTGAAGAACACCGCGTTGCCCTTGACCGGCGCCACCTCGAGCTGCACGTCGGGGAAGGTGGTGCCGCCGCCGACCACCGGGTCGTTGAGGTACATCACCACGGTGGCCACGCGCTGTCCACCGCGCTTGAGGATGCTCGGCGTGCCGGGCTGCGCCGGATCGAAGTAGTCGTAGTGCGGCTTGTACTCGGCGCCGGGCAGGTACTTGAGCACCTGGATGCCCTCGCCGTTCTCGACCGGCCAGCCCAGCAGCGCACCGATGCGCGCCTCGATGCGCCGGCACAGTTCGTTCTCGCCGCGGTCGAAGAACATGCCCTGGCTGGTGCGAGCGGAGTTGACTTCGCTCGCGCCGGTCTCGGTCTGCACGGTCTCGGAGCGGGCCAGGCGCTTGCCGGCGAGTGCCATGAGTTCATCACATTCGTCGTGCGACAGCAGGCCGCCGAACACCACCACCCGCGGGTCGCGCATCGCCAGCACGACACGCACCTCGCGATCGGGCGTCTTCAGCAGGGTCGGCGTGCCGCCACTGGCCGGCAACGGGTCGGGCACCGGCACCGGCGGCGGCAGTTGGGCGGCCTTGGCGCGCTCGTCGAGGAAGCCGCGCAGCGTGTCTTCCAGCGCCGCGATGGCCACGTCCTCGCGCCAGCCGCTGGCCTTCATCGACTCGAGCACGGCCTCCGGCTGCACGCCGGCGCGGGCCTGCTCGATGATCCACGTCCGCAACTCGGGCGTGACCGCTTGGGGCTGCTTCACTTCGCTCATGCGAAGAATTCTGCCGCAGCCGCGGCCGCCCTTGTTACCCTTCGTCAGCCTTTGCGCAGCGCGCCGGCCTCTTGCGCCAGGCGCGTGATGCGTGCCCAATCCTTCGCCGCCACGGCATCGGCCGGCGTGAGCCACGAGCCGCCGCAGACCTTGACGTTGGGCAGCGCCAGGAACTGCGGCGCGGTCTCGACCGAGATGCCACCGGTCGGACAGAACGCCACGTCGGGGAACGGCCCGTGCAGCGCCTTGAGCAGCGGGATGCCGCCGGCGGCCGTGGCCGGGAAGAACTTCAGGAACGAGTAGCCGTCGGCATTGGCCTGCATCACCTCGCTGGCGGTGGCCACGCCCGGCAGCAGCGGCAGCGTGACGTTGCGGCAGTAGTGGCCGATCTCGCTGGTGTAGCCCGGGCTGACCCCGAACTGGCAGCCGGCGTCGCGTGCGGACTGCGCATCCGCGACGCTGCGGATCGTGCCCGCACCGACGATCGCACCGGGCACGCTGCGCGCGATCGCCTCCATGCAGCGCAGCGCCACCGGCGTGCGCAGCGTGATCTCCAGAACTTTGACGCCACCGTCGACCAGCGCCTGTGCCATCGGCACCGCGTCTTCGAAGTTCTGGATCACGATCACCGGGATGACCGGGCCGTGGGCGGCCAATTCGAGCGTGTTCATGTCGGTCCTTCCGTGACGGTGCTCATATCCACGTGCAGGCGCCCTCTTCGGCGCTCAGCACGTTGCGGCGCATGCCGCCGAACAGTTCGCGCCCGAGGCCGTGGGCGTTGGTGTCGACGGCCGCGTCGGTGATGTGTGCCGGCACACGCGCCGCCCACTCGGCCGCATCGACCAATGCATCGAGCGTGCCCGCCACCGCATCGAGGCGGATCAGGTCGCCGTCGCGCACCTTGCCGAGCGGGCCGTCGGCCAGCGCCTCGGGGCTGACGTGGATCGCCGCCGGCACCTTGCCGGAAGCGCCGCTCATGCGGCCGTCGGTCACCAGGGCCACCTTGAAGCCCTTGCCCTGCAGCACCGCCAGTGGCGGCGTCAGCTTGTGCAGTTCGGGCATGCCGTTGGCGCGCGGGCCCTGGAAGCGCACCACCGCGATCAGGTCGCGGTCCAGTTCGCCGGCCTTGAAGGCGGCCTGCAGTTCTTCCTGGGAGGCGAAGACACGCGCCGGCGCCTCGATCACATGACGGTCTTCCGGCACCGCCGAGACTTTGATCACCGAGCGGCCGAGGTTGCCGGTCAGCAGCTTCAACCCGCCCTCGGCACTGAACGGCGCTGCCGCACCGCGCACCACGCTGTCGTCGCCGCTGGCGGCCGGCAGCGCGTTCCAGCGCAGCGCGGCGCCTTCCTGCAACGGCAGGCTGCCGAAGGCGCGCAGGCCGCCCTCGACGACGGTGCTCACGTCGGCATGCATGAAGCCGCCGTCGATCAGCTCGCGGATCACGAAGCCCGGGCCGCCGGCGGCCTGGAACTGGTTCACGTCGGCACTGCCGTTGGGGTAGACGCGTGCCAGCAGCGGCGTGGCGTGCGAGAGGTCGCTGAAGTCGGTCCAGTCGATCAGGATGCCGGCGGCGCGTGCCACCGCGACCCAGTGGATCAGGTGGTTGGTCGAACCGCCGGTGGCCAGCAGCGCGACCATCGCGTTGACGATCACGCGCTCGTCGACCAGTTGCCCGATCGGGGTGAAGCGCGGGCTGCCCTTGCCGATGGCCAGCACGGTGCGCACGGCCTCGCGCGTCAGCGCCTCGCGCAGCCCCGCGTGCGGGTGCACGAAGGCGGCGCCGGGCACGTGCAGGCCCATGGCCTCGAGCAGCATCTGGTTGCTGTTGGCGGTGCCGTAGAAGGTGCAGGTGCCGGCGCCGTGGTAGGCCGCCTGCTCTGCCTCGAGCAGCCTGTCGCGCCCGACCAGGCCCTGCGCGAACTGCTCGCGCACCTTCGATTTCTCGTTGTTCGACAGCCCGCTGCTCATCGGCCCCGCCGGCACGAAGACACACGGCAGGTGGCCGAAGTGCAGCGCGCCGATCAAGAGGCCCGGCACGATCTTGTCGCACACGCCGAGCAGCAGCGCGGCGTCGAACACGTCGTGGGTCAGCGCGATCGCCGTGCCCATCGCGATGGTGTCGCGCGAGAACAGGCTCAGCTCCATGCCGGGCAGGCCCTGAGTGACACCGTCGCACATCGCCGGCACGCCGCCGGCCACCTGCACGGTGGCGCCATGCTTGCGCGCCTCGTCGCGGATCACGGCCGGGAAGCCCTCGTAGGGCTGGTGGGCCGACAGCATGTCGTTGTACGCGGTCACCACGCCGATGTTCGGCGCCTTCTGCGCGACCACGCGCAGCTTGTCGTTGGCCGGCAGCGCCGCGAAGGCGTGGGCGACGTTGGCGCAGCCCATGCGGTCGGCGCCACGCGGGCGGTCGATCGCGGCCTGCACGCGGGCCAGGTAGGCGCCGCGCGTGGCGGCGCTGCGCTCGCGGATGCGCTGCGTGACTTCGACGAGGACTGGCTTCATGGTGTCACCCCGGCTGTAACCGATCCTCGAATTGTGAGGTAACCGAGTTACATCGTCAAAACAAGCGGCATGGCACTACTGCAGGCGCAGCTCGACGCGGCGCGCTTCCTTCGGGTCGCTACCGCCGGTGGTCTGCTGCGGCTTGGCCAGTTGCAGGCGCTCGGGCGGCACGCCGTTGGCCTCCAGCGCATGGCGCACCGCCTGCGCGCGGCGCTTGGCCAGATCGGCGTTGTGCTCGGGGTTGCCGGTGGCGTCGTGGAAGCCGGAGATCAGCACCGCAGCCGCCGGGTTGGCCCGCGCGGCCTCGGCCACGGCAGCCAGCACCGCCAGCGCATCGGCCGGCAGGGCATCGGAGTCCACGTCGAAGTAGACCCGCGGCAGCGCTGTCGCCGCGGCCGGCGCCGCAGCCACTGCGGCGGGCGCCTTCTTGCCGATGACCGTGGACGCGGCCAGCGCAATCACGCCGGCCACCACCAGCGCCACCACGCCAGCGATCACCGCCAGCGCGTAGTTCTGACCATCGTCGTTGTTGTCGCTCATCTGTTCCTCCTGGGGTTGTCCGGTTCATTCTAGAGTTCGCCCATGACGGTGGACGAAGCCCCCCTGATCCTGCGCGATCCGCACACCCTGCTCGAGCAGACGCTGCGCCAGTGGCACGACGGCGACGACCTCTGGGTGTTCGGCTATGCCTCGTTGATCTGGCGCCCGGAGTTCGACGCCGACGAGCAGCGCGGCGCCGCGGTGCACGGCTGGCACCGCGCGCTGCGCATGCGCTCGCGAATCAACCGCGGCACGCCGGAGCGCCCGGGGCTGGTGTTCGCGCTGGTCTCGGGCGGCTCGTGCCGCGGCGTGGTGTACCGGGTGGCCCGCGCACGGGCCGAGCGCGAACTGGAACGACTGTGGGAGCGCGAGATGCCCACCGGCGTCTACGACCCGCGCTGGCTGCCCTGCCGCAC
Source organism: Chitinophaga pinensis (assembly GCA_943370595.1). Taxonomy (GTDB): domain Bacteria; phylum Pseudomonadota; class Gammaproteobacteria; order Burkholderiales; family Burkholderiaceae_C; genus Piscinibacter. The sequence goes on from CALRRO020000008.1 coordinate 61,693, forward strand.
GGCAGGCGGCACGGTGCGCGCGCTGGCCTTCACGCTTGATCGCGCCAGCCCGGCGCACACCGGCAGCATCGCCGATGCGGACCTGCTCGACATCCTGCGCCACGCCCGTGGCCGCTACGGCAGCACGCTGGAGTACCTGCTCGAAACCGCGGCAGGCCTGCGCCGCTGCGGCATACGCGACCGCGAGATCGAGCGGCTCGAGAAACTGGCGCTGACGCTGGTCGGGCGCGGCTGACGGCCGGCTAGAGCCGCTGCGCCGGGCTCGCGCCCTGCTGCGAGGCCAGGCGCACGCTTTCCAGGTCGGCCTCGGTGTCGACGTCGATCAGCACGCCCGGGTCGTCGACCTCGACGCCGATGGCCGGGTAGCGCGCCACCAGGCGCCGCGCGCCCTCGTCGCCGCGCAGGGCGATCAGCTCCGAGTACAGCTCGGCCGAGAAGCCCACCGGGTGTCCACGCACGCCCTTGTGCTGGGCGAAGACCACCGCGTGATGCGCCAGCTCGCGTGCCACCTCGAGCAGCGTTTCGCTGCGCACCATCGGCATGTCGCCGGGCAGCACCAGCCAGCCGGCGGCGTCGGGCATGGCGCTGACGCCGGTGGCGATTGAGTAGCCCATGCCCAGCCCGTCGTGGCCAGGCGTGCCGACTTCCGGCAGCACGATGACATCGCGCGCGGCGACGCTGCGCCGGGCCACGTCGGCCAGGGCTGCGGTGGTGACGACGACCACCGGCAGCTGCGTGGCCACCGCATGGCGCAGCGTCGTGGCCAGCACCGTCGCGCTGCCCAGGCGCTGGGCGAGCTTGTGGTCGGCGCCGAGGAACCGGCTGCCCCGCCCCGCCGCCAACACGATCACCCCCGGCTGCGCCGCCATCCCGTCGTCCTTGTTGTTCGTTGATGTTGTGGGACAAGAATGGGATCCATGCACCGATCGAGGTAGTGGGACGTTCACCTAAGGCCTTCCCCGTAAGCAGATTTGCCTAGCAACACCTGTCAGGTGGGTAAGCCCTAGGATAGGGCTCCAGAGTCAGGACACCCCGCCATGAGCGACCCTTCCCGTGCCATCGCCGACCTGCGCAAGAGCTACGAGCGCGACGAGCTCGACGAGTCGGCCAGCGCCGCCGACCCGCTGCAGCAGTTCGAGCACTGGTTCCGTCAGGCGCTGGCCGCCGAGCTGCCGGAACCGAATGCGATGACGGTGGCCACGGTGGGCGCCGACGGCCGGCCGTCGACGCGGATCGTGCTGATCAAGGGCTACGACGCGCGCGGCATCGTCTGGTACACCAACTACGAGAGCCGCAAGGGCCACGAGCTGGCCGGCAACCCGCACGCGGCGCTGCAGTTCCACTGGGTCGAGCTCGAGCGCGTGGTGCGCATCGAGGGCCGTGTCGAGAAGGTCGATGCGGCCGAGTCCGACGCCTACTTCCAGTCGCGCCCGCTCGACTCGCGCATCGGCGCCTGGGCCTCGCCGCAAAGCCAGGTCGTTTCGTCGCGCACGGTGCTGGTGACCAACGCGGCGCGCTACGGTGCGCAGTACCTGCTGCACCCGCCGCGGCCGCCGCACTGGGGCGGCTACCGGCTGGTGCCGGACCGCTGGGAGTTCTGGCAGGGCCGCAAGTCGCGCCTGCACGACCGCTTGCGCTACCGGCTCGACGGCGGCCAATGGGTGCGCGAGCGCCTCGCCCCCTGAGGCGCTCGCGCAGCCCACGGCTCAGAAATCCACGCGCAGTCCGGCCTTGATGGCCCGGCCGGGCAGCGGCGAGAGCTCGCGCACCGAAGCGATCGTTGCCGCATTGAAGGCCAGCGTGTCGCCCACGTTGCTCAGCTTGACGAAGGCCAGCGCCTCGTTCGCACCGAGCGTGAAGCGCCGCGACACCGCCAGGTCGAGCAGCGAGTGCCCGGGCGTGGCCAGGTCGGTCGCCGGCACGCGACTTTGCTTCTGCACGTGGGACAGCGAAGCCGACAGCGCCCATGGGCCCTGGCTCGCGTCGGCACTCAAGCGCAGTCGCGCCGGCGCGATGCGCGGCAGCGGCTCGCCGCGGTCCAGGTCGTCGGCACGCAGCAGCTCGAGCTGCGCGCCGAGGTCCACCTCCCAGCCGGCCAGTGGCAGGCGGTGCTTCGCCTGCGCCTCGATGCCACGCAGGCGCGCGCGCACTGCGCGGAACACGTACTCAGGCACGCTTTCGATGTTGCCGTCCTCGTCGACGACATCCACATCAGCCCCGGTGGCGGCCAGCGAGATGTAGCGCGAGAAGCGCGTCTCGAAGGCCCCGATGCGCAGCTCGCTGCCCGCGTCCGCCCAGCGCAGCGCCAGTTCGAGGTTGCGGCCACGCTCGACGCCGAGCGTCGGGTCACCGCGTTCGTAAGCCCCCGTCGCAGCGTGCACGCCATTGGCGTACAGCTCGAACGAGGTCGGCGCACGCTCGGTGTGGGCCAGCGAGGTCGCCAGGCTCCACTGCGGCGCGAACTTCCACAGGTTGGCGATCGACAGGCTGCGCAGCGAGAAGCTGCGCTGCGCCGCCGGGCCGAACTGCGGCTCGGTCGGGTCGGCGTCGCCCTTCGAGTTCACCCGCGCCCGCTCCAGGCGCGCACCGGCGCTGAACGTGCCCAGCGTCCACGGCGCCTCCTCGAGCACGAAAAGGCCTTGCCGGCGTGTGGTCGTCGAGGGCACGAAGGCTTCTTCGCCGAGCGCGGAGAAGTCGCTGTCGTCGAGCTGCACACCGACCGCACCGCGCAGCGGGCCCAGCGGCGCATGCTCGAGCTCGATGCGGGCTTCGTTGCCACGCGTCGAGAACACCGTGCCGACTTCACCGCTGCCCTCGATTTCCTGGTGCTCGTACACCGTGCGGCCGAGCTGGGCGCGCACGGTGCGCAGCGGCCCGTCGAGATCGCGCCACTCACCGGCCAGCGCCAGGTGATCACGCTGCATGCGGATCGTCACGTCGGGCTCGGCGACGATGCCGTAGCGGTTGTCGTAGCGGTCCACCGCCAGGCCGAGATGACCATGGGCATCGGTGAACGAGGCACCGAGCGCACCGCCCTTCGCGCGCGATGCCGAGTTGCGCACGCGGTCGGTGGGCGCCAGCGGCGTGCCGTCCTCGACCGGCGTGAAGCGTGGCACGCGCAGGTCATCGGTCTCGCGGCCGAAGGCGTCGGCATGCAGCGCCCAGCGGCCGTTGCCGGTCTCGAGCAGGGCCGCACCGCCGCGCTCGGCGTCGGCGCCACCGAGGCGCAGCTCGGCGGCACCGCCCAGGCCCGTCACTGGCGACTTCGGAATGCGGTTGTCGATCGCGTTGACGACACCGCCGATGGCACTGCCGCCGTACAGCAGCGCAGCCGGCCCGCGCAGCACCTCGATGCGCTCGACCACCAGCGGGTCGATCGGCACCGCATGGTCGAAGCTCAAGCTGGAGGCATCGAAGGACGCGCCGGCGTTGGACAGCATGCGCACCCGATCGCCATCCAGGCCGCGGATCACCGGCCGGTTGGCATTGGGGCCGAACCACGAGGCCGACAGGCCGGGCTGGTCGGCCAGCGTCTCGGCCAGCGACGAACCGCGTCGCAGCACGAGCTCATCGCCGGACAGCGAGGACACAGGAGCAACCAGTTCGGCCGAGCGCAACGGGTTGCCGGTGATGACCACCGGCGCGAGCTGGGCGGACGGGGCGGTCTGGGCGCCCGCCGGCAGGGCGAGCGAGGCGACAGCCAGCGCCAGGGCGCTGCGTCGGAAACGGGAACTGGAACGGGAACGAGAAGACAAGCGTGGCATGGGAACATCCATCACGAGAGAAGTCGGGTGGCGCAGGCGCGCCATGCATCAGCGGCGCAGAGCGCCGCGATGCATCACTTTGGAACGGGACTTCAGGCCGCGAGGGGCGGGCCGCGCGCGAGGAAACCGGCCGCCTGCGGGGCGAGCCGGCCGGCCGGCACCGCGGCCGGCAGCGCATTGCCGACGCGGGCGCAGGCAAAGGCCGGCGCCTGGCCGAACACCAGATCGGCATGGGCCAGCTGGTCGTAGAGCCGGCACTGCCCATCGCCGTCGTCATGACCACCGAACCCTTCGGCGTGATGGCCGTCGCTATGGTCGTGACCTTGCGCGACAGCCGTGTCGGCATGGACGCCCGGGTGCACCACCCCGTGCCACAGGCCCAGGGCCTGCAGCATGAGCATCGCCGCGGCCAGCAGGGGCAGCGCGATGCGGCGGATCCGGAGGGAATGACGGTGCACGGGCCGCAGTCTAGCGGCCCGCACGTGTCAGGCCTCGCGCACCTTGCTCGCGAAGGTCTTGCGGAACTTCTCCACCTTGGGCGCGACGACGAAGGCGCAATAGCCCTGCCCCGGGTGATTGGCGAAGTAGTGCTGGTGGTAGTCCTCGGCGCGCCAGTAGTTGCGCTCGGGCTGGACCTCGGTCACCACACGACCACCGAGCTTCGCGTTCACCTCGGCGATGACCTCACCCGCCACCGTCTCCTGGGCCGGCGAATGCGTGTAGATGCCGGAGCGGTACTGCGTGCCGACGTCGTTGCCCTGCCGGTTCAGCGTCGTCGGGTCGTGCACGACGAAGAAGATCTCCAGCACCTCGCGCAGCGAGATCTCGGCGGTGTCGAAGCTGACGCGGATGACCTCGACGTGGCCGGTGTCGCCGCCGCAGACCTGCTCGTAACTCGGCCGATCGAGATGGCCGTTGCTGTAGCCCGACTCGACGGCGGTGACGCCGCGCACACGCTCGTACACGGCTTCAGTGCACCAGAAGCAGCCGCCGCCCAGGGTGATGGTCTCGATCGAACTCGTCATGGAAAACCTCCGCAGGCTGGGTCGCGCCTGCGGGATTCACCTTACCTGAACTCGTACTTCGCCGTCAGCGCGGCCATCCAGTTGCGCGGCAGCGCCGGCTCGAAGAAGCGGCCGTTGCCGTCGTTGACGATCACCGAGCCGGCGTAGGTCTTGTCGTTCGCGTTGTCGACCCGCAGCAACTGGCCGAGCGTCCACGCACCGAACTTCTGCGTGAAGCCGACCCGCAGGTTCAGCACCGTCGCGGCCGGTGCCGCATCGGCGTTGGCGTCGTTCACGTACAGCTTGCCGGTGTGCACCGCCTCGATGCCGGCGTTGAAGCCGCCCCAGGCGCCCTTGGGCGACCAGGCCAGCTCGGCGAAGGCGCTGCGCTCGGGCGTGCCGGGCAGGCGGTTGCCTGCGGGGACGGTCACCGCGCTCGGCCCGCTGCCGCTGACGAAGCCCTGGTCGAAGCGCGCGCGCAACGCCGACAGGCTCAGCGTCGCGCGCCACTCCTCGGTCCACTGGCCGAGGTACTGGAACTCGACGCCGCGGCGCGTCGTTTGCGTGGCGTTCTTGAAGGTCGAGCGGCCATCGCGGTTGGTGTCGACGACGATGTCGTCGCGGGTGGTGATGTCGAACAGCGCGACATCGATGCGATGCCCCGGCGCCGCCTTCCACTTCGCGCCAATCTCGGCGTGGCGGCTCTTCGACGCCTTCAGGTCGGTGTTCAGCCCGCCGATGCCGTCGCTGCGGTAAGACAGCTCGGTGAAGGTCGGCGTCTCGAAGCCGCGGCCGGCGTTGGCATAGAGGTTGAGCGTCGGGCTGGCACGGAAGGTCAGGCCGATCACCGGGTTGGTGGCGCTGTAGCTCACGCCGCCGCTGTCGTCGACGTTACCGGGCACGATGAAGCGGTCGTCGCTGCGGAAGCGAACCTTGCTCGTGCGCACGCCGGCCGTCGCGGTCAGCGAGCTCAGCAGGTCGTAGGCGGCTTGTGCGTAGATGTCGGTGTTGCGCGCGGTGTTCAGCTCGTCGCGCTTCAGAGCGCCCTGCACGCCGCCGGTGTTGAGGTAACCCTGCCGGTCTTCCTCGCTGCGGTCGTGCTCGATGCCGCCGGTCACGCGCAGCGAGCGCCCCGGCTCGAGCTTGGCCTCGTGGGCCAGCTGCGCGCCGAAGCCCATGTAGCTGCGCGCGAAGCTGACGATGCCACCCGAGCCCGTGGGTGCCGTCTGCGCCGGCGCCGTCGGCGGGATCGACAGCTTGTTGTCGAGGTCGCGGTAGCCGACATACAGCCGCGTGCTCAGCGTCGTCGCCTCGGTCAGGCGGCGCTCGTAGACCGTGCCGATCTGCTGCTGGCTCACCACCTTGCTGGAATCCTGGGCACTGGCCAGCGGCACTGCCTGCTTCGGGTCGGCCGTCCACTGGTCGCGCGTCAGGCCCAGCGGGTCCTTCGACAGCGGCTGGTCGAACGAGTTGGCGACCACGCTGATCGTCGCGTTGGCGTCGATCACGTGCTGCCACTTCGCATTGAACTGCGTGCGGCGCGCTTCGCTGTGCTCGCGGTAGCCGTCGGTGGCGTAGCGCATGGCGTCGATCACCACGCTGTCGCGCTCGCCGTTGTGGCCGAACTTCAGGCCCAGCTTGTTCTGGCCGTACGGGCCGGCGCCGGCGCTGGCGGTGAGCGTGGGCACCGTCGCGTCGGTGCCGCTGAACACCTGCACCACGCCGCCGGCGGCATTGCCGTAGAGCTGCGCCAGCGGGCCGCGCAGCACCTCGATGCGCTGTGCCGAGCCCAGCGCAATGGTCGAGGCCTGGCCCTGGCCGTCGGGCATGGAGGCCGGGATGCCGTCGACGATCAGCCGCACGCCGCGGATGCCGAAGGTCGAGCGCGAGCCGAAGCCACGAATCGACAGCTGCAGGTCCTGCGCGTAGTTCTGCCGGTTCAGCACGCTGATGCCGGGCACGCGGTTCAGCGCTTCCGACAGGTTGACCTGCAGGCCGCCGTTGTCGATAACGTCGCGCGTGACGGCGGTGATGGCGGCCGGCGCGTCGAAGGTGGTCTGGCGCGTGCGTTCGGCGGTCACGACGACCGGGTCGAGTTCGACCTGCGCGACGGCGGGAAAGGCGGCGGCGAGCGCCAGGGTGAGCGTGGAGAGCCGGGGGAGGAGCGTGTGATTGTTCATCTCGTGGCGGAAGACTCGGCGCGAATGCGCGACCGCCGCGAGGCTATCGGAAGCCCCCGCCGCCCGCGACGGGGTTTGCCGTTAGAGATTTTCTGGAGGTCGCCGCGCCCTGCGCGGGCGCGGCGTGACGCCGGTCAAGCGCGACGACTCAGGCGCGCTTCCAGCGCGGCGCCATCGGGCTGGTGTTGGCGGCGATCTGGTCGCGCAGCGCGACGATGCTCTGCGGCTCGGCCAGCAAGCGCAGGCGATCGGCGCGGCTGAGGCGGTCGGTGTCCTGGTCGACCAGGCCGCGCACGAGCAGGCGCCGCACCCGGCCGCGGCTGCCCCAGGCGGTATTGCGCGGGCCCATGGCGTGGCGCACCACCTCGAACAGCCAGGGGTCGGTGATGGCATCGTGCCAGTCCAGCGCCGGTGCGGCGCGGCGCGCGAAGTGCCAGGCATGGCGCAGCACGCGCGGGGCATGGTGCTCCTCGGGCGTCATCAGCAGGCGATGGGCGAGCGCCCGGCGGCCGAGCGACTCGCGGCTGGTCCACACCGTCACCGGCACGGCCAGCATCAGCGGCAGGCCCATCGGCGCGAGCCACAGCGCCGCGCGCGGCTCCACCAGCGCGAGCAGACCGACCAGGCCGAGCGCCAGGATGCCGATCGGGCCGAAGCGCCGCGCCGCGTCGCCCCAGGCGACGTCGCTGGCCTCGCGAGGGGGCGATTTCCAGTCGAGCTTCAGGCCGGTCAGCGCGACCACCACGAAGATGGTGTGCGCGACCATGCGGATCGGCGCCGTCATCACCGAGATCGCCGCCTCGAGCAGCGCACCGCGCAGCAGGGCCGTCGTGCCGCCGTACTCGCGCTGCGCGCCGCGCAGCAGGATGGCCGCCACGCCGGCCACACGCGGCAGCGCGAGCATCGCCACGGTGGCGAACCACAGCGCCGTCGTGCCGGTGGGCACGGCCAGCGGCAGGCCGAACACCGCGTGGCTGCCGAACAGCCACAGCGCCGCGCCGAACAGCACGAAGCCCAGCCACAGCGGTGCCGACAGGTAGGCCATCGCGCCGGTGACCAGCATCGCGCGGTGCACGCCGTGCAGGCCGGGCTCGGTGACCAGGCGCGCGTTCTGCAGGTTGCCCTGGCACCAGCGGCGGTCGCGCTGCAGTTCGTCGAGCAGGTTGGCCGGCTGCTGCTCGTAGCTGCCCTCAATGTCGTCGACCAGCCAGACATGCCAGCCGGCGCGGCGCATCAGCGCGGCCTCGACGAAGTCGTGCGACAGGATCTCGCCCGACAGCCCGCCATGCCCCGGCAGCGGCGCCAGCGCGCAATGCTTCATGAAGGGCTCGACGCGGATGATCGCGTTGTGCCCCCAGTAGTGCGACTCGCCGAGCTGCCAGTACTGCATGCCGGCGGTGAACAGCCGGCCGGTCACGCGGCCGGCGAACTGCTGCGAGCGTGCATGCAGCGTGCTCAGGCCGCCGGCGCGCGGCGCCGTCTGGATGATGCCGGCGCTCGGGTTGGCTTCCATCAGCCGCACCATCGAGACGAGGGCGTCGCCGCTCATCACGCTGTCGGCGTCGAGCACCACCATGTAGCGGTAGTTGCGCCCCCAGCGGCGGCAGAAGTCGGCCACGTTGCCCGACTTGCGCTTGGTGCGCAGCGTGCGCCAGCGGTAGTAGATCCGCGCGCCCTCGCCCAGCGTCTCGCGCAGTTCGGCCCAGGCGGCCAGCTCGGCGGCGCGGATGCCGGGGTCGTTGGTGTCGGACAGCACGTAGACGTCGAACAACTGCGCTGCGCCGGTGGCAGCGAGCGACTCGCTGGTGGCGCGCAGGCCGGCGAACACCGAGGCGACGTTCTCGTTGCAGATCGGCATCACGATGGCGGTGCGAGCGTCGGCATGGATGGGCACGTGGCCGAGACGCTTCGCCGACAGCGCATGGCGATCACCACGCCACAGCACCCAGGCGCCCATCATCGCGGTCACGAAGCCCGCCGACACCCAGGCGAACAGCAGCGCGAACAGGCCGACCTGCGCGGCACGCAGCCACGGGTCGATGTCGGCCGGCAGCGTGTTCAGCAGCAGCGCGGTGGCACCGAGCGCGCAGGTCGCGATGATGGCCAGCAGGGCCTGGCGGCGGCGCACCGCGGCGCGCTGCCAGGGCAGCCCGTCTTGCAGGGTCAGCGGCGCTTCGCCGCGGCCGCGCAGCAGGTCGACCAGGCCGGCGGTGAAGCCTCGCCATGGGCGCGCCACCATCGCACCGCGCCTGAGCGGCGGCATGCTGGCGCCGGCGCCGCCGGTGCCGCTGAAAGGAGCCGGCGGGGGCCGGGGATTCATTCGGTCGGAAGGATGCTGGTCCATGTTTCGGTCAGTGCGTGGGCGCCGTGGCGCAGGAAGGCACGCAGTTCGAGTGGCTGCGTGGTCTGGGGTCGATCGGCACGCAGCGTCATGCGCCACGTGCCGTTGACCGGATTGCGGTAGGCATGCGCCTCGACCAGCCGGGCGCCGGCGCCGACCGTGGCCACCGCCTCGACGGCGGCGCCCTCGGGCAGCGCACGCAGGGCCGGGCCGTCGAAGTCGACGATGAACTGCACTTCGCTGGGCGGCGACGGCGGGTCGCGGAAGCTCTGGCCGCGGCGCGACTGCACCGTCCAGCCGTTGGGCGGCCGTGCCTGGCGCTCGCCCTGCCAGGCGAGGCGGTAGGCCAGCTCCAGCGGTTGCCCCGCAGCCGGCACGCGCTCGGGCACCCAGTAGGCAACGATGTTGTCGTTGGTCTCGTCGGCGGTGGGCAGCTGCACCAGCTCCACGCGGCCCGGGCCCCAGGCGCCCTGCGGTGTTACCCAGGCGCTGGGGCGGCGTTCGTACTGCGCCTCGATGTCCTCGTAGTTCGTGAAGCTGCGGTCGCGTTGCATCAGGCCGAAGCCGGCCAGCGCGCGCACGCTGAACGAGGTCACCAGCGGCTGCTTCGGGTTGACCAGCGGCCGCCACAGCCATTCGCCGTCGGCGCTGGCCACGGCCAGGCCGTCGGAGTCGTGCACCTCGGGGCGAAAGTCGCTGGCACGCGGCTGGTTCTCGCCGTGCTGGAACATGCTGGTCAGCGGCGCCAGGCCCAGCGTGGCCACGCCGGCGCGCACGAACAGCCGCGCCTGCACGTCCATCGCCGTCTCCTCGCCAGGGCGCACGGTGAACCGGTAGGCGCCGGTGGCGCGCGGCGACTCGAGCAGCGCGTGGATGACCAGCGCGGTGGCGCCGGGCGCGGGCCGCTCGATCCAGAACTCGGTGAAGCGAGGGAACTCCTCGCCCCGGCCGCCGACGGTGTCGATCGCCAGGCCGCGCGCCGACAGCCCGTAGTGCTGGCCGCGGCCCAGCGCGCGCAGGTAGCTGGCGCCGAGGAAGACGACCAGTTCGTCCTTGTGCGCCGGGTTGTTCAGCGGATAGTGCACTCGAAAGCCGGCGAAGCCGAGATCACCCCAGGACTGCGGCGACAGGCGGTTGCGGCCGTAGTCGAAGTCGCGCCGGTCGTAGGCCAGGTGGCGCACGCCCTGCGGCGTGATCTCGTTGATCGAGACGGGCTGAGTCTGGAACTTGCCGAGGTGGAAGAACTGCAGTTCGAAGGGCAGGCCCTGCTCGCGCCACAGCGATCGCTCGGGGCGGAAGCGGATGTCGCGGTAACCGTCGTAGTCCAGCGCCTTCAGCTCGGCCGGCAGCGTGATGCTCGGCGCGCGGTACGGCGACTGCGCCAGCACCTGGGCGCGCTGCGCCACGTCGTCGAAACCGAAGGCCGCGGCCGAGCCGGCGGCGAGCAGCAGCAGGCCTGTCGTCAGCAGGCGACGGATGGGTTGGACAAGCGCGGACGGGAACGATCGCTGCACGAGGGAGACGGGCTTTCGGCGGGCGCGAAGGCGCCTCGCATCAGCCAGTCAGGGGCAATCACCGTGCCGCACGGGAAAAGTCCTTGTCGATCAACGACTTGCGGATCGCGACCAGGCTCACCGCCGGCAAAACCAGGGAAAACCCTCGAAATCCGTCGCCGCTCAGCGACACGCCCCCTGGCCAGTGCGGCCAAGTGCTTGATTCACAAGGGATTCAGCCCTGTCGCTCGTCGGCGACAGGGGGGTCGGCGCGGAACTGGTCCGGCGTCAGGCCGTGCTTCTGCAGCAGGCGGTAGAACTCGGTGCGGTTGCGCTCGGCGAGCCGCGCCGCATCGGCCACGTTGCCGTCGGTCAGCTTGAGCAGGCCGACCAGGTAGTCGCGCTCGAAGCGCTCGCGCGCCGCAGCCAGGCTGAGCACCTCCACGCTGGGCACGCGCAGCGCGCGCTGCACCAGGCCCAGCGGGATCAGCGGCGTGGTCGTCAGCGCACAGACCTGCTCGACCACGTTGTGCAACTGGCGCACGTTGCCCGGCCAGCTGGCGGTGGCCAGCGCCTTCATCGCGTCGGGCGCGAAGCCGTTGAGCTTCTTGCCGTACTTCTGCGCCAGCTGCGCCATGAAGTGGTTGGCCAGCAGCGGGATGTCCTCGCGGCGCTCGGCCAGCGTCGGCAGGCGCAGCGAGACGACGTTGAGCCGGTAGTACAGGTCTTCGCGGAACTGGCCTTGCGCCATCGCCGCGTCGAGGTCGCGGTGCGTGGCCGAGAGGATGCGCAGGTCGACCGGCACCGGCTGCGTCGCGCCGACCGGCCGCACGGTGCGCTCCTGCAGCACGCGCAGCAGCTTGACCTGCAGCGCCGGCGGCATGTCGCCGATCTCGTCGAGGAACAGCGTGCCGCCGTTGGCGGTGACGCACAGTCCGGTGTGGTTCGCCACCGCACCGGTGAACGAGCCCTTGACGTGGCCGAACAGCTCCGACTCGAGCAGCGCCTCCGGAATCGCGCCGCAGTTGACGGCGACAAAGGGCTTGTCGTGGCGCGGGCTGGCGCGGTGGATGGCGGCGGCCAGCAGTTCCTTGCCGGTGCCGCTGTCGCCGGTGATCAGCACGCTGGCATCGGAGCGCGCCACCAGCCGGGTTTCCGACAGCAGCTCGGCCATGCGGTTGGCGTTGCTGACGATGTCGCGCCGCCAGACCTCGTCGCCGCCGTCGGCACCGGCGCTCTCGGGCGCTGCCACGGCCAGCGCCTGGGCGATCTTGTCGAGCAGCTCCTTGCCGTCGAAGGGCTTGGTCAGGTAGCCGAACACGCCCCGCGCGGTGGCCTCCACAGCGTCGGGAATGGTGCCGTGCGCGGTCAGCAGGATCACCGGCAGCGCCGGGTGGCGCGCATGGATCTCGTCGAACAGCGACAGGCCGTCGCGCCCGGGCAGGCGAACGTCGCTGACGACGAGCTGCGGCCGCGACACGGTCAGCTGCGTCAGCGCCGCTTCGGCCGACTCGACCGCGGTGACGCGGTAGCCGGCAGCGCCGAGGCGCATCGACAGCAGCTTGAGCAGGTCGCGGTCGTCGTCGACGAGCAGCAGGCTGGCGGGCATGGTGTGGGCCTCAGGGCTTGGGTGTGGCCGCCGAGGCCGCCGGCGGCGGCGCGCGGTTGTTCAGGCTGCGCTCGATCGCCTTCAGCGCCTCGAGCTTCTCGTTGAGCTGCTGCACGTTGCGCTGGCTTTCGCGCAGCTGCGCGGCCTGGCGCTCGAGCTGGTCTTCCAGCCGGCGCTGCTCGGCCACGCGCGCCAGCAGCAGCCGCGCCAGTCCCTGCCAAGGATGCTGCTCCGGCGTCGGGTTGCGGGCGATCGGCTCGAGCAGGCCGAGCGCACGCTGCGTGTCGGCCGGGTTGCGCGTCTGCGCCAGCACCAGCGCCAGCTCCAGCGTCACGGCCGGTGCGTTGCCGGACGCGGCGAGCGCGGCGTTCTGCCGCGTCAATTCGGCGCCCAGTTCGGCGGCCGGCAGCTGGCGCAGTTGCTCCTGGTAGGCCAGCAGCCGGCGCGCAGCGGCATCGGCCGGCTCGATGCGCGGCACGACGGCGGGGGGCGGAGGTGCTGCATTCGGCGAAGCCTCGCTGACCACCGGCGCGCGCGGCTCGGCCTGCTGCGGCACGGTGGACGGCGGCGCGGGCGCCGGTGCGGGCGCGGCCGCCGGCAGCGAGGTGCAGGCCGCCAGCAGCGCACACGGCACCAGCGCCATCCAGGGCCACGGCACGCGCCGCGAAGTCACGCGATCTCTATCCGGCATGGGGAAGTTCGATGTGGAAGTGGGCACCCGGCCCGTCGGCCCGCAGTTCGATCTGCCCGCCGTGCCCGGTGATCACCTCGTGCACGATGGACAGGCCGATGCCGCTGCCTCGCGGCGCGTCGGCGGGCTGGACCTCGCCACGGTAGAAGGGCTCGAAGATCCGCGCCCGGTCTGCCGCCGCCACACCCGGCCCTTCGTCGACGATGTCGATGCAGGCCCGGCCGGGCAGCCGCGACACGCTGAATCGGATCGTAGCGCGCAGCGGGCTGAATCGGATCGCGTTGGACAAAAGGTTACCCAGCGCCATCTCCAGTTTCTCGGGGTCGACCTCCACGGTCACCGGCTCGCCCTCGATGCGCAGCGCCAGCTGCCGGGCCTGCCACTGCAGGCGCTGGCGCGCGGCGCAGTCGGCCACCAACGCCTTCAGCTCCACCGGGCGGCGCACCAGATGCCGCGCCTCGAAGGCGGCGGCGTTGAAGCGAAGCAGGTCCTCGATCTGCGCCTGCAGCACAGCGGTGTTCTGCTTCAGGATGCGCGCCACCTCGCGCTGTCCGTCGCTGAGCGATCCGGCCACCTCCTCCTCGAGCAGCGCCACGCCCTCGCGCAGCGCGGCCAGCGGCGTCTTCAGCTCGTGCGAGACATGGCGCAGGAAGCGCGCCTTGTCGGCGTCGAGCTCGAGCAGGCGCAGGCGCAGCCACTCGAGCCGGCGGCCGAGCGCCCGCACGTCGACCGGCCCGGCGATGCGGATCGGCTCGTCGAGCCGGTTCTCGCCGAGGCCGACCACCGCCGACTCCAGCCGCTTGAACGGCCGCGCCAGCCACACGCCGAAGGCCAGCGCAAGCAGCACCGCGACGGCGATCGCGCCGAGCACCTGGCGGCCGAGCTGGGCGCGGCCGTCGTCGAGTTCGCTGACCAGCGCACGGTTGCGCGCATCGGCCGCGCGCCGGGCTTGCTGCGCGATCAGGGTGTTGAGCGCATCGAGATCGCGGAACGCCTCGGTCAGCGTCGCCTCGCGCGCCGGCAGCGTGGCCTCGGCACCGCGCAACTGGGCGCGGATGCTGGCGAGCTGACGGTTCCAGCGCTCACGCTCGGCCACTGGCAGGCCGATGCCACCGAGCTGGCGCAGCGCGTCCTCGGCCTCGCGCGCCGCGTCGTCGAAACGCTGGCGCAGCACCGGGTCGTCGAGCACCAGGTACTGGCGCGCGGCGCGCTCCATCGCCACCGTGCGTTCGCCGAGCTGCTGCACCGCCGCGGTCTCGGCCACGGCCGAACGGGCACCGGCACCGCTCTGCAGCAGCAGGCCTTCGAGCGTGAAGAGGCCGCGCAGCGATGCCGCGCCGAGCAGCGCGGCGATCAGCAGGAAGGCGACCAGCAGCAGCTGGCGGAAGGAGTAGCGGTTGAAGAGGAACATCGCGGGCCATTCTGCCCGCGACGTTCCTGCGTCGGCGTCAAGGCGCCGGCTTCAGCTCGATCTTCAGCGATGCGAACCAGGCGGCGAGATCACCGATCTCCGCATCGGTCAGCGGCTTGGCGATCACGTTCATCACCTCGTGCTGCCGCTTGCCGCTGCGAAAGGCCAGCAGCTGGCGGGAGAGGTAGCCCTCGGGTTCGCCCGCGAGATTGGGCGTCTCGGGGGCGACCGCGATGCCCATCTGCCCGTGGCAGACGGCGCAGGACTGCGCCTTCTGCTTGCCGGCCGCGGCATCCCCCGCCAGCGCCGCGCCCGGAAGCGCGGCGGCCAGCAGCATCGTCAGACCCAGCGACCTCACGGCGCGCTGTAGGTGATGCGATAGATCGCACCCGCGTAGTCGTCGGACACCAGCAGCGAGCCGTCCTTCATCACCGCCACGTCGACCGGGCGACCGCGGTAGATGCCGGTCTCGCTGTCGAGGAAGCCGTCGGCGAAGACGGTGCTCTTGTCGGCGCTGCCGTCGGCCTTCAGCGACACGAAGTTCACCAGGCCACCGCTGGCCTTGGTGCGGTTCCACGAGCCGTGCGCGGCGACGAAGATGCCGCCCTGGTACTGCGCCGGGAACATCTTGCCGTTGTAGAAGGTCATGCCGAGCTGCGCCTGGTGCGCCGGGAACTCGATCTGCGGCTTGGTCCAGGCGGCAGGCGGCTTCATGTCCTTCAGGTCGGGCGCGGCGGCCGTGCCGGCGATCTGCACGCTGTTGCCGTGGATGAACGGGTAGCCGAAGTGCTCGCCCGCCTTGGTGACGCGGTTGAGTTCGCCCGGCGGGATGTCGTCGCCCATGCCGTCGGTCTGGTTGTCGGTGAACCAGACGGTCTTGTCCTTCGGGTTGATGTCCATGCCCACCGAGTTGCGAACGCCGCGCGCGACGACCTCGCGCTTGGAGCCGTCGAAGGCATTGAACTTGACCATGCCGCCGATGCCGATCTGCTCGTACATCGCGACCTTCTCCTTCGGCTGCACGTTGTACGGCTGGCCGAGCGTGACGTGCAGCATGCCGCTGTCGTCGACGCGGCAGGTGCGTGCGCCGTGGTTGTACGACTCCTCTTCCGGCGGGATCAGCTTGCCCTGGCCGACCACCTCGATCACCGCGACGTCCGGGCCCTCGTAGAAGAACTCGGCGGCCGGGAAGTTCAGCACGCGGTTGTGCTCGGCAACGATCAGGAAGCCGTCCTTGGTCCAGCACACGCCGTTCGGGTTGGTGAACTTCAGCGAGGGCGCGAAGGACTTCACCTCGTCAGCCACACCGTCGCTGTTGCGGTCGGTGACGGCCCAGACGGTGGTCTTGCGGGTGCCGACGAACAGCATGTTGGTGCTGGGGGCCACGGCCATGTGGCGCGCGTCCGGCACGACGGCGAACAGGTCGATCTTGAACCCCGGCGGCAGCTTGACGCGCTTGAGGTTCTCGCGGATCGCCGCGGCGTTCTTGCCTTCCTGCGGCACGACCGGGATGTTGAGGTCGGTGGTCGCGACCTTCATCTGCTTGAGCTTCTCGATGTTCTGCTGCGCATGGGCCGGCAGGGCCAGCATGGCGGCGCAGGCGATGCCTGCGAGCAGGAACGAACCTGACGTCTTCTTCAAGGGGTGTCTCCTCGGGGCGTGTTGTGAACTACCTTTTCCAGCCGTCGCCTCTTCCAGCCAGAGTGTCGGAATCTACTGGTAATGGCCGTGCCGTTCCAGTAGTTCAATCTTGTACCCATCGGGATCCTGGATAAAGCAGAAGCGCGCGAGCAGCTCCTCGCCGCGCTTGAACTCCTTGACCGGCGCCGGCTCGTAGCCCTTGGCCAGCAACGCCGCGTGGGCAGCCGCCACATCGGGCACCACCACGCCGACATGGCCGTAGCCGGTGCCATGCGTGTAGGGCTCGCTACGCCCCTTGTTCAGCGTCAGCTCGATCTCGACGTCGTTCTCGGCGTTGCGCAGGTAGACCAGCGCGAAGTCGGGGAAATCGAGTCGGTGCGACTCGGTCAGGCCGAGCACGTCGGCATAGAACTTCATCGACTTGTCCAGATCCAGCACGCGGATCATGGTGTGGATGACCTTGGCCATTCGGACTCCGGAAGAAAGGGCAAGAGGGAAAGTCAGGAGCGCGCGCCCAGGGCCACGACCTTGGGCCGCGGCGACGAGGGCGTGGCCTCGTCGTCTTCTGGGCGCACCGGCTCCCCCGAGGGCAAACCCTGCTCCCAGGCCATCAGCTTGCGGCGCAGGAAACGCATGCCGGTGACGCGCAGGAACGAGGCGAAGTTGGGCACCTCGCCGCGGTGGGCGAGGATCTCGTCGTGGAACTGCACGATCAGCGCGTTGGTGGTGCAGCCCTCGGCCTCGGCCATCTCGGCGAGGATGTCCCAGACCATGTTCTCCAGCCGGATGCTGGTCAGCACGCCGTGGATGCGGATCGTTCGCGAGCGCTGCTCGTACTGGATCGGATCGGCCTTGACGAAGTATTCGCACATGCTGGGGCTCCCAGTGGGTGGGTTCAGATCGTACGCGCGCTCATCTGCTTCGCGATGTACTCGGCCTGCCGGATCGCGAGCGTGACGATGGTCAGCGTCGGGTTCTCGGCGCCGCCGGTGGTGAACTGGCTGCCGTCGGAGATGAACAGGTTGGCGATGTCGTGCGTCTGTCCGTAGGCGTTGCAGACGCTGTCCTTGGCCGACGCGCCCATGCGGCAGGTGCCGAGGTTGTGCGTCGACGGGTACGGCGGCGTGCGGAAGGTGCGGATCGCGCCGGCCGCCTGGTAGACCTTCTCGCCCTGCGCGAAGGCATGGTTGCGCATCGCGATATCGTTCGGGTGGTCGTCGAAGTGCACGTTCGGCGCGGCCAGGCCCCACTTGTCCTTGACGTTCGGGTTCAGCGTGATGCGATTGCCCTCGCGCGGCATGTCCTCGCCGACCAGCCACATGCCGGCCAGGTTGGTGTAGTGGTCCATCCACCAGGCGAAGTCCTCGCCCCAGGCGCCGGGGTCGAGGAAGGCGGCCATGAAGGGAACGCCCAGCGCCAGCGTCTCCATCTCGTAGCCGCCGGCGAAGCCACGTTTGGTGTCGTGGCGCGCTTCGTCGCGGATGATGCCGGCCATCGTCGTGCCACGGTACATGTGCACCGGGTTCTTGAAGGCGGCGTAGACCGAGCCGGTCATGTGGCGCATGTAGTTGCGCCCGACCTGTCCCGACGAGTTCGCCAGGCCGTCCTTGAACAGGTTCGAGGCCGACAGCAGCAGCAGGCGCGGCGTCTCGATCGAGTTGCCGGCCACGCAGACGATGCGCGCCTTCTGGCGCTGCTCCTTGCCGGCCTTGTCGAAGTAGACGACGGCGTTGACCTTGCCCTTGTCGTCGTGCTCGATCTTCGAGACATGCGACTCCGGCCGCAGGTCGAGGTTGCCGGTGGACTCGGCCTTGGGCAGCTCGGTGTACAGCGTGCTCCACTTGGCGCCGCTCTTGCAGCCCTGGAAGCAGAAGCCCAGCTGCATGCAGCGGCCGCGGCCGTCGCGCGGCTGGCTGTTGATCGCCATGTTGCCGGTGTGCACCTCGCTGTAGCCGAGCTTCTTCGCGCCGGCGTTGAACACCTTGAAGTTGTTGTTGCCCGGCAGGCCGGGGATGCCGGTGGTGCGCGTCACGCCCATCTTGTCTTCGGCGCGCGCGTAGTACGGCTCGAGTTCCTTCAGCGTCACAGGCCAGTCCATCAGGTTGGCACCAGCGATCTCGCCGTAGTGCGTCTTGACGCGGAACTCGTGTTCCTGGAAGCGCAGCGAGGCGCCGGCCCAGTGCGTGGTCGTGCCGCCGACGGTCTTGCAGATCCAGGCCGGCAGACCGGAGAAGTCCTTCGCGACGCGCCAGTTGCCCGAGGTGGTGCGCGGGTCCAGCCAGGCCAGCTGCACGAAGGACTTCCACTCGTCGTTGATGAAGCTGGCCGGCGACTGCACCGCGCCGGCCTCCAGCACCACGACCTTGATGCCCTTCTGGCACAGCTCGTTGGCCAGCGTGCCGCCGCCCGCGCCCGAGCCGATGATGACGACCACCGAGTCGTCGTTGAAATCGAACTTCGCCATGTCTCGTCTCCTGCTGTTCTGTTCTGGGGTGCCTGCAGCCGCCGCGCTCAGAGGTAGGGCTTGGGGCTGGCCTCGAGCGAAGGCGCCGGCAGCCACTTCAGGTCCTGGAAGCCGCGGGTGATGTAGCCGCCCTTCTCCCAGGCAGAACCCGGATAGCCGAAGACCTTGTAGGCCATGTCGTTGTCGTACAGCGAGGTGATGCACTGGCCGCGCACCATGCCGAAGAAGGGCTGGCCTTCGATGGCCTTGACGATCTCCTTGCGCTTCTTGTCGTTGGCCTTCGCAAAGCTGCCGCCGGCCGCCTGGTTCAGCGCGGCAATGCCGTCCTTGAGCGTCTTGGCCGCGCCGGCGTCGCCGGCAGCCTTGCCGTCGAGGTCCTTGGCCAGCAGCGCATACACCGCGTCGGGCAGCTTCTTGTGCGGGTACAGCGTGCGACCCATCTTCATCAGCGCCTCGCCCTCGGCCTTGGACAGTGTCTTCAGCTCGACGGCCCAGACGGTGGACGGCGCCAGCGTGGCCAGCACGCTGCCGGTGGCCAGCGTGCCCATCAGCACGCCCGAACCCTTGAGGAAGTCGCGCCGCACCAGCGGAAGGTCGAGCTTGGGCACCTGGCCGGTCGATTCGTCTTCGCAACCGGCCTCGGCGAACATGTTCTCGATGGGGATCACGCGCATGCTTGTCTCCTGCTTCATGGAATGAATGCGCGGCAGTGGGCTGCCGTCTGCGGCGCAGTGTTGCACCGGCACCGTGGCCCCTGGTGATAGACGGCTACATACGCGGGAAATCCATAGCTGCTCCGGTCTGGAGCAGTCCGCCGCAGCGAAGGCGAGGTGACGGCGCGGCGGCGTCAGTTCGTCGACAGCGACAGCTGCACGCGCGGCGTCCAGGCGGCGTCTTCTTCGCCCGAGGCACGAAGCTTGGGCGCAGCCAGGAACAGGCGCTCGCCGGGCAGGCCCTTAGCGAGCAGCGCGTCGCGCACGGCCAGGCCACGCTGCAGCGCGAGCTCGCGCATCGCGTCAGTGCTGACCACGGTGGCGCCTTTGAGCAGCGCCTCCATCTCCGGCCCGGGGATGTCGCGCGCCATGCCGATCGCATTGCGCGGCTTGTTCGGCAGGCTGGTGGCGCGGTAGACCTCCTTGAGCACACGCGCGCGCGTCTCGGCGTCGAGCGTGGTCAGCGCGTCGGCCTCGGCGGCCGAGGCGCCGCCACGCAGCAGCTCGCGGCGGCGCTCGGCCAGCAGCCGCGCGTCGAGCGCCGCCTGCTGGAAGGCCTCGCGCTCGCTGGCCGGGTCGGACGCGCCGGTGACGGTCATCTTCAGCGACTCGCGGTCGTTCAGCGCTTTGGCCACCTTGTCCAGCGTCGCGCGGCTGCCGTCAGCGACGACCGCCGTGCCGGGCTTGAACTCGACCAGGCTGAGGTCCTCGCTGCCGCCACCGGCCAGCAGTGCGAACGGTGCCGTCAGTGCCTTGACCAGCAGGTTGCCGATCACCTTCAGCACGATGCCGAAGACGCTGAACTGCGGGTCGTTGATCGAGCCGCTGATCGGCAGGTTGATGTCGATCACGCCGTTGCGGTCGCGCAGCAGCGCGACGGCCAGCAGCACCGGCAGCTTGGTGGCGTCGGGCGAGTCGACCTTGTCGCCGAAGGTGAGCTGGTTGAGGATGACCTGGTTGCGCGCCTCCAGCTTGCCGTCAGGCGAGATCTTGTAGGCCACTTCCATGCTGAGCTTGCCGCGCTCGATCGCGTAGCCGGCGTACTTGCCGGCGTAAGGCGACAAGGGCGCGAGTTCGAGGTCCGTCGCCTTGGCCTGGATGTCCAGCGCCAGCGGGTTGGCGGTCGGGTTGAGCGCACCGCGGATGTCCAGCAACGCGGTGCCGGCGGCGCGGCCACGCAGCTCGAGCGTCGCCATGTCGCGCGTGCCGGAGCGGAATGCGCCGAGCGCGCCGTTGAGCTCGGTCAGGTTGGCGCTGTAGTTCGGGCGCACGAAGCGGTCGCTGAAGTCGATGCGGCCGTTGTTGAGCTTGACGCCGCCGACGCTGAGAAGGATCGGCAACTCGCTGCCGGCGCCGGCTGCACCACTCGCGGCAGGCGCAGGGGCCGAGGCCGCCGCCACGGCCACCGGCGCACTCGCGGCCGCGGCACCCGCTTCCGCAGGCGCACTGGCCGCATTGGCCGGCGCCGTGGGCCCGCTCATCAGGTTCAGCCGCCCCTGCTCGGTGATCACCAGCCGCGCGAAGAAGTCGTTCAGCGCCGCCTCGCGCACGTCGAGCTGCGGCGTCGCCGAAGGCGCCATCGCGAAGCGCAGGCCGTCGAGCGTGAACGACTGCCAGGTCAGCAGTTCGTCGCCGCTGCCGGCCGCGTTCGGGCGGGTCAGCACACGCACGTCGGTGAGCCGCGCGTCGCCATTGGCGCTGACGGTCCAGCCGGCGCTGGCCGAACGCACATCGACGTCACCCTGCCAGCCGGCCTCGGCGCGCAGCAGGCTGACCGGCAGCTGGTCGCCGAAGTAGGGCTCGAAGGCATGCACCGGAAAGCGCTCGATGCGCAGCTTGCCGGCCACCAGCAGCGGCTCGGCCACCACGCGGCCGTTCCAGTCGATGCTGCCCGCGGGCGGCGGCGACTGGCCGGCCTCCGCGACGCCGGCCACGCGGGTGGCGAACTGCAGCTTCGCCGGTGCCGCGCCGCGCACGCTGGGCCAGGCGAAGTCCTGAACGCGCAGGCGCATCGCGCTCGCGTCGATGCGCAAGGGCGGCTCGGCGGCGCGGCCGGCGGCGAAGGCGTCGCTGAGCTGCACCCGGCCGCCATCGAGCTGCAGGTCCTTCAGGCGCAGCTTCCACGGTGAAGCGTCGGCGCTCGATGCCGCTGTGGCGGGCGCTGCGGGCGCCGATGGCGAGGGTCGCGTCATCGACATCAGGTTCCAGCGCCCCTGGCCGTCGCGCAGCGCCGAGATGCTCGGCTGCGCCAGCGTGACGCGGCCGAGTTCGAGTTCGTGCGCCAGCAGGTCGATGCGTGCATCGGCCAGCGCGAGCTGCTTGAGCGCGATCTCGTCGCGAGCGGCGCGGCCGCTGCCGCTGATCAACCGCAGGCCGTCGAGCGAGGCGGTGTCGATCGCGATCTGGGTGCGCGGCGTGGCCGCATCGCCGCTCCAGTCGACGCGCCCCTTCAGGCTGGCGCGCCCCTCCAGCCGCGGCAGCAGTGTCTGCGAGACGTAGGGCGCCAGCTCGGCCAGCAGCAGGTCGGTGAGCTCCAGCGTTGCCGTCGCCTCGCTGGCGCCGACGCGGGCATCCACTGCCAGCTGCCCGGCCACCGGCGCCTGTGCCGCCTGCCCGCGCAAGGTGGCGGCCACATTCAGCGGCAGTCCCGGCTTCAGCGGCCAGGTCCAGTTCTCGGCGCGCACACGCAAGGCTTCGACCTGCAGCGCTGCCGCTGGCTGGGTGGTGGCGTCGTTCCACAGCACGCGCGCGTCGGCGATCTCGAACTTCTCGACGCTGGCCTGCCAGCCGCCGGGCCCGGACGCGCCTGCACCACCCGATGCCGCTGATGCGGACGGCGATGCCGACGCGGCCGCCGGCGGGGCAGACGCTGGCCCCGGCGGCGCGCCGGCCCCGCCCAGCGCCTGAAGGTTGAGCCGGCCATCGGCGCCGCGCGAGAGCTGCAACTGCGCACCGTCGAGCGTGATGGCGCCGAGCGCCACCCGGCGGGCGAGTGGCTGCACGTCGCGCAGGCCGACCTGCAGGCGATTCCAGCCGAGCAGCGGTGCACCGGCCGCATCCGTCAGCGCCAGCCGGTGCAGTGCCGTGCTGCCGGAGACCACCACGCTCGGGTCGGCGCCTTCGGGCAACTCGAAGCGCAGGCCGAGGTCGGCATCGAGCAAGGCGCTGCGCAGGCGCACCGGCACGGAGGCCGGCAGGTAGCCGGCGTAGGACGCCAGGTCGAGGCCGGCGAAGGCCAGCTTCAGTTCGCCGCGGCGGCGCTGCGCGAAGGGCGTGGACTGCGCGCCGCTGTCGAAGGCGGTGCCGTCGAGCTTGAACGCCACGCGCGGTTCGACGGTGACGTCGACGAAGGCCGGCAGGTTGGACACGAAGGGCAGCGAGACCTGCAGCGCCTCGACGCGGTGCACCCGCCCGGCGGGCCGGTCGTCGAAGCTCAACGCTGCATCAGTCAGGCGCAGGTTGTAGAGCGCGAAGCGCGCCGGCTCAGAAGGCTCGGCCGGCGCGGCCGACGGCGTCGCGAAGCGCGTCAGCAAGTCGTCGATGTCGTAGTGGCCCGGCGCGGTACGGGTCAGGTGCAGTTGCAGCCCGTCCAACTCGACCGCCGCCACCACCGGCGCGCGCCGCCAGATCGAGCCGGCATCGGCGTTCACGTAGGCGCGCGACCAGCGCAGCAGCGGCTGGCTGGCGCCGGGGGCCGGGCCGATGGCGACGTCACGCACCGTCAGCTCCAGGCTCCAGGGCTGGAAGCTCACCTCGCCGATCTCGACGCTGCGGCCCAGCAGCGCCGACAAGCGGGTCTGCGCCTGCGACTTCAGCAACGGCGGAACCGCCAGCCAGGCCAGCGCCCACAGCAGCAGCAGGGCCAGCAGCGCGATCGCGAGACGTCGTGGCCAGCGGCCGGCAGGGAAGTACTTCACGGGGATCGAGTTTGCACCATGCCGCGCCGCCCCCGCGCCGGCACAATCGCCGGTCGCCCTTCGCTGCCTCGCGGCCCCTGCCGCACCTCCTCCCGTGAACGACCTCCTGATCCTGTTCGGCCTGTCCTCCTGGAAACCCGTCATCGACGCGCTGCTGCTGCCGCCCGTCCCCTTCATCGTGCTGATGCTGGTCGGCACGCGGCTGGTGCTGGTGCGCCGCGGGCTGGGCTGGCTGATCGTGCTGTTCGGCGCGACGCTGCTGTGGCTGTCGGCCAGCGCCGGCACGGCGCGCTTCCTGTCGGACGTGGCGCTGCGACCGCCGGGCCCGCTGAGCAGCGACCGCATCGCCGAATGGAAGGCGGCGGTGAAGGCGCGCGAGCCGGTGGCCATCGTCGTGCTCGGCGGCGGCGCCAAGCGGGTGTCGCCGGAATACGGCATCAGCAACCTGCACGAGAACGGCATCGAACGTCTTCGCTACGGGCTGCACCTGGCCCGCGAGACCGGTGCGCCGGTGGCCTTCAGCGGCGGTGTCGCCTGGGGCGTGGAGCCGGGCACGATGCCGTCGGAAGCGCAGATCGCCGCGCGCATCGCGTCGCAGGAGTTCGGCCGGCCGCTGAAGTGGACCGAGGATCGCTCGCGCGACACGCGCGAGAACGGCACCTTCAGCGTGGCCCTGCTCAAGGAGCAGGGCATCCGCCGCGTGCTGCTGGTCACCCATCAGCGGCACATGCCGCGCTCGCTGCGCGCCTTCGAGCAGGCTGCGGCGGGCAGCGGCATCGTCTTCGAGCCCGCGCCGGTGGATGTGCTGACCACCTCGCTGGGTTCACCCCGCTCGTGGCTGCCGTCGACGCGCGGCATGGTGGCCACGCGCGAGGTGCTGCACGAGCTGTTCGGCCGCTGGCTCGGCGCCTGAGGCCGCCGCCCGGCGGGGTCAGCCCCGCGGGCCCGGGTCCGCCGCGCCCGACGCGGGCGAGATCGACAGCGCATCGCGCCGTGCCCGCCATTGCTCGCGCCAGGCCGGGATCGCAGGCCCGGCCATCGGCCGGCCGATCAGCCAGCCTTGCGCGGCGTCGCAGCCGGCGTCGCGCAGCAGCGCCCACTCTTCCAGGGTCTCGACACCTTCGGCCACGCTGTGCAGCTCCAGCGTGCGCGCCATGCGCAGTGTCGACTCGAGGATGCAGCGCAGGTCGTCGCGCGACGGCGAATGTCGAACGAACGAGCGGTCGAGCTTGAGCTCGTCGAAGGGCAGGTCACGCAGCTGGCTGAGCGACGAGTGGCCGGTGCCGTAGTCGTCGATCGACAGTCTGACGCCCTTCAGGCGCAGGCGGCCCAGCGTGTCCACCGCCCGCAGCGGGTCGCGCATCAGGCGGCTCTCGGTGACCTCGAGCACCAGCCGGCCCAGGCTGCCGCCCTCACGCGCGGCGAGTTCGGCCACCACGTCGGGCAGTTGCAGGTCATCGAGGTCGTCCATCGAGATGTTGACCGCGACCTGCAGGCGCAGCCCGGCAGCGTCCCAGGCACTCATCTGGCGCAGCGCGCCGGCCAACACGCCGCGGGTGATGTCGTGGACCATGTCGTTGCGCTCGGCGAAGCAGACGAAGGCTTCCGGCGGCACCAGGCCATGCACCGGGTGCTGCCAGCGCACCAGCGTCTCGACGCCAACCAGTTCGCCGGTGGCCAGGTCGACCTTGGGCTGGTAGTGGTTGAACAGCTCGCCGGCGGCCAGGGCGCGTGACAGCTCGTCGCGGGTCACCCACGCCGGGGTGCTGTCGGCGGCCTGGCGGTGCGGTGCGCTCGCCGGCGGCTGGGCGAGTGCGGTGGCCAGCGTCACCGGGTCGACCGGCTTGGGCAACGCGTCGAGCACGCGCAGACCGTGCGCGCGCGCGAGCCGCACCGCGGCCTGCAGCAGACGCCGGTGTTCGCCACTGGCCAGCAGCAGTTCACCGTCGAAGCCGGCCTGCGCAAGGAAGCGAATGAACTCGATGCCGTCGAGATCGGGCATCTGCAGGTCGAGCAGCACCAGCGCGTCATGGCCGATGTGGCCGCGGATGGCGGCCAGGCCGTCGAGGCTGCGGTCCATCGGCACCACCCGCTCGAAGCCCAGGTTGGCCAGTTGCCGCGTCAGCAGCTTCAGCGCAAACGGATCGTCGTCGATCACGAGCACGGGCCGCGCAGGCTGGCGCAGGGGTGTCATGCCGGGAGTTCCTGCTGCGCCGCGTCGAGCGCCTGGGTCAAGGCATCGACGAGGCGCTCGAAGTCGAGCCGGTCGCGCTGCAGCTGCACCGGGTCGGGCACGGCGGCGTTGCCGTTGCGCCATTGCTCGAGCCGCTCGCACAGGCGCGCCAGCGGCGCTGCACCGACGGCCAGCGATGAGGACTTCAGCCGGTGGGCCACGCCGGCGGCATGCGCCGGATCGACGCGGCGAAACGCCTCTCGCATTTCGGCCGCGTGGCTGGCGAGCGCGCCGCGGTAGTCGGCGATGAACTCGGCCACCACGGCCGGATCGTCACCGACGAGGCGGCGCAGCACGGCCAGGTCGAGCATCGGCTCTGCGCAGGCGGGCGGCGCAACGACCGGTTCGGTCCGGCCGCCGCCGCGCGCGGCCGGTTCCGGCACGGTGATCCAGCGTCGCAGCGCCGCCTGCAGCGACTCGAGCGGGATCGGCTTGGTCAGGTAGTCGTCCATGCCGGCCTCGCGCGCACGGCGCTCCTCGCCGAGCAGCGCGTTGGCCGTCAGCGCCAGGACCGGCGTGCGCGGCAGGCCGCGCGCCGCCTCCTCGCGGCGCAGGTCGCTGACCAGGGTGTAGCCGTCCATGACCGGCATGTGCAGGTCGCTGAAGACGAGCGCGTAGCCGCCACGGCGCCACAGCGCCAGCGCCTCCTGGCCGTCCGCGGCGATGTCGGCGAACACGCCGAGCAGCCGCAGCTGGTGCACGGCCACTTTCTGGTTGACGAGGTCGTCCTCCGCCACCAGCACCAGGCGGCCGCTGGCCTGCGCCGAGGCGCGGTCCAGCGGTGGCCGCTGCGATGGCGCGTGTCCCGCGGCGCGCTGCTGCGCATCCGGCACATCGGGCGACACCAGTCCACCCAGCGCCGCCACCGCACGCCACAGTGCCGGCCGGCGCAGCAGCCGCGCGACGCCGACCTCGGGCGCCACCAGAAGGAACGGCTGCGGCCTGCCCACTGCGGCCAGGCAGAGGAAGCGCAGGTCGGCCGCGCTGTGCTCGCGCAGGCGGCGCAGATCGCTCACCTCCGGCGCGGGGCCGGCGTGCAGCATGACCACGACCACCGGCCGACCGCCATGGTCCGGCTCCTGCGCCAGTTCGTCGGTCGACAGGATGCGCCGGGTCTGCGCACCCGCGTGACACAGCAGCTGCTGCAGCGTGCCGAGCCGCGCATCGTCGTCGCCGTGCAGCAGGCACAGCAGCCCGGCCAGGTCGTGCGAGGGCGGCTCGGGTTGCGCATCGGCCACTTCCAGCGGCAGGCACACGTCGAAGCGCGTGCCATGGCCGGGGCGGCTGTCCACGCGCACCGTGCCGCCCATGGTGTCGACCAGGCGGCGCACGATCGCCAGGCCCAGGCCGGTGCCGCCATAGCGTCGCGTGGTGCTGGCATCGGCCTGGCTGAACGTCTGGAACAGCCGCGCCAGCGTGGCCTCGTCCATGCCGATGCCGTCGTCCTCGATGCGCAGCAGCAGCCCCGTCTGCGGCGGCTCCGCACGCATCAGTGCGAGCCGGACATGGCCCACCTCGCCAGGCCCGCGGCGGCTGAACTTGATGGCGTTGCTGAACAGGTTGAACAGGATCTGGCGCAGCCGGGTGGGATCGCCCCAGACCAGGTGGGGCAGGCCCGGCGCGATCGACAGCGCGATGGCCACGTCCTCTGCCGCGCTGCTGCTGGCCAGAGACTCGGCCACCGTCTCGGCCAGCTGCACGGGATTGAGCTGCAGGCTCTCGAGCTCGAGGCGCCCGGCCTCGATCTTCGAGAAATCCAGGATGTCGTCGATCAGCGTGAGCAGTGAGCGCGCCGAGTCGCGGATGGTCTGCACTGCATCGGCCTGGTCCTCGGGGCTGGCGGCGCTCGTCAGCACGTCGGTCATGCCGAGCACGCCGTTCATCGGCGAGCGGATCTCGTGGCTCATCGTCGCCAGGAAGGCCGACTTGGCGCGGTTGGCCTCCTCGGCCGCGGCGCGCGCCAGCGCGAGCTGCTCGTCGAGTTCGTGCCGCCTCGTCACGTCGACCAGCATGCCGTGCCAGTGCACGCTGCCGTCGTCGCGGCGCCTCGGCCGCGCATGCACGCCGAGCCAGCGCGTGCGCCCGTCCACCGTCACCCGGTATTCGTGCTCCAGCACGTGCAGCGTGCGCGCCGATTCGCCGATGGCCTCGTACAGCGAAGCCATGTCCTCGGGCGGTACCGTGCTGAACATGATCGACGCCTGCGCCAGCGCCCGCGCCGGGGCGATGCCGAAGATCGTCATCAGCGCGTCGCTGACGAAATTCGAGCGGATCTGGCCGGCCTCGTCGAGCTCGAACTCGAACACCACGCCCGGCAGGCTGGCCAGCAGCGTGCGCATGTAGGCGCGCTGTTCCTCGAGCGCCTGCTCCTGCCGCTTGCGCTCGCGGATGTCCATGTGCGAGCCGGCCAGCCACTCGGGCCGGCCGTCGGGCGTGCGCGTCGAGAGCTTGCCGCGCGAGTGGACCCAGATCCACTCGCCGTTGCGGTGTCGCACGCGCTGCTCGATGTCCACGCTGGGGAGTTCACCCGCGACGTGGCGCAGCACCTGCTGGTTGGTGGCCTCGCGGTCGTCGGGGTGCAGCATCGCGCGGGCCTTCTCGCGCGACCAGGGCTCCAGTTCGGCGCGCCGGTAGCCGAACAGGGCGGCCCAGGGCTCGTCCATGCGGGCCTCGCCGGTGATCAGGTTCACCTCCCAGGCGCCGACCTGCGTGCCGGCCAGGATGTGGCCGAGGCGCTCGCGCTCGAAGGTCAGCTCGGCCAGCGCCTCGTGCAGGCGGCGGGAGGTGAGCACATGCTCGGTCTGGTCCAGCCACTGCAGGACCATCTCGCCGTCGGCGTGGACCCGCTGCTGCACCGGGCGCATGTCCACCCGCAGGTGCAGCGGGCCGTCCTGCGGCGCGAGCCCGACCACTGGCAGGCTGGCGCGCTGGCCGCTGCGCACGGCCTCGGCCAGCGCGGCGGCGGCCGCCGGGTCGGCATCCGTCAGGCGCAGCAGGCGCTCGACCGGCTGGCCGGTGCAATCACGCCGCTCGCGACCGCACAGCCGTGCGAAGGCGGAATTGGTCCAGATCGCCACGCCACGGGCATCGACGACGCTGACCGGCAGGGCGCTGCCTTCGGCCGCCTCGCGCCGCACCTGCAGCGACGCCAGCGCTTCCAGCCGCCCGGCGCGGCCGAGGTAGCGGCGCAGCCGGGCCACGGCGCGGCCCCAGGCCCCCGTGGGTTCGGCGGTCACGTCGTCGGGAGGGGAGGCAGCGCCGTGCGGAGCCATGGCGTTCAAGGAGTGATGCCGAATGATGTCTGCCAATCGACATTTTCGGCAAGCGGGTCAGAACCTTGAGTCGAACGATCACTTCGGGTCGCCGCAGGCGGTCCGGCTACGATGCACCACGCGAGCAATGCAACAAGGGAGACGATGCCGCACACCTCAGCCACCGGTTTCCGGCTGATGCGCTACTTCACGCTGAGCACCGCGCTGGCCTTCATCGCGGTCGGCGCGACGCTGTACTTCCTGCAGCGCGGCGAGGAGGCCTTCTTCGACGAGGTGCAGCAGCAGCAGGCGGCCTACTTCCGCCAGGCGCAGCAGGAACTGGCCCGCCAGCACGAGGAGGCGGCGCGCGCCACCATGCTGGCGGTGCACGAGGCCAACCACGTCACGCTGACCCGGCTGGTGGCCAACCTGATGTGGGACAGCGACATCGCCCCCTTCATCGCCGCCGCGCAGCGCGTGCCGATCGCCGAATGCGCCGCGCTGCCGGCCGAGCCGGTGGCCGACCGGCGGCGCTGCTGGGGCGAGGTCGGCCAGCGCATCGCGGCCATGCCCAGCTTCAAGTCGCTCGACGCCAAGGCCTACGCAGCAATGCGCCAGACCACCGTGTTCAAGATCAAGGTCTTCGACCTGCGCGGCATCACGGTGTATTCGTCCGAGCACCGCCAGATCGGCGAGTACGCCGCCGCCAACCAGGGCTGGCGCAGCGCCGCCGAGGGCCGCCCGGCCAGCGAGCTGACCCACCGCGACCGCTTCAGCGCCTTCGAGCGCATGGTCGAGAACCGCGACCTGATCTCCACCTACGTGCCGGTGCGCGGCGGCAGTGGCGACACCGTGCTCGGTGTCGTCGAGCTGTACTCGGACGTGACGCCCTTCCTCGAGCAGATCCGCAACGCCTCGCGCGAGTTCGCGCAGATCACTGCCGGCCACCAGGCGCGCGTGGCCGACGCGGCACGGGGCAACCAGGCCAAGGTGGAGCACAACTCCGACCGCTTCCTGCTCGTGGTCGGCGGGCTGATCGTGCTGCTGTACGTGATCTCGCTGCTGATCGTGCGCATCGGCCAGCGCTTCATCGACCGCCAGGCGCTGGCGCAGGCCGAGGCGGCCCGGCGCGAGCAGCGCTGGCACGGCGAGAAGATGGCCGCGCTGGCCACGATGGCGGCCAACGTCGCGCACGAGGTCGGCAACCCGCTGGCGGTGATCCAGGGCGTGGCCGGCGAACTGCCCGAGGCCGAGCGCCACGCGGCGCGGCAGATCCGCACCCAGGGCGAGCGCATCGCCCGCATGATGCGGCAGATCGCCGACTTCGCGACCGCACGCAGCGAAGCGCCCGAGCTGGTCGACGTCAACCCGATGCTCAAGGCGATGTGCGAGTTCCTCGCCTTCGACCGGCGCTTCCGCGGCACGCCGCTCGAGTTCCGCCCCGGCAGCGGGCTGCCGGCCTGCGAGCTGGTGCCCGACCACCTCAACGAGGTGGTGATGAACCTGCTGCAGGCCTGCGTGGAGGACGAGCCGCCACGCTTCGCGCGCGTCGCGGTGTCGTCGAAAACGCAGGGCGACCGCGTGGTCGTGTGCATCGGCGGCGAGGCAGCGGACATCGGCGCCTGGTTCGCGCAGCCGCGGCTGCAGCCGATCCGCAGCCGCATCGCCGAGATGGGCGCCACCGCCTCAGTGATCGACGGCGCCATCGAGATCCATCTGCCGGCGGCGCCGGCGGTCTGATCAGCGATTCGTCACGGTCGTCGCGAGGCCAGCGCCACGTCGGTTCGCGGTGCCGCGAAGGCGACGCTGCACGAGGGCGTGCGGTAGCACAGCGTGGCGCGGGCGAGCTGCTCGACGAACGGCATCTCGGTGGCCTGCGTGAGCAGCTCGACGGTGTAGAGCTGGCGCGGGTCGAGCGGGAAGCGCGTGCCGTTGACCACCGCGACCGGCGGCTCGGCGGGCGCCTGGACGTCCTGGGCCGTGACATCGGCGACGCAGACCAGGCGCATGGCGTCGGCGCTCAAGCCGCACAGCCAGACCGTCTGTGAGTTCGCCTGCACCGGCAGCACGCCGAGCAGACCGACCAGCAATGCACTCGCGAACCGTGGCATGGCGCCTCCTGACGCCCTGCTATCGGTCGCTCGCGCAGCGACTTGACGCTCACACCGACACGCCGCGTGACGCTTCGCACGCGCCCGCGCGCCGCCCGGCTCAGACCACGCGGCTTCGCCGCTGCCAGGCCGCACTGGCCCAGCGCAGCCGGCTGGCCATCGCGCCGGTCAGCTCGACGCGCAGGTGGCGGTCGATCACCGCCACGGCGGTCACGCCCAAACGCTCGGCGACCTGGCGCCAGCGCTGCGGGCCGGACACCAGCAAGGCGGTGGCCGCGGCATCGGCCAGACCGGCCGACGGGTGCAGCACGGTCACGCTCACCAGTTCGGTGGCGGGCGCCAGCGTGTGCGGGTCGAGGATGTGGGTGCAGCGCTCACCATCGAGCATCCGGAAGCGCTCGTAGCTGCCCGAGGTGACCACCGCCTCGCGCGCACGCGTCTCCAGGCTGGCGACCAGCCCGTCGCCGTCCGGATCGCGGATGCCGATGTGCCAGCCCGGCTCGCCGGCGCGGCTCATCGCGGCCAGGTTGCCGCCCAGGTCGACCAGCGCGGTATCGACGCCGCGGGCCTGCAGCTGGGTCAGCGTGCGGTCGATCGCCACGCCCTTGGCATAGGCGCCGAAATCGAGCTGCAGCCGCGGGTTGTGGCTGATCACCCGCTCGCCGCGCATCTCGATCTGCGCGAGGCTGGGCGCCGCATCGCGCCACGCGGCGAGCGTGCGCGCATCGGGCCGCGCGCCGGGGCGCATCACGTCGTCGTGGAAGCCCCAGGCCGACACGGCGCCACCGATGGCGGGGTTGAAGAAGCCGGCCGAGTCGCGCTCCAGCCGGGCCGCACTGCGCAGCATCGCCTGCATGGCGGGCGACACCGTCGCCGCACGGCCCTCGCGGAAGGACTGGTTGAGCTGGCTCAGTTCGCCGGGCTTCCAGGCGTTCCAGCGGCGGTGGATCTGCGCCAGGCCGGCCATCGCCGCCGCCATCGCGGCCTGCGCCTGCGCCGCATCGTGTCCGTCGGCCCCCGGCCGGATCCGCAGGTCGACCGGCGAGCCGAACAGGAAGTGCCGCGCCTGCAGCGCCGCCATCGCAGGCCGCGGCAGCAGCGGCAGAACGACGAGGCCGGCGAGCTGCCCGAGAACGAGGCGGCGGGACGAGCCCAGGCGATCGTCCATCGCCGTCTCAGTAGCGCGCCCGCGCGCCGAGCAGCGCTGCACTGGCGCACTCCTGCTCGACAGGCAAGGCATCGATCAGCGCCGCCATGCCGTCCAGCTCGCCGCCGGCGCAGCGTCGCTCGACCTCCATGCACAGCCGCGACAGGCGCGCCGCGCCGATGTTCTGCGTGGCCGACAGCAGCCGGTGGGCAGCGCGGCCGAGGCGCTGCAAATCACCTTCCCGCCAGGCCTCGGCCAGCGCAACGATGTGTCCCGGCGCGTCGGCAACGAACATGTCGATCAGCTCGCGCACCAGCCCGGGCTGGCTGTCGTCCTGCAGCCCGCGCAGGTGCTCCAGCCGGGCCAGCTCGAGCACCTCGTCGGCCTCCTGCGGTGAGGCCGCGCCACCGCGCGCGAGCATCGCCACGCGCGTCATCGCCGCGGCCAGGTCACCCATGTCGATCGGCTTGGCGACGTAGCCGTCCATGCCGGCGTCGATGTAGGCCTCGCGGTCGCCCGGCATCGCGTTGGCCGTCATCGCGATGATGCGCGGCGCACCGTCGGCGCCGCGCCGCTGGGCGATCCAGCGCGCGGCCTGCAGGCCGTCCATCTCGGGCATCTGGATGTCCATCAGCACCACGTCGTAGTGCTGGCGCTCGACCGCGTCGATCACCTCCAGCCCATTGGCCGCCACGTCGGCGCGGTAGCCCAGGCGCTGCAGCAGGCGCAGCGCGACGCGCTGGTTGATGGCGTTGTCTTCGGCCACCAGCACGCGCAGCGGCAGGCTCGTGGCCAGCACCGGGATCGGCGGCGCGGGTGCCGGCGCCGGCGGCTGCGGCGCCAGGCGCTGGCCCTGCACCACCGCCACCAACGTGGCGAACAGCTGGCTGGCCTTGATCGGCTTGGCAAGGAACGCCGCCAGGCCCGCGCCATGCGCGTTCTGCAGGGCCTGGCGCTGGCCCAGCGAGGTCAGCATCACGATCGGCAGTTCCTCGGCGCTGCGCCGGCGGCGGATCTCCACTGCCAGTTCCAGCCCGTCGATGCCGGGCATGCTCATGTCGAGCACGGCGACGTCGAAGCTCTCGCCGTGGCGGATGCGGTCCAGTGCCTCCAGCGCCGACGGCAGCGTCGACGGCTGCATGCCCCACATCATCGCCATGCGCGTGAGGATGCGCCGGTTGGTGAGGTTGTCGTCGACGATCAGCAGCCGCTTGCCGGCCAGCGCAGGCACGTCGCGCTGCAGGAAGTCGGCCGGCTCGGTGGCCGTCGCCACCTGCGCCAGCACCGTCACCTGGAACAGCGAGCCCTGCCCCGGCTCGCTGCGCACGCCGACGGTGCCGCCCATCAGCTCGGCCAGCCGCTTGCTGATCGCCAGGCCCAGGCCGGTGCCGCCGTACTTGCGGGTGGTCGACGGGTCGACCTGCGTGAACGACTGGAACAGCCGCGGCAGGTGCTCGGCCGCGATGCCGATGCCGGAGTCCTGCACCGAGAAGCGGATGCGGTGGGTGCCGCCGTCCAGCGGCTCGCTGTCGACCGCGACGAACACCTCGCCCTGGTGGGTGAACTTGACCGCGTTGGACAGCAGGTTGACGAGGATCTGGCGGATGCGCGTGGCATCGCCGACCAGCGTCTCCGGCGTGCCGTCCTCGATCAGGTAGGCGAGGTTCAGCCGCTTCTCGAGCGCGCGCGGCGCCACCAGGTCGAGCGAGTCCTCGACGCAGCGGCGCAGGTCGAACACCT
Organism: Chitinophaga pinensis; assembly: GCA_943370595.1. Taxonomy (GTDB): domain Bacteria; phylum Pseudomonadota; class Gammaproteobacteria; order Burkholderiales; family Burkholderiaceae_C; genus Piscinibacter. Next base: position 95,403 of record CALRRO020000008.1, read on the forward strand.
GCTGCTCGATCTCCAGCTTGCCGACGTCGGCCTTCGAGTAGTCGAGGATGTCGTTGATGATCTCGAGCAGCGACTCGCCGCTGGCGCGGATGGTGCGCGCGAAGTCGCGCTGGTCCTCGCTCATCGGCGTGTCCAGCAGCAGCGTGGTCATGCCGATCACCGCGTTCAGCGGCGTGCGGATCTCGTGGCTCATGTTGGCCAGGAACAGGCTCTTGGCGCGCGCCGCGGCCTCGGCATCGGCCTTGGCGCGCTCGAGCGCCAGCGCCTGCTCGTGGCTCTCGGTGACATCGGTCACCGTGCCGAGGAAGCCACCGTCGTGGCTGCGCACCGCGCGCGCCATCACCCACGACTCGCTGCCGTCGGGGCGCACGAAGCGGTGGCGCAGGTCGAAGCTGCCGCGGCCCTCCACCGCCGCCGTCCAGGCCTGCAGCACGCGCAGCCGGTCGACCGGGTGCACCGCGCGCATCCAGCCCGAGCCGGCGGCCTCGGCCGGCGTCATGCCGGCCATCGCGCACCAGCGGTCGTTGACGTACTCGCACAGGCCGGAAGCGTCGCACTGGAAGATGCCCACCGGTGCGCTGGCCGCCAGTTCGCGGAAGCGCGCCTCGCTGCGCGCCATCGCGCGGGCGGCCTCGCGCGACTCGCTGACGTCGCGCAGGATGGCGGCGAAGTAGTTGCGCCCGTCGATGGCCAGGTGCGAGATCGAGGCCTCGGCGTCGAACAGGCTGCCGTCGGCGCGGCGGCCGTGGATGTCGCGCCGCTCGCCCATGCGCCGCGCCGCCTGCGGCGAGACCGCGAACGCGTCGAGGTGGCGATGGTGCGCGGCGCGTGCCGCCTCGGGCAGCAGCACCTCCAGCGGCTGGCCTGTCACCTCGTGCATGCGCCAGCCGAAGATGCGCTCGGCGCCGTCGTTGAACAGCACGATGCGCTGATCGCCGTCGGTGACGATCACCGCGTCGTCGGCGATCGCCAGCAGCCGCGCGATCAGCGGGCCGAGGTCGGCGGGCGCCAGGTCGGGGGGCAGCGAGCGATCCATCGCACCACTGTAGCGGCTGGTGAGGCGCCGTCAGGACGGCTTGATGCGCGCCACGCCGCCGAAGCTGCCCACCCACAGCGTGCCGTCGCGCGCGGTGGTCATCGAGAACACGGTGTTGCCGAACAGGCCGTCCTGCGTGGTCAGCACCTTGAAGCCACTGCCCTCCATCTTCGCCAGGCCGTTGTTCGTGCCGACCCACAGCGCGCCGGCCGGGTCGACGTTGAGCATGAACACATGGTTGCCGGGCAGCCCTTCGGCGACCGTGTAGTGCGTCCAGGCCTTGCCGTCGAAGCGCGACAGCCCGCCGCCCCAGGTGCCGGCCCAGACCACGCCCTGCGCATCGACCACCAGCGAGACGATGTAGTTCGGGTTGTAGGCGACGTCGATGTTCTCCAGCCCCATCTCCTTCTTCTGCGCCGCGTGGTGCTCGGAGACCTTGGACGGGTCGTTCCTGTACTGGATGTGGTCCTTGACCTTCTCGTAGGGCGCGCCCAGGCCCTTGGCATGGTTCCAGTTCTGCCAGCGGCCCTCCTTGAAGTGCGCCAGGCCGCCTTCGGTGCCGAGCCAGATCTCGCCGTCACGGCCCTCGGCCAGGCCGTAGACCCAGTCGTTGGGCAGGCCGCCCTTGGTGCTCTCGACGGTGTGCAGTTCCCAGGCCGAGCGGTCCTTCAGGCGCCCGCCCTTGACGCGGTTGACGCCCGACCAGGTGGCGATCCAGACGTCGCCATTCTTTGCCTTCATCACGTCGTAGACGAAGGCATCGCCCAGTCCCTCGGGGATGTTGAAGGTCTCCCAGGTTCCGGTTTTGGCATCGAGCAGCGACATGCCGCCGCCGTAGGTGCCGACCACGATGCGATCGTCGAGCCGGCCGACGTGGAACACGCCGTTGGACAGCAGGCCGCTCTTCGTGTCGAACAGCTTGTACTCGTCGGTCTTCGTGTCGTAGCGCACCGCGCCGCCGGAGGTGCCGACCCAGACGGTGTCGCCATCGACGAACAGCCGCTTGACGTTCTTGCTGCCAACGCGGAAGTGGGTGAACTTCTGCGTCGGGTCGGGGGCCAGCTTGCCTTCGCGCTGTGCCGGCGCAGGGTTGCCGGCTGGCATCGCGGCCGAGGCTGGCGCGGCGGGTGCCAGCGCCGTTGCGGCGGGAGCGGCTGCCACCACGGCCCCCGCATTGCTGCGCCCGAGCTGGTAGGCGCCAGCCAGCGCGGTGCCGAGCGCGATGACACCGAGGCCGGCGGCACGCAGGCTGAGAGCCATGAGTCGTCCTTTCACGTGGGTTCTCAACGTCCGATGCGGGCCACGCCCTTGCGCGTGCCGGCCCAGACGTCGCCGCCGGGCGCCACCGCCAGCGCGTAGACGTTCTTCTCGAGCAGGCCGTCCTTCATGCCGAGGTTGGTGAAGGCCTTGCCGTCCCAGCGCGAGACGCCGTTGTTGGTGCCGAACCAGAGCGCGCCGTCGCTGCCCTCGGCGATGCTGTAGACGATGTTGCCGGCCAGCCCGTCGCGGGTGGTGAGGTTGGTCCAGGCCTTGCCGTCCCAGCGCGCCGCGCCGCCGCCCCAGGTGCCGGCCCAGATGCTGCCGTCGCGCGCCACCTGGATCGCGAACACGTAGTTCGGGTTGTAGGTGGCCGGGCCCTCGGCGCTGACCGACAGGTCGTGGCGTGTGCGCGTGCCCAGCCCGGTGTTGGCCGAGAACGGCAGGTTGTCGCTGTTGGGCGCGCCCAGGCCGTCCTTGTGCGTCCACGACACCCAGCGCTTGCCGTCGTACATCGACACGCCGCCCTCGGTGCCGAACCACACGCGGTCCTGCGCATCGACGCCGATGCCGTAGACCCACTCGTTGACCAGTTCCTTCACGTAGGTGCTGAACTTGCCGGTCTTCGCGTCGACCCGGTTCGCGCCGGCCCAGGTGCCGATCCAGAAGTCGCCGTTCTTCTGCTGCGCGAAGGCGTAGATCCAGTAGTCGGCCAGGCCGTGCATCGGGAAGAAGGTCTTCCACTGGCCGTCCTTGTAGCGCGACACGCCGCCGGCATTGGTGCCGAACCACTTGTGGCCGCTGCGGTCGAGGCCGACTGCGAAGACGTACTCGTTGGCCAGGCCTTCCTTGCGCGTGAAGGTGTTGCGCAGCTTGCCGCTGGCCAGGTCGACCTCGTGCACGCCGGCCGAGGTGCCGACCCACAGCGCCGCCTTCGATGCCTCGACCGTCAGCGCACGAACGTAAACCGCCGGCCCGACCTCGTAGACGTCCTTCACGCGCGGCGCACCCTGCGCGAGCGCCGCAGCGGCGGCCAGGGCGAGGGCCGCGCTCATCGCGGCGCGGAGACAGGTTCGCAGCGTCATCGGAGGGTCCGCAGGTGGGCGACGATGTCGAGGATGTCGCGGTCGCGCAGCAGGCCCTGGTAGGCCGGCATCGCGCCGCGGCCGGCGCGGATGGCAGCGAGCAGCGTGGTGTCGGGCTTGAGCAGCGTGGTCGGCCGCGAGAAGTCGGGCGCGGTGGGCATCACCGGGCGACCGTCGCCGCCGTGGCAGCTGCTGCAGTGGCGGCTGTAGAGTTCGGCGCCGTGGCGCGGGTCGGCCGCGTGAACCGACTGCGTCGCGGCCGCAAGCACCAGCATCGCGATCTCGCAGGCGAGTCTCATGGCCGCGCCTTCGGCGAGTCTCATGGCCGCGCCTTCGGCGCGGAGGCCGGCTGGCCGATCAGCCCCTTGGCCTGCGCCTGCGAGATGACCTGCATCGATGCGGCATGGCCGAGCTCCGCCGCTTTCGAGAAAAGCGCCAGCGCCTGCTTCTCATCTTTGGCAACGCCGCGGCCGATCAGGTGAAAGTTGGCCAGCGCGTAGAGCGCCTCGGTGTCGTCCTGCGCGGCGGCCTGGCGGTACAGCGCTGCGGCCTCGTCGACGAAGTCGCCACGGTCGAGCATGAAGGCCAGCAGCGATTGCGAGGGCGCGTGGCCCGCCTTGGCCGGCGCACGCAAGGCGGCCATCGCGGTGGCGACGTCTCCTCGGTGGTAGGCGGCCAGGCCGCGTCGGTGGTCGTCCTCCGGTGCGGCCCACGCCAAGGTCAGACCGCTTTGCAGCAGCACCGTCGCCATCGCCATTCGCATCCATCGCCTCCGGTCCATGAACGCCGTTGAGCGATTTCCATGCCAAACGGCTCAGGGTCCGGAGGTGGCTTCGCCCTGGAATTCCTCGAGCTTGCGGTACAGGCTGGACAGGCCGATGCCGAGCTTGGCGGCGGCCGCGCGGCGGTCGCCGCCGCAGTCCTCGATCGCGCGCTGGATCAGCGAAACCTCGAAGCGCCGCACCCGTTCGCGCAGCGTCATCTCGCCGCCATCGGCGACGGCGGCACCGGCCACCGGTGCCGTGCGCGAGACCTCCGGCGGCAGGTCGCCGGCGCGGATGCAGCCACCGTCGGCGAGGATGGCCGCGCGGTGCAGCACGTTCTCGAGCTGGCGCACGTTACCCGGCCAGTGGAAGGCGGTGAGCATGTCCATCGCCTCGGGGTCGATGCTCAGCGCCTCGCCGGCACCGGACGGCGCGACCCGGCGCGACAGCAGGTGCTGGATCAGCGACGGGATGTCGGCACGCCGCTCGCGCAGCGGCGGCATGCCGATCTGGAACACCGACAGGCGGAAGAACAGGTCCTCGCGGAAGCGGCCCTGCTGCACCATCGCCTGCAGGTCGCGGTTGGTGGCGGCGACGATGCGCACGTCGACCTTGCGGCTCTGCTCGGAACCCAGCGGCCGCACCTCCTTGGCCTCCAGCACGTGCAGCAGCTTGGTCTGCATCGACAGCGGCAGTTCGCCGATCTCGTCGAGGAAGATGGTGCCGCGGTCGGCCTGCATGAACAGGCCGCGTCGCGGCCGGTCGGCGCTGGTGAAGGCGCCCTTGGTGTGGCCGAAAAGTTCGCTCTCGATCAGCGTCTCGGGAATGGCGCCGCAGTTCACTGCGACGAACGGGCCGTCGCGCCGCGACGAGAGTTCGTGGATGCGCCGCGCGGTCACGCCCTTGCCGGTGCCGCTCTCGCCGGAGATCAGCACCGTGCTGTCGGTCGGCGCGACACGGCCGACCAGCCGGTCGATCGCCTGCATCGCCGGCGAGGCGAACTGGAAGGCCGGCTGCGCGCCGCCGAGCACCAGCGTGCGCAGCGCGCGGTTCTCTTCGCGCAGGCCGTGCATCGCCTCGATCTGCTCGAGCCGGTGGACGATCTCCTCGTGGCGGACCGGCTTGGTGATGTAGTCCCAGGCACCGGCCTTGATCGCGTCGATGGCGGAGTCGACCGACGCGAAGGCTGTGACCATGATGAAGGTGGCCGCGTGGCCGCGCGCGCGGGCCTGCTTGAGCAGTTCGATGCCGTCGGTGACCGGCATGAAGACGTCGCTGAGCACGACGTCGATCGGCGACTTCTCGAGCTTCGCCAGCGCTTCCGATGCCGACGCTGCCGACTCCACCGCGTAGCCCGCCTTGCCGATCGCGGCGGCGAGCACCTGCCTGACTGCAGGTTCGTCGTCCACCACCAGCACATTCAGTTCGGGCATCAGCTGCTTCCTGGGTTCATGCCTTTCCTGATCCGGCAGGCCATGCCAGCTTAATCTGCAGGCAGGGGCCATGCTCTTGACGGAACGCAAGCCGAGCCCCGAGCGGCTCGATGACGGCTCGGCTGAGCAACAGCGTGCGCTGCACCTCGGCACGGCCGAAGTCCAGCCGCGCCGGAAACTCGAGCAGCACCTCCACCATCGAGCCGGTGCGCTGCGTCCACACGCGCACCGCACCGCCCGCCGCGGCGCGCGTGGCGTCGCAGCCCAGCGAGGCCATCTGCATCAGCACCTGCTGCAGCGCCGAGGCCGGTGCGCGCACGGCGGGCAGGTCACCGTCGAGTTCGCTGTCGAACGCGATACCGCGGTAGCGCCGGTCGTAATGCATCAGCTGCAGCACGCGGCCGACCATGCCGTTGACGTCGACCCAGTCGAGCTCGCTGGCCTGCGGCGCGGCCAGCTCGGCCAGGTGGCGCGAGGCCATGGCCGCGCGCTGCGCCTGCTCGATGATGCGCTGCGCCGCCTCGGCCACGCGCGGCGCCGGCACGCTGCCCTCGGCCGTGCCGAGGTCGTGCGCGACACCGGCGATCACCGCCAGCGGGTTGTTGACCTCGTGCGCCACGCCGGCGGCCAGCGCGCCGACGGCGAGCATCTTGTCCTCGTGCGAACGGCGCTGGCCGTCGAGTTCGATGCGCTTCTCGCGCTCGTCGAGGTCGGCGACGAGGCGGTTGACCGCCTGCACCAGGCGGCCGAGCTCGTCGTCGCGGCGCAGCGGCAGCATCGCACCGCGGCTGCCGTGCACGATGCGCCGCGCATGCGACTCCAGGCGTCGGATGTCGGCAGTCAGCCGCCCGAGGAACCAGGCGACACCGAACGCGAACACCACCAGGCCGATCAGCGCGAGCGCGATGGCCTCCACCGTCACCGCGTCGAAGTGGCGGCGATAGGCCGAGGTGAGTTCGTCGCGCTGCTCGAGCAGCGCGAGGCGGCGGATGTCGAGCTCGTCGGCGACACGCACGAGCGCCTCGCGCAGCGCGGCGCGGCCAGACGCATCGCGCGATGCGCTCCACGACGCATGGGCGCGTTCCAGCGCACGCTGCACCAGCGCGTAGCCGGTGTCGAACTCGTCGAGCGCGGCCAGCAGCCGCGCGCTGTGCTGGAGGGCGGCGCCGAGCTCGTCGCCGCCGGCGGCCAGGTCGTGGAGTGCCGAGCCCAGCGAGGCCTCGGCCAGCGCCAGCGCCTTCTCGTGGCGCGACAGCTGCTGCAGCACCTGCACGCTGTCGTCGATGCGGCCGCGCTCTGCAGCCACCCAGGCCACCGCGGCGAGCAGGTAGGCCAACAGCGCCAGCGTGGCCAGCAGCCCGCGCGCGCGCAGCGAGTGGCGCCACGGCAGCGGCGCCACGGGAACGGCGCTTGCATCGTTGCCCTCGTTTGCCGGGAGACCCATCGCCATGCCTTTGCCCAGACCCTTCGCCCGCCGCCTCGCGGCCCTGGCCCTCGCCCTGTTGCCCGCCATGCCGGTCCATGCCGACGCCTTGCAGGATGGCGCGGCCGCGATGAACCGCAAGGACTACCCCGCCGCGCTGCAGCTCCTCGCGCCGCTCGCGAAAGCCGGGAATGCACAGGCCCAGCTGCGGCTCGGGCTGATGCACTACCACGGCCACGGCGTGCGCGAGAGCGATCGCGAGGCGGTCGCCTGGTTCGAGCGCGCGGCGCGCCAGGGACTGGCCGAAGCCCAGTTCCAGCTAGGCAATATGTATGCCTATGGCCTGGCCGATCCGGGCGCCGATGCCGACCCGAACCGCATCGCCGCGCAGTGGTACTTCGAGGCCGCGCGCCAGGGCCACACCGAGGCGCAGTACAGCCTGGGCATCCTGTTCCTCAGCGGCTCGGGCGTGCTGCAGGATGCCGCCGAGGCGCGCCGCTGGATCGAGCGCGCGGCAGCCCAGGGCCATGCCGACGCGCAGACCTACCTGAAGGGCAGCGGCCAGCGCTGAGCCGGCCGGTCAGGGCTGCACCTGGTCGATGACCAGGCGCAATCCCTGCGCGGACGACGACACCACGGCGCTGCTGCCGACCAGGTCGCCCGACTGCGGCGTGGCGTTGCCGCTGCGCGAGATGCGCGCGCCCACCACCACCTGCGCCTGCGAGGACAGGCGGCGATCCGGCGACATGGCCAGCGCGTCGCTGAGCACGAAGCGCAGCGGCCAGCTGCCGACCGGCTGGCGCAGGATCGCCAGCGGCATGCGTGAACCGTCGGCAGCGCGGGCAAAGACGAACAGCGTGTCGCCGGCGGCCACGCGCGCGGCCAGCGCCGGGCTCAGGCTGAGTTCGCCGGTGAGCGGTGCCGCGGTGCTGGCCGGGGCGATGCCGCCGAGCGCGGCCTCCATCCTCGTCGCCTGGGCGATGCTGCCTTCGATCGTGCGCGCCACCTCGGACTGCGCCGGCACGATGGCGAGCAGCCGACCCCAGTAGCCGCGCGCGGCCGGATAGTCGCGCGCCTCGAAGGCCACGCTGCCGGCCAGTGCCAGCGCCTTGACGTGGCGCGGGTCGGCATCGAGCGCGCGCTGCACCAGTGCCGCCGGCTCGCCGGCCAGGCGCTTGCCCTGCGCCATGGCCACCACGTCGGCCAGGTCGGCGAGCAGCGTGGCATCGGGGGGCCGCAGGTCGACGGCGCGCCGCCAGGCCATCGCCGCATCGCGGTAGCGGCCGAGCACGACGTAGGACCGTCCCAGCATCACCCAGCCTTCCGCATCGCCGGGCGAGGCTTTCAGGCGTTCGGCCAGCGCCGCCACGCGTGCCTCGATCTGCGCTGGCGTGAGGCTGTGCTGCGCGCCGGCTGCGCTCGGCGCGAGCGGCTCTGCAGGTGCCAGCGTGCGCAGGTCGCCGAGCTTCAGGTAGGTCAGCACGCTGGCCAGCGGCAGCACGAGCAGCAGCACGAGCGCGCTGGCGCGCGAGAAGCGCGGCGTGGCGGCGATCGGTGGCGTGTCGGGGGCGAGGCTGCCCTCTTCCTCCCATCGGCGCTGGATGTCCTCGCGAGCCTCGCCGGCACGATCCGGCGCGATCAGGCCCGCGGCGACGTCGGCTTCGGCCTCGCGCCACTGGTCGCGATAGACCGCGAGGTTGGCCGCCTGCGCCGAGATGCCGTCTGCGCCGCTGCGACCGCGCCACAGCGGCGGCACCAGCATCAGCAACGCGCCGACGAGCAGCATCGCGACCACCAGCCAGAACACCGTCATGCCGCGTCCTTCCCCCACGAACGGGAATCGCTTCCCGGAATCGGGAACGACGAACAGGCGGTGACGGCGGCGCGGCGGGTCATGGCCGCAACGATGCAAGAGCGCTGCCAGATGCGCGCGAGATCATCGTACAGGCCCTGCGCGTCGCGCGGCGAGCTGCGCTTCCCACTCCCACAGCGCGGCGCGCGCGCGGCGCTGGTGGGCCTCGCTCTCGCCCTGGCCGAGGTGGAGGTAGCTGCGCATCGCGCCGAGCGCGAGTTCCAGGTCGCCCAGCGACTCCTGCGCGAGTGCGAGGCCGTAGTAGGCGTTGGCTTGCGCCGGCTGCAGCGCGATGGCACGCTCGAAAGCTTCGCGCGAGGCGCCCGGCTGCTGCAGGCCGAGCAACGCGAAGCCGAGGTTGGCATGCGCCTCCGGCAGCGCGGGCGACAGCTCGATCGTTCTCCGCAGCAGCACCTGCGCTTCGTCGAAGCGGCGGGCGTGCAGCAGCAGCACGGCCGCGTCGAAGTGGCGTTGCGTCGGGCTGATCGCGGCGGCCGGCTCGGCCTCGGGCGCATGCATCGGCGACATCGTCGCCAGGCCGAGACCACCGGCGAGCACGAGCGCGCAGGTGAGCGCGAAGCCCAGACTGCGTCGATCGATGCGCCGCGCGATCGGTGTCATATCGCCCCCTTGTGCGGCGTCGTGGACAGGAAGGGCACGCCGAAGAAGGTGAGGAAGGCCAGCACGAACACCCCCGCCAGCCACAGGCCGAAGTGCGCCGACGATGGCCGCAGCGTGGCGCGCGCGTGCAGCGCAGCCACCAGCCCGAGCCAGCTGGCGAAGGCCCAGGACTCCAGCGGATCCCAGGCCCAGTAGCGGCCCCAGGCGTCCTGCGCCCAGACGGCGCCGACGATCAGCATCAGCGTGTCGGCCACCAGCGCGTAGGCGGCGAAGCGGTGCGCCAGCGTGTCGAGCCGGCCGTCGTCGGCCAGCAGCGCGAAGCGGCGCGCTCCCCAGGCCGTGCGTCGCAGCACCGGCACGAGGCCGAGCACCACCGCCACCAGCAGCAGGCCGAGGTAGAGCTTCCCGACCACGGCATGCAGGTACAGCAGCGGCGTCGCGTAGGTGGCGGGCAGGTGGCCGGCGCGCGCATCGGCCATCAGCATCCAGGCCGCGAGCGTGGCCCACACCGGCACCACGACCAGCAGCGCGCCGCGCAGTTCGGCCACCGCCCACCAGGCCAGAGCGAACACCAGCGCCAGGCTCCACAGGCTGCTGCTGAGGATCTCGTGCATGGTCGTGAACGGACCGTGGCCGTGTGCGCTCCAGCGCAGCGCCAGCGCCAGTGTGTGCAGCGCCAGTGCGGCCGCCAGCGCCATGCCGGCGAGCTGCTGCGCGCGCTGTGCAGTCGGCAGCCGCGGCGTGCCGGCCGCGCGCACGGCCAGCACGCCGACGAACGCATAGGCCACCAAGGCCGCGAACAGCACCAGCGATCCCGGCATGAGCTCAGACATGGCGCGCTCCAGCCGGCAGCGAGCTCGCCTCGGCCGCGGGCGGCGTGGCGAAGAAGAAGCGCTGCGTGTAGTGCCAGGCCAACGCGAAGGCGGCCAGCAGCGAAGCCGCCAGCAACCACGGCAAGGTCGGGTCGTAGGTGACGCGATAGCCCATCCAGCTGCGCAGTCCCAGGTAGGTGAGCGTGCCGCCGTCGAGATCGACGCTCTGCCCGGGCTGCAGCTCGTGGCGCAGCGGATCCATGCGCAGCACCAGCGTGTGCCGCGACGGCAGGCTGAAGCGGCTGGGCCGCGACGGATCGATCAGCAGCTCGTCGGTCTGCAGCAGCACCCAGGCGCGCCGGCCATCGGGCAGCGACCACTCGATCGCCTGGCGCAGCTCGTGCGCCGGGAAGGCCGGCAGGTGCACCGCGCCGGTCACCGGTTCGCCACCGCCGCGGGGCGTCCAGGTCAGCATCGGCGCGAAGCCCTTGTTCGGGCTGGTGTAGACGCGGTAGCCGGCCATCACCAGCGGCCGGTGGTCGCCGATCACCGCGCTGCGCTCGCGGCCGTCCTCGTCGCGCCAGGTCACGGGGTTGCGCGTGGCGCCACGCTTGCGCCCGGGTGCATAGTCGATCTCGAAGCCCTGGTGGCTGAACGAGAGGCTCTGCAGGCCGTCGTGGTGCAGCGCGCCGGCGCGCGCATCGATCAGCGTGCCGTCGAAGGGCACGCCCTGGGTCAGCTCGAAGCGGCCGTCCAGCGAGGCGAGGCGGCCGTACGCCGCCAGCAGCACCAGCGCCAGCAGCGCGAGGTGCGCCACCAGCAGCGGCAGCTGGCGGCGAAAGGCAGGGTGCACCACCAGCGCGGCGACGAGGTTCAGCGACAACAGCGCCATCGCCGCAGTCAGCGCCGGCGCGCCGAGCGCCTCGACCGCCTGCCCCGCGAAGACCGCCAGGCCGAGCAGGCCCAGCAGTGCCAGCGTGCTGCGCAGCGAACCGACGTGGGCGACGAAAGCGCGAACGTTCATGGCGGGTTGGTGCAGACGTCGCGCATCCAGTCGCGGCCGCTGGTGGTGCTGTTGCCGTTGGTGCCGAAGGTCAGCGACGAGTTGTTCGAGCCGCAGTTGGTGTCCACCCAGTTGCCGCTGGTGGCAAAGGTGCGCACCTTGAGCTTGGCGTTCAGGTAGTAGGGCTGCTGGCTGAACGCCTGGTTCGACGCGTTCATGCGCCACTCCTCGTTGCCCGCGCGCCCTGCTTCCGGGCCGACGTCGTTGAGGTTGACCAGCAGCGCCTTGTTCTTCCAGCCATGCGGCACGGCCACGTGGCACCAGTTGCAGCGGATTCGCTCGATCTTGTCGGTGTGGTACGCGTGCAGGTTGCCGCGGTCGCCGTTGAAGAAGCCGGTGGTGCCGCTGCCATTGCGGTTCGCGTAGGTGTCGGGGTTGTGGCACTTGAAGCACAGGCCGTTGGCGTTCGGCCCGCTGTCGCCGCGGTTGTCGGCGCCGACGTTCGTGTTCCACAGCCCCTTGAGCAGGAAGTTGTTGTTCGAGCCGTGCGGCCCCCACGGCGTGCCGTTGTCGCCGCCGGGCGGCACCACGCTGTTGTCGGCGGTGTTGCTGCCGTGGCAGTCGCTGCAGTACATGGTCTGCGTGCCGATGGCGTTGCCCCAGGGCGCGCGGAACGCCGCCGCGTTGGCGCCATTGCGGCCGGTGGCGTCCATCACCGGGTGCCACGAGCGGTGGTTGTTGGTGGCGTAGTTGCTGCCCGCGCCGCTGCTGGGCCTGGTGCCTTCACCGCGGTGCGTGGCCGGGGCCTGGAACTCGCGGGCCTGGTTGGTGTAGACCGTCAGGCCGTTGGTGCCTGCCGGCGTGCCGCCGCTGCGCCCCAGCGGCGGCCGGTTGCCCAGCGGATAGACGTTGTTGTCGGGGTAGCCGTAGTCGCTGTGGCACTTCAGGCAGATCTGGTACTCGCGCGTCACGTACGGCGCCGTGACCGAGGTGTCAACGCTGGCGCCGGGATCGCCGCGCTTGACGACGTAGGCGGTGGGCAGGCTCTGGAACGAGGTCGAGCCGTACACCGGCTCGACGCCCGAGCTGCCGCGCAGCACGCCGGAGATGATGTTGGTGTGGGTGTAGCCGGTGGTCTCGTCGTGGCGGTGCGTGCCGGCGGCATCGGGCGTGCCGGCGATGCCCGCGGCGCCGCCGGTGAAGCTGCGGAACTTCACCACCCGGTGCGGGTTGTGGCAGTCGGTGCACTCGGCATGGCGCTGCGCGAGGCGGTCGCGCGACTCGAGCATGTCGGCACCGCAGCGGTTGGTCGGGCCGCTGCAGTCCAGGCCCGGCTCGCTGAAGTTGCCGCCGATGTCGTGCACCTCCTCGGTGGTGCCGCCCTGCTCGGCGGTGGTGATCGGCATGCGGATCGCGAGGTTGAACTCGCTCTCGATGTTGGGCACCTGCAGCACCGCGTTCAGCACCGACGAGGCGCCGGTGGTGTGGCACTGGTAGCAGGTCTTCTCCATCGCCGGGTTGCCGCCCTGGCGCGCGGCGAAGGGGTTGCCCGGCGGCAGCGGCGCGTCGGTGCCTTCGCGCGTCAGGCGGCGCGCGCCCTGCACGGTGTGGGTGTCGTGGCAGTTCAGGCAGGAGGCTTTCCACACCGGCAGGCCGGCGGGAAACTCGCGCAGCGCGGCGGCCGCGTCGCGGTAGGTCTCATCGGCCACCTCGGGGCGGGCATGGGCCGAGAACGCCCAGACGCCGAAGCCGCCATTCTTGTCGTGGCAGGACAGGCAGACGATGTCGCTGGCCGAGTTGTGCGCCGCCGTCGGCGCCACCTCCTGGAAGCGCTGCGCGCGCAGGAACTTCTGGTTGCCCTTGGTCGGGTCGAGCTCGCGCAGGTGCGGGTCGTGGCAGCTGGCGCATTGCACCTGGCCGGCACCGCCGTTGCCGGTGGGCTCCAGCGGCAGCATCGGCTTGACACCGGGGCCGCGCAGCCCGATCACGCTGCCGCTGCCGGCCGGCCAGCGCTGCGCCGCATCCACCGGGCGCAGCTCGCCGTCGCGCGCGGCCAGAGCGCTGTTGAAGGTCACCGAGATCGGGTGGTCGTTGCGCAGGTCGGTGCCGAGGAAGCGGGTGAAGCCGCTGGTCACGCCCTCGCCCGCCGGCATGGTGCCGCCGGGGCCGGTGCCGGTCATCGGGATCGACGCATTGGCCGTGCCGTTGAGCACGTTGACGTTGCCGATGGCCAGCGTGCCGTCGTGGCACGACAGGCACAGCTTGGAGCTGCCGCCGGGCTGCGCGTTCAGCCCGTCGAGGATGGCCTGCGCGTCCATCGACGACGAGGTGTAGGGCGTGTAGGTGGCGCCGTCGGGCACGCGGCGGTTCCACAGCGGCGCGCGCATCGGTGCGCCGCCCTGGTCCTGCGTCGTGGCGCCGTGCGGCGTGTGGCAGAACACGCAGACCTCGGTGGTGCCGCCGGGCGCGGCATGCGTGGCGCCGGTGCCGCTGGTGGACAGGTTGTGCCGCGTGCCGCGCACGTCGGAGATGCGCTGCGCCAGCACCGGCAGGGCGATCACGGCCAGGAGCAGCAGCGCGCAGCAAGCGACCGCCGCGGAACCGGCTTTGCCGGGCCGCTGGCGGTGCCCCCTGGAGGGGGCGCGCGAAGCGCGTAGGGGGGGAGTCATATCACCCGCCCCCGAGGAACTGGAACAGCACGATGCGGCCGTTGAACATGTCGGCCACGTGCACGCGGTTCTTCGCGTCGACCCAGACGCCCGCGGGCAGGTAGAAGCGGCCGGTCGAGGTGCCGGTGCCGCCGATGGGCAGCAGGAACTCGCCGCGCGACGAGAACACCAGCAGGCTGTCGTGGTACGACTCGACCACGTAGATGTTGCCCTCGGCATCGACCGACACGCCCTTGGGCCGCACCAGGTTGCCCAGGTACAGGCCGCGCTGGCCCAGGCGGCGCCGCACGGCGCCGTCGGCGTCGATCACCTGCACGCGGCTGTTCATCGTGTCGGTCACGTACAGCTCGTCGCCGGCGAAGGCGAGGTGGGTCGGAAAGTTGAACTCGCCGTCGCCGCTGCCGCGCCGGCCGATCGTGCGCAGCAGCGTGCCGGCATCGTCGAAGACCTTGATGTCGTGCGCGTAGGTGTCGGCCACGAACAGCCGGCCGCGCGCCGCATCGCGGGCCACGCCCACCGGCCGCTGCAGCACGCCGCGGCCGATGCGCTGCAGCGGCTGGCCCTGCGCATCGAGCCGCACGACCACGCCGAGCTCGGCGTCAGCGACGAACAGGCCGCGCTGCGGCGCCAGCGCCATCCCGGCCGGCGCGACGAAGTTCAGCAGCTCACCGGCGCGATCCCACACCTGCAGCTCACCGGCCGCCTCGTCGAACACGAACACCGCCTGGCGGCTGGTGTCGCTGACGTAGAGGCGCCCCGCCTCGTCGCCAATCACGGCCGCAGGACGCTGCAGCACGACCGGCTTGTCGGCATCGGCGCCGACGATCCAGCGACCGAGCGCGCGCAGGCCGGTGGCCGCCTCGCGGCGGAAGTTGGCCTCGCCGGTCAGCGTGCCGGCGTAGAGGAAGCGCGGCACCTCGGGCGCGGCAGGCCACAGCAGCCGCTGGCCTTCCGGCGCATCACCCATGCCGTAGTGCATGGTGCCGCGCACGGCGTCGGTGCTGGCGCAGGCGGACAGCAGCAGCGTCAGGATGCAGATCACGAGCCGCTTCATGGCCGCGCCTCGCGAACGATCTGCTGGATCAGCACCTCACCGGTCACGCGGTCGCTGACCGCGAGAATGGATTCGTCGACCGCGATGCCGCCGATCTGCTGCACGCGCAGCGCCTCGGCCGTGAAGGTCTGCGTATCGCGGCCGGGCGCGAGCAGCTTGACCGCCCGGTCGGCGGCGTCGAGCACGAACACGCGCGCGAAGCGGTCGGCGGCGATCGCCTGCGGCTGCTTCAGCTCGCCCTCGCCCAAGGTCGCCAGCGCCGTGCCGTCGCGGCGCAGCGCATGCACCACGGCGCGGGCCTTGTCGAGCACGAACACCGTCTCGCCGGCCACCGCCAGGCCATCGGCGCCGCGCAGTTCCTGCGGCAGGGCGCGCGGCAGCGCGAGACCACCGGCGCTGCGGAACTCCACCCACTGGCGCAGGCTGTCGTCGACGACCAGCAGCGTCGCGCCCCCATCGGCCAGCGCGAAGCCGGCGACGGAAGCCGCGGCCGGCGCAGCGCGCCAGGTCTGCAGCAGCCGGCCATCGCGCGCGAAGCGCAGCACCTGGCGCGAGACGCCGTCGAGCACCCAGGCCGAGAGATCGGGTCCCAGCGCCACCGCGGTGCCGGGCGTGACCGGCGCGCCGGCGATCGGCGTCAGCGTGTTCAGCGCCAGGTCGGCGCGCCACAGCCGGCCGGCTCCGGCGTCGACGATCAGCAGGTCGTTGCCTCGCAGCGCGATGGCCGTCGGTGCCAGCAGCTTGACGAAGGCGCCGGTGCCCGGTCGGGCCGGCAGCCCGAACGCTGCGCCCGGCGGGGCAAGGAAGCCGCCCTGCAGCGTGCGCCAGGGGCGAAGCGCCACCGGTGCGCCAGGGGCCGCTGCGGCAGCGGGTGGCGTGGGCGCAGGCGTCACGCAGGCCACGAGCACGGTCAGCGCGGCGCCGAGAGCGACGCCGGCCGACGTGCCGCGCATGAACGGGGACGGCGCTCTCATCGCCTCACCAGCGCCCCGGCCCCGAGGTCTGCGCGCCGCCGGCGATGCCGCTGGGCAAGTTGGGCAGGCCCGAGTGGCACAGCTCACAGCGATCGGGGCCCCAGGCGACCTGGCCGTTGTGGCACATGCCGCAGAACTTGCCGTCGATGATGTCGGCCATCAGGACGTCGTTGGCGCCGGCGCGCATCTTGAAGCCGAGTTCGCTGTGGCAGACCTTGCAGCGGAAACGGATGCGGTGGAACCAGTGCGGGAAGATCACCGGCCGCACGCCTTCCTTCTCGGAGCGCTTGTTGAGCACCACGTCGCCGTACTCGGCGAACGGCGTGCCGGCGGACAGCGTGCAGGCCAGGGCCATCAGCAGGGCCCGGGCGATGCGCAGCGAACGGCGACGGTGATTCATGGCTGCGCCGCCTGCCGCCGCAGCGACTCGTTGGGCACGCTGTGGCAGCGGTTGCACTCGGTCAGCGGGAAGGCCACGGCGCCGTGGCACAACCCGCACTGCTCGCCGTTGAGGATGGCCTGCATGCTCAGCTTGTTGGCGCCGGCCTTGTCGACGAACGGATGCGGATGGCAATTCGAGCAGTCCAGCCACAGCGTGTGCTGGCGGTGCGGAAACTTCACCGCCGGCATCGAGCCGAACTTCGAGACGATGATGTCCTGGTCGAGCACACGCACCTTCGTCTCGGGCAGGATGTTGGTGCGCGGGTTGATCGCGCCGCTCTCCAGCGCCTGCACCCAGCGCACCAGGTTGCCGGCGCTGTCGCGCGGCAGCGGCCGCAGCGCATCGGCCGGCTGCTGCAGTTCGCGGATGCCGGGGTTGCGCGGGTCGTGCAGGCCGTCCTTCTCCAGCGGCAGCCAGGGTGCAGTGGAGGCGGCCAAGGACGAGGCGCTCAGCATCACGAGTGCCCATGCCGTCCATCGTCGCCCGCGTGACCCCATGCGCCCTCATCCAGGGATGTAGATGCCGCCGGAGCGGATGGCGCGAACCAGTTCGCGCGTCGAGTCCTCGAGCAGCTTGATGCCGGCTGCGTGGTCGCCGCGCTTGGCCTGCGCCTCGGCCTCGACGCGCAGCGCCGCGGCCTTCTCGGTGAACGGCGCCATCGAACCCGCTGCGTCCTTGCGGTCGGCCAGCAGCACCTTGATCAGCATCGCGTGGGTGTCGTTGCGATCGATCTCGTAGTCGTACTCCTCGCGCTTGCTGGCGAAGTTCAGCGAGCGCACCAGCGTGTCGCCACGGCGCATGCTCTCGATCGACACGCGCGCGGTCAGGTAGGCGCGGTCGAGCACCGGGCGGGCGTCCTCGTAGCGGCCCTGCGCGGCGATGGTCTGCGCCTCGCCGATCTGCCGCTCGATGCTGCGCGCGGCGTCCTGCGCTTCGCGGCCGGCGCCCTTTTCCTTCGTGATCCGCTGCTGCGCGGCCAGCAGCGCGCGGGCGCTCTCCATCCGCGCCTCGAAGTCGCGCTTGTGCTTCTCGCCGGCCACCTGCTCGGGCTTGGCCAGTCGTGCGCCATCCATCATCTCGCGCGCGGCCTGGTCGAGCAGCTTGCTCGCACCCGCCGCGTCGTTGGCGGCTAGCGCGACCACCGCCTCGCGGTGGATCAGCCGGGCGTTGTCGCGCCGCTCGCGCGCGGCGGCCACGCCGCTGCTGTCGATCTGCTTCGCGGCCGAAGAGCTCTCGATCAGCGTGCCGACCGACTGCACGCGACGCTCGACCTGATCGCGCTCCTGCGCTGCGGCGCCGAGCGCGAAGCTGGCCAGCACGAACGCGGCGAACAGCCGCGACATCAGGTTGGGGCGGGATCGACGGGTGGTCATGGCGTGGTTCCGGTGGGCTGCGGCGCGACCAGGCCGGCCGCCAGCAGGGCCCGCTGCACGAACAGCGTGGCGTTGCGGAGGTGGGCGAGCGCCTGCACGACGTCGCCCGACTGGAACTGCTGCAGGGCCTGGCCGTACAGCGCGCTGCGGCTCTCGCCGTAGCGCTCGATCAGCGCCAGCGCGTCGGCGCGCGGCTGCAGGTCGCGCACCGCCAGCGGGATCAGGTCGGCCAGGCCGCGGTGCCGCGCCAGCTCGACCTGGAACTCCTCGACCGGCGTCGAGGCGCGCACGGTGTAGTCCAGAGTCGTCGCGTTGAGCGTACGGTTCATGCCGGCCAGCACGTGCCGCTCGGCCTGGGCCAGCGACTGGTTGGCTTCTTCGTAGCGCCCTTCCTGGGCCTGCTGCCGGCTCACCGTCACCAGCCCGAGCGCCGACGTGACGTCGGCCGCCTCGGCCTGCCCGGCACGCGCGCGCAGCGATTCGAGCAGCCGCTCGACGCTGGCCAGCAGCTGCTCGTGGCGCGCCTTCGCAGCCTCGCGCCGCGACGGCGCATCGGGCACGTGGCGGCTGGCCATGCCGAGGTGCTTGAGCGCCTCGTCGGCTGCCTTGCGAGCGCCAGCGAGGTCCCCCTTGGCCAGCAGCTCGGCGGCCAGCGAATGGTGGACACGGCCTTCGTCGAGGTGCGCCACCGCCTCGCTGCTGCCGCTGGTGACGATGCGCTGCGCGCGGCGCGAGTCCGACAGCAGGCTGGCCACCAGCTTGAGCCGCTGCTCGACCTGCACGCGCTGCGTGGCCTCGTCGTTCGGCTGCGCCTGCGCGGCGGGGCCGCCGACGAGCAAGGCCGCGGCCAGCGCCGCGCTGCCGAGATGGCGCTCACCGGTCACGGCTTCTTCTCCGTGGCCACCACGGCCTCGGTCTTCTTCTTCGAGTGGCACAGGCGGCACTCCGAGACCGGGAAGGCGACCTTGCCGTGGCAGACGCCGCACTTCTGGCCGAGCAGGATGGACGCCATGCTGATCTGGTTGGCGCCCTTCTGCGGCACGAAGATCGCCGGGTGGCAGTTGGAGCAGTCGAGCCACTCGGTGTGCTGCTTGTGCGGGTAGACCACGTCGGGCATCGAGCCCTTGACCTCGCGCACGATGTTCAGGTCCATCACCACCGCGGCGGCATTCGGGTCGTTGCGGTCCCAGCGCGGCGCGATCGCCTTGGCATCCAGCGACTTGACCCAGTCGACGTGGTTGCCGGCCATGCTCTTGGGCATCGCCGAGAAGGCGACCGATGGCGGCTGCAGCTGCAGCGTCATGTCGTTGCTCGGGTCATGGATACCCGACTCGACGGCCGGCCGGTTGAAGCGGCCCACCGGCTTGAGCAGCCGGTTGAAGGCATTGACCTCGGCGCTCGGTGCCGGCGTGGGCGCGGCGGCGCGGGCCGCGGCCAGCGTGGCCTCCGGCGCGGCGGCCGGTGCCGCCGGTCCCGGCTTGGCGGCCGCGGCTGGTGCAGGTGCCGGCGTGGGTGCGGGTGCCGCCGCGGCCGTCGGCGCCGGCTTGGCGGCGGGCTTCTCCGCGGGCTTCTCCGCAGGCTTGGCCGCCGCCGTCGCCGCCTTGCCGCCGCTCATCATGTACTCGATGGTCTCCTTCAGCTGCGCCGCGCTCAGCTCGGCGCGGCCGCCTTTGGGCGGCATGCCCTTGGCCGTGCCGGCGGTGGCGCTCCTGACCAGGCCGTCGATGCCGCCGGCGGCCTTGGCGCGTGCGCCCCAGGCCGCGGCGTCGCCGAACTTCGGTGCGTTGAGCACGCCGCTGCCGTGGCAGCCGGCGCAGGCCGATTCATAGACCGACTTGCCGCCCGACTGCGCGAAGCTGTCGAAGGCACTGAGGAACAGGCCGGCCGCTGCCAGGGACGCGATGACGATGCGCTTCATGGCCGGCCCTTCACTTGCGCGCCGGCGCGCTGGCGCCGGAGATGACCGGCGACGCCGCCGCGGCCGGCGTGGCGCCGAGCTTCTGCAGCGTGCTCTCGTGCACCTGCGTCGTCGTGCCCGGCTTGCCGGAGTGGCACAGGTTGCAGTTCTCGGCCGACCAGGCGATCTCGCCGTTGTGGCAGGCACCGCAGTACTGGCCGTCGATGATCTTCAGCATGTTGATCTGGTTGCCGCCGGCCTGGAACTGGAAGCCCAGGTCGGCGTGGCAGACCTTGCAGCGAAAGCGCACGCGGTGGAACCAGTGCGGGAACACCACCGGCCGCATCCCGGCCGCGTCGGAGAAGTTGTTGATCACGACGTCGCCGTACTCCGCCTGGGCCTCGCGCGGCGCGAGGCTCCACAGCAGCAGCACCGCCGCCAGAGCGGCCAGCAGGCTGCGCCAGGGCAGGCGCAGGGTGGGGATGAGGTTCACGGTCGGGACTCCAGGTTCGGATGGATGAAGGCAGGGTCAGTAGCGACGCTGCACGCGCGCGAAGACCGCCGCGACGCTGCGGCCCTCCACGCGCGCCAGCCGCGCGGACAGGCGCGCCTCCAGGCGGCCGATCGAGTAGTCGATGCGGTTCTCCAGCGACTCGCTGATGCGCTCCAGCGGCGCATCGACGTCGCCGAGCGCGCGGCTCTCGAGCTGCTGGCTGTTGACGGTCAGGATCAGCGCGTAGCGCAGCCGCGGCACGTCGAACAGGCGCTGGTGCTCGTAGCTCAGCGCGCCGCTGTAGAAGCGCTGCCAGCCGAGGCCGGCCTCGCGCAGCGTGCCGGTGAAGGGGTCGAGCTGGGTGGCGTCGCTGCGCGTGGACTGCCAGGTCAGGTTGCCGCTCCAGCTGGCGTGGCGCGTCAGCTGGGTGCGCCGGCTGAACTGCGCATTGACCAGCTGGAAGCGGCCGGTCTCCTGCGCCCAGGTGCGCGAGTCACTCGCCGACAGGCCGGCATAACTCTGGCTCGCGCCGTCGCCCGCGCCTTGCCAGTACAGGCTCGCCGAGTGCGACAGCGCACGGGACGCCTGCGGCGTCAGCGACTCGCGCTGCACGCCCAGGCTCTGCGTCAGGCTGACCGAGATGCTGTCGGCCGCGCCGGCCAGCCAGCTGCGCGACAGGCCATGGTTGCCCTGCACGCCCGCCGCCTTGCGCACGCCGAGCTGGCTGCTGCGCGTGAGGCTGCCGCTGCCGCCCAGCGACGGCGAGTAGCGCCAGTCGCCGAGCGAGGCCCCCTGCCCCGTCCAGGTGACGCCGCCGATGCCGGTCGCGCTCAGGTTGCGCGGCTGGCCGTCGACCTGCACCGCGCCGCCGGACAGCGAGCCGGACAGGCGCCATTCGCGCGTCAGCTCCAGGCTCGCGCCCAGCGTGCCGTTGAGGGCGCGGGCGCGCTGCTCGGCGCTGGCCAGGTCGCTCTCGTTGGACGTGCCGGCATCGAGCACGCGCAGGCTGCCGGTCAGGTACATCGGCGCATCCGGCATGAAGAGGGGATCGCCCTCGCGCGGCCGCCAGCTGCCGAAGCTCGAGATCTGGCGCAGCGTGATGCGGCTGTCGAAGCGCGAGCCTGCGGCGCCGCCGGCCAGCCGCACCTCGTTCCAGCTGGCCAGCGTGTCGACGTGCAGCGCCTCGGCCGGATGGAAGGTGTGGCGGCCGTTGAGCAGGCCGATGCGGCTGCGGTCGTCGCTGTCGCTGCGGTCGTTGCGGCTGAGCTGCGCCGACAGCTCGAAGTCGTGCTCGGCGAGCTGGCGCAGCGCGGTGCCGCGCCAGGTGATCACCGTGTCCTCGATGCCGGTGAACGACTCGAGGCGGTTGTAGTCGAGCGAGGCGTTGACGCTGTCGCCGCCGCTGTCCGGGCGCCAGGCCTGCGTGACGCCGAAGCGCCAGGTGCGGAAGTCGGTGCCCAGCGTGTCGCCGCCGGCGCGGCTGTCGGCCACCTCGGCGCGCAGCTCGAACGGAAAGCGGCTGACCGGGAACACCGACAGCGCGAAACGCCCGGTCAGCGCCAGGCTGCGCGAGGTGCTGGCCTCGCCGACCACCGGCGTGGCGGTGTCGCGCGCGGCCAGCAGGCCGGCACCGGCGCGCAACTGGATGAACCACGGTTGCCACACATGGGTGGCCATCTCGATGTCGTTGTAGAGCAGGCCCTGGCTGCTGCGCGAGCCGTCCTCCAGGCGCAGCCGCCGCGCGTCCAGCGACAGCGTGCCGCCCCAGCGCGGCGGCGCGAACTCCCAGCGGATGCCGTTGCCGGCCACGGGCAACACCTGCTCCGGTTCGACCTGGCCGGTGGCGCCGGTGGGCGGGTCGGGCTCGGGCGCACCGGGCACGAAGGCCGCCGCGCCGGCACTGCCCGCGCGCAACAGCAGCGCGGCGCAGAACCAGCGGGCGCGAAGCTGCCGTCTCCAGCGCATGGGAGACCCGTGCGGCAGCCGGCACTCAGCCGGCGCGCGCCTTCTCCGGGGCCGCGGGCAGCGGGGCATAGTGGCTCTCGTCGATGCGGACGGGCGTGGCGCGGCGCAGCTCGGCGATGAGCCTGTTCCAGCGTGCCTGTGCCTCCTCGCGCTGCCAGAGATCGGCGGCGCGGTCCTTCACCTGCTCGAAGCGGCGCTGCTGCGCGGCGCGGCGGTCGTCCAGGCGCAGGATGACCACGCCCTCGAGCAGTTGCACCGGCTCCGACAGTTCACCGAGCTTCAGCGCATCGACCACACTGTGCACCGCCTCGGGCAGCATGCCGCGGTGGGTGTAGTCCATCTGCCCGCCCTGCGCGGCCGAGCGGTCGCCGGAATGCAGCTTCGCGAGCTCGGCGAAGTCGGCACCGGCCTTGAGCTTGCGGTGGATGGCCTGGGCCTCGGCCTTCGCGCTGGTCCACACCGCCTGCGGAGAGCTCGGGTCGACCTTGAGCAGGATGGCGCTGAGCTTGACCTGCTCGGGCTCGACGAACAGGTCCTTGTGCTTCTCGTAGTAGGCCCGTGACACCGCTTCGGCCGGCTCGGGCACCGTCTTGACCAGCGTGCCCAGGCGCTCGAGCAGGCTGTCGGCCTCGAGCTGCGGCACCACGGCGGCGAGCATCTTGTCGCGGTTGGCCTTCCAGTTCGCGCTGCCGCCGTACTGCCTGTCGTAGCCGGCCACGGTGGCGTCGATCATCGCGCGGTCGGGCTGGATGCCGCGGCGCTTCGCCTCGGCCAGCAGCAGCACGCGGTTGACCACCTCGTCGCCGACCTCGCGCTGGAACTTCGGGTACTCGGCCTCCGGCGGCTTGGCGTGGTAGTACTTCTTGCGCGTGGCCACGGCGAGCGCACGCTGGTAGTCGGCCGCGCTGACCACGGTGTCGCCCACGGTGGCGAAGTGGTCGCCGGCACGCGCTGGCACCGCAGCCGTCAGCAACACGGCCAGCAGCGCTGCGATGAAGGCCCGGGAAGGCGAAGACATGGTCGGGGTCCTCGTGGTGTCGGTGGGTTCGTCGGGATCCGGAAACGAACGGGGCCAGGCATTCGCATGCCCGGCCCCGTGGACTGCCAGGCGTCAGCGCCTCACTTCACGTGACACGCGGTGCACAACGCGCTGTTGGCGTTGGAGACGCGCAGGAAGGTCTCGCCGGCAACGCGCCCGGTGCCCGCCGGGCCGGCCTGGCCTTGCGAGACGTGCGGGTCGTGGCAGCTGCCGCACTCGACCAGCGGGCCGGTGGCCGTGGTCTCGCCGGGGCGCACGTACAGCGGCAGGTCGGTGCGCTGCTTGGTGCCGGGCGCGCCGGTGTCGATCCAGAACACCTGGTTGCCGTTGATCGTCGCCGTGGTCGCCGGGTTGAAGTCCTGGTCGCGGCAGGTGGTGATCGCCCCGGTCGTGCCCAGGCCGCCGCCGCAGTACTGGATGCCGATCGGGTGGTCGTTGGACAGGTCGGTGCCGATCAGCGCCGCACCGCTGGACAACTGGCCTGCGGCGTTGACGGTGCCGCCGGTGTTCCAGGTGAAGGCCTGGCCGGCGTTGCCGCCACCGTCGGCCGCCAGGCCGCCGGAGCCGGGCGAGTTGATGATGTTGTCCATCGCCTGCGTGCCGTCGTGGCACGACAGGCAGGCCAGCGAGATGCCACCCACCGGCGCCACCGCGCCGTCGAGCGACGGCGTCTGCAGCGAGGCATAGGTGGTGTAGGTGCCGCCGCCGGCCGGCGTGCCGTTGGCACCAAGCCGCTTGTTCCACAGCGGCACCGGTGCGGTGGTGCTGCCACCGTGCGGCGTATGGCAGAACACGCAGACCTCGGCCGTGTCGGTGACCTGGTTGCGCCCGGCCGGGCCGGTGCCCGAACCCAGGTTGTGCTTGGTGTCGTTGATGCCCGCGGATGCGGTGCCGCTGAGGCCGAAGAGCAGTGCCGCCAGAACCGCTGCGGACGCCGCTCCCCACCTTCCCCGGCCACTGAGCCATGACAGCTTCATGTTGCCCCTCTCGTCGGTTGGTTGGTTGAACAGTCGTCAGGCCCGGCACTCCCCAATGCCCGCATGACGAGGGCATTTCTGCAGTTTCTGTGCCATTTGCCGCGGTGTGTGCGAAGCCCGGCGAGGGCTGCTCTCAAGTTCGTCGGGGTCCCGGTTTCTGGAAGTGCGATTCTCGTGAACGGGAATGCGCGAAGGTGGATCGGCGCTGCTTTCGACGTGTCAGGTGGCGCGTCGTTCGGAGCGTCGCGGCAGGGGGTGCGAGCTGCGGGCTCATGCGGTGGCGGTCGGCGCTGAGCGCCGACTCCGCTGCGATGCTCGCGCCCGGGTCGCGCCGCGAAACTCACTCCGTTCGCTGCGCTCTCTACGTTCAGACAGTCGCGGCGAAGTCAGTCCACGAAGCGCGCTGACGCGCGCCGACCCGGGCACTGCGCTTCTCGCCGCCACCCAAATCGCCCACAGCCCACACCCCCTGCCGCGAAGTCCACCAGTGAGAAGTTCGCGAGAGGCAACTTCGGTCCTGCAAAGGCGTGTGCGGGCCGCTGCGCGTGGGCCTGTTCGGCGCCGAGCAGCGCAGGAGTTGCGGCCCGCGCGCGTGAGCGCGCTTCGTGGACTGACTTGCCGCCGGCTGTCTGAGCGCAGCGAACGAAGTGAGCGAAGCGAGTTGGGCGGCGGGCCGCGGCTCCGAGCAGCGCAGGGGAATCGGCCCGAAGGGTCGATCGCCGAAGTGGCTCACGCGCAGCGGCCCGCACGCGCCTTTGCCGCGCCACCGCCGCCGACAACGAATCGAGCTACTTCCCCACCATCACCGGTCGCGCCAGGAACCCACTCTTCTCGCTGAGTCCCGAGGGCCGGTAGACATCGATCTTGCGGAACCACTGGTCGACCACCAGCACCCGCCCGTCCTCATCGACCGCGATGCCCGAAGGCAGCATGTAGCGCGCCGGGCCGTCGCGCTCGGAACGGTCGCCTACGAAGAGCAGCAGCTCGCCATCGGCGTTGAAGATCTGGAAGTTGCCGAAGGCGGTATCGACCACGTAGACGTTGCCGCCGCGGTCCACCGCCACCTCCTTCGGC
Source organism: Chitinophaga pinensis (assembly GCA_943370595.1). Lineage (GTDB taxonomy): Bacteria > Pseudomonadota > Gammaproteobacteria > Burkholderiales > Burkholderiaceae_C > Piscinibacter. The sequence goes on from CALRRO020000008.1 coordinate 120,646, forward strand.
CGCGCGAACTGGCCGTACTGCTTGCCCACGCTGCCGAAGCTGTGCAGGTAGCGTCCGTCGCGGTCGAACACCACGACGCGGAAGTTGCCGCCGTCGACCACGTACAGCCGCCCGTCCTTGCCGATGGCCAGGTCGCGCGGCAGGTTGAACTCGCCCGGCCCCGCGCCGCGCTTGCCGATGTCCTGCAGGTGCGCACCGGTCACCGCATCGAACACACGCACCTGGTGCTGCTCGGAGCTGACGCCGCCGAGGTCGACCGCGTAGACGCGCGTGCCGGCCGGATCGACCGTGACGCTGGACAGGCGCGAGAACCACTTCTCGCCGCCGATGCGGCGCAGGAAGCGGCGGTCCGGGCCGTAGACGTTGATCGCCCTGGCGCCGATGTCGGCCACGTAGAGGTGGCCGGCCGCATCGACATCGAGTCCGATCGGCTTGATCAGCTGGCCTGCGCCCTCCTCCTCGCCGATCTTGAACTGCCGGCCCTGCGGCACGTCGAACACGCGCACGAAGCGCGAGACGGTGTCCGACACGAAGATGCGGCCGCGGAACACTGCCACCGCATAGGGCTTGGACAGCGCCTCGCCACCGGTCTGCTCGCCGGTGACCAGCTTGCGCAGTTCGCTGCCCGACTCGGCCGGCAGGATGTCGGCGCTGGAGCGGATCGTGCGCTCGTAGACGAAGCGCGGCTCGTCCGGCGGCGGCGGGAAGACGAGTTCCTTCGGCGCCGCGTTCGGACCCGGCCCCGGCGCCTGCGCGCAGGCCTGCAGCAGCAGCGCCAATGCCATGGCCAGCAGCGGAGCGGGCGCCAGGCGCCTCATCGGGTGGTCCCTGCGCCTGCGGCTACTTCGCCGCGCCGACCATGTAGTCGACGGCGGCCTTGATGTCGTCGTCACTGAGGTTCGCGGCGCCGGCCTTCGGCGGCATGGCGCCCTTGCCCTTGGTCACCGAGGCCACCAGCGCATCGCGGCCGGTGGCGATGCGCGGCGCCCACGCGGCCTTGTCGCCGAACTTCGGCGCGTTGGCCACGCCGCTGGCGTGGCAGGCCACGCAGGTCTTGTCGTAGACGGCCTTGCCGTCGGCTGCAGCAGCGTTGCCGAACGCAGCGATACCGAAAGCGAGAAATCCGAATCCCGTTCTTGCGAAAGCCATGGGTGTCTTCTCCGTGGGGGTCGTTGAAATGCCTCGCAAGTGCAATCCGCGTGCCACGCGCTGGGGTCTCATGGGCAATGGCAAGGAAGTTGCAACCTCGCCATCGACGACACCCTCTTCGATCCACGGAGCGCTCCGATGCCATCGCTCTTCGCACTCGCCCTTCGCTGCATCGCTACCTGCGCGCTCGCGCTGCCGCTGCTGGCCGGCGCTGCCGCACCGGCCAAGGACGCGCCGCGCGGCGCGGTGCTGTACCACAACTACTGCTCCGTCTGCCATGGCGACAAGGGCAACGGGCAGAGCCGCGCCACGGGCTCGCTGTCGACGCCGCCGCGCGACTTCACCAGCGCAGCCAGCCGCGCCGAGCTCTCGCGCGAACGCATCGTGCTGGCCATCACCCACGGCCGGCCCGGCACCGCGATGGTCGGCTGGAAGACGCAGCTCTCCGAGGCCGACATCGGCGTGCTCGCCGACCATGTGCTCGCCACCTTCGTGAACCGCGAGGCCGGTGCCACGGCGCCGGCGGCGACGGCAGGCATCTCCGGCACGCGGGCGCACGGCGGGCGCGAGGCCGACACCGCTTCCACCCCCGTGCAGGTCGACATGACGGCCGGCCTCCCCAACGGTCTGAAGGGAGACCCGAAGCGCGGGGGTGCTTTTTATCTGGCCAACTGCGCCACCTGCCACGGCGCGCGCGGTGACGGCGCCGGCCCGCGTGCCTACTTCATCAACCCGAAGCCGCGCAACTTCATCGAGCCGGCCTCGCGCGCGCGCTTCAACCGCGTCGCGCTGTACGCCGCGGTCAGCGAGGGGCGGCTGGGCAGCGAGATGCCGGCCTGGAAGCAAGTGGCCACGCCGCAGCAGATGGCCGACGTGTCGGAGTACGTGTTCCGCAGCTTCATCGCCGCTGCACCGGTGGCATCGGCCGCATCGGCAGCAGCGGCCACTCAGGCCGCCGCGAAGTGACCTGCCGCGCCGTGCTCACGATCGTGCTGGCCTGGCTGCTGGCCGGCTGCGGCACGCACGACGGCGAGGCGCAGATCGAGGCCGGCCGCGCGGTCTACAACTACCGCTGCTACTTCTGCCACGGCTACTCGGGCGACGCGAAGACGCTCGCGGCCTCCTACCTCGCGCCGAAGCCGCGCGACTTCACGCAAGGCCCGCCGCTGGATGCGGCGACCATCCTCGCCACGCTGAAGAGCGGCCGCGAGGGCACGGCGATGAAGTCCTTCAGCGGCATCCTCGATGCCGGGCAGATGGCCGCCGTGGCCGCCTTCGTCGAACACGAGTTCGTGCACCGCAAGGCAGCGAACACCGCGTACCACACCGCCGCGAACGGCTGGCCCGGGCACGAGCGCTATGCGGTGGCCTACCCGTTCGCGACCGGCACGCTGGCGCTGGACACGCCCGTCGATCAGCTCGACGACGGCCAGCGCCGCGGCCGCACGCTGTTCCTCGAGGCCTGCATCAGCTGCCACGACCGCGGCCGTGTCACCGACGACGGCCCGGCCTGGAGCTCACGGCCGTTGTCGTACCCGCGCATGGGATTCCAGCCGGGCGACTACGGCGCACCGAAGGTCGACGCCGTCTCGAGCGCCAGCGTCTACGCGCAGCACGACGTCGTGCCGGTGATCGCCGCACTGACCCCGCAGCAGAAGCGCGGCGAGGCGCTGTTCCAGGCCAACTGCGCCTTCTGCCATGGTGCCGATGGCACGGGCAAGAACTGGATCGGCCAGTTCATGGAGCCGAAGGCGCGCGACCTGACGATGTACACGCACGACAGCATGCCGGCTCCTCGACTGCGCCGCACCATCCGCGAGGGCTTGCCCGGCACCTCGATGCCGGCCTGGCGCGATGTGCTGAAACCCGCCGAGGTCGACGCGGTGGCGGCCTACGTCAGCCGCGCCTTCTTCCGCACCGACGAAGCCTGCCGCGCACGGCGCGACGATTGCTGAAGGAGCGACCCATGCTGCCCGAACTCGGCCACTTCGCACTCATCGTCGCCCTCTTCGTGGCGCTCGCGCTCGGCACACTGCCGATCATCGGCGCCGCGCGTGGCGACGCGGCAGCGATGAACCTCGCGCGCCCGGCCGCGCAGGCGCTGTTCGTCTTCGTCGCGATCGCCTTCGGCTGCCTGATGGCCTCCTTCGTGGCCAACGACTTCTCGGTGCTCAACGTCGCCTCGCACTCCAACACCGAGCTGCCGCTGGCCTACCGCATCGCCGCCACCTGGGGCAGCCACGAGGGTTCGATGCTGCTGTGGGTGTTCATGCTCACGCTGTGGATGCTGGCGGTGAGCCTGTTCTCGCAGCGGCTGCCGCCGGACATGGTCGCGCGCGTGCTTGGGGTCATGGGCGTCGTCGCGGTCGGCTTCCTGCTCTTCATCCTGCTCACCTCCAACCCCTTCCAACGGCTGGTGCCGGCCGCGCTCGACGGTCGCGACCTCAACCCGCTGCTGCAGGACCCGGGCATGGTGTTCCACCCGCCGATGCTCTACATGGGCTACGTCGGCTTCGCAGTGGCCTTCGCCTTCGCGGTGGCGGCACTGCTGTCGGGCCGCTTCGACGCCGCCTGGGCGCGCTGGTCGCGGCCCTGGACCACCGCCGCCTGGACCTTCCTGACGCTGGGCATCGCGCTGGGCAGCTGGTGGGCCTACTACGAGCTGGGCTGGGGCGGCTGGTGGTTCTGGGACCCGGTGGAGAACGCCTCGTTCATGCCCTGGATCGTCGGCACCGCGCTGATCCACTCGCTGGCGGTGGCCGAGAAGCGCGGCGCCTTCAAGGCCTGGACGGTGCTGCTGGCGATCGCCGCCTTCTCGCTGTCGCTGCTGGGCACTTTTCTCGTCCGCTCTGGCGTGCTGACCTCGGTGCACGCCTTCGCCACCGACCCGGCGCGCGGCATCTTCATCCTCGCCTTCCTGCTGGTGATCGTCGGCGGCTCGCTCGGCCTGTTCGCCTGGCGCGCGGCGAGCGTGGGCTTCGGCGGGCGCTTCGACCGCGTCTCGCGCGAGTCGCTGCTGCTGGTCAACAACCTGCTGCTGGTGACGGCCGCGGCCACGGTGATGCTGGGCACGCTCTACCCGCTGGTGCTCGACGCGCTCGGCCTCGGCAAGCTCTCGGTGGGCGCACCCTACTTCGAGACGGTGTTCGTGCCGCTGATGGCGCCGGTGGTGCTGCTGATGGGCGTGGGGCCGCTGGCGCGCTGGAAGTCGGCCTCTGCCGCCGAACTGGCGCGCCGGCTGCGCTGGCCGGCGCTGGTGAGCGTCGTCGCCGCGCTCGCCCTGCCGTGGGCAGCGGGCCGCTTCAGCCTGGGCATCGCACTCGGCCTGCTGCTGGCGGCCTGGGTGTTCGCCAGCACCGCGGCGCTGCTGGCCCAGCGCCTGCGCGGCGAGCCCGGCGGCGGCATCGCCTCGCGTGTCGCGCAGCTGCGCCGCTCGTCGCCGAGCTTCTTCGGCATGGCGCTGGCGCACGCCGGTGTCGGCGTGTTCATCGTCGGCGTCACGATGGTCAAGGGCTACGAGCTCGAGCGCGACGTGAAGATGGCGCTGGGCGACAGCGTTGCGGTGGCCGGCTACGGCTTCACCTTCCAGGGCGTGGAGGAGTTCGAAGGGCCGAACTATGTCGGCGTGCGCGGCACGCTGCGCGTGCAGCGCGGCGAGTCAGCGCCCTTCGTGATGCGGCCCGAGAAACGCCTCTACAAGGTGCAGCAGATGCCGATGACCGAGGCCGCGATCGACAGCGGGCTGTGGCGCGATCTCTACGTCTCGCTCGGCGAGCCGCTGGACGCCACCACCTGGACGGTGCGCGTGTACCACAAGCCCTTCGTCGACTGGATCTGGTTCGGCGCGCTCGCCATGGCGCTGGGCGGGCTGCTGGCCGCGGCCGACCGGCGCTACCGCGTGGCCACGCGGCGCGAAGCGCAAGCCGCCGACGGCCCGCGCGCGGCCGCTGCAGCAGTGGCGATGCTGTGCCTGGCCGTGATGGTGGCACCGGCCTTCGCCGGCGAGGCCCTCCCGGTGGCGGCCGATCCGGCGCTGGAGGCGCGCGTCAACCAGCTCGCCGCCGAGCTGCGCTGCCTGGTCTGCCAGAACCAGTCGCTGGCCGACTCCCACGCCCCGCTGGCCGTCGACCTGAAGAACCAGGTGCGCGAACAGCTGCGGTCCGGTCGCAGCGATGCGCAGGTGATCGACTACATGACCCAGCGCTACGGCGACTTCGTGCTCTATCGCCCGCCGGTCAAGGCCAGCACCTGGCTGCTGTGGGCCGGGCCGCTGCTGTTGCTGCTGGCCGGTGCCATGCTGCTGTGGCGCACGATGACGCCGCACCACGCGCCGGCGCGGCCGCTCGATGCGTCGGCAGTACCGCCCGGCGAACCCAGCCCGCTCGGGCCGCGTTGAGCGGCGGCCCGGTCAGCGGGTTTCGCGGAAGTCCGGTGGCATCTGCGCGGCCAGCCCGTGCTTGTCGATGCGGTAGCGCAGTGTGTCGCGGCTGATGCCCAGCTCTCGCGCCGCGCGGCTGACATTCCAGCCGGCCTGGGCCAGTGCCTGGGTGAGCGCCTCGCGTTCGAGCTCGGGCAGGGTGCGGGCCGCGGTCGCGGCCGGCATGGCGGCGCTGTCGGCCATCATGCTCGACGCGTGCAGCGCGAGGTCATCGGTGTCGAGCCGGTCGCCACGCGCCAGCAGCACGGCCTGTTCGAGCAGGTTGCGCAGCTCGCGCACGTTGCCCGGCCAGGTGTGGGTCATCAGCGCGCGCTCGGCACCCGGCGTGAAGGCCGGCGCCGGCTTGCCGTAGCGCGCCGCATGGTGGGCGACGAAGTGGCGGGCGAGCAGCAGCACGTCGTCGCCGCGCTCGCGCAGCGGCGGCAGGTCGAGCTGCACCACGCGCAGCCGGAAGTAGAGGTCGGCACGGAAGCGGCCCTCGCGCACCAGCTGGTCCAGCGGCCGGTGCGTGGCGGCGACGATGCGCACGTCCACCTTCTGCTCGCGCACGCTGCCCAGGCGGCGCACGGTGCGCTCCTCCAGCAGCTTGAGCAGCTTGGCCTGCAGCGGCTGCTCCATGTCGCCGATCTCGTCGAGGAACAGCGTGCCGCCCTCGGCCGTCTCGACCAGGCCGAGCTTGCGTTCGCGCGCGTCGGTGAAGGCGCCGCGCTCGTGGCCGAACAGCTCCGACTCGAGCAGCTGCGCCGGCAGCGCCGCGCAGTTCAGCTCGACGAAGGGCTTGTCGCGGCGCGGGCCGTTGAAGTGCAGCGCGCGCGCCACCAGTTCCTTGCCGGTACCGGTCTCGCCGCGCACCAGCACCGCCGGGGCTTCGCCGTCGCGCAGCTGCTCCTCGGAACGCAGCAGCTGGCGCAGCAGGCCGTGCAGGCGCTGCATGCCGGGCGACTCGCCGCGCAGCGTCGACAGGTCGGCGCCTTCACCGTCGCGCTGCCGGTAGTAGGCCAGCGCGCTGTCCTTGCGCCGCTCGGAGGTGGCGCGCTGCAGCAGCATGCCGAGCTTGGCCAGCGGCACCGGCTTGGTCAGGAAGTCCAGCGCGCCGGCCTTCATCGCCTCGACCGCCGTCTCGACGCTGCCGTGGCCGGTGACCATGATCACCGGCGTGCCGGGGCATTGCGCGCGGATGCGCTCCAGCGCCTGCAGGCCGTCCATGCCGGGCAGGTTGAAGTCGAGCACCACCGCGTCGGGCGCGAAGCGCTCGAGCCGCGCGATGCCGTCCTCGGCGCTCTCGGCGCATTCCACCTCGTACTCGTTGCGCTCGAGGTAGGTGCGCATGTTCTTCGCGAGGATGGTCTCGTCCTCGATGATCAGGATGGCGCCGTTCATGGGGTGCTTTCGAAGCGTCAGGCGCTGCGCGCCAGCCGCAGGCTGATGGAGACCACCGTGCCGCGGCCCGGCTGGCTGGCGATGTGCAGCTTCCCGCCATGGCGCTCGAGCACGCGGCGCGCCAGCGCCAGGCCCACGCCCATGCCGTGCGCCTTGGTGGTGAAGAAGGGCTGGCCGATGCGGGCGCGCTCGGCCTTGGCGATGCCGCTGCCGTTGTCGCGCACCTGCAGCAGCATCTGGCCGCGCGACGCATCGGCCTGCGCGCTGACGGTGATGCGGCCGCCGTCAGGCACGGCCTCCAGCGCGTTGGCAACCACGCTGCGCAGCACCTGGCCGACGCACAGCGCGTCGGCCTGCACCGGCGGCAGGCCCTCGGCCACGTCGGTGCGTGCGTCGACGCGGCGGCGTTCGATCTCGCGCGCGAAGTCCTGCAGGCAGCTGCCCACCAGCGGGCCCAGCGCCAGCGGCTGCGTCTCGCCGTCGCCCGGCCGCGTGTAGGCCAGCAGTTCGCGCAGCCAGGCACCGAGCCGGTCGGACTGTTCGACGATGTCGCGGGCCGCCTCCTGCGTGACGGCCGCGTCGCCGGGGCGTGCCGGGCCGCGTGCGGTCTCGGCGATCAGTTCGGCCGAGCTGCGCATCGCCGCCAGCGGGTTGCGGATGCCATGGGCGACCGCCGAGCTCATCTCGCCCAGTGCAGCGTAGGTCTCGCTGTCCACCAGGCGCTGCTGCTGGGCCTGGATGAGGCGGTCGGCCCGGCGCACCAGGCCGAACAGCGCGACGAACAGCAGCGCTCCGAACAGCACCGCGCCCGCGAGCATGTAGCGGCGCAGCTGCCCGAGGATCTGCATCAGCCCGCGCGGGTTCTTGTAGAACTCGATCGCGCCGACCACGGCGCCCGTGTTCACGTCGCGCACCGGCACGTAGAGCTCGACGAACAGCTCGTCCGGCTGCGCCAGCGACTCGTACTCGGCCTTGCCGTTGACGCGCTCGTCGTGCGTCTTCTTCTCGACCATCACCGCGCCGGCCAGCGCCATGTCGAGCTCCTGGTTCGGCCCGAAGCGGCGCCCACGCAGGCTGCGGTCGCTGGACCACAGCACCGTGCGGTGGCGGTCGTAGACATTGGCGCGCAGCACGTCGGGCATGCGGGCGATGTGCTGGAACGACACCTCGGCCTCGGCCGAGACGCCTTCGCCCGGCCGGGCCAGCACGTCCTGCAGGGGAGTCTCCACCGCCACCAGGCTCTGGACGAAGTCGCGCGTCAGCGTCGCCTCCTGCAACAGCATGCGCTGGGTGACGAACCAGCCGAGCAGCCACACGCTCGCCGCGGCGATCACCGCGATGGCCAGCAGCGCCACGCCGCCGAACCAGGGCGTCAGCCGGAACGCCGGCCTGGGGCCGGAGCTGGGGGAAGCCTGGGTCATCTGACCCCCACCCGCTGGGGCTTTTCACCCACGCCCCACCGGGCGTTGGCGCGATTTCCAAGCGAATCAATGACTTGCGTGATGCACATCGGCTGGCCCGGTTCTTGATATCTGTTGGGACAATTTTCCCAAAGATTGCCCAAAACAGCAAGGACCATCGATGAAGCGCATCCTCGTCTACTCGCACGACACCTTCGGCCTGGGCAATATCCGCCGCATGCTGGAGGTGTCGCGGCACCTGGTGCAGTCCAGCGCCGACGTCGCCGTGCTGGTGATCACCGGCTCGCCGATGCTGCATGCCTTCCGCATTCCGGACCGCATCGACTACGTCAAGCTGCCCTGCCTGGCGCGCGACACCGCCGGCCGCTATGGCGCCCGCACGCTGCCGATCTCGCTGGAGGAGACGGTGCGCATGCGCGCGAACCTGATCCGCTCGGCGATCGCCGATTTCGCGCCCGACCTGATCCTGGTCGACAAGAAGCCCTTCGGCGTCGAGGACGAACTGGCCGGCGCGCTGCAGGCGCTGCCCGGCGCGGCCAAGCGGCCGAAGCTGGTGCTGCTGCTGCGCGACATCCTCGACAGTGCCGAGTCCACCAGCCGCGTGTGGCGCAAGAACGGCTACTTCGATGCCATCAGTACCTGGTACGACCAGGTGCTGGTGGTGGGCTGCCCCGAGGTCTACGACCTGCGGCGCGAGTACGACTTCCCGCCCTTCGCCGCCGCGAAGGTGAACTTCTGCGGCTACATCGCCCGCGAGCCGGGGCGGCAGTCGCGCGCTGCGGTGCGCCGCACGCTGGGCGTGAGCGAAGGCGAGCCGCTGCTGCTGGTTACGCCCGGCGGCGGCGAAGACGGTGGCGCACTGGTCACCACCGCGCTGGCCTCGCTGGCCGCGATGCCGGCGGCACAGCGGCCGCGCAGCCACGTCGTCTGCGGGCCGGAGATGGGCGAGGCACGCCGCGCAGCCATCCACCAGGCCGCCGCCGCGATCGACGGCGTGAGCGTGCAGGACTTCTGCGACGACATGATGTCGCTGATGGACGGCGCCGACCTGGTGCTGGCCATGGGTGGCTACAACACCGTCTGCGAGCTGCTGACGCTGCGCAAGCGTGCACTGCTGGTGCCGCGCGTCAAGCCGGGTGTCGAGCAGTACCTGCGCGCCGAGCGCATGGCGGCACTCGGCTACGTGCGCATGTTGCACCCCGATCTGCTCGGCGCCGCGACGCTGGCGGCGGCCCTCCAAGCCGAGCTCACGGCCTGGAGCGCCCGCCAGCAGCCCACGGCGCTGCGCCGGCTCGACGGCTTGCAGCGCGTGACGGCTGCGCTGTTCGATCTGCTCGACCACCGCGCGGCGCCTCCGGGGGGCGAGCCCGCGCGCGCCACGCCCCGCCCCAGCCGCGCCGCGCGCCGGGAGCTGGTGGCATGAACCGGACTGCGGATGCGCCGCAGCGCAGTGTCGGCGTGCTGGTCAAGCGCTTCCCCAAGCTGTCCGAAACCTTCGTGCTCGAAGAGGTGCTGGGCCTGGAGCGGCTGGGCGTGCCGCTGCGCATCTACACGCTGGCCCCACCCAGCGACGACGTGACCCACCCGGCGGTGGCGCAGGTGCGCGCGCCGGTGCTGCAGGTGCCGGCCTCGCCGGCCGGTGACCCGCTGGGCCATGCCGCTCGTCACCTGCGCGAGGCCCTGGCATCGCCCTGGCGTTACCTGCAGGCACTGCTGAAGGGCGTTGCCCGCGGCCGTGCCGGCTGGCGCGACTTCGCCCGCGCCGGCTGGCTGGCCGGGCAGCTGCGCGAGGACGGCGTGGCGCATCTGCACACCCACTTCATCTCCACGCCGGCCGACGTGGCCGAACTGGTCGCGGCGATGAGCGGCATGCCCTTCTCGATCTCGGCGCATGCCAAGGACATCTACCTGTCGCGCCCCGATCACCTGAACCGCAAGCTGCACGCCGCGCGCTTCACCGTCACCTGCACCGAGTTCAACTGCCGCACGCTGCGTCGCATCGCGCCCACCGCCAACGTGCAGCGCATGTACCACGGCATCGACGCCGGCGCCTTCCACCCGGCGCGCCGTGCCGTGCCCTCGCTGGTGCCGCTGATCCTGTCGGTCGGCCGGCTGGTCGAGAAGAAGGGCCTGGACACGCTGATCGACGCCTGCCGGCTGCTGCGCGGCCGCGGCGTGACGTTCCGCTGCGAGATCGTCGGCTACGGCGCCGAGCGCGATCGGCTGGCCGCATTGATCGAGCACCACGGGCTGCAGGACCAGGTGCAGCTGGCGGGCAAGCTCACCCGCGAGCAGGTGATCGACCGCTATGCGCGCGCCGCCCTCTACGTGCAGCCCAGCCGCGTGGCTGCCGACGGCGACCGCGACGGCATCCCCAACGTGCTGCTCGAGGCCATGGCGATGGGCCTGCCGGTGGTGGCCACGCGCATCTCCGGCATCCCCGAGGTCGTCAAGCACCACCACAACGGCCTGCTGGTCGGCGCGGAAGACCCCTCGGCGATCGCCGACGCGGTGCAGCAGCTGATCGAGACGCCGGCGCTGGCCGCACAGCTCGGCCGCAACGCGCGCCACACCGTCACGCGCGACTTCGACAACGACCGCAACCTGCGCGTGGTGCTGGGCCTGCTGGCCGCCACCCATGCGCACGACGCGCAGCCCCTGATCGCCTGAGGACACCATGCACAAGGTCGCCTACGTGATGAACGGCTTTCCGCGCCTGTCGGAAACCTTCATCGCCCACGAGATCCACCAGATCGAGCGCCTCGGCCTCGCGCTGCGCCTGTACTCCGTCAAGCGCGAGAACGAGCCGCAGGTGCACCCGGTGGTGGCGGCGATCCGCGCGCCGCTGAGCTACCTGCCGAAAGCGAGCTCGCTGTCGGGCAGCACGCTGCCGGGCTGGCTGGCCACCAACCTGCCGGCCTTCGGGCGCGACCATGCCTTCGTGGCACTGCGCCACCCGCTGCGCTGGGGCGCCACGCTGGCCAGCGCGCTGCAGCTGGCCTGGCGGCACCGTGGCCGCGACGAGCAGGGCCGGCTGCGCCTGCGCAAGGTGTTCGTCAAGGAGTTCCTGCAGGCCGGCGCGATCGCCGCCGACGTGATCCGCCACGGCGATGTCGGCCACCTGCACGGCCACTTCTGCCACGGCGTGGCGACCATCACGAAGTGGGCGGCACACATGAGCGCGCGCAGCTACAGCTTCACCGCGCACGCCAAGGACATCTACCAGGCCGAGCTCAACCCCGGCGACCTGCTCGAGCGCAAGATGCACGGCGCGCGCTTCGTCGCCACCTGCACCTGCGCCAACGCCGGCGTGCTGCGCACGCGCCACCCGCGGCCCGACGAGGTGCATGCGATCTACCACGGGCTGGACACCGACTGGTTCCGCCCCGCGGCGCCTGCGGTGCCGCGCACGCGGCCGTTGATCCTCGCCGTCGGCCGTCTCGTCGAGAAGAAGGGCTTCGACCAGCTGATCGAGGCCTGCGCACGGCTGCGCGACGCCGGCGTGGACTTCGAATGCCGCATCGTCGGCGAGGCGGGCAGCGCCTCGGCCTCGATCACCGCGCTGATCGAGGCCCGCGGCCTGGGCGGCCATGTCGGGCTGCACGGCCCGGTCACGCAGGAGGCGCTGCGCGAGATCTACCGCGAGGCGCATGTCTTCGCGCTGCCCTGCCAGGTGATGGAAGACGGCGACCGCGACGGCTTCCCCAACGTGCTGGCCGAGGCGATGGCGATGGGCGTGCCGGTGGTCAGCACGGCGATCTCCGGCATCCCCGAGATGATCGACGACGGCGCGCACGGCCTGCTGGTCGAGCCGCGCGACCCGGCCGCGCTGGCCGCCGCGCTGCAGCGCGTGCTGACCGATGCGGCGCTGCACCGCACGCTCGCGCTCGGCGGCCGCCAGCGCATCTGCGAGCGCTTCGACTCGCGCCGCACCACCGTCGCGCTGCGCGACCTCTTCGTCGCCCAGCTGCAGCAGGCCCAGGCCCAGGCCGGGCTGCGCCGCAAGGAGGCGCTGTCGTGACGGCCGTGCTCGAGCCGGTGGGCGAGGTGCGCGGCGACGACTGGCTGTCGCCGGCGTGGCGCGCCCTTGACGACGCGGCACTGCTCGCGCACTTCCGCACCCGCCGCGGCGTGCGCTTCGAGCCGGTGATCGATCCGGAAGAGGTCACCGCCGAGCGCATCGAGGGCGTGATGCACGGCCGCTTCGAGTTCGTCGGCCAGACGCACCGCCTGCCCGACCCGATCGCCTGGCTGGACAATCCCAGTGCGGATGTCGAGTGGCACATCCTGCTGCACAAGTTCTACTACGCCGCCGGCCTCGCGCAGGCCTGGCAGGCCAGCGGCGACGCCCGCTACGTCGAGCGCTGGACGGCCTTGCTCGACGGCTGGATGGCGCAGGTGCCGGTGGGCTTCATCGCCGCCGACGTGACCGGCCGGCGCGTGCAGAACTGGATCTACGCGCTGCACGGCTTCGTGCTGCACGACCGCCACGGGGCACCGGTCGACGCAGCCTTCTTCCGCCGCGTGCTGCACTCGCTGCACGCGCAGGTGGAGTTCCTCTGCGCGAACCTGACGCCCAAGCGCAACCACCGTACGCTGGAGCTGCTGGCGATCTTCCTGGCCGGCGTGGTGTTCCCGGAGTTCGCGGCCAGTGCACGCTGGCGCGAGGTCGCGCTGGCGCAGACGCTGAGCAACGTCGAGGCCGACCTGCTCGCCGACGGCGTGCACTGCGAACTCTCGACCGACTACCACCACCTCGCGCTGCGCAACTGGATGCAGGTGCGCCAGCTCGCAGCGCACAACGGCGTGGCCGTGCCGGTGGCCTTCGACGCCGCGCTGCAGCACGCCTTCGACTTCGCGCTGGCGGTGCACCAGCCCGGCGGCGGCATGCCAAGCTTCTCCGATGGCGACGCGCGCGGCTTCGAGCCGCTGCTGCTGCAGGGCGCGCAGCTGCTCGGCCGCGATGACCTGCGCTTCGTCGCCACGCGCGGCGCGCAGGGGCGCGAGCCGGCCATCCGCAACGCCCACTTCGCGGCCAGCGGCTACCACGTGCTGCGCAGCGGCTGGGGCCGCCATGCGCAACACCTGGTGTTCGACTGCGGGCCGCTCGGCGAAGGCAACCACGGCCACTTCGACGCCTTGTCCTTCGAGCTCGCCGCCTGCGGCCGGCCGCTGGTGGTCGACCCCGGCCGCTACACCTACAGCGAGGCGGGCGACGTCAACTGGCGCGTGCACTTCCGCCACACCGCGGCGCACAGCACGGTGTGCGTGGACGGCCGCACGCAGACGCTGTACGAGCCGCGGCCCATCAAGGAGCCCTCGCGCCACGCCGCGGGCGCGGTGCGCCACAAGATCGCCGGTCCGGCGCCCGACTGCACGCTGCTCGAAGCGCTGGACGGCGAAGCCATCGACCTGCTGCACGGCCGCTGCGCCAGCCACGCCTACGACGCGGTGCACGAGCGCTGCATCGTCTTCGTCGACCGCCGCTACTGGATCGTGGCCGACACGCTGCGCGCAACCACGCTGCACGACTACGCGCTGAAGTTCCAGCTCGGCGCGCACGCTGAAGGCGGCTGTGCGCTCGGCGACGACGGCATGCTCGCCAGCCCCGGCCTCGTGATCGCGCAACTGCCGCGCCCGGGCCAGCAGGCGGTGGTGGCCGAAGCCTGGGTGTCGGCGCGCTACGGCCACAAGCAGCCGGCGCCGGCGCTGCTGACGCGCACCCGCGAGCGCAACGCCGAGTTCGACAGCGTGCTGCTGCCCTGGCGCGGCCGCCCGGCGCAGGCCACGGTCGGCGCGTTGGTCGCGCGCGCCGACGATGGCCGCGAGGCGCTCGCGCTCGACATCCGCCTGCGCGCCGACGACCTCGACTGGCACGACGGCTGGTTCCACGCCCGCAGCGCCACGAGCCGCACCTGGCAGATCGGCGAACTGGTCTTCACCGGCCGCTGGCTGCACTGGCGGGTCGGCGCCGATGGCCGTGTGCTGCGCGCCGTCTCGCATGCCGGGGCCACGCTGCGCATCGGCTCGCGCAGCGTCGTGCTGACGACGGAGGCGGGGTCGTGAATCCGCTGCCCTTCGACCCGGTGCTGCCCTCGCTGGCCCGGCTGGTGGATGCACCGGCCATGGCGGCGGAGTTCGCCGCCGGGCTGCGCGACGAGGGCCTCTGCGTCGAGGCCTGCGAGGTCGAGCGCGTGAAGTACCGCCCGCGCCGCAATGCCTCGATCAGCTACCGTCTCGCGCTGCGCAATGCCGGCGACGGCGAGCGATCCGAGCGCCGCGTGTCCGCGCGCCTGCGCGAGGGCGGCGTGCTGCAGTGGGCCTGGTGGCCGCAGGACCGCAAGCTGCTCGCGCCGCGGATGCTGAACGACGACGCAGCTCTGGCCGAGCGCTGGCTGCCCGAGGTGGTCGCGGCCATCGACGGCCCCGGCGCCCGGCTGCTCGCGCACCGGGTGCAGGTGGTGCAGTACGTGCCCGAGCAGCGCCTGACGGCGCGCGTGGCGCTGCACTGGCTGCGCGACGGGCAGCCGCGCGAGGCGACCGTCTACGCCAAGTCCAGCCGCGAGCCCGACGGCGCCACCGCGCACGGCATCCTCGCCTCGCTGCAGGCCACGCCGGCCTGGCGCGCCGGCCGGCTGTGCACGCCGGCCGCGCTGCTGTGGCAGCCGGCGACGCAGCTGCACTGGCAGCAGGCGATGCCCGGCAGCGCACTGCTCGACCAAGCCGATGCCACGCGCTTCGCCGCGCCGCTGGGCGCGCAACTGGCCGCGCTGCACCACGCCCCGCTCGAGCTGGCACGCCGGCTCGACGGCGCCGCGCTGCGCACGCGGCTGGCCGAAGTGAGCGACACGCTGGCGCTGGTGCTGCCCGCTTCGCAGCGCGAGCTGCGCCGCGCCGTGGCCGCGCTCGAGCGTGGGTTGCACTGGCTCGACGGCCAGCCCGCCGCCACGCTGCACGGCGACCTGCACCCACGCAACGTGCTGGTGACGGGCCCGACGCTGGCGCTGATCGACCTCGACGGTGCCCGCCGCGCGCCGGCCGTGCTCGAACTGGGCAGCTGGTGCGCCGACGGCGCCTACCGCGCCGTGCTGGCTGGCGCCCCGGCGCAGCGCGATGCCGCCGCCTGGTCCGCGTTGCTGGACGGCTATGCGCGTGGCGGCGGCAGCGTGCCAGCGGCACCAGCGCTGGCCTGGGCGACGGCCTGGCAGCTGCTGACGCAGCGCGCCTGGCGCTGCGTGGTCAACCTCAAGCCGGGGCGCTTCGAGATCGCGCCGCGCCTGATCGCGCTGGCCGCCGAGTGGGCGGAGTCTCCGTGGGCGGAGGCGGCATGAACGCCATCGACGCCTGCCTGGATCCGGCGGCGATGCGCGAGATGCTCGGCGCCTGGCTGCCCGGCGCGCCGGACATCGCCGCGGTGCGCATCGTCAAGGCGCGGCGCAGCGCCTCGAAGCGCCGCCATCCGCATCCGCTGACGGCCGTCTACGAGCTCGACCTGCGCGACGGCGGGCGGCAGCGCTGGTACGCCAAGACCTGGCGCGACGGCGGCAGCCTCGCCGCGCTGCACGGCAGCGGCCCGTCCACCGTGGTGGCGGTGCCGCCGCTGGACATGCTGCTGTGGCCCTGGCCAGCCGACCCCGGCCTGCCGCAGCTGCGCGAACTGCTCGATGCGCCGCGCGCGCTGGCCTGGCACGGGCCCGCGCCGGCCGACGTCGAGGTGCTGCGCTGGGAGCCCGAGCAGCGCGCCACGCTGCGCTACGTGCAGCAGGGCGCGACGCTCTATGCCAAGACCTTTGCCGACGAGCGCGGCGCGCGCATCCACGAACGCTTCCGCCACTTCTGGACGCTGGCGCAGCACGAGCCGGCCGCGCCCGCGGTGGCCGAGCCACTGCGCTGGCATGCCGCCACACGCAGCGTGTGGCAGGCGCGCGCGCCCGGCGTGCCGCTGCCCGACGTGCTCGCCGCCGGCTGCAGCACGGAGCTGCCCGGCCGGCTGGCCCGCGCGCTGGCCGCGCTTCACGGCTGCCGCATCGAAGGCGTCGAAGCGCACCACGACACCGCGCACTGGGTCGCCGAAGCCTGGCGCCGGGCACAGAAGATCGGTCGTGCGCTGCCGCTGCTGGCCGATCGCGCCGTGCGCCTGGCCGACACGCTGGAACGCGCGGCGATCGCGCTGCCGCTGCACGAGGCCGGCCTGATCCACGGCGACTTCCACGCCGGACAGGTCGGCGTGGACATGGCCGCGGGTGGCCGGATCGTCTTCCACGACTTCGACGAGTTCGCCCTCGGCGACCCGATGGAAGACCTGGCCGCCTTCGTCACGCGGCTGCCCGCCGTGCCGGCGGCGGCCGAGGTCGGCGCGCTCGTGATCGCCGCCTACGCGCAGCACGCGCCCGAACGCTTCGGCCGCCGCCGGCTGCAGTGGCACCTGGTGCTGCAGGCGCTGCTGCAGGCCAGCCGTGCCTTCGTGTTCCAGGTGCCCGGCTGGCGCGACGAGGCCGAGCGCCGCCTGGCCCGCGCCGAGGCGCTGGCCGAACCCGCTTTCGTGGAGACCCGCCCATGACCGCCCCTGCAACGCCTCCGGGCACGGGGCTGCGCGCCATCGTGCGCAGCGCACTCGTCGAGCAGCGCGGTGCGCTGCTGCTGGCGGTGCTCGGCCTGGTCGGCGTGGTGCTGGCCGAGCTGCTGGCGCCGTGGCCGCTGAAGATCATCTTCGACCACATCCTGCTCGGCCACGCGCTGCCGCCGGCGCTGGCGCCGCTGCAGCCGCTGCTGGCCCTCGGGCCCTGGCCGGCGCTGCTGGCCTCGGCCGGCGCCATCGCCGCGATCGCGCTGCTGGCCGGCGGCTTCGCCTACCTGCAGCTGTACTGCAGCGCGCAGATCGGCCACCGCATCACCTGGCGGCTGCGGGCCGCGCTGTTCGCGCAGCTGCAGAGCCTGTCGCTGGCCTACCACCGCGACGCGCGCAGCGGCGAGCTGATCACCAAGGTGGCCGGCGACACCAACCTGCTGCGCGACATGTTCTCCGAGTGGGCGCTGACGCTGGCGCGCCATGCGCTGACGCTGGTGGCGATGCTGGCGGTGATGTTCATGCTGAACTGGCAGCTGGCCCTCGTGGTGTGCGCCACGCTGCCGCCGCTGCTGGCGGTGATCTACCGGCTCAACCGCCGCGTCAAGGCCACCGTGCGCGAGCAGCGCCGCAACGAGGGCCGCATGACCTCGCGGCTGAACGAGGTGCTCGGCGCGATCGCGCTGGTGCAGGCCTTCGGCCGCCAGGGCTACGAGGAAGACCGCTTCCGCCGCGAGATCGAGGCCAGCTACGACAGCGGCATGCGCGGCACGCGCAGCGCCGGCGCCATCGCCAAGGCCATCGCGGTGGTCAGCGCGCTGGGCACGGCGATCACCGTGCTGCTCGGCGCGCGCGAGGTGCTGGCCGGCCGGCTCACGCCCGGCGAGTTGCTGGTGTTCATCGGCTACGTGACCAGCCTGTACAAGCCGGTGCGCGACCTCGGCCGGCTGGCCGCGAAGTTCTCGCGCGCCGGCGTGAGCGCGCAGCGCGTGGCCGAGATCCTCGACCTGCAGCCCGAGATCGAGGATGCACCCGACGCCATCGAGCTGCTGCGCCCGAGCGGCGAGATCGTCTTCGAGAACGTCTCGTTCGCCTATGCCGGCGGCAAGCCGGTGCTCGACGGCCTGAACCTGCGCATCGCCGCCGGCGAGCGCGTGGCGCTGGTCGGGCCGTCGGGCGCCGGCAAGTCGACGCTGGTCAACCTGCTGCTGCGCCTGTACGAGCCGAGCGCCGGCCGCGTGCTGATCGACGGCATCGACATCCGCCGCTACCGGCGCGAGAGCCTGCGCCGCGAGATCGGCATCGTGCTGCAAGAGAACCTGCTGTTCGGCACCTCGGTGCGCGAGAACATCGCCTACGGCCGGCCCGATGCGCCGCCCGAGGCGGTGGAGGCCGCCGCCCGCGCCGCCCGTGCGCACGAGTTCATCGTCGACCTGCCGCAGGGCTACGACACCGAGCTCGGCGAGCGCGGCGCGACGCTGTCCGGCGGCCAGCGCCAGCGCCTGTGCCTGGCACGCGCGCTGGTCAAGGAGCCGGCCATCCTGGCGATGGACGAGCCCACGGCGTCGATCGACCCGGTGTCGGCACGCCTGATCACCGAGACGGTGGCACGCGTGCACCGCGGCCGCACGCTGATCGTCATCGCCCACGACCTGGCCGACATGTCGGCCTACGACCGTGTGCTCGTGCTCGACGGCGGACGCCTCGTCGAGCAGGGCTCGCACGACGCGCTGCTGCGCCAGCGCGGCGCCTACCTCGCCCTGGTGGAGAGACGCCATGCATGACCCGCGGCCCACGCTGCTCTTCTACTGCCAGCACTCGCTGGGCATCGGCCACCTGACGCGCAGCTTCGCACTGGCGCGTGCGCTGGCGGTGCGGTTCCGCGTCGTCTTCCTCAACGGCGGCCGGCTGCCGCCGCGCGTGCCGGTGCCCGAGGACATGGAGCGCATCGACCTGCCGCCGCTGGGCATGGACGACGGCCACACCGTGGTCAGCCGCGATGGCGCGCTCGACGTCGAGGCGGCGCGGACGAAGCGGCGCGCACTGATCGACGCGGCCGTGCAGCGCGTGCGCCCGGCGGTGCTGCTGGTCGAGCTGTTCCCCTTCGGCCGCAAGAAGTTCGCCGGCGAGATCCTGCCGATGATCCGCGCCGCGCGGCGCCAGGCCGGCGGCCCGGCGCTGGTGGCCTGCAGCCTGCGCGACATCCTCGTCGACGCCCGGCCCGACCAGGCGCACCACGACGAGCGTGCGCGCTGGATGACCGACCGCTGGTTCGACACCGTGCTGGTTCACTCGGACGCCGGCTTCGCGCGGCTGCAGGACAGCTTCCACCCGCGGCGGCCGCTGCGCACGCCGGTGTTCCACACCGGCTACGTGGTGCCCTCCCGTGATCGCGACGAGCCCGTGGCGCGCGGCGAGCACCTGCTGGTGTCGGCCGGTGGCGGCATCGTCGGCGAAGACCTGTTCCGCACCGTGCTGGCGGCACGAGAGCGGCTGGCCGAGCCCGTGCCGCTGCGCATCGTCGCCGGGCCTTTCCTGCCCGAGCCGGCCTGGCGTGCGCTGTGTGCGCGCTGCGAAGGCGTGGCCGGTGTGACGCTGCTGCGCCACGTCGGCGACATGGTGGCCGAGATGCGCGCGGCGCGCGCCTCGCTGAGCCAGTGCGGCTACAACACCGCGCTCGACCTCGTGGTCTCCGGCGTGCCCGCGCTGGTGTCGCCCTACGAGACGGCCACCGAGAACGAGCAGCGCGGCCGCGCCGAGAAGCTCGCCGCGCTGGGCGCGCTGCAGTGCCTGCCGCCGGGCGCGCTGGCACCTGCGTCGCTGTCACGTGCGCTCGAGGCGCTGCTGCGCTTCACGCCGCGCCCGGCCGCGCTGGCGCTGGACGGCGCGCAGCGCAGCGCCGAGATCCTGGTCTCGCTGCTCGCCGATCGCATGCGGGAGGCCGCATGAGCGACTGGTTCCGCTCGGTCATGACCGCGCTCGACGCGCTGCCCGCGCCCGTCACCGCCTTCATCCGCGACGACGACGCCGGCTGGGAGAACGACCGCCTGCTCGCGCTGCTCGATACGGTCGACACCGCCGGCGCGTGCATCGACCTCGCGGCGATTCCGCTGGCCGTCAGCGACCCGCTGGTGGCCGAACTGTGCGCGCGCCTCGATGCCGCACCGCAGCGACTGGGCCTGCATCAGCATGGCTGCGCCCACGTGAGCCACGAGAGCGAGGGCCGCAAGTGCGAGTTCGGCCCTGCGCGCAGCGCCGAGTCGCAACACCATGACATCCGCAGCGGCTGGCGGCTGCTGCAGCACCTGTTCGGCGCGCGTGCGCAGCCGATCTTCACGCCGCCGTGGAACCGCTGCGCGCCGCACACGCCGGCGGTGCTGGCCGAGCTGGGCTTCGACGCGCTGTCGCGCGATCGCGGCGCGCCGGCCCAGGCCGCGCTGCCGGAGATCGCTGTCGACGTCGACTGGAGCCGCCAGCTGCGCGACGGCGGCCCGGTCGCCGCAGCGCGTGCGCTGGCCGATGCGCTGCGCGCGCGCGCCGGCGACGGCGCGCCGCTCGGCCTGATGCTGCATCACGCCACGATGGATGCGACCGCACTCGCCCAGCTCGGCGATCTGCTGGCACGCGTCACCCGGCACGGCGGGCTGCGCTGGCAGCCGATGGCGGCGCTGATCTCGGCAACCGCTTCCCCTTCCAGGACTCCCGCATGAACACCCGTCTTCGCGCCAGCCCGTTGCTGGCCACCCTGCTGCTCGCCGCCTGTGCCCAGACCCCACCCGCACCTTCCACCACCGCCGCCGGCACGCCGGCGCTGCGCGATGGCCAGCGTGCCGACGACCGCCGACCCGACCAGCCGACCACCGTGCAGGTCTTCGGCCAGCCGGTGGAGCTGGGCGGCAGCTGGGAGTACAGCGCAGAGAAGCGCGGCAACTTCGACCTCGACCGCAGCAGCGCACGCGACCGCCGTGTGCAGGAGCACGAGATCAAGCTCGAGGCGCGCACCGCTCCCTCGCCCGACAGCGAGGTGTTCGCGCAGGCCGTCGGCCTGCTCGACAAGCGCCGCACCGGCGATGCCGCGCCGACCAAGGACAGGTCGTTGGAGCGTGGCCAGACCTGGGTGCGCTTCGACCGCGTCGGCGGCTCTGCCTTCTCGGTGCAGGCCGGCCGCGTGCCGTTGATCGACCGGCGCGCCTGGTGGTGGGACGATGACCTCGACGCCGTGCGCATCGTCGGCCAGGGCGAGGGCTGGCGGCTCGACACCGGCCTGGCGCAGGAACTGATGCGCGTGTCGTCGAAGGACCGCGGCATCGCACCGGGCTCGCGCCAGGTGCGCCGCTGGTTCGGCCAGGCCACCTGGCGGCTGGCACGCCGCCATGCGATCGAGCTGTTCTGGCTGAACCAGCGTGATGCCTCGCCTCGCCCGGCGCTGGGCAGCGTGGCGATCGACGAGAACGCCACCGACCCAAGCGACCTGAGCGCGCGCTGGATCGGCCTGCGCGCCAGCGGCGAGTTCAGGCCCGAGACCGGGCCGCGGCTGGCCTACTGGGCCGACGTGGCTCGGGTTCGCGGTCGCGAGTCGCTGACCGACTACAGCGAGCAGGCCAACGGCAGCTTCCTTGCCGGCAGCACGGGCAGCCGTGAGCTCCGTGGCCACGCCCTCGACGTGGGCGCCGTGCTCGCCTTCCCGGTGACGCTGAGGCCGTCGATCGGGGCGGCCTTCGCGCGCGGCTCCGGCGGCGAGCGCAGTGCTGTGCTGGACGCCAACTTCCGCCAGACCGGACTGCAGGAGAACAAGGCGCGCATCGGCGGCGTCAAGCGGCTGCGCCGCTACGGCGAGCTGGTCGACCCGCAGCTCTCCAACCTCGAGGTGCGCACGCTGGCCGCTGGTGTGCGCCTGCTCGAGAACAGCTCGCTCGAGCTGATCGGCCACCGCTACCGCCAGCGGGTGGCGTCGAGCGTGCTGGTCGGCTCGCGCCTGTCGGCCGACCCGGCCGGCGACAGCACCGACATCGGCCGCGAGGTCGACCTCTTCCTCGCCATGCGCGAATGGAAGCACCTGGAACTGACGCTGCGCTGGTCGCGCTTCACGCCGGGCAGCGCCTTCGCCGACGGCGAGCGCGACCCGGCCCATGGCATCGAGTTCGGTGCCGCCCTGAACTTCTGACCCGACAAGGAGAACGACGATGAAACTGACCGTGGTGGGAACAGGCTACGTGGGCCTGGTGACCGGCGCCTGCTTCGCCGAGATGGGCAACGACGTGCTGTGCATCGACGTCGATGCCGACAAGATCGCGCGCCTGGCGCGCGGAGAGATCCCGATCTACGAGCCGGGGCTGGAGGAGATCGTGCGCCGCAACGTGGCGCAGGGGCGGCTGCACTTCGGCACCGACGTGCACGAGGGTGTGCGCTTCGGCACCATGCAGTTCATCGCCGTGGGCACACCGCCCGACGAGGACGGCTCGGCCGACATGCGCCACGTGCTGGCCGCGGCGCGCGCCCTCGGCGAGCACATGACCGACTACAAGTGCGTGATCGACAAGAGCACCGTGCCGGTGGGCACCGCCGACGCGGTGCGCGAGGAGATCGCCCGCACGCTGGCCGCGCGCGGCGTGACCGTGCCCTACAGCGTGGTCTCCAACCCCGAGTTTCTCAAGGAAGGCGCGGCGGTGGAGGACTTCATGCGCCCCGACCGCATCGTGGTCGGTGCCGACGACGAGCGCGCGCGCTTCCTGATGCAGGCGCTGTACGCGCCGTTCCAGCGCCAGCGCGACAAGCTGGTGCTGATGGACGTGCGCTCGGCCGAGCTCACCAAGTACGCCGCCAACGCGATGCTGGCCACGCGCATCAGCTTCATGAACGAGATGGCGCTGCTGGCCGAGAAGCTCGGCGCCGACATCGAGCAGGTGCGCCGCGGCATCGGCAGCGACCCGCGCATCGGCGCGCAGTTCCTCTACGCCGGCTGCGGCTACGGCGGCTCGTGCTTCCCGAAGGACGTGAAGGCGCTGCTGCACAGCGCCGCCGGCGTCGGCGAGCCGCTGCAGGTGCTGGCCGCGGTGGAGCGCGCCAACGAACGGCAGAAGCGGGTGCTGGTCGACCGCATCGTGCAGCGCTTCGGCGAGAACCTGGCCGGCCACACCTTCGCACTGTGGGGCCTGGCCTTCAAGCCCGACACCGACGACCTGCGCGAAGCCCCCAGCCGCGTGGGCGTGGCCGAGCTGGCCGCGCGCGGCGCACGCATCGTCGCCCACGACCCCGAGGCGATGGATGGCGCACGGCAGATCTTCGCCGGGCTGAACGGCCTGAGCTTCGCCGACACTCCGATGCAGGCGCTGGAAGGCGCCGACGCGCTGGTCATCGTCACCGAGTGGAAAGCCTACCGCTCGCCCGACTTCGAGCGCATGCGCGGCCTGCTGCGCCAGCCGGTGGTGGTGGACGGTCGCAACCTGTTCGACCCCTGGCTGATGCGCGATGCCGGGTTCGAGTACCTGCCGATCGGCCGCCGCGCGGGCGACGCGCCCGAAGCGATGCCGCTGGCACTGGCCGCTTGAGCGAGAGACTCGCCGAGCCGCGGCACGGCGTGGCGTGTGCTCAGATCATCGCTGCCGGGTCCGGCAGTTCCTCGCTGAAGCGGGTGACCTTGCGCGGCCTCAGGTGCACGGCCGAGCCCGGCTTGAGCCCCAGGCGATCGCGCAGGGCGAGGTATTCGGCGCGCGGCAGCTCGACGTCGACATAACCCGCCTCGTCGGCGCGCTTGAACTCCAGCCGCGTGTTCGGCCCGACCGTCAGCGCCTGCGCCAGCGTCACGGCGACGGCGCCCTCTTCCGCCTGCTCGACGATCTGCAGCTCGTGCGGTCGCACGTAGCTGACCTCGCCGTTCTTCGCGCCCGGCCCATGGCCGAAGCGACCATGGAACAGGTTCACGTCGCCGAGGAACTGCAGCACGAAGGGCGAGGCCGGGTGGTCGTAGACCTCGTCGGGCGTGCCCTGCTGCTCGATGCGGCCCTCGTTCATCACCACGATGCGGTCGGCGACTTCCATCGCCTCTTCCTGGTCGTGGGTGACGAACACGCTGGTCACGTGCATCTCGTCGTGCAGCCGGCGCAGCCAGCGGCGCAGTTCCTTGCGCACCTTGGCATCCAGCGCGCCGAACGGCTCGTCGAGCAGCAGCACCTTGGGCTCCACCGCGAGAGCGCGCGCGAGCGCGATGCGCTGGCGCTGTCCGCCGGAGAGCTGGTGCGGGTAGCGGTCGGCGATCCAGTCGAGCTGCACCAGCTTGAGCAGCTCGTTGACCTTGGCGGTGATCTCGCGCTCGCTCGGTCGCGTCGCCTTCGGCCGCACGCGCAGCCCGAAGGCCACGTTCTCGAAGATCGACATGTGGGCGAAGAGGGCGTAGTGCTGGAACACGAAGCCGACCTGGCGTTCGCGCACGTCGGTGTTCGTCGCGTCGGCGCCGTGGAAGAGCACGGTGCCGGTGTCCGGCACCTCCAGCCCCGCGATGATGCGCAGCAGCGTGGTCTTGCCCGAGCCCGAAGGCCCGAGCAGCGCGACCAGCTCGCCGGCCGGGATGTCGAGGTTCAGGTTGTCGCAGACGACCGTCTGGCCGAAGCGCTTGTTCAGGTTGCGGACTTCAATCGACATGGTTCATTCACTCCGTTCGCCAGCCACGCGCTTCTGCGCCTTCACCCGCTGCTCGACCGCGTACTTCAGCACCAGCGTCACCAGCGCCAGCAGAGCCAGCAGCGAGGCCACCGCGAAGGCGGCGGCGAACTGGTACTCGTTGTAGAGGATCTCGATGTGCAGCGGCATGGTGTTGGTCTGGCCGCGTATGTGACCTGAGACCACGCTGACCGCGCCGAACTCGCCCATCGCCCGTGCATTGCACAGGATCACGCCGTACAGCAGCGCCCATTTCACGTTCGGCAGCGTGATGCGCCAGAACATCTGCCAGCCGCTCGCGCCCAGCACCCGTGCGGCCTCTTCCTGCTCGGTGCCCTGCGCCTGCATCAGCGGGATCAGCTCGCGGGCGACGAACGGGAAGGTCACGAACACCGTGGCCAGTACGATGCCCGGCACCGCGAAGATGACTTTCAGGTCGTGGTCGCGCAGCCACTCGCCGAACCAGCCCTGCAGCCCGAACACCAGCACGTAGATCAGGCCGGCGATCACCGGGCTGACCGAGAACGGCAGGTCGATCAGCGTCAGCAGCACGTTCTTGCCGCGGAACTCGAACTTGGCGATGCACCAGGCGGCGGCGATGCCGAACACCAGGTTCAGCGGCACGCTGATGGCCGCGGCGATCAGCGTCAGCTTGATCGCCGACAGCGCATCGGGCTCGACCACGGCGGCGAGGTAGACGTCCCAGCCCTTCTTCAGCGCCTCGACGAAGACGATGGCCAGCGGCACGAACAGGAAGAAGGTCAGGAAGGCCAGTGCGATGCCGACCAGCGTCCACTTCACCCAGGCGGGTTCGGTGGTGGCGCTCCGGATGCTGCGTGGCGCGACGCCGGCCACTTCCGGCAGCGGCAAGGTGGTGGTCGTGCTCATCGGCCTTGCCTCTTGCGCGTCCAGGCCTGCAGGCCGTTGATGGCCAGCAGCAAGGCGAAGGCGGCTACGAGCATCACGCAGGCGATCGCCGTGGCACCCTGGTAGTCGTACTGCTCGAGCTTGGTGATGATCAAGAGCGGCGTGA
The DNA here is from genome assembly GCA_943370595.1 of Chitinophaga pinensis. Taxonomy (GTDB): domain Bacteria; phylum Pseudomonadota; class Gammaproteobacteria; order Burkholderiales; family Burkholderiaceae_C; genus Piscinibacter. The sequence goes on from CALRRO020000008.1 coordinate 146,289, forward strand.
TCTCGCTGACCATCGGCATGTTGCCGGCAATGAAGATCACCGAGCCGTACTCGCCCAGCGCGCGCGCGAAGGCGAGCGCGAAGCCGGTCAGCAGTGCCGGCGTGAGGATGGGGAAGATCACCTTCGTGAAGGTCTGCCAGCGGTCGGCGCCCAGCGTGGCGGCGGCCTCCTCGATCTCCTTGTGCAGGTCTTCGAGCACCGGCTGCACCGTGCGCACCACGAAGGGCAGGCCGATGAAGGTCAGTGCCACGAACACGCCCAGCGGCGTGAAGCTGACCTTGAAGGGCAGGTACTGGCCGATCCAGCCGTTGCCGGCGTACAGCGCCGTCAGCGCGATGCCGGCCACCGCGGTGGGCAGCGCGAAGGGCAGGTCGACCAGCGCGTCGACGATGCGCTTGGCCGGGAACTCGTAGCGCACCAGCGCCCAGGCGACGATCAGCCCGAAGAAGGCGTTGACGATCGCCGCCGCCAGCGAGGCGCCGAAGGTCAGCCGGTACGAGGCCAGCACGCGCGGCGAGCTGACGGCGTCCCAGAACGCCGGCCAGGTCATCGTGGCCGTCTTGAGGAAGGCGGCCGACAGCGGGATCAGCACGATGAAGCTGATGTACAGCAGCGTGAAGCCCAGCGCCAGGTCGAAGCCGGGCAGCACGCTGTGCCGCTTGAGAAGCGTTCGGGAGAGGAACACCGCCGCCCCTTACTTCTTCTTCGCGCGGGCGATGATCTGGTCGTACAGGCCGCCGTCGTCGAAGTGGTCCTTCTGGGCCTTCTTCCAGCCGCCGAACACCTCGTCGACGGTGAAGGCGTTGAGCTTGGGGAAGTCCTTCGCATACTTCGCCAGCACCTTGGCGTTGCGCGGGCGCAGGTGGTGCTTCGCAGCGATCTCCTGGCCTTCGTCGGACCACAGGTACTTCAGGTAGGCCTCGGCCTCCTTGCGCGTGCCGCGCCGGTCGACCACCTTGTCGACCACGCTGACCGGGTTCTCGGCCAGCACCGTCCAGGTCGGGTAGATCGCTTCGTAGTCGCCACCGAACTCGCGCTTGATCAGCGGCACCTCGCTCTCGAAGGTGACGAGCGCGTCGCCCATCTGGCGCTGCGCGAAGGTGGTGGTGGCACCACGGCCGCCGCCGTCGAGCACCGGCACGTTGGCGAAGATGCGCTCGACCAGCGCCTGCGCGGCGGCCGGCGCCACGCCGTTCTTCAGCGCCGCGCCCCAGGCCGCGAGGTAGGTGTAGCGGCCGTTGCCCGAGGTCTTGGGGTTGGGGATGATCACCGACATGCCGGGCTTGCCGAGGTCGCTCCAGTCGCGGATCTGCTTCGGGTTGCCCTTGCGCACCAGGATCACCGACACCGAGGTGGTCGGCGCGGCGTTGTCGGGCAGGCGCTTCGCCCAATCCGCGGGGATGAGTTGCCCGCGCTCGGCCAGCAGGTCGATGTCGTTGGCCTGGTTCATCGTGATGACGTCGGCCTCCAGGCCTTCGACCACGCTGCGCGCCTGGCGGCTGCTGCCGCCGTGCGACTGGTTCAGCGTCAACGCCGCGCCGGCGGTCTTCTTCCAGTGCGCGGCAAAGGCGGCGTTGTAGTCCTTGTAGAACTCGCGCGAGACGTCGTAGCTGACGTTCAGCAGCGTCTTGGCGGTCTGGCCGAACGCGATCGGCGGTGTGAGCAGGGCCAGCGCGATCAGCGCGGCGCGACGGGGCAGCAAGGGCATGGGGTGGGCAGGAAGCAGCAACGAGGCCGCGATGCTAGGCAGCCCCGCTGCATCGGCCAACGACGGGATTCAGCGATGCTTATGCGCAAAACGATGAAGCCGATGGAGCCGATGGCCGGCTCGCCTATTTGCGTGCGTACACCTGGTCGAAGGTGCCGCCGTCGGCGAAGTGGGCCTTCTGCGCCTTCGCCCAGCCGCCGAACACCTCGTCGATGGTGAACAGGTTCACCTTCGGGAACTGCCTGGCGTACTTGGCCGCTGCGGTCGGGTCGATGGGCCGGTAGTAGTTCTGGCCGGCGATGTCCTGGCCCTCGGGCGAGTACAGGTACTCCAGGTAGGCCTGCGCCACCGCGCGGGTGCCGCGCTTGTCGACCACCTTGTCGACCACCGTCACCGGCGGCTCGGCCAGGATCGACAGGCTGGGCGCGACGATGTCGAACTTGTCCGGCCCGAGTTCCTTCAGCGCCAGCAGCGCTTCGTTCTCCCAGGCCAGCAGCACGTCGCCGATGCCGCGCTCGACGAAGGTCGTCGTCGAGCCGCGCGCGCCGGCGTCGAGCACCGGCACGTTGGCCAGGATCTGGCCGACGAACTGCTGCGCCTTCTTCTCGTCGCCGCCGAACTTCTTCAGCGCGTAGCCCCAGGCGGCCAGGTAGTTCCAGCGTGCGCCGCCGGAGGTCTTGGGGTTGGGCGTGATCACGCCGATGCCGGGCTTGACCAGGTCGTCCCAGTCCTTGATGCCCTTGGGGTTGCCCTTGCGCACCAGGAACACGATGGTCGAGGTGTAGGGCGCGCTGTTGTGCTTCAGGCGCTTCTGCCAGTCGGCCGGGATCAGCTGGCCCTTGGCGGCCAGTTCGCCGACGTCGTAGGCCAGCGCCAGCGTGACCACGTCGGCCTCCAGGCCGTCGATCACCGAGCGGGCCTGCTTGCCCGAGCCGCCATGGCTCTGCTTGACCGAGACGGTGTCGCCGGTCTTCGCCTTCCAGTGCGCCGCGAAGGCCTTGTTGAAGTCGACGTAGAGCTCGCGCGTCGGGTCGTAGGACACGTTGAGCAGGGTGATGTCCTTGGCGGACGCGGCCAGCGCCGTGGCGCCGAGCGCCAGGGCGAGTGCGACAGTGCGAGCGGTGAAGCGCAGCGACATGAGTGACTTCCAGCGTTCTGTTCGTGACAGACGAATGCTAGGAAGGCGTGCTCCTGCGCAGAAGGAATCCTTGCAAGGATGGATATGCGGTCAGCGGATATCACGCGCCGCGGTGCGAACCGGCCTAGTCGGACAGGTAGGTCTGCGGGTTCCAGGTGCGGTCCGTCGCGTTGTAGGTGCCGTACCGGGCCACGCGCTGCAGCGCCCGGAACTCACCACCCTTGCCACCGAAGATCGACGCGTTGGCCGTCGACTGCACCACCAGGTTGAAGCCGTCCTCGTCGCGGAACACGGGCGCTTCCGGAATGCAGATCTCGCTCATGCCGACCATCGGCCGCAGGATGCCGGCCCGGCGCAGCGCAGCGGGCGTGGCGCAGCGCAGCGACAGCCCCATCGCGTTGGCCCGCACGGGATGGCTGCCGACCGGATCCAGCGACCACGGCGCGCTGAAGGCGTTGCGCTCGACCTCGCGCACGCCGTCGCTGGTGCGGAAGACCCTCGTCGTAGCCCCGCCGCGCTGGATCACGGTCTGCTCCGACCAGGTGTAGGCCCAGCGGCAGTCGAGGTCGCCGCCCTCCACCGGAGCGATGCTGAAGCTTCGCCGGCGCAGCACGAAGTCGCGCCCGTTGCCGACGGTCCAGAGACGTTCGTGAACGTAGGGCAAGGGCGTTGCTGGGGGCGACTGCGGCGGAAGGTTCTTCAGCTTGCGCGACGCGTTGCAGAGCTCCTGGGCCGTCAGCGCGATCTTCAGGAACTCTGCGGCCGGCTCCATCGTCGTGACCGACTCCAGCTCGTGGAAGGTCTGCGCGCCGACGGACATCGGCATCGACAGGGCAACGATGAGGATGTGGAGGCGAAGGACAGACATCGACCAACTCCTTTCAGGTGCTCGCATCGCCCGCTCGGGAGCGGTCAGATCCTAGCCTGCCTGGGAGAGATCCACGACGACGACGAAGTGATTGCCGGCCAGCACTGCTGAGCCAGGGAGAGCGGCACGCCGCCAGGGCCACAAAGACCAACGGCCTAGGCGATTCGCCTAGGCCGTTGGTTGTGTTGGTGGGCCCTGAAGGATTCGAACCTTCGACCAACGGATTAAGAGTCCGCTGCTCTACCAACTGAGCTAAGAGCCCGAATTCTCGCCACCTTCGGTGGTGGGTCGTGCAGGATTCGAACCTGCGACCAACGGATTAAAAGTCCGCTGCTCTACCGACTGAGCTAACGACCCGCTACCACTGGATAAGCCCGCGATTATAGCTTGGCCGCCGGCGCGCTCAGTACCTCGACAGCCGCGCATTCTAGCGCAATTTGGGCGGCCACCATGCCGAAGGTCGCGGTCACGCTCACGGTGGAGCCGTAGCCGTGGCAGTTGAGGTTGGCTTCGACGTCGCAGGCCTCGCCCGGCGGCATCAGCACCGGCTCGCGCGAGAACACGCAGCGCACGCCGATCGGCCCCTTGCGCGCGGCATCGTGGCGCTGCCGCAGGCGCTGTCGCAACGAGGCGAGCAACGGGTCGTGCGTGACGGCGGCGAGGTCGTCGACCTCCACCGCCTGCGGGCGCCGCTTGCCACCCGCGGCGCCGACGACGATCAGCGGCGAGCGCGTCTGCAGCGACCAGGCCGCCATCGCCAGCTTGGCACGCAGCTGGTCGCAGGCATCGATCACCACGTCGACGGGTTGCGGCAGCACTGCCGGCCAGTTGTCGGGCTCGGCGAAGGCCTCCACCTCGTGGACGACGCAGGCCGGGTGGATGTCCGCGATGCGCTCGGCCAGCGCCCGCACCTTGGCCATGCCGACGGTCGCGCCCAGCGCCTGCACCTGGCGGTTGATATTGGACTCGGCGACATGGTCGAGGTCGACCAGCGTCAGCTCGGCCACGCCACTGCGCGCCAGCACCTCGGCCGCCCAGGAACCGACGCCTCCGACGCCGACCACCGCGATGCGCGATGCGCGGATGCGTGCGTAGCCCAGGTCGCCGTACAGGCGCCTCAGCCCGCCGAAGCGCCGTTCGAGATCGGCCGCGTCGACGGGCGCAAGCGGCAGCGCCGACGCGAAGTCGTTCATGCCGAGCGCTCGACTCGCCAGAACTGGAAGCGCAGCGCCGCCGCCGCGCCGGCCAGGATGGCCGCCATCGCGACGAAGCTCGTCAGGCTCAGCGTCGACAGGCCCGACAGGCCCTGGCCGATGGTGCAGCCCATCGCCGTGACGCCGCCCACGCCCATCAGCGTCGCGCCGATCAGGTGGTCGGCCGTGTCCTTCGCGTCGCGGAAGCCTTCCCAGCGGAAGCTGCGCGAGGCCAGTGCATACAGCGCCGAGCCGATCACCACCCCGACCGTCGTGACGATGGCAATCGTCAGCACCTTGCTCTTGTCGCTGAAGAAGATCAGCCAGTCGATCGTGTAGGCCATCGGCGCGACGAAGGTCAGCGACTCCATGCGCTGCGAGTTGGTGGCCACGAAGGCCTCCTGCAGTGTGTTGGGATCCTCGGCCACGTAGCCCAGGCGGCCCGACACCCACCACAGCGCCGCGACGACACCGCCGATGCCCAGCCCGCCGAGCAGGTTGTCGGCACTGCGGCCCTCGGGGCGCACGAGCGCCCAGCCGATCAGCAGCAGGCCCAGGCCGATGCCGATGGCGGCGGCCAGCGTGGCCTTGGCGCCGCCGGTGGAGGCCGCGAACAGCGAGGGCAAGTCCTGGCCCGAGGCGAACTCGATCGCGACCTTGTCGACCGTCTCCACCCGCAGCACCGCCGTCAGCCCGCGCATCGTCGCGAAGGCGGCAATGCCGAGCACGCAGAACACGACCAGCGACTTCAGGTTGCCGCCGCCGATGCGCACCAGCGTCTTGCTGCCGCAGCCCGAGGCCAGCACCATGCCGAAGCCGAACATCGCACCGCCGACCAGGGCCGACAGCCAGATGAATCGCGGCCCGGCATAGACGGTGTCGGCGGCCTCGATCCAGCCGAGCGCGACCATGGCGTTGAAGCCGATCATCGCCACGCCGATCGCCATGACCCACATGCGCATGCGCGACCAGTCGCCCATGGTCATGATGTCGGAGACCGCACCCATGGTGCAGAAGTGGGTGCGCTGCGCGATGGCACCAAAGACGACGGCCAGCCCGAAGGCGGCCCACAGCACGGTTCGGCTCAGGGCCGCGATATCGATGTCTGGCATGCCGCGATTTTAAGCAGCGCGGCTGCGCTGCCCCGGCATCGCGGCGCCGGGCCCCGCTACTTCAGCGAGGCCAGACGCTCGCGACCGGCCTGCGCCGCCTCCGACTTGGGGTAGGCCTGCACCAGCTCGCCGATGGTCTTGCGGGCGCCCTTGGCGTCCTTCAGCTCGATCTGGCAGTTGGCGATGGCGAGCATCGCCTCCGGCGCCTTCGGGTGCTCCGGGCGGGTCGACAGCAGCGAACGGAACGAGGCGATCGCCTCCTTGTACTGGCGCTGCCCGTACTGCGCGTTGCCCAGCCAGAAGGTGGCCGAGTCAACGTAGCCGCTGAGCGGGTAGCGACGCAGGAAGGAGGACAGGCCGGTCGACGCGGCGGCGAAGTCGCTCTTGCGGATGTGCGCGAAGGCCTCTTCGTAGAGACGCTTCTCCTCCGGGTCGGCGAGGAACTGCTTGTCGTCGACCGTGACGCTGACCGGCTCGAGCTTGCGGATGCGCTCGTCGATGCCGCTCTGCACGTCCTTGGTCTTGCGCTGCAGTTCGGCGACGTCGCGCGCGAGCTGTTCGTCCTGCCCGCGCATGCGCGCCAGCTCGCCGCGCATGGTCTCGAGCTGGTTGTTCAGGTCGAGCAGGCTGCGCTTGAGCTGTGACAGCTGGTCGGCCATCTGCGCATTCAGCTCGGCCTGCTTGACGCGGTTCGCCTCATTGCTGGCCTCGAGCTTCTGACGCAGGTCGAGGATGGCCTTGCGCGCTTCGTCGTCGTCGAACAGGCCGGCGTGCGCCGGCGAGGCCAGCGCGCCGGCCAGGGCGAGCGCAGTGAGGATTCTCGGCATGACCGGCATCGCGCTCGCTCCGCTCAACGGTAGACCAGCTCGGCGCGGCGGTTCTTCGCCCAGGCCGCTTCGTCGCTGCCCTGCACCGCCGGGCGCTCCTTGCCGAAGCTCACCGCCTCGATCTGGTCGTTGCCGGCGCCGAGCAGCGCCAGCGACTTCTGCACCGCCTCGGCGCGCTTCTGGCCCAGCGCCAGATTGTACTCGCGGCCACCGCGCTCGTCGGTGTGGCCTTCGACCGTGACCTTCTTCTTGCGATCGGCCGTCAGCACCTTGGCGTTGGCCTCGACGGTGGAGCGGAACTCGTCCTTGACGACATAGCTGTCGAAGTCGAAGAACACCACGCGCGGCAGGTTCGACAGCGCGGTGCTGTCGGTCTTGGCGATGTCGACCGGCGTGACCTTGCTCTGCGCGGTGTTGGCGGAGCCGCTGCCGCTGCCGGCGGTGGTACCGCGCGATTCGACCGGCGCCTTGTTGTCGTCCAGCGGCGTGCTCGAGCAGCCGGCCAGCACGGCGGCGGCCAGCAGGGCCAGGGCGGCACGGGGCAGGTTTTGGGTGTGCGTCGAGTTCATGGTCAGCTCCTCTTCGGATCGGGTAGGACGGTGCCGCTCATCGCGGCGGGGAAGGAAATCGGTTCGCCCGGCCTCAGCGGCCGTAGGGGCTCCAGGTGGGTTCACGCACGTCGGCGGTGGTCGAGACCAGCCGCGCCTTGATCTTGCCATCCAGCGTGGTGGTCATCAACACATCGCGGCCGCCGGCGCGGGTGGCATAGATGATCAGCTTGCCGTTGGGCGAGAAGCTCGGGCTCTCGTCGTCGCTGCTGTCGGTCAGCGGCATCGGCTGGGCGCCGGGAGTGGCCAGGTCGAGCGAGTGCAGCTTGAAGCTGTTGCCCTGCCGCGAGATGTAGGCCAGCGTGCGGCCGTCGGGGCTGATCGCCGGGCTGATGTTGTAGCTGCCGCCGAAGGTGATGCGCTCGACGTTGCCGCCGCCGCTGCCGACGCGGTAGACCTGCGGGCCGCCGCCGCGGTCGCTGACGAAATAGAGGCGCTTGCCGTCTGGCATCTCGAACACCGGTTCGGTGTCGATCGCCTGGCTGGTGGTCAGCCGGCGCACGTTGCCGCCGTTGCGGTCCATCAGATAGAGCTGCGAGCCGCCATCGCGCGACAGCGTCGCGGCGATGGTGTTGCCGTCCGGCCCCCAGGCCGGCGCGCTGTTCGAGCCGCGGAAGTTGGCGATGGCGCGGCGCTTGCCGGTCATCACTTCCTGCGCATAGACCACCGCCTTCTGGCTCTCGAACGAGACGTAGGCGAGTTCCTTGCCGTCGGGCGACCAGGCCGGCGAGATGATCGGCTCGGGGCTGTTCAGCGCCACCTGGCCGCCTTCGCCGTCGGCGTCGGCCACCCGCAGCGTGTAGCGGCCACCGCCGCGCGTCACGTAGGCAATGCGGGTGGAGAACACGCCCTTGTCGCCGGTCAGCTTCTCGTAGATGTAGTCGGCGATGCGGTGGGCGGCCAGGCGCAGGTCGGCGGCATCGACGGCAGTGGCCTGGCCGCCGATCTCGCTGCCCTTGACCACGTCCCAGAGCTTGAAGCGCACATCGAAGCGGCCGTCGGCCAGGCGCACCACCGAGCCGGCAGCCAGCGCATCGACGCTGCGACCGCGCCAGTCGGCCATCACCGGGCGGGAGGTTTCATCCAGCGGGCTGCCGTTGCCCTCGGTCGGGCGGAAGAAGCCGCTGCGCTCCAGGTCGGCGCGGATGATGGCGGAGACCGGCTGCGGCGCCTTGTCCTCGTCGCGGAAGCGCGGCACGGCGATCGGCAGCTGCGTCGCGCCGACGCCGGAGATCTCGACGCGGAACTGTGCGCCCGCCGGCAACGCGATGCCCGCCGCGGCGGCGCCCAGCAATGTTCTTCTTGTCAGCATGGTCGGAACAGACTCGGGGAATGCGAATGAGTTCAATGCGCCGGCGCTGACTCTGCCAGCGCGAGCTTGAGATGACGGTAGTAGGTGCCTTCGGCGATGTACAGCGCCAGCACGAAGCCGAGCCGGCCGTCGAGGAAGCCGCGCTTGAGCAGGTAGCTGCGCACGAAGGCCCACAGCCCGTGCCCCAGGGCGCCGGACAGCGAACCACGCTTGCCGGCGCGGGCACGGTCGCGCGCCCGCCCGGTGGTGTAGCGGTTCATCTTGTCGAGGGCGTCTTCCAGGCTGGGCATGGTGTGGTGGAGCAGGTCGCCGTCCAGCCGCCCGATGCGACCCTCGACGACCACGCGCTCGTGCACGAGGTCTTCGGTGAAGCGGCCGCTGCCGCGGCGGAACAGGCGCAGCACGCGGTCGGGGTACCAGTCCCCGTGGCGCATCCACTGGCCGCAGAAGCTCGACAGACGCGACAGCTCGTAGCCGAGTGTCGCATCGCCGGCGGCTGTTTCACGCGCGGAAGATTGACCGGTTGTATCAGCGATCACGCGGCGGATCTGCGCTGCAAGCGGCTCAGATATTCGCTCGTCGGCATCGAGACTGAGCACCCAGTCGCCGCGTGCCAGCGCCAGCGCGCGCCCCTTCTGGATGCCGAAGCCGGGCCAGTCGCCGACCACCGTCACCTGCGCGCCCAGGCCGCGCGCGATCTCGACCGTGCCGTCGGTGCTGCCGGAGTCGACGACGATCCACTCGTCGGCGAAGGCCACCGAAGCCAGGCAGGCCTCGATGTTGTGCGCCTCGTTCTTGGTGATCAGGACGACGGAGAGTCGGGGTGGGGTCATGGGGTCCGCGTCGCGCGGGCGTCGCCCGGCAGCGGCCGATTGTAGGCAGCCGCGCTGCCGGCCACGCCAGGGGGCCGGCGCATAATCGCCGCCCATGCCCGACGCCCCCGAGACGCTTGCGCGCCGCATCCGGCGCATTGCGCCCTACTTCAGTTCAGGCCGGCGGGGTCTGGTGCTGGCCGGCGTCGGCTCGGTGGTGGCCGCGCTCACCGAACCGGCGATCCCGTCGTTCATGCAGCACCTGCTGGACGCCGGCTTCCAGCAGCGCACGCTGCCGCTGTGGCAGATCCCGCTGATCGTCATCGGCCTGTTCGGCCTGCGCGGCTTCGCCGGCTTCGTTGCCCAGTACGGCCTCGCCTGGGCTGCCAACCGCGGCATGGTCGAGTTGCGCGCCGCGCTCTTCAAGCGCCTGCTCGACGCCGAACCGGCCCTGTTCACGCGCAACGCGGCCAGCAGCCTGATCAACACCGTGACCTTCGAGGTGCAGACCGGGGCCGTGCAGCTGACCAACTCGCTGACCAGCCTGGTGCGCGACTCGCTGACGCTGGTGGCGCTGCTGGGCTACCTGCTGTGGCTGAACTGGAAGCTCACGCTCTTCGTCGCGGTGCTGTTCCCGGCCGTGGCCTGGATCATGCGCACGCTCAGCCGCCGGCTGCACCGGCTGACCGTCGAGGGCCAGCAGGCGATCGACGAACTGGCCTACGTGGTCGAGGAGAACGTGCTGGCCTGGCGCATCGTGCGCCTGCACTCGGCGCAGGCCGCCGAGACCTCTCGCTTTGCCCGCGTCAGCGAGTCGCTGCGCCGCCTGGCGGTCAAGGCCGCGGTCGCCGCCGCGACGATGACACCGCTGACGCAGCTGCTCGCTGCCTGCGCGCTGTCGGCGGTGATCGTGGTGGCACTGTGGCAGAGCGGCCAGAGCGGCGGCTCGGTCGGCGGCTTCGTCGCCTTCGTGATGGCGATGCTGCAGCTGGTCGCGCCGATCAAGCACCTGTCGGAAGTGGCCGGGCCGATCACCCGCGGCCTGGCGGCGCTGGAGCGCGGCGTCAACCTGGTCGAGGTCACGCCGGTGGAGCGCGGCGGCAGCTTCGCGCCGGCGCACTGCAGCGGCCGCATCGAACTGCGCGACGTGAAGCTGCAGTACGAGGCCGCCTCGTCGCCGGCGCTCGACGGCGTGACGATGCGCATCGAACCCGGCGAGACGGTGGCGCTGGTCGGCCCCTCCGGCGCCGGCAAGAGCACCATCGTCAACCTGCTGCCGCGCTTCCTCGAGCCGACCAGCGGCGAGATCCTGCTCGACGGCACGCCACTGCGCGAGTGGGACATCCTCGCGCTGCGCCGCCAGTTCGCGCTGGTCAGCCAGGACGTGGTGCTGTTCAACGACAGCATCGCCGCCAACGTGGCGCTGAGCGAAGACATCGACACCGCGCGTGTCACCGAGGCGCTGCGCGGCGCCAACCTGCTCGACATGGTGCAGGCGCTTCCGCAGGGCCTGGACACGCCGGTCGGCCACAACGGCAGCCAGCTCTCCGGCGGCCAGCGCCAGCGCCTGGCGATTGCCCGCGCGATCTACAAGGACGCGCCCATCCTCGTGCTCGACGAGGCCACCTCGGCATTGGACTCCGAGTCCGAGCGCCTGGTGCAAAGCGCCCTGGAGCGGCTGATGCAGGGCCGCACCAGCATCGTCATCGCGCATCGGCTGTCGACCATCGAACGGGCCGACCGCATCGTCGCGCTGGAAGCCGGCCGCGTTGCCGAGCAGGGCTCGCATGCCGAGCTGCTCGCCACCGGCGGCCTGTACGCCCGGCTGCACGCCCTTCAGTTCAGGAGCCCCGCATGAGCCTCCCCATTTCCCGCTACCCGGTGCCGGCGATCGAGTCGCTGCCCGACGACGTGAAGCAGCGCATCCTCGAGGTGCAGGAGAAGTCCGGCTTCGTGCCCAACGTCTTCCTCGCACTGGCGCACCGGCCCGACGAGTTCCGCGCCTTCTTCGCGTACCACGACGCGCTGATGCTGCGCCCCTCGGGCCTCTCCAAGGGCGAGAAGGAGATGATCGTCGTCGCCACCAGCGGCGCCAACCGCTGCCTGTACTGCGTCGTCGCGCACGGCGCGATCCTGCGCATCTACGAGAAGAACCCGCTGCTGGCGGACCAGGTGGCCGTCAACCACCGCAAGGCCGACATCACGCCGCGCCAGCGCGCGATGCTCGACTTCGCGATGAAGGTCTGCCTCGACTCGGCAACGGTCGACGAGAGCGACTTCACGGCGCTGAAGGCGCACGGATTCAGCGACGAGGACATCTGGGACATCGGTGCCATCACCGCGTTGTTCGGCCTGTCCAACCGCATGGCCAACCTGGTCTCGATGCAGCCGAACGCCGAGTTCTTCCTGCTCGGGCGGGTGCCGAAGGCCAAGGCCTGATCACGCCGATGCGGCTGGCGATCTCCAACCACGGCCTGCGCGCCAGCGGCGGCATCGAACGCTACGCGCTGACCGTGGTCCGCGGCCTGCACGCGCTGGGCGTGAAGCCGACCGTCATCGCCAAGGCCTTCGACGCCGCCCTGCCCGAGTACGGCTGGGTCGAGCCGCTGCGCGTCAACGTCGGCTGGCTGCCGGGCAAGCTGCGCGACCTCGCCTTCGACCGGCGCATCCGCGCGCTCAAGCGCAAGCACCGGTTGTTCCCGCTGATCGCTTGCAACCAGACCGGCGCGGCCGACATCGCCATCTGCGGCAGCACGCACCCCGGCTTCCTCGAGGCGATGGAACAGCACCAGCGCATGAGCGATGGCTGGAAGATCTCGCTGGAGCACGCGCACCTGACGAACTCGAAGGTGATCGTCGCCCACTCGCAGCGCATGGCCGACGAGGTGCAGCGCTTTCACGGCATCGCGGCCGACAAGATCCGCCTGCTCTACCCGCCGGTGGACGGCGAGCGCTTCTCGACGGTCGACGATGCCGAACGCACGCGGCTGCGCGCGGAGCTGGGCCTGGCCACGGACCGCGTGTCCTTCCTGCTCGCTTCCACCGGCCACAAGCGCAAGGGCCTGGACCTGCTGGTCGAGTTCTTCCGCGCGACCACGCTGCCGGTCGACCTGGTCGTCGCCGGCCGGCCGCTGCCGGCCGAGGCCCAGGCGCCGAACATCCGCTCGCTGGGCTACCGGCGCGACATCGAGAACGTCTACCGCGCGGTGGACTTCACCGTGATGGCCTCGCGCTACGAGCCCTTCGGCCTGGTCGGCGTCGAGTCGGTGCTGTGCGGCACGCCGGTGCTGTGCGCACAGGGCGTGGGCTGCGCCGAGGTGCTGAAGCCGCCGGCCCAGCTGCCCTTCGGCCTCGATGCGGCAAGCGGCCCCGGCAGCTTCGCGGCGGCCGTCGAGCAGGCGGTGGCGATGCAGCGTGCCGGCCGGCACCGCCTCGCCGACCCGCGCGCCAGCCTGGGCTACGACCCCTCGGTCGAGGTGCACGTGCGCGCGCTTCTCGCGCTGGCCGACGACCTCGCCGCGGGCGCTCAGGCCGCGCGGTAAGCCACCATGGTCAGCGACTCGGCCTGCGCCGGGTCGTCCAGCGCGGCGAGGTCCCAGGCCCTGCCCTCGCGGCGCGCGGCGCGCCGCCCGGCCTTGTCGATCGCATAGGGCTCGCGGCCGGCACGGATGCTCTCGCTCTGCGCGATGTAGAACGCGGCGTCCAGCTGCGGCGGCAGCAGTTCGATGCGCTCGAAGCCGGAGCGCTGCAGCGCCAGCCGCAGGCTGCGCTCGCCGAACAGCACCAGGTGGCGCGGCGGCTCCAGCCCGCGCCAGTCGGCCCCATAGCGCTGCGCGCCGCGGCCCTCGACGTTGGGCGTCTGCAGCCACACACGTCCGCCGGGGCGCAGCCAGCCGTGCAGCTGGCGCAGCGTGTCCACCGGTTCGTGCAGGTGCTCGATCACGTGGCTGAGCGTCACCTGGGCGAGGCTGGCGGGTTCGATCGCCGCGTCGGCGAAGGCGCCCTCGTGGACCTCGAAGCCCTGGCGCCGCGCGAGCGCCGCCGCGGCCGGGTCGATCTCGATCCCGCGCGCGTCGTAACCCAGCGCGCGCGCCACGCGCAGGAAACCACCATCGCCGCAGCCCAGGTCGAGCAGGCGATCACCCGGCCGCGGCCCCGGCAGGTGGCGGATGTACTGGCCGGCCCGTGCGCTGCGCCAGCGGCTCGCGCCGATCAGCAGCCAGCCCAGCGGCAGCGCGCCGGCCTGCTGGTGGCCAAAGGCGTGGTTGTAGTGGCTCAGGTGCAGTGCCCGCTTGAACTTCAGGTCGGGTCTGTCGCCCGGCACGATGAAGTGCTTCTCCGGACCGTCGTGGGTGTAGTAGCGGCTGTAGGCGCGTGCGATCGAGTCCGGCGTCGGCCGCGGGTCCAGCGTGGCGGCACCGCAGTCGGTGCAGCGCCACAGCGTCCAGCGACCGGCGGCGGCGCGGAAGATGCGATCGCTCAGGTCGTCGAGCCAGCGCGATCGTTGCGGACTCGCGCAGACACGGCAGACCGGCGCGGCTTCCTGCTCGCCGGCCGGCCACTCGCCCGGCGCGTAGGGCCGGCTCCAGTCGGTGTTCTGATCGGCGGAGTCCATCGGGCAGGCATCATAGTGGCCCGATGACCGACACCCGACCTCTCGTCTCGATCCTGCTGATCGCCTACCGCCAGGCCGACACCGTCGGCGCGGCCATCGCCGGCGCGCTGGCACAGACCTACCAGCCCCTGGAGATCATCGCCTCCGACGACGACTCGGGCGACGGCACCTGGGAGGCGATGCAGCGTGCGGTTGCCGGCTACAGCGGGCCTCACCGCGTGGTGCTGAACCGCAATCAGCACAACCTCGGCATCGGCGCGCACCTGAGCGCGCTGGCGCAGATGGCGGAGGGCGAATTGCTGGTGATTGCGGCGGGCGACGACGTCTCGCTGCCGCAGCGCTGCGAGACGCTGGTCGACGCCTGGCTCGCGCACGGTCGCCGCCCCGACCTGCTCGCCAGTGCGCTGGCCGACCTCGATGCCGAGGGCCAGGTGCACGGCGAGATCGTGCCGAGCGACCTCGGCACGTACACGACGCTCACGCAATGGGCCGCGCAGACGCCCTTCGTCGTCGGTGCCGCGCAGGCCTGGACGAAGCGCATGTTCGACCGATTCGGCCCGCTGCCGCCGGGCACCGTCGCCGAAGACCTGGTGATGGTGTTCCGCGCCATCGGCAGCGGCGGCGCGATCACGCTGCGCGAGCCGCTGGTGCAGTACCGCCGCGGCGGCATCTCGCGACGGCGGCGCAACCTGAACGCCCGCGACGTGGTCGAGCGGCTGCTGAAGAACAACCGCCATGCGCTGGTCGAGACGCAGCAGATGCTGAAGGATGCGCAGGTGATGGGCCGGCTCGAGGAGGTCGGCGCGCACCTGCGCGCCGTGCTCGAACGCGAGCAGTTCATCGCCGACCTGTTCGCTGCACAGGGCTTCGCGGCACGGTGTGGCGTCGTGATGCGCGCAGGTACGCAACCGGTGGCGCTGCGCCTGCGCCTGTGGGTCTATGCCGCCGCGCCGTGGCTGCTGGCGCCCTTCTTCGCGCTCAAGCGCATCACCGCCAGGCGCAAGGGCGGCTAGCCGAAGCGCTTGCGCAGCCGGCTCTTGAGCAGCGCACGCCGCAGGGGCGCGGTGTCCTCGGGCTCGGGCAGTGCATCGCCCATCAACGCCTGCCCGCGGCGCAGGTAGAAGCGGTCGAAGGTCGACTGCGTCATGCCCCACTTGTCGAGAAACTGCCGGCGGCCGTCGTTCTTCACCACCTTGCCGGTGGACTTCTGCTGGAAGTGGTAGACCAGCGAATCGCCCACGCCGATGAAGTGCCGGCAGCCGGCGTGCCAGAGCTTCATCGAGAAGTCGTTGTCGCTGCTCATGCCCGGGCTCAGCTCGG
The DNA here is from genome assembly GCA_943370595.1 of Chitinophaga pinensis. Lineage (GTDB taxonomy): Bacteria > Pseudomonadota > Gammaproteobacteria > Burkholderiales > Burkholderiaceae_C > Piscinibacter. The sequence continues at coordinate 161,802 of CALRRO020000008.1, forward strand.
TGCTGTAGCCGCCGACGCGGAACCACCAGCGCCGCGCCACCAGCGTCGGCGGCCAGGTGGCGCCGTACCAGTCGGCACGCGAGAGCTTCGGCGCGTCACGCAGCAGCTCGACCTCGCGGAAGTTGCCCACGCCGTCGCCATAGGGGCCGACCACCACGCAGGGGTTGCCGCTGTCGCGCGGCTCGACCATGGTGCCCGACAGCAGGTAGCAGTCCGACGGCATCGCCGCGGCGCGGCGCTGCAGCGCCGTGTCCCAGCCGGGCAGGCAGTACATGTCGTCGTTCATGTAGACGAGGTGTTCGTGCTTCGCGAGCATCGCCGCCTCGTTCATGGCGTAACAGATGCCGATGTTGTCGGCCGACGCGGTGTGGTCCAGGCCCTGCTCGCGCACCCAGGCCAGGCTGCCGTCGCTGCCGTCGTTGACGTGCACGACGATCTGGTGCTTCTCGGCCGAATGCTCGCGGATGCTGCGCACCACCAGCTGCAGGTGGGCGAGGTTGTTCCAGGTGGGAATGACGATCGAGAACATGCGGGAGCGCTGCGCCGGGAAGGAATCCGGCGCACAGACTAACCCATGCTGCGGCGCTGGCCGATCAGGGCCGCGCGAACTCGGGGATGCGAAAGCGCTTGCGGTAGGCCCCCGGCGCCAGCCCGGTGGTGCGCTTGAACAGGCGGCGGAAGAAGGCCGCGTCCTCGTAGCCGACACGCCAGCCGATCTCGTCGACCGGCGCATCGGTGCGCTCGAGCCGGCGCTTGGCATCCTCGATGCGCAGCCGCTGCACGTAGGCCAGCGGTGCGAGACCGGTCGCCGCGGTGAAGCGCCGCTTGAAGGTGCGTTCGGCCAGGCGTGAACGCTTGATCATTTCCTCGACCGGGCTGGCCACCGAGAAGTGGCTGGCCAGCCAGCGCTGTGCGGCCTCGATCTCGGCGTCGCCGTGGTCGCTTCGGCCCTCGAAGGTCATGTAGGGCGTGAGGCCGTCCTGGTGCCACTGCAGCGCGAACAGCCGCGCCAGTTCCTGCGCATCGGTCGCACCGGCGAAGCGGGCGACCAGGTACAGCACCATGTCGTGCCAGGTGGTCGAGGCGCCGGAGCTGATCAGTTCCTCGTGCAGGCCGCTGATCACCAGCACCCTCTCCGGGTGCACGCTCACCTGCGGGTGTGCCGCAGCGAACTGGCGCGCGTAGCTGAAGTGCACCGTCGCGTCGCGGCCATCGAACAGGCCGGTCTCGGCCAGCACGAACAGCCCCGAGCAGGCCGAGCACAGCACGGCGCCACGTTCGTGCATGCGCTGCAGCCACGCCACCAGACGGGGGTAGCGCCCGGCCTGCCAGCCGCTGCTCCGCACCAGCAGCGAGGGCACGATGACGATGTCGCTGCTGTCGATGGTGTCGATCGAGCGCTGCACCTCGACCGGCACACCGCTGGCGAGCTGCATCGGGCCGGCCTGCTCGCCGACGATCTCGACCAGGAACGGCGCCCGCGTGGTCGCATTCGGCAGCCCCATCAGGGTGTGGGCGTTCATCACGTCGTAGATGCCGGCCAGCGTGGCGAAACCCGCGTCGGGCAGCGCGACCACCGCCACGTGGCGTGCGGCGGTACCGCGGCGATGAGCGGCAGGCGTCATGGCATGTCGGGTCGGTAGTGGCACGAATGAACCGTTCGAGGGCGAATCCGGCTCTGCCGCGACAGGCCCCCTCTCGCAACCATGGGCACCTCGATCAACCGCTCCAAGTCGCGAGCCTGAAAGCCTAAACCATGACGACCTCTTTCACCTCCCGCCGCCGCCTCTTCACGGTCCTGTTCGGCACGGCCGCGCTGGCCGGTCTCGGCTCCGCGCTGGCACTGCCGCCATCGTCGGCCGCTGCCGATGCCAGCCACGCGGACAGCGCTCACCGCCAGGCCAACGCGGTGGTGCACTGGAACAGCATCGCCGCCGAGGCCTTCGCCCCCACCCAGGGCACCAATGCACTGGCGCAGTCGCGCACCTTCGCGATCCTGCACGCCTCGATCCACGACGCGCTCAACGCAATCGATCGCCGCTACCAGCCGCACACACCCGGGCTGGTCGCGTCGCCGCGGGCGTCGGCCGACGCCGCGGTGGCCGCGGCCGCGCGCGAGGTGCTGGTGCAGCTGCTGCCCGATCAGGCCGCACTGGTCGAGACCGCCTACGGCCGCGCACTGATGAACGTGCGCGACGGCCGCGCCAAGACGGCCGGCATCGCCACCGGCCAGCTGGCCGCCTGGGCGACACTGAACCGCCGCCGCAACGACGGCGCCGACGTTGCCACGCAGCCCGTGTACGTGCCGCGCCCCGGTGCCGGCGAGTACCAGTTCACCGCACCGTTCGACTTCGCCGGCCTGCCCGGCTGGGGCCGCGTGCAGCCGTTCGTGATCGACCTGCGCGAACATGCCCTGGACGGGCCGCTGGCACTGACCAGCGTGGCCTATGCCCACGACCTCGCCGAAGTGAAGGCGATCGGCCACGCCGCCAGCCGGACCCGCACCGCCGAGCAGTCGGAGATCGCCAGCTTCTGGTACGAGGACTCGCCGCTGGGCTGGAACCGAATCGCCAGCAGCCTGGTGCGCCAGCGCGGCCTCGACAACTGGGAGGCGGCGCGCGCCTTCGCGCTGCTGCACTTCGCGATGGCCGACGGTTTCATCGCCGGCTTCGACGAGAAGTACCAGCACCGCTTCTGGCGCCCGGTCACCGCCATCCACGCCGCGGCGACCGACGGCAACGCGCAGACCGAACCCGACACCGCCTGGCAGCCGATGCTGGTGACGCCGCCGGTGCCCGACTACCCCTCCACGCACACCGTGCTGGGCTGGGCCGCGGCCGAGGTGCTGGGCGAGCTGTTCGGCGACCGGGTCCGATTCAGCGCCACCAGCCTGACGCTGCCCGGCGTGACGCGCGAGTACCGCAGCTTCGCGCAGGCGGCGCAGGAGAACGGCCTGTCACGCCTGTACGCCGGCATCCACTTCCGCCACGCCATCCACGACGGCCGTCGCCAGGGCCGTGGCATCGGTCGCGTGGTGGCCGAGGCCCTCGCGCCGGTGCGCTGAAGCACCACAGCCTCGACAAACAGGAATGCACACCATGGACACCCCCGTGATCGATCAGACAAAACTGGAAGCCTTCGCGATGCGTGCGATCGGCGACGTCAATGCGGCCTACACCGGCGTGATGGTCAGCCTGGGCCACAAGCTGGGCCTGTACAAGGCGCTGGCCGGCGCCGGCCCGCTGAGCGCGAAGGAACTGGCTCGGCGTGCCGGCTGTGCCGAGCGCTACGTACGCGAATGGGCCAACGCGCAGGCCGCAGGCGGCTACCTCGGCTACCACGCGCGCAGCGACACCTACGAGCTGTCGCCCGAGCAGGCGCTGGTGCTTGCCGACGAGGACAGCCCGGCGTTCATTCCGCATGCCTGGAACGTGCCGGCCGCGATGTGGTTCGACGAGCCGAAGACGCTGGGCGCCTTCCGCAGCGGCGGCGGCGTGGCCTGGGGCGAGCACGACAGCCGCATGTCCTGCGGCGTGGCGGCCTTCTACCGCAACGGCTACCGCGCCGCGCTGGTGCCTCAGTGGCTGCCGACGCTGGAAGGCGTGGTCGAGCAGTTGCAGGCCGGCATCGCGGTGGCCGACGTGGGTTGCGGCCACGGCCATTCGACCGTGCTGATGGCGCAGGCCTTCCCGGCATCGCGATTCTTCGGCTTCGACACCCATGCCGGCTCGCTCGACGCCGCACGGCGCAACGCCGCCGAGGCCGGCGTCGGCGTGCGCGCGAGCTTCTCGATGGCCAGCGCGACCGGCTACCCCGACCAGCGCTACGGCCTGATCTGCTTCTTCGACACGCTGCACGACCTGGGCGACCCGGTCGCTGCCGCCGAGCACGCCGCTGCCACGCTGGCGCCAGGCGGTACGGTGATGCTGGTCGAGCCGTTCGCGAATGACCGTGTCGAGGACAACCTGTCGCCGGTGGGCCAGCTCTACTACGCCGGCTCGACGGTGATGTGCTGCGCCCATGCGATTTCCGAGGGCGGCAAGCTGGTGCTCGGCGCGCAGGCCGGGCCGAAGCGGCTGGCCGACGTGTTCCGCAAGGCGGGCTTCAGCCACTTCCGGGAAGCCGCGCAGACGCCGTTCAACCGGGTCTTCGAGGTGCGGCGCTGAGCCTTGGCAGGGTCCGGCGAGCGCCGCGCCCCGCTACATCAGCACGATGTCGTACTGCTCGGGCGACGGGAAGGGCTCGGCCTGCAGCGAGATCGGCTTGCCGATGAAGTCCGACAGGCCCGCGAGGTGCTGCGACTCCTCGTCGAGCAGCATCTCCACCACCGCCGCGCTGGCGATGACGCGGAACTCCTTCGGGTTGAACTGGCGCGCCTCGCGCAGGATCTCGCGCAGGATGTCGTAGCAGACGCTGCGCGCCGTCTTCACCTGGCCCTTGCCCTCGCACACCGGGCAGGGCTGGCACAGCATGTGGGCGAGCGACTCGCGGGTGCGCTTGCGCGTCATCTCGACCAGCCCGAGCTGCGTGAAGCCGCTGACGGTGATCTTGGTGCGGTCGCGCGAGAGCTGCTTGCGCAGTTCGGCGAGCACCGCGTTCTGGTGCTCCTCGCGCGTCATGTCGATGAAGTCGATGATGATGATGCCGCCGAGGTTGCGCAGCCGCAGCTGCCGCGCGATAGCCTGCGCCGCCTCGAGGTTGGTCTTGAAGATGGTGTCGTCGAAGTTGCGCGCGCCGACGAAGCCGCCGGTGTTGACGTCGATCGTCGTCAACGCCTCGGTCTGGTCGATGATCAGGTAGCCGCCGCTCTTCAGGTCGACCCGACGCGCCAGCGCCTTGGCGACCTCGGCATCGATGTTGAACAGGTCGAAGATCGGCCGCTCGCCCTTGTAGTGCTCCAGCTTGGCCACCGAGCCCGGCGTGTACTCGCCGCCAAAGGCCTTGAGGATGTCGAACTGCATCTTCGAGTCGATGCGGATGGCGCCGGTGGCGTCGTGCGCCAGGTCGCGCAGCACCCGCTCCACGAGGCTCAGGTCCTGGTGCAGCAGCGTGCCCGGCGGCGAGCTGAAGCCGCGCTCGCGCACCACGCTCCAGGTCTTGCGCAGGTAGGCGATGTCGTCGGCGAGTTCCTCGTCGCTCGCTTCCTCGGCGTTGGTGCGCAGGATGAAGCCGCCGGTGGCCGAGCCGTCGGTCGTAGCCACCAGCGCCGTCATGCGCGCGCGCAATTGCTCGCGCAGCTCGTGCGAACCGATCTTCTGCGAGATGCCGATGTGGTCGTCCTGCGGCAGGAAGACGAGCAGCCGGCCGGCGATGCTGATCTGCGTCGACAGCCGCGCGCCCTTGGTGCCGATGGCGTCCTTGATGACCTGCACCATCAGCGTCTGGCCTTCGAAGACCAGGCGCTCGATCGGCGTGGCCGGCCCGTTGCCGTCGCCGCGCGAGCCGTGCGGCGCGCCCGCCACGTGCACGTCGGCCACGTGCAGGAAGGCGGCGCGCTCCTGGCCGATGTCGACGAAGGCCGACTGCATGCCCGGCAGCACGCGCGCCACGCGACCGGTGTAGATGTTGCCGACCAATCCTCGCTCGAGCGCGCGCTCGATGTGCAGCTCCTGCACCGCGCCGTTCTCGACGACGGCCACGCGCGTCTCCTGCGGGGCCCAGTTGATCAGGATGTCTTGCATTCGGATGCGGCGGTACGTCGTGGGCGTGCTGTCAGAAGCGCACGCCGGCCTGCCTGAGGAGTTGCGCCGTCTCGAAGAGAGGCAAACCCATGATACCGGAGTAGCTTCCGTCGATGCGGCTGATCCAGGCGGCGATGGCACTCTGGATCGCGTAGGCGCCGGCCTTGCCGAAGGGCTCGCCGCTGGCCACGTAGCGCTCGATCTCGCGCGGCGGGATCGGCGCCACGTGGACGCGGGAGACGTTCACTGCCAGCCACTCGCGCCGGCCCGAGGCCACAGCCACCGCCGTGATCACGCGGTGCGTGCGGCCGGACAGCGCCTTCAGCGTCTGCACAGCATGCGCCGCATCGCGCGGCTTGCCGAGGATCTGCCGGCCCAGCGCCACCGTGGTGTCCGAGCAGAGGATGGGTGCGGCCTCGCGCTTCGTGGCCACGAGCCGCGCACGCGCTGCCTGCAGCTTGGCGCGCGTCACGCGCTCGCAGTAGTCGGCCGGCAGTTCGCCAGCGCGCTCGGCCTCCAGCGCCTCGGCGTCCTCATCAGGCTGCGGCAGCAGCAGTTCGTGCCGAACGCCGATCTGACCGAGCAGCTGGGCCCGGCGCGGGCTCTGCGAGGCCAGGTAGATCCAGTCGCCGATCGTGCTGTCCATGATGCTCATTCCCGGTGGTAGGGATGGCTCACCATCACCGTCCAGGCGCGGTACAGCGCCTCGGCCAGCAGCACGCGCACGAAGGCATGCGGCAGGGTGAGGTCGGACAGGCGCAGCGTCTCGTCGGCCGTCGCCTTCAGTTCCGGATGCAGGCCGTCGGGGCCGCCGATGAAGATCACCGCATCCCGCCCGTCACGCTGCCAGACCTGCAGGCGCTGCGACAGCTGCAGGGTCGTCACCCGATCGCCGCGTTCGTCGAGCACGATGCGCCGCGCGCCCTTCGGCGCCGCGACCTCGAGCCGTGCGGCCTCGGCAGCCATCAGCTGCTCGGCCGTCTTCGAGCCGCGCGGCTCGGCCTTCACCGCCTTCAGCTCCAGCCGCATCTCGGGCGGGAAGCGCTTGGCGAAGTCCTCGTACGCGGTATCGGCCCAGCCGGGCTGGCGCTGGCCGACGGCGGCAAGCACCAGCTTCATCGGCGCGGCGTCACGCCTTGCTGGCGCGCTTGGCGGGAGCCTTCTTCGCCGGTGCCTTCCTGGCGGCCGGTGCGGCCTGACGCGGCGCCGGCTTCTTCGCGGCGGGCGCCTTGCGGGCCGGCGCGGCCTTCTTCGCGGCCGGCGCCTTCTTCGCGGACGCGGATTTCCTCGCCGGGGGAGCAGCCTTCTTCGCCGGTGCGGCCTTCTTCGCCGGCGCCGCCGGCTTGGCAGCCGCCGTCTTTGCAGTCGACTTCTTCGCAGCGGTCTTCTTTGCCGGGGTTTCGTCTTCGGAGGCCTTGACCAGCCTCACCGGTGTGGAGTCGACCTTCAGCTTGACCAGCTTGCCGCCCCAGATCTCCTCGAGGCGGTAGTACTCGCGGATGGCCGGCTGCATCACATGCACGACGGCGCTGCCGCAGTCGACGATGATCCATTCGCCGTTGTCCTCGCCCTCGGTGCGCGGCAGCGGGAAGCCCTTGGTCTTGACCGCGTCGCGCACGCTGGCGGCCAGCGCCTTGGTCTGCCGGTTGCTCGTGCCCGAGGCGACGATGACGCGCTCGAACAGTGGCGAGAGGTGCTCGGTATTGAAGACGACGATGTTCTGTGCCTTCACGTCTTCGAGACCGTCGACGATGGCGCGTTGCAGCTTGCGGATGTCCAGGGTGGGCTCCAGTTCAGCCCCGAGGGGCAAGGTAAAGGTGGTTCGCTTCAATATATCGCGCGACGCTGACGGGCACCAGCGAGGTGATGTCCTGCCCGGCAGCGACGCGCGCGCGGATGTCGGTGGAGGCGATGTCCAGCATCGCCAGCGGCACGGCGCGGTGCGCGACGGCCTTGACGTCGGCATGCGGCTCGACCGCCACGCCCGGGCGGTTGGCCACCGCCAGCGTGACGCGGCCGAGCAGCTCGCGCCAGTCGCGCCAGGTGTGCAGGCCGGCGTACTGGTCCTGGCCGATGACCAGGAACCACTCGGCGCCGGGCTGCGCGGCCTGCAGTTCGCGCACCGTGTCGAGCGTGAAGCTGGGGCCGCGGCGCAGCACCTCGCAGCGCTCGAGCACGAAGCGCGACTCGTCACCCATCGCCAGGCGCACCATGGCCTCGCGATGCACGGCCGGGGTGACGACACGCTCTTTCTGCCACGGCTGGCCGGCGGGGATCCAGCGCAGCTCGTCGAGCGCCAGCTCCTGCAGTGCCAAAGTGGCCAACGCCACGTGGGCGTTGTGCGGCGGGTCGAAGGTGCCGCCGAACAGCCCAACGCGGCGAGGTGACGTGGTCAAGCCGGGGTCCAGTCGGCCCAGTCGCGGGGTCGCAGGAAGTCGCTGTACAGCTTCGCTTCCGGCGTGCCCGCTTCCGGATGCCAGTCATAGCGCCACTTCACGATCGGCGGCATCGACATCAGGATGCTCTCGGTGCGCCCGCCCGATTGCAGGCCGAACAACGTGCCGCGGTCGAACACCAGGTTGAACTCGACATAGCGGCCGCGCCGGTAGGCCTGGAAATCGCGCTCGCGTTCGCCATAGGGCATGTCGCGGCGGCGGCGCACGATCGGCAGGTAGGCATCGAGGAAGGCGTCGCCCACCGCCTGCACCATGCCCAGGCTGCGATCGAAGCCGAGCTCGGAGAAGTCGTCGAAGAACACCCCGCCGATGCCGCGCGGCTCGTTGCGGTGCTTGAGGAAGAAGTACTCGTCGCACCAGGTCTTGAAGCGCGGGAACTTGTCGTCGCCGAAGGGCGCCAGCGCCTGCTGGTTGACGCGGTGGAAATGCGCTGCGTCTTCCTCGAAGCCGTAGTAGGGCGTCAGGTCCATGCCGCCGCCGAACCAGGCCACCGGCTCGCGGCCCTCGGGCATCGCGGCGAACATGCGCACGTTCATGTGCACCGTCGGCACGTAGGGGTTGCGCGGGTGGAACACCAGCGAGACGCCCAGCGCCTCGAAGGGCGCGCCGGCCAGTTCGGGCCGGTGTGCCGTGGCCGAGGGTGGCATCGCCTTGCCCTTCACATGGCTGAAGTTGCAGCCGCCACGCTCGAGCAGGTTCCCTTCTTCGACCAGCTGAGACAGGCCATCACCCTCCAGCCGGCCGCCCGGTTCGCGCTGCCAGCCGTCGCGCACAAAGGTCTTGCCGTCCTCGGCCTGCAGGGTGCTGACGATGCGGTCCTGCAGGCCGAGCAGGTAGCTGCGAACGCGGGCGATGTCGGTCATGGCTTGAGTCGGATCGGTGCAGCAAGCTGCGGGTGGCGGCCGGTGCAGGCATCGAAGCCCTGCGCAATGGCCGCCATGTCGGCAACAGCGTCGCCGCTGAGTTGCAGGAAGCGCCGGAAGCCGACTTCACGGCGCGCGTAGTCGAAGAACACCAGGCCCAGCGGCACCTGCGCCGCGAGGGTGACATGGTAGAAGCCGCTGCGCCAGCCCTCGACATAGCCGCGCGTGCCCTCGGGGGCCAGTGCGAGCCAGAGGAAGCGGCCGTCAGCGCGCGCCTTCTGCAGCGCCTGCGCCATCTCGCCGACGATGCCGCGGGCGTTGCGCCGGTCCACCGGCACGCCGCCGATCCAGCGCATCCAGCGCCCGAGCAGCGGCACGCGGAACAGGCTGTCCTTGCCCCAGAAGGTCACCGGGATGCCGATGCCCCACTTGGCCAGGATGCCGACCACGAAGTCCCAGTTCGAGGTGTGCGGGTAGGCGATGGCCACACCCTGCGCTGCCGGCAGGCCGTCGAAGCGGATGCGCCAGCCGGCCAGGCGCAGCAGGGCCCGCGCGAGAGGACTGCCGCGCAGTTGCACCGGACGCTGCATCAGCTCGACCGGCGCCGCCACGGCCTCAGCGCTTGATGGCGCGAAAGCCGATGTCACTGCGGTACTGCGCACCGTCGAACTGGATCGGACGCAGGGCCTCGTAGGCACGGGTCTGCGCCTGCTTGACCGAGTCGCCCAGCGCGGTCACGCACAGCACGCGCCCGCCGGAGACGACGAGGTGGCCGTCCTGCAGCACCGTGCCGGCGTGGAAGACCATCGCGTCGTCCGCCTCGGCGGGGATGTCGGTGATGGCGTCGCCCTTGCGCGGCGTCAGCGGGTAGCCGTGCGCGGCCATCACCACGCCAAGCGCGACGCGGCGGTCCCAGTCGAGCTCGACCTTGTCGAGCGTGCCGTCGGTGGCATGCATCAGCACGTCGAACAGGTCGCTCTTGAGCCGCATCATGATCGGCTGGGTTTCCGGGTCGCCCATGCGGCAGTTGAATTCCACCGTGCGCGGCTGGCCCTGCGCGTCGATCATCAGGCCGGCGTAGAGGAAGCCGGTGAAGGGCATGCCGTCGGCGGCCATGCCGGCCAGCGTCGGCAGGATGATCTCGTGCATCACCCGCGCATGCACGTTCGGCGTGACCACCGGCGCCGGCGAGTAGGCGCCCATGCCGCCGGTGTTCGGCCCCTGGTCGTGGTCGTGCAGGCGCTTGTGGTCCTGGCTGGTGGCCAGCGGCACGACGTTCTTGCCGTCGGCCAGCACGATGAAGCTGGCCTCCTCGCCCTCGAGGAAGTCCTCGATCACCACGCGCGCGCCGCCCTGGTTGTGGGTGACGCCGAGCTTGTTGTCCAGCAACATCCAGTCGATCGCCTGGTGCGCCTCGTCGAGCGTCATGGCGACAACCACGCCCTTCCCTGCCGCCAGCCCGTCGGCCTTGATGACGATCGGCGCGCCGCGCCCGTCCACGTAGGCATGCGCCGCAGCCGCGTCGGTGAAGGTTTCGTAGGCCGCGGTCGGGATGCCGTGCCGCTTCATGAACGCCTTGGCGAAGGCCTTGGAGCTCTCCAGCTGCGCCGCCGCCTTCGTCGGCCCGAAGACGCGCAGGCCGCGCGCGCGGAAGGTGTCGACGATGCCGCCGGCCAGCGGCGCCTCGGGGCCGACCACCGTCAGCACGATCTTCTCGGCGACGGCGAAATCAGCCAGCGCGTCGTGGTCGGTGATCGCCACGTTCTGCAGCCGCTTGTCCAGCCCGGTGCCGCCGTTGCCCGGCGCGACGTAGACCGTCTGCATCCTGGGCGACTGCACCAGCTTCCAGGCCAGTGCGTGTTCTCGGCCACCGCTGCCGACGACGAGAACCTTCATGCTTCGATCTCGGCGTTGTGGAACACGTCCTGCACGTCGTCGAGGTCCTCGATGACGTCGAGCAGCTTCTGCATGCGCTGCGCGTCTTCACCGGCCAGCGCGATGCTGTTCTCGGCGCGCATCGTCACCTCGGCGATCTCGGGCTTCAGCCCGGCGGCTTCGAGCGCCGCCTTGACCGCCTCGAAGTCGGGCGGTGCGCACAGCACCTCGATGGAACCGTCTTCCCCGCTCACCACGTCCTCGGCGCCGGCCTCGAGCGCGAGCTCCATCACCTTGTCTTCGCTGGTGCCCGGCGCGAACACGAACTGGCCGCAGTGCTTGAACTGGAAGGCCACCGAGCCTTCGGTGCCGAGGTTGCCGCCGTACTTGCTGAAGGCATGGCGGACCTCGGCGACGGTGCGCACGCGGTTGTCGGTCATGCAGTCGACGATGATCGCCGCGCCGCCGATGCCGTAGCCCTCGTAGCGGATCTCCTCGTAGCTGACGCCCTCGAGGTTGCCGGTGGCCTTGTCGATGTTCTTCTTGATCGTGTCGGCCGGCATGTTGGCGGCCTTGGCCTTGTCCACCGCCAGGCGCAGGCGCGGGTTCATGGCCATGTCGCCGCCGCCCTGGCGGGCCGCGACCATGATTTCACGGATGATGCGTGTCCAGACCTTGCCGCGTTTCTCGTCCTGGCGGCCCTTGCGATGCTGGATGTTGGCCCATTTGGAGTGTCCGGCCATGGTGTCTCGATCGTGCGGCGAAAAACGCGCATTGTACGGGGCTACCCCTCGATCGAGCCCCCTACCAGAGCTGCGTTGACACCCTGGTGAGCCGTTTCCATACTGCGGCGCCATGCCGTCGCCCCGCCCCGTCTCAGCGCCGGACCTGACCGAACAGGAGCTTGCTGCGACCTCGCTCGGACTGATCGCCCAGCCGGCGCTGTGGAGCTCGCTGCGGCTGCCGACGGCGGCGGCGCGCGCCGGCGCACACGAAGCGCCCTGGACCACCTACTGGTCGGTGAGACTGGACGCTTCGCTGGACGTGCTCGATGCGCGCGCCCTGCTGGCAGCCGCGCTGTCCGCCTTCGCCGAGCGCGGCGACCGCACCGGCGAGCTGCTCGCAACAGCCGCGATCATCGAGGGCTTCTACGTCGACGAAGGCCCGCTCGACGCGCTGGACTGCTGGATCGCCTCACTCTGCGAGCGGCTGCCGGCCTCTGACCGCTGGCCGTCGATCGAACTCGAGGCGCGCGTGATGGCCTGCGGTGTCGGCATCCTGTTGCGCAGCCCGGCCCACCCGCTGCTGGCGCAATGGGCGGAGCGCGGCGCGGCGCTCGTTCGCCAGATCCGGCCCGGCGCCGGGCGGCTCAAGCTGGCCACCTTCCTGGCCCAGTACCACCTGTGGCGCGGCGAGCTGGGCCGCACGGCGTTGATCGTCGATGCGCTGCCGGGCCTGGACATGGCCGGGCTGCTGCCCGGCGAGATGCTGGTGTGGCTGGAGACCGTGGCCAACCACGCACGCTTTGCCGCGCAGTACGAGCGCGGCCGTGACGCCATCGCGCAGGCGCTGGAGATCGTCGAGCGCCACGGCCTGCGCCAGCACGCCTACGCACTGCACGCCCATGGCGCATCGATCGCGCTGGCTGCGCACGACGCGCCGGCGGCGCAAGACCACCTCGACGCGATGCGGCCGGTGCTCGATGGCGGCCCGCAGGCCGACCAGACCCACTACTGGCACTTCCAGGCCGGCCTGGCGCTGCTGCGTGGAGAAACTGCACGTGCCGTCGAGCTCGCTCGGGCGGCGCAGGACAACTCGGCCGAGATCGGCGGCCCCTACCGCAGCGCGGTCCACGCGATGAGCCTCGGCCAGGCGCTGCTGAGCGCCGGCGAGACGGCCGCTGCGCTGGAACGCCTGGACATCGCGTTGGCGCAGGCGCAGCGCATCGAGGCGGCCATGCTCGCCTTCACCGCCCGGCTGATGCGCGCCGCGGCGCTGTTGCGCCTGGGCCGTGACGTAGAGGCCGAGCAGGCCCTGCGCGACGCCTGGGGCGAAGGTGCGAAGCGCGACTTCCGCTCGACCTCGCTGTGGTGGCTGCCGGGCGTGGTCGGCGAGGTCGCACAGGCAGCGCTGGCCCGCGGCATCGAGACTGCCTACGTGCGCCGCTTCGTGCGTCGCCTGGCGCTGCCGGGCAGCGACCCGGCGCAGGCCGACTGGCCCTGGCCGCTGGTGCTGCGCGCCTTCGGCGAGTTCGAGGCGGTGCTCGACGACGCGCCGCTGGCGCGCGCCGGCGCGAAGACGGCGCAGCGCCCGCTGGACCTGCTGCGCGTGCTGCTGGCGCAGGGTCCGACACCCCTGCCGGTGGCCACCGCGATGCAGTGGCTGTGGCCCGACGCCGACGCCGCCGCGCAGCGCAAGAGCTTCGACGTCGCGCTGCTGCGCCTGCGCCGCATGCTCGGGCCGACGCCCTTCGTGCGCCTCGAAGGCGGGCGGCTGTGGCTCGATGCGCAGTGGGTCTGGAGCGACGTGTCCGCGCTGCAGGCGCTGATGCACCGCATCGGCTCCGGCCACGGCGCGACGCTCGCCCAGCTGACGGACTGGTCGCGCCAGCTGCTCGACCTGCTGCGCGGCCCCTTCCTGGCCGGCGAGGATGCCGACTGGGTGCTGGCCGCCCGCGAGCGCTACCGGCAGCGCTTCGTGCTCGGGGTCGCGCAGCTCGCGGGTCTGCTCGAGCCGCTGGACGCCGACGCGGCGATCCGGCTGTACGCCCGCGCGCTGGACGTCGAGCCGCTGGCCGAGTCGCTGTCGCGCCGGCTGATGAAGCTGCATGCCGAGCGCGGCGACCGCGCGGAGGCGCTGCGCGTCTGGCGGGCCTGCTGCACGATGCTGTCGCTGGCCGAAGGCCTGGCGCCGTCGCGCGAGACGCGCGCGCTGGCGGTTCAACTGGGCCTGGTGGCCTCGACCGCTGGCTGATCCGTAGGGTATCGGTAAGACCCACCGGCGCAGGCTTGGATGTCGTCGCGCCGAAGGCGCGACACCGATCGTTCGTCCGCCTGAAAGGAATCACCATGCCCTGCTTCGCCCCCTCCCGCGCGCGCCGCGTCATGTCGCTGTGCGCCGCCCTGTGCCTGCCTGCCGCCGCGCAGGCCTCGCAGGACTTCACGCTGCCGGTCGGCACCTGCACGCCGGCCAACGCGATCACCCTGCAGAGCGACCTGCGCCTGAGCAACGGCGCCGTGCGCAAGCCCGGGCGCAACCCGCCGGGCACGGCCTATTTCTGCGACTTGCCGATCGACGATCTGACGACCAGGCCGAGCTGGAACCGCTTCGAGCTCCAGTACATCGACAGCAACCCGGCCGGCAACGGTCATGTGACGGCGCGGCTGATGCGCCGCACCATCAGCACCGGCGCGACTTCGACGGTGGCCACCGCCAGCAGCGTGCCTTCGGCGAAGCTGAAGACCGCCGGCACCGCCATCGACAAGCCGATGGACACCTCGCTGTTCGCCTACTTCGTCATCGTCAACCTCACCTCGAGCAACCAGCCGGTGGAGGCGCACACCATCCGGCTGATCACGCGCTGAGCATCGGTAGGAGATCCGTAGGCCGGCAGTGCCTAGGCTTCAGCCATCGACACGAGGAACGACGATGAAACCGAACACTCCTCCCCGCATGACTCTGCCAACGACGCCAGCCCGCTGGCGGCAACTGGCCGCCGCCTGGGCGGCCTCGATGGCAATTGCGGCCGCCGTCGGCTGGGCGGCACGCGGCCCGGCCGATGCCGCACCTGCGGCGGCTCTCGCCGCTGCAGCGCCGGCAACGGTCGGCATTGCGGCAGTGCAGCCGCCGCTGATCGCCGTGGCCGACGACGGCCGGATCACGCTGCGGCTGGAGCAGCAGCCGCTGGAGTGGGTGCTGGAACAGATCGCGCTGCAGACCGGGCGGGCCGACGTGGCCTTGCTGCGCGCCCGCGGGGCGGCCACCGCGGCCACGCGGGCTGCGTCGACCGGCGGGACCGGCGAGGGGGGCGAGCTGCCCGAACCGGTCCCGGGCGTCGACCTGGCCTGCCCGTCGGTGACCGTCACCGCCGATCCGGCCGGCCTGCTGCAGGCGATCCAGTACGGCCCCGAAGCGGAACGGGCTGCCGCCCTGCTGCACGCCCGCCAGCAGGGCATCACCGTGCCCGAGACGCTGCTGCGCACCTTGCTCGAGACGGCCGTGCCGGAGCAGTTGCGCGTCGCCGCCCTGGAGGTGTGGCTCGATCGCCGCATCGACGACACGGCAGCGCAGCGCGCGCTGCTCGAAGCGGCGCTGCTGATCCCCAGCCCGCTGGTGCAGCAGGAGGCCCGACAGCGCCTCGACGACCTGGACGAGATGGCGCGCGCCGACGCGTCGCTCGGCCCCGCAAGCCCCTAGACCTTTCGCGCCAGCGCCCGGCGCCCCGAGGACCTGGCCCGCCAGGCCCCCGGTGAGGTCGCGGCGTGGCCAAAGACCGGCAGCGCCTGGGGGCAGGTGCAGCCGGACCTCCACCCTCGCCCCGCTCCAGGAGAACTTCATGTCTGCTTCCAGAAACTTGCGCCGCGCCACCGTTGCCATGGCGCTGCTGGCCGGCGTGGCCGCCGCGCCAGCGGCCACGTGGTCCACCGTGGGCTCGGCCGGCACCGTCGACGACACCGATCTCGGCATCGCCGACCTGATCTTCGGGGAGGCTCGCGTGCGGGCATCCGCTCCGGCCGGCTCGACGCTCAACCTCACCTACAACGTCGTCTCGCTGCAGGGCTTCACCGGCCCCGGGCAGTACCAGCTGCGCGTGCGCTTCCGCGACAACGGACCGGCGGCGCGGGTGACGCTGGGCCTGCATCGCTTCAACTCCACCACCGGAGCGAGGACCAACCTTGCGGTCTTCGACAGCAATGCCTACCCGCCTATGGGCACGCATCAGGTAAAGCAGCGGTGCATCACGATCCCCTGGAACTTCGAGGCCGGCCCGCACTTCATCGAGGCCACGCTGTTCAAGAGTGGCGTCCTCGGGATACCGGCACTCGCCACGATCCAGCTGATCCCGGCGTACTGCGGCGTCTGAGCAGGGCGCCATGCCCCAGGCGCCGATCCCGGTTTCGTCTGCCCCGCCAGGCAGCGACCCGGACCGGCGCTGCCCGCGGCGCCTGCACCACGGCGGCTGGCAGGCCTTAGACTGCTTCGCGTCGCAGCCAACCGGTCGCCGCACCATGCCCGATCCCATCCTCGTCGCCAAGCACGGCGACATCGAATGCCACCTGCTGCCCAGCCTGGCCAACCGCCACGGCCTGATCACCGGCGCCACTGGCACCGGCAAGACGATCACGCTGCAGACGCTGGCCGAGAACTTCAGCAAGCTCGGCGTGCCGGTGTTCATGGCCGACGTGAAGGGCGACCTGACCGGCATCAGCCAGAAGGGCGCGCTGCCGCCCAAGGTGCAGGGCATCCTGAAGGAGCGCGGCCTGCCGGCGCCGGAGCCCTTCGTCTGCCCGAGCACGCTGTGGGACGTCTTCGCCGAGCAGGGCCACCCGGTGCGCGCCACGGTGTCGGACATGGGCCCGCTGCTGCTGGCACGCATGCTGGCGCTGAACGAGACGCAGCAGGGCGTGCTGTCGCTGGTCTTCAAGATCGCCGACGACCACGGCATGGCGCTGCTCGACCTGAAGGACCTGCGCGCGATGCTGCAGTACGTGGCCGACAACGCCAGCGAGTTCCAGACCGAGTACGGCAACGTCAGCGCGGCCAGCGTCGGCGCCATCCAGCGCGGCCTGATGCAGATCGACGAACAGGGCGGCGACAGGTTCTTCGGCGAGCCGATGCTCGACATCCAGGACTTCATGCAGACCGATGCCGGCAAGGGCGTGATCAACATCCTGGCCGCCGACAAGCTGATGAACGCGCCGCGCCTGTACGCGACCTTCCTGCTGTGGATGCTGTCGGAGCTGTTCGAGCAGTTGCCCGAGGTGGGTGACCTGGAGAAGCCCAAGCTGGTCTTCTTCTTCGACGAGGCGCACCTGCTGTTCAAGGAGGCGCCGTCGGCGCTGGTGGAACGCATCGAGCTGGTCGTGCGCCTGGTGCGCAGCAAGGGCGTCGGCGTGTACTTCGTGACGCAGAACCCGCTGGACATCCCCGACACCGTGCTGGCCCAGCTCGGCAACCGCGTGCAGCATGCGCTGCGCGCCTTCACGCCGCGCGACCAGAAGGCGGTGAAGGCGGCGGCCACCACCATGCGCGCCAACCCGAAGCTGGACATCGAGACCGCCATCACCGAGCTGGCAGTGGGCGAGGCGCTGGTCAGCTTCCTCGACGAGAAGGGCCGGCCGAGCGTCACCGAGCGGGTGTTCGTGATCCCGCCGGGCAGCCAGATCGGGCCGATCACGCCGGAACAGCGCAAGGCGCTGATCGCCGGCTCGCTGGTGGCCGGCGTTTACGAGAAGACGGTCGACCGCGAGTCGGCCTACGAGAAGCTCAAGGGCCGCGCCGCGCAAAGTGCCGACACCGCGAAGGACATGGCCGCCGAGGCCGAACGCGCCGCAAAGGCGCCGCGCACGCTGCCGGGCACGGCCTCGCAGCAGCCCGCGTCGCAGGACGACGGCGGCGGCCTGCTCGGCGGGCTGAAGGACGTGCTGTTCGGCTCCACCGGCCCGCGCGGCGGCAAGCGCGAGGGACTGGCCGAATCGGCCGCCCGCTCGGCGATGCGCAGCGTCGGCTCTGCTGTCGGCCGCGAGATCATCCGCGGCGTGCTCGGCGGCATCCTCGGCGGCGGCTCACGGCGCCGCTAGAACAGCGCCGGGTCAGGGCAGCGGGCTGGTGCGGAAGACCGGCCGCGCCAGCACGCGCGACACGGCACCCACGCTGCTGACGAGGCCGTTGGCCACGTAGCTGCTGGGCGTGTCCGGCTCGAGCGCGGCCACGGCGAGGGGGGCCAGCGGCTGGTCCAGCGGCACGTACCAGCTGCCCGGCATCACGTCGAGCAGCGCCGGCACCGCCTCGACCTGCGGCAGCACCGCGCCGGGCGTGTCGGCCACGGCCGCGCGCGAGGTCTCGCGGTAGGTCTCGCCGCGCACCACGCCGGTGGCGTCGATGCGCTGGACAGCGATGCCGAGGCCACGCAGACGCATCACGGCCTCGCGTTCGCCGGCTGCCAGCCAGTAGCCGCAGGGCCGCGCGCGGCGGGTCAGGGGCTGCAGCTGCAGCGTCGACTCCCAGGTCACGCCGATCGACTTGTCGGCGCCGGTCGCCGGGTCCAGCAGCGTCAATGTGTACTCGCTGGTCGTCGGCGCGGCATCGATCACCATGTCGCCGCTGCACGCCTGGGTGGACGTCTCGGTCTCGACGAAGCGGCGCAGGCGGGTCAGGTCGTCGGCACGTTCTGCGGCGGTCGTCAACACGCTGGTGGCCGCCACCACCTGGGTGTGCACACGCCGCGCGAGATGCGCCCGGCCGAGGCCGACGCCTCGGCTCTCGACCAGCAGGCTGACCGCATGGCGCAGGCCGGCGGCGTTGCGCCCGGTGTCGGGCCGCGGCCCGCCCATGGCCACGCGCCGGTCGCCGGGCGCGGCGGCGAGCGTGTGGTACCAGTCCACCGTCAGTCCCTCGCGCGCGAAGCTGTCGAGCAGGGCCGGGCGGAACCACTCATGGGCGGCACGGGTGACGAACTCGTGCACGTTGGCCGTGGTCGCGTACTGCAGCAGCACGTCGGCCCGCGCCAGCGCCCCGAAGCGTTCGCGGTAGGGCTCGATTGGCGGGTACTCATGGGCATCGACCACCACGGTGGGCTGGTAGTCGCGCCACAGCGAGGCAATCGCCTGCGCTTCGGGCGTGCGCAACTGCAAGTGGTCGCGGTTGAGGTCGAGGCCGCTGGCCGTGGCGCGCCGGCCGGCCTGCGCGCCGTCCGGGTTCGCGCGCGGAAGCACGATCACGTTGATCCGGTCCAGCAGTGGGGCCAGCGGACCTTGCGCCAGCTGCCGCGCGAGCACCAGCAATGCCTCCGCGCCGGCGGGTTCGTCGCCATGCTGCTGGCCGATCAGCAGTACGGTCGGCCGGCCGGCACCGCGCAGTGCCGTGGCGGACAGGTCGGCGGCACGCGACAGCAGCAGCGCGTCGATCGGCTGTCCGGACTGCGAGATCCCCGCTGACAGCAGCCGGATACGGGTGTTGCCGGCTGCCGGCTCGACGGCCAGCGCACGCAGCTGGGCCTGCAGCTCGGCCTGGGTCGTGAACCCCGGCCTGCCCTCGGCGAGCCCGGGCGTGGCGTAGCGCACCGGCGGATCGGGAAAGCGTGCCGCCACGCCGGCCGACTCGGGCGCGCTGGCCTGCGCGGCGGGGGCCGCCATCGCCGCAGGCGGTGCCGCCGGCAGCGCGGCGCTGGCCGGGAGCGGGGCCACGCTGCCCGCCGCCGGCGCCACGGCGACGGGCCGCGGACGTGCCGCTGGCGGCGAAGCGCACGCGGCGACCAGAGCGCACAGCATTGCGCTCAGCAGCACCTGCACCGCGCGGCAGCGCGGGCCCTTGTTCGCACCGGCACATGGGGGTGGGGAGATCGGCATCGCAAGGTCGGTCGACGGATCGGTCGAGCGGTCTGCCACAGGCGGAGCCGGCACTATAGGCGAGGGACTGCGGGACACCGCACAATCGCGCGATCCGCCTCCGGTGCCGACCCATGACCCTGCTGAAGACGATCTTCCTTGCCATCGTGCTGATCGCCCTGGCCGTCGCGCTGGCTGCGCAGTTCGGCCTGCTGCGCGGTCGCATGCCCAACGACCTGGGCTCGCGCGACGGGCGCCTGAAGCCGCCTTCGATGACGCGCAACAGCGTCAGCAGCCAGGCGGGCCTCTACCCCGACCATCCGCAACGGGCCTATGCGCAGATCGCGCCCTTCCCGGCCGCCGACGGCGGGCCGCAGACGCTGGAACGGCTGCGGCGGGTGGTCGAGAGCATGGACGGCGCGAAGGTGGTCAAGAGCGACCCGGGCTACCTGTACGTGCAGTTCACGACCCGCTGGATGAAGTTCGTCGACGACTGCGAGTTCTGGTTCGACCCGCGCGCCGGCGTGATCCAGGTGCGGTCTGCCTCGCGCATAGGGCGCGAGGACTTCGGCGTCAACCGCGAGCGGGTGGAAGCCATCCGCTCGCGGCTGGGCGGCGGCTGACGCCGGTCCGGCTGGCGCCGCGAAGCCGGCGCCTGGCGCCATCGGCGCACCGCTGGTCGCATGCGGCGCGCCAGCCGATGGCGGCGACGCCAGAATGCCGCCCATGAGTCCTGACATCCCTGCCCCATCCGTCTGGCGAGCGTTCGCGCTGCGCGGCCTGCGGGTGGTCGTCATCGGCCTCGCCATCTCGCTGCTGTTCACGCTCTTCACGCCAGGACAGCTCGGCATTTCGTTCGCCTACGCCGTGCCGATCACCTTCTGCTGCTGGTTCTTCATCGACGGCGGCCGCCTGCTGGCCGCGCGCTGGGTAAACCGCCGGCGCATCGCCGCCGATGCCCACTGGCCCGGCTGGGCCTGGATGGTGCCGGTGCTCGTGCTCGGCACGGTGCTCGGCTACCAGGCGGGCCATTCGTTCGGCAACCTGGTCACCGGAAGGGACGTGCCGGGCTTGCTGTTCCAGGGGCCGGTCCGGGCGGTGTCGCTGGTCTTCTTCTCGCTGGTACCGGGCGTGATCGCCACCTGGTTCTTCTACACCCGCGGCCGCCTCGCCGCCACCGAGGCCCGCGCCGAACAGGCGCAGCGCCAGGCCGCCGAGGCGCAGCTGCGGCTGCTGGAGTCGCAGCTCGAGCCGCACATGCTGTTCAACACGCTGGCCAACCTGCGCGTGCTGATCACGCTGGACCCGCCGCGCGCCCAGGCGATGCTCGACCAGCTGATCGCCTTCCTGCGCGCGACGCTGAGCGCATCGCGCATCGGCCGGCATGCGCTGTCGGCCGAGTTCGCCCGGCTGGCCGACTACCTGGCGCTGATGCAGGTGCGCATGGGCGAGCGACTGCAGACGCGACTGGACCTGCCCGACGATCTGGCCAGCCTGCCGGTGCCGCCGCTGCTGCTGCAGCCGCTGGTGGAGAACAGCATCCGCCACGGGCTCGAGCCGAAGATCGCCGGTGGCCGCATCGAGATCACCGCTGCGCGCCACGCCGACAGGCTGGTGCTGCGTGTGCGCGATACCGGTGTCGGCCTCGCAGCGCCGGCCGGCGATGGCACCCGCTTCGGCCTGCAACAGGTTCGCGAGCGCCTCGCGACCCTGTACGCAGAGCGTGGCACGCTCACCCTGGCCCCGGCCGACGATGCCGAAGGCGGCACGCTGGCCCTCATCGAATTGCCGATCGAACCATGAGCACCATCGCCGCCACCGCCCTCATCGCCGAAGACGAAGCGCTGCTGGCCGAGCACCTGCGCGCCGAGCTGGCGCGCCTGTGGCCCGAATTGCAGGTTCTGTCGCACGCGCCGCACGGCGCCGCGGCGGTGGAGCAGACCCTGGCGCTGCAGCCCGACATCGTCTTTCTCGACATCCGCATGCCCGGCATGAGTGGCCTGGAGGCTGCGCAGGCCATCGGCGAAGACTGGCCCGACGACACGCCGCCGCCCTTGCTGGTCTTCGTCACCGCCTACGACCAGTACGCCATGCAGGCCTTCGAGCAGGCCGCCGTCGACTACCTGCTCAAGCCGGTACAGCCCGAGCGCCTGGCGCAGACCTGTGCACGGCTGCGCGCTGCGCTGCAGCGGCGCTCGTCGGGCACCGATGGCGCCGGCGTCGAGGGTGCACTGGCCCAGTTGCGCTCGCTTCTATCGGCACCCGGACTGGGCGCCCCGGCGCCGGCCGCGGCGCGGCTGAACGTGATCCAGGCGGCCGTCGGCGCGGCGATCCACCTGGTGCCGGTGGTCGAGGTGATCTACTTCGAAGCCGCCGACAAGTACGTGCGGGTGATCACTGCGGAGCGTGAGCACCTGATCCGCACCTCGCTGCGCGAACTGCTTCCGCAACTCGATCCGGACCGGTTCTGGCAGGTGCACCGCGGCACCGTGGTGCGTTCGGATGCGATCGCCACGGCGCTGCGCGACGAGGCCGGCAAGGTCACGCTGACGCTGCGCGGCCATGGCGACCGCTTGCCGGTCAGCCGCCTGTACGCCCACCGCTTCAAGCCGATGTGAGCGTGGCAGCGCAGCTCAGTGCGTGAGTTCGCCCTGCGCGATGGCGATGCGCACCATCGCCGCCATGGTCTGCTGCAGGTCCCGGCCGGGCCCGGCCAGCCGGGCAGCCACGTCGTCGAAGCCTTCGTCGGGCATGGGCGTCGGGTCGACTGGCGCCGAGACGAGGTGCGTGTTGCGCGGCCGGTAGGGCCAGGCCACCTCGGGGGACGGCGAATGGCGGTTCATGTGGCGTTGCTCCCGATGGCTGCTTGCGCCAGTTCAGGCGGGCTGAAGACAACCAGGGCGGTCACGGCCAAGGTCGCCAGCATCACTGCGCCAACGATGCCGATAGCCAGCCGCCGGCGGCGGCGCGCCTGGGCTTCGGCCACGTACGACTCGTAGTGTTTCATGCGGGGTCTCCTTCGCGGTCATCGGCGCGGTGTGCACCGATGCGTTGAATCTAGGAGAACCCCGTCCCGTGCGCATCGCTCGTTGGGGGGAAGGGATTGGAGGAAGTTCTCCAATCCTTCACGGATCGATCAGTGACGGCCCTTGCGGTCGTCGCGCCGATCCTGCCAGTTCGGGATGCCGTCGCGGTCACGGTCCCAGTGCTGCTGGCGGTTGTCGTAGCGGTCGTAGCGGTTCGGGATGCCGTCGCGGTCACGGTCGCCCCAGCCCTGGTGACGGTGGCCGTAGTAGCCCGGACCGTAGACCACCGGCACCGGCTGGCTGTAGACCACCGGCGCGGGGTAGACCACGCGCGGCACCGGGCGGTAGATCACCGGCGGCGGCGCATAGACGACCGGGGGCGGCGCGTAGACCACCGGCGGGGGCGAGTACACCACCGGCGGCGGCACGTAGACCGGCGCCTGCGGCACATTGGAGATGACCGTGCCGATCGGCGGCAGGTTGATGCCGATCGACCAGTGAACGTCGCGGGCCTGCGCAGTGCCCGCGGCCAGCAGCGAGGCTGCAGTGGCGAAGGCGGCAATCAGGGTCTTGTTCATTCAGATTCTCCTTGGGCGGCGCGCAGTCGTTGCGTGCCTGCTGCCAACAACGTGGCCGGCGGGGGGCGTCGTTGACGTTTCAAGGTAAAGACATGTTGCCAGGCGCCACCCCCGCAAGGGGGAATCGCGCGGACCGGGTCGATAGAATCGGTCCATGAGTTCCGCGCCCGCCGACGACAGCCCCAAGTCCCCTACCGCCAGCAACTTCCTGCGCCAGATCATCGAGCGCGACCTCGAGCAGGGCACCTACGCGGCGCGGCACTTCGCGGGCACGCCGGGCGACGCCGCCCACCATGCCGTGGCGCCGCTGGACGTGGCGCGCATCCGCACCCGCTTCCCGCCCGAGCCGAACGGCTACCTGCACATCGGCCACGCCAAGAGCATCACGCTGAACTTCGGCCTCGCGGCCGAGTACGGCGGCGTGTGCCACATGCGCTTCGACGACACCAACCCCGAGAAGGAAGAGCAGGAGTACGTCGACTCCATCCTCGACGCGGTGAAGTGGCTGGGCTTCGGCTGGACGGCCAACGGCGTCGACCACCTCTACTACGCCAGCAACTACTTCGACTTCATGTACCGCGCCGCCGAGGCGCTGATCGGCGCGGGCCTGGCCTACGTCGACGAGCAGACGGCCGAGCAGATGCGCGCCAACCGTGGCGACTTCAACACGCCCGGCACGGCCAGCCCGTTCCGCGACCGCACGCCGGCCGAGAACCTCGCGCGCTTTCGCGAGATGCGCGACGGCAAGCACCCGGATGGCGCGATGGTGCTGCGTGCGCGCATCGACATGTCGTCGCCGAACATCAACATGCGCGATCCGGCGATCTACCGCATCAAGCACGCCGAGCACCACAACACCGGCAACCGCTGGTGCATCTACCCGATGTACACCTTCGCGCACCCGATCGAGGATGCGCTGGAGCAGATCACCCACAGCATCTGCACGCTGGAGTTCGAGGACCAGCGGCCCTTCTACGACTGGCTGCTGGACACGCTGGCGAACCTGGGCCTGCTGGCCCAGCCGCGGCCGCACCAGTACGAGTTCGCGCGGCTGAACGTCACCTACGTGATCACCAGCAAGCGCAAGCTGAAGGCGCTGGTCGACGAGAAGATCGTCGACGGCTGGGATGACCCGCGCATGCCCACCATCGTCGGCTTGCGCCGCCGCGGCTACACACCGGAGGCGATCCGCCTGATGTGCGAGCGAGCCGGCACGAGCAAGGCCGGCGGTTGGACCGACTACGCCAGCCTGGACATCGCGCTGCGCGACGACCTGGAGGGCAAGGCCGCGCGGGCGATGGCGGTGATCGACCCGCTGAAGCTCACGCTGACGAACTGGAGCGAAGTCTTCGGGGGCGCCGCCAGCGAACCCTGCCATGCGCCAGCGCACCCTCAGCGGCCCGAGCTGGGCGAGCGCCACTTCGGCCTCGGCCCGGCGCTGTGGATCGAGCGCGACGACTTCGCCGAAGTGCCGCCCAAGGGCTTCTTCCGTCTGTTCCCCGGCAACAAGGTGCGGCTGAAGTACGGCGTGGTGGTCGAGTGCACCGGCTGCGCGAAGAACGAGGCCGGCGAGGTGACCGAGGTGTTCGCCACGGTCGTGCCCGACACCCGCAGCGGCACGCCGGGCGCCGACAAGGTCAAGGTCAAGGGCACGATCACCTGGGTCGGCATGCACGACGCGGTGCCGGCCGAGCTTCGCCTGTACGACCGCCTCTTCACCGAGGCCCAACCCGACGCCGGCGGGCGCGACTTCAAGGCCAGCCTGAACCCGGCGAGCAAGCGGGTGGTGACGGGCTACGTCGAGCCCTCACTGGCGGGGTTGGCGCAGGACCAGCGCGTGCAGTTCGAGCGCCACGGCTACTTCGTCACCGACCGGGTCGATCACAGCGCCGGCAAGCCGGTCTTCAACCGGGTCACCGGGCTGAAGGACACCTGGGCGAAGTGAAGGTCTCCCCCAGCCGGCCCGCAAACATGCGGTCCGGCCTTCGCCAGGCGAGCGGCCGCGCGCAGGCGCGCCCGCCCGTCCGGGCTCAGCCAATGCAAGTCCGGTTCTTGCCCGTGCGCTTGGCCTCGTACAGCGCCTGGTCGGCACGCTCCAGCGCCGCCTCGATGCTCTCGCCGACACGGTAGGCGGTGACGCCTGCCGAGAAGGTGACGAAGATCGTCTTCTCCTCGTGCATGAACAGGCCGCCGGACAGCGAGCGCTGCAGCCGGGTCAGGATCTGCTGGCCTTCGTCGACCGGCGTCTGCGGCAGCAGCACGACGAACTCCTCGCCACCGTAGCGCGCCACCATGTCGGTCGGCCGCAGCGTCTTGCTGACCACCGCCGCCAGCGAACGCAGCGCCTCGTCACCGGCGGCATGGCCGAGCTCATCGTTCAGGCGCTTGAAGTTGTCGATGTCCAGAAGGCCGACGGCCAGCGCGAGACCGTCGCGCTCGACACGCGCACGCTCGACGTCGAAGGACTGCAGCAGGCCGCGGCGGTTGGCGATCTGCGTCAGCTGGTCGGTCGACACCTCGCTGGACAGCCGGCGCAGCTCGCCTTCGAGTTCGCCCACGCGCTGCGTCAGCTCGCTCGCCTTCGCGTGCTCTTCCTGCAGGCGGCCCTGGGTCTGCTGCACCAGCGCCTGCACGGTGCGCGTCTCCTCGACCATCTCGCGGACCACGCCGGCCAGGCTCTCGAGCGAATCGGCTTTCTCGATCACGTCGGCATAGCGCCCCACGCTCTCGTGGAAGCGGCCGGTCTGCGAGCCCAGTTCGCCGAGCTCGGCCAGCATGCGATTGATCAGCGTCTTCAGCGCCTCGCGGGCCTTCTCGCGCTCGGCACGCAGCGTGCCCTGGCGCTCGCGGGTGTCGCGCAGCAGTTCGCTGACGGCACGCACGCCGCGCGCGGTCAGGCCCTCGTCGAGCTTGACGCGCATCGCGTCGCACTGGCCCTGGGCCCAGCTGTCGTCTTCGGCGAGGTCGGTCAGGCTGGCAGTCAGCTCCTGGCACAGCGCGCCGAGCTGGTCGACGAGGTGGTGGCGGTGCTGCAGCACGATGCCGGCGCGGCGGCACATGGCCTCGAGTTCTTCGGCCAGCGGCGTCGACGCGCCCTCGCTGCCGATGCGTTCGACCAGGCCGGTCAGCGCGTGGGCGAGTTGCTGTGCGGCCTCGTCCTGCGGCGGCAGTGCATCGCGCGTGGTCTGGCCCAGCGTGCCGACGACGCGGCCCCAGGGGCGTTCATCGGCCAGGTTCAGCGAGATCGGCGCCTCCAGCGCGCGCGGCGCGGCCTCGGCGGGAGCCTCGAGCTCGTCCAGCGGCGCCGGCTCGGTCTCGACCGCCCCGTCCGGTGTGTCGGAGTCCCAGCTGGCGGCCAGTTGCGTGAGCCGCTGCTGCAGGCGCTTGGCATCGCTGCGGCTGCCTTCGAGCACACGCTGCAGGCTGTCCTTGCGCCGCGCGGCCGTCCAGTGGCGGCCGCCACGCTCGACGCCACGCACCAGCTTGCCGATCAGCGCCGCCAGCGCGGCGCCGTCGCTGGCCTCCTGCGGCTTCTCGCCGGACTCCTGCGCGTAGGCGCGGGCATAGTTCTCGGGCGTCGGCTCCTGCTTGTCGAGCACGAGGCGCCGCAGTGCCGCCTTGGCGATCTGCGCCGGCAGCGTCTCGGCACCGGGGCGGGCCGCCGGGGTGCGGGTGGTGTCCATCGTCGTCGGAAGAATGGGGGTCAGCCGGCCGGCTTGACGCGCGTCTCGCGCGAATCCACCGGTCGCAGCGTGTCGCCGAGGTCCATCTCGCCGACCTTGCCGATCCACGGGGCCTTGCGCGGCAACACGGTCTGCTGCAGCCAGGTCTCGATGTCCTCGGCCGGCTGCGGGCGGCTGAACAGGTAGCCCTGCATGACGCTGCAGCCGAGGCGGTGCAGCACCTCCATCTGGCGCAGGCTCTCGACGCCTTCGGCCACCACGCGCAGGCCCAGTGCCCGGGCCAGCGCGATGATGGCGCCGACGATCGCCGAGCTCTGCGGCGTCAGGCCGAGGTCGCGCACGAACTTGATGTCGATCTTCAGCTCGGAGATCGGCAGCGTCGCCAGGTAGGCGAGCGAGGAGTAGCCGGTGCCGAAGTCGTCGATCGCGATCTCGACGCCGATCTCGTTAAGCCGGTGCAGCACGGGGATCGTGTTGTCCTCCGACATGATGCCCGTCTCGGTGATCTCGATCTGGATCGCGTGGTGCGGCACGCCGTAGGCAGTGACCGCGTTGTGGATGTCCTCGACCAGGTCGGTGCGCTCGAACAGGCGGCTCGGCAGGTTGACGGCGATCGAGTCGGCGAAGCCGAAGTTGTCCTGCCAGACGCGCACCTGGCGCGCGGCCTCCTTGATCGCCCACTTCGAGAACTGGTTGATCAGGCCTGTTTCCTCGGCCAGCGGAATGAACTCGCCCGGCGGCACCAGCTTGCCGCCGCGCCGCCAGCGCATCAGCGCCTCGGCGCCGACCATGCGCGCGCTGCGCACGTCGATCTTCGGCTGGTAGTGCAGCACCAGTTCGTTGCGTTCCAGCGCCTTGTGCAGGTCGGTCTCGAGCTCGAGCTTCTCGCGGCCCTTGCCGGCGAGCATCGGCGAATACAGCTGCTGGTTGTTGCGGCCGCTGGACTTGACGGCGTACATGGCCACGTCGGCGTTGCGCAGCACGTCGGCCATGGTCGAACCGTCGCGCGGGTACAGCGCGATACCGACACTGGCGGTGACGAAGCATTCCTGGCCACCGACGAAGATCGGCTCACGCATCAGGTCGAGGATGCGCCGGGCGACACGTTCGGCGTCGCGTTCGTCGGTCACCTCGGGCAGCAGCGCGACGAACTCGTCGCCGCCGAGCCGGCCAACGGCTTCCAGCGTGCGATGCGAGCGCGAGCCCATGGCCTCGAGCGAACTCTCCATCACCTGGTCGGAGTGGCGCACGCAGGAACGCAGCCGGCGCGACACCTCCATCAGCAACTCGTCGCCCGAGCTGTGGCCCAGCGTGTCGTTGATGACCTTGAAGCGGTCCAGGTCGATCAGCAGCAGCGCGACCTGATGGCCCAGGCGGCGGGCGTGCTCGAGCGCGCGCTCGGTGCGCCAGATCAGCTGGCGGCGGTTCGGCAGCCCGGTCAGGCCGTCGAAGTTGGCCAGGTGCTTGATCTTGTCCTCGGCCATGCGCCGGTCGGTCACGTCCTGCACGATGCCGGTGTAGCCGACCAGGTTGCCGTGCTCGTTGAACTCCGGCTCGGCCTCGACGTGGACGATGCGCTGCCGGCCGTCGAGCAGCGTGACGGTGACGTCGCGCGCCAGCACCGAGCTGTGGCGCAGCACCTCGCGCAGCACGGTCAGCAGGCCATTGCGCTCGTCTTCCGGCAGCATGCGCAGCAGCGTGCGGAACGGCAGCCATTCGTCCGGCCCGAGGCCGAAGACGCGCAGGCCCTCGGTCGAGAACACCGGCCCGCCCTCGCCGCGCTTCCAGTCGAAGCTGCCCATGCGGGCCAGGTCCTGGGCGCGAGCCAGGCGCGACTTGTTGCGTTCCAGCTCCTGGCGGGTGCGTGCCGAGCGCAGCAGGTAGCGCAGCCGGCCGGCCAGCAGGCTCCACTGGGTGGACTTGACGAAGAAGTCGGTGGCACCGGCCTCGTAGGCGCGGGTGATCGACGCGTCGTCGTCCAGGCCGGTCAGCATCAGCACCGGCAGCGACTCGAAGCCGGGCAGGTGACGCAGCTCGCGGCAGGTCTCGAAGCCGTCGAGGCCGGGCATCAGCGCGTCGAGCACGACGACATCGGGCAGCCAGTCGGCCAGCATGCGGATCGCCTGTTCGCCGCCGCTGGCCTCGGTGATGTCGAAGCCACGCTCGCGCAACGCGATCGAGGTCAGCAGCAGGTTGACCTCGTCGTCGTCGACCAGCAGCACCTTGGGCTGGCGCGGCAGGTCGTCGTCGTCGGTCACCGATGGCTTCGTCATGGGTTCTTGTCCAGCAACGATCTTAGGGCCTGCAGCACCGCTTCGAGTTCGGCGCTCAGCGCGGCCAGCGGCGCGTCGAGGTCGTCGGGACTGTCCTGCCGGATCATCGCCTCGACCACCGCACAGTGCTGCGACAGGGCCAATGCGCCGATGCTGGCGGAAGAAGATTTCAGCGTGTGCGCCACGTGGCGGATGCCGGCGCGGTCGCCGCTGCGGCGCGAGGCCTCCAGCTGCGGGCCGAGCCGGGCGACCGAGGTCTCGAAGGCCTGCAGCACCCGTTCGATCAAGTGGTTCTCACCCTTCGGGTCGAGCTCGCGCAGCCGGTCGAGCGCCTGCGCATCCAGCACGGCGGGCGCCGCCATGCCACCCGTTGCGGCAGCGCCGGCGGGCACAGGTGAGTCGGGCGTCGTCGGGGACACGGTGGCTGGCATCGACAGTTCGTTGGCTGGGGCGGCCGCCGGCGGCGCATCGCCGGCCAGGCGATGGCTTCCCGCGGAAACATTTGGATATTGTCGATCACAACGCGCCGCGGGGAGGCGGCAATCCAGTCCCGGTGCGGCCTTTGACGGCGTGAGGATGTCACGCGGGGGCGCCGCATCGCCGCCCGGGGGATGCGACAGGCGGCCGGCCAGGCGCTCCAGGTGCGAACGGGTCAGTTCGAACAAGGCCTCCAGGGCGCCGTTCGGCGCCGCCAGGGCCACCGAGCCCAGCTCGATCACCGCGGCCCAGTCGCTGCCACGGCGCACCGGCAAGGCGAAGGGCCCGAGCCCGCTGCCAGCGACACGCCCTTCGCGCAGCGCCTCGCCCAGCGGCGAGCGTTCGAGGCGCACGCGGTGTTCGACGCCGAGGCCGACCTCGGGCACCAGCGTGACCAGTTCCACGATCGGCGGGTCCACCGCCCTCACCCGATGCACGGTGACGTCGCGGGCTCCGAGCTCGGCCTTCAGCAAGGCGGCGGCGGCATGCAGCCCCGGCTCGAGCGCCGGACTCTCGCCCACCGCCCGGACGATACGCTCACCGATGTCGCGCAGGGTCGACTCGTCCAACCCGTGGGGGTCGAACCCGGCGCCATCGTCGAGCGGAGCATGGCGGTCGCGATGCAGGTGCAGCCGCCACAGTGCGAGCGCGCACAGCAGACCGATACCGGCCGCGGCGGTCAGGGGCGTGGCCCACGCTGGCGGGCCGAACAGGGCTGTCGCGGCAGCAACGGCGGCCGACCAGAACAGCAATCGCGAGGATCGGATCAACATCGAGGGCGGCTGGAACTCGGCGCGACGCAGGCGTCCCGCCACACCCTGCGTCTTCGGCGGCGCTCCCCCGAACTTGAACCAGGCCGGCCGGCGGCATGCGGCAGGGCGGTCCTTACAATCGTGACCATGCATGACACGCAGGCGGACCTCGTCGCTCCCGGCGCTCGCCGGTGGCGGGGGATCCCGGGGGCGTTGATCTGTGCCGCCGCGGCAGGCCCGGCCTGGGCCGCCGAGTCCGCCCCCACCGCCCTGAGCTCCTGGGCCATCGCGCTGCCTTCGCTGCTGGTCGGTGCGGGCCTGGCCTGGTGGGTCGCGCAGCGTCACACACGCCAGGTCGAGGCGCTGCGGCGCGCCCGCCAGGACCTCGCCCAGCTCGAAGCCCTGCTCGACGTGTGGCAGTGGCGCACCGATGCCGACCACCGCCTGACCCTTCTTCGCGCGCCGGCCGGCGTCGATGCGACCACCTCACCGGCAATCGGCGTGCCGCTGTGGGAGCGCCTGACGCCGGGCGATGCGGCATCGCTTCGCGAGCGACTCGACCATCGTGCCGCGCTGCACGATGTCGAGGTGCGCTTCGCCGCCCAGCCCGGCGGTCCCGTGCATCGGGCGCTGTTGCGCGGCAGCGTCTGCACGGGTGCGCAGGGCGAGTGCACCGGCTATGCGGGCACGCTGCGCATCGTCGAGGAGCCCGTCGCGCTGCCGCCAGCCAGCCCGGCCGAGGCCGACAACGAACGCGAGTCGTTCAGCTACACCGTCTCACACGACCTGCGCGCGCCGATCCGCGTCGTCGAAGGCTTCACCAAGATCCTGAAGGAAGACTACGGCGGCGCACTCGACCGCATCGGCAACGACCACCTCGACCGCGTGCTCGGCGCCGCGGCGCGCATGAACAGCATGATCGATGCGCTGCTGACGCTGTCGCGCCTGTCGTCGCAGCCGCTGGCGCGCCAGCCGGTCGACCTGTCGCAGCTCGCCGGCTACGTCGCCGAAGACCTGCGCCGGCAATCGCCCGACCGGCAGGTCAGCCTGCACATCGAGCCCGGGCTGCAGGTGATGGGCGACCCCACGCTGCTGCGCCTGGTGCTGGAGAACCTGCTGGGCAACGCCTGGAAGTACACCGGCCGCTGCCGTGCGCCGGAGGTCTGGCTGGAGCGCCGGCCCCAGCAGCCGCACAGCTTCACGGTGCGCGACAACGGCGCCGGCTTCGACATGCGCTTCGCCGACCGGCTGTTCGGCGTGTTCCAGCGCCTGCACAGTGCCAGCGACTTCCAGGGCACCGGCATCGGCCTGGCGACGGTGCGCCGCATCGTGCGGCGCCATGGCGGCGAGGTGTGGGCCGAGGCCGAAGTCGACCGCGGCGCGAGCTTCCACTTCAGCCTACCGCCCGGCTGAGCGGCCCCCCGGTTCCGCCGGACTAGGCCCCCGGGTTCGACAGCAGTTCGACCGCCTGCAGCAGGCGCTCGGCCTGGTCGGGCAGCGCACGCTGCTCGGCTTCGGCCTGGCGCCGCAGACGCTCCAGCGCCGGGCCGCGGGCCAGCGAATAGCGGTGCATCAGCACGCCGACGGCCATCGCCACCACCGGCGCCAGCGACTCGGTGCCGGTGACCACCGGCGCCGCGGCGGGCGCCTCTCCGCGCCGCGCGCCGATGTGGCTGAACGCCGCCTCGACCGCCGGCACGATCTGGCGAATGTCCAGCGGCTTGACGAGGTAGGCCACCGCGCCGAGCGCCTTGACCTGTGCCACGGTGGCGTCGTCGGAGAAGGCCGACAGGAACATGAACGGGATGCGGTACTTGTCGCGCAGCGCCTCGGCGACGTCGAAGCCGCTCTTGCCTTCCATGCGGATGTCGAGCAGCGCCAGGTCGGGCCGGCGCTCGCGGGCCAGCAGGATGGCGTCGTCGCCGTTGTCGGCGTCGATGATCTGATAGCCGGCCTGGGCCAGCCCGTGCGCGAGCGTGGCCAGCACCAGCCGGTCGTCGTCCACCACCAGGATCGTGCCCTTGCCCGCTGCAGTCACTGCTCGTCCCGTCCCGTCATGTTCTGATCTGCGCGGATTGTCCGCCAAACCGGCGCCCGTCATGCCGGGTCGAGGCGTGTGATGCTCGGCGGATCCAGCGAGACGCTGGCCACCACCTGATCGCCGCGCTGCTCGATGGCCAGCGCCGCACTGCGGCGCGGCAGCAGCGCACGCACCAGACCCAGGCCCGACACGCCGCCCGGCACACGCGCCAGGTTGAAGCCTTCCGGCAGCCGCCCGCGGTTGCCGATGGCGATGCGCACGCCGGCCTCGCCGCAGTGCAGCGTGCAGTCCACCGCGTCGGTGCTGTGCTTCACGGCGTTGGTGAGCAGTTCGTTGAGCGTCAGCGCGATCGGGATCGACTCCGCCTCGGGCAGCGCCCAGCGGTGCGGCACCGGCCCTTCGAGCTCGAAGCGGATCGTGCGGCCGAAGGTGCGCTGCACCGACCCAGCAATCGCCTCGACCACGCTCTTGACGCGCAGCGGCCCGGTCACGCCGACCTGCAGCCCGTAGACCTGCGCGATGGCCTGCACCTGGCCGATGACTTCCGACATCACGCCGGCCACCTCGGGCCGTCGTTGCGCGATCTGCTGCAGCAGGCCGGCCACGCCCTGCAGGTTGTTCTTGATGCGGTGGTGCACTTCCTTGACCAGCATCTCGCGCTGCGCGATGGCCGCCTCGAAGCGCGCTTCCTGCGCGGCACGCTGCTCGGTCACGTCGGTCGAGACCAGCAGCAGCTGGTCGGGCGGCTGGCCGGGCTGCGTGGCCAGCGGCAGGTAGCGCGTGTCCCACACCTGCGTGACGCCGTCGCGCTCGATGCGGTACTCGCGCTGCGTCAGCTCGCGCGAGGCCAGCGCGGCCTCCATGTCGGCGCGGCGCTGCGCGGCGATCTGGCCATCGAACACCTGCTCCGGCGTCTGGCCGATCAGCTGCTGTGGCGTGCTTTGCGCGATGTGCGCCGCCACCTGGTTGACCTGCAGGATCTTCAGCGTGCGCGCATCGCGCAGCGTGATCGCCATCGGCGCCGCCTCGATGATGCGCTGCAGCGAGGCCTGCGCCTCCGACATGCGCGCCTCGGCCTGGCGGCGCCGCTCGATGTCGAGCAGCGCGTAGGTGAGCTGGCGGCCGGTGGACTCGCGGCTGGTCGCCACCGCGTTGCCAACCACCCAGAACTCGCGCCCGTCGCGCGCCTTGACGCGGCACTCGAAGGTCTCGGCCTGGCCCTCGGCCAGCTCCTCGAGGTAGTGGGTGCGGCGGAACGGATGGGTCGGCTCGGGCGTCGCCACCGTCGAGATCGGCTGGTTGAGGAAGTCGGCCAGGTCGCCGCCGAACATGCGCCGCGCCGAGCGGTTCATCCACTCGATGCCGCTGGCGCCGACGGTGACGATGCCCACCAGAACCGAGTCGAGGATGGCACGGGTGCGCTCGGCCTGCAGCGCCACCGCCTGCTCGGCGCGGTGCCGCGCATCGACGTTGACGAACGAGGCGATGAAGCCGAGGCCGGGCTCGGCCTGGCTGACCAGCCGCAGGCCCAGCTGCACCCACAGCAGCTGGCCGTCGCGCTGGCGCAGCTGCATCTCGCCGCTCCAGCGGCCGCGGGTGCGCAGCTCGCGTTCCTGGTGCGGCCAGCGGCGCGCGTAGTCGCCCGGGTCGGCGTACAGCGTCGACAGCGTCAGCGAGGCCAGGTCCTGCACCGGCCAGCCCGCCAGCTGCGCGAGGGCCTCGTTGGCGCGCTGGATGCGACCGTCGCGCACCGAGGCGATGCCCACCTCGGACAGGCTGAACATCAGCTCGCGGTCGCGCGCGGCCAGCTCCAGCTCGGTCTGCTGCAGCTTCAGCCGGGTTATGTCGGACAGCACCGCGATCAGCTCGACCACACCGGCGCGGCCATCGGTGCGGCGCAGCGACAGGCCGTACCACAGCAGCGGCAGCCCGGGCGGCGCGAACTCGAACTCGGCCTCCAGCACCTCGCCTTCGCCGAGCGTGCGCTGCGCCTGCTCGGCGATGCGCACCACCTGCGGCTGCTGCGCCAGCAAGTCGGGCAGCGAGTGGCCCGCGGCACTGCCGGGGGCAATGCCCAGCATCGCCTCGAAGCGCTGGTTGCAGCGCACCAGCAGCCCGCCGCGCAGCTGCGCGATGCCGGTCACCGTGCTCTCGAGGATGTTGGTCATCTCTCGCAGCAGTTCCTCGCTGCGCGAGCGCGCCTGCTCCTGCTCGGTGACGTCGAGCGTGACCACCGAGGTGGTGCGCTTGCCCGAAGCCAGCACCGCCGGCTCGACGCGCGTGAGCAGCCAGCGCTCGCCGAGGTCCGGATGGCGCACGGCATAACGCACCTCGGCGCGCTCGCCCAGGCGCAGCGCACGCTGCAGGCGCTCGTACTCGGGAATAGATTCGGGGAGCACCACGTCGCGGCCGATCGCCTGCAGCGCCGAGGGCGCACTGGCGCTGCCGCTGCCACCGCTGCCGCCCTGGCGCTGGCGCACCCAGCCGAGCGATTCCTGGAAGGTGGCCAGGCCGACACCGGCGGTGTCCATCATCGCGCCGATCTGCACCTGCGCGAGATCACGCTCTTCCTCGACGCTGCGGTCCTCGACCACTGCCATGTGGCGGCGCTGCCCGCCCGGTGCCTTGTAGCAGCGCACGATCGAGCGCAGGCGCAGCATGCTGCCATCGGGCCGCGGCATCCACACCTGCTGCTCCAGTGGCGTCGCGCCAGGCTGGAGGCGGGCGTCGGCGGCACCGTCCTTCCAGCACAGCAGTTCCTGCAGCACCTGCGCGGCCTCTGGCAGCGCCACCGGCACGCCGCCGACCAGCGCCTCGAACGCCGGGTTGCTGCGCACCAGCAGGCCGCGCTCGTCGAACAGCACCATGCCCATCGGGCTGAGGTCGAACCACTGGTCGAGTTCGCGCGCCGAGCGGTCGGCGCGCTCGCGCGCGACATGCTCGGCCGTCGAGTCCTGCAGCACCACCAGCACCCGCGAGATGCCCTGCGCATCCGTGACGCGGCGGCGCGTGCCGCGGAACCAGCGCTCGTGGCCCCCGGCATCGATCAAGCGGCGCTCGAACAGTGCCGGCGAGCGCGCCCAGTCGCCCTCGGAACGCATCGCTTCGCGCGCAGCGCGCACGGCGGCGTGGTCCTCGGCCGGTTGCAGCTCGATCGGGTCGTGCCCGATCAGCGATTCGCGGCTGCGGCCGGTGAACTCGGCGAAGGCCGGGTTGACGTCGACGAGGCGGAAGTCGTCGTCCTGCAGCGTGGCCGGGAACGGCGCATCCCAGAGCACGCCGAAGGCGGTTTCGCCAGTTGGTGGTGGCAGTGGCAGCGCCTCGGCCGGTGCCGCGGGCGCCAGCGGCTGCAGGCGCAGCACGCCTTCGCCGGAGTCGAGCCGCCGCCACGCCGGCGTGGCCGAGCGCCCGTCGGGCAGCCGCGCCTGCGGCGGCTCGGCGGCGCGCGGGGCGCCACGCCAGGCTGCTTCCAGCCAGGCCATGCCAGCCTCGCCGAGCACGCCAGCCAGCGCGGACTTCGGCTGGCCGGCGATGCCGGGCAGAGCCGCCGTGGCCGCGGCGTTGGCGAACAGCACCTGCCCGGCGCTGTCAATCAGCAGCACCGGTTCTGAGAGTGATTCGAGCAGGGGATACCAGGCCGCCAGCGGCAGCCGCGTCTCGGGCCGGATCGGGCCCCTCAATGCCACGGGCCCGATGCCCTCATCGCATTACTCCAGCTGGCTGGCGGCGGTCAGAGCGCGCAGCTGCGCGCGGTTGATCTCGCTGACGCTCATCATCAAGGCGTCGGCGGCTTCGCGGAAGTCGAACAGCGACTCGTTCTCGATCGAACGCACCATGTGCACGAACGGCTGGAACGGGCCGGTCTCGTCGACCAGCGCCTGGTGCACCCGCTCGGGCACCGGGATGCTGGCCAGCAGTTCGGAGAACGGCTGCTGGAACATGCGGTCGAGCAGCGAGAACACGCCGCAGATGAACAGCTCGCTGCGCATCTCCTCGTCGGCACTGGCGCGGCCGAGCTCTTCCATCAGCAGCCCGCGGCGCACCGCCGCGAACATCACCGGCTTCATGTTGACGTCCTTGCTCGCCGTGGCCAGCAGCAGCGCCACCCAGCGCTTCAGGCGCTTGTAGCCGAGCATCATGATGGCGTGGCGGAACGAGCTGATCTCGACACGCAGGCCGAAGGCCGGCGAGTTGATGTAGCGCATCAGCTTGAAGGCCAGCGACGGATCGCGCTTGAGCGTGTTCTCGAGCTTCTCGATCGGCTCGGCGGCGTCGACCTGGCGGATCAGCTCGACCATCGCCTGCATGTCGGGCTGGCCAGCACGCGCCTTGGCGTTGCCGGTCTGGATGGCGTCGTCGATCGGCCAGCCGAGCACGGCCTCGGCGCCGCGCGCGAACGACTGCTCCATCTCGGAGATGGTCCGCACACCGGCCTGCACGTGCGGAATGTTGCGCTCGACACCGGGCGGCGGCTTGGAGCCGTCGGTGCGGCGGTCGTCGGCGAGGTCGATCACCGAGTACTTGAAGCAGGGCAGCACCTCGCGCGGCAGCTCCGACAGCGGCCGGCCCTTGAGCAGCAGCGAGTTGCCGTGGGCGCGCAGCGCGACGATGGCGGCGGTGTTGGCCGGATCGCAGGCCATGAAGGCCGGGATCTCGATCATCACGTTGGCGGCCGGCTGGGCGTTCAGCAGGTCCTGCAGCAGCGACTCGCTGGCGATGTTCAGCGAGACGCGCGCACCATCGGCCGGCCACACGCCGCCGACGGCGTGCAGCAGCTGCGCCGCGTCGGGCACCATGTCGGCCTTGAGCGGGAACACGGTCAGCCGGGTGGCCGACACCGAGCGGTTCTTGTCGATGAACGGCGAGTAGCCGAAGGCCACCTGGCCGAGGATCGCGACGTCGAGCATCTTGGCCTTACGTGTTGAGGTACTGGAACAGCGACAGGCGTTGCACCATCGAGTACGACTTGAGCGCCGCATCGTAGCCGGTTTGCTGGTTCTGGAACTTCGAGATCGCCTCGGTCATGTCCAAATCTTCCGCACGACTGCGCTGTTCCTGATTGGCCAGCTTCTGGTCGTCGAGCCGGCCAGTCTCGGCATCGATGCGCACCAGCATCTCGCCGGCCACCGCGCGCGCGCCCTGCAGCTGCGACATCGACTGGTCGATGTCGCGCAGCGCGTCGGTCGTGCCCTGCGCGATCTGCGCCGTGCTGCGGCCCGACGTCGACAACTCGGTGATCGCCCGGTCGAGCGAGTCGAACACCGACAGCGACGAGGTCGAGGGCTGCACGGTGAAGCTGTCGCCGTTGGCCGGTGCGCCGCTGATGCGGAAGCTCATGCCGTCGACGACGATGTTCTGGCCCGAGGTGTAGGGCGCGGCGGTCACCGCGGTGGGCAGGCCGTCCTGCAGCACCGCGTAGGTGGTCACGCCGGCAGCGACGCTGAACTGCAGCTCGTAGGTGGAGCCGGTCAGTGCCGCCGGGTCGCTGACCTGGCCGTTGTCGATCCAGGCGGTGGTGACGCCGGCCGCGGCGCTGGTCTGGAACACGCCGTTGCCGGTGCGTGCGCTCATGAAGACGCCGTCGCCGTTGATCGTCAGCGGCAGGTCGGTGGCCAGCTCGGTGCGGCGTTCGCCGCTGATGCCCTGGTACTGCACGCCGCCGGGGGCGTCGACGAAGGGCTGCGTGGTCGCGCCCTGGCCGCCGAACAGGTAGGTGCCGGCACCGTCGGTGCGGTTGGCCACCGACATCAGCTGGTCGCGGATCGCCTTGAGCTTCTCGGACAGGTTCTTGCGCTGCTCGTCGCTGTAGGTCGCGTTGCCGGAGGCGACCATGGTCTCGCGGGCCTGCTGCAGCAGTTCGACCGCGTCGCCCATCGCCGTCTCCGACAGCGACATGGCGGTGCGGCTCGCATCCACCGCGCGCTGGCTGGTGCTGGCACGCATCTCGCCGGCCAGCGCGCGCTCGGCGCGGGCGGCGGCGGCCGGGTCGTCGCTGGCCTTGTCGACGCGCTTGCCCGAGGTCAGGCGCTCCTGGCTCTCGGCCAGCTGGACCTGCCGCTTCTGCAGCGTCTCGATGCCCGCCTCGGTGGCGCGCAGGGTGCTGATGCGAATGCTCATGGGGGTGGTCCTGTCGGTCAGCCAGCGGTCTGCAGCAGCGTGTCGAACAGCGACTGCGCCACCTGCAGCATCTTCGCCGCGGCCTGGTAACTCTGCTGGAACTGGATCAGCCGGGCGGCTTCCTCGTCGAGGTTCACGCCGACCTTGGACTGCACGGCCGCCTCGGCGTCGTCGGCGATCGAGGCCGACTGCTGCGCCGACAGCCTGGCGCTCTGCACCCGCACGCCCACCTCGGCGAGCATGTTCGCGTAGGCATCGGTGACGCTGCTGCCCGGCACCACCGTGCCGCTGGCCAGCGTGCGCTGGCCCACCAGGCCGGCGTCGCGCAGCGCCATCATCGTGCGCGCGTTGCCGTTGTCGGACGCGGGGAACGGCGTGTTGCCCAGCGTGATCGTGTCGCCGCTGCGCGGCACGCCGTTGAGGTCCAGCGACCAGTCATAACGCTGCGCCGGCGTGGCCGGCGTCCAGGCGTCGCTGCGGATCGGCTGACCGGCCGTCCAGCTGCCGGTGCCGCTGCGGATCAGCGTGTTGGCGGCGTCGCGCAGCTCCCAGGTGTAGGAACCGGCGTCGTCG
This sequence comes from Chitinophaga pinensis, assembly GCA_943370595.1. Taxonomy (GTDB): domain Bacteria; phylum Pseudomonadota; class Gammaproteobacteria; order Burkholderiales; family Burkholderiaceae_C; genus Piscinibacter. The sequence continues at coordinate 200,743 of CALRRO020000008.1, forward strand.
GTGAAGGCGAGCGTCGCCGTCAGCGGCGCTGCCGTGGCGTCCACCGCGGTGGCGCTGAGCGAGGCCACCGAAGCGGTGCCGGTGTTGTCGACGTCGAAGGTCGCTGCCACCGGCGAGGCGGCGGCAATGCCACGCGGGTTCTCCAGCGCCAGCGCGGCGTTGCGCGCCGCGGCCGCCACCGGCTGCAGCAGGAAGCGGTCGTTGTCGGCCGGCGCCGGCGCGCCGACGGTGATCTGGAAGCCGTCGACGATCTGGCCGTCGGTGACGGTCTGCGAAGTCCCGTCGGAGCGCCGCGTCAGCGTGTAGCTGCCGGCCGGCAGGGCCGGATCGCGCCACAGCTCGTAGTCGCTGGCCTGCAGCTCGGTCGGTTCGGTGACGGTGAGGCTGATCGTCGAGCCGCCGGTGTTGGTCGACGCCGGCAGCACCTGCGGGCCGCCGATCGTCAGCAGCGGCGCGCCGGTGGTCGGCGGCTGGCTGCCGTCCAGACCCAGCGCCTGCTGCCGGTTGATGCTGCCGGCGACGGCCGCGGCGAGCTGTCCGAGCTGGTTGCGCGCCGACACCAGATCGCTGTTCTGGAAGCGCAGCAGCCCGGCGATGGTGCCGCCGGTGACCAGCTCCTGCGGCATCTCGCGCAGCGAGCCGGCATCGTCGACGCCGAGCTGCAGGCGCGACGGGTCGAAGCTGTCGCTCATCGCCACCAGCCGGGTCGTCTGGTTGCCCAGCACCAGCTTCTGGCCGCCGCCGATGAACACGCTCATGCTGCCGTCGCCGGCCGGCACGGTGGTCACCTGCAGGTACTGGCTGATCTCGCTGATCGCCAGGTCGCGCTGGTCGAGCAGGTCGTTGGGCGACTGGCCGGAGCCCTTCACCGCGGCAATCTTCTGGTTCAGCTCGGCCACGCGGCTGGCCAGCATGTTGACCTGCGAGATGCTCGCCTTCAGTTCCTCGGTGACGCCTTGCTGCAGCGTGTCGAGCTGTTCGCCGGCCACCTTCAGCCGCGTCGCGAACTCGCCGGCACGGGCCAGCACGACCTGGCGCGACGAGGTGTCGGCCGGCTTGTTGGCCACGTCGACGAAGGCGTTGAACAGTTGCGAGGCAGCGTAGCCGATGCCGTCCTCGCCGAGCGGGAAGACCTTCTCGAGCTGCTGCAGCTGATTGCTGCGCGTCTCGTCGGCCGCTGCGATCGAGCGGGTGGTCGAGGCCTCGCGGGTCAGGAACTCGCTGTGCTCACGTTGCACCGTCGCGACGTTGACGCCCTTGCCGAAGAAGCCGGCACCGGTGAACTGGCCGCCGTTGGTCTCCAGCACCACGCTCTGGCGCGAGTAGCCCGCGGTGTTGACGTTGGCGATGTTGTGGCCGGTGGCCTGCAGCGCCGCGTAGTTCGCGGTCATCGCGCGCATGCCCAGCGACATCAGTGCGGAAGCTGCCATGTCGTGCGGTCCTTCAGCCCATCGCACGCTGCAGGCGCAGCGTGGTGTTGATCGTGCGCGCCAGCTTGTCGGCGTAGGCCGGGTCGGTGGCGTAGCCAGCGTTCTGCAGCCCCTGCGCGAAGCCCTGCGCGCTGGTGGCGTTGGCCAGCACGCCGGTGTAGCGCGGGCTGGTCTTCATCAGCCGCGCGTAGTCGGCGAAGGAGTCGGCGGCGCTCGCGTAGGCGCGGAACTTCGCCGTCACCTTGCGCGGCTGGCCGTCGATGTACTCGGTGGTCGTCACTTCGGCCACCGCGCCTTTCCACGACGGCCCGGCCTTGATACCGAACAGGTTGTTCGATGACGAGCCGTCGGCATTGCGGATCTCGCGCTTTCCCCAGCCCGACTCGTGCGCCGCCTGCGCCACCATGAAGGCGGCCGGGATGCCTGTCTGGGTTTCGGCGGCGCGCGCCGCATCGCTGTGCTTCTGCACGAACTCGGCCTGCGTGGCGGGCACCTTCGACGGCAGGGTGCCGCTCGCGCCCGCCGCCCCCGTCGCCGCGGTGCCCGCCGGAATCGCAGGCTGGGCCCCGCTCATCTGCCGCTCGAGCTGCCGCGCGATCACCTCCGACAGGCCGCCAGGGAGGCCGGTCATCTTGGTGGAGAGCTGCGTGTCGAGCATCTCGGTGCCCATCTGCGTGGCCGAGTTGTCGAGCATGCCGCTGCTCATCGTCGCCTCGCGCATGCTCTTCATGATCTGCTGCATGAAGAGGGCCTCGAACTGCTTCGCGGTCTCCTTGATGGCCGCCTTCGGGTCCTTCGCGGCGCTGGCGCGCAGCGCATCGATCGAGGCGGTGCCGGTGGCCAGCGTCGTAGTGGCGTTGATGGCCATCAGATCACCTCGAGTTCGGCGTTGAGCGCGCCCGCGGCCTTGATGGCCTGCAGGATCGCCAGCAGGTCCTGCGGCGTCGCGCCCAGCGAGTTCAGCGCCTTGACCACGTCGACCAGCTGGGTGCCGGCCGGCATCTGGATCAGCGAGCCGGGCTGCGAGTTGATGGTGATGTCCGCCTTGTCTCGGGAAACCGTCTGCCCGCCGGACAGCGGCCCCGGCTGGCTGACCACGGGGGTGTTGCTGATCGTCACCGACAGGCTGCCATGCGCCACCGCACAGGGCGACAGCGTGACCGCCTGGTTGACGACGATCGACCCGGTGCGCGCGTTGACGACCACGCGCGCCGCCGGCGCGGCACGGTCGACCGGCAGGTTCTCGATGTCGGCCATGAAGGCCACGCGCGCATCGGGCGAGGCCGGCATGCGCACGCGGATCACGCGGCCGTCCATGGCCTGCGCGGTGCCGTCGCCCATCTTGCCGTTGATCGCCTTGACCACCTCGCGGGCGGTGCCGTAGTCGTTCGCGTTGAGGTCGAGCTGCAGGTATTCGCCCTGGTTCAGCGGCGTGGGCACCGCGCGCTCGACCGTCGCGCCCTCGGGCACGCGGCCGGCGCTCAGGTGGTTGATCTGCACCTTCGAGCCGGCGGCCGAGGCACCGGCGCCGCCGACGATCAGGTTGCCCTGCGCCAGCGCATAGATCTGGCCATCGGCGCCTTTCAGCGGCGTGGCAATCAGCGTGCCGCCGCGCAGGCTCTTGGCATTGCCTAGCGAGGAGACGTTGACGTCCAGCGTCTGACCGGGCTGCGCGAACGGCGGCAGCTGCGCGGTGACCAGCACCGCGGCGACGTTCTTCAGCTGCATGCTGGCGCCTGCCGGCACGGTGACGCCCATCTGCTGCAGCATCGCGGCGATGCTCTGCGCGGTGAAGGGCGTGGAGGTGGTCTGGTCGCCGGTGCCGTCGAGGCCGACCACGAGGCCGTAGCCCACCAGCGGGTTGCTGCGCACACCCTGCACCGAGGCCAGTTCCTTGATCCGCGCGGCACTGGCGGTGGCCGGCCACCACAGCGCCGCGCTGGCGACCAGCGCCGCCAGGGTGATCAGCGTGCGGATCAGGCGCTCGATGTGGTCGGCGCGGTCGGGGGTGGAGTCATGGTCCATGACCCCATTCTTCGCGGACTTAAATCGGCAGAACGTTCAAAAAGAAGCGGGCCAGCCAGCCTATTCCGTTCGCTTCAGCCTGGGCACCGCGGCCGCGGTGCTCGATGCGCACGTTGGCGATCTGCGCCGAGGGCACGGTGTTGCCGGGCTGGATGGCGCGCGGGTCGACCTGGCCGGAGAAGCGCAGCACGTCGACGTTGTGGTTGACGCCGATCTGCTTCTCGCCAGCCACCAGCAGGTGGCCGTTGGGCAGCACGCCGGTGACCGTCGCGGTGATGGTGCCGGAGAAGTCGTTGGTGTTCTCGGTGCTGCCCTTGCCGGCGTAGGTGTTGCTCGAGTTTCCAGCGGCGCTGGCGCGGCCGAAGGAGTTCGGCGCGATGCCCGGCAGCGCGGTGATGCCGGCGCTGACCGTGCCGCTCTTGTCGATGCTGCTGGTGCTCTTCTGCGTCGCCGAGACCTTCTCGACGATCTGCACCGTCAGCGTGTCGCCGACCAGCCGCGCACGATGGTCCTCGAACAGCGGCCGGTACTGCGCCGCCTGGAACAGCGAGCCGTTGTTGACCACCGGCACCGGCTGCGCCACCGCCACGGCGTGCGTCGGCTCGGCGATGTCCACCGGCGGCGGTGCGTTGAGCACCTGGCAGCCAGACAGAGCAAAGATCGCGAACAACGGCACGAAGCCAAGCAGTCGACGCGGAACCGGCTTCGCCGGGCCGCTGGCGGCGCCCCCCTGGGGGGGAGCGCCGAAGGCGCAACGGGGGGGGTTGTTCATAGCTGGCCGAGCTTCTGCAGCATCTGGTCGGAGGTCTGGATCGCCTTCGAGTTGAGCTCGTAGGCGCGCTGCGTCTGGATCATGCCGATCAGTTCCTCGACGACGTTGACGTTGCTGGTCTCGACGAAACCCTGGCGCAGCGAACCGAGCTGGTTGGTTCCCGGTGCGCCGGTGGCCGGCGCGCCCGAGGCCGCGGTCTCGGCGAACAGGTTCTGCCCCTTGGGCTCCAGGCCAGCCGGGTTGACGAAGCTGGCGAGCTGGATCTGCCCGACCGACTGCGGCTGCGCGTTGCCCGGCAGCACCACGCTGACCGTGCCGTCGTTGCCGATGGTCACGCTCTGCGCCGTGGCAGGAATCGTGATGCCCGGGTTCAGCGGGTAGCCGTTGTTGGTGACCAGCTGGCCCTGCGCGTTGACCTGGAACGAGCCGTCGCGCGTGTAGCCGACGGTGCCGTCGGGCATCTGCACCTCGAAGAAGCCGTTGCCCTGCACTGCCAGGTCGAGCGGGTTGCCGCTTTGCTGCAGGTTGCCCTGCGTGAAGCTGCGCACGTTGGCGACGGCGCGCGTGCCCAGGCCGACCTGCAGCCCGGTGGGCAGCGTGGTCTGCTCGGAGCTGTTCGCGCCGGCCTGGCGGATGTTCTGGTACATCAGGTCCTCGAACACCACGTGCGACTTCTTGAAGCCGTTGGTCGAGGCGTTGGCGAGGTTGTGCGAGATAGCGTCCAGCTGGGTCTGCTGGGCTTCCATGCCGGTCTTCGAGGTCCACAGCGATCGCATCATGATCGGCTTCCTTTCGTCTTCCTGGGGTCGTCGCTCACGACATCGACAGCAGCTGCGCTGCGGCCTTCTCGTTGCCTTCGGCGGTCTGCAGGGCCTTCATCTGCGCCTCGAACTGGCGCGCGGCCGCGATCATCGCGACCATGGTCTCGACCGGGCTGACGTTGCTGCCTTCGAGCGCACCGTCCTGCAGCCGCGCAGTGGCGTCGGCCGGCAGGTCGCCGTCGGGCGCGCGGAACAGGCCGTCTTCGCTGCGCGTCAGCGGCACTTCCGGCGTGACCAGCTTGAGCCGGCCCACCGCCGTGTTGCGGCCATTGGCGCCGCGCGCACTGACGGTGCCGTCTGAAGCGATGCTGACCTCGCTGTTGGCCGGCACCTGGATCGGCCCGCCATCGCCCATCACGGTCAGGCCGCCATGGGTCATCAGCGTGCCGTCGGCGGAGACTTCCAGCGACCCGGCACGGGTGTAGGCCTCGGTGCCGTCCAGCCCCTGCACGGCGAGCCAGGCATTGCCGCGCATCGCCACGTCCAGCGGCCGGCCGGTGTTGCTGATCACGCCCGGGCTGGCGTCGTAGCCGGGGGTCGACTCGAGCGCATAGACGCGCGTGCTGGCACCGCTGCCTTCGACCGGCACGGCACGGAAAGCATGCAGCTCGGCGCGGAAGCCCACCGTGGACGCGTTCGCGAGGTTGTTCGCGAGCACGTCCTGGCGCTGCATGGTCGCCTTCGCGCCGGACATGCTCAGATAAATCATGCGGTCCACGATGATCCTTCCGACTCAGCGGTGAACGAAGCGCGGCGTCCGGGCGCCGGGCCGCCCCAAGCCCGGGCGCCAGCCGCCTCGGGGGGCGGCGAGCGAAGAGCGAGCGGGGGTTGTCATCACGTCAACGCAGGTTGACCAGCGTCTGCAGCACCTGGTCCTGCGTCTTGATGGTCTGCGCGTTGGCCTGGTAGACCCGCTGCGCGGTCATCATGTTGACCAGCTCGCCGGTCAGGTCGACGTTCGACTCCTCCAGCGAACCCGACTGGATGGTGCCGAGGCTGCCGTCGCCAGGTACGCCCAGCACCGGGTCGCCCGACGCATAGCTGCGCTGCCAGCCGTTGCCGCCCATCGGCAGCAGGCCCTGGTTGTTGCGGAAGGTGGCGATCTCCACCTGGCCGGCCGGCTTGGACTGGCCGTTCGAGTAGCGCGCCGTGACGATGCCGTTGCCTTCGAACTGGATGCCCACCAGCTGGCCCGGCGCGTAGCCGTTCTGGCTCAGGTCGGTCACCGCGAAGTTCGAGCCGTACTGCGTGGCGCCCGACAGGTCGAGCTGCACGCCCGGGATGGCCAGCGTCTGTGCGCCATTGGCGTTGGTCGAGGCCGGGATGTTGATCGTCACCGGGCCGGAGGGCGAAGTCGGCGTGCCGCCGTTGGACGGGAAGTCGATCGTGGCCGAGGCCACCGGGTTGCCCGAGCCATCGACGCTGATCGGCGCGCCGTTGGCCGTCACGTACACGTTCCAGGTGTCGGTGGCCGACTTCTGGAAGTAGTAGGTCAGCGCAACGTCCTGGCCCTTGTCGTCGTACACCGTCACCGAGGTGGCGTTGTTGTAGGTGCGCGGGTCGGTCAGGACGATCGGCGCGCCGGCGCTGGGCAGCGTGGTGGCGGCGCGCGAGTCGAGGTTCATCTCGAGCGTCATCGTCGAGGTGGCCGACGGGTCGATGCCGGCGGTCGGCATGCGCAGCGGGCCGGCGGTGCCCGGCTGGATCACGCCGTTGCCGTCGGCCGGGTAGCCCATCAGCTTGTCGCCCTGGTTGTTGACGACGAAGCCTTCGCGGTCGACCTTGAACTGGCCGTTGCGGGTGTAGGTGATCGGGCTCTTGCCATCGGTCACCTGGAAGAAGCCGGCGCCGTTGAGCGACAGGTCCATCGGGTTCTCGGTGGTGACGATGTTGCCCTGCGTGAACTGCTGCGCCACCGCGGCGAGGTTGACGCCGATGCCGATGTTGTTGGTGCCGGTGCCGCTCATCGAGGTGGCGTACATGTCGGCGAACTCGGCGCGCGCCGACTTGAAGCCGTAGGTGCTGGCGTTGGCGACGTTGTTGCCGATCACCTCCAGGTTCTTGCTGGTGGCGTTCAGTCCGGAGAGGCCTTGCTGGAAGCTCATGGGTGTCCTCGGTGAAGGTGATCGTTCAGTTGAATGCCTTGATGTCGGCGTAGCCGACGCTGCCCGAGCGCGCGAGCTCGAGGCTGAAGCCGGTGCCGCTGGTGCTGACCGCGTCGACGGTGTCGCGCATCAGCGGCGTGGCCGTGGTGGTGACGCCGCCGAGCGTGGAGGTCACGCGGAAGCGCAGCCCGCTGTCGTTGGTGGCGGTGCCGGCCTTCCAGTCGAAGCTGTGCATGCCGGCGCTCTGGGCGCCGAGCTGCATCGTCTCGACCACCTGGCCGCTGGCCGAGAGGATCTCGACCTTCACCGCGTCGGCGGCGGAGGTCAGCTCGAAGCCGCCCTGGCCGACGCCCTCGTCGATGTCGACCAGGTTGCCCGGCACGATGACGTCACGGCCGACCAGGCTGGCGCCCTGCAGCGCCTGCATCTGCACGAACTGGCTGTTCAGGCCCTGCACCGTGGTGTTGAGCTTCTCGATGCCGGTCACCGTGTTGATCTGCGCCATCTGGCTGGTGACCTGCGCGTTGTCCATCGGGTTGAGCGGGTCCTGGTTCTGCATCTGCGCGACCAGCAGCTTGAGGAAGCGGTCGGCGGCGCCGGCGTTGTTGCCGGACTGCGCGGCCAGGTCGGTCGCGGCGGTGTTGCTGACGGAGGAGACGGCCATGGGCTGCTTTCAGGAGGTGAGGGTCACTGACCCATCTGCAGCGTCTTCAGCAGCAGGCTCTTCGCGGTGTTCATCACCTCGACGTTGTTCTGGTACGAACGCGAGGCGGAGATCATGTTGACCATCTCCTCCACCGGGTTGACGTTGCTGTAGGTGACGTAACCCTCGCCGTCGGCGCCCGGGTGCTTGGGGTCGTGCACGCGGCGGCCTTGCGTCTGGTCTTCCTGGATGGTGCTGACGCGCACGCCGGCCGCGCCGACCTCGCCCATCAGCTGGGTCTGGAACACCACCTGGCGCGCCTTGTAGGCCTGGCCGTCGGGGCCGGCCACGGTGTCGGCGTTGGCGAGGTTGCTCGCCACCACGTTCAGGCGCTGGCTCTGCGCCGATGCGGCGCTTCCCGAGACGTTGAAGATGTTGAACATGCTCATGACTGCCCCTCGGTCGGTGGGTACACCGCCCGATCCCCCGAGGGGATGCGGGCCGGCTTGGGAGCGGCCCGGCGCACGGCCCGCTCAGAGTTCGTCGCTTGTCGCATCACTGGCCCTTGATGGCGTCGAGCATCGTGCGCACGTTGCCGTTGATGAAGCGCAGCGTGGCTTCGTACTTCACGCTGTTGTCGGCGAAGGCGGCGCGCTCGCGGTCCATGTCGACGCTGTTGCGGTCGAGGTTGGTCTGGCTGGCGCTCGAATAGAGCAGGTTCGGTTCGGCGCGCGCGCCGGTGGCCGCGGCGATGTGGCCGGGTGCGGCGGCGGTCAGCGTCGACGCGACGTTCGACTGGCCCGTCGCCTGGCGCAACGCGGACGCGAAGTCCATGTCGCGGGCGATGTAGCCCGGCGTGTCGGCGTTGGCGATGTTGCTGGCGAGCAGGCGCTGCCGCTCCGAGCGCAGCGTGAGCGCCTGGCCGTGGAATTCCAGCGATGCGGTGAGGCGGTTCAGCATGGTCGCGCTCGTCCTGTTCAGTGGTGGCCTTGCCCGGCATCCGGCGGTGTCCTGCGGAAAGCGGCGGAATCGGGGTAAGGCGATGTGACAGGATTCTGTTCAGCACCCCGCCGGACATAAGCGCGATAAGCAAGGTCTTCCGGCGCCATTTCCCGCCCTTGCCCTGGCGCGACCCGCCCTACAGTGATCACATGCACTCATGGGCTTTCACCTGGCATGTCTGGCTGCACCTCACGGCGATGGCGGCGCTGTTCGCGCTGCTGCCCCCGCCTGCCCGGGCCGAGGAAGGCCTGCTGCAGCAGCAGGCCAAGCAGTTCGCCAATGCGTCGCTGCGGGCCGGACAAGGCCGCCGTGTCGAGATCGAGGTCGGCTCGCTCGACCCGCGGCTGCGCCTGGCCCCGTGCGACCAGATCGAGCCCTACCTGCCGGCCAATGCCCGGCTGTGGGGCCGCAGCCGCATCGGCATCCGCTGCCTGCAGGGCCCGACGAAATGGAATGTCTTCCTGCCGGTCACCGTGAAGGTGTTCGCACCGGCACTGGTGGCCAGCCGCGCACTGCCTGCCGGCACGACGCTCGCCGAAGGCGACCTGACTCAAGCCGAGGTCGATCTGGCCGAAGAGACATCGCACGCGCTGTTCCAGCCGGCCCAGGCGCTCGGCCGCGTCCTCGACCGGCCCGTGCCGGCCGGCCGCGGCCTGCGCCAGTCGCACCTGAAGCCGCGCCAGTGGTTCGCTGCCGGCGAGATGGTCCAGGTGCTGGCCCAAGGGCCGGGGTTCCGCGTCGCCGGTGAAGGCCAGGCGCTGACGCCGGGCACCGAGGGGCAGCCGGTGCGCATTCGTACCGAAAGTGGGCGCATCCTCACAGCTCAGGCTGTCGGCGAGCGTCGCGTGGAGGTGAATCCGTGACACGCTTCACCCCCATGAACGAGGGAGGTCCTCGAAAAGAGCCTAAAGTCACGCACAGCGGCTCCGATATCCCGGACATCAAGGTCGGGGAACGCTCCGGCTCCTCCTTCAGGAGAACACCATGAAGATCGGCAACCCTGCAGAAAAACGCAACGTCGTCCCGGCCGACGGCACCGCCGCATCGGCCAAGGCCGACGCCGCGAAGCAAGCCGAAGCGGCCAAGCAGGCCGGCGCGGCCGCCGACCCGAGTGCCAAGGTCGAGCTCTCCAGCGCAGCCAGCACGCTGGCCGCCGGCAGCACGGCCGACTTCGACGCCGCCAAGGTCGATCGCATCTCGCAGGCGATCGCCGACGGCAGCTACAAGGTCAACGCCGAGCTGATCGCCGACAAGCTGATCGCCAACGCGCAGGAACTGCTGGGCAAGGTCCAGCGCTGAACGACACATGAACCCAACACTGCCTGCTGTCACCGACCCGCGCCTGGACGCGGCGCTGGTGGCTGTCGACGAGCGCCTCGCGGCACTGGGCGATGCCCTGCGCGAACGCGATGCCGTCGCCATCGAGCAGCAGTCCGACGAGTTGCACCGCACGCTGACGGCGGCGGTGGACCTGTTCGCCCGCGCCGCGAAGAGCGGCCCGATCTCTCCCGCGCTGCGCCAGCGCCTGGCCCGCACCGGCGGGCTGGTGGCCGCCCAGCGCGAATCGCTGTCGCGCGCCACCGCCGCGCTCGACCGCGCCATGGACGTGCTGATGCCGCGCGACGCGGCCACCACCTACTCGCCGCAAGGCAGCGCCGAGCGCGGTCTGCTCGGCGGCGTCATCCAGGCCTGAACCAGGCCCCTCCGTGTTGTTTCACCGCGCGCCTTGATGGCAGCGCCCGGCGCCGCTATGCTGTATGCATGTACAGCTCCGAGGGTGCCCCGACCGCGCGGCGCCTGATCGCCCACCTCGACATGGACGCGTTCTACGCGTCGGTCGAACTGCTGCGCTACCCCGAGCTGCGCGGCCTGCCGGTGGTCATCGGTGGCGGCCGCCGCCACCAGCCCGAGACCCTGCCCGACGGCTCGCGCCGCTTCTTCCGCCTGCGCGACTACACCGGGCGCGGCGTGCTCACCACCAGCACCTACGAGGCGCGGGCGCTGGGCGTGTTCTCCGCGATGGGCACGATGAAGGCGGCGCAACTCGCGCCCGACGCCATCCTGCTGCCAGTCGACTTCGACGAATACCGGCGCTACTCGCGGATGTTCAAGGCCGCGGTGCGCGAGATCGCGCCGAAGGTCGAGGACCGCGGCATCGACGAGATCTACATCGACCTGACCGAACTGCCGGGCGCGCTGGACGACGGCGGCGCGGCCATCGGCGCACGCCTCAAGCAGGCGGTGCACGACGCGACCGGCCTGACCTGCTCGGTCGGCATCACGCCGAACAAGCTGCTGTCCAAGCTGTGCTCCGAGCTCGACAAACCGAACGGCCTGACCCTGCTCGGCTTCGACGACATCCCGGCGCGCATCTGGCCGCTGGCGGCGCGCAAGGTCAACGGCATCGGGCCGAAGGCGAGCGAGCGGCTGGCCGCGCTCGGCCTGCACACGGTGGGCGACATCGCTGCCGCCGACCCGGCCTTCCTGGTCGAGCACTTCGGCGCCAACTACGGGCGCTGGCTGCACGAGGTCTCGCACGGGCGCGACGAGCGCGAGGTGGTCACGCACAGCGAGCCGGTGTCGATCAGCCGCGAGACCACCTTCGAGCGCGACCTGCACGCGGTGCGCGACCGTGCCACGCTGTCGGGCATCTTCACCGAGCTGTGCGTGGAGCTGGCCGGCGACCTGGCGCGCAAAGGCTACGCGAGCAAGACCATCGGCATCAAGCTGCGCTTCGACGACTTCAAGTCGGTGACCCGCGACCTGACGCTCCCCGCGCACACCATGGACGCACGCAGCATCCGCCGCGCGGCGGGCGAGTGCCTCAAGCGGGTCGACCTGACGCGCCGGCTGCGCCTGCTCGGTGTGCGTGCCGGCGCTCTCGCAAAGCTGAGCGACCTGGTGGCGCCGCTACCGCCCTCGCCGGGCGCCGCACCACCGCGGGCGGCCGAGCCCGAGGGCCGCTACGGCCTGCCGCTGTTCGACCTGCACGCGGCCGACTGAGCCCGCTCATTTGTGCCTGTGGCGTGACTTTCTCCCGCCAAAGGCTGCAACCGATCGGCCGGCTCCTCCGTATCTTGCGTCGTCCGCTTTCGGAGACCGCCACACCATGCGCCTGCTTCACCCCCTCGCCCTGGCCGCCACGCTGGGCCTGGCCGTTCCCGCCGCGCCCGCGCTGGCGGCCGGCGGCAAGCTGCTGCTCACCGGCGGCGTCAGCAGCATCGACGGCGCGGCCGGCGGCGGCCTGACGCCCTGGGCGCTGACCGGCAGCTACGCCACCGGTCGTGAGATCGGCGCCACTGCCTTCGCCACGCGGGTGCGCACGAACGACTATGCGCTCAGCGTAGCCGGCGCCGCCGTCGGCTTCGGCGAGCGCGCCGAGCTGTCGATCGCGCGGCAGGACTTCGCCACCGGCGACAACCTCGCGCCGCTCGGCCTGGCCGGCCTGCACCTGAAGATGAACGTGATCGGCGCCAAGCTGCGCCTGGCTGGCGACGCCGTGCTCGACAGCGACTCGCCGATGCCGCAGCTGGCGCTGGGCGTGCTGCACAAGCGGACCGACACCGGTGCACTCGCCCCCACGCTGACCGGCCCACTCGGCGCGCGCGAGAACGGCACCGACGTCTACCTCAGCGCCACCAAACTCTTCCTCGCCCAGGGCGTGCTGGTCAACGGCACCTTGCGCGCGACCAAGGCCAACCAGAACGGCCTGCTCGGCTTCGGCAGTGCCACGCAGTCGAGCTACCGCCTGCAGCCCGAACTGTCGGTCGCGCTGCTGCTGCGCCGCGACCTGGCGCTGGGCGCCGAGGTGCGCGCCAAGCCGGACAACCTGAACGACTCGGCGCTCGGCGCCGGCGCGCTGAAGGAGGACGACTGGGCCGACCTGTTCCTCGCCTGGGCGCCGAGCAAGCACCTGTCCCTGACGCTGGCCTGGGTCGACCTCGGCCGCATCGCACCTGCCGTGCAACCGCGCCGGCAGCGCGGCGCCTACCTGTCGGCCCAGTTCGCACTCTGACCCCGGAGCACCCGACGATGATCCGCCTCAAACACCTCACACGGCGCACCGCCCTCACCTTCGCCGCACTTTGCCTCGCTGCGGCCGCCCACGCCCAGTCGCCCCGCGCCACCGACGACAGCCTCTACCAGGCCTTCGGCGGCCAGAGCGGCCTGGTCCGTCTGATGGACGACTTCATGACCCGGCTGCTGGCCGATGCGCGCATGCGCCCCTTCTTCAAGGACGCCGACCAGGACGCGGTGAAGAAGCAGCTGGTGCTGCAGTTCTGCGAGGTTTCGGGCGGCCCCTGCCGCCGCGACGGCCCGACCATGAAGGAGGCGCACGACGGCATGGACATCACCCGCGGCGACTTCAATGCGCTGGTCGAGGTGCTGCAGGACGCGATGGATGCGCAGGGCATCCCGTTCCGCGCTCAGAATCGGCTGCTCGCGCAACTCGCGCCGATGCACCGCGACATCGTCAACACGCCATGAGGGAGCGCATGAACACCCGAACCACTCTCGCCGCCGCCCTGCTCGCGGCGGCCTCGCTGTCGGCCCAGGCCGGCGCATTCCAGCTGACCGTGACCGACAAGGACGGCAAGCCCGCGCAAGACGTGGTGGTGCTGGTCGACGTGCCGATCCGCCCGGCGCTGACGACGGCGCCGGTGACCGCCACCATCACGCAGGAGGGCCTGAAGTTCCAGCCCTTCCTGACCGTGGTCCCGGTCGGCAGCACGGTGCGCTTCGTCAACCGCGACCGCTACGACCACCATGTGCGGGCACAACCCAGCGGCCCGCTGGGCGCCGTGCCGGTCGCGCAGACCTTCGAGCTGCGCCTCGATGGGGCCGAAGCCGCCAGCAGCAACGACGACTATCAGAACCCGAACGCCCAGCCGCGCAAGAAGAGCGGCATGACGCAGGTCGACGTGAAGATGGAGAAGGCCGGCCCGATCGGGCTGGGCTGCCACATCCACGGCTCGATGCGGGGCCAGCTGTACGTGAGCGGCACGCCCTGGTTCGCCAAGACGGATGCCGATGGCGTCGCGAAGATCGCCAGCGTGCCCGACGGCCCGATCCAGGTCACGCTGTGGCATCCGGACCAGTTGCAGGACCAGGCGCCGTTGAAGGCCGAGGCCGGCGCCGCACCACTGGCGCTGGCCAGCCAGTTGAACTTCGTGCCGCGCCGCCGCCGCAACTGAGCGCCGTGCCCGGCCTTGGCGACAATCGCGCCATGGCCGCTGGCCCCGACATCCGCTTCCCTTCCATCGACGGCCTGCGCGCCTTCGAGGCGGCGGCGCGCCTGGGCAGCTTCGAGCGGGCGGCCGACGAGCTGAACGTGACGGCCAGCGCGGTCGGCAAGCGCATCGCCGCGCTGGAAGACCTGCTCGGCACGCCGCTGTTCAGCCGCGGCGCCAAGGCGCTGGCGCTGACCGCCACCGGCAAGGAGTACCTGGCGCAGGTCGGTGCGGCCCTCGGGCTGCTGGCCGCGGTGCCGCTGCACCGGCGCGCCGCACAGCGCATCGAGCGGCTGCGCATCAGCGCACCGCCGACCTTCGCGCGGCAGATCCTGGTGCCCGCGCTGGAACGCTTCACCGCGGCCCACCCCGAGGTCGAGCTCGAGGTGGTGCTGTCGATTCCCTACCTGGATGCGGCAGCGACCGAGGCCGACGTGGAGGTGCGCCATGGCGACCCCGCCGCGCATGGCGGCCAGCCACTGCTGGACGAGCGCGTCGTGCCGATGGCTGCTCCGGCGCTGCTGCAGCGCCTGGCGCCGCTGCGCGAGCCGATCGACCTGCAGCACGCGCCGCTGCTGCGCACGCCGCTGGAGCCCTGGGCGCCCTGGTTCGCCGCCGCCGGTCTGGACTGGGGCGAGCCGGCGCAGGGCATGAAGCTGGTCGATCTCGGCCTGACGCTGGAAGCCGCCGTCAGCGGCCAGGGCGTGGCGCTGGCGCGGCCCAGCCTGGCGCGGCACTGGCTGGCCAGCGGCGCGCTGCAGCCGCTGTTCGCCATCGGCGCGGCGCCGGCCTTCCGCTACTACCTGCTGCCGCACGCAGCGCAGGGGCCGGCGGCCGCGTTCGCCACCTGGCTGCGTGGTGAATGCGACGAGGCCGCACACGCCGCGGCGGCGCTGGTTTCGGGCCGCGCCTGAAAATCTTTCCGGGCTCGCCACGCCAGGCGCCGCTAGCATCGCCGGCACCGAAAACAGGAGACATCCGATGCCCGTCATCACCAACATCGAAGACCTGCGCCAGCTCGCGGAGAAGCGTGTGCCGCGCATGTTCTACGACTATGCCGATTCCGGCTCGTGGACCGAGGGCACCTACCGCGCCAACGAAGGCGACTTCCAGCAGATCAAGCTGCGCCAGCGTGTCGCGGTCAACATGGAGAACCGCTCCACCGCCACGACCATGGTCGGCCAGGCCGCGAAGATGCCGGTGGCGATCGCACCGGTCGGCCTGACCGGCATGCAGCATGCCGACGGCGAGATCCACGCGGCACGCGCGGCCGAGAAGTTCGGCATCCCGTTCACGCTGTCGACGATGAGCATCTGCTCGATCGAGGACATCGCCGAGCACACCAGCGCGCCGTTCTGGTTCCAGCTCTACATGATGCGCGACCGCGACGCGATGGCCCGCATGATCGAGCGCACCCGCGCCGCCCAATGCAGCGCGCTGGTGCTGACGCTGGACCTGCAGGTCATCGGCCAGCGCCACAAGGACCTGAAGAACGGCCTGACCGCGCCGCCGCGGCCGACGCTGCGCAACATCCTCAACCTGGCGACCAAGCCGCGCTGGTGCCTGGGCATGGCCGGGACGAAGCGGCACACCTTCCGCAACCTGGTCGGCCACGTCAATGGCGTCAGCGACATGAGCTCGCTGGCCGCCTGGACCAACGAGCAGTTCGACCCGCGCCTGTCCTGGGCCGACGTCGAATGGGTCAAGAAGCAATGGGGCGGCAAGCTGATCCTCAAGGGCATCATGGAGGTCGAGGACGCGCGCCTGGCGGTGGACGCCGGCGCCGACGCGATCGTCGTCAGCAATCACGGCGGCCGCCAACTCGATGGCGCGCCGAGCAGCATCCGCGCGTTGCCGGCGATCGTCGAGGCGGTCGGCCACAAGACCGAGGTCTGGATGGACGGCGGCATCCGCAGCGGCCAGGACGTGCTCAAGGCCTGGGCGCTGGGCGCCCGCGGCACGATGATCGGCCGCGCGATGGTCTACGGCCTGGGCGCGATGGGCGAGGCCGGCGTCAGCAAGGCGCTGCAGATCATCCACAAGGAGCTGGACGTGACCATGGCCTTCTGCGGGCACACGCAGCTGACCAACGTCGACCGGTCGATCCTCGTCCCGGGCACGTACTGAAGCGGTGTCCTGGGGGGTGGCGCCAGCCTGACGCCAAACTTACACTGGCGCATCACTACCGGAAGGGGATGCGCCGTGACCCTCGACCAGTTCCAGGACCTGCGCCAGTGGCACCTGGGCCATCGACATGACCATCCGATGGAAGGCCACATCTGGTCGGCGATCGTCACGCTCTGGATGATCGGCTGGGTCGGAACGCCGACCGCATGGTTGCTGCGCTGGGACGCGACGGCACTCACGACCGCCCTGTTCGTCTTCCTGCCTGGCGCCTATGTCTCGCTGCGCGCCGTGCTGCACCGGCGCGGAAAGCTGCGCTGCGACTGGATCGTCGCGCTGGGCTGAGCCCGCTTCAGCCCTCAGAGCTGGCGCGCCTCGAAGGTGTTGCACTGCTGCACGCTGCCGCTCTGCAGCCCGGTCTTGAACCAGCGCACGCGCTGCGCGCTGCTGCCGTGCGTGAAGGTCTCGGGGCGCACCGTGCCGCTCGACTGACGCTGCAAGGCATCGTCGCCGATGCGGCTGGCGGCGTTCAGGCCTTCCTCGATGTCGCCCTGCTCGAGGATCTGCCGCGACTGCTGGGCATGGTGCGCCCACACGCCGGCGAAGCAGTCGGCCTGCAGCTCGAGCCGCACGCTGACGGCGTTGGCCTGCGCCTCGCTCATGCGCCGGCGCGCTTCCTCCACCTTGACGGTGATGCCCATCAGGTTCTGTACATGGTGGCCGACCTCGTGGGCGATCACGTAGGCCTGCGCGAAGTCGCCCGGCGCACCGAGCTGCGTGCGCATGGTCTCGTAGAAGCTCAGGTCGATGTAGACCTTCTGGTCGCCAGGGCAGTAGAACGGGCCCATCGCCGCCTGCCCCATGCCGCAGGCGGTGGGCTCGGAGCCGCGGAACAGGCGCAGCTTGGGCTCGCGGTAGGTGGCGCCCATCTGCTGGAACTGCGCGCGCCAGACGTCCTCGGTGTCGGCCAGCACCACCGAGACGAAGCGCGCCATCGTGTCGTCCGCCGGCGGCCGGCCAGCCGGGGCCGATTGCACCGGCGCGCCGCCGAGATCGCCGCCGCCGCTGAGGGCGCCGAGGATGGTCAGCGGGTTGATGCCGAAGATCCAGCCGGCCACCAGCGCCACGGCGATGGTGCCCAGGCCGATGCCGCGGCCGCCGCCGAGCCGCACGCCGCCGGGCATGCGCCCGCCGCCGGCGCGAGCATCCTCGACGTTGTCGCTTTCACGGTTGCCTTCCCATTTCATCGCTGTCTCCCTGGTCGGAACCGTGACACGGAGGTCGTCAGGTCTTGGGCAGCGTCACGCCGCGCTGGCCCTGGTACTTGCCGCCGCGGTCCTTGTAGCTGGTCTCGCAGACCTCGTCGCTCTCAAAGAACAGTACCTGCGCGCAGCCTTCGCCCGCGTAGATCTTCGCCGGCAGCGGCGTCGTGTTGCTGAACTCCAGCGTCACGAAGCCTTCCCATTCGGGCTCGAAGGGCGTGACGTTGACGATGATGCCGCAGCGCGCGTAGGTGCTCTTGCCCAGGCAGATGGTCAGCACGCTGCGCGGGATTCGGAAGTACTCGACCGTGCGCGCCAGCGCAAAGCTGTTCGGCGGGATGATGCAGACATCGGCCTCGATGTCGACGAAACTCTTCTCGTCGAAGTTCTTCGGGTCGACCACCGTCGAGTGGATGTTGGTGAACACCTTGAACTCCGGCGCGCAGCGGATGTCGTACCCGTAGCTGCTGGTGCCGTAGCTGACGATCTTGTGGCCGTCGGGGGCGTGGCGCACCTGTCCCGGCTCGAACGGTTCGATCATGCCGTGCTGCTCGGCCATGCGCCGTATCCACTTGTCGCTCTTGATGCTCATGTGCGCATTTCCGGGTGGGAAGCGTGCATTTTAGGGACCACTCGGCGCACACCTGCCCCAAGCTGTGCCACAGTTGGGCCTGAAAGACGTTGTTTTCCGGAGAGACCCATGCGCGGCGCGACCGAACTCCTGAGCCAGTATGCGATGTACCACCGCGACCGGCGCAACATCAGCAGTCACTTCATCGGCGTGCCGATGATCGTCTTCGCCGTCGGCGTGCTGCTCGCCAAACCGGCGTTCATGCTCGCCGGCGTGGCGCTCACCCCGGCCTGGATCGTCTTCGCCGCGGTGGCCGTGTGGTACCTCACGCGCGGCAACCTGCAGCTCGGGCTGGCCACCTCCGCGGCCGTCGGCGTGCTGATCGCGCTGGCGCACCGTGTCGGTGACAGCGGCACCGGCGCCTGGCTGGCCTGGGGCATCGGCTTCTTCGCCGTCGGCTGGGCCATCCAGTTCATCGGACACTGGTACGAGGGCCGCAAGCCCGCCTTCGTCGACGACCTGATCGGCCTGCTGGTCGGCCCGATGTTCGTGACTGCCGAGGCGCTCTTCTCGCTCGGCTGGGGCAAGGGCCTGCTGGCCGAGATCGAGCGCCGCGCCGGCCCGACGATGATGCGCGACCTGGCGCGCATCGCCTGAAAGATCAGGCGGCTGCCGCGGGACGCGGCGGCTCCGGCTGGGCATCGAAACGATCGAAGCCCGAATAGCAGAGGAAGTGCCGGTTGGTCGCCCGGCCGAACAACGCCAGGCCGAGCTGCACGGCCACCTCATGGCCCATCTGCGTGATGCCGCTGCGCGAGACGACGATCGGCACGCCCATCTGCGCCGACTTGATGACCATCTCGCTGGTCAGCCGCCCGGTCGTGTAGAAGATCTTGTCGCCGCCGTCCACGCCGTTCAGCCACATCCAGCCGGCGATGGTGTCGATCGCGTTGTGGCGGCCGACGTCCTCGACGAACATCAGCAGCTCGTCCTGCCGGAACAACGCGCAGCCGTGCACCGAGCCGGCCGACTTGTAGGTGCTCTCCTGCCGCCGCACCGCGTCGAGGAGGCCGTACAGCGTGGCCTGGCCGATGCGTGCCTGCGCGGCTGGCGGCAGCACGAGCTTGTCGAGGTCGCCCATCATGTCGCCGAACACCGTGCCCTGCCCGCAACCGGTGGTGACGACACGCTTGGCGGTCTTCTCCTCGAAGCGCGTGATGCCGCCCCGGGTGGCCACGGCGGCGGCCTGCACCTCCCAGTCGACGGTGACGGATTCGATGTCCTCGATGCCATCGACCAGCCGCTGGTTGCGCAGGTAGCCCAGCACCAGCAGCTCGGGGGCAGCGCCCAGCGTCATCAGCGTGACCAGCTCGCGCTTGTCGACGAACACCGTCAGCGCGCGCTCGGCAGGAATCGAAATCTCGCGGGTGGCACCGAACTCGTCGCGCGCCGCGATGGATTGCATCAGCGGGGCGCTGGCGTGGGTCAGTCGAACGGTCATGGCCGCACTCTACGGGAAGCGTGTGGGTGGCCGCGCGCCGCGCAAACGAAAGGGCCGCTGATCCAGCGGCCCGTGTGTTCGCGGCGGCAGCGCGTGATCAGGTCTTCTTCGCCGGTGCCGCGGCTGCTGCAGGGGCCGGCTTGGCGGGCGCCGCCGCGGCGGCCGATGCCGCGCCCGCCGGGACAAACGGGCCCGGGTCGGCGCAGGCCGGCGTGTCGGTCGGCTTGTTGACCGTCTTGCCCGTCTTGCCGGCCTCGGCCTGGTAGCGGGCCGCTACCTTCTCCATCGAGCGGCACAGCTGGAAGTCGGCCACCTTGTTGCCGTGCGCCGTCTTGGCCGCGGCCTCGGCGGCCTTGGCCTTGGCTTCGTCGGACGGCGGGGGCAGCTTGGCCAGCGCGGCGGTGGCCAGGGCGGAACTCAGCACGGCAAGGAGGAGGTTGCGCATGGTCGGACTCGGAAGGTCAGGATTGCGGGGCAGCCACGGTGCCGCCGGGCGGCGTGCTGCGCTGGGCGGGGATCTTGCCGGCGCGGATGTCGTCGTACCAGAGCTCGTGGTGTTCCTTGGCCCAGCCTTCGTCGACGTAGCCGGTGCGCATGCCATCGAGCGCGCCCTTCATGCCGATCGAGCCGATGTAGATGTGGCCGAGGAACATCGCCATCATCACCACCGCGGCGACCGCATGGATCATGTGGGCGATCTGCATGTCGCCGCGCCCGTAGGCCAGGCCGGGGATGAGCTTGTCCAGCACCAGGCCGGAGCCCACCACCACCAGCCCGATGGCGAACACGCCGAACCAGAACAGCAACTTCTCGGCGCCATTGAAGCGATGCGACGGGATCTCGTGCTCGCTCAGCAGGCCACCACCCTTGAGCACCCACTTGATGTCGGCGCCGGTGGGAATGTTGTCGCGGACGAAGGTGACGATCACCACCACGAGCGAAACGGCGAACAGCGGCCCGGCGAAGTTGTGTGCCGTCTTCAGCGCATAGGTCAACCAGCCGAACAGCGTGCTGCCGATCACCGGCAGCAGGAAGAACTTGCCGAAGGCCATCACGATGCCGGAGACGGCCAGGACCACGAAGGCGATCGCATTGGCCCAGTGCGCGCTGCGCTCGAAGGGCGTGAAGCGCTCGACCAGCCGGCCGGTGTCGGGCACGTGGCCGCCGAGTGCACCCTTGCGCCAGTAGAAGAGTCCGATCGCGCCGGCCACGATCAGCAGCAGCGAGCCGCCGTAGGGCACGATCCAGCGATTGCGCACCTGGCGCCACGCTTCGCCGGCATTGGTGAACTGCGAGCCGGGGTACTGCACGAAGGGCTGGATCAGCACGCCCTTCTCGGCACCGTGCAGCGAGGTGTAGCCGGCCGTGTTGCCGGAGTCGCGCACGGCGCGCCAGAACGGCGCGTTGTTGCCCGGCTGGGTCTTGCTGCGCTCGGCGTTCGATTCGTCGGCTCGCGGCAGGGCCGCAGCTTCGGCGGCTGGTGCCTTCGGTGCCGGCTCGGCCTGGGCCAGGGCCAGACCCGACCAGCCCAGCGTTGCCGCCAGGAGCAAAGTGCGCATCACGCGGTGCATGGTTTCTCCTCGCTGCGACGGGTCACTTTTGCGCCGGGGCGCGCGAGTACTCGTTCTGCCCCTGGGCGCGGGTCTTCATCTGCGTTTCCCAGCTGGCCTGGTCGCCGGCCTTCCAGCCACCGGTGACGAATTCGTTCTGCGCCGCTTCCCAGGGCTTGGTGTCGGACTTCTTCGTCGCCGCGGTCTGCGGTGTCTCGCCGCAGGCCGCCAGGCCAGCGGCAAGGGCCATAACGATCAGGATGCGCTGCATCATGACTTGGTGGTCTCCGCCTTTGGTTGCGTCGCACCGCCCGAAGCGGGCTTGCCGTACGCCGTGCCCCAGCCCCAGACCTCGGAGCCCTTGCCGCGCGTCAGCACGCGGGTGCGGAAGATGTCGGCCACCACGTCGCCATCGCCGCCGAGCAGGGCCTTGGTCGAGCACATCTCGGCGCAGGCCGGCAGCTTGCCCTCGGCAAGGCGGTTGCGGCCGTACTTGTCGTTCTCCGCTTCCGAGCCGTTGGCTTCGGGGCCACCGGCGCAGAAGGTGCACTTGTCCATCTTGCCGCGCAGGCCGAAGGTGCCGTTGGTCGGGAACTGCGGCGCGCCGAACGGGCAGGCATAGCTGCAGTAGCCGCAGCCGATGCAGGTGTCCTTGTCGTGCAGCACCACGCCCTCGTCGGTGCGGTAGAAGCAGTCGACCGGGCAGACCGCCATGCAGGGTGCGTCAGAGCAGTGCATGCAGGCCACCGAGATGCTGCGTTCGCCAGGCACGCCGTCGTTGAGCGTGACCACGCGGCGCCGGTTGACGCCCCAGGGCACGTCGTGCTCGGCCTTGCAGGCGGTCACGCAGCCATTGCACTCGATGCAGCGCTCGGCATCGCAGATGAACTTCATTCTTGCCATGTCGTGATCTCCTTGGTCGCTCAGGCCGCGCGCTCGATCTGGCAGAGCGTCGTCTTGGTTTCCTGCATCATCGTCACGCTGTCGTAGCCGTAGGTCGTCGCGGTGTTCACCGACTCACCGCGCACCACCGGCGCCGCACCGTTCGGGTAGTACGGCGCCAGGTCGACACCGCCCCATCGCCCGGCGAAGTGGAAGGGCAGGAACACCGTTTCGGCATCGACCCGCTCGGTGACCATCGCCTTGACGCGGATGCCCTTGAACTCCGGCACCGCGACCATCGGCGGCGTCTTCACCCAGACGTACTCGCCGTTGCGGATGCCGCGGTCGTTGGCGACCTTCGGGTTGATCTCGACGAACATGTCCTGCTGCAGCTCCGCCAGCCAGGGGTTGGAGCGCGTCTCGTCGCCGCCCCCCTCGTACTCGACCAGCCGGCCGCTGGTCATGATCAGCGGGAAGGTCTTGCCGATGTCCTTGTTCTTCTCCTGCACGGTCTTGTAGAGCGTGGGCAGGCGCCAGAACGCCTTCTTGTCGTCGTGCGTCGGGTACTTGGCGATCAGGTCCGGCCGGTTGCTGTACAGCGGCTCGCGGTGCTGCGGAATCGGATCGGGGAAGTTCCACACCACGGCGCGCGCCTTGGCGTTGCCGAACGGGTGGCAGCCGTGCACCTGCATGGCCACGCGGATGATGCCGCCCGACGAGTCGGTCTTCCAGTTCTTGCCCTCGGCGGCCTTCTTCTCGGCGTCGGTGAGGTCATCCCACCAGCCCAGCTTCTTCAGCAGCAGGTGGTCGAACTCGGGGTAGCCGGTGGTCAGGTCGGCGCCCTTGCTGTGCGAGCCGTCACCGGCCAGCAGCGACGTGCCCTCGCGCTCGACGCCGAAGTTCGCGCGGAAGTTGCCGCCGCCCTCCATCACGTGCTTGGAGGTGTCGTACAGGTTCGGCGACCCCGGGTGCTTCATCTGCGGGGTGCCGTAGCAGGGCCAAGGCAGGCCGAAGTAGTCGCCGTCGAGGTTGTAGCCGGTCTCCTTGTCGATGCCACCCTTGGCGCGCAGTGTCTTCACGTCGAAGACGTTCATGTTGCGCATGTGCGCCTTCAGGCGCTCCGGGCTCTGGCCGGTGTAGCCGATGGTCCAGACCGAGGCGTTGATCTCGCGGAGGATGGACTCGGGCTCGGGCTCGTCCATGCCGCCCTTGCCCTTGACCATCTTGTAGTTCTTGACCAGCTCCTTGTCGAAGCCCAGCTTCTGCGCGAGCTGGTACATGATCATGTGGTCGGTGCGGCTGTCCCACAGCGGCTCGATGACCTGCTCGCGCCACTGGATCGAGCGGTTCGACGCGGTGCACGAGCCGCTGGTCTCGAACTGCGTCGTCGCCGGCAGCAGGTAGACCGCGCGGTTCGGGTTCTGGTCCTCGGGCTTGCCGGGCATCGCCGCCATCGCCGCGGTGGCGCTCGGGAAGGGATCGACCACGACCATCAGGTCGAGCTTGTCCATCGCCTTCTTCATTTCCAGACCGCGGGTCTGCGAGTTCGGCGCGTGGCCCCAGAAGAACAGGCCGCGCAGGTTGCTGTCCTGGTCGATCAGCTCGTTCTTCTCGAGCACGCCGTCGATCCAGCGCGACACCGTCATGCCCGGCTTGGTCATCATGCCCGGCGCGTACTGCTTCTTCATCCACTCGAAGTCGACGTTCCAGGTCTTCGCGAAGTGCTTGAACGAGCCTTCGGCGAGGCCGTAGTAGCCGGGCAGCGAGTCGGGATTGGGGCCGACGTCGGTCGCGCCCTGCACGTTGTCGTGGCCGCGGAAGATGTTGGTGCCGCCACCGCTGACGCCGACGTTGCCCAGCGCCAGCTGCAGGATGCACGAGGTGCGCACGATGGCATTGCCGGTGGTGTGCTGGGTCTGGCCCATGCACCAGACGATGGTGCTCGGCCGGTTCTCGGCCATGGTCTTGGCGACCTGCAGGCAGGTGGCCTCGTCGACGCCGCAGACTTCCTTGACCTTGTCGGGCGTCCACTTGGCGAGCACGTCCTCGCGGACCTTCTCCATGCCGTAGACGCGGTCCTCGATGTACTTCTTGTCCTCCCAGCCGTTCTTGAAGACGTGGTACAGCACGCCGAACATGAACGCGATGTCGGAACCCGAGCGGATCCGCACGTACTGGTCCGCCTTCGCCGCCGTGCGCGTGAAGCGCGGGTCGACGACGATCATCTTGCAGCCGGCTTCCTTGGCATGCAGCACGTGCAGCATCGACACCGGGTGCGCCTCGGCGGCGTTCGACCCGATGTACATCGCCGCCTTGGCGTTCTGCATGTCGTTGTAGGAATTGGTCATCGCGCCGTAGCCCCAGGTGTTCGCGACGCCCGCGACCGTGGTGCTGTGGCAGATGCGCGCCTGGTGGTCGCAGTTGTTGCTGCCCCACAGGCTCATCCACTTGCGCAGCAGGTAGGCCTGCTCGTTGTTGTGCTTGGACGAGCCGACGACGAAGACCGAGTCCGGCCCGCTCTGCTTGCGCAGCTCGAGCATCTTGGCGCTGATCTCGTCCAGCGCCTGGTCCCAGGTGATGCGCTCGTACTTGCCGTTGACGAGCTTCATCGGGTACTTCAGACGGAATTCGCCGTGGCCGTGCTCGCGCACCGCGGCGCCCTTGGCGCAGTGCGCGCCGAGGTTGATCGGCGAGTCGAACACCGGCTCCTGGCGCACCCAGACGCCGTTCTCGACCACCGCGTCGATCGCGCAGCCCACCGAGCAGTGGCCGCAGACGGTGCGCTTGACGACGACCTTCTTGTCGCCGGCCGCAGCCTTGGCCGGATCGGCGGCCTGCGCCTTCTTCACCAGCGACAGTTGCGACACCGCGATGCCGGCGCCGACACCCAGTCCGGAGCGGCGCAGGAAGGAGCGGCGGTCCATCGTGGGAATCGCGCGGGACACACCGCGGGCAAGGCTGGCCACCAGCGACGAGGCCGAGGCTGACGTGGACGACGAGGTTTTGCGCGTGAGCAGCATAGGGACTCCTTCGACGTTCAGACGCGCGTGGTCTGGTAGTAGCGCAGCACGTGCTGCGTCACCTGGTAGCCGCCCTTGTCGGTGTCGACCTCGGGCTTGGCGGTCGCCACGGGGGCCTCGACGGGCGCCTTGGGCAGCAGGGCCGCGGCTGCGGCCAGCGCGCCAGCGGTGCCGGCACCGGCGAACACGGTGCGGCGGGAAAGCTTCGGGGTGGGCTTGTCCATGGCGGGCTCCTGTGAGCGGTCCAACATAGGGTCTTGTGAACGAGTTTGCATATCTTAGCCATGCGGGACGCCAGTTCGTGCGGCGGCGAACCCTGGCAAACACGCAGTGCCGCGTGCGACAAGCTGTCGCGACGGGGCAAAGCCGCAGAGCGCGACAAGTTGTCGCTTGGGCTCGCTCGCATGACCGGGTAAACACCGGGGCTTGGGTGCGCGCTGCGACGGCGGGCGCAGCGGCTGTGCCACAGTAGCGCGCCCGCACTGTCCGCCCCGATGCCCTCGACACCCACCCCGCCCGAATGGCCGCTGGCCCATGTGCTCGTCGTCGACGACGAAGCCGGCATGCGCAACTTCCTCGAGAAGACCCTGGCCAGCCGCTGCGGCGAGGTGCACAGCGCGGCCGACGCCGAAGCCGGCGACGAACTGGTGCGCCGCCACCGCTTCGACCTGCTGATCCTGGACATCACGCTGCCGGGCAAGAACGGCATCGCCTGGCTGCGCGAACTGCGCGAGCAGGGCTATGGCGGCGAGGTGGTGCTGATCACCGCCTTCGCCGACCTCGACACCGCCATCGAGGCGCTGCGTGCCGGTGCCAGCGACTTCATCCTCAAGCCCTTCCGTGTCACGCAGATCCTCAACGCCGTGCGCCGCGGGCTGGAGCGCGCACGGCTGCAGCGCGAGAACTGGGTGTTGCGGCGTGCGCTGTCGCAGCGCACGCCGGCGGCCGACGGGCTGGTCGGCCGCTCGATCGCCATCAAGGGCCTGCAGACGGCGCTGCAGCGCGTGGCGGCGGTCAACAGCACGGTGCTGCTGTGCGGCGAATCGGGCACCGGCAAGGAGCTGGCGGCGCTGGCACTGCACCGCAACAGCCCGCGCCGGCAAGGCCCGTTCGTGCCGGTGAACTGCGCGACCATGTCGCCCGAGCATGTCGAGCACGAGTTGTTCGGCCATGCCCAGGGCGCCGCGAAGGGGCGCGGCCCGGGGCGCGACGGCCTGTTCGTCTACGCCCAGGGCGGCACGCTGTTCCTCGACGAGATCGGCGACCTGCCCCTGGCGCTGCAGGCCACGCTGCTGCGCGTGCTGGAAGACCGGCGCATCCGCCCGGTGGGCAGCGAGCAGCAGATTCCGGTGGACGTGCGGATCGTCGCGGCCACCAACCGCCGCCTGGCCGACGAGGTGGCCGCCGGCCGCTTCCGCGCCGACCTGTACTACCGGCTGCAGGTGGTCGAGATCAACCTGCCGCCGCTGCGCTCGCACAAGGAAGACATTCCCGACCTCGTCGAGCACTTCATCGCCACGCTGGCGCCGCAGCTCGGCGTCGCGCCAATGGAGGTCACCGCGGACGAACTGGCCTACCTGGCGCAGTACGACTGGCCGGGCAACGTGCGTGAGCTGCGCAACCTGATCGAGCGCTCGCTGATCCTCGGCGCACTGAACGTCACGGCGCTGTACCAGGGCCTGTCGCGCATGGAAGCCGGCATCCGCGCCGGTGCCGCCGAGCGGCCGACCGACCTGCACGCGCTGGAGAAGCAGCACATCCTGGCGGTGCTCGACTCGGTGGGCGGCGACAAGACCCGTGCCGCGCAACTGCTGGGCATCTCGCGGCGCACGCTGGAGCGGCGCGTCGCCGAATGGGGCAGCAGCGAGCTCTCGCTGCGCACGACCCGCACCGCCTGAACGCCGCCGCACCGCCGTACCACCGCATGCTGCGCCGCTTCCGCGACCTGCCCATCCGCGGCAAGCTGCTGGCGATGGTGCTGGTGCCGCTGGCGGTGGTACTGCCGCTGCTGGGCATCATCCTGCTGGTCTGGGCCGACCTGGCCTTCGACCGCCTGCTGATCACCAAGGTGCGCGCCGACCTGGCGGTGGCCAACGGTTACTTCGAGCGGGTGCTCGGCGAGGTGGGCGCCAGCGCCGGCACCCTGGCCGACTCGAACGCCCTGCATCTCGCGATGGCGCAGCCGAACGGCAACCTGGTGCCGCTGTTGCAGCGCTTCAAGGCGCGCGAGGGCCTGGACTTCGTCAACCTGCGCCGCGAGGACGGCACGCTGCTGGCCACCGACTTCGCTCCGTCGCCCGAAGCCGGCGGCGCCCCGGCCTTCCGCGCGCCGCAGGGCACGGCGCGGCGCAGCACGATCGAGGTGCTGTCGGTCGACGAGATGCGCTTGCTCGCCCCGGCGCTGCTGCCGCGCGTGGCGGTGCCCCTGGTGACCACGCGCAACGCCGCGCCGACCACGCGCGCGCAGGAGGACCGGGCGATGGCGGTGGTCGCCGTCGCGCCGGTGATCGCGCCCGACGGCCGCCGCCTCGGCCACGTGCAGGCCGGCGTGCTGCTCAACCGCAACCTGCCCTTCATCGACCACATCAACGGCATCGTCTACCCCGAGGGTTCGCTGCCCTTCGGCAGCCAGGGCACGGCGACGCTGTTCCTCGACGACGTGCGCATCAGCACCAACGTGCGCCTGTTCGGCGCCGACCCGACCAACCGCGCGATCGGCACGCGCGTCTCGCAGACCGTGCGCGACGAGGTGCTCGGCGAAGGCAGCACCTGGCTGGACCGCGCCTTCGTGGTCAGCGACTGGTACGTCTCCGGCTACCAGCCGCTGACCGATGGGGCCGGGCGGCGTGTGGGCATGCTCTACGTCGGCTTCCTCGAGCGCCCGTTCACGTTGCTGAAGTACGGCGCGCTCGCCGCCATCGGGCTGACCTTCTTCGCGGTGATGGTGTCGGCGGCGCTGCTCTCGCTGCGCGGTGCGCGCGGCATCTTCAAGCCGATCGAGCAGATGGCGCAGACCATGCAGCGCGTCGAGGCCGGCGAGATGGGCTCGCGCGTCGGCCACGTGCGCAGCAACGACGAGATCGGCCAGCTCGCCGGCCACCTGGACCACCTGCTCGACGTCATCGCCGACAAGACCCGAGCGCTGGAGCGCTGGAACGCCGAGCTCGACGCCAAGGTGGCCGAGCGCACCCGCGAGCTGGAGGCTGCGCAGCAGCAGCTGGTGCGCAGCGAGAAGCTGGCCGCGGTGGGCCAGCTCACGGCCAGCATCGCCCACGAGGTCAACAACCCGATCGCGGTGATCCAGGGCAACCTCGACCTGGCCCGCGAGCTGCTCGGCGACGATGCGAAGCGCGTGGCCGGCGAACTGCGCCTGGTCGACGAGCAGGTCGAGCGCATGCGGCTGATCGTCACGCAACTGCTGCAGTTCGCCCGGCCGAACGAGTTCGCCGGCTATGTCGACAACGTCGACACCGCGCAGGCGCTGGACAGCTGCCTGGTGCTGGTGGCGCACCTGCTGTCGCGCACGAACATCGTGCTGATCAAGCAACTGCGAGCCACGCGGCACCCGGCGGTGAACCGCAACGAGCTGCAGCAGGTGCTGGTAAACCTGCTGGTCAACGCGATCCACGCCATGCCCGAGGGCGGCACGCTGACGCTGGCCACGCGCGACGTCGGCGACGAGCGGGTCGAGATCGACATTGCCGACACCGGCGCCGGCCTGGCCCCGGAGCTGCTCGCCGAGCTGTTCCAGCCCTTCGTCACGCGCAAGAAGGACGGCACCGGCCTCGGGCTGTGGATCAGCCGCGGGATCGTCGAGCGTTACGGCGGCGACATCCGGGCCGCCAACCGCGGCGACGGGCTGGCCGGCGCGGTGTTCACCGTCGCATTGCGGGTCGACGGGCGGGTGGCCTGACGCAGCCTATTGCTCGAGCAGATCGAAGCCCTGCGTCTCCACCTGAACGAACGCCCGGGTGAGATCGGCCAGCGCAGCGTACAGCCGTGCCCGCGGCTGCGCCTGCACCGCATCGCACAGCTTCTCGACCCAGGTCTGCACATGGGCCCGGAAGAAGCGGCGCTGGCGCTCCAGGTTGCACACCGCAACGTCGTCGCCGGCGATCAGGTAGCGCATCACCTCGAAGACCGCCGTGACGTGGTCTTCCGTCTCACCGCGCGTCTCGTCGCGGGCCAGGCCGAGCTCGGCCAGGTCGTCGCGCAGCACTGCCAGCGGCTTCTCGTTGAGGAAGCCGCTCAGGTAGTACGAGCCATAGAGGAACACTTCGGGTTTGCCGACGCCGAGGAACAGCGCGTCGTACTCCTGCGTTGCCGCAGCCGGCGTGGTGGCGCGCATGGTGGCGACCAGCGCCGACCACGGGGCCTCGAGGAAGGCGCCCTCCTGCGGCGCCTGCGTCACGGCGACGCGGAACTGCTCGAACAGCGCCTCGTCGGGTGCCGCCATCCACAGCCGCGCCAGCAGGCCGTACAGCTCGGCGCGCGCGAGTTCCTCGCTGTCGTCCGCGGTTGCAAAACTCAGCGCCGTCAGCTTGTCGCTCATAGGTCGGTGATCTTCGTTTCGTTCGGGTTGCTGTAGATGTCGATCACGCGGCAGTCACCGCACATCTGCAGCCGCTTCAGCGCGTCGCCCTGGAAGGCGCTGTGGCCGGACAGCTTGGTCAGCATGTTCTCGATCGCGCGCATCGTGCCGAAGGGCTTGCCGCACTGGATGCAGCGGTAGGGCTCGGCCTCGGCCAGCACCCGTGGTGCCTTGCGCGCCTTGCCGCCATCGGCCAGCCACAGGCGCGGCTGCAGCGTGATCGCGCCTTCCGGGCAGGTGGTCTCGCACAGGCCGCACTGCACGCAGTTCTTCTCGACGAACTTCAGCTGCGGCTTGTCGGGGTTGTCGGCCAGCGCACTCTCCGGGCAGGCGCCGACGCAGCTCAGGCACAGCGTGCACTTGGCGGTGTCGACCTGCAGCGTGCCGAAGGGCGCGCCGGGCTTCGGCAGCGCGATCGCATCGACCGCCGCAGGTGCCTGCGTGAGAAGGTGGTCCAGCGCCAGGTCCAGCGTGGCGCGCTTGTCGGCCTGTGCCGCCAGCGTTGCCGGCTGGGCCATGCCTTGCGCCGGCGGCTGGCGCAGCGCGAAGTCCAGCGCGGCCAGATCACGTGCATCGCGCACCTCGATCAGCCGCAAGTGTTCGCCCTTGAAGCCCAGGCCGGACAGGATGGCCTGCGCCACCGCCATCTGCTCGGCCAGCGCCTGGCGGTACTCCGGCGCCTCTTCCTCGGTGAGCAGCACCCAGACCTGGTTGGCGCCGCCGGCGATCGCCGCCAGCCACAGGTCCAGGCCGACACTCGCGGTGTGCCACACGCCGACCGGCAGCACCCGCGCCGGCACGCCGCGCAAGGCCTTGTCGGTGCGCGCCGCGCGGCCGAGTTCGCCGATCAGCTTCGCGCCCGCGCCGTCGCTGTGCAGCAGCAGCGCCGCGTCCTGGCCGCCAGCCTGGCGGTAGGCGCCGAGCATCGTGCGCAGCCGGCGGCCCTGGTCGACCGTGCCCGGGTAGCCGAACGCCAGCGCGCCGCTCGGGCATACCGTGCTGCAGGCGCCACAGCCCACGCACAGGTGCGGCTCGACGACGATGCCGCCGGACGTCTCGCCCTTGACCTTGCCCTTGCGCGAGGCGTCACTGCGGATGGCGCGCGCCGAGCAGACCTCGATGCAGGCCGTGCAACCGATCTGCTCGTTGCGGCTGTGCGCGCACATCTTGGGCTTGTACTGGAAGAACTTCGGCTTCTCGAACTCGCCGGTCAGGCCGCGCAGCTTGATCACCGCGTCGACCAGCTGGCGCTCGTCCCGGCCCGGGTGGAAGTAGCCCTGCGGCGGCTGGTGCATCGAGAAGGCCGGCGCCTCGCGCAGGTCGAGCACCAGGTCGAAGACCTCCTCGACGCGCTGCGGTGCGCGCTGGAAGTCGATCGCGCCGGCCGCGTCGCAGACCTTCACGCAGTCGCGGTGGCTCTTGCAGACCGACAGGTCGACCTGGTAGCTGAAGTCGATCGCGCCCTCGGGGCAGGCGTCGACGCAGGCGTTGCAGCGGGTACACAGGTCGAGGTCGATCGGGTTGCCGCTCTCCCACTCGACCTGGAAGGCGCCGAGCCAGCCGCGCAGCGCGGTCAGGCGCCCGGCCTGCACCGCGTGTTCGCGCGCCTGCGACACGGCGCCGCCGGGGCCGTCGAGCAGCAGGGTGACATCCAGTGCGTCGCTCAGCATCGCGGCCGCTCGCCCGGCGGCGTCGGCGCTGCCGATCACCAGGCAGCGGCCCGCCGAGCGGTAGCTCACCGTGGACACCGGCTCCGGGTCGGGCAGCTGCGCCGCGGCGATCAGCGCGGCGAGCTTGGGCGCCGCATCCTTCGCGTCCTTCGACCAGCCGCCGGTCTCGCGGATGTTGACGAAGCGGATCGGCCGCTCGGCCACCGGCAGCGCGCCTTCGGTCTGCTCGTTGAGTTCGAGGAACAGCCGGCTTTCCTGGGTGCAGGCGACCAGCAGGTCGTCGCCGGACTTGGCCGCCCTCTGGAAGGCGCCAGCCTCGCGGCGGCACAGCAGCGTGTGGACGGTGTCGAGCCCGTCAGCGCTGGTCAGCGGCGTCTTCGCCAGCGCCCGGCTCACCGGGGCCAGGCTCTGCGGCGTGAGCGGCATCGTGCGATTGCAGTCGCAGATCAGCGTCTTCATGGGGCGGGGCGTCCTGTGGGTCTTCAGTGGCGGCCGGCAGAGCGTTCGCTGCCTCGGCCGGCTTCTCTTCGTCGGCGAACAGCCCGAGGAACTGCGACTGCACCATCTGGCGCAGCATGCCCTCGGGCAAGGGGTCGGGCTTGCCGTAGTCGTCGATGTAGATGTCCAGCCCGTCCATCACGTTGAAGTGCGGGTCGGTGAACAGCGTCTTGAGCGCCACGTTCTTCACCGCCGGGTCGACGTCGCGGGCGACGAAGCGGGTGAAGTCGGAGGCCGGGGTCAGCGCGGCGGCGTCTTCGAGCGTGGGCGGCGGCTCTGCAGCGGGCGGCGCAGCCTCGTCGGCGGGCGGCAACTCCTCGACCGCCGCCAGGCTTGCCGCCGACATCGTGGGCACGGCGGGCGCGGTCGGCGCAACGGCCGCCGGCGGCACCGGCTCGACGGCCTCGCGCCCTTCGCGCACCAGCGCCTTGCGCCGCGACCAGCGCGACAGGAAGCCGCTCTCTTCGCTGGCCATCAGCGCCTCACGGGTTGCGCTGCCCGGGCGCCTGGAACGAGGCGGGGCGCTTGCGCTGCTTGGGCTCGGGCTTGTAGTGCTCGTCGGTGAAGGCCTGCAGCCACTCGCGCCACACGGGCTGCAGCGGCACGTTGTCGACATGCTCCTGCGCATCGAGCCGCCGCCCGGCCTCGTTGTAGGACAACGTGACCTGCTCCGGCCAGGCGCGCGACGGGTCTTCGTCGTCGCTGCGCCAGACCACGAACCACACCGGCGCGCCGCTGGACAGGTTGAGGTGGTAGCCCTCGCCCTCGTCGGTGAAGAGCTCCACGACGAAGCCGGGGTGCAGCGTGCGCTGCAGCCGGTCGTCCTCGCGCAGCACGCGCGGCACGTCTCCGAAGGCCGGCTCCATCGGCACCACCTCGACGATGCGATGCCGCCAGTCTTCCCAGCGGTTGGGCTGGAAGTCGCGCTCCATCACGACCGCGACGGTCACGGCAGGGCGCTGGGTCATCGCGGCGGGCCCCTCAGGTGTTCTTCGAGATCGAGATGCTCGGGAACTTCGAGCTGAAGTCCTTGGCGCGCTGCGCGATCTTCACCGCCACCTGGCGGGCCACGGTCTTGTAGAGCGCGGAAATCTCGCCGTCGGGGTCGCTGACCACCGTGGGGCGGCCGGCGTCGGCCTGCACGCGGATCGACAGGTTCAGCGGCAGCGCGCCGAGGTAGTCCATCTCGTACTCGGCCGCCATCCTCTTGCCGCCGTCCTCGCCGAAGATGTGCTCGACGTGGCCGCACTTCTCGCACACGTGCACCGCCATGTTCTCGACGATGCCGAGGATGGGCACGCCCACCTTCTCGAACATCTTGATGCCCTTGCGGGCGTCGAGCAGCGCGATGTCCTGCGGCGTGGTGACGATCACCGCGCCGGTCAGCGGCACGCGCTGAGACAGCGTCAGCTGGATGTCGCCGGTGCCCGGCGGCATGTCGATGATCAGGTAGTCGAGCGCGCGCCAGTTGGTCTGGCGCAGCAGCTGCTCGAGCGCCTGGGTGGCCATCGGGCCGCGCCAGATCATCGGGTTGTCCGGCTCGATCAGGAAGCCGATCGAGATGACCTGCACGCCGTAGTTCTCCAGCGGCTCCATGGTCTTGCCGTCGGCGCTCTCGGGGCGGCCCTCGATGCCCATCATCATCGGCTGGCTGGGGCCGTAGATGTCGGCGTCCAGGATGCCGACCGAGGCGCCCTCGGCGGCCAGCGCCAGCGCCAGGTTGACGGCGGTGGTGCTCTTGCCGACGCCGCCCTTGCCGGAGGCGACAGCGACGATGTTCTTCACGTTCGGCAGCAGTTGCACGCCACGCTGCACCGCGTGGGCGACGACCTTGGTGGCGATGTTGGCGCTGACGTTCTCGACGCCGGCGACCGTGCGCGCCGCCGCGATCAGCGCCTTGCGCAGGCCGGCGATCTGGCTCTTCGCCGGGTAGCCGAGCTCGACGTCGAAGGCCACGTCCCCGCCGTCGACCTTCAGGTTCTTCAGCTGCTTCGTCGAGACGAAGTCGCGGCCCGTGTTCGGGTCGGTCACACCCTTGAGGGCTTCGAGCAGGGCAGATTCGGAGGCGGCCATGAAAGCAGGTGCATAGGGCGGGTCGGGGGACGGCAGTCTAGCGCAGCGGTCCCTGCCCTCCAGGCGACCCGGGCACTGCGCTGCGGACGCCGACGGCTGCCGCGAATGCGTACCTGACAGAGATCAATCGAAACAAAGCGTGGAATGGCGGCGAGCACGCTCCGCCATCGCGTCCCTCGCGCGAAGCGTGCAAATGTGCGGATGAAAACCTTTACAGACGACTACAGGTCGTTGTTTGCCCGCGAAGCCTCTACGGCCGAGGGCTCCTACATTCGCGCCACATAACTGACGCCAAAGTCAGAACTCAGGGAGTGAGTACCGTGAAACTACGTCGAGCCGTGGGGTGGCTCTGGCTGGCCACGCTGGCTGCGTGCGACTTCGGATCGTCGATGCCGGCGCCGGGCAGCCCATCGGCATCCGCGCCGCCGCCGCCTTCGACCACCGCACCCGATCCGCACGGCCAGGAGCCGACACCGGCACCGGCGCCGTCCACGTCGATCAAGCCTTCGCCCGGCTGCTTCGCGGGGAGTTCGCCCCGCCGGCTGACGCGCACGCAGTTCGTCAACGTGCTGACCGACGTCAGCACCAGCCTGGCCGGCGGCGACACGACGGTGGCCGCGCGGGTCGCAGCGCTGGTGGTCGATCAGGCCCAGTTCCCGCCCGACCAGCCGATCAATCCGGACAGCGCGCGGCACAAGGGCTACGAGCGCATCGACCAGGCGCTCAACACACGCCAGGCGGCAGCCATCCACGCCAGCGCGAAGGCGCTGGCCGCTGAGCTGACGTCCGACGCGACCCGCCTGTCGACCCTGCTCGGCGGATGCAGCGGCACGCCGGAGTGCCTGGATGCGTTCATCCGCCGCGCCGGCCGTCTGCTGTTCCGCCAGCCGCTCACCGATGCCGAGGTGGCCGTCTACCGCAATGCGGCCGGCGGCGCCACCAGCGCCAGCGCTGTCACCAAGGTGCTGGCGACGATGATGGCATCGCCGAAGACCTTCTTCGTGATCGAGCGCGGGCAGGCCGCCGACGAAGGCGCTCGCTGCGCGCCGCTGACGGCGCATGAGCTCGCCACCCGGCTGGCGCTGCACCTGTGGGACTCGGTCCCCGACGCGGCGCTCAACGCCGCGGCCGACGACGGCACGCTGCTGCAGCCGGCCGTGTACAGCGCGCAGATCACGCGCATGCTGGCCGATGCCAGGGCCGATCGCGCCCTGCGCGGCTTCTTCCGCCAGTGGTTCCGTCTCGACGAACTGGTGGCGCTGGACGGCAAGGTCGGCAATGCCCGCTTCGATGCCTTCGCCGCCGGCTACAAGCCGCTGGCCACGTCGCGCGACGCGGCCATCACCGAGGTGCTGGACATGGTCTCGTACCTCGCTGCCAACAACGGCTCGCTGCAGCAGGTGCTCACCGACCGCCACTCCTTCGCGCGCACCGAGGACATCGCCACGCTCTACAAGACGCCGGTCTGGGCCGGCGGGACGGCGGCGCCGCCGCTGTTCACCGAGCCGGCCCGCGTGGGCCTGCTGACGCGCATCGGGCTTGTCGCCAACGGCGCGTCCGACACGACGCTGCCGATCCAGCGCGCCAGCCGCATCCTCGGCGGGCTGACCTGCCAGGCACTGCCGCCCCCGGTGATGGACCAGAGCAACAAGGCGGCCGACCTGTCCGGCGTGCTGAGCACGCGCGAGCGCACCGAGCGCATCACGCAGATGGACGGAACCAGCTGCGTCGGCTGCCACAAGACGGTGCTCAACCCCTGGGGCTTCGTGTTCGAGGGCTTCGACGCGCTCGGCCGGGTCCGCGCCAGCGAGGTGGTGCGCGACGACGCCGGCGCGGTGCTCGGTCAGAAGACCGTCGACACCGTCGTGACGGCCAAGCTCGACGGCCTGGCGGCGCGCCCGCTGAACCATGCGGCCGAGGCCCAGCAGTACGTGCTCGAGAGCGGCGCCTTCGAACGCTGCTTTGCGAGGCACCAGGTCCGCTACGCCTTCGGCCGCGCCGACGGCGAGGACGACGCCGAGATGATCGAGTCGCTGCGCGTGCAGGCTGCCAACGGCACCAACCTGCGCAGCCTGTTCGCGCTGATCGCGCAGCGCCCCGAGTTCAAGTCGATCGCCAGGCAGCCATGAAGCCGATCTACAACCCCCAGACCCGCCGTCAGTTCCTGCGCGGCGCCGGCGGCGCCATGCTCGCCATACCGCTGCTGCCCTCGCTGCTGCCACGCGCGGCGGAGGCGCAGGCGATCGGCGCGGCCAGCGCCGAACGCTACTTCGTGCACATGACCACCTGGCACGGCTGCTTCCAGGAGCCGTTCTTCGGTGCCCTGCTCGACGCCAGGCCGACGGCCACCACCAGCCACGGCGGCATCAGCGTGCGCAGCGCACCGCTGCCTTTCAGCACCGAAGGCGACCAGGTGGTGCTGAGCAGCATCCTGCGTGCGCGCAGCAGCCTGTGGACGCCGCGCCTGCGCGGGCTGACCAACGTGATCAACGGGCTGGACTTCGCCCGCAGCACCGGCCACAACCGCGGCGGCACGCTCGGCGGCGTGGTCGACGTGGCGCCCACGCTCGACCAGGTGCTCGCCGAGGCGCCCAGCTTCTACCGCAGCGCCGTGGCCCAGCCGGCGATCGTGCGCAACCTCGTCTCGCTGGCGCGGCGCAGCGGCGCGGTGGTGCAGACCGAGGAGTCGGCGGACAGCAACGTCAGGCTGTTCGACCGGCTGTTCAAGGGCGCGAGCGGCACCGGTGGCACTCCCGCGCCGGCGCCCGCGCCGGAGCCGGTGGTGCTGGTCGACCGCGTGAAGGAACACGCCGACCTGGTGCTGAGCGACCCGTCCTGCTCGGCCGACTGCCGCTCGCGCCTGGGCGACTACCTGGACATGCTGGCGCAGGTCGAGGCCAAGGTGCAGGCTTCGCCCGGCGTGACCAGCGACTTCGCGCGGCCGGCCACCGACACGCTGGCGGTCGAGCGCTCCGCCGGCTTCTACGGCGCGCCGGCCTCCCAGGTGCAGTGCGAGAAGCTGTGGAACGACATCGTCGTGGCCGCGTTCGCCGCCGGCATCAGCCGTGTCTACGTGTGCGGCCCGACGACCTACACCTTCGGCCCCGAGCCCGAGCATTCGTGGCACAACGCGTACGCGCACGGCCAGGACGATCCGACCGTGCGCGCCGGTTTCGGCGCCGCGGTGCAGCGCCAGTTCGAAGGCGCGCTGCTGGACATCGCCAGCAAGCTCGACCAGGTGCGCACGGCCGACGGCGCCACCCTGCTCGACAAGAGCCTGGTGGCCAGCGGCTTCGAACTGGGCAGCGGCGGCAACCCCGGCCACCACCACAACCGCTGCATCCCGGTGGTCAGCATCGGCAACGCCGGCGGCTACTTCCGCACCGGCCAGTCGCTGGACTACCGCGACCTGAACAGCTTCAGCTGGTCCTCGGACCCGCACTGGTGGGGCGGCCTGCTGTACGACCAGTGGCTGGGCATGGTGGTGCGTGCGATGGGCGTGAGCCGGGCCGATTTCGACAGCACGCGGCTGGGCTTCCCCGGTGTGCGTGCCGACAACACCGACCACACCGAGGCCATGTGGGCGGCGGCAGGCGGCGACCTGCCCTGGCTGAAGGCCTGAGCAGCGATGCGAGCTTCCGCCATATTCCTCGCCGGCTTGCTGGCGTTCGGGCTCGGCGTGCCCGGCGTGCGCGCACAGAGCGCCGCCAGCGGCGAGACGCTCTACGGCACGCCGGCGGTGGCCGGCAAGCTGAGCTGCTCGGCCAATGCCTGCCACGGCTCGACCACGCAGCCGCAGAACCGCATCGCCAACGGCATCCACGCGGAGACCATCAAGGCGGCGACCGGACGCGTCGCGCAGATGCGTTTCCTCGAGGGCCAGCTCGGCGATGCGCAGTACAACGACATCGCCGCCTACCTCGCCGCCAAGCTCGGCGGCACGCCCAGCTACCTGCAGGTGGTGGCGATGCCGATGCCCTCGCTGGCGCCCGACAGCCTGAGCTTCGGTGCCCTGGACCTGCTGGCCACCAGCCCGGCGCAGGCGGTCACCGTCCGCAATGCCGCCTCGGCCAGCGCGCCGCTGGTGCTCGGATCGATCGCCACCACCGCCGGCAGCGACTTCGCCGTCAGCGGCGGCACCTGCCGCAGCGGCAACAGCCTGCCGGTGGGCGCCAGCTGCAGCGTGCTCGTCACCTTCACGCCCACCGCCCGCGGCACACGTTCGGCCGAACTGCGCGTCGTGCACAACGGTTCGGCGGCACAGAACACGATGAGCCTGTCGGGCGTCGGCACCGGCACGCTGCCGGTGGTCACGCTCTCGCCGCCGGCGCTGAGCTTCTCGCAGACCGTGGGCAGCACCTCTGCCGATCTGCGCCTGCTGGTCGGCAACAGCGGCACCGGCGTGCTGCGCCTCGGCGCCCTGTCGCTGGCCGGCGCTCAGGCCGCCGAGTTCGCGCTCGGCGAAGGCGACTGCGCCGCCGGCACCACGCTGGCCGGCGGGCAGAGCTGCTCGGTGACCGTTCGATTCACGCCGGCGGCCAGCGGCCAGCGCCTGGCCGAGCTGACGTTCGAGCACAACGCGCTGGGCGGTCGCTCGCGCGTCGCGCTCTCCGGATGGGGCAACAGCGCGGCCCAGCCCGGCCTGCTGCTCGACGCCAACCGGATCGACCTGGGCGAGCAGGTGGTGTCGGTGCCCAGCAGCGAACGTGTGCTCGGCGTGGTCAACAACGGCCAGGCGCCGCTGGACTTCACATCGATCGCGCTGTCGGGCACACAGGCCGGCGACTTCACGCTGGGCGGCAGCTGCGCCGTCGGCACGCCGTTGCCGGCCCAGGGCAGCTGCACGGTCACCGTCCGCGTCAGCCCGGCCACGCTGGGCGCACGCGCCGCCACGCTGCGCATTGCCGGCAATGCCCCCGGTGGCACGGTCAGCGTCGCGCTGGCAGCCACCGGCGTGCCGACGCCGGCGCCGGCGGTCACCTTGTCCCAGGCGGCGCTGGGCTTCGGCACGGTGAGCATGGGCGCCCAATCGGCGCCGCGCACGGTGGTGCTCGACAACACCGGCAACGCGGCGCTCGACATCGCCAGCCTGGCCGCCAGCTCGCCCGAGTTCCGCCTCACGCACGACTGCCCGGCCAGCCTGGCCGCCGGCTCGCGCTGCTCGCTCTCGGTGGTTTATGCGCCGACCGGCGCCAATGCCTCGGAAGTGCTGACGATCCGCAGCAACGCGGCGAGCTCGCCGAACCAGGTCGTCCTCACCGGCCTGGGCAGCAGCGCGGCACTGGCGGTGCTCGACTGGAGCGAAGGCAGTGCGCCGCTGGCGTTCGACGATGCCGAAGTCGGCGCAGCCACGGCCGTGGTGCGGCGCACGCTGGTCAACCGCGGCCCGGGAAGCGTGACGCTGTCGACGCTGACGGTGGCCGGCACCGACCCCGGCTCCTTCGTGCTCGGCGGCGGCACCTGCGCCGCCGGCACGGTGCTGGCTGTCGATGCGCGCTGCAGCGTCGGCCTGCGCTTCGCCCCGTCGGCACCGGGCCGGCGCAGCGGCGTGCTGCAGATCGCCTCGACCGGCAGCAACCCGGCCGAGCTGGCGCTGTCCGGCTCCGGCTCCGGATTCGCGGTGCTGCAGCCGCCGCTGGACGCCACGCCGACGGCGCTCGACTTCAGCCACCAGACGATTGCCACCGGCACGCGCAGCGACGCGCTGGTGCTGCGCATCGTCAACGCCGGCACGGCCGACAGCACCATCGCCGCGGTCACCACCAGCGCCGGCTTCGTGGTCGCCCCGGCCGAGGGCGGCGAGGCCTGTCCCGGCGTGCCCTGGACGCTGGCGCCGGGCGCCGGCTGCCGCGTGGCCGTGGTATTCGCGCCCAGCCGCGGCGGCAGCATGGCCGGCTCGCTGCGCGTCGAGACGAGTGCCGGCCGCAGCACCGAGGTGACGCTCAGCGGCACTTCCGTCACGGCCATGAGCAACACCGGCCAGGCCGGCAGCGGCGCAGGCGCCTTCGGCTTCGGCTGGCTGCTGCTGCTCGCACTGGCCATCGCCGCCCTGCGCCGCGGCCGGCCGACTTTCCCCCTCACCTCACGCACGCCATGAAGAAGACCCTGATCCGCCTCTGCCTCGCGCTGGCTGGCTTGAGCGCCGCGCTGCCCGGCCTCGCCCTCGAGCCGGGCCAGCCCGCCCCCGAACTGCGCCTGGGGCTGGCCGATGCGGCGACGCTGGCCTCGCTCAAGGGCCAGGTCGTCTACCTCGACTTCTGGGCGTCGTACTGCGGCCCGTGTCGCCGTTCCTTCCCCTGGATGAACGAGATGCAGGCGCGCTATGGCGAGCGCGGCCTGCGCATCGTCGGCGTCAACCTCGACAGCAAGCAGGCCGACGCCGAACGCTTCCTCGCCCAGGTTCCTGCGCAGTTCGCCATCGCCTACGACCCGGCGCAGGAGTCGCCGCAGCGCTTCGGTGTCAAGGCGATGCCCAGCGCCGTGCTGATCGGCGCCGATGGCCGCGTGCTGCGCATGCACGCCGGCTTCCGCGACGAGCAGCGCGCCGAACTGGAAGCCGCCATCGCTCAGGCCCTGGCCGCCCGGCGCTGAGCGCCCCTCCTTCCTTCACCACGAGTCCTCCCCCCATGAACATCCTCCGCCCCCTCGCGTGGGCCACCGCACTGGCGCTGCTGGGCGGCTGTGCCCAGCTCGACGCCCTCGCTCCCAAGCCCTGGCAGAAGGAACAGCTCGCCAAGAAGGAAATGACCATCGAAGGCGACGGCCACGAGGGCCGCATGGCCCAGCGCATCTACAACAGCCGAGAGAACGCCTCCGGCGGCTACGGCGTGGGAGGGGGCGGCTGTGGCTGCAACTGAACCGATCAAGGGCGCGATCGTCGCCGCCGCACTCGCGCTGCCCGGCGTGCTGCCGGGTCAGGCCAGGGCCCAGTCGGTGCCGGAGCAGGGCAGCGTCTCGCTGAAGTTCCTCGCCTACCGCGACAGCCAGTCGACCGACACGCGCTACCCGCAGTACACCGGCAGCGAACCCTCGCGCCTGCGCCGCATCTCGGTGAACGCACCCTCGTTCGCCATCGTCGCGCCGCTGAACGGCCAATGGGCTGCCGAGGGCTCGCTGATCGCCGAGCAGGTGTCGGGCGCCACGCCGCGCTACTACAGCGACGTCTCCGGTGCGACCACCTCGCCGGGCATGGAAGACCGTCGCACCGCCGGCGACGTGAAGCTGACGCGCTACTTCGAGCGGGCCTCGATCGGCGTGGGCCTGGCCGGCTCGACAGAGAACGACTTCCGCTCGAGCGCGGTGTCGCTGGACGGCCGCATCTCGACCGAGGACCGCAACATGACGTTCAACCTCGGCCTGGCGCACACGAGCGACCGCATCACCTCGGTCAACGACGACCAACTGCGCAAGCAGCGCCGGACCACCGAAGTGATCGCCGGCGTGACGCGGGTGCTGACGCGCAGTGACATCCTCCAGCTCAACCTCAGCTACGCCGGCGGGCGGGGCTACTACAGCGACCCGTACAAGCTGTTCGACCACCGCCCCGACACCCGCAAGCAGGCCGCCGCGCTGCTGCGCTGGAACCATCACTTCGGCAGCCTGGGCAGCACGCTGCGCAGCGGCTACCGCTACTACCGCGACACGTTCAACATCCGCGCCCACACGGTCGACCTGGCCTGGGTGCAGCCGGTCACGCCGCTGTTCTCGCTCACGCCCAGCGTGCGCTACTACAGCCAGAGTGCGGCGCGCTTCTACTACGACCCGGTCGCGGACATCGTGGTCTACCCGGGGCCGGTCGGCACACCGACCTACAGCTCGCCGGACCAGCGGCTGTCGGCGTTCGGCGCCATCACCGTCGGACTGAAGGCGGAGCTGCAGCTCGGGCGCTGGGCCACCGACCTGAAGATCGAGCAGTACGAACAGCGATCCTCATGGCGCACCGGCGGCCCCGGCTCGCCCGGCATCGACCCGCTGCACGCCACCATGCTGCAGCTGGGCGTGTCCACGAACTTCTGAGATCCGTCCATGACCCGTCGGATCCACCTGCACCTGTTCGCCGTCGCCGCTCTGGCCAGCGGCTGCGGCGGCGGCGCCGAGTCGAGCGCACCGAGTGCCGGCACGCCTGCGCCTGCGCCTGCGCCTGCGCCTGCG
Source organism: Chitinophaga pinensis (assembly GCA_943370595.1). Lineage (GTDB taxonomy): Bacteria > Pseudomonadota > Gammaproteobacteria > Burkholderiales > Burkholderiaceae_C > Piscinibacter. Next base: position 242,665 of record CALRRO020000008.1, read on the forward strand.
CCTGCGCCTGCACCTGCACCTGCACCTGCACCTGCACCTGCACCGGCACCGGCTCCCGCTCCCGCACCGGCTCCCGCTCCCGCGCCGGCACCCGCGCCTGCCGCGCTGGCGTGGCGTGGCGTCAACCTGGCCGGCGCGGAATTCGGCGAAGGCAACCTGCCTGGCAGCCACGGCACGCACTACACCTACCCGAGCTCCGGCAGCGTCGACTACTTCCGCGGCAAGGGCATGAACATGGTGCGCCTGCCCTTCCGATGGGAACGCCTGCAGCCGACGCTGTCGCAGGGGTTCGACGCGGCGGAGCTGTCCCGACTCGGCAGCTTCGTCGACGAGGCCACCTCGCGGGGTGCCACGGTGCTTCTCGACCCGCACAACTACGCCCGCTACCGTGGCCAGCTGATCGGCTCGAGCGCGGTGCCGAACAGTGCCTTTGCAGACTTCTGGACGCGACTGGCCCTGCAGTTCAAGGACAACCCGCGGGTGGCCTTCGGGCTGATGAACGAGCCGCACACGATGCCCACCGAGCAGTGGCTGGCGGCGGCCAACGCGGCACTCGCGGCCATCCGCGCGGCCGGGGCCGGCAACCTCGTCACCGTGCCGGGCAATGCCTGGACCGGTGCGCACAGCTGGTCGCAGTCCTGGTACGGCACGCCGAACGCGACCGTGATGAAGGGCATCGTCGACCCCGGCGGCAACATGCTCTTCGAGGTGCACCAGTACCTCGACGCCGACTCCTCCGGCACCTCGGCCGACTGCGTCAGCGCGACCATCGGTGCCGAACGCCTGCAGGGCTTCACGGCATGGCTGCGCGAGAACGGCCACCGCGGGCTGCTCGGTGAGTTCGCCGGCGGCGACAACCCGACCTGCGCCGAGGCAGTGGCGAACACGCTCGCCCACCTGGAAGACAACGCCGACGTCTGGCGCGGCTGGACCTGGTGGGCCGCCGGCCCCTGGTGGGGGAGCTACATGTACTCGATCGAGCCGAACGGCAGCGCCGACAAGCCGCAGATGTCCACCCTCGCCCCTTTCCTCGACTGAGCTTTCGATATGGCCGTTCAACGACCGATCCGCCAGCTGGGCGCCCTGATGCTGACGACCCTGTTCGCCGCCTGCGGCGGCAGCGACTCGCCGGCACCGGCGTCAGGCAACACGCCTGCACCCGCACCTGCACCCGCACCTGCACCCGCACCCGCACCTGCACCTGCACCCGCACCCGCACCTGCACCTGCACCTGCACCTGCACCTGCACCTGCACCTGCACCTGCACCTGCACCTGCACCTGCACCTGCACCTGCGCCCGCACCCGCACCCGCGCCTGCGCCTGCGCCGGCGCCATCACCGGCACCGGCCCCCACCACCGGCAACCCATTCTCCGGCGCACTGATGTATGTCGACCCGGAGTACGTGGCCGCCGTCGATGCCTCACGAGCCCAGGTGGCCGTCGGGTCGGCCGATGCAACGCGCATCGCCGCCGCGCGGCGCTTTCCCACCGCGGTGTGGCTCGACCGGCTCGCCGCGATCGACGGCGCCCGGTCCAGCGGCGGTGCGATGGGGCTCGCGGACCACCTCGACGCCGCGCTGGCCCAGCAGCGCGCCGGCAGCAGCGGCGGCACGCTCGCGCCGATGACGGTGACCATCGTCGTCTACGACCTGCCCGACCGCGACTGCGCAGCACTGGCCTCCAACGGCGAGCTGAGTTCGGCCCGCAATGGCATGCAGATCTACAGGACGCAGTACATCGACCGCATTGCGGAGATCCTCGGCCGCAGCGCCTATGCAGGGCTGCGCATCGTCACGGTGATCGAGCCCGACTCGTACCCGAACATGGTCACCAACCTGTCGACGCCGGCCTGTGCCACGGTGCACCAGAACAACATCTACCGCGATGGCCTGCGCTATGCGATGGCCCGGTTCGCGCCGCTGGCGAACGTCCACATGTACCTGGACATCGCGCACTCCGGCTGGCTGGGCTGGGACAACAACCGCAGCGCCGCGGTCACCGCGTTCAAGGAGCTGGTGGCCGGCGCCACGCCGAGCGGCGACCTGACGATCATCCGCGGCTTCGCCACCAACACCGCCAACTACACGCCGCTGGACGAACCATTCTTCGACGGCACCGACAACATCGTCGGCACCGGCGGCACGACGCAGTTCTACGAATGGAATCGCGCGGTCGACGAACTCGGCTACATCGACAAGCTGCGCAACGAGCTCGTGGCGGCAGGCTTCGCGCCGGACCTCGGCTTCATCGTCGACACCAGCCGCAATGGCTGGGGCGGGTCGGATCGCCCGCAGGCTGCGGCGGCCGACGTGGACGACATGCGCATCGACCGTCGCGCCCACCGCGGCAACTGGTGCAACGTGAAGAACACCGGCATCGGCGAACGGCCCCGTGCCACGCCGGATGCCTCGCGGCCCCACCTCGACGCCTACCTCTTCATCAAGCCGCCGGGCGCGTCCGACGGCACCAGCGACAGCAGCGCAACGACGCCCAACAACGAAGGCAAGCGATTCGATCCGAAGTGCGGCAGCGGCAACGTGGATGCGCTGCAGGGCGCGCCGCACGCAGGCAAATGGTTCCACGAGCAGTTCCTGATGCTGCTGCGCAATGCCCACCCACCGCTGAACTGAGCCCAGTCATGAACAGGTCTCGCGTCATTCCCGGCATGGACCTCCCGCAGTGCCGCCTGCATCTGCTGAGCTGCCTGGCGGCAGCCACCATAGGCGCCGGCTGCGGTGGTGGCAACAGCGCGACGGTCGCATGGAACGGCAGCGGTGACGGATCGTCGCTCGGGCCCGTCGCCGCACCAGCACCAGCACCAGCACCAGCACCAGCACCAGCACCAGCACCAGCACCAGCACCAGCACCAGCACCAGCACCAGCACCAGCACCTGCACCTGCACCTGCACCTGCACCTGCACCAGCACCAGCACCCGCACCTGCGCCTGCGCCTGCACCCGCACCTGCGCCGGCTCCCGCTCCTGCTCCTGCCCCCGCGCCGTCGGCCGGCTGCGGCACGCTCGCGCTGTGCGAGGACTTCGAAGCCGGCAGCGCGGGCTCCGCGCCCGACGCCACGCGCTGGAGCATCGGCGCGCCGGACTGCGCCAAGCCCGATGTCAGCAAGGCGGTCATCGATACGACACAGGCCCACACGGGCACACGCTCGCTGCGCATCGAGGCCCCCGGCGAATACTGCGGCCACGTGTTCATCCAGACCAACGCCATCGCCGCACTCGGCCCGGTCGCCTACGGTCGCTTCTTCGTGCGGCTGAGCACGGCACTGACCGAGCAGCACGTGACGCTGATGTCGATGCGCGACAGCGCCGACAACAACAGCGAACTGCGCATGGGCGGCCAAAGCGGCATCCTGATGTGGAACCGCAAGTCCGACGACGCCACGCTGCCCGAACTCAGCCCGGTGGGCATCTCGATGAGCCGGGCGATCCCGGCCGCGACCTGGACCTGCATCGAGTTCGCCATCGACTCGAACGCCGGCACCTTGACCACCTGGGTGGATGGCACGGCGGTTGCTGGTCTCCAGGTCGATGGCACGGCCACGCCCGACGTCGACTCACGCTGGCTGCAGCGCGCCAACTGGAAACCATCGCTGATGGACTTCAAGCTCGGCTGGGAGCAGTACTCGAACGTCGCAAACACGCTGTGGTTCGACGACATCGCGCTCGGGACCCGCCGCATCGGCTGCGCACCCTGACGCCATTCCCAGCCATGGTGAGCCCACACGCTGCGGTGCCTGGTGCCCTTCCCGAACCCGCGCACGGCGTCGAATACGGCTTCGAGTTCCATGCCATGGGAACGACCTGCCGGCTGCGTCTGGCCGGCTGCAGCGAAGCCTCAGCCCGCAGTGCGGCGGAAGCAGCGATCGCCGAGGTGCGCCGCATCGAGAAGAAGTACTCGCGCTACCTCGACGACAGCATCGTCGCGCGCATCAATGCCGCCGCCGGCAGCGGCCGGCCGGTGGAGGTCGACGACGAGACCGCCGACCTGCTCGACTTCGCCGAGCGCCTGCACGCCGCCAGCGGAGGCCTGTTCGACATCACCACCGGCGTGCTGCGCCACGTGTGGGACTTCCGCGCCGCGCGCCTGCCCACGACCGACGCGGTGAACGCACAGCTCGCGTGCGTGGGCTGGCATCGGGTGCGCTGGGAACGACCCGCGATAACGCTCGGTTGCGCCGGCATGGAGCTGGACTTCGGCGGCTTCGGCAAGGAGTACGCAGCGGATCGCGCCGGCACCCTGCTTCTCGAGCGCGGCATCCCCGGCGGGCTGGTCAATCTCGGAGGCGACATCCGCGTGATCGGCCCGCACCCCGACGGCAGCCCGTGGCCGCTGGGCATCGCGCATCCACGCGAGAGCGGCGCGGTGATCGCCACCATAGCGCTGCACGGCGGCGGCCTGGCCACCAGCGGAGACTACGAACGCTTCTTCGAGCTCGACGGCAAGCGCTACTGCCACATCCTCGACCCGCGCAGCGGCTGGCCGGTGCAGCACTGGCGCTCGGTCAGCGTCGTCGCGCCGGCCTGCCTGGCCGCTGGTGCGCTGAGCACGATCGCCATGCTCAGCGGCGCCGAGGCACACAACCTGCTGCGAAGCCAGGGCGTCGGATTCCTCACCATCGACGCCGCCGATCGAATCACCCGTGACCTGCCCGCATGACCACCCCTCGCGCCATCCGCCTCCGACACAGCGGCCTGATCTGCATGCTGGGCTTCGCAGCGGCCAGCAGCAGCTGCGGCGGCTCCGACTCGGCAGCCGATGCCACGGCCGCACCTGCACCTGCACCTGCACCTGCACCTGCACCTGCACCTGCACCTGCACCTGCACCTGCACCTGCACCTGCACCTGCGCCGTCGGCCTCCGGCCACAGCGGTGGCTATGCCGGACTGGTCACCGGGGGTGGAGATGCCGCGGCCGTGCTGGTCGACAGCGCAGCACAGATGCAGGCGGCACTCGACGCCTACACCGGCAACGGCGGCCTGGTGATCCGCTACACCGGCCGGTTCGACTTCTCGACCATCGTCGACACCTGCGCGCAGTGGCAGAAGCCCGCAGGCACCGTCGTCGAGATCAAGAACAAGAGCAACATCACCATCGAAGGCGCTGACGGCTCGTCGGCGAACTTCGGCCTGGCCATCAAGGCCGAAGCCACGAACATCGTCATCCGCAACATGACCATCGGGCTGCTGCCGGGCTCGATCGACGCGATCGGCATCGAGGGCCAGGGCGGAAAGTTCCCGGGCTACATCTGGATCGACCACAACACGCTGTTCAGCAGCGTGAAGGACTGTCCCGGCGCGGGCGACCTGGAGTTCGACGGCCTCATCGACAACAAGGCCGGCGCGCACCACATCACCTATTCGTACAACCACATCCACGACCACCAGAAGGTCGGCCTGATCGGCTCGAGCGACAGCGACGCCAGCGACCGCTTCATCACCTACCACCACAACGTCTATCAGAACGTCAACTCGCGGCTGCCGCTGCAGCGCGGCGGCTACACCCACCTCTACAACAACCTCTACAGCGGCGTGCTCACCTCGGGCGCGAACATCCGCATGGGCGGCCATGCGCTGATCGAGGGCAACCACTTCGAGAACGCGAATAACCCGGTGACCTCGCGCGACAGTTCCGCGATCGGCTACTGGGAACTGCGCAACAACAACATCCAGGGGCCGGCCGACTTCAGCCGCTTCAACATCACCTGGGCCGCCAGTTCCTCGTCGCCCTCGCGCGACGCCAGCGACTGGACGACGACCGCAGTGTTCCCGGTCACGCTGCCCTATGCCTACATAGCGCAGGAGCCGGCCTGCGTGAAGCAGGGCCTGGCCGCCGTCGCGGGAGCCGGCAAGGCGCTGGCGACGCTGCGCTGCGACTGAGGTGAGCCGGGGCGGGCCGCGGCGGCGCGCCCGCCGGCCCGTTGCGGGGTCGCTCCTACAATGGAGGGACCATGCGCAAGCTCTTCGTCACCACCGCCCTGCCTTACGCCAACGCACCGTTCCACGTTGGCCACATGATGGAGTACATCCAGGCCGACATCTGGGTGCGCTTCCAGCGAATGATGGGCAGCGAGGTGCACTTCGTCTGCGCCGACGACGCGCACGGCGCGCCGATCATGATCGCCGCCGAGAAGGCCGGGCTGACGCCGCAGGCCTTCGTGGCCCAGATCGCCGCCGGCCGCCGGCAGTACCTGGACGGCTTCCACATCGGCTTCGACAACTGGCACTCGACCGACGGGCCGGAGAACCACGAACTCGCCCGCGACATCTACCTGGCGCTGCGCCGCCAAGGCCTGATCGCGGTGCGCTCGATCGAGCAGTTCTACGACCCGGTCAAGGGCATGTTCCTGCCCGATCGCTACATCAAGGGCGAATGCCCCAAGTGCGGCGCGAAGGACCAGTACGGCGACAGCTGCGAGGTTTGCGGCGCCGTCTACACGCCCACCGAGCTGAAGAACCCGTACTCGACGCTGACCGGCGCGACGCCGGTGATGAAGAGCAGCGAGCACCACTTCTTCCAGCTGTCGTCGCAGCGCTGCATCGACTTCCTGCAGCAGTGGACGCACGAGAGCGGCCGCCTGCAGCCCGAGGTGCTGAACAAGATCCGCGAGTGGTTCGCCACCGACGAGCAGGGCCACGTGAGCCTGTCCGACTGGGACATCAGCCGCGATGCACCCTACTTCGGCATCCGCATCCCCGACACCGAAGACAAGTACTTCTACGTCTGGCTGGATGCACCGGTGGGCTACCTGGCCTCGCTGAAGAACTACTTCGACAAGGGCGGGCCTCGAGCCGAAGGCGAGCCCATCTCTTTCGACGCCTTCCTCGCCGACCCGGCCGTCGAGCAGGTGCACTTCATCGGCAAGGACATCACCTACTTCCACACGCTGTTCTGGCCGGCGATGCTGCACTTCAGCGGCCGCAAGACACCGGACAAGGTGTTCGTGCACGGCTTCATCACCGTCAACGGCGGCGAGAAGATGAGCAAGAGCCGCGGCACCGGCATCTCGCCGCTGAAGTACCTCGAGCTCGGCATGAACGCCGAGTGGCTGCGCTACTACATCGCCGCCAAGCTCAATGCCAAGGTCGAGGACATCGACTTCAACCCCGACGACTTCGTCGCCCGCGTCAACTCGGACCTGGTCGGCAAGTACATCAACATCGCCAGCCGCGCGGCCGGCTTCCTGACCAAGCGCTTCGCCGGCAAGCTGTCGTCGGACATCGGCGTCGAGGGCCGCACGCTGCTCGACGCGCTGCGCTCGCACCGCGGCGAGATCGAGCGCTTGTACGAGGAGCGCGAGTTCGGCAAGGCGCTGCGCGAGATCATGCTGCTGGCCGACCGGGTCAACGAGTACGTCGACGCCAACAAGCCCTGGGAGCTGGCCAAGAAGCCGGGGCAGGACGCGGTGCTGCACGACGTCTGCACGGTCTGCATCGAGGCCTTCCGCGTGCTGACCATCTACCTCAAGCCGGTGCTGCCGGCGCTGGCGGCGCAGGTCGAGGCCTTCCTGAAGGTCGCGCCGATGAACTTCGCCGACGCCTCGCGCGCGCTCGGCGGCCATGTCATCGGCGAGTACAAGCACCTGATGCAGCGTGTCGACCCGGCGCTTCTCGACAAGCTGTTCGAGCCGCCGAAGGTCGAGCTGCCGCCGCCCGGCGGCGAGCCGATCGCCGACGAGATCAAGGTCGACGACTTCGCCAAGGTCGACCTGCGCATCGCGAAGATCGTCGCCTGCGAACACGTCGAGGGCAGCGACAAGCTGCTGCGGCTGACGCTGGACGTTGGCGAAGGCCGCACGCGCAATGTCTTCAGCGGCATCAAGTCGGCCTACCAGCCCGAAGACCTGGTCGGCAAGTTCACCGTGATGGTGGCCAACCTCGCGCCGCGCAAGATGAAGTTCGGCGTCAGCGAAGGCATGGTGCTGGCCGCCAGCCACGCCGACGAGAAGGCGAACCCGGGCCTCTACGTGCTGGAACCCTGGCCCGGCGCGACCCCCGGCCTGCGCGTGCGCTGAGCCAGCGTTCGCGGCCCTTTGCGGCCGTCGCTTCCCTTTCATGCCACCGTTGGCGCGCGGCGGGTGGTCCGGGCGTGCGCTCTCCGGCCCACGCTCGCGGGCGGCCACCGAGCCGCGCCCAGCTGACCTCATCAACACCGCGTCCTCACCTCACCGCCTGGGCGAACGCGAATGGGGCCTGCGCTCGCACACCCGAACCGCCCACCCCGACCGGCAGCGACGACTTCATCGACACGCCCCACGAACGCAGCGGCAGGGGGGTGGTTGGGCCTGGGGGCGCAGGCCCCATTCGCGGTCGCCCTGGCGGTGGCATGAAGAGCTGGTCTTGATGAGGCTGTGTCTGCCGTTCTCGGTGGCCGCCCGCGAGCGTGGGCCGGAGAACACGGGCCCGGCCACCCCGCTGCCTCTCGACTCTCCGCCTGAACGAAGCCGCAACGACCGCTCAAGACTGCCTCAGTAGCGTGTCACCACCGGCTTGACCCGCGCCGCGGACTCCTCCAGCGGCAGCCGCACCGACACCCGTGTGCCGCGCCCCGGCTTCGACTCGATCTGCACGCTGCCCTGGTGCGCGACGGCGACCTGCCGTACCAGCGCGAGGCCGAGCCCGGTGCCGTCGAAGTGCTTGCGCAGGTGCAGGCGCTGGAAGGGCTGGAACAGCTTGGGCAGGTCGTCAGCCTCGATGCCGATGCCGTTGTCCGACACCGTGATGACCGCCAGCCCGTCCTCGCGGTGGGCCGTCACGCGCACGGCCGGCTGACGGTCGGCAGGCACGAACTTCAAGGCGTTGGACAGCAGGTTCTGGAACAGCAGCGCCAGCAGCGACTCGTGGCCGCGCACCACCGGCAGGTTGCCCACCGCCACAGTGGCGCTGCGCTCGCGGATGCGCCCGGCCAGCGACTGCAGCACCTCCTGCAGCACGCGGTCGAGTTCGACCGCCTGCCCCGGGTCGTCGGCGGCGTGTTGCACGCGCACGTAGTGCAGCACGTCGTCGAGCAGGTGCCGCATGCGCGAACCCGCCCGGCCGACCAGGCTGAGCCAGGAGCGCGCCTCGGCCGGCATTTGCGCGCCGTGGTCGTGCTCGATCAGGCCGGTGAACTGCACGATGGTGTTCAGCGGCTCGCGCAGGTCGTGAGAGGCGATGTGCACGAACTGCTCGAGGCCCTCGTTGGCGCGGCGCAGCTCGGCGGTCGCCGCCGCCAGGCGCTGGTGGCTGTCGCGCATGTCGGCCACGGTCGCTGCGAGCAGCTGTGCCGGAACCAGCGCGGCGGCGTAGGCCGTGTAGACGAACACCTGCTGCCACGCAGCGACGAAAGGCGGCGGCACGAAGGCGCCGGTGCCCAGCGCCAGCGCGATCACCAGCGAGACCAGCAGCACCAGACCCAGCGCCGCGCTCATCTCCAGCACGATGGCTGCCAGCAGCAGCGGAATGGCGATGTAGACGAACGGAAACGGCACGTGGGTCAGGCTCAGCAGTGCGACGCCGGCGGCGACCAGGCCGAGCGCTAGCACGCGCCAGTCGAGCAGTTCACTGCGGATCAGCGCCGGGCGGTCGGTGCGCAGCACCATCACCAGCGCGAGCACCGACACGCCGCCGATCACCGAGCCCTCGTACCACAGCTGCCACAGCGGCCAGAACGCGCCCAGCGCCTGAGAACGCATCGCCAGCGCGCCGAGCGTGGCGCCGAGCAGCGGCGGCACGAAGACCCCGCAGCCCAGCAGCAACAGCATCGCGCGCGGCGTGCGCAGCCCGCTGCGCGAGACGCCCGTGCGGCGCAGCAGCACAGCGGCGAGCAGGGCCTCGGCGGCATTGGACGGCAGGAAGGTCAGTGCAGCGGCCACGCTGTAGTCGGAAGTCAGGTTGGCGGCCAGATTGGCCAGCAGCGACGCGGCCAGCAGCCCAGGCCAGCGCGACGTCGCCGCGGTGGCCAGGAAGCCGGCAGTCACTGCATTGGCGAACCACAGGTTGGCCACCGAACCGGGCTGCCGCGACAACACCAGCGACAGGCTCGCCGCCAGCGCGTAGAGCACGGCCAGCTGAAGACATTCCACCGTGTGCGAGGGCGCCGTCCAGGCGGCCGGCGCGGTGCTCTCGCGCCCGCCCGGCAGCAAGGGACCGCGAACGGCGCTCATCCGCCACGCCCCACGCGACGCCGCCACAGCGCCATGCCGCCGAGCGCCGCCGCGGCCAGCAGGCCGGCGCCCAGCAGCGCCCAGCCAGCGCGGCTGGCCCAGGGCGCACGCTGCACCGGCATCGTGGCGGCGGTGCCGATCCATCGCTCCACCAGCGCCTGGCGTCGGGTGGCCGGCAGGTCACGGATGGCCTCGTCGAGCGCGTCGCGCAGTTCGGGCCAGTCCTTGCGCACCGCGTAGCTCAGCGTGTACTCGAAGTCCGCCGAACCGGTCGCGCGCAGACCGCTGACCGCATGGGCGCTGGTCACATGGGCGAGGCTCGCCGCGTCGACCACCGCAGCGGCGAAGCGCCGCTCGGCGACACCGCGCAGCGCCTGCACGTCGTCGCTGACCGGTTGCCAGCGCACCGCGGGATGGCGCGCGCGCACCACGGCCTCGACGGCATAGCCCTGGCCGACCGCCACCGCCGCACCGCCGAGCTGCGCCAGCGACAAGGGCGTTGCATCGCTGCGCATCACCACCAGTGCGGGCACCGACACGTAGGGCAAGGTGAACGCGGCAAACTCCGCCCGCTCGGGCGTGGCGCGCAACGAGGTGACCAGGTCGGCGCGGCGCTCGCGCAGGGCATCGAGCTGCTGCTGCAGCGGCTGCGGCGCGAGCATCTCGATCTGCAGGCCGGTGGCCGGGCGCAGCAGCTCGAGCATCTCGATCGACAGGCCGTCGATGCGCCCGTCTTCGCGCTGGAACACGAAAGGGCCATAGTCTCGCTCGGGGGCCAGCCGCACCGGCTGCGACGGCCCGGGCCAGCCCTCGGCCAGTGCCCCGGCAGCCAGAACAGCCAGCACGCCGGCGGGCAGCAGCCGGCGCAGGGCCATCACCTGGGCAGAAGTTCGGGCAGCCGCTTCGCCTCGGCGCTGCCGAGCGGCTTGGTGACGTAGCCGCAGACGCTGTCGAAGGCCTCGGCGCGGCGGCGGTCGACCGGGTCGGCAGACGAGGTCAGCATGACCACCGCGGGCGTGTGGCGCGCATGCGCCCCGGACTCGTAGGCATGCAGGAACTCGAAGCCGTTCATGCCCGGCATGTTGATGTCCAGCAGGATCAGGTCCGCCCCTGGGCTGGCCGGCGAGCGCAGCCAGGCCAGCGCCTCCCGCGCCGATTCGAAGCTGACGATCTCGCGCGCTGCGGCCGAGCGCTCGAGAACGATGCGCGTGAAAAGCAGGTCGGGCTCGCTGTCGTCGATGAGCAGGATGCGGTCCAGCATGGTCGGCTCCGAAGGACCACCATCGTATCGGCGAACACCCGCGTGTGCACGCCTACCGGTTTGGGCATGGCCAAGGGACACTGCACCTCACCTTGTCACGATCCTGAGGTCGACGTCACTTCCGACGGATCACATCACTTCAATGGTGACCGGATCCCTCACCCGGCTGGCGCTGGCGCCGACCGCGGAGGTCGAGCCACAGCGGCGGCGCCGCCATCGCCATCAGCAGTGCCGCGATGGGCACGGTGGCACTGAAGCCGACACGCTTGAAGGCGAGCGCACCGGCAATGCCGCCGACGAAGAAGAGCGCGAGGATCATTGCGTGAATGGCCAGCTTGTCGCGGTTGGCGATCACGACATGGCGGCGGTTGCCAGCGGCCGAACGGTTCCAGTAGAACAGCCGGCCCAGCTCCAGCCCCAAGTCGGTGATCACGCCGGTCATGTGCGTCGTGCGGATCTCGGCGTGCGAGATCTTCGTGACGATGGCGTTCTGCAGGCCCATGATGAAGCACAGCAGCAGCACCGTCGAAGGCAGGAAGACATCGACGAACAGCTCCAGGTTCGCCCCCAGCAGGCCGAAGAGCAGCAGCAGCACGGCCTCCAGCATCAGCGACAGCGCGAACTCGCCGTGCATTTCACGACGGCGCGCCCAGTTGATCAGCACCGCCGTGAGCGCCGCCCCGCACACGAAGGCCAGCAGCGCCGACACGCCGGCCATCGCCAGCGCGAACTGGCCGAGCACCAGGTCGTCGGCAATGCCGGAAACCACACCGGTCATGTGCGAGGTGTAGCGCTGTACCGCAAGGAATCCGCCGGCGTTGATCGCGCCGGCCACGAAGGCGAGCACAGCGCCGAGCTGGCGGTTGCTGCGCCGCGTGCGCGTGCGCCGCGTCAGGCCATGGATGAACTCTGCGGGCACGCCGTGGCCTTCAGCGGCCCGATGCCGGCCGGCGGGCCACCACCTTGCTGCGCGTCGGATAGCTGACACCGTGGTGGTCGAGGTAGTCGCGGATCAGCTGGCGCACCACCTGCGAAGGCGTCAGGTCCTGCGCGGCGCACAGGGCCTCGAAGGCGGTCTTCTTCGCCGGATCGATCAGCAGCGTCAGCCGGGCAGTCTTGCTCTCCATGACGGACCCTTTCACGTCAGCACATCACATGTGAAGTGTATGCACATCAAGGGCACAGATGATTCACCGTGCATACTTGTGCTGCCGGTCATTCACCGGCGCTGATCGGCAGGCCTGCAGACCATGCCCTTGCAACCCTTCCGGCCACGGCTGCTGGACAGCCTCGTCGGCTACGACCGCTCACGACTCGTCAAGGACGTGTCGGCCGGTGTCACCGTCGGCGTGGTCGCGCTGCCGCTGGCGATGGCGTTCGCGATCGCCAGCGGCGTCAAGCCCGAGCAGGGCATCGTCACCGCGATCGTGGCGGGCTTCCTGATCTCGGCGCTGGGCGGCTCCAGCGTGCAGATCGGCGGGCCCGCGGGCGCGTTCATCGTCATCGTCTACGGCATCGTCGAGCGATACGGGCTGACCAACCTGCTGATCGCCACCGCGCTGTCGGGCGTGCTGCTGTTCGCGATGGGGCTGTTCAAGCTCGGCGCGCTGGTGCGCTACATCCCGGTGACCATCATCATCGGCTTCACCAACGGCATCGCGGTGCTGATCGGGCTGTCGCAGGTGAAGGACCTGCTCGGCCTGAGCATCGACAAGCTGCCGGCCGACTTCTTCACGCAGATCGGCATGCTGGCCCGGCATGCGCACACGCTCAACCCCTACGCGCTGGCCATCGGCCTTGCCTGTCTGGCGCTGGTGGTGGTCTGGCCGAAGTCCTACACCATGCCGCTGGACAACGTGGGCTGGCGCCACCGCGCCTACCGCCTCGCTGCGCATGTGCCGGGCACCATCGTCGCGCTGGTGCTGGCCACGCTGGCCACGGCCTGGCTGAACCTGCCGGTGGAGACCATCGGCAGCCGCTTCGGCGGCATCCCGCAGAGCCTGCCCGACCTGCAGCTGCCGGCCTTCAGCTGGGACAGCGCCAAGCAGCTGGTGATCCCGACGCTGACGCTGGCGATGCTCGGTGCCATCGAGTCGCTGCTGTGCGCGCGCGTGGCCGACAACCTCACCGAGCTGCCGCGCCACGACCCCAACCAGGAGCTGATGGCGCAGGGTGTCGCGAACATGGTGGTGCCGGCCTTCGGCGGCATCCCGGCCACCGGCACGATCGCGCGCACCGTCACCAACGTGCGCTCCGGCGCGACCAGCCCGGTGGCCGGCATGGTGCATGCGTTGACGCTTCTGTTCGTCGTGCTGGCTGCCGCGCCGCTGGCCTTGCACGTGCCGCTGGCCGCGCTGGCCGGCATCCTGCTCTTCGTTGCCTGGAACATGGGCGAGTGGCGCGAGTTCGCCCGGCTGCGCCAGTTCAGCCTGCCCTACCGCACCATCCTGCTGGGCACCTTCTTGCTCACCGTGGTCTTCGACCTCACCGTGGCGGTCGAGGTCGGCCTGGTGCTGGCCTGCGTGTTCTTCATCTACCGCATGAGCACGCTGTTCCGTGTCGAGGTGCGCCTCATCGACGACCTGCCGCCGGGCGTGCAGGTGCGCGAGCTGTACGGTGCGCTGTTCTTCGGCGCGGTCGGCAAGCTCGAGGCCTTGCCCGCACAGCTGGGGCCGGACACGCGCACCGTCGTCTTCGACCTGCACCGCCTCATCTCGATGGACACCTCCGGGCTGGACGCGCTCGAACAACTGCACAAGGTGCTGGCACGGCGCGGCATCCGGGTCTGGCTGGCGGCCGTCAACGAGCAGCCGCTGTCGCTGATGCGGCGTGCGGGTTTCGAGCACGAACTCGGCGAAGGCGCCATCGCGCCGACGCTGGCCGAGGCGCTGCAGCGCGCCCGCAGCTGAGCGCGCGGCTCAGGGCTTCCAGGGCCGCCGCACGTCGGCGAAGGCCTTCAGCGCCGGGGCGCACTCGGCGATCAGCGCCACACGCCGCGCCGCCAGCCAGCCCAGTGCGAACAGCGCGGCTGGCTCGTGCGTGTCGGCGCTCCGGTAGCCGGCCAGCGCGACGGTGACGTCGTTGAGCGCACCGAGCCGCTCCTGCAGCGCCGACAAGGCGCGCAGGTAGCGGCCCACCTTCTTCGCACCCCACAGCGCCTGCGCGAACTCGACGCCGTAGCGCAGCCGCTTGACCTGCTTGCGCAGGCGATGGCGGGCGTCGTCGTCCAGCGAATCGAAACGGTCCACGGCAGCGGCCACGGCCCGGTGCCAGCGGTTCAGCCTCGCTGTCAGGTGCGGCGCGGCCGGCAGCTGCTCCGCCGACTCGGCCGGCGGCAGGGTCTGCGCCATCACGTCGAGCAGCCAGGCCTGCACGGCCGGGGCCCGCACCAGCACCGCCGGGTCGCCGCCCTCGCCGACCGGCAGCGCCGGCGGCTGCAGCGCCAGGCCGGTGGCGGCCAACGCCTGCGCCAGCTGCGCCTGAAGCGGCCCGGCCACGGCAGCGGCATCACGCGCCGCGCCGAGTGCGCGGAACAGTGCCGCGCCCGGCTCGGCGAGTGTTGCCGTGGTGCTGCCATCGCCCTGCGCATCGAACAGGCGCAGCGCGCTGCGAAGACGGCGCAGGCCGACGCGAAGCTGGTGCACATGCTCGTCGCCGAAGTCGGCGCTGGCCACCTGGCTGGCGTTGACCGTCACCTGCTGCAGGCACTCCGCCAGCACACGGCGGCGCGCATCGTCGAGGCCGCCATCCTTTGGCAGCGCGACGGCCTTCGCCTTGCGCGCGGGCGAACGCGCCTGACCGGTCGCCAGCAGCGTGCCGCGCTCGGCCTTGCTGCGCGTGTCCAGCCACAGGCCATGGCGTTGCACCCAGGTGCGCGCCGTGGCCAGCAGCACGGCCGCCGGGCCGCCGTGCAGTTCGATCTCCAGCTCGCACAGCGGCAGCGAGGCGTCGCCCGCGACGATGACCCCTTGATCGAAAGCCAGCTCGAGTGTCGCGCCGCGCGTGCGCAGCACACGCAGGCGGCGGCGCACGTCGGTGCGGTACTGGCACTGCAGCACGGCGTGCACACCGTCGCCCAGCACCTCGTTCAGGCGCTCGCCCGCCGGCGTGCCGTCGTGCAGCGCCGGCTCGAGCGCCGGCGCCGCGGCGCTGCGCCCCGGCCGGGGCACGTTGTGCTCGAGGCGCAGCAGGGTGTCGCCGCTGCCGGCCTTGAGCGTCTGCACCCAGTGGCTGCCCTCGCGGCGCAGGCGCAGCGCGATGCCGGCGCTCGCGAGCGTACGCGCCTCGGTGTCGAAGTAGGCCGCCTGCAGTCGTTGAACGACCGGCGCGGCGGTTCGCCCGGCCACTGCGTTGGCGACCGCCTCTCGCCGCGCCGCCGGGACCTGGAACTTCAGCTCGATCTCCGTCATGACGTGATCGTGACAGAGCCGACCCCTCAGCTTGATGAAACCCCCGCCGAAGCGCTGCGATATGCTCCCGCTGTCATCACGGCTTTCGAACAAGAAGTGGGTTTCCTCGACGACCTCAAGCGCCAGGCGGAAGCCGCCAAGGCGGGCCAGACCATCGACCTCGCCGCGGCCGAGCGCAACACCCTGCTGGCCGAGGCGGCCTGCAAGACCGTGTTCACCTACATGGACACGCTGATCCGCCAGCTCGACGTGCTCAAGCCGGTGTCGAAGACACGCTACGTGCTGGACCGCCGCACGACCTTCGAGCAGTTGCCGATCGTCGACCTGAAGATCGATGCGCGGCGCAAGAAGCTGCGCGGCAACGACGTGTACGAGTACATCGCGATGCACGGGCGGGCACGAACCAACCAGAAGCTGGCGCTGGTGAAGGACTTCCTGCCCGACATCGAGAAGATCGACGCCCGGCTGCGCCAGGGCGGCGCGCCGGTGCACGCGCAGGCGGTGCGCAACCCCGACAACAACAAGCTGCAGGAAATGCGCTACGAGATGCTGGTCGACTTCGCCGTCGCCGTGCACGTGACGCCCGAGCACGACCAGGGCCGCATCCACTTCAAGATGATCAACTTCGACGGCTTCGAGACGGTGACGCTGGAGCTGCCGGCCATCGAGGTCGGCTCGGCGCGGCTGGACGAGCTGGCGAAATGGCTGCTCGGCGAGCCGCACCAGTTCTTCGCCGGGGCGCAGAACCTGCGCCGGGTCGAGGCGTAAGCGTCCGCCGGGGGCCGGGCGGCTAAAATCGGCGGCTTCGCCCGCGTCAGACTGCATCGCCATGCCGCTCTTCTGGAAACCCTACACCTCCGACGTCACGAACTTCATCGAGCAGCTGAAGGCCGCGCGCCCGACGCTCGAGCAGGAGCAGCTGGCCGGCCGCGCGCTGCTGTGGGACAAGCGCATTGACCGCGAGGCCCAGGCCGAGTACGGCGACGCCCGCGTGCCGCAGCAGCCCTACGTCTACCAGACCAAGGGCCAGTGAGCGATTCCGCGCTGGCACCGGCGGTGCCGGAGATTCCGCCGCCGACCGCCGACGCCCAGGCGATGCCGCCTGCGGTGGTCGACAGCGTCGCCGTGGCTCGCCTGTACGGCGAGCCGCTGTTCGCGATGCCGACGGACCTCTACATCCCGCCGGACGCGCTGGAGGTCTTCCTCGAGGCCTTCGAAGGCCCGCTGGACCTGCTGCTGTACCTGATCCGCCGGCAGAACTTCAACATCCTCGACATCCCGCTGGCCGACGTGACACGCCAGTACCTCGCCTACGTCGACCAGATCCGCAAGACCAACCTTGAGCTGGCCAGCGAGTACCTGCTGATGGCGGCGATGCTCATCGAGATCAAGTCGCGCATGCTGCTGCCGCCGAAGAAGACGGCGGACGGGCAAGAGCCCGAGGATCCGCGCGCGGAGCTGGTGCGCCGCCTGATCGAGTACGAGCAGATGAAGCTGGCCGCCGCACGCATCGACGCGCTGCCGCTGCTCGGCCGCGACTTCCTGCGCGCGCAGGTGACGATCGAGCAGGCCATCGCGCCGCGCTTCCCCGACGTCGATGCCGACGACCTGCGCGCCGCCTGGGCCGACATCCTCAAGCGCGCCAGGCTGAACCAGCACCACACCATCACGCGCGAGCAGCTCAGCGTGCGCGAGCACATGAGCATCGTGCTGCGCCGCCTGCAGGGCCGGCGCTTTGCGCTGTTCGAGGACCTGTTCGACACCGGCCGCGGGCCGCAGGTGATGGTGGTCACCTTCATCGCGATGCTCGAGCTGGCGCGCGAGCGCCTGCTCGAGATCACCCAGGCCGAGGCCTTCGCGCCGATCTACGTGCGCCTGGCCTACGAGCCGGCCTGAGCAGCGCGGCTTGCGCCGGCGCCGGGCCGCCGCCGGCGGAACACCCGCCCGGCGGGTGGCGCCGCTACACCGGCGCCGGGTGCTTCATCTAGGCCGGTTCGGCCTCCTGCAGCGGGTCCGCACCATACTGGTTGCTGCCCGAACTGCCGAGCAGGCACATGAAGACCAGCAGCACGATGCCGCCGACGAGCGGCACGAAGCCGATCAGGATCCACCAGCCGCTGCGGTCGGTGTCGTGCAGGCGGCGGATGGTCACTGCGATGCTGGGCACCAGCAGGCCCAGGCCGAAGATGCCGCTGAGGATGCCGGCGAATCCGAGCATGCTCTCCACCACGGTGAGGCCGATCGCGATAAGGATGTAGAACAGCACGAACATCCAGTACTCCTTGCGCCGTGCGCGCCCGGAGAACTCCGCGTATTTCTTGATCACTGCCACGAACCAGTTCATTTTTCCCCTCCCTGCCCCCGTGATGGTGGTCGTGCGGCTGGCGCCGGGGGTGCCCGCCAGCCGCCCGTTCGCGCTCAGGCGCTCTTGACGCCGAGCTTGAAAGCAATCATCGCGCGCAACTTGTTCGGTACCACCGGCTTGAGCAGCAGGTGGAAGTTCTTCTCCTGCGCTTCCTTGTCGAGCGAGCTCATCGTGCTGCCGGTGACGACGATCGCCGGCAGCGCGGCACCGAAGCGCTCGCGCAGCGCGACGATTGCATCGACGCCGTTGCGGCCGTTTTCCAGGCGGTAGTCGACGATCAGCAGGTCGGGTCGCACCGCGGCCGGATCGCTCGCCGCGGCCCAGGTACTGCTCTCGGCAACGCTGTCGAACGAGGCAATCTGCGCGCCCCAGCCCTGCAACAGCACTTCCAGGCCGCTGCGCACCGCCGGCTCGTCCTCGACGATCACGATCAGCCGGCCGGCCAGCGTCAGCCCCAGCGGCCCCTTGCTCGACGGCATCGTCGCCTGCGGCGCCGGCTTGACGCCCACCGGCAGCACCAGCGTGAACACGGTGCCGCGGCCGGGCTGCGAGCGCAGCGAGATCGGTGCGCCCATCAGGTCGGCCAGCCGCTTGACGATCGCCAGCCCCAGCCCCAGGCCCTTGCGCTGGTGCGCCGCCACCGCCGGCGTGTTGGGCACCTGGTAGAACTCCTCGAAGACCTTGGCCTGCTCCTCCTCGCGGATGCCCAGGCCCGAGTCCCAGACCTGCAGGATCACGTGGTTGCCGCGTGAGCGGGCGGCGACCAGCACGCCGCCGTCGTTGCTGTAGCGGATCGCGTTGCTGACCAGGTTGCGCAGGATGCGCTCGACCAGCAGCGGGTCGGCATGGACCACGCGGTGGCCGCCGCGCAGGTTCAGCGCCAGGCCCTTCTCGAAGGCGGTCGGCTCGAAGTGCAGGCGCAGCTTGCGCAGGATGTCGGCCACCTCGAAGGACTGCGGTCGCACCTCGACACCGCCGGCGTCGATGCGGGTGATGTCGAGCAGTTCGGAGAACAGGCCCTCGAGCGCATCGACCGAGGCGTTGATGCTGTTGACGAGGTTGGCCACCTCCGGTTGCTCGTGGGTGCGCTGGCGCAGCGCCTCGGCGAACAGGCCCATCGCATGCAACGGCTGGCGCAGGTCGTGGCTGGCCGCGGTGAAGAACTGCGTCTTCGCGCGGTTGGCGACCTCGGCCTCCTGCCTTGCCGCCTCGGCGATGCCTTTCTCGACACGCAGTTGGTCGAGCAGGTCATCGGCGCGCAGCTTCAGTTCGATGACACGCTGCAGCGCCTGGCGGTAGTTGCGCGCCAGCAGCGTGGTCAGCGTGATGATGATCAGCAGCATGCCGGCCAGGCGCAGGCCGTGCTCGTCGCCGCCGGTGGCGATGCGCACGATCAGCGGCGCGAAGCACAGCACCACGTAGGCGATGAACATGCGCGGCTGGTTGGCCAGCACCGGCACGGCGGCGATGCAGAAGGTGTAGATGACCAGGATCAGCCCGGTCTGCTGGATGCCCAGCCCCCGGGTGAAGAACAGCCAGCCCGCGAGGCCCCAGGCGCCGGCCGAGCACAGCGTCAGCACGTTCCACCACAGCCGCCAGCGCGGCCAGTCCATCTCGCCCTCGTGGCGCCGCACCGCCGCCTGGAAGCGCCGCGCGAGCACGATGCGCACGACCCACAGCCCGACGAACAGCAGCATCCACGGCAGCATCAGCGCCAGCGACAGGCTGCCCCAGAACAGCGCCACCAGCATGCCGAAGCCGGCCACCAGGCCGGCCAGCGTGGCCGGCGTGTAGGCGTAGGCGGCGAGCACCTCCTCGCCGAGCACCGAGTGGCGCAGCGCCGGTGCCGCGTCGGCTGCCGGCGCTGCCGCGCCGCTCAGCGGGACGGGTTGCGCCATGCGTTCAGGCCGCCCTTCTGCGTCATCTGGCTCACCGCCAGCACCGCCTGCGTGCGCGAGCTGACGTTGAGCGCACGCAGCACGGCGGCGACGTGGTCCTTCACCGTCTCGACCGAGAGGTTGAGGTCGCGGGCGATCAGCTTGTTCGGCTTGCCCTGCAGCAGCAGCGCGAGCACGTCGGTCTGGCGCGGCGTCAGGCCGAGCTTCTCGATCGGCGGCTGCGACTGCACCTCGCCGGCCTCGGCCTGTTCGCGCACCACGCGCAACGCGTTCGGCGCGCCGTCGCCGCCGGCAGCGGACGGCGACGCGTCCGAGCCCATGCTCATCGGCGGCACGTAGATGCCGCCGGACATCACCACGTTGAGTGCCTCGAACAGCGCGTCGTTGCTGGAGCGCTTGGGCACGAAGCCCATCGCGCCGAGGTCGATCGCGTGGATCACGTCGCTGCTGCGGTCGGAGGCCGACACCACGACGACCGGCAGCGCCGGGTACTGCGCGCGGAACTCGCTGAGCACGTCGAAGCCGTGGGCGTCGCCGAGGGCCAGGTCGAGCAGCACCAGGTCGAAGTCGGACGCCGCCTGCAGCGCTTCGCGGCCCTCCTTCGCACTGCCGGCACCGACCACGGTGACGTGGTCGCCCAGCCCCTGGATGACGCTCTGCAGCGCGGAGAGGATCAGCGGGTGGTCGTCGATCAGCAGGACCTTCATGGCGCGTTGCTCCTCAGACGTAGCGGCGTGACAGCGACTCGGCCACGCAGACCGGCTTGGCCGAGCCCTCGCGCTCCATCGTCACTTCCATGGTGATCTGCGCGCCGCCTTCGAGCGGCTCGAAGCCGACCAGCCTGAAGACGCCGCGCACGCGGCTGTTCACCGGCAACGGGGCCGGGAAGCGGACCTTGTTCAGGCCGTAGTTGATGCCCATGCGCACGCCGCCGAGGTCGAGCGCCGAGTCCGACAGCATCGGCAGCAGCGACAGGGTCAGGAAGCCGTGCGCGATGGTCGTGCCGAAGGGCCCGGCAGCAGCGCGCACCGGGTCGACATGGATCCACTGCATGTCGCCGGTGGCACGCGCGAAGTCGTCGATGCGCTCCTGCGTGACCGTCACCCAGTCGCTGGTGCCGACCACCTGGCCGAGCTGTGCGCCGAACTGTTCCAGCGAGTCGAATCGTGTCATGCATCCACCCAGTCGATGATCGGCTTCCATTGTTCCAGGTCGCGCTCGAAGCGCGAGGAGCCCACGTCCCACAGCGTCAGGCCGTGGGCGGCCAGGTGCACGTAGTTCTGCGTGTCGCGCAGGAACCCGAGCACCGGCACCTTCAGGCCCTCGACGAAGGCACGCAGGTGGTCCGACGAGATGGTGCCCTCGCGCACCCGCATGCCGACGACGGCGAACTTGACCTTGTCGCTGCGCCGGTGCGCCAGCAGCTCGCGCATGAAGGCATGCGTCGCGTGGATGTCGAAGATGCTCGGCTGCAGCGGGATGATCACCTTGTCGGCCAGCTTCATCACTTCGTCCAGGCGCTTGCCGTGCAGGCCGGCGGGGGTGTCCAGCACCACGTGGGTGGTGCCCTTGGGCGGGCGCACGATCTCGTCGTGCTGCGTCTCCCAGGTGCCGATCGCCGGCAGGCTCCTCGGCCGGATCGACAGCCAGGTCAGCGCCGATTGCTGGCGATCGACGTCGCCGAGCATCACCGCGTGCCCACGCGAGGCGAGGTAACCCGCCAGATTCGTCGACAGCGTGCTCTTGCCCACGCCCCCCTTGGGATTGGCCACCACGATCACCGGCATTCGGACCTCCGTCCTCGCATCAGGTTGTTCGGCGTTTGCGGTTATGGTAACGGCAGGCCCCACCCCACCCCATCCCGTTCAACCCGACGCCATGCCCGAGCCCCTTGCCGAGCCCCCGCCCGACGCCACCGACAGCGGCCCCGAGGTGCTGGTGCTGGTGGCCCATCCGCAGCTCGAGCAGTCGCGGATCAACCGGGCGCTGATGCGTGCAGCCGGTGCGGCGGCCGCGGCCTCGAAAGGGCGCATTGAGGTGCGCGACCTGTACGCGCTGTACCCCGACTACCTGATCGACGTGAAGGCCGAGCAGGCCGTGCTGAAGAGCGCCCGGCTGGTGGTCTGGCAGTACCCGGTGCTCTGGTACGCGATGCCACCGCTGATGAAGCTCTGGCTCGACGAGGTGCTGGCCTTCGGCTGGGCCTACGGCCCCGGCGGCGACGCCCTGCGCAGCAAGGACCTCTGGCTCGCACTGAGCACCGGCGGTGCGGAGGCAGCCTACCGGCCCGACGGCTACAACCGCTATTTCTTCGACGCCTTCCTGCCTCCGGTCGAGCAGACCGCGGCGCTGTGCGGCATGCGCTTCCTGCCGCCGCTGGTGCTGCACGGCGCGCAGCAGGCCGGCGAGAAGGCGATCGCCGAACACGCCCGGGTCTACGCCGAGCGGCTGGCAAGCTACCCCGGCTGGCCGGAGCTCGACGAGCTGCCCGAGTGCGTGGCCTGCGTGGTGCCGGCCTTCGAGCGGCCCCCGGTCGAGGCCTCGCACTGAGGACACTTCGATGGAACACGGCTCCTGGCTGACCGGCAGCCTCGTCTACCTCGCCGCGGCCGTGCTGTCGGTGCCGCTGGCCAAGGCCCTCGGCCTGGGCTCGATCATCGGCTACCTTGCCGCCGGCATCGTGATCGGCCCCTGGGGCCTGAAGTTCGTGTCCGACCCGCAGGACATGCTGCACTTCGCCGAGTTCGGCGTCGTGCTGATGTTGTTCCTCGTCGGCCTGGAGCTGGAGCCGCGCCGCCTGTGGGCACTGCGCCGGCCCATCTTCGGCTGGGGCAGCGTGCAGCTGTTCGGCTCGGCCGCGCTGCTGACCGGCGTGGCCGTGCTGTTCGGCATCGACTGGCACATCGCGCTGGTCGCCGCGCTCGGCCTGGCGATGAGCTCCACCGCGATCGGACTGGGGGCGCTGGCCGAGCGCAACCTGATGACCACCACCTCCGGCCAGAGCGTGCTCAGCGTGATGCTGCTGCAGGACGTGGCCGCGATCCCCATCCTCGCCTTCGTGCCGCTGCTGGCGGCCGGTGGCGTGCAGGACAGCGGCGGCGGCTGGCTGGGTGCCGCGAAGGCGGCGGGCGTGATCGTGCTGATCGTGCTCGGCGGGCGCCTGCTGCTGCGCCCTGCGCTGCGCTGGATCGCGCGCAGCAAGACGCCGGAGATCTTCACCGCCGCCTCCTTGTTGCTGGTGGTGGCCACCGCGGCGCTGATGCAGTCGGTCGGCCTGTCGATGGCACTGGGCGCCTTCCTCGCCGGCGTGCTGCTCGCGGAGAGCGAGTACCGCCGCGAGCTGGAAACCGACATCGAGCCCTTCAAGGGCCTGCTGCTCGGCCTGTTCTTCATCGCCGTGGGCATGAGCATCGACTTCGCGGTGGTGCTCGCCCAGCCGCTGCTCGTCGCCGCGCTCGTCATCGGCTTCCTGTTGATCAAGGCGGCCGTGCTGTGGGCGATGGGCCGAACCATGCCCATCCCGCCGGGTGAACGGCCGCCCTTCATCATCCTGCTGGCTCAGGGTGGCGAGTTCGGTTTCGTGGTCTTCCAGACCGCAGCCGGGGCCGGGGTGATCGATGCCCCGACGTCGTCGCTGCTGGTCGCTGCGGTCGCGCTGTCGATGCTGCTGACGCCGCTGATCCTGCTGCTGTCCGACCGCTTCTGGGCGCGGCGCCATGCGGCGAGCGCTGCAGCGCCGCAGTACGACGCGATCGCCGAGTCCGAACATGCGCCGGTGATCATCGCCGGCTTCGGCCGCTACGGGCAGATCGTCGGCCGGCTGCTGTTCGCCAACGGCTTCTCGGCCACGGTGCTGGAGCACGACGCCGAGCAGGTCGAGGCGGTGCGCCGCTTCGGCTGGCCGGTCTACTACGGCGATGCGACGCGACTGGACCTGCTGCGCAGCGCTGGCGCCGAGCAGGCCCGCGTGTTCGTGCTGGCGATCGACGACGTCGAGCAGAGCGTCGAGGTGGCGCGCCTGGTGCGCGAGCACTTCCCGCGGCTGCAGATCGTCGCGCGGGCGCGCAACGTGACGCACTACTACCAGCTGCGCGACCTGGGCATCGAGGCCGTCGAGCGCGAGACGCTGGACGCCGCGCTGATGAGCGGGCGCAGCGTGCTCGAGCGGCTCGGCTTCGAACGCCACCAGTCGCGCACGATGGCGCTGCGCTTTCGCCAGCACAACATCGAGCTGGTCGAGAAGATGCGGCCGCACTTCGGCGACGAGGCCAAGCTGATCGCGATCGCCAAGCAGGGCCGCCAGCAGCTCGAGGAACTGTTCGCCCGGGAGCGCGAAGAGGCCCGCGAGCGCCGATCGCGCACCGGCTGGAGCGAGCAGGACGGCGAACGCACCGACGGCGCACCCTAGGCGCCGATATCCCCCGCCGGCAAATGCAATTGCATTTGCAATAAGATGGCGCCATGGAACGCCAGACCCGCCAGAAGCAGGCCGTGCTGCGCTCGCTCGTCGAGAGCGGCCGTTCGCTGGCGCCGGCCGAGATCCTCGAACTCGCACGGTCCGACGTGCCGACGCTGAACCTGTCGACCGTCTACCGCCAGCTGCGCACGCTGCACGAGGAGTCGCAGGTGGTGAAGGTCGACCTGCCCGGCCAGGCCGCCCGCTTCGAGGCGCCGTGCACGCACGACCACGCCCCGGCGCGAGGCCACGCTGGGCACCATCACCACCACTTCCACTGCATCGCCTGCGACCGTGTCTTCCCGATCCACGGCTGCCCGGGTGGCATCGAGCGGCTGGCACCGGCAGGGTTCCGTGTCGAGCAGCACGAGCTGACGTTGCGCGGCCGCTGCGCCGACTGTGCGAAGGCGGCGGCATGAGCACGGACCACGTGCACCACGCAGACGAGCATGTGCACGGGCACGCACACGGGCATGTGCACGCACACGGGCACGGCGATAAGCACGCACACGGCCACAGCCACGCTCACGGCCACGCCCATGAGCACACGCCCGCGCGGGTCGCGGCGGACGACGTGGCCAGCGTGCTGATGCGCGGCGCCGGCGCCCGCATCGGCATCGCTCTTGCTGCGATCGCGCTGCTCTGGGCCGCGGTGGCCTGGGCCCTCACGGACCTCAGGACATGACCCACAGCGCCGTCCGCCTCGTCGACTTGACGGTGACGCACCAGCGCCACCCGGCCGTGCACCACCTCAGCGGCGAGATGGCGATCGGCTCGCTGACCGCCGTGATCGGCCCGAACGGCGCCGGCAAGAGCAGCCTGCTCGATGCCGTGGCCGGCCGCCTGCCGGTCAGCTCCGGGCACATCGAGATCGCGCCGGCGCTCGCCGGCCGCATCGCCTACCTGCCGCAGCAGTCGCAGATCGACCGCAGCTTTCCGCTCGGCGTGCTCGACCTGGTCTCGCTCGGCCACTGGCCGCGGCGCGGCGCGCTCGGTGCGATCGAACGGCCGCTGCGCGACGCCGCGCGCGAGGCACTGGCCTCGGTCGGGTTGGCCGGTTTCGAGCGGCGCCGCATCGGCGAGCTGTCGGTCGGCCAGTTCCAGCGCGTGCTGTTCGCGCGCGTGCTGCTGCAGGACGCGCAGCTGATCCTGCTCGACGAACCCTTCAACGGCATCGACGCGCGCACCAGCGCCGACCTGCTCGCCGTGGTGCGGCGCTGGCACGGCGAAGCCCGCACGGTGGTGGCGGTGCTGCACGACATGGAGCTGGTGCGCGAGCATTTCCCGCAGGCGCTGCTGCTCGCCCGCGAAGCCGTGGCCTGGGGGCAGACGGCCCAGGTGCTGCGCGCCGAGAACCTGTTCCGCGCCCGCCAGATGGCCGAACGCTGGGACGAGACCGCACCGGTGTGCGAACGCGCCTGAAGGCCAGCCATGGGCCCGTACGAACTGTTCATCCAGCCCTTCGCCGAGTTCGGCTTCATGCGCCGCGCCCTGGTGGCCTGCGCCGCACTGGCGCTGGGCAGTGCGCCGATGGGCACGCTGCTGGTGCTGCGCCGCATGAGCCTGATGGGCGATGCGATGGCACACGCCGTGCTGCCCGGTGCCGCGATCGGCTTCGCGCTGGCCGGCTTCTCGCTGCCGGCCATGGGCGCCGGCGGCCTCGCGGCGGCGCTGCTGGTGGCCGTGCTGGCCGGCTGGGTGGCCCAGGTCACCACGCAGCGCGAGGACGCCAGCTTCGCCGCCTTCTACCTGATCGCACTGGCGATCGGCGTGCTGATCGTCTCCACCCACGGCAGCCCGGTCGACCTGATGCACGTGCTGTTCGGCAGCATCCTCGCGGTGGACGACGTGGCGCTGCTCAGCGTCGCCGGCGTGGCCAGCGTCACGCTGCTGGCGGTGGCGGCCGCCTACCGGCCGCTGCTGGTGGCCAGCGTCGACCCCGGCTTCCTGCGCGCGGTGGGCGGGCACGACCGTGCGCTGCACTTCCTGTTCCTGACGCTGGTCGTGCTCAACCTCGTCGCCGGCTTTCAGGCCCTGGGCACGCTGATGGCCGTCGGCCTGATGATGCTGCCGGCCACGGCGGCGCGCTTCTGGGCCCGCGAGGTGTGGAGCCTGGCGCTGGTGGCCACCGGCATCGCGCTGGCCAGTGCCGTCGGCGGGCTGCTGCTGAGCTACCACCTGCAGCTACCGTCCGGCCCGGCGATCGTGCTGCTGGCCGGTGTCGGCTACCTCGTCTCGCTGGCGCTCGGCCGCCACGACAGCCTGCGCGCCCGCCACGTGGCGCTGCGCGCCCACCGCGTTGCCTGAACCATGCGCCGTCTTCTTCTGCTTGCCGCACTGCTGTTCGCCGCCCCGCTGCATGCGCAGGCCCCGCGTCCGCTGCAGGTGGTGGCCAGCTTCTCCATCCTCGCCGACATGACGCGCGAGGTGGCCGGTGACGCCGCGCAGGTGCACAGCCTGGTCGGCGCGAATGCCGACGCCCATGTCTTCGAGCCGACGCCAGCCGACGCGCAGCGCCTGGCCCGCGCCGACCTCGTCATCGTCAACGGCCTGCACTTCGAGGGCTGGATCGAGCGCCTGGTGCGCAGCTCGGGCTACCGCGGCACGGTGGTCGAAGCCACGCGCGGCATCGAACCGCGGCGTGCCGGCCGCGGCGTCGACCCGCACGCATGGCAGAGCCTCGCGCACGCGCAGCGCTACGTCGAGAACATCCGCGCCGCGCTGGTGGCGGCGGCCCCGACGCAGGCTGCCGCGATCGACGCACGCGCCGCCGCCTACCGCGAGCGGCTGGCCGCGCTCGACACCATGGCACGCGCCGCATTCGATGCCATCCCGCCCGACCAGCGCCGCGTCGTCAGCACGCACGACGCCTTCGGCTACCTCGGGCAGGCCTATGGCATCACGTTCATTTCGCCGCGGGCGTGGAACACCGACAGCGAGGCCTCGGCGGCGGGCGTGGCCGCCGTGATCCGCCAGGTGCGGCAGCACCAGGCGCGCGCGTTGTTCGTCGAGAACATCACCGACCGCCGCAGCATCGAGCGCATCGCGCAGGAGACGGGTGCACAGGTCGGCGGCACGCTGTACTCCGATGCGCTGTCGGCGCCGGGCGGCGGGGCGGACACCTACCTGCGCCTGTACGAGCACAACGTGAAGACGATCGTCGGCGCACTTCAGGCGGCGGCGAAGCGCTGATGCCGCCATCACCGACAAGGAACCCTGCGATGAAGCATTTCGCCCTCGGCCTGACCCTGCTCGCCGCCAGCACCGCCTGGGCCGGTAAGCCGCATGTGCACGGTGCCGCCACGCTGGACGTGGCGGTCGAGGCGAACCGGCTGACCATCACGCTGGACACGCCGCTGGACGGCCTGCTCGGCTTCGAACGCGCGCCGCGCACCGATGCCGAACGCCGCACGGCGGACCAAGCCATCGCGACGCTGCGTGCCGCCGACGCCCTGTTCACCATCGACCCGGCGGCCGGCTGCCGGCTCGCTTCGGTCGAGCTGGTGTCCGCCCCTTTGAAGCTCGGCCCGGCCGCGACGGCGGCGAAGGACGACGGCCACGGCGACCTGGAAGCGGAGTTCGCCTTCGACTGCGCGAAAGCGCCGGCCTTCGTGGACGTCGGCCTGTTCAAGGCCTTCGCCCGCCTGTCGACGCTGGCCGTGCAGACCGCGACGGCCAAGGGCCAGCGCAAGCTGTCGCTCAAGCGCCCGGCGCAGCGGATCGACCTGACCCGCTGAGCATGCTGGCGCTGCGCGACGTCCGCTTCGCCTGGCCGCGCGCGCCGCGTGACTGCATCGCCATCGACGCGCTTGACGTGGCCGCCGGCCAGACGCTGTTCCTGCACGGCCCGAGCGGTTGCGGCAAGAGCACGCTGCTGTCGCTGATGGCCGGTGTGCTGACGGCAGGCGACGGCACGGTGACGCTGGCCGGCCGCTCCTGGGCCGCGATGCCGGGCAGCGCGCGCGACGCCTGGCGCGCCGACCATGTCGGCTACCTGTTCCAGCAGTTCAACCTGCTGCCCTGGCTGAGCGTGCTCGACAACGTGCTGCTGGGCTGCCGCTTCTCGCGCGTGCGCGCACA
This sequence comes from Chitinophaga pinensis, assembly GCA_943370595.1. GTDB lineage: Bacteria > Pseudomonadota > Gammaproteobacteria > Burkholderiales > Burkholderiaceae_C > Piscinibacter. The sequence continues at coordinate 271,294 of CALRRO020000008.1, forward strand.
ACGCGCGGGCCAGCGCAGCGGCTCGCCGGCGGCGCAGGCGCGCTCGCTGCTGCAGCACGTCGGCATCCCGGGCGAGGCCTGGTCGCGGGCAGCACGCGAACTGTCTGTCGGCCAGCAGCAGCGGGTGGCGGCGGCACGCGCGCTGATCGGCGCGCCCGAGGTCGTGATCGCCGACGAACCGACCTCCGCGCTCGACGCCGCGCTGCGCGACAGTTTCATGGACGTGCTGCTCGGCGAGTGCCGTGCGGCCGGCAGCACGCTGGTGTTCGTCAGCCACGACGAACGTCTGGCGGGCCGCTTTGACCAGGCGCTGTCGCTGCCGGCGCTGAACCGCGCCGCCGGTGTTGTCGATGAGGCCGACGCGCCGAGCGCCGGAGCGCCCGCATGAGCGCCCTGCTGAAGCTCGCGCTGGCCAGCGGCTGGAACCGGCGCGGCACGCTGGCGCTGGTCGCGCTGTCGATCGCGCTGGCCACGCTGCTGCTGCTGGCCGTCGAGCGGGTGCGGCTGGACGTGCGCGAGAACTTCTCACAGGCGGTCAGCGGCACCGACCTGGTCGTCGGTGCGCGCACCGGGCCGGTCCAGCTGATGCTCTACGCGGTGTTCCGCCTCGGCGGCGCGACCAACAACATCCGCATGGACAGCCTGCGCGCGATCGGCCAGCACCGCGCCGTGGCCTGGGTGGTGCCGCTGTCGCTGGGCGACTCGCACCGCGGCTTCCCGGTGCTGGGCACGACGAAGGACTACTTCGAGCGCTTCCACTACGGCGACCGGCAGGCGCTGCAGTTCGCACAGGGCGCGGCGTTCAGCGGCGACCTCGACGGCCTGTACGGCGCGGTGCTCGGCGCCGAGGTCGCGCAGCGGCTGCACTACGCGCTGGGCGACCGCCTGGTGCTCGCCCACGGCACCGGCACGCTGCCCGGCAGCGAGCATGCCGACAAGCCGTTCAGCGTGGTCGGCATTCTTGCGCCCACCGGCACGCCGGTGGACCGCACGGTGCACATCAGCCTGCAGGCGCTGGAGGCGATCCACCTCGACTGGTCGGCCGGCGTGCCGATGAAGGGGCTGTCCATTCCGGCCGAGCAGGCGCGCAAGTTCGATCTCGAGCCGAAGCAGGTCACCGCTGCGCTGGTCGGCCTGAAGGGGCGCGCGGCGGTGTTCACGGTGCAGCGTTTCGTCAACGAGTACGAAGGCGAGCCGCTGATGGCGGTGCTGCCCGGCGTGGCGCTGGACGAACTGTGGAACGTCGTCGGCGTCGGCGAGACGCTGCTGCTGGCGCTGTCGGGCCTGGTCGCGCTGGTCAGCCTGGCTGGGCTGGTCGCGACCGTGCTGGCCGGGCTGAACGAGCGCCGGCGCGAACTGGCGGTGCTGCGCGCCGTCGGCGCCGGGCCGCGCCACGTGATGCTGCTGCTGGCGGCCGAAGGCCTGCTGGTGACGCTGGCCGGCGTGCTGCTGGGGCTGCTCGCCTGCTGGACGCTGATCGCACTCGGCGGGCCCTGGGTGCAGTCGCACTACGGCATCACGTTGAACCTCGCCGCACCCAGCGGCTCTCAATGGCAGTTGCTGGCCGCCGTGCTGGGGGCCGGGCTGCTGGCCAGCCTGGTGCCGGGGCTGCGTGCCTACCGCCTCTCGCTGGCCGACGGCCTGGCACCACGCAGCTGAGCCGACCCTCCCATCCAAGGAACCGACATGACCCGACGCCCGCTGCTGACCCTGCTCGCCGCCTGCCTGCTGGCCCTGCCCGCGGCGCAGGCGCAGGACAAGGCCACGCCCAAGCCGCCGGCGGCACGTGCCGGCTATCCCGAGATCAGCTGGGACGACCTGGTGCCCAAGGACTGGGACCCGCTGAAGCAGTTCAAGGACATGAACTTCGGCCTGCTCAACGACGCCGACCCGCGCGCCGCCGCGGCCTTGAAGAAGATGCGCGAGGTGTGGGACAACGCCCCCATCAACAATGCGATGGACGGCCGCAGCATCCGCATCCCCGGCTACGTGGTGCCGCTGGAAGAGGGCAAGAACGGCATGACCGAGTTCCTGCTGGTGCCCTACTTCGGCGCCTGCATCCACACGCCGCCGCCACCGTCCAACCAGATCATTCACGTGAAGCCTAAGGAGCCCGCCAAGGGCCTGAAGTCGATGGACGCGGTGTGGATCGACGGCACGCTCAAGACGCTGCGTTCCGACACCTTCATGGGCGCCAGCGGCTACCGCATGGAGGCCGTCGGCTTCGAGCGCTACGTCGAGAAGCCGGCGACGAAGTAGCCGCGTCGGACAGCGCTCAGCGCAGCCCGTCCCACAGCAGCTTGGCACCGGTGAGGAACATGCCGGCGTAGGCCAGCCGGTAGAACCAGCGCGCATCGATGCGCTTCGTGGCCCGCACGCCCAGCCACACGCCCAGCGGTGCCAGCGGCATCAGCGCGAGCGACGTCGCCATGTTGCGCACGTCGATCAGGCCCAGCCAGGCATAGGGAATCCACTTCGACAGGTTGACCGCGGCGAAGAACACCGCCGCGGTGGCGGCATAGCGCATCGGCTCCAGGCGCAGCGGCAGCACGTAGGCGTTGTACGGCGGGCTGCCGGCATGGGCAACGAAGCTGGTGAAGCCCGAGGCGATGCCGAGCACGAAGCCCAGCGGCTTCGGCGGCGGCGGGTGATCGGCACGCGGCGGGAAGAGAAGCCGCTGGGCCAGGAACAGCAGCGTCAGCGCCCCCACCACCGCGGCCACCGTCTTCGTGCTCAGCACGCCGAACAGCAGCGTGCCGACCACCGTGCCCAGCAGCCCGGCCGGCAGCAGCAGGCGGAGCAATGCGCGGTCGCAGTGGCGCCACAGCTGCTGCAGCCCGGTGGCGTCCATCACCAGCAGCAGCGGCAGCATGATCGCCGCCGCCTGCGGCACCGGCACCGCCAGCGCCATCAGCGGCACCGCCAGCGAGCCGAAGCCGCCGAGGAAGCCGCTCTTGGACAAGCCCATCATCAGCACCGCGGGCACGGCCACGGCATAGAAGGCCGGATCGTGGATCAGCGGCCATTCGCTCCATGCATTCCAGGCCGTCATAGGGCGACAATTGTGCGATGTTTGCCCCTTCCCAGAACGACGTGCGGCGCTTCTTCTGCGAGACGCACCGCAAGGCGCGCGACGGCTCGCCGCTGACGCCGATGGAAACCCTCGCCGCCGACTGGATCGCCGAGCACCCGGAGTACCACGCCGAGCTCGACGACGTCGAGGCGGCGCTGGCCGCGGTCTACGAGGTCGAAGGCGGGCGCACCAACCCGTTCCTGCACCTGTCCATGCACCTGACGATCACCGAGCAGGTGTCGATCGACCAGCCGCGCGGCATCAAGCAGGCCTTCGAGTTGCTCGCTGCCAAGCGCGGCTCGGCGCATGAGGCGCAGCACGAGGTGATGGAATGCCTGGGCGAGATGATCTGGGCCTCGCAGCGCAGCGGCCTGCCGCCGGACGGACAGAACTACCTCGAGTGCGTGCGGCGGCGCGCGACGCGCTAGCGGGTACCGGGCCTGCTCAGGCCATTCGCAGGGGTTTGGCGGCCGCGGCGCGTGGCGCGGCGGACGCCGCCGGTGGCAGCGTCGCCTTGTCCGGCACGGACGCCGGCGCCGATGCCGCCGCTGGCGCGACAACCGGTGCGCCGGGCATCGGCTGCGTCATCACCTGGTTGCTGAGCAGCGTGGTCTGCCGTGTCTCGCCGAACAGCGAGTTGCGGAACACCGAGGCCTCGCCGCGGTCGCCGATCGCCCACAGCAGCAGCGCGCGCGCCGACATCGGCTTGGCGAACAGGTAGCCCTGCAGCTCGTCGCAACCCATCTCGGCCAGGATCTGGTGCTGGCGCGGGTTCTCCACGCCTTCGGCAACCACCTTCAGGCCCAGCGCGTGGGCCAGCTTCAGCACCGCGTCGACCACGGCGCGCGCGTCCGGGCTGTGCTCCAGGTCCTGGATGAAGCTGCGGTCGATCTTCAGTTCCTCGGCCGGCAGCGTGCGCAGGTAGGCCAGGCTGGAGTAGCCGGTGCCGAAGTCGTCGATCGACAGGTGGGTGCCCAGCTCGCCGAGGCGGCGGAAGGTCTCCTGCGTGGCCCGGGTGTCTTCCATCGCCGCGGTCTCGGTGATCTCGCAGGTCAGCAGCGACGGGCGGATCTTGTGCCGCTTCAAGGCCTCGGTGATGCGGTCGACGATGTCGTCCTGGCGCATCTGGTAGGCCGACAGGTTGATCGCCACGCGCATGCGCAGCCCCTTGTCGCGCCAGGCGCGGGCCTGCCGGCAGGCCGCCTCGATGACCCAGTCGCCCAGTGGGCCGATCAGCCCGGTGCGCTCGGCCAGCTGGATGAACTCGCCGGGCATCACCATGCCGAGCTTGGGATGGTTCCAGCGCAGCAGCGCCTCGGCCGCGGTGACCTTGCCGCTGCGGGCGTCGATCTTCGGCTGGAAGTAGAGCTCGAGTTGGTCCTGCGCGATGGCGCGCTTGAGGTCGCGCACCATCTCGAAGTTCTGCTTCGCGTCCTGGTCCATCTCCGGCGAGAAGAACGCATGGCGCGTGCCGCCGGACCGTTTGGCGGCATACATCGCCGCGTCGGCACGCGCGATCAGCTTGCTCGCGCGGCAGCCGTCCGGGTACAGCGCGATGCCCACCGAGCAGGAGATGTTGACCTCGCGGTCTTCGACCTTGTAGGGCCGGCTGAGGATCTCGATCAGCGCGCGCGCCACCTTGGCGACCGATTCCGGCGAGGTGATCGACGGCATCAGCAGCAGGAACTCGTCGCCGCCCACGCGCGCGGCCACGTCCGAGCCGCGCGTGATCGAGCGCATGCGCACGCCGACCTGCTCGAGCACGCGGTCGCCGCAGGCGTGGCCGAAGGTGTCGTTGACCGGCTTGAAGCCATCGAGGTCGATGAACAGCACGGCCATCTTGCCGCGCTTGGCATCGGCCCGCTTGGCCGCCGCGGCCAGCCGCTCCTCGAAGAACTGGCGCGTCGGCAGGCCGGTGAGCAGGTCGGTGGTGGCGATGCCGCGCACCGGGCGCTGCACGGCATCGGCGGTCACCGTTCCGCCGTGCTCCAGCACGGCGCGCACCAGCGCGGCCAGGCAACCCAGGGCGGCGAGCACGATCACCTCGTGCCAGGCGGTGTCGGGCAGGACAGGCTCGCTGGCCAGGAAGCCAGTCAGTGCAAGCGCGACGACGGCGGACATCGCCAGTGCCGCGCCGCCGTGCAACCAGGGCGCCAGGCGCGGGCGTGTCGGCGGCACGAACAGGGCCACGGCCGTGACCGCGAGCGTGACGATCATCACGCCCTCGCCGATCGGCAGCTCGAACGGCAGCAGTCGGAACAGCCCGGGCAGCATCAGCATCGCCACGCCATAGGCCGCTGCCAGTGTGGCCGCGCCGGCTGCCAGCATCAGCGCGAGCGAGCGGTGGGCCCAGGCCCGTGCCGTGGCCAGCGCCAGCAGCGCCAGCGCCAGCGGAGGCAGCAGTGCCAGCAGCGAACGCGCGCCATCGGCGGCGACCAGCGTGCCCTCGATGTGCAGCATGTGCGCTGGCCACCACAGGGCGCAGGCCGCCAGCATCGCCGCGCCCAGCCGGATGGCGCGCGCCAGCGGCCGCACGCGGCGGTCGGCCAGCGCGGACATGCCGGCGGCCAGCCACAGCAGCAGGGCAGTCACGATGAAGCAGGCAGCGACGAGCATCGGGCGGGGAGGTCCGTTCTGTTCTTCTGAGGCGGCAGGGCTCGACCGCGATCTTCAGGCTTTCGGCATCCCCGCCGATCACTTTATGTGCAGCAAGTCGCCCGCGGCGTGACGCACGCCTCACGGCGTGGACGCAGCCCCTTCGAACAGGGCGGTCTCAGTGCCCGACCAGGCCGTGACGGATCGCGTAAACCGTCATCTCTGAGTTGTTCGCGAGCGACAGCTTCTCGAGCACCCGTGCCCGGTAGACGCTGACCGTCTTCGGGCTGAGCTTGAGCTCCTCGGCGATGTCAGACAAGCGCTTGCCGGAGGCGATCAGCACCAGGGTCTGCAACTCGCGGTCGGAGAGCTTCTCGTGCGAGTTCTCGACCACCGGCGCGGTCAGGCTCTCGACCAGCATCTGCGCAATCTCCGGTGTGACGTACTTGCGCCCCTGCGAGACGGTGCGCACCGCAGTGACCAGCTGCGCCGGGTCGCCGCCCTTGTTGACGTAGCCGAAGGCCCCGGCGCGCAGCGCACGGATGGCGTACTGGTCTTCCGGGTACATCGAGACCACCAGCACACGCATCGGCAGGCCTTCGTCCTTCAGCACGTGCAGCACGTCCAGGCCGCTGCGGCCGCCGGGCAGGTTGATGTCCAGCACCAGCACGTCGCAGCTGTGGGCGCGCAGCAGGGTGCGCAGTTCGCCGTAGTCACCCGCCTCGCCGACGACCTCGATGTCCGGCGCATCCGACAGCGTGTCGCGGATGCCGCGGCGGATCAGCGCATGGTCGTCGCAGAGAATGACTTTGATCACAGCGTGCCCCATTGCGAAGGATCGTCCGGCTCGTGCACCGGCGCGCCCGGCAGCGGCGCCGTCTCGCCGGGCGTGCTCAACGGTACGGAGAGTATCAGCGTCGTCCCGGCCGGCCCGCTGGACAGGTCGACCCAGCCGCCGACCGTGCCGGCGCGCTCGTGCAGCCCGCGGATGCCGAACGAGCGCGCCTTGGCCAGGTCCTGCTGCGACAGGCCGCGGCCGTTGTCGCTGATTTCCAGCGACATCACGCCGCCGGCCAGCGACAGGTCGATCTGCACCCGCGTGGCCTGCGCATGCTTGGTGATGTTGGTGAGTGCCTCCTGCGCCGTGCGGTAGGCCACCAGCGGCACGCCCGCTGGCCACTCCGGCGTGTGTGACGGAATGCGCACCTCGCACGAGATGCCGGTGCGCTTCTCGAAGCGCGAGGCGATCCACTGCAGCGCGGCCACCAGGCCCTGCTCGAGGATGGCCGGGCGCAGGTTGTGCATGATGCGCTTGCTCGACTCGATGGCCAGCGTCACCGTCTCGAGCGCCGACTGCACGCGCAGCCTGACGCCGGAATCGGTGGTGTGGCGGGCGATCCAGGCGAGGTCGAACTTCAGCGCGGTCAGCGAGCCGCCGACGTCGTCGTGGATCTCGCGGGCGATCGCGGCACGCTCCTGCTCGATGCTGGTCTGCAGGTGCTGCGCCAGCTCGCGCAGGCGCTGCTTGGACTTGCCGAGTTCGCGGTCGGCGCGCTGGCGGGCGTGGCGCGTCTCCATCGCCTCGACCGCGTGCATCAGCGCCGGCACCAGCCGCGCCAGGTTGTTCTTCAGCAGGTAGTCGGAGGCACCGTTGCGCATCGCCTCGACCGCGGTGTCCTCGCCGATCTCGCCCGATACCAATATGAAAGGGATGTCGCGGCCACTGGCCTTGAGCAGGTCCAGCGCGACCAGGCCCGAGAAGCCGGGCAGGTTGAAGTCGGACAGCACCACGTCCCAGTCCTGCTCGAGCGCGGCCAGGAAGGCCGCCTCGGAGTCGATGCGCAGCGCCTGCACCTCGAGCCCGCCGCGGCGCAGGTGGGCCAGGGTCAGTTCGTGGTCGAGCGGCGAATCCTCGAGATGAAGCACGCGCAACACATGGTCCAGGAGTGGGGCCGCCATCCGTGAAGTATGCCGCGGCCCGAGCGGCCGAAGATGCGCGGGAAATGCCACTGACATCGCCCTAATGATTTGTGATGCGCTGCCGAAAATGCCCTGAGTCCCCGGCCACGTGCCGACGTGCCAGAACATTTTCGCGGAGCGACGATGCCAGACCGCCTTTCGATGGATCCCGGTGGGGGAAGCCCCCTGCCCCTGATGGCTGCAGCCGACATCCAGGACAACCTGATGACGGCGAGCAACGACCTCGAACGCCTGCAGCGCCTGCTCAGCGACGCCAGCGAGGCGCTGATGGGCCACTTCTATGGCGCCTCCGGACAGCTGAACCACCTGCTGCACGCGATGGCCAAGCACCCCGAGCTGAATACCCGCGAGCTGCACGACGCGATGCAGCACATGGCCGGCGCGATCACCGCGATGCAGTTCCAGGACATGGCCTCGCAGCTGATCCACCACACCAACACCCGTCTGCGCAGTTGCGCGGACCGGTTGGCCGCCGAAGCGATGGGCGACGACGAGGACGGCGCCGCCGTCGTCGAGATTGCCCCGCTCAGACCGAACCCCGTGACGCAGGACGAGATGGACGCAGGGTCCATCGAGCTGTTCTGACCCTGCCGCCATTCAAGAAACCCGGAAATCACCCGAAATCACCTCGTTACCTGGAGCCAGACATGCATTCAATCCTCGCTGTGGACGACTCGGCCTCGATGCGCCAGATGGTCTCCTTCACGCTCAAGAGCGCCGGCTACAACGTCGTCGAGGCGGTCGACGGCCAGGACGCCTGGGAGAAGGCCGGCTCGCGCGACTTCGACCTGGTGCTGACCGACCAGAACATGCCGCGCCTGGACGGCATCGGCCTGACCAAGAAGCTTCGCGACAACCCGAAGTTCAAGGCCACGCCGATCCTGATCCTGACCACCGAGTCCAGCGACCAGATGAAGCAGGCCGGCCGCAACGCCGGTGCGACCGGCTGGCTGGTCAAGCCCTTCGACCCGACCAAGCTGCTCGAGGTCATCAAGAAGGTGATCCGCTGAGCGCGATCCGGGAACACGAGAAAAACGGGAGCACGACCCCATGGCCGAGATGACTTCGGAAGGCGCGAACGTCGGCGCCGGCATCGACCTGAGCCAGTTCTACCAGGTCTTCTTCGAGGAAGCGGGCGAGAACCTCGACCGCATGGAGCAGCTGCTGCTGGAGGTCGACATCGAGGCGGCCGACGACGAGGAGCTGAACTCCATCTTCCGCTGCGCCCACTCCGTCAAGGGTGGCGCGGCGACCTTCGGCTTCTCCGACGTCGCCGAACTGACGCACCAGATGGAGACGCTGCTGGACAAGCTGCGCCGCCACGAGCTCGCGCCGACGGCGCCGATGGTCGACGTGCTGCTCGCCTCCGGCGATGCGCTGCGCGCCCAGCTGGCCCGCCACCAGGGCGGCGGCGGCGACGAGGTCGACACCACCGAGCTGCTGTTCAACATCCGTGCGCTGGTGGCCGGCGAAGCACTGGCCGCGCCGGTGACGGCGGCACCGGTCAAGTCGGCTGCGGGCGCCAAGCCCGCGACGCCGGAGCCCGCTGCAGCCGCGGCGCCCTCGGGCGCGCAGGCTCGCTCGCTGGAGCTGCGCGTCGGCCCGCTCGAGCAGCCGTCCATGGCCGACAACCTGATCGAGCTGTTCAAGGAGATCACCGATCTCGGCACGATCGAGCCGATCGACGGCGGCCAGCCGAGCGACGGCATGCGTCGCTTCAAGATCACCACCACCAGCAGCGACAGCGACCTGCTGGACCTGTTCACCTTCCACGTGCCGCGCGAGGCGGTGGCCCTGCTGCCGCTGGGCCCCGGCTACGGCTTCCACGCCGGCTCGCCGGGTGCGCCGCAGGAAGAGCCTGCAGCGGATCCGGGCTACGGCTTCTTCGACAATGCCCCGGGCGCTCCCGACGGTACGGCTCCCGCCGCCGAAGCGGCCGCTGCCGCACCTGCGATCGCCGCGCCGAAGCCCGCCGCCCGGCCCGCGCCCAAAGCCGACAAGCCGTCGGCTGCGACGGCCGAGGCCTCGACGCTGCGCGTGTCGGTCGAGAAGGTCGACCAGCTGATCAACCTGGTCGGCGAACTCGTGATCACCCAGGCCATGCTGGCGCAGAACAGCAAGGGCGTGGACGCGGGCCTCTACCAGCAGCTCGCCTCCGGCCTGGCCGACCTCGAGCGCAACACGCGGGATCTGCAGGAATCGGTGATGTCGATCCGCATGATCCCGATGTCGGTGGTGTTCAACCGCTTCCCGCGCATGCTGCGCGACCTGGCCGCCAAGCTCGGCAAGAAGGTCGACTTCGTGACGCACGGCGAGGCCACCGAGCTCGACAAGGGCCTGGTCGAGAAGATCACCGACCCGTTGACCCACCTGGTGCGCAATAGCTGCGACCACGGTATCGAACTGCCGGCCGAGCGGGTGGCCAAGGGCAAGCCCGAGCAGGGCACGATCACGCTGTCTGCCTCGCACCAGGGCGGCTCGATCGTCATCGAGGTGCGCGACGACGGCAAGGGCCTGTCGCGCGAGAAGCTGCTGAAGAAGGCCCGCGAGAAGGGCATCGACGCGCCGGACTCGATGACCGACCAGGAAGTCTGGAGCCTGATCTTCGCGCCGGGCTTCTCCACCGCCGAGGTGGTGACCGACGTGTCCGGTCGCGGTGTCGGCATGGACGTGGTGAAGAAGAACATCACCTCGCTGGGCGGCACGGTCGAGATCGACTCGGCCGAAGGCTACGGCATGAGCGTCAAGGTGCGGCTGCCGCTGACGCTGGCGATCATGGACGGCATGAGCGTGGGTGTCGGCGAGGAGTGCTACATCCTGCCGCTGTCCAGCGTGGTCGAGTCGTTCCAGGTGCAGCCGGGAATGATCCGCACCATCGGCAACAGCGGCCGCGTGGTCGAGGTGCGCGACGAGTACATGCCGGTGCTCGAGCTCGAGCAGGTCTTCAACGTGCCGCGCTTCGACTTCGAGAACGTCAGCGCGATCATGGTCGTGGTCGAAGCCGAGGGCGGCCGCGTGGCCCTGCTCGTCGACGAACTGCTCGGCCAGCAACAGGTCGTGGTGAAGAACCTCGAGGCGAACTACCGCCGCGTCGACGACGTGTCGGGCGCCACCATCATGGGCGACGGCCGCGTCGCGCTGATTCTCGACGTCGGCAGCCTGGTGCGCCGCTCGCGCCATTGACCCCCCATTCTTGAATCGTTCCGGAGCCAATAGATGTCGCTGAACAACCTGAAGATCGGCAAGCGCCTCGCGCTGGGCTTTGGCTCGCTGCTGGCGCTGATGTGCCTGCTGTTCGCCACGGCGTTCTGGCAGCTGCAGCTCAGCGCCCAAAGCACGGCCAAGGCCGCCGAATACGAGCGCCGTGCCGGCATCGTCACCGACTGGGCGGCGTTGACCGAGTCGAACGTCATGCGCACGATCGCGATCGCCAAGTCGGCCGGCCAGCCACAGGTGGAGGCCTTCTTCGGGCCGCAAATGAAAGACACCTCGGCCAAGATCAGCGAGCTGCAGAAGGAGCTCGAGACGGTGATCAGCTCCGAGAAGGGCAAGGCCCTGCTCGCTGACGTCGCTGAGAAGCGCAAGTCCTACATCGACCTGCGCAAGGAGGTCATGGCACTGATCAAGAATGCCGACCATGTCCCGGCCGAGGCCATGCTCGCCGGCAAGGTGATTCCGGCTTCGCAGGCCTACCTGCAGGCGATGCATGCCGTCCGAGAATTCGAGAACGCTCTGGCCGCCGAACACGCCCAGGCTGTCGCCGACGGCATGGCCCGCAGCAAGGTGCTCCTGACCACGCTGCTGGTCGCCGGCCTGGCCATCGGCAGCCTGATGGCCTGGCTGATTGCCCGCTCGGTGACCACGCCGGTCAGCGAGGCTGTGCGCGCCGCCGAGATCATCGCCGGCGGCGACCTGACCCACAGCGTGAGCTCGACCCACGGTGATGAACTCGGCGACCTGCTGCGCACGATCGGGCGCATGCAGGAGTCGCTGCGCAACCTGGTCGGCCGCGTGCGCTCCAGCACCGACAGCATCAGCACCGCGAGCGTGGAGATCGCCACCGGCAACCAGGACCTGTCGCAGCGCACCGAGCAGACGGCCAGCAACCTGCAGCAGGCCGCCTCGTCGATGGAAGAGCTCAGCGGCACGGTCAAGCAGAGCGCGGATTCGGCCCGCCAGGCCAACCAGCTCGCCGCCTCGGCCGCCGAGGTGGCACAGCGCGGCGGCACGGTCGTCTCGCAGGTAGTCTCCACCATGGACGAGATCAACGCCAGCTCCAAGAAGATCGCCGACATCATCGGCGTCATTGACGGCATCGCCTTCCAGACCAACATCCTGGCGCTGAACGCTGCGGTCGAAGCCGCCCGTGCCGGTGAACAGGGCCGCGGCTTCGCGGTCGTCGCCTCCGAGGTGCGATCGCTGGCCCAGCGCAGCGCCGAGGCCGCCAAGGAGATCAAGGGCCTGATCGGTGCCTCGGTCGACAAGGTCGAGACCGGCTCCAAGCTGGTCACCGACGCCGGCACGACGATGAACGAGATCGTCGCCTCGGTGCAGCGTGTCTCCGACATCATCGGCGAGATCACCGCCTCAGCTGCCGAGCAGAGCGACGGCATCGGCCAGGTCAATACCGCCGTCAACCAGCTCGACCAGATGACGCAGCAGAACGCCGCGCTGGTCGAGGAATCCGCCGCCGCCGCGGAAAGCCTCAAGGACCAGGCGCTGCGCCTGGCCGAGGTGGTGTCCTCGTTCCGCCTGGCGGGTGGATCGTCGGCACAGGCCGCCCCGCAACCGGCGGTGAGCGCAGCGCGCCCGGCGCCGATGCGGCCGGTGGCCAGCGCGAAGCCGGCGCCTGCCGCGACGAGCGCCGCCAAGCCGGTCGTGAAGCCCGAGGTCCGCACCGAACCGAAGCCGGCGGCACGCCCCGCACCGGTCTCAGCGACAACGGCACCGGACGGCGACTGGGAAACCTTCTGATCCTCTGCCGCCCGACCGCGAGAACGCCGCCATGAACCTCCAGCTCGTCCTGCGCCACTTCACGATCCGCATGCGCATGCTGGGGGCGATCGCGGTCGTGCTCGCCCTGTTCCTGTTCGTCGGCGGCACGGCACTTCTCGGCGGCAAGCACCTGCAGGACCTGAACAACGAGTTCATGGTGCACTCGGTGCACGAAATCACGGCGGCCGGCGAGCTGCGCAACCGCCTCGGCAACCTGCGCCAGCACGAAAAGAACATGGTCATCGACTACGAGGACGGGCTGGCGGTGCTCAAGCACCGCGAGGCCTGGATGGCCGAGGCCGCGGCGCTGAAGAAGTCGTTCGAGTCGCTGCTCGAGGGCGAGGAAGACGAGGACAACCCGCTGGCCCGCGAGGCGATCAAGAGCCTGGAGGCCTACGTCGGCGAGTCGAAGCCGGTGCTGGACGCCGTGCAGAACGGCGCCTTCGACACCGCCAAGGTGGCCGATCGTCGGCTGGACAAGGCCAAGGCGCACATGACGGCGGTCGAGAAGAACGTCGACCAGATCGCCCGCGTCATCCAGGCCGAAGTCGATGCACAGCGCGCCGAGTTCGATGCCTCGATGAACCGGACTCTCTACGCCTTTGCCGGCGCACTCGCCGTGGCCCTGCTGGTGGTGGCACCGCTGACGCTGCTGAACTCGAACTCGATCGTCGGGCCGATGGACCAGGCGCGCAGCGTGGCGCAGGCCATTGCCAGCGGCGACCTGACCCGGCGCATCGACGTCGAAGGCAAGGACGAGGCGAGCGCGCTGCTCGAGTCGCTGAGCCGGATGCAGGAGTTCCTGCGTACGCTGGTCGGGCAGGTGCGCGTCTCGGGCGAGAGCATCGGCACCGCGAGCGCCGAGATCGCCAGTGGCAACCAGGACCTGTCGCAGCGCACCGAACAGGCCGCCAGCAACCTGCAGCAGACCGCCAGTTCGGTCGAGCAGCTCAACGGCACGGTCAAGCAGAGCGCCGACTCGGCCCGCCAGGCCAACCAGCTCGCCGCCTCGGCCGCCGAGGTCGCGCAGCGCGGTGGCACGGTCGTCTCGCAGGTCGTCTCGACCATGGACGAGATCAACGCCAGCTCCAAGAAGATCGCCGACATCATCGGCGTCATCGACGGCATCGCCTTCCAGACCAACATCCTGGCGCTGAACGCCGCGGTCGAAGCCGCCCGTGCCGGCGAGCAGGGCCGCGGCTTCGCGGTCGTCGCCTCCGAGGTTCGCAGCCTGGCGCAGCGCTCGGCCGGCGCAGCACGCGAGATCAAGAGCCTGATCGGTGCGTCGGTCGACAAGGTCGACGCCGGCTCCAAGCTGGTCTCCGCTGCCGGCGCCACGATGAACGAGATCGTCGCCTCGGTGCAGCGTGTCTCCGACATCATCGGCGAGATCACCGCCTCGGCCGCCGAGCAGAGCGAAGGCATCGGCCAGGTCAACACCGCCGTCACCGCACTCGACCAGATGACGCAGCAGAACGCCGCGCTCGTCGAACAGTCCGCCGCCGCCGCCGAGAGCCTGCGCGACCAGGCCCTGAGGCTGAACCAGGTGGTGGGCACCTTCCGCGTGGCCGCGGCGTGACGCCGCGCCTCAGATTTCGAGAAACTCGTTTCCTTCCGACCCCATGAACAATCTCCGCATTGCCAGCCGCCTGTGGCTTGCCGTCGGCATCTTCGTCAGTGCCCAGTTGCTGCTGGTGGCGTTCGCGTCCTGGCGTTCGCACCACACGCAGGCCGTGGCCAACGAGCAGCTCACGCTGAGTGAGTCCAAGATCCGCGCCGCCTCGCGCTGGGCCTCGCTGACCGAAGGTGCGGTGGCGCGCGCGCAGGCTGGCGCCATCAGTTCCGACAAGACGGTACACGCCACCTTCAAGCCGATCAACGACAAGGCGATCGCGCAGATCACCGAACTGCAGAAGCAGCTCAAGGCCATGCCGCTGTCCGACGAAGAGAAGCAGCAGATGGAGAAGATCGCCAACGAGCGCAAGGTCGTTCTGGCATCGGCCGGACAGGTCGACAAGCTGAAGGAAGCCGGCGACATCGAGGGCGCGCGCCGCGAAGTGGCTTCGGTGATGGCACCTGCCGCGGACACCTACCTGCAGTCGCTGCGCGACTTCGTCGGCATGCAGGAGCGTGCCGCGGAAGCGACCCGCCTGCGCCTGGCCGAAGAACGCCGCACCACCGTGCTGATGGGCGCCTCCGTCGTCGCGCTGATCGTGGTCGGCGCCCTGCTCGGCACCGCAGCGCTGATCCGCTCGATCCGCCAACCGGTCAAGGAGGCGGTGGCACTGGCCGACCGCATCGCCAGCGGCGACCTGTCGCCCAGCCCCGTGGTGCGGCGTGGCGACGAGATGGGCGACATGATGAACGCCCTGCAGAAGATGCGCGACTCGCTGCGCCAGGCGCTGCAGAACGTCAACCAGGCCAGCGACAGCATCCGCACCGCCAGCGCCGAGATCGCCACCGGCAACCAGGACCTGTCGCAGCGCACCGAGCAGACCGCCAGCAACCTGCAGCAGGCCGCCAGCTCGGTCGAGCAGCTCAGCGGCACGGTCAAGCAGAGCGCCGACTCGGCCCGCCAGGCCAACCAGCTCGCCGCCTCGGCCGCCGAGGTCGCGCAGCGCGGTGGCACGGTCGTCTCTCAGGTCGTCTCGACCATGGACGAGATCAACGCCAGCTCCAAGAAGATCGCCGACATCATCGGCGTGATCGACGGCATCGCCTTCCAGACCAACATCCTGGCGCT
>CALRRO020000009.1:0-274957 GCA_943370595.1 Chitinophaga pinensis
CGCTGTCGTGGTGGCACTCATGGCATCTTCTCCTTGTGCTTTCAGCGCGCGAAACTGCGCGACAAGGGCGACGCCGGTGCGTTCGTGCCCATCATTTCGGTCTTGCGCACTTCGGTCCAGTACATCCAGATCAGCGAGACCCAGACCACCCCGTACATCAACATGAAGGCGCTGGAGCGGATACCGGTGAGGTCCATCAGCGCGCCGAACATGATCGGCAGCACGAAGCCGCCCAGGCCGCCGGCCAGGCCGACGATGCCGCTGACGGTGCCGATGTTGTCGGGGTAGTCGTTGCCGATGTACTTGAAGACACTGGCCTTGCCGAAGGCCCAGGCGATGCCCAGGATGAACATCAGCGCCGTGAAGAGGTAGACGTTCAGGCCGACGTGAAACGTTCGGGGGCCGTTGACGGTCACCACCGTGAAGTCGGTCTGCGGGTAGCTCAGCAAGAACAGGCACACCCAGCTGACCCACAGCACCCACCAGGTGACCTGGTGCGCGCCGTACTTGTCAGACAAGATGCCGCCGAATGCGCGCAGCACGCCGCCTGGCAGGCTGAAGCAGGCGGCCAGCAGCGCGGCAGTCTGGATCGACAGGCCAAACTCGCCCACGTAGTACTGCACCATCCACAGCGCCAGCGCCACGTAGCCACCGAAGACGATGCTGTAGTACTGGCAGTACTTCAGCACCTTGGGGTCCTTCAGCATCTTCAGCTGGTCGCTGAACTTCACGTTCGACGGCACCAGGTGCTTCGGGTCGCTGCTGCTGCCGAACCAGAACAGGATGACCGTGCCCAGCATCACCGCGGCATAAACCTGCGGCACCAGCGTCCAGCCGCCGATGGCCAGCAGCACCGGCGCGGCGAACTTGTTGACCGCTGAGCCGGAGTTGCCCGCGCCGTACACGCCCATCGCCATGCCCTGGCGGCTCTTGGGGAACCAGCGCGCCACGTAGGGGGTGCCGACCGAGAACGAACCGCCGGCCAGACCCACGAACAGGCCGATGACCAGGAAGTGCCAATAGGCGGTGGCGTAGCTCATCAGCCAGATGGCCGGCACGGTGGCGGCCATCAGCAGCGTCATCACGATGCGGCCACCGTAGCGGTCGGTCCAGATGCCTAGCGGCACGCGGATCAGCGATCCGGTGAGTACCGGCGTGGCCGTGAGCAGGCCGAACTCGGTGGCGCTCAGTCCCAGCGTCTTCTTCAGCGGTATGCCGATGACGCCGAACATCATCCACACCATGAAACACACCGTGAAGGCGATGGTGCTGACGATGAGAACGGACCACGCCTGGCGTGGGATGGGGGCTGCGGTGGTGGCCATGAAGAGCACTCGTCTTGGGTTTGACGAGACTGTCCGCCGGCACGGCCTTCGTGAACATCAGCACGGTGGCTACGCGCCCCGCGGCAGAAGAACGATGCCGTGCATCCTGAACATAGTTCTGAAGAACTACGCCGAGGCCCTTCGGTTCAGAAGTTGACCTGGGTCAACGCAGTTCGAACGCACCGTCGCCCAGACTGGGCCCGAATTGCCAGCCGAGCCCCGCATGTCCCTCGATATCACCCAGCAGGCCACCGCGCTGATCGACCACATCCAGACGCGATTTCACGAAGGCCACCGCCGCGCGTTGCCAGAACTGCTGTGCTTGGCGGAGGCGGTCGAAGCGCGCGGCATCGACGAGGGCCTGGGCGACGAACTGCGCGCGATCGGCAACGCGCTAGAGCTGCACATGTTCAAGGAGGAGATGCGCTTGTTCCCGATGATGGAGCAAGGCGGAAACACCTTGATCGGGCGCCTGATCGACGATCTGCAGTGCGAGCATGTCGAGCACGAGGACGCGATGAACGTGTTTCGCGCGCGTCTCGCTGCGCTGTCCGGCGTTTCCAGCGTGGACCCAGCACTCCAGCAACTCGTCCAAGCAGTCGACGACTTGGCGAACGAGCTGGCCAGCCACATGCGCGCCGAGGACGACGAACTGTTTCCCCTGTTTGCGGTGCAGCGGTCTGTGGCGCCTGCTGCGCTCAAGCCGAGCCTCCCCATATCCACTACCAACCCATGACATCAACCACATCGCATTCCACTTCTAACCCATCAGTACCCGAAGTTCGCTCGGACTTGCGGACTGCAATGGACATTGAAGGCACTGAACTGCTGAGCGCACTCAATGAGCTGTTGGAGGCCGAGCGGGCCGGTGCCCGTGTGGCAATGGAGACGGGCCGATCCATCAGCGCCCCCGATCTGGCTGCGTTAGTCGAAGAAATCCACAAGGATGAAGTCCGCTGGTGCAGCATGCTCATGCGTACGATCAAGACCTTGGATGCGACGCCTTCCAGCGCGACGGGGGCGTTCTACGGCAAGGCGATGGCCATCGCCGATCTTGACGATCGGCTGAAGTTCCTGAACAGGGGCCAGGCTTGGGTGGTCCGCAAGCTTCAAGTCTTGATTCCGCGCATCACTGATCCATCGGCGCGCGCGGAGCTGACCGGCATGCTGCAGGCTCATCACCACAACATCGGCCGCGTGGAGGCGCGGTACGCGCCCGGCTTGTCAACAGAGGCGATAGCGGCTGCTCAGCCACAGGAGCCCCCTGCCCCCTCCGAGCCATCGGCGCTGATCGATCACATCCTCACGCGCTTCCACGAGGTTCATCGCCAGCAGCTGCCGGAGCTGATCCGCCTGGCCACCGCAGTGGAATCAGTTCACGCCGACCATGCGGCAGTGCCCCATGGGCTGGCCGCTCTGCTGAAGTCCATGCACGCGGAGTTGTTGCAGCACATGGAGAAGGAAGAGGAAATCCTGTTCCCCATGCTTCGGCGAGGCGGCAACCCCTTTGTCGTTCATCCGATCGGCATGATGCGCACGGAACACGACGAACATGCCGAACGGCTCGCCGACCTGATGGCGCTGGCTGGCGATGCAACGCCGCCCGTCGATGCCTGCACCACCTGGCGGCAACTGTGCACGGGCATCAGGCAGTTTGCCGACGACCTGCAGCGGCACATCCAGCTCGAGAACGATGTGCTGTTTCCTCACTTTGAACCAGACCACCGGTAACGGTCCGCGATGCCCAACAAGTTTCCGCTGAACCCTGCCAACTCATTGAAGGCCACCCCTGCTCTGCACTCTCGGTCGGCCTGAGATTGCCAAAGATCGTGGCGTGACGTGCAGGGCTCGTCGCAAGGCAACAATGGTAGGTGCCGGACGCGGATCCGAGCCACCGACCACCTCAATGCCTTGTAGCGCTGCCCATGATCACACTCAACGTCCGTCAGGCGAGCTTTTCCGACCTGGAACCACTCGCCGACCTCTTTGACCAGTACCGCGAGTTCCAGGGCAAGCCAAGCGACCTTGCGGCTGCGCGTGAATTCCTGCGGGCCCGCTTCGACCATGGGGAATCGATCGCCTTTCTCGCCTTCGTCGGTACGGAGCCCATGGGTTTCGCGCAGCTTTACCCCAGCTGGTCGTCCACAGCTTTGGCGCGCGTGTTCGTGCTCAATGACCTCTTTGTTCATCCGAATGGCCGAAGAGCCGGTGTCGCGTCCGGCCTGCTGGCGGCGGTCGAGCGCTACGCTTGGGCGCAAGGCGCGGCACGGGTCTCGTTGAATGTGGCGCAGGACAACGTGGTCGGGCAGGCGCTCTACGCAGCGAAGGGCTGGACCCGCGACGGGGAGTTCCACATGTACCACCGGCGGCCTGTTGCGAGCTGACTCACGGGTTCGCGGTGCTGAAGTTGCCGCCGCTTCTCGGCCTGCTGCCCTTGAGGCTGAAGGTGACGAGACTGACTGACTCGGTGGTCGTGGCGCTGGGGGCATGGCGGGCGAGCGAATTCAACGCTTGACTGTCCCGCAAAAACGCTGGGAACCAGCGACTGCTCCGAGCCGCACTGGGCACCGACAATCCCTTCATGGACGCCGCCCTGCTGCACCAATCGTTGAAATCCGTGGTGCCTGACGTTGGTGCCGCACCGGTTGCCGACCTGGCACCGATGTTCACGCCCATCGACCTGGCTCGCGGGGCCACGCTCCTGACTCAGGGAGATCGGTGGCGCTGGGCGCTCCTGATCGAGCGCGGGCTGGTTCGCATGCACTTCGTTCGCCGTGACGGCCGCGAGTTCAACAAGAACTTCTTTGCCGAAGGCGCATTGGTCTGCCCGATCACGCCGGCCATGTGGAACGCGCCTTCCCTGTTTGGCATCACGTGCATCGAAGCCTCGCGAGTCTGGCGGTGTGACGAGGCACTGTTCCGTGACGCGCTGCAGCGCCACGGTGTCTGGCCGGCATTGCAGCGCGAACTGCTGGAGCGCCTGCTCACCGGCAAATTGCAGCGCGAGCACGACTTGCTCGCGCTGGACGGCCGTCGCCGCTACGAGGCCTTCTGCCAGCGCTTCCCGGTGCTGGCAGAGCGGGTGCCCCTTGTGCATCTGGCTACCTATCTCGGCCTGACCGATGTCTCGCTGTCTCGCCTGAGGCGCATGTCGGACGCACCCTGATCATTTGTTAAGGCCCTGGATCGATCCGCGCCGCACAGTCGGCTCCCGTGTGCACAGCCAAGGAGCCGACCATGCAGACCCGAGACTTCTTTGTACGGAGCGCCATCGTCGCGGCGGCACTTGCCGTCACGGGCGGCGCGGTGCTGGCGTGGCTGGCATCGCGCACCGAAGCCGACATCGCTGCCCACCGCGAGCGGGTCGTCGTGCAGGCACGACAGGCGGCACCGGCCGCCGCGTCGGCCACGGCTCTTGCGGCCCTGCCCGCGCCCGTGCAGCGGTACTTCGCCTTCACCTTCCGCGGCGCCCCGCCACCTCAGGCCAGCCACGTGGAACTCGCGATGGAGGGCCGCTTCAGGCGGCCGCGCAACGACACCTTCACACCCACGCGCGCAGAGCAGACGATTGCGGTCCACACACCGGCGCTGGTGTTTGCCGCGACCACGCCGCTGCTGCCCGGCGTTCCGGCGCTGACCGCGCGTGCCTACGACGCCTACGCAGGCGGTCAGATGGAGATGAAGGCCAAGCTGCTGTCGGCCATCACCGTGGTCGACGAGCCCGCCTCGCCGACGCTGAATCGGATCTCCTTGCGGCGCTGGCTGCTGGAAAGCCCGCTGTATCCGATGGCACTGCTGCCCGGTGGTGCGGTGCGCTGGGAGGCGATGGACATCAACCGCGCGCGGGCCACCGTGTCACTGGGCACCGACAGTGCATCCATGGTTGCGACCTTCGGCAGCGACGGGCGTCTGCTGCGCTTTGACGCCGAGGAGGACGGCGACCTGCGCACGTCGTATCACGGCTCGGGCGAGCACGCATCGCGCGACGACTACGAAGCGGTGGAAGGCATGATGCTGCCCCGACGCTTTGTCATTGCTCGAGCGGCGGCCGGCCGGATCCTGCCGTTCTGGGAAGGGCGGGTCACGCAGATCCGCTTCGTGTCCGGAGACTGACCGTGTCGTCGGCCACCCTGCTTGCTTTCACTGGTGTCGCGCTGCTGTGCGTCGCCACGCCGGGCCCGACAACCCTGCTCGCGCTCAGCAATGGCTCGCGCTTCGGCTTGCGCGCAGCGCTGCCCGGCATGGCCGGCGCGGTGGCCTCGGACTTCCTGCTGATGGCCGCAGCTGCCGCTGGGTTGAGCACGCTGGTAGCGGCATCCGAGTCAGCGTTCGCCGTCGTCAAATGGTTGGGGGTGGCCTACTTGGCCTACCTCGGCGGGCGGCTGCTGCAGGCGCCGGCAACGCCTCGCTCGCTCGCCCCAGGCCGCGCGCCGTACTGCCCACCCTCTTCGTTCGCGATGTTCCTGCGCAGCTTTCTCGTCGCTGCGACCAATCCCAAGGCCTACCTGTTCTTTGCCGCACTGCTGCCGCAGTTCGTTGATCCGGCGCAGCCCCAGGTGGCGCAGTACGCTGTGCTGGCGTTGATCTTCGGCACGCTGGATCTGGTCACCATGATTGGTTACGCCATGGCGGGCGAGCGCGCCACGCGGGTCTTCGACGCGGCGTCGACGCGAGTCCGGATCGACCGTGCTTGTGGCGCCACGATGCTGCTGTTGGCCACCAGTCTGGCGCTCTTGCGGCGGCAGCCATCGGGCATTTGACCGGCGCGCAATAGCCAGGTACGTCCGGCCTTCTGCATCGCACGAGTTTAAGAGGTCGCGATAGCACGGTTGTAGCAATCCCAACTTCGTGCGGTGCTACGGTGCTGCGGTGTAAACCGCCATGCAGTTCCACTGCGAAAACTGCCACACGGAACGCTCGACATACCTTCCCCAAATGACGTCCTGATAAGAACCCTTCTCAGGACATCTTCCGCCAAGGTTCAGCACACGATCAGGCAGAGCATCCTGCAGCGCACATGGCCTCCAGGTCGATCACCGCATCCGCCATTGCCGTCAGCTCCGGCGTCTGCGACACGAAGAACTCGCGCGCGTATCCCCCCAGTTCCAGCACCCGCCGCTTCATCGCCATGAACATGCGCTTGCGATCCGGGTCCAGTTGGCCATCCGTCTCGTCAGAGAACAGGGTGTCGTAGCGCCGGCCGGTGTTCTGCGCCAGGTACAGCGCCACGGCCCTCACCAGGCACTCGTTGATCCAGACCCTCTCGCCGCCGCTCATCGCCGTGACGCTCTTGTCCTCGCCCGACTCTGCGTCGTAGACGCGGATGTCGAAGCCCTCGCGCTGCTCGCCCTTGGCCGTCTCCTGCAGGGTCTCGATGGCCACCGTGAAGCGCGGGCCATAGCAGGCCAGCAGCAGGTCGTTCACCAGGCCGGACAAGGTCGGCCCCGCATCATCGATGGCCAGCGCGATGAGGCCGTCGTTGCCCATGCAGCGGGCGAACAGCAGCCAGTTGGCGAGTTCCTGCTCCACCCGTGCCGTGCGGGCTGCGGCCGCGTCGCGCCGCCGGCCATACTCCGCCATCCGGGCCGTCAGGGCGGCAAGCGCCCGCGCGTCAAGGAGGGCGGCAAGATGCGAGCCCTCCGCCTCGTCCAGGACACCTTGCCAGCGCTCCACCTGGGCTCGAGCCTGTGCGAGCCGCGCGGCGTCCAGTGGTGACGGCAGTGCTTCGATCGCCGTCTGGAGTCGCTGGATGGCCGCCTGGGTCTGAGCTTGCAGTAGAGATACACGCTCGGCAACGCGCATCCGGCTGGCGATGATCTGCTGGCGCTCAGCCGCTTCGGAGTCGGTGTCGATCGCGATGTCCGCCCCGGCCGACGGGTCTTGAGTTGGAGGAAGAGCGGCGAGTTCGTCCTCCGCTTCGACAAGACCCGCGCGCGCATGGCCCATCTCCGCCTCGCGCGCAGCCAAGGCGGCATAGGCCGTCTGACGGGCCAGGGCTCGCCTCGACTGGCACTCGGCCCGGCTCAGGCTCTGCGGTGCGACGACGTTGAGGCTCACCGCCTCTTGCAGGGCTTGCAGTTCAAGCCGAAGACTGTCCCGCTCCGCAGCGAGTTGACGAATCCGCTGCTGGGCGCTCGGCGCCAGCGCGGCCGCTTCGCGCGCGTCCGACAGCAGCGAGCATTGCCCCTGCATGGGCATGCCGCTGCAGGGCACCCGGTCGCTCATTGCCAGGCGGCGACTCAGGTCCTCCGCCTGGAGCGCGGCCTGCCCCGCCTCGCGCTCGAGCGATGCCAGCCGCTGCCCGAGCCCTGCGACGGCATCGCGACGACGCGCAAGGTCCTGGACGGCATCGCGAAGCCCCTGCACGCGGCCCTCACGGCGACAAACCACCTCTGTCGTCAGCGGCAGACGGCGGCCGGCTCGAGCCACCACGGCCTCGTCCGCCAGCGCCCGCTGCAGGGACCGGATGCGGGTTTCCAGTCTTTCGCGCTGTGCCCTGGCCTGCTCGACACGCTGCGCCACACGGCTGTCGAGCCTCGCAAGCTGCTCCGTTGCCTCCCGGTCCTGCGCGCGCAGATCCTGCAAGGTGCGATCACCAGCGGCACGGGCGCCTGCCAGTTCCGCCATCAACTGCGCTCGCCGGCTCTCGACAGCCTGCGCCTGCTCGTGCAGAGCCATCAATGAAGCCTCGTGCGTTCGCGCAGCCTCCAGCTGTTCATGGGCTGCCTGCCGGCTGGCTTGAACCGCCTTGACCCTCTCGTCCGCGCCGTGCCATCGACAGGCGTCGTCCTCCAGCAGCCGGCGCTCGGCATCGAACGCGGCTCCCTCGGCGCGCAACGCCGCCAGCGTCGCCTTCAACTGGCGCGCCGTCTCGCCCGCCTTCTGACCGAGCGCGCGGATGTCCTCCTGCCCCAGCAGATCGGCCAGCAGGGCCTTGATCTCGCCGTTGCGAAGGGTGCTGAGCTGCCGCTTCCCCTGGGCCGAGAAGACCGACGTGAAGAAGGTGTCCGCCGGCCCGCAGATAGCCTCGACGCAGCGGGCATAGGTCTCGACCTTGCCATCGGAGACGGTGCCGTCTGGCAGTGCGGCGGGAGCCCACGTGCCGGCGTCATCCAGCGTCAGCAGGTAGGCCTCGGTCCTGCGTCGGCTCCCGGTTCGGCCGTTCATGCGGATGACAACCTGCGAGCGGTAGCAGCGCCCGGCGTGCGCCCAGTGCAGGTCCTTCTCGTTCTCGGGCAGACAGACCTGGTCGTAGTACGAGAAGCCGCCCGGCCCGGCCTGCGCCGCCCGCGACGGCATGGTCAGGTAGGGATGCAGGTTGTCCATCACGGTGGACTTGCCGCGGCCGTTGGCGCCTGCGATGGCGACCAGCGCGGCACCATCGGCCAGCCGCTCAAGATCGAGGGTCAGTTCGTCCAGCCCGAGGCCGTCGCGGATGCCCCGGAAGCCCCGGAGCCTGAGTGAGAGTGGCTGCATGATGCGTCCTGTTCTGGAGTGGAAGTCCGAACAGATTGGCCCTCAGATTCCCGGCATCAAGGTCTATATCCTGAATGACTGCTGACGATCCTGGACCGCGCATTCGACTCGGGCGAACCGACTCACACAGACGGCTATCAGCTGACCTCCCAGGCGACACCATAACGCCGACAACCCATCGTGCCGAAGCTGGGTCATCGCCAGTACAAACATTCCGGTCGACCAGAGCGGCACGCACGGTTTCAGGCCGCAGCTTCCTTCAGACGGGGCAACAGGTCTTGGTGACCGCTGGCCGTGACCTCCACAGCCCTGCCGGACTCGCGGCGCAACCAGCCCTTTGCGGTGAAGTGTTGGTAGAGTTCGTCTGCCAGTTGGCCAGCGAGGTGGTCGCGACGCTCGGACCAGTCAAGGCATCGGTACGCAAAGCGACGCCGGCTGTTGGGCTGACTGGGGTTCATTCCCCACCCTCCGAGCCACGCGTGACCCGCTCCCGTGAGTTCGAAGCCCCTGGAAGTCGACGCCAGGCATCCTTCCCGCTGAAGGGCGTCAAAGACCAAAACCCCGAGTTGACCGGCCAGGTGGCCGTAGCAGCATCGCGCAAAGCGCAGACGAACTCTTTGCGGATGTGCCCACGCGGCGTCATGATCATCGCGCTCGGCAACAAGGGCTAATGCTTCAAGCGCATGAGCAACTTCGGCGTCGGCCAGTCGGTAATACCTGTGGCGGCCCCTCGGCTCGCACACGACAAACGCCGCGTCCAATAGCTTGCCCAGATGGCCACTGGCCGTGGCCGGCGTGACCGATGCCGCTTTCGCCAACTCGCTGGCGCTGGCGTACTCACCCGACAGCAGGTAGGCCAGCATCCGTGACCGCGCCGGGTCGGCCACGATGGCTGCCACCCGGGCCAGCCGGGGTTCATGGGAGGTGTTCACCGGGGTCAGATTAACGCGCTTAGCGAGTCTGAGGGCACCTCTTCGCGTTCATGCCGCCCGTAGTCGCGCACCACGGTCGCCACCCGGAGCCGGTAGCCGGCAAGTACGTCACCGCGGCCTTCCTGCTGAGCACGGCGGTGCATCCCATGGCAACGCCATGCACGTACAGAGGCCTCGTCGCGCCAGAAACTCAAAGACAGGAATCGCCCGGGCTTTGCAATGCTCTCGAACCGCTCCACCGACATGAAGCCGTCAATGGACTCCAGTTCGGATTTCAAGGCGGCTGCCATCTCGAAGTAGCGGATCGCCGCGCCACGGTGTGGTTCCACTTCAAGAATGACCGCGATCACGGCGTCACCTGCCGCGCCACATTTCGCGTGGCGCTGACGTCCTCCAGCCAGGTTCGCTCCTCGCGAAGGATGAAGCGCTGAGACTGCGCGAACTCGAAGTTGGCGCGCCCCTCGGAGTCGGTCTTGAGCGTCAGACGGTAGCGTTCATAGGCTGCCATGCTGTCAAAGCCGATCAGGCCCCACGCCACATCGTTGCTGCCCTCATGCGGCAGGAAGTAGCCGATCAGGTTGCCGCCGCAACGCGGAATGATTCGGCCCCATGCTTCGGCGTACCGCTTGAAGGCGTCGCGCTGGAAGGGATCGATTTGGTAACGAATGAAGCAAGTCACGGTCATGGTGTCGGTTCTTGGTGGGTTGGCGCCGACCAGCAATGTGCGGCAGGAGCGGACCGAAATGCTTCGGCCACAGCCGAACTGTCCTCTGATGCGGGCACGGACGCGGAAGGGCTTCGCTGACGCCGGCGCAATCCGTCCGACGTCAGCATCCGGCCGGCAGGGGTGTCGCCTCAGGGTCGTCAGCGTGTCATGTTCGGCGCAGGCAAAGCGCCCGCTGTCTATCCACCAGCAGTCGCTCGCGCTAAGCATCAGCTCCCGAAACTTCGTCGGCATGCGGCGCCAGGACCGCCGCGACGATGTCCTCGGGCTCGGTCGTCGTCACCCGTTCCAGGCACTCCAGCAGCGGCGGTGCGTGGACGTCCGTCGCTGTGGCCCAGGCCCTGACCTTGTCGGCCAGGCTGACGAGTTGCGAGATGCCGGGCGCGCGGGTGCGCACCACGGGCACGATCCGCCCTTCGAGCTGGACATCGGCGGCGCCGGACAGGGCACGCTCGATGGCACCGCGGTCCACCTCGTGCCGGTCCTCGTCGGCCACGGTCCATCGGACCCGCACGCTGACGCCGGCCAGTTCCTGCGCCCGAACCGCCTCTCGCAACTGGTCCTGGTCGGGCCGACCTTCGAACACGATGTCCAGCGTCCGTCTCGCAGGGGTCGGCTCGAGGCGACAGTCCACCCCCTCCGGTCCAAGTTCCCATAGCAGGAACCCCTTGTCGCCCTGCTCCCCGTGGTGGAAGCGACCGATGGACCCGGCGTAGGCGATGCACTGGCGCCGCTCGCCCTCCCCTTGGGTCCAGGCCTGGTGCCGATGGATGTGGCCGAGCAAGGTGGCCTGCGCACCGGAGCTGAACAGCGCCCCGGTGGTGAACTCGTGGTCGAACCCGGCCATCGGCACGCCGTGCTCGGTCACGCAGCCGAAGACCGTGCCATGCGACACCGCGAGCGTCGGCACGCCGGCAGCACGGGCCACGCCGTGGATGCCGGCGCAGCCCTGCAGCAGCCGGGCGAGCTGCTCGCCCTGGGCCTCGGCGGCAGCGGTGGCGCCGACCGATGCCGCGACGGCCGCCTTGTTGATCGAGGGAATGCAGGTGAACAGCGCCCTGGCGCCAGGTGGCACCTCTGCGAATCGCGGGCCTTCGGACGCGATCCAAAGGTCGGCGGCAGACGCATCGGTCACCGGCAGGCCCCGAGACGATCCGCTGCCCATCAACGCCACCTGACCGATCCGGTCCGCGACGAAGACCCGATGGCGGCTGCCCAGCATCCTGAACACGGACAGCGTGCCGGGCGGCTCGTGCGACCACGTGCCCTGGAGCATCAACACCGGGCAATGATCGGCCAGCCGCCGCACCTGCACCAGCAGCCGCAAGGCCGCGGGCGCATGCAGATCCAGGGCGTGATCGGTGGCGTCCCCGGAGATCACGGCAACATCGACGGCGAGTTCGACGGCGCGGTCCACGGCCGCAGAGAAGCAGCGATCGGCCTCCACCAGGTGGCGCGGCCCGTAGTGCAGGTCGGACAGATGCGCCACCCGCAAGCGATGCGCCAGACGGTGCGAACCGTGCCCTCGCGGATGCCCGTCCGGGATGCACGGCACCTCCGCGCGTTGCGCACCGGTTCCGCGTGGCAGTCGTCCCGGCGCGCTCACGATGCCACCTGCTGCAGTTCGGCACTGACCTTGTCCGCGTAGCCCTTCGGATCGTTCCGGAAGCGCTCCAGCTCGCCGAAGGCCCGCGCCCGCCCCTGCGGATTGAGCTTCCACCCAGGACCCCAGCGCGTGGCCGCATAGCTCATCCAGGTCTGAGCAGGCACGCCCATCGAGGCCAGCCGCCCGAGCACATGCTCCAGCGTGGGCGGCACGCCGTCTGCCGTGGGATCGCTCTCAGCCACAGGTTCGTCGACGAACTCGGGCCCCTGCCCTGGCGACGAGGAAGCGTTCTCCCGGTGTCCCTGGAGCATGCGGGCGGCAACATCGGCCTGCAGGAGCACGGTGTCCTGATCGTCCTGCTCCCGCATCAGCGTCGCCACGTCGACCGGCGCTTCCAGTTCGATGATCCACTGCGGCACCCGGACAGGCCGCCCATGGTCATCGATGTGCGCCACCTCCATCAGCCGCTTCGTCAGGTAGAACGGCGTGCCCTGGCGGTCCAGGAAACCGGCCAGTCGACCACCCCGCAGGAACGCCACGGTCTCGAAGGTGCGGATCGCCGCATTCATCGCGTAGAAGCTGCGCGTGTGCAGCTCGAAGGCGCTGATCGAGCGGATGCCGGGGATGAAGAACAGGAAGCGTCCGGTGAGGTTGCACTGCCGCTGCTGGTACTCCGGGCAGGACTCCGGCTGGCACAGCCCGCCGTTGTCCTCGCGCGGAATCGCCTTGCGGCCGCCGAACAGCCGCACCGTGCGGCGCCCGGTCGCGTCCACCGGCACCGGCGCGTGCGTCATGCAGTGGCGCCACCGTCCGTCGGTCGAATACTCGGACCAGAAGCGCTTGTCCTGCGCACCCCAGGTGGCCAGTTCATGCGGCATCACGCTCTGCCAGCGATCGGTCGGGAACACCACCGGGAAGCGGTAGAGGCGCCGGCCCTCGCCGCGGTCCTCCCCATGCAGGTCGAGGATCTGCGTCGCCAGTTCGGGGTTCGGGAAGTCCTGGGCGCGCACGGTGAACCACGGTACGTTGCGTGGAACCAGCGGGCTCTTGAGCTCCGGGCAGGCCTCGGCCAGCGCACGCTCGATCTGGTCGAACGACTGGCCCCGGCTCAGGCCCTGGTCGTAGATCGCCTGTGCACGCGGCACCTCGGCGGCCCGGCGGGTCAGGACCTTGATGCCCGCGCGGATCTTGCCGCCCGTGGGCAGACGGGGCGTTCCGTTCGTACCATGACCCAGCAGGGTGGGCAGAGCGACAGGCCCGCCGTGCAGTACGACGGCGGGCCGGGAATCGGGGGATGGTGAAGAGGCCATCGGCGTTCCTCGGTGGGCGTCGGGGGATTCCGACGAACCATCGTCCCGCCTCGACCCGAGTTTTCAACCCCCGGGTGCCGTCCGGATGCCATGATGCGACTCGGTCCGCACGCCATGGTCCCGTGCAATCGCATCGCCCGAACCCGCCCCTTTCATGCAAGCCGAGTCGCCCTCAAGCCCACAAGACAGCGCAGACATAGACGACGAGGAACTGCGGCGGGTACTCGCCGCCTCCGAGGCCTTCGACGATGATCTGCTTGCACTGCTTCGAGCCGGCTGGAACACGTCGTCCCGACGCTCGACCATCTGCCTGGCCTACTGTCGTTCGGCGATCGAGCATGCGATCGCGCAGCGGGTCCTGATCGAAGCCGGCCTGACGGGAACCGCACTCAGCCTGATCCGCCTGCAGTTCGAGGCGGTTGTCCGTGCCGCCTGGGTGCTTCACGCCGCCAAGGAGGACTGGCTGGACAAGTTCTCCGCGCCGGTGCCGGACGGCGAACTCTCGGAACCCCAGATGGGGCCACCGATCCCCGCCATGATCGATGCCATCGGCGCGGTCGCCGGCCCGGCGGCCACCGAACTGAAGCGACTGCATGGCACCGTCAAGGTGATGCACTCGTTCGTGCACGGTGGTGTCCACCTGGTCGTCCACGCCCTGCGTGGCTACCCGGCAGGAAAGCTGACGTCCGTGCTGCAGAACCGCAACCTGCTCTCGCTGATGCTGGCCAACGTGATCGTGATCGTCAGCCAGGATCCCGGCCTGCGGGGTTCGGTCGGACGGTTGTCGGGCCTGCATGCGGCCTGCATGCCGGCGCTCCAGCGGTGAGCCTCGTCGAGGGGCCGGGCAGGACCGGCATGGCCTCGCCAGGCAACCACAGCCAGGACCTCGGCCGGGCGTTCTCGAATGCCCTTCTCTTGGCACCCTGTTCGGCCTCGCCCATGAAGCCGCTGACGACATGGAGGTCGACCGGCGCCGCGCCCACGTCCAGCAGGATGGCATTTGCGAACCCGGCCACCGATCGCGCGTCGTACCGCATGGGCTTCACGAACCGCCGTCCCTGCGTCACCAGCGCACGCACCAGCGGCGCCTCGTGCACCCCCTCCAGCGGAATCCACTCTTCGCTGGTCAGCATCAGGCTGGCGAGGTCGATCTCGTAGGTGTGCTCCCGGCGGGCCCGGATCAGCGCCGCCAGCATGAGTCGCAGCCCTCGCCCTCCGTCCGAGTCGAGCGCCTCGAAGAGTGGCGCGAAACCGCGCTGGACCCGAGCCCAGGTCCGCGCGTCTGCCAGCAAGGGGGCGTCCGGCATGTGGCGCATCCAGATGCGCGCGCCCGCGGGCGCCGACTCCCAGCCCTTGAACTCCCCCAGAACCAAAGCCAGCGGCTGTCGACCTTCGTGCGGCTGCAGCACCGACAACCGGGCACGGCGCCTTTCGGCCTGCTCGGCCTTCGCGGACTCGCTGAAGGCTTCCGGCACGTACAGCCGGTTCGACAGCGGCTCGCCCTTCACCTGGATCGCCTCGGCGGCCTGCATCAGGTACTTGTGAAGCACCGCCTGGTTGCGCTTCCCGGCCATTGCCGGTGACCAGCGGTTGAACCCGGCCCGCTCGAACAGGAAGTGCATCAGCGCCCGCAGGCTCATCCGGCGACGGGTGCGGCCGACCTCCGACGGCTCGGCAGGCTCGCGGCTCACCCCAGGCCGCCCGGGTACACGCGCCCACGGGAAGTCCACGTGCAGTTCCACCCGTGCCGGATCCAGCTGGACGACGGCCTCGCCGACCAGTTCGCCCAGGCCCGACATCGCAGGCCCCGGCTCGTAGCTCGGGCAGGCGGGGTGGTGCCGGTCCCCGGTCTCCGGCATGCGCTTGATCTGGAAGTGGCGATGGAAGGCGACGTACATCTCGACGCCGCCGGCCACGCACAGGCAGCGCGGCCGGCCCGGCGCCTCGTAGGCCTGTGCCAGCAGGTCCTGCAACTGCGGGTCGTCGGCGTCGACCACGCGCCCGCCGATCGCAAAGCGCTGCCCGTCCACCCCCGTCTCCTTCCCCGACTCCACCGCCGTTGCAGCCGTTCAGCGCGCGCGCCGTGTCACGCCAGCTCCTCGAGCACCTTGGCCAGCTCGGGTCGCGGCCTCGGCAGCTGCTCGCGCACGGCACTTCGATCGGCGATGCCCAGCACCAGCCCGACCTGGTCCTCGTCGGCGCCCCGCTCGTACATCCGCGACATCAGGGTCAGCCGTGCGGACTGCGTGCACAGACCGGGTATGTCGGCCTGGCGGAAGATCTTGCGGTAGATCTCCAGCAGGGGACGGCAGACGTAGCGGTTCTGGCCCTCGCCGCCGTTCGGCGTGATCGGATAGACCTCCCCCTCCGCGCCCAGGAACAGCGGGCCGTGCGGATCCAGGCCGCGCCAGTGCTCGGCGGCGCCAAGACCGTGGCCGGCGCGGAGCCGCTCGTCGAGGTAGGCGCCGAGCGCTTCATCCAGACGCCGGTGGCTGAAGAACAGCGGCCGGTCCCTGCCGTTGATCGCGACATCGGCGCGCACCCTCGACTCTCGCCGCACACTGCCGTCCTCCAGCAGGTAGTCGCCCACCGTCAGGCGCGCGACTTCCAGCGGGCGCAGGCCGGTCGCGAAGGGCAGGTAGTAGAGCGCCAGGTCGTGCAGCGGCCGCGTGGATCGGCTGCGCATGCGGCGCGCGCCGAGATCGACCTCGTCGAGCTTGAGCACGCGGGCTTCGCGTTGGGAGCTCACCTGTGCAGGGTCGAAGTGCTCCAGCGCCTGGAGGATCGCGTCGCGGTGCATGCGCAGGCGCTTCACGAAGGCGGCGCCGCTCTCCTGCAGGCCATCGACGCCCACTCCCTGCGTGAGCTGGACCGCCAGCCCCTTGATGCGCCGGTCGACGGCCGAACGCGACAGACCCCATCGCTGCGCCACGGTCGCGTAGGGATCGCCGTCGATCACCTCGCGTAGCATCTGGATCGTCTGCAATGTCTGCCGGCGATCGCCGGCGGTTTCCGGATCGTCTTCCATTGTTGTTACTCCCTGGACGACGGAACCACCGATGGACGCTGGTCCGGCGCGGCGCCGTGGTTTCTCCGCGCCAACCGCTTCCTCGATGTCGACGGCATGAACCCGGCACGGCCCGAGCACGTGCATGGCGTTCCAGCGTCTAACGCGCGACCGTGAGACCACCGTGTGACCAGTCGTTTCGCGGCCGATACACGCCAGGCCCTGTCGCGTTCGCGGCCGCGGCGACGCCTCGGCCCGCCGCGTAGCAGCATCAATGTGCCCGTGCACGCGTGCCGGCGTGTTGCCGATGCGTTACCGCGTGCAGCGCGATGCGTCCGAGGCCTTTCCAGGTGTCTCATGACGCAACCCCCTGCTGCTCGATCCAGCGGCGGATGTCCTCGGCGCGCCAGACGGTCACGCGCTCGGACAGCTTCACCGGCTCCGGGAACGTGCGCGCATGCACGCGCCGCCACAAGGTGGACTTGGAGATGGGGACGAAGGACAGCACCTGCGGCTGGCGCAGGAAGCCGGTATCCGGCAGCGCAGCACTGGGCGCTGCGGCCGGGGAATCCGCCGACGGGGTGGCGGGAACAGAAACGCGGGGCATGATCGGCCTCTCATCGGCATGCAGCCGGCAAAGGTCATGACCTGCTCTGCGACGACGGCGCTCGGTCAGGAAACGCGCCAGCCGCCCGGGAACGCTCGACTCCTGGACCACCGCGGGCGTTCCGTTCGCGCGGTGGATGAAGATGCCTTCCGATGAGGGCCCCTGCCGAGGGCCCCCGTCGGTGTGATTCGATCGCCACCCCCTTTTGGGGTGCATGCCGGCCGCCATGCGGTGCAGGTCCGCGCGCTCGATGCCGCGGAGGGCCGAATCCGGCACCGGGTGCGTTCGGTCGCCGAGCCGGGCGCGGCGGTTCCGCCGGAACTGGCCGGTACGCCCGAGCCAGCGTGCCGACGTTGGACGAGGCAGGTATCGACTGCGACGCCACCCGATGCGGGTGGAGGCCCGGGGCGATTCGCCCGTTGAACGGGTGATCGGCGCTACGGTGGCGCCGACGTGCCTCTGCGGGCAGCCCATGGCCTGGGCACACGGTAGCGTCCGCACCGCTCACGGGCAACACGCCCGCGCCGATTGCCCGCGCAAGCGTCGGTGGGTTCCGCCGCTTGGGAGAGACATGGGATGGCCTGCAATTCCACCGCCTACTCCGCCACCGCAGCGACTGCCGTTGGCGCAGGCAGCGGCTCCACCTCGCGGCCCGCTGACGGTGGGGGATCTGCGGGTCCGTCCTGTGCCCTGGTCGTCGAGTCGACGGCTTCGCCGATGGCGGCACCGTGCGCATCGGCAGGAACTTCGGCATCGTCGGGCGACGTGGCGCGCGCATCGAGCGCGTTCATGCGCCGCCGCAGGCCGGTCGCGAAGCTGCGCGCGCCGTTGGCGATGTCGCGCACCTGGCGCTTGAGCCCCGCACGCTGCGTGTCCACCGCCTGCGCCGACACCACCTCGTGGATCTCCAGCGTCTGCAGCAGCGGCATCAGCTGGTCGAGCTTGATCAGCACCTCCAGGAATCGGCGGCTGATCGACGACAGCACGCGCACGTCCACGTCCAGCGGCACCGTGTCGTAGGACGCCAGGCTGGTGATGCCGTGGGCCTTGAACAGCGCCTCGGCGCCATCGATGGCCTCGTTCAGGCTGGCGGTGGCGCCATCGATCCTGCCGCGCAGCGCTGTCTCGATCTTGCCGATGTCATCGTGGTCGAGCCGGGTGCGGGCGATGACCGAGATGAAATGCATGTTCAGCTGCAGGGTGTTGAACATGCGCACGAACATGCGCTTGCCCTCGGCACTGCTGAACCGCGTGGCGATCTTGAGGCTGGCCGCCTCGACGCGACGGAAGTCGACCTTGGCTTCGCGGGCCAGGATGCGGGCGTTGGCGCCGCCCTGGTCCACCTTCACGATCTCGACATTGGCCATGCCCGCGGCTCCTTGTGCTGACAACGGGGTCGATGGCATCTTCCGAACGTGCACGGCCCTTTGCCACGCGAAAGCCCCGGCACCTCGGGGCGCTTTCGCGATCAGTTGCGTGGCGACGGGCATCGACCCATTGACCGGGCGGAAACGGCGACCTACCTTTGCGCCATGCAGCAGCTGGCCCTGCATCCAGACCCGGCAAGCCTTGGAGATTTCCTGAACTGATCCCCCGCGTGGGTGCCCGTGCAGGTCGCACAGGCACCCGTGGGGACGATCGAATCGCGGTGATGCACGCCCCACCGATGGGGGACACCCGTTGCGGTGTCGCTCCGTCGGGTGCCCCTGTGCATCGCCGTGCCGAGGACCGCGCAAGCGATCAGGCACGCCGGGGCATTCGCCTCAGGCCGGGCCTTCGAGGCAAGGGCCGCGACCCGGTGCCGAGCGCATCTGCTCGAGCGCCGCACCGACCGCGCCCTTGCCTCCCGGGCTCGTCCCGTTCTCGCCGATGTCCCCCGATCGGACGCTGACGCCGATCACCGCGCTCGCGCGCGCCACTGAACCCGGTCAGCCCTGGAGTTCCACGCCCCGACCGCAAGGCGGCCGGCGCCACATCACCCAACCGTCACCCGCATGGGGGCCCACGCCCCCGCCGCGGGGTGCACGTGGTCTCCCTTCGCATCCAAGGAGTCCACGATGCACAGCACCAATGCCAGCCGTCAGGCCGGCGCCCGTGTCGGCTCGCCACACACGGCAAGCCTCGACGCAAACCGAGCCCGACTCGGCTCGACGACGATCCCGTTCGTCATCGACGCCTCGTTCGACATCCCGGCCGGCCTGGATCTCCAGGACGATGCCGGCGCAGACAGCGCCAACAGCGCCACCGGCGCACCGGGCAGCACCTGCGAAGAGTGGGTGGAGGAGTGGAGCGAGGACGACATCGTCCTGCTGCACTGGCGCCTGCTGCAGGAGATCCGGCACCTGGCCGACCCGGCCACGCCACTGGAGGAGAAGCTCGACACCCTGCGCTGGGTGTTCACCGAACGCGAGAAGGACGGCCTGCCGTTCTCGTTCGTGAACTGCCTGCGCGTGGTCGGCTGCAGCCCGCTGTCGCCGATCCCGTACTGCGGACTCGTCGACGCCGAGGAGGTTCGCGAGCGCATCCGCCATGGGCTGCGGCCCTGGCTGCACGCGACGCTGGCCCGCTACCCCGACTGGGTGCGCGAGGCCGTGGCGACCCACCCCGAATGGGTCGAGGCCCGGCTGACCCGCAATCCCCAGTGGATCAACGAGCAGCTCAAGCAGATGTCCGTGCAGGGCGACCTGTTCGCGTGATCACGTCCATCCCGGGCGCCGTGCCTCGGGCCGCGCCGACCGATCCGGTCAGGCCGCGGCGGCACGCGCCCATCCGTTCGAAGGAACTCACCATGCTCACGTTCAAGGAAGCCCTCTGCCTGCTGGCGATCGTCGTCGCCTACGGCATCACCGGGCGCATGGACTACGAAGACGCCCTGCTGATGGAGCAAGTCCGGCCGCAGGTCGGCGCCGACTGCATCCATCCGCTCGAAGGCGACGACACCCTCTCGGAATTGGGACCCACCGGGCACCCGCCGGTGGCCCGCCCCATCAAGGGCACCCGTCCGGAGGCGCCCTGCGTCCCGGACGCTGCGTCGGACCAGCCCATGCGGCTGACCCGGCACTGAGGGGAGCCGCCATGCACACCGATGCACGCCTGGTTCCCGGCCGCGTGCGCCTGCTGTCCGTGCAGGCGCCCGAGGACATCGAGTACCTCGTCAAGGAGAGCGAAGTGCTTACCGGTCGGTCCGGCCGCACCTTCGTCATCGCCGGTGCCGACCGGCTCGTCTACCGCGTCCACTGGCAGCCGCTCACCGAGTCCGGTGGTCATGCCGCAGGGCCGGTGGTCGAGCGCCTCGGCCACCACGGCGAGGTCCTGAGTCGCCAGCACCTGCAGCTCTGGGAGTTCCTGGAGCACAGCCTCGTCGAGGCGCAGGCCGCCGGCCAGTTGTTCACCCCTCCGGTCCGCACGACGCCCTGATGGGCACCGATCCGCGCTGACCGGCCCACACACCCCGGCGGGTGCATCCCGCCAGGGGTGCTTCCGCCGGTTCTTCCCCCGATCGGGATGCCCCCGAAGGAGTCAACGATGAAGATCCAAGTCCGAATCAACGAAGAAGGCGCGCTGCGAAACCAGCGCCATGCCTTCAGCAACCGGTTCACCCTGGTGTCCGAACTGCTGCAGAACGCGCGCCGTGCCGGCGCCCGCCTGATCCGGATCGACCACGATCCGCAGGCACAGACCCTGACCGTGCAGGACGACGGCCACGGCCTGGACGACTTCCAGAAGCTGCTCAGCTTCCACGAGTCGGGCTGGGACGCCGACACCTGCACGCAGGAGCGCCCCTTCGGCGTCGGGTTCTCGAAGTGCCTGTACGCCGCCTCGCGCTGCGTGGTGGCGTCGGGGCGGCGCCGCGTCGACATCGACACCGCGGCCGCGCTGGCCAAGGCACTCGTCGAGGTCGAGGAGTGCGCCCTGAGTGACGCGGTGGCAGGTACCCGGGTCGAGCTGCACGGCGTCGACCTGCCGGACCTCGCACAGCGCGTCGAGGAACTGTGCGCCGGGTTTCCGGTGCCGGTGTGGTTCAACGGCGAGCCGCTCAGGCGCGCCATGGCCGAGGCCCACCTGGCCACCCAGGCCAGCGCCATCGGCGCCGTGCACCTCGCGGGCACGCGCGACGGCCGGTACACCCACGACACGTGGGTGATCCTGCAGGGCTTCTGCGTGCTGCGGCCGGCCTGGTCCACCCGCGAGGACGTGAACGTCGTGCACCTGGACTCGCGCCAGTTCATGGCGCGTCTGCCGGACCGCGACCGCCTGATCGACGAGGACGTGCAGCGCCAGCGCATCGACACCGAGCTGAAGGCCTGCTGGCGTCGCACGCTGGAGATCGCCAAGGCCGAACTGCCGCCGCGCTACTTCATCGACACCTACTACGGCGTCATGCGCGGCTGGGGGCACCTCGACCTGCTGAACGACCTCGGCACCTTGCCGGCGGAGCTGTTCAGCCTGGTGTCGGGCTACCCGGTGCAGGTGGAGCATGGCGAGCGCCGCCACCTGACGCCGGTGCCGACCGCGCCCACGCGCGAGGCCATCGAGTCGGGTGCCGTGCAGCTGGTGGCACTGGACGACGTGGGCGACGACAACGCGCCGCGCTGGATGATGGCGCGCGCCCGCGGGTGGCTGGTGTTCGACTGGATCGGCGTGCATGCCGATCACTGGGTGATGCGCCACGTCCGCTTCCTCGAGGAAGAGGGTCAGCGCGTGACGCCGGTGGGCGAGAAGCTGCGCACGGCGCTGGAGGGCCGCTGGGTCTGGCCCACGGTCATCCTCTGCGAGAAGGTTCGCCTGCGCGTCGGCGACGACGAGACGCTGGTCAGCGACGCCGGCGTCTGCCACGACGGCAACCTGTACATCCCCGACGGCGAGAAGACGGGCGCGCCGGTGGAACAGCTGTCCTCGTTCAACGACGAGCACGACCAGTTCCTGGATGCCGACCGCGACGCCGACCGTGACGCGCTGGCCGATCTGCTCCGCCTGTTGCGGGCGGTGGACCCGGTGCAGACGCTGGACTCGCTGCTGCAGTCCCTGCGACTGGGCAAGTACCCGCTGCTGCACGGCAAGACCTTCCAGCTGACGGTGGGCGTGGGTCTCGCGCCCGGGCACACCGTCGATCTGGTCGATCACGCAGCGGCTGGCGGAGGAGCACATGCAGGACGCTGACTACGCGGCCCGCATCGATGCCGTGAAGCAGCGCGCGCACGGCCGCTGGAGCGAGCTGCTGGCTGCGGCCGGCGTCGAGGAGCGCATCCTCAGGCACCGCAACGGGCCTTGCCCGTCCTGCGGCGGGACGGATCGCTTCCAGTACACCGATAAGTTCGGCGAGGGCAACTACCACTGCCGGCAATGCGGCCCGGGTGGCGGCTTCAAGCTGCTGCAGGCCGTGCGGGGCGTGGACTTCCACGCCGCCCTGTGCGAGGTGGAACGTTGTCTGGGCATGCTGCCGGCTGCGGCCAGCGAAGCCAGTGCCCCGGCGGCACCGGGGGAGCGCATGCGCCGGCTGGTGCAGCGCATCTGGGACGAGGCGCGGCCGGTGGTGGCCGGCGACGAAGTCGACCGCTACCTGCGCGGGCGCGGGCTGGCCCTGCATCGGCATCCGCCGGTGCTGCGGTTTCACCCGTCGCTCGGCTACTTCGAGAAGGGTGCGGACGGCAAGTCGCGGCAGATCGCGGCCTACCCGGCCATGCTGGCGCTGATCCAGGCGCCGGACGGTCAGGCCGTGACGCTGCACCGGACCTACCTGCTCGACGGCCGAAAGCTTGACGCCGCCGACGCGAAGAAGGTGCTCTCCGCGGGCATCCACGGCGCCTCCGTGCGCCTGTTCGATGCCGGCGCGCAACTCGCGCTGTGCGAAGGCATCGAGACCGCCTTGGCGGTGCACTTGGCCACCGGCAAGCCCGTGTGGGCCGGCATCAGCGCCGGCAACCTGGAGAAGCTCTGGGTGCCGGACACCGTGCGCGAGGTCTGCATCTATGCGGACAACGACGCCGGTGGCGACTTCGCCGGCCAGTGCTTCGCCTACGCGCTCGCGCGGCGGCTGAAGCGGGAGGAGACGACCACCGGCCCGCGCCAGGTGCGGGTGTTCGTGCCGCGCCATGCGGGCACGGACTGGGCCGATGTGTGGTGCCAGCGTGCCACCGGCCCCAACCAGGGCCGGGGGCAAGCGACCGCATCGTCGTCGGCCGAACGGGGCTCGGGCAACCGGGTGGCCCTCGGTGGCTGAGGCTGAGGTCATGGAGCTTGGGGTGCGGCGAGCCACAGCGGTCCGCACCCGCTTTTTCAGCGGCACTGGACGGTTCAGCGCATGCCCTGCGCCACCACTCGCCGGTGCCGGCGAAAAGGTCAGGCGCCGTCGGCCATACGGCCGACGCGCTCCCCTCGTCGTTTCCCGACTGGTAGCTGCCAGACCAGGTGACGCCTCCCGGCGCCACGAAGGCAGCCCTGGAGATCCATCGCGACCGATGGCGACACCCGTGTCACCGACGTCGCACCCCTGCCTCGCCGATGCATCGCCAATCCAACCAGGACGCGCTGCATGCGGCGAGTTGTTGTCGTCAACCCACTGCGGGGACCCGTGCCCCGACGTGGGCCGTGCCGTCCCCGCTTCTCACCCACCCCAACCCGATTGGAGAAAGTCATGAAGAGCGGACGTACCCTCGTGAGCCTGGCCCAGGAACTGGAGCGCCAGCAGCACTCGAAGAAGGACCTGATCGTGCCGTCGCAGCTGGTGCATCACAGCACCGGCGACGACGGTCAGACGCACATCATCGTCAACGAAGCCGGCAACCCGGTGCGCTACGGCGTCACGCCGCTGGCGCGCCGCCAGCTGGCCGACAAGCTGAAGATCCCGCACGCGTACTTCGAGCGCATGCGCGAGGAGCAACCGGTGCTGCTGGACCGCAACGTCAACACCTGGCTGCAGAGCGAGGACGATCGGCGCATGCTGCGCACCCTGGACGGCCAGGTGCGCGCGGTGCTGTCGGACCGCTACCGCCGGCTCGACAACTTCGACCTCGCCGAAAGCGTGCTGCCCATCCTGCAGCAGCTGCCCGAGGTACGCTTCGAGTCGGTCGAGCTGACCGAGACGCGCATGTACCTGAAGTGCATCACCTCGCGCCTGACCTACGAGATGGCGCCTGGCGACGTGGTGCAGGCCGGCGTGGTGATCTCGAACTCCGAGGTCGGCCAGGGCACGCTGTCGGTGCAGCCGCTGCTGTACCGGCTGGTCTGCCGCAACGGCCTGATCGCGGCCGACCGGTCGCTGCGCAAGACGCATGTGGGCCGTTCGCTCGGCACCGAGGACGAGGGCCTGCAGGTCTACCAGGACGACACGCTGCGTGCCGACGACAAGGCCTTCTTCCTGAAGGTGCGCGACGTGGTGCAGGCGGCGGTGTCGGAGGCGAGCTTCCGACAGACGGCGCAGAAGCTGCAGAAAACGCTGAAGATCCCCCTCGTCGGCGACCCGGTGAGGACGGTCGAGGTGCTCGCCCAGCGCTACACGCTCAACGACGTCGAGCGCTCGGGCGTGCTGCGGCATCTGATCACCGAGGGCGAGCTCTCGGGCTACGGGCTGGTCAATGCGGTGACGCACTACAGCCAGGAGATCGACGACTACGACCGCGCCACGGAGTTCGAGGCGCTGGGCGGCAAGCTGATCGAGCTCGGCAGCGCCGAGTGGAAGGGCCTGGCCGAAGCGATCTGAGCACGGCCTGAGCAGGCAGTCCGGCATGGCGGCGAGCGGGGGCAACCCCGTTCGCCGACCGGACCGGCGCCGACGTTGCACGGCGCCCCGACAAGGGCGTCGTTCACGCCGCACATCGCTTCACGCGGTGGCGCTCACGCATTCGCCGGAATTCGCCAGGGCTTGCGAGTGGCAATTCGGTAAGCAGATGCACAGGAACGCGCCGCCCATTGAAGGCGACCCGTCGCCCACCCTATGCTGGCCGCACAGCGCCGGAACCATTCCTTCAGCCACTGCAACACGACCCGCATCCACCGACCAACCCCTCCACCCTGCCCTGCACGGGCTCGTGGTCCCCACGCGAGGACGCACCATGAACCAGGTCCAGCTCTCCGATGTGCAGATCGCCAACCTGACCCTGCTGCTCACCATCCGCGACGGCATCCTCCACGACCGCACGGCCGCGTGCTGCCGCTTCGCGCTCGACGCGACCCAGGCCGAGCGGCTCGGCACGATGAGCGTCCAGCAGCTGATGGCCATCGTGGCCAACCTGGGCGACGCGACGCTCTTCCCGCCGCGCCGCGACCTGGTCAGCCTGCTCGACACGCCGCTGCCGCTGGTGCGACCGCTGGCCGCGGTCCACGCCCCCCGCCATGTCACGGCCAGTTCGGCAGCCTGACGCTCAGTTGCCCGGTCGGACGACATGCAGTCGCGGGTCGATCGTCAACTGCGCGCCCTGGCGCTGGCCAAGGCCTGTGCGGCCTGCGGTGCACGCGTGCGCACCATCGGCCA
This sequence comes from Chitinophaga pinensis, assembly GCA_943370595.1. Lineage (GTDB taxonomy): Bacteria > Pseudomonadota > Gammaproteobacteria > Burkholderiales > Burkholderiaceae_C > Piscinibacter. The sequence goes on from CALRRO020000009.1 coordinate 25,458, forward strand.
TCTGACGGGCCTGCCGCCCCGCGAGGCGCTGCGCCTGCTCTTCCCGGATCGCATGGCCGTGCCTCGAGGGCGCTCGCCGGACTCGCCGGAGTGGTACCACGGCGCCAACCTGCTCCACCGCGCCGAGGCCTCGATCGTCGTGGCCCTGTACCGCCGTCTGCGAGACGCCGACTTCCCAGCGGGTGAAGCTCTCGTCGGCGCCTACCGCCACTACGTCGGCATCTGCCAGCCACCGCACCGCATCAGCTTCGACCGCGCCTTCGATCTGGCCGCGCACTCGGACGGGCTGTGGCTCACCGACACGAGAAGCTTCTCGCTCGTCACCTGCCCGACCTGCCACAGCGAGTTCCTGGCGGCCTACGGCTCCGTGGCGCGCTCGAACGACCACTGTCCTTTCTGCAAGCTGGTGCAGCGGTACGGGACGGACCCGCGGGTGCAGGGGGCGTTTCCGGTGCAGCCGTTAGTTGCGCCGAGCGCTGAGCAACTAGGCATGCTTGTCTTGCTTCAGGTGGAAGCTGGCCCTTCAATCGTGCACCTTGCTACGCCGATGCGAGGCCAGCATGGGCCTTGAGCCTTGCGTCCAAACCTGCCGACACTCTGCCTCCGGCCCATGGCAGGCAAGGCAGCGGTTGCGGTCCCTTGCTCGTGCGAGTGCACCTGACGCTTACTGCCATCAACCAGTCGCTCAAACAGGATGCGCGACGTTGCCTGGCTTCCATTCGACAAAGCCGCGCTGGACAAGCGCATCGACAACATCTTTGTCCGTCTTCCTTGGAATGCCAATGACTAGCAGGTCTCGAGCACGCGTCACTGCGACGAAGCCGATGCGGCCCTCCTCGTCGTTGGTGCCGGTGACCATCGCCACTACGTCCTTCTTGGTCGTCAAGTAGAGGACCGCGGGGATGCCTTCGCCCTTCGCGGAATGCACGGTGCCGCAGCGCATTCGGCCCCACTCGTTCTGACCGAAATCCATCGCCATGAGCGGACCAACCTCAGGCAGCTTCGTGGACTTCACTCGAGCATCCCACGTTGGTTCACGGACGTACGGTGACGAGCTTTCGAGCTCGGTCAACCATGCGTTCAGATTGCCCTTAAGTTGCGGAAGCCAAGCTGCCTTGGCGGCCAGCGTAGCAAGGGGTACGCCTGTGGACGGCTTTCGAATCAAACGCCAAACAAGGCGACGGATCGTTCGCGACTCAGCGTCGCCGCGAATACCCTTCAAATCACCGAGAAACGAGTTTGGTAGGCCTCGAACGATGCTCATCACACCCTTGGCGCAGTGGTCCACAACCTTCGAGATGTCGCCTCCTTGCTCTCGCTCAATGGCAGCGGCTGCGAAGTGCTTCACCGCGGACTGTCCGAGCTTGCTGGACTCTGATGTCAGTTTCGACAACAGCGTGCTGCCGCGGCAGAGCACAGCGGCCTCTTGAAGCGGATAGCCGGACGCGCCGAGTCCGGTAGCCCATGCGGCCATCGTCTGCGGGAGCTGGTTCTCGTCGTATCGCCAGTAGTAGGCGCCCGAGTACCTGGGGGCTGTGGTCCTGAACGGGATTGACTTGGTCCCCGCCAGGGCGTTGGCAGCTGACACGATGCAAGGCATTGACCGCCGGTTCTCGGTCAACGGAAGTTCGAGAACGTCGCTTCGCTTGGAGAAGGCTCTCAGGTACTCACCACTGGCAAAGTTGAAACCGTAGATGCTCTGGTGGAAGTCGCCCACCAAGGAGATGGTGCTGCCGGCAGCGCTGAGGAGGTCGAGAATCTCGGCCTCGAAGGTTCCGATATCCTGTGCCTCGTCGATGAGAATTTGCGGAAACCGGCGAGCAAGCGCCGCCGTTAGACGAGGCTCTTGGTTTAGAAGCACACGTGCCCAAGCTCGTCCGGCGGCGTATGTGTAGCCGCCAATCTTTGCGAGCTTGTTGATACTTGCTCGCGCGAGTTTCGTGTGCTCTGCGTCCAGTGCAGAGGCCCCGCCGCCCTTGTGTTGACGGTAGAAGATGGTCTGCCCACCCTGCCGACTGAGCGCAAGTTCATCCAAGCCAATCAGGCTCTTGACGTCTGTGCCGAAGCGGTAGTTCGACAGGAACGGCTCGCCACCTAGCACCAGGAATGGCGTGCGTTCACAGTTCATTACTCGACTGCCGTGCGGGCGAAGAACGAACGTGGTGATGAACGAGTCGACCGTCTGGATGACTACGCGGTCGGAGTCGCCATCGACGCCGCGAAGGCTTCGGTACTCGCTACGAAAGGTGTCGACCGCGACGTTCGAGTAAGACAGGAGGGCGACGTGGTTGCGCGTTCCTTCCAGGCGACGTCGAACGTCTGCGACACGGCGAACCGACGTTGCTGTCTTGCCGCTTCCCGGGCACGCGACGACCGCGAGCGGCTTGAGCTCGGCGTAGATGATGGCCTTCTGCTCTGCGGTGGGGTCGAACTCATCCACCGGCAGCATCCATCTTCGGGGCAACGAAATTCAGCGCCGCCTCAAGGTACGGTGGCAACACGACCGGTGTTTTCGAAGTCGCGATGCCGTAGGCCAGGATCTGTGAGTACCGCCCCTTCTGCACGCTCTCGAGGTCGCCAGGCCTTTGGAACATCCCGCAGTAGAGGACCTTCGCCTTCTCCTGGGCCGTAGCAGCGTTGCCGACATCGGTCTCCAAGTCAGCACCAATCTTTGGATGTATCTCTTTAAGGGCGGCGACCATCAGCTCACGGCGCACGGCGTCGAAGGCAAGGTCGTACTCGAGCGTCTTCTTGGCGAAATAGCACTTCACGAACTCGTCCTCGAGGCCCTTGAGGGTCTTCGCGTTGTCCGACAAAGTGAGGGCGGCTGTCTGGTCCGGGAAGGTGGCCTTGGGTGGATCCGCATCGGTAACAACCGCGACCGGTATCTGCATCGCGTTCTTGCCGAACAGCGGCAAGAACGCGTCGAAGTTCAGACCGTCGGTGCTGATGATGCTGACGGAGTGCTTGCGGAGGTCGTACCCGGCCTTGGTTGCCAGCGCATCAAGTAAAAACAGTTCGGCAGTCCCTTCGACAAGAATGAGCCGCCGTGCGAAGAACAGCTCTGCTCGCGTGACGTTCAGATATCGCTGGAGCTTCTCCTTCTTGCCCGGCTCAAACGTCACATCGCGAGGAGCGAATGCCACAGGACCTGTCGGACCCTCGTACACGCAGCAGATGGAGTCAATGTCGGCAAGGGCGGCGAAGTTCGGCGAGTGGCTGGTCACGAAGACCTGGACCGCGCGTTCCCCCTCCAAGGGCTTCTCGACCGACTTCAGGTACTCGAGCAACACGGCCTGCAGTTGTGGATGCAGATGCGCCTCGGGCTCTTCAATCAGCAACCCGCAATAAGACACCGACTTGTTGAGCGCAAGCTCGCTGAGCACGACGGCCATGTAAATGAGGTTGTTGAAGCCGAGACCGTTCTGTTCAACCTCCATGCCGCCAACGGCCAGCCCAACACGAGCAGCGAACCTGTTGAAGTCGCCTGACGTCAAGTCCAGGTCAAGCAACTGCGCCAGTTGCTTGCCGAGCATGCTCTCGTGCCTGTTGGAGATGGCCGCGTTCGTCGAGGAAACTGGATGCTTTCCCTTTAGATCGTTGTCGATGCTCTTCAAGGCTTTGACCAGATCTTCCCTTTGAGCCTTGTCTGTCATGTTTTGGATGAGCCTTGAAATCTGGCTCATCCGGCCCGGCTTCAGCCCATGGGCTGGGTCGCGAAGCGGCTGCAGGTAGATAGCGCGGAGGTTCTCGAGCATCTCGGTCGTCATCACGTTCTCTTCGTGATAACCGACCCAGCGGCGCAGCCGCAATCTCCCGCCTGCCTCTGCCTGCGTGTACTGGACGTTGAACTGCGCGTCGTATCCGACGATGGCGCCGGCGTTCTTGACCGGGATGAGCGCGGTCATGAAGTCGGCTTCATGCTCCTCTGACAAGCCGCTGAACACAAAGGTGAACGTCGCCGCCGCGCTACGCTCTCCAGAGGCTGTCTGATGCAGGTCGAGTTCGGTGAGCCGCAAGTTTCCTTCGTCGCTCGCCGAAAGCAGAACTCGTAGAGCGTCGACGACCGCTGTCTTGCCCACGTTGTTCGGACCGACGAGGATGTTCAGGCCTCTTCTGAGGTTGAGGGTCAAGTCCTGCAGGCGCCGAAACCCCTGGATGTGGAGGCTCTTCAAATGCATGGCTGCTGATCTGCTTTGGCGGCTCGCATAGCGTGAAAACTGGCTATCCACCCGCTTCGGTCTACACGTGATGGCGCTTCGTTCGGGAGTATCGCTTCACGTTCAGCGGGTGCGGCGACGCCGTCATCATTTTGCTGAACCTCGGGGATGAGAATCTTCGGGGGCGGCGGGCTGAACCGGCAGGCTTTCAGGTCGCATTGGTAGAGACCATCTTGCCCCGGGGCCGCTTGTGGCTGGGACGTGCCGTCGACTGAAGTCCGACCGTGACTGACAGTTTGGCCCCCTAGCAGCAGCCTGTGCGCTAAGCGCGACTTGCCACGATCAGTCTTCAAGGGTCAGTCGTGTTGGCCCTGACGGTCTTGGCGCTCGGCCAAGGCGCTTGCTTTCAGACACGGTGCGATGCCGGAGTACCTCGAGCGGCTGACCTCGAAAGCCCACGACCAGACCTCTCCTTTCCCCGCGTCAGATCCACCGACGGGCGTCAGCATGGCAGCAGCACTCGTCTGCACCCGCCATGCAGTCCCCAGCGTCCCTCGCCGCTTTCCCGGCCACCGACCCGGGCTTCGCCGCCCTGCCTGTCCCTGACCTGCTCGCCTCGGCCGATGACCTCGTCAGCCGCATCCGCCTGTGCTTCGGCCTGTCCCGAGACGCCTTCGACGCCGAGGTGCAGCCGCTGCTCCAGCGCTATGCCGGCTACGTCCACCTGCTGCCCGCCACCGCCGACAACTACTTCAGCTCACCTGCCGGTCTGCTGAACTTGGGGCTGGAGGTAGCGTTCTACAGCCTGCAAGGCACCGACGCGCACATCTTCTCCGGACGGTCGACGATCTCGGCGCGCCGCCAGCTTGAACCGCGCTGGCGCCTGGCCACCTTCATCGGTGGCCTGTGTTGCGAACTGCACCGGGTACTCAGCCACCTGATCGTGACCGACGAGGCGGGCGGCGAGTGGCCGCAGTTCCTCATCCCCCTGGGCGACTGGCTGGCATCGCGCAGTGCCACTCGCTACTTCGTTCGCTGGCGGCCGAACGCCACCGAGTCGCGCGGCCTGGGCGTGTTCGCACTGCCCCTGGTCGTCCCGGGAGCCACGCTCCAGTACCTGGCGCAGGACAACAGTGTCATCGTCCCGCACCTCATGTCCAGCATCAGCGGGCAGCCGGTCTACCGTGACCACAACGTCCTCGACGCTCTGGTCCGCCGCTCGCTTGCGCTGGTGATCGACCGGAACCTGCAGGCCAACTCCGATCGCTACGGCGTGCCGCAGTTCGGCTCGCACCTCGAACGCTACCTGGTCGACGCGATGCGCCGGCTGGCGTCCGGCAGTCCCAGCTGGTTCCCGAATCGGGAGAAGTCGCGCGCCTGGCTGGGGCCCGACGGGCTGTTCCTGCTGTGGCCGCAGGCGGCCCACGATGTTCAGACACTGCTGGAAGCCGATCAGTTGGCCGGCATCCCCAAGGCGCCTGAAACCATGCTCGATCTGCTGCTGGAGGCCGGAGTCTTCGTGCGGCAGCCGGACGGTGCCTCGACCTGGTTCGTCCTGCCGCCGGACTTGAAGACCGCCGCCGAGGCGGTGAAGCTGGCTTCGCCGGCGATCCTGCTGCACGGCGTCGCGCCGCCAGCCGAGCCACTGACCATCTCGTTGGTCTGCTCACCAGGCGCCACGCGGACCGCCCAGAAGGCGCCGGCACCTACACCAGCGCCAGCCCCCGCACCGCCGCCCGGCACCCAGTTCTCATTGCTCCACGTCACCGACGTGGCCACATCACCGGCAGTTCACACAACCCAGCCGCCGCCGGTTTCACATACCCCGGCACCGCCCCCTGCAGTCGTCGCCGACCTCGCAGTCCCGTCGCCGCCCCCTCCGCCCTCCCCGCCGCCGGCCGCGGCGCCCACCTTCAAGCTGAACGCGCCCATGCGCATGAACCCGTCAGTGCGCGATGCTCTTGCGGCCATCGTCGGCACCCTCAACGGGCCGGGCAGCGCAGCAGCCGCCGCACCCATCGCGGCCGGCCTGTTCGTGCCGCTGGCGGAACTGGAACGGCGTGGCGTGCAGCCCGCGCTGGCCGGCCGGGCACTGGCCGATGTCGGCCTGCTGGTGCATGCCAGGCGGGATGGCCCGGCCACCGTCACGGCCGACTTCCGCGGCGAGCCGACGATCGGGCTCGTCGTCGCCGCAGCTTGCATCGAAGGTTTCGACCCTGCCGCCTTCGAGCCGGCCGCGCACGAGGTGCCCTGACATGCTGATGCGCCGCTACGAGATGCCCTGGCGGCGCGCCTACGAGGTGTACGCCGCCGCCGTCTGGGCATCCGCCCTGCTGTTCTTCGCAGTCACCGGCGGGCTGGGCCTGCTCCCGCGACAGCTCGCACTCCCGCTTGCCGCTTTCTGCCTGGCGATGGGCGTGCTGCGGCTGGCTCAGGGCGTTCACACCCTGGTGCTGCGCGCCTCGCTCTCCGGCCGCGGCATCCAGGTTCTGAGCACACAGGCCGCCGCCCGTTGGACGGAGAAGCCTGACGCGGTGTTCCTGGGCTTCGGCTTCGAGTGGCGGCCCGTCCACTCGCAGCGTCTCTACGAACTGGCCAAGGTCGACTATCGGGAGTTCACCGTGTCGCCCCGCCTGCTGCAGGTGTTGGGATACGACGCACGACCGCAACCCGATGCCGAGATCGGCCTGCCCTACATCCATGGCGTCGAGCCGCGCGAGGTGCCCCTGCACCGGCCGCTGCAGAACTTCGAAGGCGGCACCTTGCTGGTGGGCACCACCCAGTCCGGCAAGGGTGTGGCGCTGGCCAACCTGGTGACTCAGGCCGTGCGCCGCGGCGACGTGGTCATCGTCATCGACCCCAAGAACAGCCGCCGCCTGAAGCGCGTCACGCAGCGCGCCTGCGAGGACTGGCGCGAACCCGACACCTTCCTCGAGTTCCACCCCGCATTCCCTGAAGCCGGCGTGCGCCTGGACTTCACCTTCAACTGGCAGAAGCCCACCGAGATCGCCTCGCGGATCCAGTCGATCATGCCGGCGGACACGGCCGGCGCTTTCTCCGCCTTCGGCTGGGACGCCGTGAATGTGGTCGTGCAGGGCTTGGTCGAACTGGAGGAGCGGCCGAATCTGGTCAAGCTCACCAAGTACATCGAGGGCGGTATCGAGCCCGTGCTGGAAGCGACGCTGCGCCGCTTCTACGAGCGGCTGCTCGGCACCAGTTGGCGCGACCAGCCGGAGATGAAGAAGCTGCTGCACGATGCGCACCGCGGCAACATGAAGCGCCCGTCGGAGGCGGCCAGTGCGGACCTGCTGGCCCTGGTCGCCTTCTACGAACACCACGCCTCTCAGTCGCAGCGCAACAAGGTGCTCGACGCCCAGGTGCGCACCTTCCGCCACAACCGCGAGCACTACCAGAAGATCACCGCCAACCTGCTGCCGGTGCTCTCGATGCTGACCTCAGGCGATCTGGGCCGCAGCCTGTCGCCCGACCCCTTCGACGCTGGCGATGCCAGACCGATCATGAACTTCGAGAAGATCGAGCGCGCCGGCCATGTGTTGTACATGTGCCTGGATTCCCTGCCCGACCCGTCGGTCGCCACCGCCATCGGCGCACTGGCCCTGGCCGACCTGGCCGCGCGTGCGGGCATGCGCTACAACCTGGGCGGCTACCGGCGCATCTCGCTCTTCGTGGACGAGGTGTCGAACGTCATCAACCAGCCGCTGATCGAGATCCTGAACAAGGGCGCCGAGGGTGGCATCTTCACCACCTGCGCGATGCAGACGCTGGCCGACCTGGCCAAGCGTCTGGGCAGCGAAGACGCGGCGCGCATGGCGCTGGGCAACCTGAACAACCTGATCGCGCTGCGATCCAAGGACCGGCCGACGCAGGACTTCGTGGTCGAGACCTTCGGCAAGACCGCGATCCACTCGGTACGCGTGGGCCTGAGCAGCGGCGCCGATGCCCACCTGGGCGACTTCTCGTCGAGCTACTCGACGCAGCTCACCGAAAGCTTCGAGGAGATGGTGCCGGCCGACGTGCTGGGCAAGCTGCCCAACCTGCAGTACTTCGCCTCGGTGTCGGGCGGGCGGATCATCAAGGGGCGGTTTCCGATCCTCGACCCGGATGCGGACGAACCCAGAGCAACACGTGCGGCACCGCCCAAGCCGAACCGGACTCCAGCTGCAATAGCGGGACATCCGTCGTGATCCGCATCGTCAGCATCGCCGCCCTGCTCTGCCTGCTGGTGCTGGTGCTCTACCTGCCATCGGCGCATCCGCCGGAACGGTTCCTGGCGCAGATTCGAAGCGAGCACCAGGCGATGGAAGAGATTTGGGGCGAGACGCCCGCGCTGCGGATCCTCGACCGAGCACTGGGCCTTCAGGGTGCGGCACGAGAGGCCACGCCGATGCCCCCGACCGTCAGTGCGTCGGCGGCGAGCGGTGTGGACGGCGCCGTGGCGCGGGAGATGGCTTCCGTCAACCAGCGGCTGTTCGGGAACAGCTACTTCCGTGCGATCGATGCACTCGTGCTGCTGGCCGCCTTTAGGCTGTCGGCGATGCTGGAGTGGCTGCCTTGGATGGCAGCCTTCCTTGCCGCAGCGGTCGCGGACGGCGCGATCAGCAGAGTGATCAAGTCCAAGGAGTTCCTTCACCACGATCCAGAGCGCTTCGCGCTGTACGCATCCGTGTCGATCCTGCTGGCCTGCGCAGCCGTGGTTGCGTTGGTGCTGCCGGTCGGGGTGCATCCGCTGGTCAGCCCCAGCGTCGTGGCAACCCTCGCTGTCCTCTGGGGACGCAGCGTTGCGCACTTTCATCGGCGTGGGTAGGTTCGACGGTACTTCAGCAGTACCTGCCAACTCACCCTCGAGTCCACCTCCCGGAGGCAAGTTCAGCACCGGGCATGCATTGATGCGCAGGCCTTTAGGGCTGCAGGCCTCTAACCATCGGGTCGCGCCCGCTGGCGGGCCTGGATAAGTGCTCGCTCCAGGTCACCCAGAAGCAAAAATAACTGCATCCGGTACACTACCTGGGGCCCCAAAAAACTGCATCTCTTCCTCACTCGCCGTGACTGTAACTGTCGCCATCGTCACCAGTTGTACCCAACGCAAGGCTGGCCGCCATCGCGTAGACGTGGCAGTGCTGCCTGAGTGCGCCTCGCTGCCTCGTTTGGCACAGGCCTGGCGTCGCGCTATCGGGACGGCCAGTGCCGACATGGCAGCTGAAAGCCTCTACCAGGGTAGATCGATCGTGGACACGGCGGCCGCAGCAGCAACCCTGGGCGCTCCTTGGTATGTGGTGTCTGCAGGCCTGGGGCTGATCCGCCACGACCGACCCGTCCCAGCCTATGAGTGCACCGTGGCGGCGGGAACGGATCTGGATCGCCGGTTGAGAGCGGTGGGATGCCATGTGCCGCAGTGGTGGAACGCGTTGACCGAAACTTCGCCGGCTCCTCTGTCCAGGTTGATCACCAAGGCGCCGACGCTGTTGGCGCTGCCCAGCGGCTACTTGCGGTTGGTGCAAGACGACCTGGCACAGGTCACACCGGCCAGGGCCAGATCCCTGCGGATCTTCACGTCCGCTGCTGGTGTCCAGTGCTTGCCGCGCCACCTGCAGGGCTGTGTGATGCCCTATGACGACCGTCTTGAGTCGGTGCGCGGCTATGCAGGCACGCGATCGGACTTTGCTCAGCGCGCCTTACGTCACTTCGTGGAAGTTCTCCAGGCGACGGAGATGCCGCTCGAGGAGTCTCATGAGACTGTAGCAGCGAGTCTGGCCCACCGTCGGCGGCGACTTCGTGCGACGGGTCAGCGCATGACCGATGACGAGATTCTGAAAGTCCTAGAAGCACAGTGGACCCGGCACTCGGGTAGCAGCACAAAACTGCTGCGCTATCTGCGAGATGAAGCTCGGATCTCCTGTGAACAGAAGCGGTTCAGCCGACTTTGGCAGGGGTTGTCCGCACAACTGCGAGCGTGAAGATGAAAGCAGCCAAAAAAACGACCACCGGTCGACAGGAGTTGGTCGTCCGCGCTCTGCACACCACACAGGGCGAAGGACTGGACGTCTACGCATTCTTCATCAAGGGCGGTGACATTGTCCGAGTGGCAGACATTTCGCGCATCGAGCGTGACGCGGCTGATGAACTCAAGGGATTTCAACGTCCAGAGATTCGCCAGCACGTCAAAGGCATCGTGGACTATCTCAATCAGGGTGACGTCCTCTTTCCTAACGCCATCATCCTGGCGCTGGCGCCGGACGTGAAGTTCGCTGCTTCGCGTGGCAGCAAGCCTGCGGGCGATACCAGGGTGTCTGAGAGTGGCACCTTGACCTTGCCGATCTATGCAGAGGGCCAGCGCGTTGCCTGGATCGTCGATGGTCAGCAGCGATCGATTGCGCTATCACAGGCGCAACACAAGGATCTGGCGGTACCTGTGATTGGCTTCGTGTCCGACCGGCTCTCAGTGCAGCGCGAGCAGTTCATCTTGGTGAATAAGGCCAAGCCCCTGCCGACGCGCTTGATCAATGAGTTGTTGCCCGAGACCGCGACCTTCGTTCTTCCGCGGGATCTGGTGGCGCGCAAGGTGCCTGCGGAACTGGTGAGCACCCTTAACCAGGATCCGGCATCGCCGTTCTTCCGCCTGGTCAAGCGCGCCTCGGACCGCGGGGCGTCCGAGGCAGTGGTCACGGATACCGCGCTGCTATCCCTGATCAAGAGCAGTCTGTCAAATCCGCTGGGGGCCTTGGCACCGTTCAAGTCGGTCGGACGGGAGGGCGGCGGTGATGTCGTAGGGATGTATCGCATCCTGACAACGTACTGGTCGGCGGTGAAGGCCGTATTTCCCGACGCTTGGGGCAAGGATCCGAAGCAGAGTCGACTGATGCACAGCGCTGGCTTGATGGCCATGGGATTGCTCATGGATGCGATCTATGCGCGACTACCCCCCAATTCGGAGGTAGCTGCCGTGCAGCGCGAACTCGAGAAGGTTGCGCCGTCTTGCCGTTGGACCAAGGGAACATGGGAGACGCTAGGGTTGGCTTGGAACGAAGTGCAGAACACTCCCCCCCACGTAAAGAAGCTGCAGGACACGTTGGTGCGTGCCTATGCCGCCAGCAAGATCGCCTCGAAATAGCATGAAGTTCTTGTACTCGGATACGCAGGACTATGTCGACCCTGGGTACGACTTCCTGAACGATCGCTCCAGGCCTGGCCGTGAGCGCTACTGGTCCGACGTCTATGCACATGAGTTCATGGACCCAGCGCCCTATGACGGGTTGTTGGTGTCCATGAGCGCCGTGCGGCAGGCCACAGGTGTGGCAGCTTCAAAGGTTCGCTACTCCACAAGGGAGGAGCAGCGCTTGCTGCGAGATGGCGCTCGGCAGTTCTTGCGCTATGGTGGGCCAAGGTTCAAGGACGCAATGCTGCTGGGTGACTGCGGCGCCTTTGCCTACGTGGAGCATCCGGTGCCAGCCTACGCTCCCGAGGAGGTGGTGGAGTTCTATACCGAAGCCGGGTTTACCCACGGCATTTCCCCGGACCACATCATCTTTGACTGTGACCTCGCCAACCCTTCGGAGCGGGCGGTCGACGCCGCGATCCGGCAGCGGTTTGCCATCACGCTGGCCAATGCCGAGGTATTCCTAGGCCTTGTCAAGCGCGAGGGAATGCCCTTCGAGCCACTCGGACCCGTGCAGGGGTGGTCACCCAAGAGCATGGCCGAGGCGGCACATCGACTCGAGCGGATGGGGTACCGTTATTTGGCCATCGGGGGCCTAGTTCCCTTGAAGGTCGACGCTATCAAGGCCGTGTTGACAGCTATCCGAGAACGGATTCGCCCAGAGACCGATATTCATCTGCTTGGCTTTGCGAAAGCCGACAGCATCCAAGAGTTCACGGGCTTTGGAATCACAAGTTTTGATTCGACTTCGCCGCTGATCCGTGCATTCAAGGACGAGAAGGCGAACTACTACAGCGAAGGCTCAGACGGTCGACTGGAGTACTACACCGCGATCCGCATTCCCCAGGCCACGGAGAACGCACGCCTGATGCAAGGCATCAAGCGCGGTCAGTTCAGCGCAGAAGACCTGTTGCGGCGAGAGCGGCGAGCGTTGCATGAGGTACGGGCATATGACCGTGGGGCATCGTCGGCGGAGGCAACGCTGGATGCCGTGATGGACTATCACCAGTTCCTGCTGCGCGGCGACGGTACAGGCGCCGCGCAGCAGGACAAAGCGCTGCACAAAACCGCTGCACTTGTGCAGCGAACACTAGAACACAAGCCGTGGAAAAACTGCGACTGCGCGGTGTGCCGTGACATCGGTGTCGAGGTGATCATCTTTCGGTCCAGCAACCGCAACAAACGCCGGGGAATGCACAACCTCGGCGTCTACCACCGTCACCTAAGCAAAACTATCAAGGAGGCCGCGTGACCACATACCGATTCAAAGCAGTCCGGGCACAGCAGGCGCCAGGCCACGATGTGTTTGTGTTTGCCGCCGCCCCTTCCGATGTGCTGACGTTTGCTGCGATCGAGCGTGTCGCACGGGCGGATGATGGGCAGCTCAGGGGCTTTCAGCGGCATCAGGTTGCCTCTCACATTCGCGACATCCGCGACTACCTGACGCGCGAGGATGCGTTACTGCCCAACGCCGTGATCGTTGCCTTCATTGACGGCGTGACCGTAAGAGACCTTTCCGATGGGCTGGTCCAGGTCCAGATCGACGTGCCGAAGAACCAACCCCCGGGATTCGTCGTCGACGGGCAGCAGCGGCTTTCGGCGCTGGCAGGTATCGATAAGCCCGGCTTCCAAGTATTCGTTTCGGCTCTGATCTGCAAGGACTACAACGAGCTACGCCAGCAGTTCGTCTTGATCAACAACACGCGTCCTCTGCCGAAAACTCTGATCTACGAGTTGCTGCCGAACGTGGAGGGTTTGCCCGAGCGATTCACTCAGCGCAAGTTCTCTGCGCGCATCGTCGACATGCTCAACTTCACGCGCGGGAGTTCTCTGCACGGCGAGGTACGGCAGCACACGAACCCGACAGGGATGATCAGCGACACCGCGATGCAGCGCCTGATCATGAACTCGGCCTCAGACGGTGCAATTCGCAGCCTGATGCACTTCGATGACCGCGAGGAGCGAGCGTTTCAGTTGGTCAACGAGTTCTTTCATGCCGTGGCCAAGATCTACGGCTCGGCTTGGTATGGCATGGCCCCGCGCTTCTCGCGACTGCGGCACGGCGCCGGAATCGTGGCCATGGGCTTCGTCATGGACCACCTGTACAGCCTTGAAGGGGCGACAGAGCGGGACCAGTTCGAACCGGGCTTGCGACTGCTAGCGCCACACACAGCCTGGACCAGCGGCCAGTGGCCCTTAGAGCCATGGGATACGCGCCCGTGGAATGGTATCCAGAACACGCCGAGCGACATCGATCTGCTGACGCGCTACCTCGTCAGCTCCCTCAAGAAGGCGCTGCGCAAGCCGCGTCGCATCGCCAATGGATGACATCATGGAACGCAAAGCGCTGGTGCTGTTTTCCGGAGGTCAGGACTCGGCCACGTGCCTGGCCTGGGCCCTGGATCGCTACGCCCAGGTCGAGACGGTCGGATTTAACTATGGGCAGCGCCATGCGGTGGAACTGGACTGCCGCAAGGTGGTGCTGGAGCGGCTGATGGCGGAGTTCCCGGCCTGGGCGCCGCGTTTGGGCGCCGACCACATCCTTGACCTCGCGCTGCTGGGTCAGGTGAGCGACACCGCCCTCACCCAGGATCGCGAGATCCAGTTCGCGGCATCCGGACTGCCTACGACCTTTGTGCCGGGGCGCAATCTGCTGTTCTTCACCTTTGCTGCTGCGGTGGCCTACAGGCGTGGTCTGTCGGTGCTGGTGGGCGGGATGTGCGAGACCGACTACTCCGGCTATCCGGACTGCCGTGACAACACGCTCAAGGCACTGCAGGTGGCGATCAGCCTGGGGCTCGACGCCCCGATGGTGGTCGAGACGCCCCTAATGTGGCTGGACAAGGCCCAGACCTGGCGCATGGCGAAGGATCTGGGCGGTGCTGCGCTTGTGGAGTTGATCCGCACGGAAACGCACACCTGCTACCTGGGCGACCACACAACCCAGAACGCCTGGGGCTATGGCTGTGGGCAGTGTCCTGCCTGCGACCTGCGGCGCAAGGGCTACGAGATCTTCAACGCCACGGAGGCCGCATGAGCACCACCCCTCTTTCGCTGTCGGTGCTGCATGCCGCCAGCAGCCGGTTCGAGGCCGCCCGGCAGGTCGACATGCTGCCGGCCGGACATCGTTGCCGCAACCTGCACGGTCATGGGTTTACGGCCACAGCCTATGCCCGCGTGCCGGCGGACTGGGTGACCTACCCCGGCGGCGAGGTGGCGGCCCTGCAGCGACAGGTCGATCGCTGCGCCGGTCTGCTGAATTACGGGTTGCTCAACGACAAGGTGGCCCAACCGACCGACGAGAACCTGGCGCGGTGGATTCGTGGCCGGTTGGATGCCCCTGGTATTGATCGCGTGGCCGTGCAGAGCACACCCAATCAGGGTGTCGAGGTCGACGCCCGCGATCATGCGCATGTGTGGCGGCGCTACCGGTTCCAGGCGGCTCATCGCCTGCCGCATGTGCCACTGGGCCACAAGTGCGGACGCCTGCACGGGCACGGCTTCGAAGTCATCGTCCATGCCGACCAGGATCTGGCGGGGGCCGACCTGAGCATCGACTATGACCACCTGGACGACCTGTGGGCGCCGATCGCGGCGCAGGTCAACTACCGCTGCCTGAACGAGATCCCGGGCCTTTCCAATCCCACCAGCGAGATGATCTCGTCATGGTTGTGGGAGCGCTTGAAACCTGAACTGCCCGCGATGTCGTGGGTGACGGTCTACGAGACGGCCTCGTGCGGTGCGACCTACGACGGTGCCAACTACCGGATCTGGAAGGACTTCACCGTCGACAGCGCGGTGCAACTCCGCCACGCACCGGCCAGTGATCCGAGGCATCGGGTCCACGGGCACACCTATACGCTGCGGCTTCATCTGGGGGCACCGCTGGACCAAGTCATGGGATGGACTGTGGACTTCGGGGACGTGAAGGCGGTGTTCGATCCGATTTTCAAGTCGCTGGATCACCACCCGCTGCATGAACAGGCGGAACTGGCCGACGGCGACACGACGACGATTGCGCGCTGGTTGCATGAGCGCACCCGTCGCGAACTGCCCCAACTGACCCGGGTCGACCTGTTCGAGTCCGAGGGCTGCGGTTCAATGGTTGGTGTCGATCTAGCAGGTCCGGCGTTGCCGGTTTAGGACATGACGTACTCAGTCAAGGAGATCTTCTACACGCTGCAGGGCGAAGGCCTCCAGGCGGGGATGCCGGCGGTCTTCTGCCGCTTCGCGGGTTGCAATCTATGGACAGGGCGCGAGGAGGATCGGGCTTCGGCGGTCTGCCGCTTCTGCGACACGGACTTCGTCGGGACAGACGGCACTCTTGGTGGCAAATATGCTACTGCCGCTGAACTTGCGGATCGAGTTGCATCACTTTGGCCCACGACTGACTCGCAGCACCAGTTAGTAGTCATGACGGGCGGGGAGCCACTCCTGCAGGTAGATTCCGCGCTAATCGCAGCGATTCACGCTCGCGGATTTCGCATCGCAATTGAGACCAATGGTACTCTTGTCGCTCCCAGTGGTATCGATTGGATATGCGTAAGTCCAAAGGCGGGCGCTCAGTTGGTGCAAACGCATGGCCACGAGCTCAAGCTGATTTATCCGCAAGCTGGTCTGTTGCCACACGACTTGCCATTTTCCGCGCTTCACTTCGACCACTACCTGCTTCAACCAATGGACGGGCCAGCCATCTTGGCGAATACGGCATCTGCGATCGAATACTGTCGCGCCAATCCGCAATGGCGTCTCTCCATGCAGACCCACAAAGTCTTGCAGATTCGCTAGTGCCCATCGTGTGGCCTCAATGCGCCAAGGTCAGCATCCATGAGAATTCAGTAATTGAGTATGGAGAAAGGTGATTTCCTTGGGAGGTGGAAACCCGCCACCAGAGGTGAGGGACTTCTGCACTTACTCGTCACAAACGTTGCAGAGTTAAGGTCAATTGGAGAAACGACGAACGACTGGATCCCAGAAGTATCTCGATCTCGATCACTTGCAGATTTTCTGCACGGTGTAGTGGTGCTCCATGTGTTCGGGCGACTGCTACAAGCCTCGAAGGCGTTTCGCAACAGGCACCTTGACGACGAGGAGAAGTGTCTACCCCAAATAGAAAGCTTTCTTGTAGAGAAACTGAATATCACCCGCGCCACTTGCGACAGGTTCGATGAAATCGCTCCTCTAGCCTTGGACGCGGCGCGAGCATCTTGCAAGAACAATCACACCGTGTCTAGGGGGAAGCGGCAAGAAATACAGGAGGAGTTCCGAACCGCATTCAGGTGCTACTCATGCGGAGCATCTCTCGACCCGAGCGAAAGAAAGAAGGAGATTCCGCATCCCAAGAAGCCGTGGCGGAGGATACCGAATCCACGCTTCGCAGAGTACGAACACATTTGGCCGCATTCCTTCGGCGGCGACACGATCGTTGCGAATCTAGCGCCTGTCTGTCTACCCTGCAATGATGCAAAGGAAAACAGCATCTCTTGGGAATGGACCCTGGTGCAATCACTATTGCCCACGGCAGACCTAGGACAGCAGACGCTCGATCCGAAGCACACCTCCCGATCTATCAAGGTGTCTCTTCACATGCGCGCAGCAATGCTTTACGCCCGCTCCCACGGCACCACGCTAAAGGACGCACTGCGAACGATTGGGCCACGCGAATCATCTGTCATGGTAATTGACGCCGAGGACACGCCCGACTTCTTTAACCTAATGGTCCATGACTCCGGGCGAACCGGAATACAGTGGGAAGCATAATGACCACGAAGACATTTGAGTACTGGGCGCTGCGCTACAACCAGCGCGACAATCAGGATGCGCCAACATTTTGCGTATTCCACGCGCCCGCCTCCCAGATACTCGAGTGGGCGGCGATCAATCGCTTGAATCGCGATGACCCAACGGCGATCCAGAGAGATCCAAAAAAGAGCAGGATTTCAGGGATCAAGCGGTTTTTCCTGACGGAGGCCCGCAACACTGTGCCCACGGCAGTCGTCTTGACACTTGATGATTGCAAAATTCAAGAGGCTACTTCAGTATCGATTGATGCGCAGTCCTATCCGATGACGGACCTCGTAAGGCTTGCCGTAACGGTCACAGAGGGCGCGTCAGAAGCCGATAAACCAGGACTGGTCATTGATGGACAGCATCGCCTTAAGGGCATTTCCGAGTACAGCAATAACACCCACGTAAATGTTGTTGTGCTGCTAAACACGGATGCTGACGAAAAGGCCTTTCAGTTCCTAGTGATCAACAACAAGGCATCAAAGGTTTCGCCAGATCACATCCGCGCCCTTAACGTTAACTACTCGGACGCACTGCCGGAGCGATTGCTAACGGCCAGACTTGCGGTGAGCGAGAATGTTTCTTCGGTCCAAATTGCAGACAGCGATCCGGACAGCCCATTTAAGGGCCTCATAAAGTGGCCCAACAATTGGGTGTACAGGGGCGCTAAGCCAGAAAAGGCTGGGTTCATCGCCCCATCCGCAATCGAGGCGGCAATTAGTCACATCAAGTCAAAGCGGGTCGCAGATCTGGACGATGAAGAGACTGTGGACGACTTTTTCCTTGCGCTGTGGAGCGAGGTCAAGTCGCAGTGGGGAGCGTTGTTCTCCGAAAGGAGCGACGCTAATCCTACAAAGCTTCTCGATAAAGTTAGTATCGTTACTTTGACAGAATTTCTGACGGGGGAACTAATCTCAATATCGAGATCGAAGCATTCCCGCTTCAGCCTCTCCGACATGAGCAAGGTGCGCGAGAATACTAGGGACCTGTTGGCAACATTGAGCCCTGACTTCTGGTTGGTCGACTGGAAAAGTGCCAGCTACGATACAAGAGCTGGACGTGACTTACTGGTTGATGCGATCGAACGGATGCATGGGAATCTTGCTGACGGCAGAGAGTGGCACCTTGATCTTGACACCGTCGTCGATTTGTCGGCTTAGCCTTGAGCATTAAGTCGACCCCCGCTTGATCGCACCCAAGTAAGCTATCGTGCGGGTTAGGTTGGAAGCAGCGCGCAGCGCGGCATGAAAGGTGGCGCACCGCGAAGCCCATAATCATTTGGGCCCGCCGTTGCAGATTCACAAACCGCCGGGAGTTCTCTAGTTTGAATGTAGTCGCAGGAACTCGACGGTTGCGGCCACCAGACTGGTAGTACCTACCCCGCGGGCCATGACCAGATTATCTTTCTGGCTGTTGGCTTTCACGCAGTAGTAGGCCGCGTGCTTGCTGCAGCGCCATGCAAAGACGAACACGTTGGCTTTGTGGGCCAAGGCTTTGAGTCTGTCTGTACAGACTTGGTCCGCGTTGGTTTCGATGACCCAGTGAGGGCGCAGCGACCTCAAGATCTCCACGGCGCGGCGTGTGGCCGATTCATCGAGGCTGTAGATCGCGACCCGGTAGGGGGTCTCGTCGAGCGCCAAATTCGCCTCGCTGGCCAAAGGAGCAGCCTCGTCCAACTCGGGCAGTTCGAGTTGGGCTTCCTTGGCCAGCTGGCGTATCTGGTAGATCTGAAGGCGGTCTAATCTGGAACTGAACTCTTCACACGCCTGGATGACCTGGGTGAGCAGTCTCAGGCGCGCGTCGGCATCGCGAATTCGCCGCTGGGACACCGAGTCGCACACATCAAGGGCCCAGCCCAGTGCATGGGGGGATCGAATAGCCCCGAAGATCTTGGACACCGTGTCCACCGCCTGTCGATAGGAGGCGTCGTCACCACTCTCGATGATGGCCACAAGGATCTGATGGATCAGTTCCTGATCGGTTCGCTGATACACATCGCGCGCCCGAAGTGCCTCCAGCATCTCGAGGTAGACCGGTACCAACAGCGGGTTGGGGTCGACGCGCTCGATGAACAACTCGTGCCACAGCGGGTAAAGCCGCTCGAACAGAGCCGGGTCGTCGACGGCATGGTGCATCAGACATTCAACGGCCGACTCGACTATGTCCTTGTGCGCCAACAGCGCGTTCGGCTCGACCGAGCGGACAAACTCCGCCCAGCGTTCGACATAAAGCTTCTCGGGCTCGTCGGGCCAACGAACAAAGGGGGCACCCTTCTGAGACCGTCCGGCAGGCGGGCGGTAGCTGGCGCGCAGATTTGCCAGGCGCGTGGCCGATGCAGACTCGACGCTCGACCGAATGGCAGCGTCCGAAGCGTCCAGTCGAGTGAGGACGGCTGCGGCCTTAGCGGGGTCAGCCGACTCCCGCGCACAAGCGATGAGGCCTCGTAAACCGTCAACGCTATCCGGCAGCACCCACAGCAACTCCCAAGCACGGTCGAACTCTTCGTTCTCAAGTGCCGCCCGGGCGGCATCAAAGTCAGCCGCCCGGGGTGACTTTGCGCATCGCTCGCGCAACAGCTCGTCGACCGCGCCAAAGGCGCCAGCCGGCAGTTCCTGAAGGATTCGCTCACAGACCGCCCACTGAGGCTCGTCTTGGAGCAGTTCGTGGAGCACAAAGGCTTTGAGAACCGAGGGACGGCGAGAGGTGCGGCGGGTCTTGAAGAGCGGTTGGGCCGGTACGCCGATCTCTGTTCGGAACTGATCAAGAAGTGGTTCGAGCGTGGGGCCAGCCTCGAACGCCTGGGCGTGCGCGCGGTACAGCGCCTCCATCACATCGCCGTAGGTCTCGGGTGGCAATTGAAGGTGAATCAACCTCGGCAGCAGCGGATGCTGAGATATGGCATCCCAGCGCTCAAAGGCAGCGGCTAACCGAATCTCGAGGTACAGGCGGTTCTCTGCCGAGACTCCAAACCTCTCGCGCAAGGCCGCCATGGCGGCCTGGGCAGCGACTTCATTGCGTGCCAACAAGGCGCGATCGAACGAGGCGCGAAGCTGGTGAAACGTACTGGGTACGTACGACGGAGCCCGTGGACGGCGGCTGAGTAGGTCCTCATAGAGTCGCCACTGGTTCAACAGCCGGGTGTCGCTGCGCGGATCAGGCGAGTCCAGGCGGAAAGAAGACCAGCCTGCCGCTTCGATCAGAGGCAGTGCATGCTGGTCCGCCGTGTCCAGTGGCCGGCTCTGCGCCCTCTCCTCGGCAAAGCTCGGCCCAATGAAGGCGCGCACTTCGTCCTGGAGCGCGCGCAGCATCTGCATCGAACTGGCACAGACAAACCAAGCCGTCGGTCCAGCGGCCGCTTCCCGGAAAGGCAAGAGCACGCCTCGGTCAACAGCGCCCGAAGCATGGCCCTTCAAGCAGGTCTGCAGCGCGCTCTGCGCCTGCGGATCGTCACTGATGGTCGCGAAGTTGCAGCGGTTGGGCGATGCAAAGAACGCGGCTTGCAGTGCCGCAGCCCGCTGACGGCGGACTAGGGTGTCAGTGCTGCTCATATAGGGCAAAGTGCACTCTGGCTGCAGCGACCTGCTCAGGATCGAACGAGACCGTCACGGCCTCTTCATTGAGCGCTACACCGCTTTCTGTCAGGTTCATCGAGCCGTCGATCAGAACCCGGTCTGTCCAGACGCCTTTGGTGTGCAGCAGTGCATTGCGATCGGTCCAGCGGAGTTGATCGAGCAGACCGGCATCCCCGAGAGCTTCTTGAATGCGGCGCTTGAAGACTCTGTTGTGGTCGTCCGGACGGGTGTGGATGTGCAGTGTGGTGCCGTTGGAAGCGATGCCCACCAAGACCTCAACTAGACGAATCTCACGCTTCGCCCACTCGGGATTGAGGGTGGCGTACTGGCCGATTTGACTGTCGAAGACGACGATGTTGCTTATCCAGGGCGCGACGATGAAGACCTCTTTGCTGGGCGCCAACAACTCCTGGGCGAACACCATCGTCAACACTTCCCTGACGGCATGCTGCGACGTCACCGCGCCCTTGTATATCTTGCGGGTGCCGCTCATGCCGTGGCCTCTAACTCAAAGTGGAGGGCCACGGATCCCAGTGCACGGACCACGGACGTCAGGCGAGCATAGACATTCAGGTACTCGAGCTGCACGGGCACCGTGGCGGCCAGGCAGATCACTCGCTGGATCTGCGCCGGGTCGGGGCTCGCCGAAACGATGGCCTGACCGGTTTGCTTGAGTTGCTGGTGCAGTTGCTCCTGCAGATCGGCGGCATCGGCGGCCAAGGCACGTTGGGGTGGCGACAGCCACGGTGCCAACAGGAGGCGGTCCGTAGTCATGGGCGTCTCGGCGAACCGCTCTGTGACCGGCAATGCATGGGCCCGCAGTCCGTGGCCCCTGGCCCAGAGCACGCCCAGCAGCATGCTGAACCGCCAGGTCACGAGTTGACCGGCTGGGAGCTGGAAGTCAGCGGCCGCAAATGCCGCATCAATACGGGAGTCTTGGCTGAACACGGCGCACATGACGCGTGCATCGACTTCGACACCCAATCGCTGCTCCAGGGCCTCCCAGGCCTGCAACAACTCCGCAAGGAGTTGGTCCAGATCAGGAGGGCTGTTCGGACGAAGCAGTCGATTGCTGATCGCTGAAACGTAGCCGTGGAATACACCATGGCCTTGGGCCGCCAGGAACTGTCGCAAACACAGCAGGCTTGCCTGAGCCTCTTGGGTGGACGATGCCGAGCGGACCGCCTGGGTTGCATCGATCCAGGCGGTCTCTGGCGTCGGGCCTCCGATTCGCTGGAGATAGTCCTGCAACTGGATGTCGATCTGCTCAAACTCCGAGGGCCCCAGCGCGGCTTCAATGCGGCGGTAGAAGTGATCCGTCCGAGTGGCCATGGCCTCAACCACCTGTTCGATGAGCCCGTTGCCGCCCGGGTTGGCCTCCGAGATCCACAACTGGACTTCAGCTCGCTCCTTGCCATCCTCCGTTGGACCGGGATCGGTGTCGACCATGAGGTCGTCCGGGTCCACCTGGGGGCAAGCTTGCTGGATGGCGTCCATGAGGGCCGCCGCAAAGGTCTGCAGTTGGGCCTGTCGGAGCCAGTCATCCCAAGCGGCATCAATGGGCTCGGCCAGGATCTGGTGCGCCAAAGTGGCGAGGGCGTCGCGTGTCACAGCGTCGGCAAACGCGTCGGTCAACTTGGAACGGAGGCGGGGTTCCCTTCCCGGTACTGGGTGGTCGTCGTCGTCAGGCGCATCTGGGGACTGGAAGATCGTGACCAGGACGTCCCGCAGTCTGGGTTGCTCAGTCGGTTGTCGCAGCAGGTCAATCGCCTGCCCCAGTGGGAGCTCGCGCTCCTGAGAGAGGGCTACCGCAGCCACCTTGAAGATCTGGGCCAGCCAACCTCGGAGGAAGACGTTGCCCACCGTGCCGGCCAGCGCCGGGCCATGCTGGGCTTCCCATTGAAAACGCGCGCTGCGGGCGGCGCGGAGAATGGAGGGGTCCTCCTTCAGCAGAGTTGCGCTTGGGGACGCTGGGAGATTCATGTGGAGGCACAGTGCGTCTGCCTCGACTTCGAATCCGATGCCGCAGGGCTTGCCGCCCTGGGTAAAGTGCCACAAGGCTGCGTGGTCAACTGTTTGGTTGCCTGTCGCCACGCGCAGATTGACGCTGGAGGCCACGGCGTACCGTCGCACCGTAGCTGCCGACTGGCTGGCGTGGGTGTGAACAGAGACGCGCTGCACCAGTCGGGCGATGCCGACTCGGTCCGAAGGAGCTTCGAAGACATTGCCCACGCGACCCCCTAACAGTTGGGTCCGCCAGATCAGTCGCGCGTTGGAGGTGTCACGCAGCTCCGGCCGCCGTGGGGGCGAAACAAGTCGGATTGCCGCGGGGCGAAAGGCAGCGCAGGCGCTCACCTGTCCGTTTTCGGAACAATGAAAGTCGAACTGGGGATCGAGGTCGTACCAGAGTGCGACGTCGACCTCACGAGTCGTCGTCACGGCCGCGAGATCGGCCGCGAGTTCAGCGTCTGAAAGTCCGATCCACAGCGGCTGGTCCAGACGACGGGAGACCTTGCCCGGGGCCAATTCGTTCAAGGCCTGCAGCACGGGCAAGGCCACGTCATCGAATGGACCGCCCTGAAGCTGGACCTCCGGCAGAGACAGGTCCGCAAAGAGCGTTCCCGGCATGAACTCGGGAAGCGGGTGGCTGTTTCGTCGGTCGGTGGCCGGTTGGCCATGGGAACGCCAGTTGGTAGCCAAGCGTCTCAAGGCGGTGGGCACGACGGTCAGCAACAGCGGGCGTGGATGCTCCCACAGCAGGGTGTCCACCTCCTCGCGCGAAAGGGCCAGCGCTTGAACGAGAAAGCGTGTGAGGTCTTCTAGCTTGGCTGGATCCCTGAGCAGGTTGACCAACTGCTGCGTGAGGTAGGCTCGACGCAGGCGATCCTGCAGCCAGTTGCTACCAGCAAACTTATGTTCGCCTGCAGGGCCGATCCGAATCGCCTCACTCTTGACTGCTTTCCACTGACTCGGATTCAGCGGAAAGCTCGACTTGTTCTGCTTGATCTGGTCCTCTGCCGGACGCGACCAGCCCTCCAAGCGGGTGGACTGTGGTCCAGACAGGTCCCGCCACACTGAACCTGCAGGCTCGCCTTGCTGCATGGCCACGCCGAGATAGTCGATCAGTGCATTGGCCGCCTGCATACGCCGGATGTAGCGGTTGCTCAGGGGCAGTTCGCGGGGCGGCAGTTCAGGGTCGAAGAACTGTTCGTATGCCTGATAGGCCAAGCGATCGCGCCCGTAGTCGGACAGCACCATGATGGTCCAGGGGCGCATATGCCGCGTACGGCCTGCCCGGCCCTTGCGCTGCAGGAACTGCGCCATGTCTCGAGGGGCCTTGTGCTGCAGTACGACGCCGACTGCCGGATCGTCATAGCCCACCTCCAGCGCCGCGGTAGCGACGACGATTTCGGCGTCGTGGCTGACACCGGTATCGAGCGCCGTGGTTCTCTCCACGCGATGCCGGGTGGACAGTACGTGGCCATTGGCTTCGAGAGCCCTCCAATCTTGTCCCCCCTCATAGCGGCGCAGGCTCCCACCGGCGCGGCGCAAGTGGGCCAGGCCGCCGTTGGGGTGCCGGCGATTCGCGGGGTGTCCCTGTTCTGTGCGGCCTTCCGCATCCCGGAGGTCGTAGAAGAGGCGGTTGGTTGCGTCCAATTGGTCCGTGAAGGCGAAACTGCGCCAGCCGGCAAACGGCTTGACTCCCTTGGTGAAGCCTTCCCGGGTGTCCAGCAGGCGCGAGGCGAGCATCAGGGCCTGGATCGATGTCGACAGAAGCGCAGCCTGGGATACAGGGTCGCCTCTCAAGGCCAGCATGTACTCGGCGCCCTCACTGACCATGTGCTCAGGGTTGGGCGCAATCTCCTCGACAACGCTGCGGTCCAGACCGACCAGCGAAGCGAAGAATGCAGCCCCGTCGGCGATGGTCGCGGACAGCCCGACAAACTGGGTCTGACGGCGACTCAGGTGCGACCACCGCCGCAACAGGTGAGCCGTCTGAGCACCAAAGGTCCCTGTGTAGAGGTGCACCTCGTCGAGCAGCATCAGCGCAGGCGCCATTGAGGCTCTGGGCCCCAGACCAAAGAGGTGTCTGATCTGCGAGTCGGCGAGCCGCTGGTTCATCATCTCCACGGAGGTGAAGAGGATGTCGGGCGGGTCCTCGATCATCGACTTGCGCGTGAACCGCAGGTGCAGCGATTCGACGACGTGCCCACATGTGACGCAGGTCAGGCGGCCCTGGCTCTCAGGGCCGCCTGCGCCTGCAAGACGCAGGCCCCCGCCACAGCCCTGCTGCGGGCAGCGAAAAAATGGACACTCACCTCGAGTCTTTTGCCATTTCTTATCTATCGAGTTCAGCGTTTCAGGGGTGTCCCCGTAGAGCACGCCGATGCTGAGCGTCGTCCCGACCTTGCCCAGATCCGCGTCAAACTTGCGCGCCTGCTCATAGACCTCGGCGAGTTGGTCCTTCAAGAGTTCGTTGCGGGGGTATAGCGCCAGGACCCGAACCCCGCGAGCGCCGGGTTGGGCTTTTCGCTCAGCGGCCAACCACGTCAGCGCCGGCAAGTAGAAGGCAAGCGTCTTGCCGCTACCCGTTCCCGCTGACACCAGCGTGCCTCGTGCGCCACGGCCCGTCAGGCCTTCAAGAATGCGGGCGGCCGCGTCGATCTGGAAGCGCGCGAACTTCCAGTCTGGACTGCCACCATCGAACCACGTGGCAACGGCGGTCAGCACTCTGGGATCGGACACGCGCGCCGCAATGATTTCCCGTGACGCGGCGGTCGTCAGATTGCGCGCGGGGTACTTCCGAGGGCGCCACAGCAAGCGGTAGTCGGCAACCAGGGTGGCGGCGCTCACCCAGTCCGGTCCCTCGTGCTGGCGCGGGAACATCTGGCGGAGGCGGGCAAACAAGCGAACGCCTTCAGCCATGCGTGTCCGAAACCTCGGCGGTGTTGCCGGGCGTCCGGGAACAGCGAACAGGTGACCGAGTTCGATCAGGCGCTGCTGGAGCGCAGCTTCCGTGTCGATCGTGCACTTCGGATCAGCGGCAATTTCCTGGCGTTCGTTCAGGACGTCTCGCAGCGTTTCCTCAACCTCCGACGCGCTCAGCGCGCTGTCGACCAAGCCCCAGACCAGAACGCGTACTTCCAGTCGCTCCAAGCGATCAAGAGCCGCTTCGGCCAAAGCCAGGTCGGGTGCAAGACTCACTGATGGGCACTCCGAACGCGGAAGCGATCCAACTGACCTTGCTCGTCAAGCCACTTCGCGACCGTCGGAGTGACGTGAGCGAGGGTCGCGGTGCCTGCATAGATGGCGTCATAGAACGCCTTGACCTCGTCCGGCAAGTCGAATGCAAGTCGAGCGAAGGCCTGTCGACACGACGTCACATGAGAAGAGATCTGCACGAGGTCGTCAGGGGATCGGGGGAGTTCCAAGCGTGCGATCGCCGCAAAAGCGGCGTAGCTGACCTGGTAGGCCCGCAGCGCATCGTCGTTGGAGGGCGTCGGCGGCGTACGCAACCGCAGGGTGGTCGGATTCTCAAGGGTGCCGAGTTGCTCCAGATGGGCCCGCCAGGCCTTACGCCCCGCTGCATCGAGCTCATCGGTGAAGCCTTCGCAGGCATTGAGCAGGCGCGTCCAGGCCGCATCGCGGGTGAGTTCCTTGATGTCTTCCTTTTCGAGCAGGCGGGACAGCACCTTCTGCGCATTCTGGCGAAGCGCGCCATTCTTCGAAGCCACCGTTGCCGCATCTTGGCTCGAGAGGGTCAAAGGTGCGGTTTGGGTACGCAGACTCATCAGCTTGGAGTGTCGGGCCTGCCACTCACCGGTGCGCTGCTGGATGTGTTTTAGGTCGGTGGCAAGACTCTTGGCCTGTGCCAGGGACTTGATCTTGGCTTCCAAGGTCTGGCAACGCTGCAAGAGAGTGGTCATTGCCCGAACTCCTTGGTGATCGCCTCGAGATCAGTCTGCAAGCCTGTCAACATGGCCCCGATGTCCGCGCCGCCAAGAGTGCTCAGTTGCGAGTTGGCTGCCCGATCCAGGTCCGGCAATACCCTGTCGAGCAAAGCCAAGGCGTCGCTGACAGCAACGAGTTGCCGCATGTTCAGCGCTGACCAGGCCAGCAGACGCGTCTCGATCGATGACTGGGGGTCGGGCTCCTTGAACGCCAGTGCCTGACGGATCAGTTGGCGGGCCTCTTCACTGGACAGCGTCTCGACCGCCCGCTTGGACTGCTCGAAACTGCCGGACGCGATCAAGGCAAACAGGCCGGCCTTCTGGGCTTGCTGCAGTTGTTCCAGCAGTTGTGTAGCAGGGCCGGCGCCCTCCCAATCGCTGAGACGCTCACGAATCGTAGGCAGGACGTGGGTCGTCGCCGCTGAGTACCGCTTCAGGAGTCCTTCGACGCGGGATGCATTGAACATCTCATCCGCGGCGGTCTTGAAGTCGCCCAATTGCATGCTGATGAGCATCGTCCCGGCTTCCGGCAACGGCTGACGCCAGGCAGACTTGGTTCGTCTGAGGTCGATGGCCTGCACGGTGTCGCCGTCACCTTGGAAGCACCCTAGGGATTTGGCGACGATCGCGGAGACGGTAGCGCGGGCGGCCTCGGCACGGATGATGGCCCGGGCGATCACCGCGGCGGGTTGGGTGTCCGCAGCGTCTGGCTCCCAGGGTGGCTGGGGCAGACCGGCGTAGTAGTCGGACAGCGGAGGCGTACGGGGTTCGACAGCGCGACTCAAGCGCAGAAGGAGCGCCTGGCGTTGAAGGAGTTTGAGGGCGACGCCGGCTTGCTGCTCCGCCGAAGTGGTATGCCAAGCGATGGCCTGTGCCTCGATGCGATCGAGCAACTGCTGAGCGATCGGGTAGTCCGCGTCGGCGTTGGTGTAGTCCCACGACTTCTTGTTGTCGCTCCAACGCTCCAACGCGGCCAGGCCCGCCAGTAGCACGGGATCCAAGGGTCTTGCTTCGGCGGCCACCACAAACTTCGGCTCGTTGCTCGGGTTGCCGACGCTCGCAAAGGGCAACCAGAGGTGAGCCGCTTCGATGGACCTCGACTTGAGACGATGAACGGTCCAATCGATGCGGTCCTTCAGTGCTTCAGCCAGCAAGTTTCGAACGCGCCGGGCATACCTCTGATCGATGCTGCCCTTGGACCAGGCATTGAGGTACTCCAGTTCGGGCGCCGGCGGTGGGGGTGGCGGAGGCGGCGGTGGTGACACGGGCTGCGGTACGGGCGCCTTGCCCGAGCCCTTGCCACCGCCTTTGGCCGGATCCTTCTCGATATCCAGTGGAGTGTCGAAGGGCCAGGGGAGGTCGAAAGCCTCGAACACGCCCTTGGCGGCCCGCGGCGCATCGCTAAGGTTGCCTGGATTGCCAGCCCAGTAGTCCAGCACGGGTGCGAGCCGCTCGAGTTGCTCCTGCGGCATGCCGCGGGCCTTGAGCGCGATCTGCACTGTGGCGTTGGGAGCGGCCCCCTTGAAGTTGGCCGGCGGAAAGGCCCTGCTCTCGTACAGCGAGCGATGCGACAGGGTCTGGCGCAGGACCGTGTCGATAAAAGCTCGAGGATTCAGGCGAAGTTCGCCGCCAGGACTGAGTTCGCGACGTGCGATCGATTCAATGGCAAGGGCAGACAGTGGGAACAGCGGGTAGCCCTGGGGGCTATCGCCAAACGCCGAGAGTCTGTGAAGGTCGTCATCGGACAGTTCCGTGGGGAACGGCTTGACCCAACCTTCGATCTCGCCGGCCGGATTGACCTCGAACTGCTCGCGCAGGGCCTTTGCTCCCCAGCGAGCGGCATTGAGATACCGGCCTGCCAGCAACACCATGCGGTCGATGATGGCTTGAGGCGTAGCCGCCGTATTGGGGATCAGCCACTCTCGTTTGGCACGCGTCAGGATGGTCTGCCGGCTGGGCAAGAATCCGTCGGTGACCGCCAGGGCTGTCCGAATGGGGGCCCTCACGCGCACCCCACCGTGATCGCTTTCCGCGATCATCAGGTTGAGCAGAGGCTGCTGGATGCCCGCCAGGGCTGCAAAGTCCTCGATCAGCAGCACCAGTTCCTTGCCATCCTTGAGCAACTGTTGGCGGATCCCGTCGACGATCTCCTCGATCGTGCGCTGCCCCAGAGCCCGAGAGAACTGGAAGACATCCCGCAGCGCCGGGTCTAGGGCTTCCTGAAGGATCTCGGCGGCCAGAGGCCGACTGGCGCCGTCGTTGCGAGTCAGTTGTTGCAGCGCTGCCTGAACCGTGCGGCGGCTGCCATCGGGCGTGTATGACTCTGGCGGATCCAGGTCGGCTGGCACGAAGCGGCGCTGTTCCCCCGTCTGCTGCTCGCTGCCCCCTTCGATGGTCTGGCGGACGATGCGCTCGAGGGGGGTGCGAAACCATCGATCGAAGACTTCAGGCTCGCGGATCAGGTCTCGCAATACACGAGTCAGGGCCAGTCGCTCGCGCAGTTCCCGGTCTTCGCGATCGGTTGACTTCAGCGAGGCCATGCCCTCGGTGAACTTCTGCTCGAGAACGAGGCTGAGCGCCGTGCACAGCATGGCGGCTGCGTGACCGGGTCTGAGGTGATCGACCGTCTGGCTGAGTTCAGCCAGCAACTTCGCGTAGGCCTCGCCCTGCAGCGGCTGCAGGATGCGCTCGACAACCTGGCGCAAGCTCGCAGTCTTGGGGACCAGGACGATCACCAACTGGTCGCGTCTGGGGTGACGTTGCAATTGCGCATGTAGCCAGCGGACAAGGTGGGACTTGCCAACACCCGACTCACCGGTGATGGCCACCAGCACGGCGCTGCCATCGCTGGCGTCTCGCATGAGGGACGCCAGCAGATTCGCCTCGGTGGAGGGTCGCTCGACCGCGCCATTGGCCGTGCGCGTGATCAGCGGTCCGGGTTCATGAACCGCCAGCAGCACCGCGTCGTCGACGACCTCGGCCTCGGTCCGGATGCACTCGGCGATGTTCTGTGGACTGGGCCAGAAGTCACTGAGTGAAGTCATTGCGCCCCCCTGCGCGGTCGTTTGACCCAGGTGTAGCGATGGCTCGTCTGCGGTCCATCCCTGCCCGTCAGGAGGATGCTGCTGCCCACATCCGCGCGAGAACTGAAGTGCAGGGTCTGGTTGACCATCAGGCAATGCAGGGCCCGTGACAACGAAGTCGACAATTGGGTGGCCTGCAAAGGCGGCAGTGCGTTGTCCCGCAACTTATCCAACACGGCCTGGCGATAGCGGCCTCCGTCAATCACAGGCAAGGCTTGGGCGAGTTTTTCGATCAGGTCTCTGGCGGGCATCTCCTCGCCAGGGCCGATGCAGTCCGGCAGAACTTCCGAGATGGCCAGTGTCGGATCAATGTCGATCGCTTTGGGGTGACGGACGAATCCGAGAAAGTACCCCCAAGACCTCAGCCCAACGACGCGTTCTCCGTTCTGCATCAGGGTCAGGCCTGTCCCGTGGATGTGGTCATTCGCAAGTGAAAACAGGTTCTCTGCGCCCTGTCGGTAGACATCCAAGGCCATCAGCCAAGCCAATGATCGTGTTAGATCGGCCGCTCGGGCCTCTTCGCGTGCCCACAGGTCCCCATTGTTCGCCTCAGACAGCGCAACATGGCGAGCCTCTATCCGCACCGCCCGAACAGTGTCGGCCTCGCTCTTCATGTCGGTGGGAGGGGGTCGGTGAAGGGACAGTCCCTTCGTGTCGGGATCCTCCTTGAACAGGCCCAGGTCGGTCCAACGATTCAGAGTGGTTCTGGCGATTCGCGCATCCTTGACCACCGACTCCGGTGCAATAGCCTCGATCAACTCCTTAGCGGTCATCGGCGCGCGTGCCTTGGCGATCGCCGCGTAGAGCACGACCAGTATGTTGGGCAGACCGTCGCTGGTAAGGTTAAGCAGGCTCATGGATTCAGGATCTGCAGGAAGTCCCTGACGGTCGTGTAGGGCGTGGTGTCTATCAGTCGGCGCATCGGGTGATGGGGATGGGGCAAGTCTGCCGGAATCACCAGGATCTCCAGTTGGGCGGGCGACAGCTTCAGGTGATTCCAGAGTTCAGCGGTGTCATTCTGGGTCCAGATCAGGATACGCACTTCGCCGTCACCGGAGATCAGATGACGCAAGGCCTCCGGTGGGAGCGTGTCGAAGAAGGTCCGAAGCCTCTGTTCCGTGGGGATATGCTGCTTGACCAGGGGTGCGCTTGTCGCGGCGAAGTCAGGGTCCCATGCGACGGTATGGCAAGCCACCAGAGGCGCCACTATCGCGAGCAGTTGGGAGCAGCTCTGCGTGAAGTCCTTGTCTCGCGGTGCGGCGATCACCAGCAGGTTGCCCATGGCTCGCATCTGAGTCATCCGATCCAGGGCGACCAGCGAACGAGGAGCGAACACCGGCAGGCGTGCAGCAACAGGCGCTGCATAGTGAACGGTCTCGCGACGGTTCTCCCAATGGAAGGCACATCCACCGCAGCATCTCGTGACCGGTACCCACGGATCTCCATGGACCGAGTACATCTGGTTGAGGGCCACGGAGATCTCCAGGCGACCCGTGGCCACATCTCGCATGGCATTCAGGCCCCGCAGCGACGCCCGTCGGACTTCGTCACGCGCACGTGCCATCGCTCTGGCAAAAACGCCGGGATGCCGATGGCCATCGTTCAGGATCCGCACCGCCGCACGGGTGGCATCGCTGAAGTTCAGCGGGGTCTCGTCCTCGATCGCCTGGCTGGATTGCATCGCCACCAGC
This sequence comes from Chitinophaga pinensis, assembly GCA_943370595.1. Classification (GTDB taxonomy): domain Bacteria; phylum Pseudomonadota; class Gammaproteobacteria; order Burkholderiales; family Burkholderiaceae_C; genus Piscinibacter. The sequence goes on from CALRRO020000009.1 coordinate 56,876, forward strand.
TCGATGAGTTGGGCTCGGGCCATGAGTGTCAGGGCGCGAACACTCCAATCCACGCTAGCTTCTGACTTGACCTGAAGATGGGACGGCAGTTGCGTCAGATCGACCCAATACACCTCCGGGATCTTGAGGTGAGGTTGGGCTGCATCGACCATGCTGCTCCAGCGCTCGAAGGCTTTCTCATCGCCGATCAGCTTGGGCAATGCCAGACTGCTGGCCTGCTCTTCGTCGCTGGGGGTGTGAAGCAGCAGCGCAGCCCCTGCCCTACCGTCTCGGCCCGCCCGCCCGACCTCCTGGTAGTACCGATCGAGAGACTCCGGCAAGGTGGCATGGATGACGGTCCGAACGTCACTCTTGTCCACGCCCAGGCCAAACGCCGACGTGGCCACCATGCCGTCGAGTTCGTTCGATCCCCAAGCCTCCAGGAGCCGCTTGCGTTCATCGGGAGGTGTGGCGCCCGTGAACTTGCTCAGCCGCTTTAAGCCCGCCTGGCGCAGTCGTTGCAGCCAGGCGTCGGCTTCGTCGGGACGTGTGACATACAAGATGAAGGGCCTTGGGGCCAGTACCACGGCCTCGAGCACCCGATCAACCCGATCCAGATCAGCACAAGGCACGCTTGCATAGCGGATCTCCGGGCGTAAGTGCACCGCAGAGACCACATGGACTTGGTGCACAGGGCCGAACAACTGTCGCAGGTCCCTGAGCGTGGTGTCAGTGAGCGTGGCCGAAGCCAGAACGACGCGGATGCCGTTGTGACTGGCACGGGATCGCAGCATGCGGACCAATGCGGGGAGCAACTGGAACGCCGGTCGGAATCCATTGCCCCAACCAATGACCAGATGGGCTTCGTCAATGAAGACCCGATACAGGCGGGCTTCCGATGCGGCCTGCTCCAGGCCCTCTCGCAGGCTGCCGACAGCGAACTCGGGGGAGGCGAAGAGGATCGGCTGCGTGCCTTGCCGAATCGCCTGGTGGACCTGGCTCCGCTCCTCCTTGGTCAGACCGCCATGAAACGCCAGTGGCGGGAACTCCCGGTAGGGAAACCGCTGCCGAAGCAATTCCCTCATCCGCGCAGCCTGATCCATCGCCAGTGCGACCGTCGGCACGATGGCCAGCGTCATCTGACCCTCCTGCTCGATCAATGGGGGCAAATGCGCCAGCAAGCTCTTGCCACTGCCCGTCGGCAGATTGGCAATGAGCGTGTGCCCTTCAGGCAGGTGCAGCAAGGCACGCACGGCTTCTCGCTGTCCTTGTCCTGTGTAGTTGGGCAGGCCCATGGACTCAAAAAGCACGGGATCGGCGGCGACCTCGTGTCGAGGGCGGGACTGGATGGCCTGAAAGACGTCGTCAAACAGGTCGGCCTGCGTGCCCAGGAAACTCAGACGAGGCCATCGCGGCTGCACATTGAGCGAGGCGGGGCCGGGCAGTACCTCGAACTGAGCATGCCGCCACTGTTCTGTGGTGGGCCATCCGACGCTGAGGGGCACTCGCAGCCAAGGCGCCTGGCCATCCTGTGGCGCAACACGCAGCAGCACATGCCGAATCAGGGCGATGCAGTCGGTCCCGGAAACCGAGGCCGGGTGCCGACCCAGCGCCAGGAGCACCTGTCTCAGTCGCTCAAGGAGCGGGTCCCTCGCGGGAAGGGTCGGCACCGAGAGTGCAGGCCACTGGCTGCACACGTTCATCAGTGCGGCGACGTCGAAGTCACCACCGTGCGCTGAGTTCATTGGACGAACGGTGCGCTCGCCGACGCGAAAATGGCGCCAGCGACGTCTGTGCGTACAGAGGGCACCCGAATCGCATCGCTCAGGCGTGCGAACAACACTTCTTCATCGTCCAGGTCGCGCTGTTCCACGACCTGGGCCACACCCGTGAGCCGTGTCAGCCGAGACTCGATCTGTGCAACGCGCGTCGCGTGCTGATTCCTCAAAGAGGCCAGGCCTCGGGCGCGTTGCTGGTGAACGAGATCGTGGCCGTTGATGTAGGCCAGAGCGCTGGCAGCGGCGTTCTGGCAGTGGCGCCTCCACTCTAGCAACCAGGGCACCGAGTCGATTTGCATCTGTAAGGTCTGCCACCGCCGGGGATTGAGGTTGAAGTCACGACCGTGCATGTGATCCGAATTGCGATAGTCCTCCAACAGAACATCCGGGGGCTGCAATGTGGCGCCATCCGCCGCACTAACCCACACGGTGTAGAACTGGGGCGCAAAATGCTGTTCCGCTCTGCGCTTCAGGGCACGTGCGGCGTCATCCTCGAACTCTGTGAGGTTAGGCTCAACGACAAAGTCAAAGCGAAACCAAAGATCACACCCGCTCGCGTCGCGCGCTTCGAAAGTGGGCCGATAGCGCCACATTGCAAATGCCCGTCCGCGGTCGTCAGACTGACAGAACGTCGTCAATGACTCCACCAGCGGATCGCCGTATCGGAGCGATCGGAGTCCTCTTGATTGCCCTTGCTTGGACATCACGGTGTGACGGCTGTAGGCGTAGGGATAAGTGAGGGGCGATCTCGCCGTGCTGTGTCGTGACTCGGTATCAATGGTTCCAAGGAATTGACTGACAAAGTCCGGCAGAGACAACAGAGTCTGGCGGCTGTTGTCGCGGGTGTAGTTAAGACGGAAAACCCGCTCGCCTTCAGGCAGGTTTCCCGTCCAAGCTTCCGGGCGACTATGGAACAGCAGCGCATTGAAGGCGAAGCCGTCAAAAGCGGATCTCCAGTCCCGCCACTGGCTATCGACGTCTTCAAGGTGTTCAAATTCTTCGCTCTGGGGATCACCCATCGCATCGAGGCTGTCTTGCTGGTCGATGCGGCGCCGCTCCCGCGCGGCCCAGCCCGAGGAACCCGCCAACTGGTCCCGCCACCGCAGCAATCCGCCCACGCCTTCGTTGCACCAGTCTTGAACAGCGGTTTTGAGAGTACCTTCGACCAGGTACTGGAGGCTGGCAATCGAAACGTTGAAGACCTGCAGGCCTTCCGCCAGACACTCGACCCAAGCCACTTCTGCGGCATCGTCCCTGCATACCGGAGCCAGAGATCGGATCGCATTGCCTACGCCAAACCGATCTAGGCGTCCAAGGCGTTGCTCGATTCGATTGGGAGCGGGCGGAAGGTCGTAGTGGAAGGCCACTTTGTGGCCACCATGCAAATTGAGGCCCTCCTCGGCTCGGGCATCACAGACCAGTACGCGGCATCGATCAGGTTCGCTGAGAAACCGTCGCCAAGCCTCACCCTCGTATTCCTCATCGGTGTCGGTTTCGTTGGAGGCGCAGTCGTGCCTCAGAACTTCCACGGTCTCGCTCAGCGCAGCGCTGAGGGAGGCGGCGAGGCGATCCGCTGTGCCGGACTCGTCGCAGAACACCACCACTTGAACGCCAGGCGTCGACAGGCAGTCGCGAATGGCCGCGTGGGTGACCTGATCTCGTTCTCCGGCTTCGTCGGCGCGACGCCTAAGCTCGTCGGCCTGTTGCGCCAGATCCCGAGCGCGCGTGTCGTAGATGCCCAGGGTCACGAGCGTCTCTTCAAGCGATTCTGAACTCCCTGCATGCACGGCGCTCGAGAAGAGAGCTTGAGCTGCAACTGGCGATTCGTTCGCATTCAGCAGATAGACACGCAAGTCGTCGATCACCCGGTGGCGCTCGAATTGCCAGCGGCTGGCGTAGCCCAGCGTCTGAAGTCCCTTTCGCTGCGGCGTGGCCCAAGGAACCGCCTTGCGTCGGTTGCGGAGAACTCGCCGGTGCAACTTGTAGGTCTCCGATAGATGCGCACGAAGATCGCCCAATGCAGCTAAAAAGTGCTCGTCATCCTCTTCTGGCAACGACTGCACAATGGGCCGTAGGGCGTCAACGCGCTTCATGAGAGTCGAGTCGTCGCCGAAGGTGTCACGCAATCGGTCGAGGTCGTCCTCCATCGCCAACACGTTCTCAGGTTGAAGCGACGCTGCAATCTCTGCCACCAACTGCCTTGATTGCACGCGCCGCTCGAACCCCGCCAAGTCGTCGAGCGGAAAGACGATAGGGTCGAGAAGATGGAGGATCCGCAAGAAACCCTCTGTGTCTGCGAGCACCGGTGTGCCGGACAGTAGAAACAGCCGAGGCACCGATGGCGCGCGCCTGCGCAGCAGTTCGTACAGTGGGTGAGCGCTGTCGGCGGACTTTCGAGACAGGTGATGAGCTTCGTCGATGACGACCATTCCAGCCATCTGTATTCGCTCGTTGACACCGCTCAAGTCATCGTTGGAAACGATCCAAACGTGGTCGTCGAGCCAGTCACGCAGTCCGAAGCGCTGGATGAGTTCGTGGCGCCACTGCGTCACCAGCGACGGTGGCACGATCAGCAGAACCTGCGCGTCGGCGACGTCCAGGGTGTACTGGCGAATCAGCAGGCCAGCCTCGATGGTCTTGCCCAAACCCACCTCGTCAGCCAGCAAGTAGCGCTGAACGGGGTCCTGCAGTACCTTTCGCACAACGTTGAACTGGTAGTCAGCCAGTTGGACCGACGAAGACAGCAGTGCGCCGATTCCGCGGCAAGCGGCCCTTTGCGTAGTTACAGCGCGCACGAACTTTGATCGAGCGGCTGCGAAGAGAGGGGTTTCTGTGACGTGGCGGATCAGAAATTCGGTCGGGTTGGCAATAGGTTTGCGCCAACGCACCTGCAGTTCTTCTCGGGGCACGTTGGCGACCACCCTATTCGGGAACGCCACCAAGCACGTCGGGCCATCGCCGTCGGCGATTCGACCCACCTGCCAGCGACCGGTGTCCTCATCGCGGCGGAAGACACGGGTTTGTTCCGGCAACGAAACGACTCGTACCTCTGCAACGGAGACGTTGATCTGGAGTGCCGACTCGTCGCCTGGCACGTCGAAGTAGGCCACCGTTGCACTTCGGCCCGACAGCTCAACGATTTTTCCGATCCCTAAGCCACGTGCCGCCTGTGCTCCGACAACGACAAACGCACCTAGGGCGACCTTTTCGCCGGTGGTGACCAAGGCGTCCCTCCCTCCCCCTACATCGCTGCGGGAAATGTATCTGACAGAGTCTAGACGGTTCTTGGAGCGCTCCCGGCGACGCCGCACAACTATCCGACCAACCCCGAAACCCCCCTCGCAAACGCGCCATTCCGCGGCGCCGCGGCAGCGGCCGGCTCCTACCCTTTCGGTCACGCGCTCGACAGAGCACGGCCTTCAGATCCTGAAGCCACCGAACGAGGACCGCGCCATGTACTCTGCATTGCCCGCTGCCCGCTGCGACGTCGCCACCCAGTCTGGCCAGGCCGGCTCCGGCACCCACGACAGCGAACACCCGGAGACCATCGAGACCCGGCTCTGGCTCGAGGAGCACGACTGGCTGTTCACGGTACTGCGCAGCGAGGGCAACGTGTCGCCGACCTTCCGCTTTCCGGACCTCATCAGCGCCTGCGTGTCGCTGGTCTTCCTGCACGATGACGCGCCAGCTCGGATCTTCGACTTCCTGGGCACGCAGTTGGTGCTGCGCACGCCGCTGACGCCCAGGCGCCGCGAGTCGATGTGGCGCCCGCAGTACGAACTGCTACTGGCCGTGCAGCGCTCGCCGGCCAACCGGCACCCCAACCCCAAGTTCCAGCTCGACCAGCTGACCACGGCCTGCGTGGCCCTGTGCCGCCAGCACGAGGGCGCCGACACGCTGGTGCTGCGCCAGGCCCGGCTGAACATGGCCGACCGAGCCGCGCGCGGGCGCCCGTCCCGCCACGGATGAGGCGAGAGGTGACGACGCGGTGGTGCAGGGGTTTCGTCCCAGACGCGCCGCAGCTCACCTCCCCGTAAACCCGTTCAATACCCGCTCCACACCCGCTTCCGACCCTGACCGCTTCGCCGGTCCTCACCCGTCGCTCGACGCCCTGCAGTCGGCTAGGCCTGGCCGACTGGAACGGCGTCGCCCTGTCCCCCAAAGACGTCACGGGTCGATCCATGCAGGTGCCGCTGTTGTTCCCCGCGCGAAGGTCGTTGACCAGGCCGATGCCCGGACCCTGGCTGCTGGCAGCGCTCGCCACCGGCTGGGCGCCGTTGCAGGCCCAGGCCTGCTGGGATCAGGCGGCGCAGCGCTACGGGCTGTCGCCCCACCTGCTGGTCGCGGTGGCGCGTGTCGAGTCCAACCTCGACCCGCGCGCCGTGAACCGATCGCATCTGCAGCGCACGGGCTCCTACGACATCGGGCTCATGCAGATCAACAGCTCCCACCTTCCGACGCTGGCGCGGCATGGCATCAGCGAGGCGCAGCTCTACGACCCTTGCACGAACATCCACGTCGGCGCGTGGCTGCTGGCCGACGCATTCGCTCGGCACGGTGCCTCCTGGAACGCGGTCGGCGCCTACAACGCCGCCTGCAGCCAGCTCAAGGGCGAGGCCTGCACGGCGGCGCGGGCCACCTACGCCTGGAAGGTCTACCGCCGGCTGCCTTCCGCCAGTGGCGAGGCTTCCCGTCCCGTCGCGGCGACGTCGCAGCGGCCTGTGCAGGCAGCGCGACCGGCGCCCATCCTCCTGGCTGCGAGGGTGGCGCCATGACGCGACGTGCGCTTCGGCTTCTGGCCGTGCCTGTGCTCGCGGTGATGGCCGTTGGCGCCGCGTCGTCGTGCAGCGCACCCCGAACTGGCGCCCTCCCTTCACGGCCAGAGGCCGCTCAACCGCCCGCCGCTTCGAATCACGCCGCAGCTGGGCTGTCGATCGCCCAGCTGGACCACGGCCGCCAGGCTCGGTTCGCCACGTGCGTGCCGCCCGCCTGCCCCGTGGTCACGCCGAAGACGCTGGCCGTCGATCCGCCGCGTGCAGCAGCGGCTGAAGCGCGAGCTGACTCCACCCCGGGCTCGGATGCGGTCATCGCCCAGTCGCTGAGCCCCGGCGAGACCTTGGTGATCCCCGGACCCGAGGCACCGCTGCCCCCTGCGCAGCGAACCGCGATCGGGCCCGAGGACGCGGGCGAACCGCTGGTGTCCGAGGTCGTCGTGAGCTTTTCGTTCGGGAGCGCGGTGCTCACGGCCGCTGCCCGTGCCTCGATCGATGCCGCGGCAAAGGGCGACGGTATCCGGCGCATCGACATCCGGGGCCGCACCGACAACGTCGGACCTGCAGCTGCCAACGACCTGTTGGCCCGCCAGCGCGCGGCTGCGGTCGCGCAGTACCTCCAGGCGCGCCACCCGCACCTGGCTGGCGCGGAGGTGAAGGTCGATGGACGCGGCGTCTGCTGCTACGCCGCGGAGAACGACACCCTGGAGGGCCGTGCGCGCAACCGGCGGGTCGAGATCGCCTTCTGGCGTGTTCCCTCCGACCTGTAGTGCGCCTGCAGTCGCCCGACCCTTATCTGCCCACCCGGCCTTACCCGCACTTCCCTGAACCCTGCCACCGACCCGCTGATCACCCGCACCCGACCCGACCGCCACCGCCATCCACCTTCGTCTCCCAGCCCTGAACCATCGGAGGACTCCCATGAACACCGCTCTCGCCTCTGTCCATCCCGCCCGTGCCACGGGCTCCCTCGCAACCGACGGCGTCGACGACCCCAGTACGGCCCACTTCGCCGGTAGCCGCCGCTCGAAGCGCCTGCTGTCACTGGTCTCGCTCTTCGCGCTGATGGCGCTCGGCCTGTGCGTCGCCTTTCCCGGCTACGCCCTCGACCTGGTCGCCTTCACCGGCATCACCGGCCCGCTCACCTCGGCGCTGACGCAGATCGCGAGCCTGGGGCCGGGCATCAAGGCCCTGGTCGGCTTCGTCGGCTTCGTGGTCGCACTGATCTCGCTGGCCGCACTGCGCAACTTCGGCCCGGTGCTGTTCTATGTCGGGCTGGCCATCTTCGCCGCGGTCGGCCTCGTGATCGCGGGCGCGATCATGGGTGCGGTGATCTGACGCGCGCGCAGCCGACGAGCAGGAGGCCCGCATGCACGCCGACACCTACATCCCGCGCCGCCTGGACGACCAGTGGAAGATCGGCTTCTGGGACGTCGACGTCGCCGCACCCCTGCTCTTCGGGCTGTTCATGGGCTACATGTCCGGCTCGAAGTTCTCCTTCGCGCTGTGCCTGGCCGCCGGCGCCCTCACCTCGCGCGCCATCGCCCGCATCAAGGCCGACAAGCACCCGGCCTTCGCAGTGCACTGGCTGTACTGGCACCTGCCCACCAGCCCGCTGACGGCGATGCGCGCCACGCCGCCGTCGCACATCCGGCGCATGGTCGGCTGACTCGAAGGTCAGCGCCATGGACTTCGAACGCCTGAACGGGGACATCAAGGAGATGCGCCGCCGCAACCGCGGCCTGGCGCTCACCGTGGGCCTGCTGGCAGCCGCCCACGTGCTGGCCCTGGTGGTGATCCTCAACCTGCTGGGCACGGTGCGCACCGTCGTCGTGCCGCCGTCGATCAACAAGTCCTTCTGGGTCTCGCGCGACAAGGCCAGCAGTGAGTACCTCGAGCAGATGGGCGCCTTCATCGCCTGGCTGGTGCTGGACGTGACGCCGGCCTCCATCGACTGGAAGAAGGACATCCTGCTCGGCTATGTCGAGCCCGACCAGCACGGCGAACTCAAGACCCGCCAGGAGCTGGAGGCGGCGCGGCTGAAGCGCATCAACGCCAGCACCTTCTTCATGCCGCAGCAGCTGGTGCCCAGCGAGGACGCACAGACCGTCGTCGTCCGCGGCCGGCTGCGCACGCTGGTAAACGGCCTGGAAACGGCCAACGACGCCAAGGCCTACGAGGTGGGCTTCGCGTACAGCGGCGGCCGGATGCACCTGAAGACCTTCAAGGAGGTGACCCATGCCGCGCCGTGACTCCCGGCCGCAGCGCCGTCGCCACGCCGCCCCGGCAGCGGTGGTGTTCACGGCGCGCGGTTGCCTGACACCCCGTTGTTTCCGCTCGGTCGCCGCATGGGCGGCCCTGACAGGCCTGCTCGCAGCCGCAGCGCCGGCAACCGCGCTGCAGGTGCTGGACGCCCGCGACGGCGTGGCCGTCGAGGCCGTGCTGTCGATCAAGGAGCCCACGCGCATCCGCATCGATGGCGCCGCGATCACGGACGTGTTCGGCAACATCCATTCCAGCAACTGCGGCCCCGCCGCGCCGTCTTCCAGCGGCAGCAACGGTGCACCGCCCGCTGCCGCATTGCCGGCCGTGAATCCGGCAGGAGAGATCGTGCTGGAGTGCGACCGCGACAAGGGCGAGATCTACATCCGCCCGGTCGGCGACTCCCCCAAGCCGGTCAACCTGTTCATCTCGTCGGCGCACGCCACCTACACGCTGGTGCTGCGCAAGGCGGACACCCCGGCCGACACCATCGTCATCCGCGACCCCGGCCAGCGGGCGCTGCAGGCGATTCAGTCACCGACCGGCGCCTCGGGCTCGCAGACACCGCTGGGCACCGCCCCCAACCACATCCGGGGGCTGAAGACACTGCTCCTGGCGATGGCGTCCGACCGCGTGCCGCCCGACATCCGTGTGGACGAGCTCAACCAGCCGATCCAGCTCTGGGCGGAAGCCAGGTTCTCGCTGATGCGGCGCTACGAGGGCCGGGGTCTGGTGGGTGAGAAGTACCTGCTGCAGAACGTGAGCCAGGCCGTGATGGTGCTGGCGGAGCAGGAGTTCGACCGGCCCGACAGCCCCTCGGGCGGACAGGTGCTGGCCGTGGCTGTCGAGCACCACAACCTGCGCCCGGGCGAGACCACCAACGTCTTCGTCATCCGCCGCGGAGGCCAGTGATGGTGTCGCCCCTGCCCCCATCCGCTGGCGCCCTTCGCCAGTCGGCCACCCGTTTCGGCGCGCAACTGGCCGAGCGGATGACGCCACGCCAGCGCCAGTTCGCGCTGCTGGGCGTGATCGTCGCCGCCGGCGTGGGCCTGCTGTGGCTGATCTTCGCGTCCACGGACACTGGGTCGTCGTCGGGTTCTCGCAAGCCCGCCGCCGGCTCGCCAGGGCCGGTCACCAACATCGGCGTCATGCCGCCAGGCCAGCAGGTCAACCCGGTGGACCAGTGGGTAGGCACCGCAGGCAGCAAGCTCGCCCAGTACGAGAGCGAGCGCGAGGAGCAGACCCGGCTCAACCGCGACCGCCAGGCCTTCGAGGCCCGTACGATGCAGCGATTCGCGGAACTGGAACAGCGCCTGACCTCGGCGACGCAGGCGGCCCAGGGCGCCGCCGCTCCGGCGCCCGCTGCAGCCCCGGTTCCGCCCGTGCCTGCACCACTCCCACCCGCCTTGCCGTCGGTCTCGGCCGGCACGACGCCGACCGGGCTGCCGCCGGCGGCCAGCCTGCCGCTCCCTTCGACCTACGGCCCGGGCACCGCCGGCCGACAGTTGCCGGCAGGCATGCCGGGGCTGCCGACGGCCGACCCCGTACCGGCGGCACCGGTGGCACCTGCGATCAGCCGCGTCACGCTGGTCGATCGCAGCATGCAAGGCGTCGCCGGCACGAGCGGCAGCGCTTCGGACCGTGCCGGCTCACCGGCGGCCGAGCCTCGGACGGTGTCGACCTGGCTGCCGGTGAGCTTCACGCGCGGCACGCTGCTTGGCGGACTGGACGCCCCCACCGGCGGGCAGGCGCAGTCCAACCCCCACCCGGTGCTGATCCGCCTGTCGGACAACGCCGTGCTGCCCAACCGCTTCCGTGGCGAGTACCGCGAGTGCTTCGTCATCGCGGCTGGCTACGGCGACATCAGCTCCGAACGGGCCTACCTCCGCACAGAGAACCTCTCGTGTGTTCGCGCCGACGGCGCGACCCTGGAAGTGAAGATCCAGGGCAGCGTCTACGGCGAGGACGGCAAGGTCGGCATGCGCGGGCGACTGGTCACCAAGCAGGGCCAGATGCTGGCCAACGCCCTGCTGGCCGGCGTGGTCAGCGGCATCGGCCAGGGCCTGGCCACCTCGTCCACCAACGTCAGCACCTCGCCGCTGGGAACGATCACCAGCGCCTCGGGCGCCGACGCCTACCGGGCCGGGCTCGGCACCGGCGTCGGCCGCGCCCTCGACCGGCTCGCCCAGTACTACATCAAGCTGGCCGAGAACACCTTCCCCGTGATCGAGGTCGACGCCGGCCGCGAGATCGATGTCGTCATCACCAAGGGCGTCCGCATCGACGTGCCGATGAGCGCCGCCGCCGCCGCGCCCCTCGCAGTCCGACCGAGCAACCCGGAGGTCCCCGACGATGCCAACGACTGACAAGCCCTCGCCAAGCTTTGCCTTTACCTCCTCCGCCCTGCGTGCCCCCGGCCGGCGCCTCCGGCCGGCGGTCTGGGTCGTGGCCGGTCTGGTGGCCCTTGCCGCAGGCCACGCCGGCGCCGCTGCCGCCGATGAGGCGCGGCTGCTGGCCGCTCTGCGCAAGGCGCACCCCGGCACCCAGTTCACGCAGGTGCAGCGCTCGCCCGTGGCTGGCCTGTACGAGGTCTGGATGAACAGCAACGTGGCCTACGTGTCGCCGCGGAATCCGCGCTACTTCATCTTCGGCCGTGTCTTCGACACCCAGACCATGCAGGACCTCACCGGCCCCAGGCTGGCTCGCGCGGCCACCATCGCTGCGCAGGCCGGCCAGGCGCCCGGCGCGGGCGTTCCCTCGGCGCAGGCCGACAGGTTGCCGGCTACCGACGCGCCCATTGCCTTCGAACAGCTGCCGCTGGCGGACGCGATCAAGACCGTGCGCGGCAGCGGCGGCAACGAGCACCGTCGCATCGCCGTCTTCAGTGACCCCGGTTGCTCGTTCTGCCGCCGGCTCGAGCCCGAGCTCGCCGGCCTGGACGACGTGACGATCTACACCTTCCTCGTGCCCTTCCAGGGCCGCGCGCGCCCGGTCTCGATCTGGTGCGCGGCGGACCGCGAGAAGGCCTGGCACCAGTTCATGCTGCAGGGCGACACCTCGCTGCTCAGGCCAGCGGGCGACCCGGCGGCTTCGCGGGCCCCGGAGTGCGACAACCCGCTCGACCGCAACCTCGCGCTGGCGCAACGCCTCGCCGTCCAGGGCACGCCCACCCTGGTCTGGGCGGATGGCACTCGAACCGACGGCTACGTCGACCGGACCGTGCTGCTCGCTCGCCTCCAGCAGGTGTCGCAGGTGAGAGGGGGCAAGCCATGAAGCAGTCCGCCGTCGTGTTCCACGCAGCTCCGACATCGCGTGCTGCCCCAGCCACCGGACTGGCCGCGGTATCAGTGCTGCTGGCCTGGATGCTGAGCGGCTGCATGAGCATGAGCGGTCTCAGCGGCAGCTCCAGCTATGCCTGCAAGGCCCCGGACGGCGTGACCTGCGACTCGGTCTCCGGCACCTACGCCAATGCCGTGCAGAACAACCTGCCGAGTCAGCGGCGAACGGCCGGTGCCACCACAGGCACGCCGCAAGCTCCGCGCGCGACGGAGGGCATCGCAGGCTCAGCCGCTCCGGGCGCTGCAGCCGCGGCGGCCTCCCGCATCGCCGTCTCGCCATCGGCGCCGCCCTCGCCCACGGCCATTCCGCTCCGGTCCTCGGCCCGCATCCTGCGGCTCTGGTTCAAGCCCTGGGAAGACGCCGATCGCGACCTCCACGACCAGGGCTACGTCTACGTCCGGGTCGACGACGGCCAGTGGCTCGTCGAGCACGCGCAACGGCAGATCCGCGATGCCTACGCGCCGCTGCGGCCTCCGCCGCCCGCATCCGGACGTCCTGCAGGCGGCGCCACCGAGTCGCGCGACCCCAGGACATCGAACCAGTCCGGTCGGACAGATCAACCGAGTGGTTCGCTGTCCCTACCCGGCCTGACACCTCCGACAGGCCGGCCGCAGATGCCCGTCGATCCGCGTGGCAACGAACCCAACGACTGACCTGACACCTCTTCCGGCCATCCCTGCGAGGCACGCGCCATGCCCACTCCGTTCGCCCCGACCGCTTCGACCCGATCTTCCGCCTTTCCCGGCGGCAGCCGCCCCGGCCACGGGAGCCTGGGCTGGCTGGGCCTGGGCTCACCTCCGGACACGCCGGCCGAGCAGTTCGCGTCCTGGCTGCCCTACTCGGCCTACCTCGCCGACGAGAAGCTCTTCGTCAACCGCGACAGCCTGGGCTTCATGCTCGAGCTGATGCCGCAGTCAGGTGCGGACGACCGCATGGCCGAGGTGCTGATCTCGCTGTACTCGACCTGCCCGCCGGCCACCGGGATCCAGTTCCACCTCTTCGCCTCGCCGCACATCCGCGAGCAGCTGCGCCGCTATGCCAACCTGCGCGTCGAGGATGCCGACCAGGCCGACAAGGCCAAGCACTGGGGTCGCCCGGCGCGCAACGACAACCTGTTCCACCGCCTTGCGCGGCAGCGTGTGGGGCACCTGCTGCACGGTGCGCAGCAGTCGCTGACCACCGGCTTCCACTACACGATCCGCGACTTCCGGCTGATGATGAGCGTGTCGGTGCCCGGCGGCGTGGAACAGGCCGGCGACCTGACCCGGCGCGACGAGCTGGTCGCACTGCGCGAGTCCATGGCGTCCACGCTGCGCTCGGCGTCGCTGCCCAGCCGTGTCTGCGACGCCGCGGACCTGATCAACTGGTGTGCGCTGTTCACCAACCCGGACCGGGTCTCCCAGACCGACGCCCCCAACCTTCACTACGACGACGGCCGCGAGATCCGCGACCAGATCGTCGACTTCGACACCATCCAGGACCCGCACCCGGCCGGCCTGACCCTCTGGAAAGAAGGTCACGGGGGATCGCTGGAAGCACGCTTCTACTCGATCAAGTCCTTCCCCGAGCGCTTCGCGCTGTGGCAGATGGGCTCGCTGATCGGCGACCTGATGCAGCCGGCGCTGCAGTACAGCGCGCCCTTCCTGCTGACCATGGGCGTGCACGTGCTCGACCCCAACGTCATGAAGTCCGTGGTCACCGCCAACCACGTGCGCGCGACCCAGAACGCCCGCAGCAAGATGGCCGAGGTGATGCCCGATGTGGGCAAGAAGCTGCAGGACTGGACGGCGGCGGCCAACGCCATCGACGTGGGCAGCAGCCTGGTGAGCCTGTACCACCAGCTGGCGATCTTCTCGCCGCCCGAGAAGGCCGTGTCCGCCCAGGAGACCGCCAACGCGATCTGGCGCGGCCGGGGCTTCCAGCTCAATGCCGATGTCTACATGCACCGGCAGGCGCTGCTGGCCAGCCTGCCGATGACGCTGTCGGAGTCCTTCCACAAGGACCTGGCCAAGATGCGCCGTGTCTCGCGCAAGACGATGGCCAATGCCATCCACCTGGCGCCGCTGATCGCCGAGTGGCGCGGCACGCGCACGCCGGCCCTGGTCTTCGGTGGCCGGCGCGGCCAGCTGATGACGCTGGACATCTTCGACAACGACCTGGGCAACTACAACTTCGCGATCATCGGCGCGCCCGGCTCCGGCAAGTCGGTGCTGATGAACGAGATGGCGTGGTCCTACCGGGCCATCGACGCCAAGGTGTGGATGCTCGATCTCGGCCGGTCCTTCGAGAAGCTGTGCCGCAAGGCCAAGGGCACGTACATCGAGTTCCGGCCCGACGTCGACATCTGCCTCAACCCCTTCACGCACATCGTCGACATCAACGAGGACATCGACATGCTGGTGCCGGCCATCTCCAAGATGGCCTCGATGTCCCGGCCACTGGACGAGGTCCAGTACAAGGCCATTTCGGCGATGGTGCTCAAGCTGTTCCGCGAGCACGGCAACGCGCTCACGGTGACCGCGCTGCGCGACGCCTTCAAGGCCGGCACCATCGAGGAGCTGGGCGTGCGCGAGGACCCGCGCATCCGCGACCTGGCCGTGATGCTGAACCCGTATGCCCGCGGCGGCCAGTACGAGCGCTTCTTCGAGGGGCGCAACAACGTCGACTTCGGCAACGACTTCGTCGTCATCGAGAACGAGGAGCTCAAGCGCCGGCCCGACCTGCATGCGGTCGTCAACATCCTGCTGCTGCACCAGATCACCGGCGAGATGTACCTGACGCGCAACCGACGGAAGGTGCTCTTCATCGACGAGCTCAAGCAGCAGCTGGGCGACATCGGTGCCGACGACCCCGTGAAGGCGGCCGTGGTCGAGGAGGCCGCCCGTCGCGCCCGCAAGTACGGCGGATCGCTCGGCACGGCCACGCAGAGCGCCGACGACTACTACGGATCGGCCCAGATGGAGGCGGCCTTCAACTGCTCGGACTGGGTGTTCCTGCTGCGGCAGAAGCCCGAGTCGATCGAGATGCTCGACCGCAAGGGGCGGCTCTCGATGGACGAGCCCAAGAAGCGGCTGCTCAACTCGCTGCGCACGGAGCCGGGCGTGTTCTCGGAGGTCTACATCTCGTCGCCGGTGGGCGAAGGCGTCGCGCGGAACATCCTCGACCCGGCGACCCACCTGCTGTTCTCCAACAAGCTGGAGGACAACGCCCCGATCGACGAGCTGCGGGCGCAGGGCCTGAGCATCGACGACGCGATCACCGAGCTGCTGCGGCGGCGCGGGCACGCGGTGTGACCCTGGCGAGGCCCCCATGGACGTCGACGCCAGCACCAGTCCGGGCCCGAAACCCCAGCAGCCCATTGCCGGGACTGTAGGCATGGCGCCCGTCCTCCTGCACGCTGCAATCGCGCTGCTGATCGTGCTGGGCACGCTGGCCGCCTACGACCGCGTGGTGGTGCGCCCGGCCCAGCGCGTCGGCGTCGTCGATGTCGGCGAGGTTTACCGGCAGAAGGAGGCCGAGTTCACCCAGCTCCTGACCCGCGCCACCAACGACGCCGACCGCGAGAAGGCGTTTGCGCTGGCCCGGAGCTTCTCGCAGCGGCTGCCGGCCGCGCTGGAGGAACTGCCGCGCGACTGCGCCTGCCTGGTGGTGCTGAAGAGCGCCGTGGCCGGCCGGACACCGCGGACCGTCGATCTGACGGCACTGCTGCAGCAGAAGCTGGGCCATCCCCAGACACCCCACAGGAATGACTCCGAGGAGGCCCGATGAACCGCAGCCTTCGCATCCAGGCCATCGACTTTGCGGCGCACATGCGGCGACGCTGGTACCTCTACCTGCCCGTCTTCGCGATCTGGACCTTCGCATACACGCGGCTTTTCATCGACCCGACGCCGCGGGTGCCAGTCCTGTTCAACTGGACGGGCAGCCTGCCGTACCGGGTGGCATGGCTGCAGCACGGTGAGCATCCGCTGCAGCGCGGCGAGTTCGTCATCTTCTCGTTTGCGGGCGAGGCGCGAGCGACGTACCCCGGACTGGACGGTCAGCCGTTCTTCAAGGTCGTGCGCGGCCTGCCGGGCGACGTGGTGACGGTGTCCGGCCGCACGGTGTCGGTCAACGGTGTCGTCGTCGGCACTGCCAAGGCCCAGGCCTTCGACCGGCGCCCGCTGGAGCCGATCGCGCCGACGGTGATCCCGCCGGGCCACTACTACGTGCAGGGCACCGGCCCGGACTCGTTCGACTCGCGCTATCGCAGCAGCGGGCTCGTGCGGGCCGAGCAGGTGCTGGGCACCGTGGTGCCGCTGTTCTGAGGGGCTGCCATGGATCCCTACTCAATGCTGCGTTGGCCGGTGCCCCGTCACATGGCCCAACTGACCGCCCTGGTCTTCCTGGCCGCCCTGACCTCGTTCGTACCGGCCTTGCCGGCGCTGGCGCAGACATCGTCCGAGCCGGCTGTCACGGGCGACGTGCCGATGGCCGACTACCTTGCGCTGCTCCAGCAGATCTCCCCTGCGGCACACCAAGGGGCGCAGGCCTATGTCCAGGCTCACGAGCGCCGGTGCCGCCGGAGTCTTTCGAGCCGCGAACTCCGGCAGGCGATGGCGGAAGGAGATGGCGATCCGCTGCTGATGGCGATGATCCGGGCCAGCCACCTCCAGGACGGGCCCGGCCTCACTCGGCTGGGCGAGCAGGTCTCATGCACCCGGAAGGCGGCAAGGTGAAGTTCGAACTGTCACTACCTCAGGCAGGCTGCACCATCGCGCCGGCGCGGATCATTCGGTCGCTGCTGGTGGTCGTCGCCATGATCCTGAGTACGGCCACCCACGCCGTGGACCTGGGGACCATCGGCCCGACCTACGGCATTACCGAGCCCCACCTGCTGGACTTCATCCAGCAACGCTTGCGCGACAAGGAACGCACGGGTGAACTGCAGCGTCTGATCGACGAGGCCCGCAACCGCGGTGTGGCCGCCGTGCGCCAGCCCGCTCCGGTCGAGGGCGTACGGAGCACCGAGGCCGCCCGGTCCTGGACCATCGATCCGACCTTCACGCTCGACCGCAACATCGTCGATGCGCAGGGCCGGCTGCTGTTCCCGGCCGGGACGCGCAAGAACCCGCTGGAGGTGGTGTCGCTGTCCAAGCGGCTGCTGTTCTTCGATGCCCGTGACGGACGACAGGTCGCTCGGGCCCGCGAGCTGATCGCGCGCTACGACGGCAAGGTCAAGCCCATCCTGACCGGTGGCTCGTACCTGGACCTGATGAAGGCCTGGCGCGTGCCGGTGTACTACGACCAGCAGGGGACGCTGACCCGCCGCTTCGGCATCAGGCAGGTACCCGCCCTGGTCTCGCAGGAAGGCATGCGCCTGCGAGTCGACGAGGTGCTCGTGCAATGACCACCCTGCCCTCCCTGATCCGCTGGCTTGCCGCACAGAGGATGCCCGCGCTTCGCCGATGGGCCAGCCAGGTGCTTGCCCGCGCGATGCTGGCTGCCGCCCTGCCCTGGGTAGCGCCCGCGCAGGCCGCCGACAGCCTGACCTGCACCGGCCGCTTCCCCAACCCGATCACCGAGATCTGCTGGAGCTGCATCCTGCCGATCAGCATCGGCAGCGCCACCATCGCCAACTTCGATGGGCAGGAGGACATCCCCAACCCGTCCAACCCGGTCTGCAGCTGCGGCGTGAACCCCACCATCGGACTGTCGATCGGGTTCTGGGAGCCGGCCCGGCACGTGGAGGCTGTGCGCAAGCCGTTCTGCCTGGCGTCGCTGGGCGGCATCGACCTCGACCCAGGCATCCCGGCGCCGGCGGCGGCACGGTTCACGCGTCCCGAAGGCGATGGTGACGGAGGCAGCTTCTACCAGGCGCACTTCTACGTGAACCCGGTGCTGTACTGGCTGGAGGTGGTGACCGACTTTCCGTGCCTGGAGCGGGGCTCGTTCGACCTGGCCTACCTGACCGAGGTGGACCCTCTGTGGAACGACGACGAGCTGACCCTGATCCTCAACCCCGAGGCCGTGCTGTTCGCCAACCCGGTGGCGGTGGCCGCCTGCGCGGCCGATTGCGTGGCCGCGACCGCGGGTTTCGGCATCGCCGAGATGTTCTGGTGCGCCGGCTGCCAGGGCGGCATCTACCCCCTCGATGGCCACGTGCCGTACCACATGGGCGGGGTGCGAACGGCGGCCCTCATCGCGCAGCGGCTGACCGCCAAGATGCACCGCGAGCTGCTGGCCTGGGGCTGGCATGGCCGGCCGGGCCTCTGCGGGCCCTACTTCCTGCCGGCCATGGACAAGACGGCCTACAAGACTCAGCTGACCTACCCGGTGGCCAACACCGCCAAGGACGGCGGCCGCTGCTGCCAGCCCTTCGGCCGCAGCACCATTGTCTGGGGCGCCGGCAAGGAGTACCCGGTGCGCGGCGAAGACTTCGCCTTCATGCTTTTTCGGAAGAGGAACTGCTGTGTGGGCTACTGACAGGGCCTCGCTCATCGGCCGGACGCTTGGCGCCGGAGTCGCCGCGCTCCTTCTTGCCAGCAGCGTGCTGGGTGCCCCGGCGACGCCACCGGCCGTGACCGAGGCCGACATCGAGCGCGCACGCCAGCAGTATCGGATGCCGACCGAGGCTGAGCTGGCGCGAGTGCCGGTTCCCGCCGCACCTCGCATCGAGAACCTGCCGCAGCCGGTGACCCGCATGCCGATCGACCTCGAGGCCATCTCCAAGGGCTTCGACCTGCAGAACGGAGCTCAGGCAGCGGCGATGACTTCGGGCAAGGCAGGGCCGAAGGTGCTGATCTTCGTGAGCTTCGCAATGCCGGAGGCGACGCTCCAGCGCTTGGTCGACCAGGCAGCGCGGGCAGGCGCGACGCTCGTGCTGCGGGGGTTGGTCAACGGATCGATCAGAGACACGGTGACCCGCATGCAGGCGCTGATCGGCAGTCGCCGCGTTGCCGTTCAGATCGATCCGGAAGCGTTCGATCGGTATGGGATCACGAGGACGCCCACGTTTGTCCTGGTCAAGGAAGACGCCGGCAGCGTGGCCTGTGCTTTGCGTGCTTGCGGCCCATCGCAGTCGTTCTCGAAGGTGGCTGGCGACGTGACGCTGGAGTATGCGATGCAGTACATGGGCCGACGATCGCCAGGAACCTCCACGCCGCACCGATAGGCATTTGCCGTGCTCTGCCGCCTGCGAAGCAGATCGGTCGAGCAAGCCAGCGGCTGGCAGGCACGGCTAGTCGAACGCCTACGTGACAGCCTTCTTGGCCGACGAGTCGAACACCTCATCATTGATCGGCGACCGCAACCGATCGTTGTTCAGCAGCTTGAGGAGCAACTCGATGGTGTCCTCTTCAACAATGATCTTCCCACCCTCGATCTTGAGGTCCCACTTCTCCGCCTTGACTACCTTTACCAGTTTGGCCATGTAGTCCGGCTTGCTGTAGTAACCGGCATTCTTGATGGCAGCAAGTTTGCGAAGGTGATGCAGGTTCTCCCCGACGTACTTGCGGATCGGCTCCACATCACTGAGGAGGTCCAACTCCTTGAAAGCGTCCAGTAGCTCAGCGCCCTTCTGCTTCATCCCTTCGCGGAAGTTCATCGAAGTCTCGAAGGCCGACTTGCGGCCGATGAAGACCGTGCCTTCAAACGCAATGAAGTCGAATCGAGGATCGATGACGAAGACTTTCTGATCCTCGGCATCCACCAGCTTGTGGCCGATGAAGTAAAGAGTCTTTCGTGACTTGGCGGCAGCCGGGGTGTTCAGATTGCTGATCTTGCGCCAAGCGAATGCACGTTTACCTTCGATCTCGAACAGCACAACATAGGCCCATGAGCCGAGCAGTTGCGCGTAGTCCTTGACGAGGCCATTGTCGAACCCCGCATCAATTGCGGCTTGGACTTTCTCAAAATCTGTTCCGTCAGAGTCCAGCGTCAGAAGCTTCTCGTCGGGGTCGGCTGTGTTGAAGTCGTAAGGTTCTAGCGGCAGTTCGCGGTCCTGGAACTGCGCCTTCATGTATCCCTTCAGCCGCTTGGCGAGTTTTACATCGATGTCTACTCGTAGGACGGAGTAGCTGTAGGGCGGTTGCGCCGGCTTGCGCTTGACCACCCAGAAACTTGAACTCGCTTTGGACAGGTCTAAGGCTTTCAGCTTCTTGAGCCTGTTTGCTTCCTTCGTGCTCATCGGTTCTCCCCGTGATCTTCTTGCACCTCGGCGGCTGCGTACAGGTAATGCGAGAGCCGCTCGATCGTGTACGAGGCGCCGATTTTGAGCGGAACCCGCGTGATGACCATGGCCTGCGTCTCAGTGCCTGCACGCTTGAACGCGCAGTCGATGAGCATGTAGCCTGCGACTGCCAGAATGGGATTGACGAAAACTGTTTGGGTTCGATATGCGACTGCGAACATCATCCCAAGAAAAATCGCCAGACTGACAAGCGTCTGCCACTCACCCAGGTCGATTCGCACGAAGGACAACACATACGGAATCGTGTAGCCGAACATCTCACCCGATTTGTTCGCGGCTTTCGTCACCTCCACGGAAAGCCCGCTCTTGATGCTCTTTACGGCGCCCAGCACCATGAAACTGCTCAGACCTGCCAGTGCGATCAGCACAGCGAACATCCAGGGATGCTGCGGCGTCGGGATGCTATTGACAATCTGCAGGTCCTTGACGGCAAGAATGACGAGCAGAGGTGCATACCCGCTGACGAAAATCAGGAGCGATGCCCAGAAGCGCAACCGCAGAGAGGTGTCAGAGGGGTCCATCTCAAGCGGCAATCGCAGTGTGGCAACTGTGGCTCGGCGACAATTCGGCACAGGGCGCCCGCCCGATGTTGATCGAATCACGCTCGCCGTAACTCGCGCACTTCCTCGCTCCCGACTTGCGTCGGCCTATGCATCGCGACGGCGCGACGTCCCACTGCTCGCAACGGGCAGGGAGCGTGACGGCAAGCCGACGGCAGCCATCGCAATCCACGCCTCTCATCGCACAGCCCGAATGAGTTGAACCAAAGGATGCCACCTGTTGCCTCGCTGCACGCTACCTGACAGCAGCGGCGCCCGGACGGGTCGGTGCAACGAATCTGCTGGCTGGTATTTTATACAGCCCCTCGGGCCACTGAATCGCCTGCCTTGGTCTGACGTCCCTCACCCGGCATGACGCTGGGTGCGAGTCTGCCCTGCGTTCAGGGCAGAGATTGCAGGCCGCACCGCAGGCACGGCACAAGCGTCATGCGCAGGCCATTCGCGACAGCGCAACCCAGCAGCGAAACCCCACCCTCGCGCACGCCGTTTCCCCGAGACACCGACCGGACCACCCCTGACGATGGGGCGTGCCCCTACCCACCCCGCCCGGCCCAGATAGCCACCGTCCCGCCCCGCCGCCTTCTGCGGCGCACCGCGCTTCGCCGAGGCGCCGCTTCGTCGCATGCATCACCGCCGTCTGCTTCCTGACAACGCAGACCGCCGCCGTGGCCGGCCCGCACGAGGAGGGGGTCGCCGCCGGCCAGGCCGCGAACCCGATTGCCCGCGGCAACGTCACCACCCCGGGCGCCACCCCCGTGGTCCCGGGCTACACGACCACGCCACCCGAGCGCAGCTACTACCGCCAGCCCAACCTGTCGTCGCAGGGCAGCGCAAGGCTGTCTGCCTGTGCACTGACCCCCACCGACCCGCTCTGCCAGGCGCAGCGTGGCGCCTTCTCCTCGGCCAACACGCCGCGCCCGACGATCGGTGCCGATGACCCCGCTGTGGCTGCCGCGCGCGCCATCGGCCGTACGCCGTCGGCCGAGCTGGGCAGCCTGGCCGCCTACTACAGCGGTTGCACCACCACGGTCACCCCGGTGCCCGCCGGCATGCAGCCACGCAGTTGCCTGCGCTACGTCGGCGTCGGCAACTACAGCTGCAGCCGAAGCCTGACCGTCAGCACGACGCGGACCACCAGTTGCACCCCGGGCGACTGGTTCGCCCATGCCGCCTCCGGCCGCACCGGTCTGGACGTGCAGTGCCTGCCCGACCGCGCCGTCACCGCGCAGCACTTCCGTGTCACCCAGGACGGCAATCCGCTCAGCTTCTTCGATGTGGACATGACGACGCCGGTCGTCTTCCCACAGATCGTGTCGGTTCTCGACACCACCTATTCGATGATCGACGGCCAGCCCATCCGCACGGCCGTGTGGGTGGCTGACAAGAGCTGCAGCGGATCGTCCTGCAGCCTGACGGCGATGGTGGCCCCTGAGCGCGCCGAAGCCTGCACGGGTGGCGGCGACTCCGGCTACAGCTGCGCCAGCGTCGAGCCCTTCCTCAAGGTCTACGCCGCCTGCCGCGCCGGCACGCAGAGCGGGGACAACATCCAGGACACCGTCTGCCAGGGCGACAGCGGCTGCACCACCACCGCCCTGGACGGCACGAAGTGCTACGCACCCGCTCCCGGATGGACGCCCTACGCCGGCATCGACATCACCGGCGCCATAGGCGGCTACTACTGGAACATCGACGCCGACCGGGCCGTGATCGGCTGGGCGCCCAACCCCGCCTTCGGCCCGATTCCCACGATGCGGCTGTCCTACACGCGGCCAGCCACCACCGTCACCGAGACCGACCGCTGGGACGACCAATGCCCGACCCTGGACGCCGGTGGCCGCTGCACCACGACCACGCCCGCCGTCTGCACCGATGGCCCGGCGACCAAGGTCGTCGACGGCGTGGCCGTCACCCGCGACTGCTGGGAGTACCGGAGCACCATGTCGTGCAGCGGCGGTGCGTCGGCCGACCAATGCGCACCGCTGGTGGCAGCAGCCTGCACGCCGCAGTCATCGACCTGTCGGCAGACCAACGCCGTCACCGGCGTGTGCGAGGTGTTCGAGGACGGCTACAGCTGCCCGGTGCCGGCCGAGACCGTCACCACCACCAGCAACTGCCCGACTAACGTCTTCTGCCTGAGCGGCAACTGCTTCGACATCGGCGCGCCGAACGACCCCGACTTTGCGCGAAGCATGTCGATGCTCGAGGCTGGGCGCGAGGCGGGCATCTACCTGGACGCCGACCGCATGCAGGTCTTCAAGGGCGAGGAGAACCGCTGCCGCGACCGCCTGCTGAAGAACTGCTGCTACGCGGATGGCGCCGGCGCCGGCATGACGAACCAGAGCATCTTCGGCGGCGGCTCGCGTCTGGTCTTCGACGTGCTGATGAACTCGCAGAACCAGCAGTTCATCTACCAGGGCATCTCGGCGCTGCTGATGGGTGGCGGCTTCAGCGGCACGTTCACAACCTATGGCGTGACGGTGGCAGTCAACGGCGCCGCCCTGCCCGCCGGATCGGTGGCCGTGTATGCCGGCGACAGCCTGGTCGTGGCCTTCGACCCGTGGACGCTGGCCATCGCGGTGATCATCTACATCGTCCTCTCGATGATGTCCTGCAACGAGGACGAGGGGAAGCTGGCGATGAAGGAAGGCGCCAGGCTGTGCCACACGATCGGCACCTGGTGCTCATCCTGCTTCCGGGTCCTGGGCGTGTGCGTGTCCTGCGTCGAGCACACCACCTCGAAGTGCTGCTTCAACTCGATGCTGGCGCGCATCGTCAATGAACAGGGCCGTGCGCAGATCGGCAAGGGCTGGGGCGGTGCGCAGAACGCCGACTGCTCCGGCTTCACCGTCGCGCAACTGCAGACGCTCAACTTCGCGGCGATGGACCTGTCGGAGTTCTATGCGTCGCTGGTACCGACCCTGCCGAACGTCAACGCGCTGCAGGCCGGCAGCGCCAGCCGCGTGCCCACCTGCTACTACGGCCAGGGGAAGTGCCAATGAGGGCCACCACCGTTCTGGTCGGCGCCGCCTGCGCTTTGATCGCCAGCGCGGCCATGGCGCAGGAACGACTGCCGGTCCGCGATGCCAAGCAGCTGATGCTGTCGGCCCTGGACGCACCCGACGGCAAGGCGCACGGGGTCCTGGTCGGTGAGGTCGCCGACGCGATCTCGAAGCGCTTCAGCGCCACGACGCCGATCTACATCGACGTGAGCACCGAGAAGCGCTACGCCCAGCCCGGCTGCAGTCGCCTGAACGTGCGCTTCTGGCAGGACGGCGTGCAGCTGCCGAACTACGGCGCTGGCGGCGTGCAGGCACCGCGGCGGCAGACCATCGACTTCGGCATCAACTACTGCCGCGACGGCCAGCCGCCGCGGTCGCCCGTTTTGATGGACATGAGGCGGCGCCCATGATGCTGCGCCGCCCCGCCTCGCGCCAAGTTCGACTCGCACTCTGCCTCGTTGTCATGCTTGGCAGCGGGACGGTCGCCCTTGCGCAGCCGCAAGACCCCGGACGGCCGTACTGGTCCGATAACTGGCGCGGCTGGCACTTCTACGAGGAGCCGGAGATCCCTCCGCCCGAACCACCGGCTTCCGCACCGCGGCAAGCCGCACCGGCATCGAGCGCCGCCACTGCACCCCGGCGGTCGCCCCCCAAGCCCCCCGAGATCGTCGAGTTCGAGCGCCTGCAGAGGGCCCTCGAGGAGCGCCGGCACATCGCCATCATGCGGCCGACCGAAGCCAACGTACGCCGCTACATGGAGCTGGAGGCCCAGGTGGTGTCGCGCGCATCCACCTTCGCCGACGTGGCGCAGCGCATCGCATGGGCCAGCCCGGAACTCGACCCCACGCTCCAGGGACGTCCGGTGAACGCGAAGGCGCTGGAGGTGTTCGACCAGCTTCAGACGGTCCAGCGCAGCCAGTCCATCAGTGTCCTGGGCCGCGACCACGTCCTGTTCTTCTTCTTCCGCAGCGACTGCCCCTACTGCCATGCCTTCGCGCCGACGCTCGAGGCCTTCCAGGCCCGTCACGGCATCAAGGTGGTCGCGATCAGCGTCGACGGTGGCCCGATCCCCGGCTTCGCGGACGCCCGGCGGGACAACGGGATCGCCACCACGCTGCGGGTGAGCCAGGTTCCCGCGGTCTATCTCGCCCAGCCCTTCACCGGAAAGATCACCCCGATCGGCTTCGGCGTGCTGTCCGAGGCGCAGCTGGTGGAGCGCATCTCGATGGTCGCGGCCTCACCCGATAGCACCGCCACCCCGTTCCTGGGCGCGACTGGCGCCCTGCAGGCCCAGGCCCGCTTGACCCACCAGCGCTGAGGCGGTGAGCCCGCACCGGCGCAGACAGAAATCCAAAGGAGCCTCCGATGAAGCGTACCGACGCCGACCGGCCCCTGCACCGTGCTGTGGTGGTCGCCCTGTGCTGCTCCGCCCTCGCCGTAGGCCCAGCGCCACTGCGGGCCGGCGACCTGAACACCGAGGTGAACAACATGTTCAACAGCCTCGGCGCCATCGGCAACTACACCGCACCCGGCGCGTTCCGCGGCCAGACCTTCAACACCTACACCGGGGGCAGCCTGTTCATGCGGGCACCGAACAAGGTCTATCAGCTCGCGGCGATCCAGTTTCCGAGCGCCCGCGCCGGCTGCGGCGGCATCGACGTGTTCGGCGGCTCCTTCTCGCACATCTCGGCGGCCGAGTTCAAGAACATGCTGCGCAACATCACGGCAGCGCTGCCGGGCATCGCCTTCCAGCTGGCGCTGGAGTCGGTCTCGCCGCTGCTGGGCGGGCTGACCAAGTGGGCCAAGGGCCTGGAGACCTGGATCAACAACGCGCGCATCAACTCCTGCGAGACCGCAAAGGCCATCGTCAGCACGGCCGCCGAGGCGGCGGGCTTCAGCTCGCAGGAGGCCTGTTCCGATCTGGCGATCGAGATGGGCCTGGAGACCGATCGGGATGCCGCGCGCCGCCGCTGCGCGACCGACCGCCCCGGCATCCTTGCCTCGGCCAGATCCTCAGGGGACGCCAACATCCGCAACAAGGCGCCCTTCGTCGGCAATCTGACCTGGAAGGCGCTGCAGCGCACCGGCACCTACCTCGACGACCAGGAGCGCGAGCTCATCATGAGCATCGTCGGCACGGTGATCTTCTATCCCGAGGATGCGGCGAGAGACCCCGAACCCGTGGCGCCGACGATCACCTCGATCAGCCAGCTGCTGTACGGCCAGGCAGCGGGCACCGGCACCAACGTCACGCAGCACCTGCTCCGGTGCAACAACTACACCGACTGCGACGTGGTGACGCTGAACACCAGCTACACCCACACGCCCTTCACCGCCCGTGTCGAGACCATGATGCGCTCGATCGCCGACAAGATCGCCACGCGCACGGCGATCCCGAACAACTCGGCCGAGGTCGGCTTCGTCAATCAGACCACCGAGCCGGTCTACAAGATGCTCTCGATCGGCGCGACGATCCCCGGTTCCGGGCTATCCGACAGCCTGATCGCGCAGTACCGCGACGTGATCGCGGCCGACTACGCCTACGTCTTCCTGGAACGGAACCTGCGCGTGGGCATGGCAGCCCTCGACAAGGACTACACCCTGCAGCAGACCCAGCGCGATCGCGCCAACCTGGTGAGGCAGCGGGCCCAGGCCATGCTGCTGCAGCTGTCGCAGGAGAAGAACCTGCTGTACCAGAAGGTCGGCTCGTTCCGGGCGGTGTCCAGCCACCTGGAGCAGCTCGAGCGCCAGCTGCGGTCGAGCATGCCCCAGCACGTGATGGACATGCTGGGGCAGCAGGCGGCCTTCCAGGCCCGCTGACACATCGGTCGGCAGGACCGATTCCGCGGGCACCACGCCAGCAACCCGGAGGCGGGCCAATCCCCAGGAGCGACGCATGTGGGAGATCTACGCCTACCAGAACGCCGACAGTCTGTTCGGCATCTTCAACGCCGCGGCAGCCATCCACGGCTCCGGCGACTACATGGCGGCGGTCGCCGCCGTGGCCTTCTGCGGGTTCATCGCGGCGCTGGTGGCCTACGCCTTCGCGCCCGAGAAGCTGCAGGGCTGGAAGTGGCTGGCCACGGTGCTGCTGGTGTTCTCCGTCCTCATCGTGCCGCGGGTGACGGTGGGCGTCGTCGACAAGACCGGCGGATCCGCCGTGAAGGTGGTGGCCAACGTCCCGTTCGGCGTTGCCTTTCTCGGCAGTGTCACCAGCACGGTCGGGCACACGCTCACGGGCCTGTTCGAGACGGCCTTCCAGATCATCCCGGGTGTCGGCGCCCTGCCGAGCGAACTGAGCTACGAGAAGAACGGCCTGATGTTCGGCAACCGCCTCATCCGGGAGACCGGAGGTGTCGCCTTCCAGGATCCGAACTTCCGCACGGACCTGGTCAACTTCATCCACAACTGCACGATGTACGACCTGATCGACGGCACGGTCGATCCTGGCACGTTCTCGAGCTCGGACGACGTGTGGGCGCTGATGGCATCGCCCAACCCGGCCCGCTTCACGACCCTGACAAGCGCTGGCGGCTCGATCACCGTCGACACCTGCCCGAACGCCTACACGAACCTCAACGGCCGGCTTCCCGCGCAACTGACCCGCATCCAGGGCAAGCTCGCCTTCCAGCTGAATCCGACGCTGCCGGCTGCGGCCGCCAATGCCGCCATCGCCGGGCAGATCCAGCAGGCCTACCTGAAGAACAGCATCGCGACCGCGGCAGCGACAGCGGCCGACCTGATCCGCCAGAACGCCGTGCTGAATGCGATCAACGACACAAGCAACATCATCGGTCAGAAGGTGAACGACCCGGCGGCCATGGTGCTGGCCGTCGGACGGGCGCAGTCCGTGGCGCAGCAGAACGCGGCCTGGCTGAACGCCGGCAAGGTCGCCGAGCAGGCGCTGCCCGTGTTCCGCAACGTGATCGAGGCCATCACCTACGCGCTGTTCCCCCTTCTCGTCCTGCTGATGCTGCTGACCAGCGGGCGCGAGACCATGCTGGCCTTCAAGGGCTATGCCGCGGTGCTGATCTGGATCCAGCTCTGGCCGCCACTGTATGCCGTGCTCAACTACATGGCATCGATCTACGCCGCCTACGACCTCGCGGCGGCGGCTGACCTCGGCAGCGGCGCCAAGGCCCTGTCGCTGCAGACGGCATCGACGATCTACTCGCGGGCGATTTCCGGCGAGGCCGTGGTCGGCTACCTGGCCATCAGCATCCCCTTCATCGCCTGGGCGGCGCTCAAGCGGATGGAGACCTTCGGCACCGCGCTGGTGGGCGGTCTCTCGGGCCTGCAGTCGATGGTGGCCGGGGCCACGGCGGGTGCCGCCGCCGGCAACCTGAGCATGGGCAATGTCTCGATGGACCAGATCCGGCTCGCGCCGAACCGGACGTCCGCGTTCATGAGCAACTGGCAGAACGACATCAGCGGCAACACCTTCTCTTCGAACATGCTGACCGGCCGGACCGCCGTCAGCCTGCTGCGCAACCAGGGCTACGCGTCCCGGGTCGTATCGATGCGGGTGAGCGAGCAGGACGTGCAGGACGCCAGCCGCCAGGTCGACGCAGCCCGCAGCGAGGCAGTCGCTGCCAGCACCGAACGTTCGGCGGTGCTGTCCGAGGCATTCACGAAGGGCTTGGCAAAGCTGAAGTCATCGCGGAGCAGCACGGGGTCGACGTCCAGCAGCTTCGAGCAGTTGGGGCAGACGCTGAACCGGCTGGACCAGATCACGAGGAGCGTCGCCGACAGCACTGGCATGTCTCAGTCGCAAGTTGCAAACATAGCCTTCGGTGCAGCCGCACACCTCGGACTGAGCACCGCAGTCGCTGGCGGAAAGCTCAATGCCACAGCAGACAAGAGCTACTTGTCGGGCCTGACAGCGCAGGAGCAGAAGGTGCTCGGCAGCATGACCAGCGAGCAACTCAGCGAGTTCAAGCAGTTCGGCGATCGGGTGTCCAGAGACTCGAGCTTCTCGACTGTGGTTGCGGCCGACGCACGTGAAGCCACGGAGATCGCGTCACGCATCAATTCATCTGCCACCCGGACCACCCGTGCTGAAGCTGCGCTGGCGCAAAGAACCAGCTACTCCGAACGGCTGGCCACTGCGCTTGAGAGGGGCGAAGTCATCTCCATTGACTTGGCCCAGGATCCACATAACCTCGCCATGTTCACCCGCTACGCTGAGCAGTACGGCGGCACCAGTGCGGCGGCGCAAGCTCTCTTCGAAGCCGAACTCGCACGTCGATCCCTCGGGCCGAATCGAACATTCACGGATGGGACTGGCGTACCAGTGACGTTCGGGTCACTCCCTCCCGAGCATCTTCGCCAGTCGGCAATCGTGGACTCGACGGTCGACGTACCCGGCATGCGCAAAGACTCTGATGCCGCCGTCAGGAGAACTCGCGGAAATCCATCGCCACCAACTGCACCCGCCGAGTCGCCGGAGCTGCGCCGAGATCAAATGCGAACTGAGGCGACGGCGCTTCGGCAACGCGCTGGAGCGCAGGCAGATCAGCTCGGTCGAAACATCGAAGCCGACCGAGCCGAAGACGGCACCCTCGTGCCGCGTAGGTCCCTGCTGAAGCAGTCCGCCAAGCAAGTTGGCAAAGATGCTGCTACCACGGCCGAGAGCGCAGCCGATGCCGTCAAAGACATCCTGAAGCGGAAGTAGTCAGGAGAGCCGATCGGGATCGAACATGTGCTTGTCCGGATCGCCATCAGAGGGCTTCATGTACGGGGGATGGCCTCGGTCACGCCAGTAGTTTCGCGCAAGGGCACTAGGTGACGTCGAGCCTGCGCCGTCCATGGAATGCCCTGGCTCACCGACGTGAGGGTTCGACCCTCGACTGCGAGCCACTATGGAGGCAATCGGCGTCGCGAACAATGCGCCCACGAGCGCCATGCCAACCTTCGTAGACGTGTCGTCCTCCAGCGCTGCAACCACGCCGAGCAGAGCTCCCAGACAAACCACGCCGACGAAACGAGCCCACCGCATGTCACGCACCCCCGACCGCGCTAGCGTACTCCCACCTTGCTGCGAGTGCCAGCACATCTAGCCGCGCCGTCTAGCCGAGTCGTTCCGATCTGCAAGGCTGAGCCGACCGATGGGGGCAACGCAGTCGGACCAGGAAGATCGTGCGAAGACACTGGAGGTGCTGAGCCAGCCATGGCGAGTCGATCAACTTGATCGGCGAGGTACTGGAGCGCGCGCCGCCGCTCGTCAGCCATCTCGTGATGGTGATACGCGGCCGTCACCTTGTTTCGCTCGGCATGCGCCAGTAGCAGCTCGACCACCTCACGGCTGAATCCGTGCTCGCGGAGCAAGGTTGCCGCCGTGCCTCGGGTCCCGTGGGGCGAGAAGTCCGGAACGCCGAAGTCGAGTCGCTTGAAGAAGTGGTTCAGCGTAGCGTCGCCGAGCGGCACCGCGGCACGAAGAACCGACGGGAACACGTATGCCTGCGGCTCCGAGCCGAATGCCTTCAGCAGCCCGAGGAGTTCGAGTGCCTGTCGGGAAAGGTAGACACGGTGCGGCGCCTTCATCTTCATGCGCTCGGCCGGGATGTCCCACTGGGCCCGCTCGAGGTCGAACTCGCGCCACCGGGCTCGCAATACCTCTGACTTGCGGCACATCGTGTACATGAGCATCCGGGTGGCAGCGATGGTCACGAAGTGCGCGCCTTGTTTCGCCACCGACCGCCAGAAGGCGCCCAACTCTGGCTCGGTCAGATGCCGGTGGTGCTCGGCGGCAGGCACCTCGATGACGCCTCGCAGTGGCAAGGCCGGGTTGACCTCGACCAGCAGCTTCTGGATCGCGTAGTTGTAGATCTGCTGAATGTGCTGCCTGACGCCTTCGGCTGTTTTCGGCGTCGCTCTCCGAGCCTCGATGATCTCCAGGACATCAGCCGGCCGAACTGCACTGAGTGGCTTGCTTCCGATCTCGGGCCACACGAACCGCTCCAGTCTTGACTCGACCTGGCGTCGGTAGGTCTCCGACTTGGTCACCAAGCGCTCCCGGATCCAGCGGCGCGAAAACGACTCGAAGTCGTCGCCTGCCGCTCGGACTTCCGCAGATCGCTCACGACGTGCACTCTCTTGCTGTCGACGGGCATCGAGCGGGTCGATGCCACGCTCAAGCATCGCCCGCATCTCAAAGTGCCTCTCGCGAGCATCGGCGACGCCGACCTCCGGGAACTTGCCGATCGTGATCTCTCGGCGGCTTCCGCCAAATCGGTACTGGTAGCGCCAAGTCTTCAGCCCGGCGGCGCTGACCTCGACGAACAAGCCCCCCCCGTCAGTGAGCTTGTAGAGGCGAGAGCGCGGCTTCGCGCTGCTGATCCGGGTCGGGTTCAGGGAGTAGTTGCAGAGTCTCATGCGGGGTCTCACAAGGGCAGTTGGCGGCCCCCTCCAAATGGAGGAATTTGGAGGGTTTTTCTCCTCTCCACCCGCCTTTAGGTACGCCAAAAGGGCGGGATTTCGTGGTCTGCCGTGAGACGTGCTGAAAAGACGAAGCCCCTGATTTGTTCAACAAAATCAGGGGCTTACGGGGCGTCATGAGACGCTGTGGAGCGGCTTCACATGTGGTCGATCATGACCTGGCCGAAGCCGGAGCACGACACCTGCGTCGCGCCTTCCATCAGTCGCGCGAAGTCGTAGGTGACCTTCTTCGAGGCGATCGACTTCTCCATCGAGCTGATGATCAGGTCGGCCGCTTCCGTCCAGCCCATGTGGCGCAGCATCATCTCGGCCGAGAGAATCTCGGAGCCCGGGTTGACGTAGTCCTTGCCGGCGTACTTCGGCGCCGTGCCGTGGGTGGCCTCGAAGCATGCCACCGAGTCGGACAGGTTGGCGCCGGGGGCGATGCCGATGCCGCCGACCTGCGCGGCCAGCGCGTCGGAGATGTAGTCGCCGTTGAGGTTCAGCGTCGCAATCACCGAGTACTCGGCCGGGCGCAGCAGGATCTGCTGCAGGAAGGCGTCGGCGATCGAGTCCTTGACGATGATGTCCTTGCCCGTCTTCGGGTTCTTGAACTTGCACCACGGGCCGCCGTCGATCAGCTCGGCGCCGAACTCGTTGCGCGCCAGCGCGTAGGCCCAGTCACGGAAGCCACCTTCGGTGAACTTCATGATGTTGCCCTTGTGCACGATCGTCACGTTGGGCTTGTCGTTGTCGATCGCGTACTGGATCGCCTTGCGCACCAGGCGCTCGGTGCCTTCGCGCGAGACCGGCTTGATGCCGATGCCCGAGGTGTTCGGGAAGCGGATCTTCTTGACGCCCATCTCGTCGATCAGGAACTTGATCAGCTTCTTGGCCTTGTCCGACTCCGCCTCGTACTCGATGCCGGCGTAGATGTCTTCCGAGTTCTCGCGGAAGATCACCATGTGGGTCTTCTCGGGCTCCTTCACCGGCGAGGGCACGCCCTTGAAGTACTGCACCGGGCGCAGGCAGACGTAGAGGTCGAGTTCCTGGCGCAGGGCCACGTTCAGCGAGCGGATGCCGCCGCCGACCGGCGTGGTCAGCGGGCCCTTGATGGACACCACGTACTCGCGCAGCACCTCGAGCGACTCGGCCGGCAGCCAGACGTCGGGGCCGTAGACCTTGGTCGCCTTCTCGCCGGCGAAGATCTCCATCCAGTGGATCTTGCGCTTGCCGGCATAGGCCTTGGCCACAGCGGCGTCGACGACCTTGATCATCACGGGCGTGATGTCGAAGCCGGTGCCGTCGCCCTCGATGTACGGAATGATCGGGTTCGCCGGGACGTTCAGCGAGAAGTCGGCGTTGACGGTGATCTTCTGCCCGCCTTCGGGCACCTTGATGTGTTGGTACATGGAGAGTCGCTCCGGAAGGGGCTGAGGGGTCGTATCGAAAGGCGGAATTCTATTCCACGGTGTCTGTCAACCGACTGACGCGGCCCTGCGTTTCAGCCCTGCCTCCCCGAGGGAGGTTGGATCCAACCCTAAACCAAAGGTAAACAAAATGACCAAGTTCCTGGCCGCTCTGATCGCCGCTTTCTTCGCCGTTGGCGCCTACGCCGCTGACAAGAAGGCCGAGGCCGCTGCCCCCGCCGCTTCCGCCGCCAAGAAGGAAGAGAAGAAGGCCGAGAAGAAGGAAGAGAAGAAGGCCGAGAAGAAGGAAGAAGCCAAGAAGTAATTCTGGCTGGCCGGTTCAAACCGGCTTGACTGATGCCGGACTCCGATCCGGCCTGAACGCCCGGTGTGACCCACCGGGCGTTTGACTTTGCAGCGGCAGCGTCGGCTCAGAACGGCAGGCAGAAATCGCTGCCCATGGCAGTGGCCAGTCCATGGGCCAGCGCCCAGCCCGACGCCCCCGCCAGCATCAGCCCGGCCACCCGCACGGCCCACACCTGCGCCTGCCCCGCATGCCGCCCCGCCAGACGCAGCCACAGCGCCGGCCCCAGCCAGAGACCGAGGCCCGAACCGGCTGCGAAGAGCGCCATCAGGAGCGCGCCTTCTCCTGGCCCCGAACCCAGCGCTGCCACCACCAGGGCAGACTGCAGCAACCCGCAGGGCAGCGCGACCCACATCGAGCCCGCCGCCACCGCCCCGGCCGGCCCCTGCAGCCAGATCACCCGCCGCCCCGCCGGCGCCGAACGCCCGAAGCTCTCCACCCAGGCGGGCTGCCGGCCTCGCACCAGCAACCACAGGCCCAGCGCCAGCGCGGCCACCTGCAGCAAGGTCCACAGCGGCCGCAGCACCGCGACCTGGGCACCTTGCGTCGCCAGCCACGAGACGCTGCCGGCTGCCAGTGCCCCGCCCAGCGCATAGCTGGCCATGCGCGCCGCGTGAAAGGACAGCGTGCTGGTCTCCTGCGCCACGCCGCCGGCACAGCCGCGCACGATGCCGGCACAGGCGGCGCCGCACATGGCAGCGCAGTGCGGTGCGCCCGCCAGCCCCATCAGCAGGGCGGTGGCAGCGAGGGCGGCGTTCATGCCCTAGATGATGCGCGAGAAGCGCTCCCGGGTGCGATCGGCCTGCAGGTGCTTGTC
Source organism: Chitinophaga pinensis (assembly GCA_943370595.1). GTDB lineage: Bacteria > Pseudomonadota > Gammaproteobacteria > Burkholderiales > Burkholderiaceae_C > Piscinibacter. Next base: position 90,801 of record CALRRO020000009.1, read on the forward strand.
GAACACCATGGCCACGCTGCGGATGAAGTACCAGCCCAGCGCCGTCACCTGGATGGCCGCGGGCTCGATCTCCACCAGCCCCGACTCCTGCAGCGCACGCATCTGCTCCAGTTCGACGGCGAAGTGCTTGCGCATGTCGATCAGGTGGGCGAGTTCGATCGACTCGAACTCGAGCCGGCCCTGGCACATGATCGCCATGATCACGGCGCGGCGCAGCAGGTCCTCGCGCGTCAGCGCCAGGCCGCGCACGATCGGAAACTGGCCCTGGTTCACCGCGTCGTAGTACTCGGGCAGCGTCTTCGCGTTCTGGCTGTAGGTGGCGCCGACGCGCCCGATCGACGACACACCCAGCGCGATCAGGTCGCAATCCGGCTGTGTGCTGTAGCCCTGGAAGTTGCGGTGCAGTCGGCCCTGCCGCTTGGCCGCCGCGAGCGAATCGCCCGGCAGCGCGAAGTGGTCCATGCCGATGTACTGGTAGCCATGGCCGACGAAACCGGCGATGGAGTTCGACAGCATCGTCACCTTGTCGGCCGCCGGCGGCAGCGCCGCGGCATCGATGCGCCGCTGCGGCTTGAAGCGCTGCGGCAGGTGGGCGTACGAATACAGCGCGATGCGTTCGGGGCGCAGTTCGGCCACCTGCTCGACCGTCCGGCGCAAGGACTCCGGCGTCTGCTTCGGCAAGCCGTAGATCAGGTCGACGTTCGTCGATTCGAAGCCGAGCGCGCGCGCCGCTTCCATCAGCCCCGCTACCATCTCGCGGCTCTGCACGCGGTGCACGGCCTGCTGGACCGCCGGGTCGAAGTCCTGCACGCCGAAGCTGAGCCGGTTGAAGCCGAGCTGCTTCAGGTGCGCCAGCCGCTCGGCGGTGACCGTCCGCGGATCGACCTCGATCGAGTTCTCCGCGCCCGGCGCCAGCCGGAAGGCGGCGCGCAGTACAGCCATCAGGCGGCTCAGTTCCGCATCGCTGAGGAAGGTCGGCGAGCCGCCGCCGAAGTGCAGCTGCGACACCACCTGGCCGGCACCGAGCCGGGCGACGTGCAGCGCGATTTCCTTCTCGAGCGCGTCGAGGTACTCGGTCGCGCGCTCGTGGTGCCTGGTGACCACCTTGTTGCAGCCGCAGTAGTAGCACAGCGACTCGCAGAACGGGATGTGAACGTAGATCGACAGCGGGCTGGCCCCGCCGATCACGCCACCGCCGGCGGCCCGCTGGTCGAGCGCCCGTGCATAGTCGTCGGGCCCGAAGGCATCGACGAATCGGTCGGCCGTCGGGTAGGAGGTGTAGCGCGGGCCATTCACGTCGAGCCGGCGCAGCAGCTCTTCGGTGACGACAGGGCGCTCGGTGGGTGTGGTGATCAGCATGCTCAGCACTGTGCCTTGCCCTCGGTCAAGCGCCTTGACGCGCATCAACGACCTGTCATCGGCGCGATCCGAGAATGCCCGCATGAGCTCAACCAACCCCGTCGTGCCGATCCGGGCGGAGGCCTTCAAGGTCGCCTGCTCCAACTGCAACCTGCGCGAGCTGTGCCTGCCGGTCGGCTTGTCGGATCCCGACCTCGAGCGGCTCGACCAGCTGGTCGCGAAGCGGCGCTCGGTCACGCGCGGTGACGCCCTCTTCCGCGCCGGCGATTCGTTCCAGTCGCTCTATGCCGTGCGCACCGGCTTCTTCAAGACCTGCGTGTCTTCGGAAGACGGCCGCGACCAAGTCACCGGCTTCCAGATGGCCGGCGAGCTGCTCGGCCTGGACGGGATCAGCCACGACCGCCACAACTGCGACGCGATCGCGCTGGAGGACTCGCAGGTCTGCGTGATCCCCTTCGGCCAGCTCGAGGAACTGTCGCGCGACTTCACGCCGCTGCAGCACCAGTTCCACAAGATCATGAGCCGCGAGATCGTGCGCGACCACGGCATGATGCTGTTGCTGGGCAGCATGCGCGCCGAGGAGCGCCTGGCCGCCTTCCTGCTGAACCTGACGCAGCGCCTGCAGGCGCGCGGCTTCTCCGCCTCGTCGCTGATCCTGCGCATGACGCGCGAGGAGATCGGCAGTTACCTCGGCCTCAAGCTCGAGACCGTCAGCCGCACCTTCTCGAAGTTCCAGGACGACGGGCTGCTCGAAGTGAAGCAGCGGCATATCCGCATCCTCGACGAAGGCGGTCTGCGCCAGCTGATCAGCAACACCGCCTGCTGAGGCTGGGCGTCCACTGTCGGACGTGGACGCGCCCGTTCAGCGCGGCCAGCTGCGGCCGCGGTCGGCGTTGATCTCGTCCGGGCTGGTCGCCAGCAAGGCGCTGAGCGCACCGGCCACCGAGATCACGCCCCAGAAGATCAGGAAGGTCACCGTGTAGACCGCCTGCGTCGACCAGTTCAGCGCCTCGCCGCCGAACCAGTGCAGGTCGCCCGGGTCGACCACCACGAAGACCAGCATCTCGAGAACACCGGCCATCAGGAAGGCCGGCCACAGGATGGTCAACGCGCGCTGCTTCATCACGGCGGCGGTGTAGTGCATCTCAGCGCTGCGGCGTGGCCGCGTGGTTGCGGCCTTGCACGGCCGGCGCCAGTGCGTCCTTGGGGCTGAGCTTCGGCGCGACGTTGTCACCCGGGCGGATCTCGCCCTGCGCCGTGGTCGTGATCACCGGGTCGATGTGCTTCCAGGCGATGACGGCAGTGGCCAGGCTGGCCACCACGACGGACAGCGGCCCGCCGAGCACCATCCACACCATGGGCACACGCCACCAGGCGATCGGCTTGTCGTTCAGTTCGGGCATGTCGGAATCCTTTGTGTCAGCGCGGCACGACGAAGGTGGACTTCTCGCGCACCGCGACCTCGCCGTCGGAACCATCCGGCAGACGGGTGATGGTGAATCGTAGTGGGTGCGCCCCGGCGCCCAGCGCCGCAGCCGTCTCCGGCGGCAGTTGCACGGCCACCGGCACCCAGCGCGCTTCGGTCGAGGCGACCTCCACCTCGGGCTTGGAGGCGATGACGGCACCGGCCAGGCCCTCGACCTCGATGCGGAAGCGCTGCGGCCGTTCGGCCGCGTTCATCAGCTGCAGCCGGTAGACGTTCTCGATGCGGCCGTCGTCGACCAGGCGCGCCAGTGCGCCGCGGTCACGCACCACGTCGACACGGAACGGCGTGCGCAGGTACAGGCTCGCAGCGAACGCGGCAACGATCAGGACCATGATCGCGGTGTAGATCAGGACGCGCGGGCGCAGCACGCGGCGAAGCATCTGCTCGCGCGTCCAGCCCTTGTCGATGCCGTTCTGCGTCGCGTAGCGGATCAGGCCACGCGGATAGTTCATCTTATCCATCACGCTGTCGCAGACGTCGATGCAGGCGGCGCAGCCGATGCACTCGTACTGCAGACCCTTGCGGATGTCGATGCCGGTCGGGCAGACCTGCACGCACAGCGTGCAATCGATGCAGTCACCTTTGCCCGACGACTTCAGCGCCGCGTGCCCCATCGACTTCGGCCGCGACCCGCGCGGCTCACCGCGGGACGTGTCGTAGCTGATGATCATCGTGTCGTGGTCGAACATCGCGCTCTGGAAGCGCGCGTACGGGCACATGTACTTGCAGACCTGCTCGCGCATGTAGCCGGCATTGCCGTAGGTAGCGAAGCCGTAGAACAGGATCCAGAACCACTCCCAGGGGCCGAAGCCGAGGTTCGGCACGGCCGCGGCCAGGCTGCGGATCGGTGTGAAGTAGCCGACGAAGGTGAAGCCGGTCCACAGGCCGAAGGCGATCCAGACGAACTGCTTGCCGCCCTTGCGCAGCAGCTTCTCGCCGTTCCATGGGCCCGCGTCGAGCTTCATGCGCTTGGCACGATCGCCCTCGATGCGGTTCTCGAACCACATGAAGATCTCGGTATAGACCGTCTGCGGGCAGGCATAGCCGCACCACAGGCGCCCCGCCACCGCGGTGAACAGGAACAGGCCGTAGGCCGAGAGGATCAGCAGGCCCGTCAGGTAGATGAAGTCCTGCGGGTGCAGGACGAGGCCGCCGATGTAGAAACGGCGGGCCCCGAGGTCGAACAGCACCGCCTGGCGGTCGTTCCACTGCAGCCACGGCAGCCCGTAGAACAGGATCTGCGTGGCCCAGACCAGCGCCCAGCGCCAGGTGGCGAACCAGCCGCTGACCGCACGCGCGTAGATCTTCTTCTGGGCGGCGTAGAGCGAGACGATCTCGCCGGCCGCGTCCGGGGAAGCGGCTCCCGGCGCAGCCGCGTGCGTGTCAGACATTCAGGTTTCCGTGCTTCCGTTATTGCGCTGAACCTGCCTGCGCCAGGTTCCAGACGTAGGCGGCCAGCACATGGATCTGCTCGGGCGTCATGCGCGAAGCCTGGGCGGGCATCACGTTGGTCTTGCCATTGGTGACGATCGAGACGATGGCCTGCTCGCCCCAGCCATGCAGCCAGACCTTGTCGGTCAGGTTGGGGGCACCCAGCGCCTTGTTGCCCTTGCCGTCCGCGCCATGGCAGGCGGCGCAGGCGCCGAACTTTGGCTTGCCGAGTTGCGCGGCCAGCTCGTTGTGCGGGCTGCCCGACAGGCTGAGCACGTAGTTCGCGACGTTCTTGACGTCTTCGGCGGTGCCCACCGCAGCGGCCATCGGCGGCATCATGCCCTGGCGGCCGTTGGTGATGGTCGCCTTGACCGCGTCGAAGGAGTCGGTCGCGAGTCGCGAGGCCACCGGCAGCGTCAGGTTCGGGAAGCCCTTGCTGCCCTTGGCGTCCGAGCCATGGCACTGCGCGCAGTTGTTGATGTACAGCCGCTCGCCGATGGCCATGGCCTGAGGCTCCTTGGCCAGCGCCTCGGGTGCCTGGCTGGTGAACTTGGCGTACAGCGGCGCCATGGTCGCCTGCGCCTTGGCCTGCTCGGCATCGAACTGCCCGGCGCTGGTCCAGCCCAGCTTGCCGGCGGCATTGCCCAGGCCCGGATAGAGCACCAGGTAGAGGCCGGCAAACACCACGGTCAGCACGAACAGGCCCATCCACCAGCGCGGCAGCGGGTTGTTCAGCTCACGCAGGTCGCCGTCCCAGACGTGGCCGGTGGTGTTGTCCTGCGCCATGACCTTGCGCTTGCTGGCCACGACCAGCAGGCCCAGGCAGGCCACCAGGCCGAGGATGGTGACGGCGGCGATGAACATCGACCAGCCGCTGTTGACGAAGTCGCTCATTGTTGGTTTCCTCCACGCGAGGCGCCGTCGGCGCCCTGCTCTTCGGCGAACGGCAGCCGCGCCGCCTCGTCGAACCCTGCACGATTGCTGCGCGACCAGGCCCACGCCACGATGCCCAGGAAGGCAAGCAGCGAGACCACGGTCACCACGCTTCTGAGGTCATTGACATCCATGGTGCGCCTCCTTCACTTGGCCGCTGCGGCGGTGCCAAGCACCTGCAGGTAGGCGATCACGGCGTCCATCTCGGTCTTGCCCTTGACCTCGTCGCCGGCCTTGGCGATCTCGTCGTCGCTGTAGGGCACGCCGACCACGCGCAGCGCCTTCATCTTCGGCGCCATGTCGGACGGGGTGACGGTCGCCTTGTTCAGCCACGGATAGGCCGGCATGTTCGACTCGGGCACCAGGTCGCGCGGGTTGGTCAGGTGGATGCGGTGCCAGTCGTCGCTGTACTTGCCGCCGACACGGTGCAGGTCCGGACCGGTGCGCTTGCTGCCCCACTGGAAGGGGTGGTCGTAGACGAATTCGCCGGCCTTGGAGTAGTCGCCGTAGCGCAGCGTCTCGGCGCGGAACGGACGGATCATCTGCGAGTGACAGTTGTAGCAGCCCTCGCGGATGTAGACGTCGCGGCCGGCCAGCTGCAGCGCGGTGTAGGGCTTGAGGCCCGGCGCCGGCTGCGTGGTCGACTTCTGGAAGAACAGCGGGACGATCTCGACGATGCCGCCCACTGCCACGACCAGCAGGATCAGCACGATCATCAGGAAGTTGTTGGTCTCGATCTTCTCGTGGGAGAGACCGGTGGCTTGGTTGTTGGCCATTTGTTCGGTACTCCGTTGGGCTCAGGCGTGGGCGGCGACGGCCGGCACGGGCACCGGCACGTACTTGCCGGCGGTGGCGGTCTTGATGACGTTCCAGCCCATGATCAGCATGCCGCTCAGGTAGAGCAGGCCACCGACCAGGCGGATGACGTAGAACGGGAAGGTCGCCTTCACGCTCTCGACGAAGCTGTAGACCAGCGTGCCGTCCGGGTTGATGGCGCGCCACATCAGGCCCTGCATCACGCCGGCGATCCACATCGCGGCGATGTACAGCACGATGCCGATGGTGGCGATCCAGAAGTGCAGCTCGATGGCGCGCGTGCTGTACATCTTGGTGCGGCCGAACATGCGCGGGATCAGGTAGTACAGCGTGCCCATCGACACCAGGCCGACCCAGCCGAGCGCACCGCTGTGCACGTGGCCGACGGTCCAGTCGGTGTAGTGGCTGAGCGCGTTGACGGTCTTGATCGACATCATCGGACCTTCGAAGGTCGACATGCCGTAGAACGACAGCGAGACGATCAGGAACTTCAGGATCGGGTCGTCACGCAGCTTGTGCCACGCACCCGACAGGGTCATGATGCCGTTGATCATCCCGCCCCAGGACGGCGCCAGCAGCACCAGCGAGAACAGCATGCCCACGCTCTGCGCCCAGTCGGGCAGCGCGGTGTAGTGCAGGTGGTGCGGGCCGGCCCACATGTAGGTGAAGATCAGCGCCCAGAAGTGCACGATCGACAGGCGGTACGAGTAGACGGGGCGCTCGGCCTGCTTCGGGATGAAGTAGTACATCATTCCGAGGAAGCCCGCGGTCAGGAAGAAGCCGACCGCGTTGTGGCCGTACCACCACTGCACCATCGCATCCTGCACGCCGGCGTAGGCCGAGTAGCTCTTGGTCAGGCTCACCGGGATGGCCGCGCTGTTGACGATGTGCAGCAGCGCGACGGTCAGGATGAAGGCGCCGAAGAACCAGTTCGCCACGTAGATGTGGCGCACCTTGCGCGTGCCGACGGTGCCGAAGAACACGATCGCGTAGCTGACCCAGGTGACGGCGATCAGCAGGTCGATCGGCCACTCCAGCTCGGCGTACTCCTTGCCGCTGGTCAGGCCCAGCGGCAGCGTGATCGCCGCCAGCAGGATGACCAGCTGCCAGGCCCAGAAGGTGAACCAGGCGAGCTTGCCGGCGAACAACGGCACCTGCGAGGTGCGCTGCACGACGTAGTAGCTCGAGGCGAACAGCACGCAGCCGCCGAAGGCGAAGATCACTGCGTTGGTGTGCAGCGGGCGCAGGCGCCCGTAGCTCAGGAACGAGATCCCGAAGTTGAGTTCGGGCCAGGTCAGCTGTGCGGCGATGATCACGCCCACCAGCATGCCGACGATGCCCCATAGCACCGCGGCGAGCGAGAACGCTCGGACCACGGCATCGTTGTAGACCGGTCCACCCTGTGCGGTGGCCGATGTGTTGTTGCCCATCGGGAAATCTCCTTCCTTGGCTGTCATTTACGCGATGAAACGATTGTTCCGTCCGAGGTCATCGCAACGCTTGATCGCTATCAACCTTTCCCGAAGGCGGGAAGGCGCCTGTCTCTTCGGCGCCCAGGATGCGTTCGCCCTCGCGCTCGAGGTCGTCGAACTGTCCGGCGTTGAGCGCCCACGCGAAGATGCCGATCACGGCAAACACCAGCACCACCGACAGCGGGATCAGCATGTAGAGGATGTCCATCGCGCTCAGGCTCCAGAGGCTCGCGGCTCGTCGATGCGCGCCACGCGCAGCGCGTTGAGCACCACCAGCAGCGAGCTCGAGGCCATGCCGATGCCGGCCGCCCAGGGCGGCAGCCAGCCGACCAGTGCCAGCGGCACGCAGGCGGCGTTGTAGAGCACCGACCAGGCCAGGTTCTGCCGGATCACGCGCAGCGTGCGCCGGGCCTGCCGGCGCGCCAGCACGACGTCGCCCAGCCGCTGCCCGAGCAGCACCACGTCGGCGCCGCTGCGCGCCACGGCCGAGCCATGCGCGAAGGCGAACGAGACATCCGCGCGGGCCAGCACCGGCGCGTCGTTGAGTCCGTCGCCCACCATGGCCACGCGGCGACCTTCGGCCTGCCAGGCGGCCACGGCCTCGAGCTTGTCGGCCGGCGTGGCACCGCCTCGCACGTCGGCGATGGCCAGCCGCTGCGCGAGCGACTCGGCACGCCGTGGCGCGTCGCCCGACAGCAGCGCGACGCGCAGGCCGTCGGCCTGCAACTGCTGCAGCGTGGCCAGCGCGTCGTCGCGCAGCTGCTCGCGCAGCGTGAACACGGCGCGTGTCTCGCCCACTGGGCCGAAATGCAGGGCACCGTCGTCGGCTTCCGCCGCAACGGCCGTCGGCTCGACCCATTCGCGCCGGCCCAGACGCCAGGTGCAGCCGCTGTCGTCACGCGCTTCCAGGCCCTGGCCAGGGTGCTCATCGACGGCCGACCAGCGGTACGACTGGACGCCCTCGCCCGCTGCCACCACCAGTGCCTTCGACGCGGGATGGGTCGACAGCGCGGCCAGCGTCGCGGCGCGGGCCAGCAAGGCCTGCGCATCGTCGCCCTCGCGACGAACCTGGGTCGATGCCAGTTCGAGCTGGTCGCGCGTCAGCGTCCCTGTCTTGTCGAACACCACCGTGTCGATGGTGGCGAGCCTTTCCAGCGCCTCGATGCGCTGCAGCAGCACGCCGCGCCGCGCGAGCCCGCCGGTGGCGGCGAGCAACGCGGCCGGCGCGGACAGCGACAGCGCGCAGGGGCAGGTGACGATCAAGACGGACACCGCCACCCACACGGCCCGCTGCGGCTCGACGAACGACCACCAGGCCGCAGCCCCCGCGGCGAGCACCAGCACGGCCCAGAGGAAGGGGCCGGCCAGGCGTTCGGCCTGCTGCACGAACTGCGGCCGCTGCGTCAGCGCGCCGCGCATCAGCGCGACGATGCCGGCCTGCCGGGTGTCCTCGCCCAGGCGCAGCACCTGCATCACCACCGGCGCGCGCAGGTTCAGGCTGCCGGCCACCACCTCGTCCCCGGCCTGTTTCGGCACCGGGGCCGACTCGCCGGTGAGCAGCGCTTCGTCGGCCAGGGTGCGACCGTCGTGCAGCACACCGTCGGCCGGGAAGGCCTGGCCGGCGGCGACACGCACGCGGTCACCCACGGCCAGCCGCGCCGCCGCCACGCGCTCGACGCTGCCGTCGCCGCGGAGCCGCTCGACGCTGTCGGGCAGTCGCGCCGTACCGGCCTCGAGCGACAGCGCCACCTTGTGGCGCGCACGCAATTCCAGCCAGCGCCCGCCGAGCAGGAAAAAGACGAACATCGTCAGCGAATCGAAGTACACCTCGTGGCCGAAGACGCCGCCCGGATCGAAGGTGGCGCCCGAACTGGCGACGAAGGTGACCAGGATGCCCAGCGACACCGGCACGTCCATGCCCAGGCGCCGCTGCTTCACGCTGTTCCAGGCGCTGCGGAAGAACGGCCCGGCGGAGAACAGCATCACCGGCAGGCTGAGCACCCAGCTCGCCCACTGCAGCAGGCGCAGCATGTCGGGCGTGATGTCGCCCGGTGCGGACACGTACGCCGGCGTCGCGTACATCATCACCTGCATCATGCAGAAGCCGGCGACGAACAGGCGCCACAGCGCCTTGCGCTGCTCGGCCTCGCGCAGCGCACGGGCGCTGGCAGCGGCGTCGGGCACGGCCCCGTAGCCGGCACGCTGCACCGCCTGGACGAGTGCCGAGGCGCGCGTGCGCAAAGGGTCCCAGCGCACCAGCGCCAGCGAGGTGGCGGCGTGCACACGCGCCTCCAGCACACCATCGACACCCAGCAGCGCCGATTCGATCAGCCCCGCGCAGGCGGCGCAGTACAGGCCGGACAGGCGCAACTGTGAGGTGGCTTCGCGCCGGCCGCCAGCGTCCTGGGTCCAGGTGGTGAAGGCCGACTGGTTCAGCGGGTCGTCCAGCGCCGACAGTTCGGGCACGCCCGGGTCAACGGCCCCGGCGGCGCTGCGTTCGGTGAGTACGGAAGCCACGGCGATAATCTAGGCGCAGCCCTCCCACCCGAGCATGACTTTCATCAAGACAATCACCCTTGCCACCGCCCTGCTCGGCGCGCTCGCCGTTCCGGCGGCTGCCCAGGACGCACCCCAGCGCCTGGCCACGACGCGCCTGACGGCCGGCTTCCACCTGATCAACGCCGAGGTGGCGCGCACGCCGGAGCAGCGCGCGATCGGGCTGATGAACCGGCCGACGATGCCGGTCAACGACGGCATGCTGTTCGTCTTCGAGCAGCCCGGCCAGCAGTGCTTCTGGATGAAGAACACGCTGCTGCCGCTGTCGATCGCCTTCCTCGCCGACGACGGGAGCATCGTCAACATCGAGGACATGAAGCCGCAGTCGCTCGACTCGCACTGCTCGGCAAAGCCGGTCCGCTTTGCGCTCGAGATGAATCAGGGCTGGTTCGCCAAGCGCGCGCTCAAGCCCGGCACGAAGATCACCGGCGCGCCGTTCGGCAACTGAGCGCAGCAACCGTACCCACCATGACAAAGGCCGGTCACTGACCGGCCTTTATCGTTGCGCGAAGTGCCTTCGCTCAGGCGAAGTTCTTCTCCGCGAACTCCCAGTTGACCAGCGAGGTCAGGAAGGTCTCGACGAACTTCTGGCGCAGGTTGCGGTAGTCGATGTAGTAGGCGTGCTCCCACACGTCGACGGTCAGCAGCGCCTTGTCGGCGGTGGTCAGCGGCGTACCGGCGGCGCCGGTGTTGACGATGTCGACGCTGCCGTCGGCCTTCTTCACCAGCCAGGTCCAGCCGGAGCCGAAGTTTCCGACTGCGCTCTTCACGAAGGCCTCCTTGAAGGCGGCGTAGCTGCCCCACTTCGCCGTGATCGCCGCAGCCAGGGCACCCTTGGGCTCGCCGCCGCCGGCCGGCTTCATGCAGTTCCAGAAGAAGGTGTGGTTCCAGATCTGCGCGGCGTTGTTGTAGATGCCGCCACTCGACTTCTTGACGATCTCTTCCAGCGTGAGGCTCTCGAACTCGGTGCCCTTCTGCAGGTTGTTGAGGTTCACGACGTAGGCGTTGTGGTGCTTGCCGTGGTGGTACTCGAGCGTTTCCTTGCTGTAGTGCGGCGCGAGGGCGTCGATCGCGAAGGGCAGCGGCGGCAGGGTGTGTTCCATGGAGTTCCTCTCGGTCGAAGTGGGCGGTTCGGGCCGCATTGTAGGCAGCCCGGCAAGGCCCTGCCGGCCGCCGTGGTGCGGTTCAGCGGGGCTCGATGTCAGTCACGCTGAGCCCGGCACGCCCGTCGGCCAGTGCGGCCTGCAGGCGCTGGCCGACGGACAGCTGCTGCACCGACTGGAGCACCCGGCCGTCGGCATCGGTGAGCCAGGCATAGCCGCGCGCCAGCACATGCTGCGGGTCGAGCGCATCGAGGCGCTGGCCGAAGGCCTCGAGCCGGCGCAACCGCGCATCGTGGTCCACCGCCATCGCACGCACCAGGCGGCGCGCCAGCGGGTCGAGCTGCAGCGCCTGCCGGTCGGCCACGCGCCGGCCCGCGCCGCGCAGCCGCTGCGCAAGCAGCGCGAGTTGCTGGGCGCGGGCGCGCACGCCCTCGAGCGGCCGTGCCAGGCGCAGCGACAGGCTGTCCAGGCGCTGGGCCTGGGAGTCCAGCTGCGCATGCAGCCGCTGTGCAGCGCGCCGCTGCAACACGGCCAGGGCGTCCAGGCAGGCGGCGGTGGCCGGCGCGGCGAGCTCGGCGGCCGCGGTCGGCGTCGGCGCGCGCAGATCGGCCGCCAGGTCGGCCAGCGTGATGTCCGTCTCGTGGCCGACACCGCAGACCACCGGCACCGCACAGGCGGCCACCGCGCGCACCACGCGTTCGTCATTGAAGGCCCAGAGGTCCTCGAGCGAGCCGCCGCCCCGGCACAGCAGCAGCGTGTCGACCTCCCGGCGCGCGGAAGCCATCTCCAGCGCCCGCACCAGTGTGGATGGCGCTTCGGCGCCCTGCACCAGGCTCGGATAGACGATCACCTCGACGTGCGGGCTGCGACGCGCCAGCGTGGTCAGCACGTCGTGCAGTGCCGCTGCGCCCAGCGACGTGACGACACCCACGCGCCGCGGGTGCGCAGCGATCGTGCGCTTGCGCCCGGGCTCGAACAGCCCTTGCGCCTCGAGCTTGGCCTTCAGCCGCAGGAACTGCTCGAACAGCGCGCCGGCTCCGGCGCGCTGCATGCCTTCGACCACGAACTGCAGCTCGCCGCGCGGCTCGTAGACGCCGAGCCGGCCACGCAATTCGACGAGCTGCCCGTCGGCCGGCGAAAAGTCGAGCAGGCTGGCGGCGCGACGGAACATTGCGCAGCGCAGCAGCGCCGCAGCACCGTCGGCATCCTTGAGGCTGAAGTAGCAGTGGCCGCTGGCCGCGCGCATGAAGGCCGACAGTTCGCCGCGCACGACGCACACCGGAAAGCGGGCCGAGAGTGCATCGGAGACCGCCTGCACCAGGCCGGCGACGCTCCACACCAGCCGCTCGGACGGTGGCGAGAACAGCTCAGCCACGCGCAAAGCCAGTGCTGGCGCGGGCCGAGAACTCCACAACGCGGCGCCATGCGGCCTGCAGCGCCACGATGGCCGTCACAACGCCGTCATGATCGTGCAAGTGCTTGATTTTCATGGGTTTCTCGCTGCTCAAGTTTTCAGCAATCCAATGCAGCGTCAGATTTCACGCGCCTTGGCGCGCGACCCAGCCGGGTTGCCCACAAAGTTATCCACATCAGCGGTGGATTGAGTTGGCCTGTTCGCGACGCCGAGCGCGCGCATGGCGCGATCACGCAACCCTTGGTCTATCATCGCGCGTCCCGAAAGACCCGCTTCCGCCGACGTACTCGCCATCGAAAGGGCTCGCTTGTTTTCGATCATACAAGCCGCAGGCTGGCCGATCTGGCCGCTCATCATCTGCTCGATCATCGCGCTGGCGCTGGTGGTGGAGCGCCTGTCCAGCCTGCGTGCCGCGCGCGTCGTGCCGCCGCGCCTGCTCGACGAAGTGCTGTCGGTCACGCGGGCCAACCTGCCCTCGCCCGACGTTGTCAACAAGCTCGCCGACAACTCCATCCTCGGCCGCGTGCTGGCCAGCGGGATCCGTGCGGTGATCGCCGACCCGCGCATCAACGAGGACACGCTGCGCGGCACCCTCGAGTCGGCCGGCCGCGCCGCGGTGCACCGGCTGGAGAAGTACCTGAACACGCTGGGCACGATCGCCCAGTCGGCGCCCTACCTCGGCCTGCTCGGCACGGTGATCGGCATGATCGAGATCTTCGCCTCGCAGACGCCCAACGGTGGCAACCCGGCGCAGCTGGCGCAGGGCATCTCGATCGCGCTGTACAACACCGCCTTCGGCCTGATCGTGGCCATTCCGGCGCTGATCTTCTACCGCTACTTCCGCGGCGTGGTCGAGCAGTACACGCTCGACATGGAACAGGCGGCCAACCGCCTCGTGCCGCACCTGCTGCGCTTCAGCACGCAGCGCGGCACCCCGCCCGCCGCCTGAGGCCGCGATGTCGCTGAACTTCCGCAAGGGTCGCCTCGAGGAGCCGGAGATCAACCTGATCCCGTTCATCGACATCCTGCTGGTGGTGCTCATCTTCCTGATGATGTCGACCACCTATTCGAAGTTCACCGAGCTGCAGGTGACGCTGCCGGTGGCCGACGCCGAAAAGCTGCGTGAGCGGCCGCGGGAGATCATCGTCGTGGTCAGTGCCGACGGCCGCTACGTGGTCAACCGCAAGCCGGTCGAGGGGCGCAGCGTCGAGATCCTCGCGGCCGAACTGACCGCGGTGTCCGGTGGTGCCAACGACGCCGTCGTCATCGTCTCGGCCGATGCCACCGCCGCACACCAGAGCGTCGTCAACGTGATGGACGCGGCACGCCGCGCCGGCCTGCCGCGCCTGACCTTCGCGACCCAGACCTCGGGCGGCGAAGCGCGCTGAAGGCGCCTTCGCCCTTGGCCGACCCCGACTCGTTCGCGACGCGCCTTCAGCGGGCGTGGCTCGGCCGCGGCCCGCTGGCCATCGCGCTGCTGCCGCTGTCGTGGCTGTTCGGCACCATCGTCGCGCTGCGCCGCTCGCTGTACAGCTCGGGACTGTGGCGCAGCCAGCGCATCGACGTCCCGGTGCTGGTCGTCGGCAACCTGATCGCCGGCGGTGCCGGCAAGACCCCGACCACGCTCGCCCTGCTGTCCCTGCTCAAGCGTCAGGGCTGGCAGCCGGGGGTGGTGTCTCGCGGGCATGGGCGGCACGCCAGCGGTGTGCTCGACGTGGCTCGCGACTCGGCCGCCACGGAGTGCGGCGACGAACCGTTGCTGCTGCGCCTGCGCGCCGACGTGCCGGTCTGTGTCGGGGCCGACCGCGTCGCCGCCGCCCATGCCTTGCGCGCCCGGCACCCGCAAGTCGACATCGTCGTCTGCGACGACGGCCTGCAGCACCTGCGGCTCGCGCGCGATGTGCAGGTGCTGGTCTTCGACGAGCGTGGTGCAGGCAATGGCTGGCTGCAGCCGGCCGGCCCGCTGCGCGAGCCGGTGCCCGCGGTGCTGCCGGCTCGCACCGTCGTGCTCTACAACGCCGACCGCCCGAGCACGGCCCTGCCGGGCCACCTGGCGCGGCGCGGCCTGGCCGGAGTCGCCACCCTCGAGGACTGGTGGCACGGCGGCAGGCCGACGCCGCAGGCGACCGAGTCGCTGCGCGGGCACACGTTGCTCGCGGTGGCCGGGGTCGCCCGGCCGCAGCGCTTCTTCGCGATGCTGCGCGCGCAGGGGCTGGGCATCGTCGAGCACCCGCTGCCCGACCACCATACCTACGCGAAGATCGAATGGCCGCCCGGCACCACCGACGTCGTGCTCACCGAGAAGGATGCGGTGAAGATCCGCCCCGAGCGTGCCAAGGGCGTGCGCATCTGGGTCGCCGCATTAGACTTCGGCTTCGACGCGGCCTTCGAGCGCGACCTGCTCGCTCTGCTGCCGCCCCGCCCCACCCACCGCGCCTGAGCCCATGGAAACCCGACTGCTCGAACTGCTGGTCTGCCCGATCTGCAAGGGTCCGCTGGAGCACCGCCGTCCGCCGGTCGATCCGCAGCACGAACTCGTCTGCCACGCCGACCACCTCGCCTTCCCGGTGCGCGACGGCATTCCCATCCTGCTCGAAGGCGAGGCCCGCCCACTCAGCGACGCGCCGGCGACGTGAGCTTCACCGTCCTCGTGCCGGCCCGGCTGGCCTCCAGCCGCCTGCCGCGCAAGCCGCTGGCCGACATCGGCGGCCTGCCGATGATCGTGCGCGTGGCGCAGCGTGCAGCGCTGTCGTCGGCGGGCGCCGTCGTGGTCGCGGCAGACCATGCCGACATCGTCGCGGCCTGCCAGGCGCACGGCGTGCGCGTCGTGGCCACGCGCAGCGACCACGCCACCGGCAGCGACCGCCTGGCCGAAGCCTGCGAGATCCTCGGCCTGGACGGCGACGACATGGTGGTCAACGTGCAGGGCGACGAACCGCTGATCGAGCCGGCGCTGATCGATGCATGCGCCGCACTGCTGGTGCAGCGCGGCGACTGCGTGATGAGCACCGCTGCCCATGCGATCGCATCGGCCGCCGAACTCGACAACCCGAACGTCGTCAAGGTGGTGCTCGATGCCGCCGGCCGGGCGCTCTACTTCTCGCGCGCACCGATCCCGTGGTGGCGTGATGGCCGTGCCTCGGGCGCGACGCAGATGCAGTCGCCCGCGCCGCTGCGCCACGTCGGCCTCTACGGCTACCGCGCGGGCTTCCTGCGCCGCTTCCCGGCGCTGCCGCCCGCACCGCTCGAGCAGATCGAATCGCTCGAGCAGTTGCGCGTGCTGTGGCATGGCGAGCGCATCGCGGTGCACGTCACCGAGCATGCGCCCGGGCCGGGTGTCGACACGCCCGAAGACCTCGCGCGCGTGCGCTCCCTGCTCGGCGCCTGAGTCCGCGTTCGAGCCCCTGCCGCCCTCGGGGAAGCGTCAGTTTCGCGCAGGGACGCGCGTGTTATTCTCGATCGCGAATGACGCGACCGGGGTGCCCCATGTCGTCGTCCCATGAACCATAACGACATTCGAGGCAGACCCATGAGACTCATCCTGTTGGGCGCACCCGGCGCCGGCAAGGGCACCCAGGCAGCGTTCATCTGCAAGCACTTCGGCATCCCGCAGATCTCCACCGGCGACATGCTGCGTGCCGCGGTCAAGGCCGGCACCGAGCTCGGCGTCGCCGCCAAGCGCGTGATGGATGCCGGCGGTCTGGTCAGCGACGACATCATCATCGGGCTGGTGAAGGAACGCATCGCCCAGCCCGACTGCGCCAAGGGCTTCCTGTTCGACGGCTTCCCGCGCACGATCCCGCAGGCCGACGCGATGAAGAGCGCCGGCGTCAAGCTCGACCTCGTGCTCGAGATCGACGTGCCCGACGTCGCGATCATCGAGCGCATGAGCGGCCGCCGTGTGCACATGGCTTCGGGCCGCACCTACCACGTCAAGTTCAACCCGCCGAAGGTGGCCGGCAAGGACGACGCAACGGGTGAAGACCTGATCCAGCGCGATGACGACAAGGAAGAGACCGTGCGCAAGCGCCTCGAGGTCTACCAGAGCCAGACCCGGCCGCTGGTCGACTACTACTCGCAGTGGGCCGCCACCGGCGATGCCGGTGCGCCGCGCTACCGCAAGATCGACGGCACCGGCAGCGTCGACCAGATCACCGCGCGCGCGCTCGCCGCGCTGAACTGAGGACGCGTCGCATGGACATTGCTGGCAAGGTCTTCATCGTCACCGGCGGCGCTTCGGGGCTTGGCGAAGGCACGGCGCGCATGATCGCCGCGAACGGCGGCAAGGTCGTCATCGCCGACCTGCAGGCCGACAAGGGCGAGGCGATCGCGAAGGAACTCGGCGGCGTGTTCGTCAAGTGCGACGTCAGCCAGGAGGCCGATGGCCAGGCTGCCGTGGCCGCCGCATTGAAGCTCGGCAAGCTGATGGGCCTGGTCAACTGCGCTGGCATCGCGCCGGCGGCCAAGACCGTTGGCAAGGACGGCGCACACGCGCTGGCGATGTTCGCCAAGGTGGTCACCGTCAACCTGATCGGCAGCTTCAACATGATCCGCCTGGCCGCCGAGGCGATGGCGAAGAACGAGCCGGAGTCGACCGGCGAGCGCGGCGTGCTGATCTCCACTGCCAGCGTGGCCGCCTACGACGGGCAGATCGGCCAGGCCGCCTACTCGGCCTCCAAGGGCGGCGTGGTCGGCATGACGCTGCCGATCGCGCGGGACCTGGCACGCAATGGCATCCGCAACATGACGATCGCGCCGGGCATCTTCGGCACGCCGATGCTGTTCTCGATGCCGCAGGAAGTGCAGGACGCGCTGGCCGCCGGCGTGCCCTTCCCGAGCCGCCTGGGCACACCGCAGGACTATGCCAAGCTGGTCCACCAGATCATCACCAACGACATGCTCAACGGTGAAGTGATCCGCCTCGACGGCGCGATCCGCCTCGCGCCCAAGTGAGCTGAAGGCGGCGGGCATGGTGCCCGCCCCTCCCGGTGTCGTTCAGCTCTTGCGCTTCGCGTAGAGGCTCCACAGCCGGGCCAGATCGGCCGTGCCGTCGGTGCCGCCGACGCCACGCAGCGTCGCCTGGGCCTTCGCATCGCCCGCCATCACCTGAGCCACCCCGAGGTGCAGCTTGGCATCCTCGGGGCGCTTCAGGCCACCCTTGGCAATGCCCTGCTGCATCATCTGCAGGCCCTTGGCGCTGTCGCCACCGAGCGCCGTCGAGAAGCCGAGACTGACCAGCGCATTGCCGTCCTTCGCTGCGTTGGCTTCGCTCTCGGCTGCGGCACGGCCGGCCTTGGCCTCGTCGATCTTCTTCGTGACCAGGTCACGCAGCCGCTTGTGGCGGTCCGCTTCGGCGCCGGTGCCCAGCACGCCGCTGGCGAAGCCCTTGTCGACGACGGCCTTGGCCTCGAGCTCGTGGCCGGCCTGCAGCGCCAGCTGACTCATTTCCATGAAGTCGCTGGCCGAGCTCATGCTGCCGGTGGCCAGGCTCAGGCGGTAGGTGTCGAGCACCAGCCGGTCGCTGAAACCCGGCTTGCGCTGGATGCGGCTGAGCAGGTCGACCCAGTACTCCTTCTTCGGGTAGTAGGTCACCAGGCGCTCGAGCGCGAACACCGTCGCGCCGGGGTCCTTCAGCTGCGAAGCGGCGTTGAGCAGCAGGTTGAGGCGGTCCTGCGCCGGCGGCGTGCCGGCCTTCTCGGCGGCCTGGATCTCACCGGTCAGCTCGCGGGCTGCGCCGGCGAAGTCGCCGCTGAGGTACTGGCTCTGGATGAGCAGCGTGCGCATCGAGCCGCTGGTGCCGCCTTCCTTGAAGTAGCGCTGGCCCCATTGCATGGCTTTCGCGTAGTCCTTGGCGCGGTAGTAGCCGCCCGAGATCGACTCGGCCATGCGCGCCTTGTCGGCCGCCGAGACCTTGCCGCTGGCAGCCAGCGCCTCGAAGGACTTCGCCGCCGTCTCGTTGTCGCCGGCGCCGGAGGCCGCGGCGATGCGCATGCGCTCGACCAGGAAACTCTCGTTGGCGTTCTTGTTGCCGACCGCATCGGCCTCGCGCACCTTGGCCAGCGCTTCCTTGTACTTGCCGGTCTTGATGAGGTCCTGCGCCGCCTGCAGCGGCTTGCCGACGTCGGGGCGCACGGCCTCCTGGGCCTGCGCGCCGAGCGCGATGCACAACGCCGCGGCGAGCGCGGTGATTCGAAGTTGCTTCATGGCGCTACTTGACGAACTGTTCGTTGCCCACCATGCCGAGCTTGGTGACGCCCAGCCGCTGCGCGGACGCCATCACCATCGCCACCGACTTGTACTCGACCAGCTTGTTCGGCCGGATGTGCACCTCGGCCTGGTCGGGCTCGGCCGCGACGCGCGCCAGCCGGTCTTCCAGCGCCGTGCGGTCCGCCAGCGCCTCGCCGTTCCACAGCACGGTGCCGTCGAAGTCGATGTCGATCGTGACCACGACCGGATCCTTCTGCACCGCCGGCGGCGCGCCCTGCGGCATGTTGAGGTTCACGCTGTGCAGCTGGATCGGGATGGTGATGATCAGCATGATCAGCAGCACCAGCATCACGTCGATCAGCGGCGTGGTGTTGATGTCGACCATCACGTCCGGGTCGCCCGAGCCGGAGCCCGAGCCGATGTTCATTCCCATGGCTTCACCCCTTCGGCGGTGGTTCGGTGACGAAGCTGATCTTGGCGATCGCCGCGCGCTGGCAGGCGAAGACGACCCGCCCGATCGACTCGTAGCGGGTCTTCTCGTCGCCCCGGATGTGGATCTCGGGCTGCGGCGTCATCACCGCCACCTTCTTCAGGCGCGCGAACAGCGCGTCGTTGTCGGCCACCAGCTGGTTGTTCCAGTAGACCTCGCCGTCGCGGCTGACCGAGATCTCGATGTTCTCGGGCTTGGTCTGCCGCGCGATGTTGTTCTCTTTCGGCAGCGACATCGCGATCGACTGCGTCACCACCGGGATGGTGATGAGGAAGATGATCAGCAGCACCAACATCACGTCGACGAGCGGCGTGGTGTTGATGGTGCTGGTGACTTCGTCCTCGTCGCCGCCCGAGCCTACGTTCATGCCCATGGCGTTTCTCCAGGTCCGTTGAAGTTCAGCGAACCTGCTTGGCGCCCATCAGCACGCCGTGGACGTCGGCCGCGAAGCCGCGCACCGAATCCATGGTCACCTTGTTGCGACGCACCAGCCAGTTGTAGCCGAGCACCGCAGGCACCGCGACGGCCAGGCCGATGGCGGTCATCAGCAGCGACTCGCCCACCGGGCCGGCGACCTTGTCGATCGACGCCTGGCCGGCAATGCCGATGGCGGTCAGCGCGTTCAGGATGCCCCACACCGTTCCGAACAGGCCGATGAACGGCGCGGTCGAGCCGACGGTCGCCAGGAAGGCCAGGCCGTCCTGCAGGCGCGACTGCACTTCGTCGACGGCGCGCTGCACGCTCATCGACACCCAGGTGTTGCGGTCGATGTTCTGCGTCAGCGTGCCCTCATGGTGTTCGCCGGCCTCCATGGCCGTCTCGGCGATGAAGCGGAACGCGCTGCCGTCCTTCAGCTTGGAGGCGCCTTCCTGCAGGCTGGACGACTTGAAGAAGCCGGTGCGTGCCGCCTTGGCCTCGCCGCTGATCTTGAAGCTCTCGAACAGCTTGGTGACCAGGATGTACCAGCTGCCCATGCTCATCAGCACGAGGATGATCAGCGTGCCCTTGGCGACGAAGTCGCCCTGCGCCCACAGCGCCTTCAGGCCGTAGGGGTTGTCGACGGTTTCCTTGCTGACGGTCGGTGCGGCGGCCGGTGCCGCGGTCGTCGCAGTGGCCGGCGCGGCGGTGGTGGTTGCCGGAGCGGCCTCCGGGGCGGATGCCTGCGCGAAGGCTGCCGCCGGCACGATACCGAGGGTCAGCGAGAGGAAGAAGGCAGCAATGTGTTGACGGAAAGACATGTTGGTTCTCTTTCTGCTGTGCAGAGAAATCGGAAGGTGAACGACAGCGGCCTGGATCGGGCCGGGTTCACTCCATCTTGTAGCTGAACGGTACCTGGACGACGACCTCGTGGCCCTGGCCTTGGCACGTGTACTCCTCGACGATCTTCGCCGCAGCGCGCGCAAAGATCGGGTGCGAGGCACGCACGGCCTTGACGTTCTTGACCTCGCCTCCGGCACCGAGGGTGAACTGCATCAGCACTTCACCCTTTTCGAGGCCGGCACGAGCCGCTTCGCGCGGGAACGAGGCATCGCCCATCTTCGTCTTGAAGTTCGGGCAAACCACGGCCGCAGACACCTGTGCCGGTGCCGGCGGAGCGGGTGGTGCAGCCACCACCGGCGGCGGTGCAGGCGCAATCACCACCGGTGCGGGCGGCGGCGTCGGCGTCACGGCCGTGATGGTCGGCTGGACCGGCGGGGGTGTCGCGATCTGGATCTCGGGAGGCGGGATGAACGGAGGCGGCGGCGCTTCCAGCTTGGGCGGAGGCGGCACGACCACCTCGGGTGGCGGGGGCGGTTTCTTGATTTCTTCGATGACCTTCGTCTCGATCGGCGCCCGCACGACTTCGACCACTTTCTTGGCGAGGCCGGTCACGAGTGCGTACACGACGAAGGCATGGAACAGGATGACAGCGCCGATCCCGACGAGGTGTTTTCGGGGGTCGCGCTGCCGCTGGGCGAAATTCATGTCCTGGGGTCTCCAGTTCGCAAGCGGGCAAGGATAACGAAAATGCCCGCCGGCTCGTGACCAGCGGGCATGTAAGGAGAGCTAACAGTCTAGGTGGCGGAGCTCAGAAGAACTTGTAGCTCGCACGAAGCATGATGCTCCGGCCCAGCGGATCGGTGAACCGCGGATCGTAGCCACGCTGGAACGTGGTCACCTGCCCGCTCAGCGGCGGCTCGCGGTCGAACACGTTATTCAGGCCTGCCGTCAGCGTCAGGTTCTTGACGCCGGTGTAGGTCACCGCCAGGTCATGCAGCGCGTAGCTGGCGACCTTGTTCACACCGTCCTGATCGGTATAGCCCGTCTTGAAGCGCTGAGCCAGCAGCGCGCTCCAGTCGCCCATGCTCCAGGTTGCCGTGGCGACATGCTGCCAGCGGAACACCGGTGCGTTGTCCGAATAGCGGCCCGTGGCGCTGATGTAGGCGCCATTCTTCTCGCGCTGGTAGCGATGCGAGATGACGTACGTGCCATCGATGCTCAGGCCGAACGCGCCCATGTCGGTCGCGCCCGAACGCCAGGCCGCCGACAAGTCCAGACCGCGAGTCCTCAGATTGCCGAGGTTCTCGGTGGGTGTGTCGATGTAGGCGATCGGGTCGAAGCCGGTGTTCAGACAAGCGTCGATGTCCGAGCGAATGATGCCAGGGCCGCTGGTGGGCAACTGGCTGCATCGCACGAAGCGGCCGGCGTACTTGGCCGAGCTTCCGAATACCTCCTGCTCAGGCAGACCGCTGATCAGGTTCTTGATGCTGACCTGCCAGTAGTCGACCGAGAAGCTCACGTTCGAAGACGGATCGAACACAAGACCGAGGCTGAAGTTCTGCGCCTTCTCCGGCTCGAGGTCGGAAGCGGCACCACCGTTGGGCACCGGGCCGACGTTTCGCTGCAGAACCTGCTGGCCGCAGACCACACCTTCGAAGGCGGGGTTATTGGGCACGCCACCCGGGCACAGCAGCGGATCGTCGTAGTTGTCCGAGGTGAAAGTCAGCGACTGCGGCTGGTTCAACTCGTACAGCGTCGGAGCGCGGAAGCCGGTGTTGGCCGAACCGCGGATCAACAGCTCGCGCATCGGCTGATAGCGGACGCCGACCTTCGGATTGACCGTGTTGCCGGTACCGCTGTACTTGTCAAAGCGCAGCGCCGTGGACAGTTCCAGTTGCTTGGTCACCGGAATGTTCAGCTCGGCGTAGGCAGCAGCCATCTTGCGCTTGCCCGTCGTGTCACTGTCAGGGTCGATGCCCAGGCTGCTCAGCTGGCCAGTGATGTCCAGAGCCTCGAAGCCCGACTTCTCCGTGCGGTACTCGACGCCGAACGCGCCGGCGAGCATGCCCGCGGGCATCTGCATCAGTTCCTTGGAGATCTTCAGGTCGACGAAGTTGACCTTGTTCTCGCCAATCTGCGTCGGTGAAACAACCTGCGCTGCGTCAATGGCCGCCTGACCAGCCGCCGTCTGCGGTCCGAACGGGTTGATCAGGTTGTCAAGGATGCCTTGCTGAATCAGGCCGTCGTTGACGTAGCCCTTCTTGACCGACGCCTCGCTCTTGTTCTTCGTCTGGCCCAGTGAGGACCGATAGTCCCAACCGGAGAAGATGCCGGACAGTTCGACCATCGCGCGAGAGGTCGTGGTGTCATCGCCGCTGGTCCGCTTGCCAGCCGGCTTCTGGCGCCAGTTGGCCACGCCGCCAGTCTGCACGCCTGCGGTGTTGGGATCCCAATCGACCGGCTGGCAGTTGTCGAAACCACAAGGGGTGCCGGTGTTCTCGTTGCCAGGATTCGCAGTGGGTTCGTACGAGATCGGCGCGCCAACCGGGAAGTACGGGCTCGACGACAGCATCACGTGGCTGTTCGGTGCCGCCGCAACACGTGCCGTACCCTTGTTGTTCGCGTGCAGGTACTCGGCCGACAGCGTGTGATCCGGACTGATCGCGAACGAGCCGCGCAGCAGGCCGGTGATCTGCTTGTTCTCCGTCAGGATGTCGATGTCACGCGTGAAGTCGTAGCGACAGGCCGTGCCTGCCTGATTCAGAACCGATCCGTTCGCCGGATCGCAGCCGGCACCCAGAGTCGGCTCAAAGCCGTTCAGGTCGCCGGGAAAGGAGGTGCCGCTGGTGCCGGCATTGATGGCACCACGGATGATGCCGGTCTTCGAGAACTTGCGGTCCTTCGCTTCGAGCGCGGACTGCTTGCGCACGTCCAGGCTGCCGAACAGGTTGAACTTCTGCTCGGACAGCGAGCCGTAGCCGCCGGACAGGCTGACTCGATTGGAATCGCCACCGCCGTTGCGGCGCGGCTGGATCGTCTGCGCGCTGATCTCGAGGCCCGAGTACTCACGCTTCAGGATGAAGTTGATCACACCGCCGATTGCATCGCTGCCGTAGATTGCCGAGGCACCGTCGCGCAGCACTTCGATACGGTCGACTGCAGCCAGCGGGATCGCGTTCAGGTCGACGGCCGCAGCGTCGAAGGCGTGGTTCGCCAGACGTCGGCCGTTCAGCAGCACGAGGGTCTTGTTGGCGTTGGCACCCGTTGGGCCGCTCAGGCCGCGCAGGTCAGCCTCCGACTTGCCGCCGGTGGTCGCCCCGATCGCCTGGCTGGCGCCGAAGTTCGACTGGTTGGCAGCGATGCGGGCCATCGCCTGCTCCGTCGTCGTGACGCCCTGCTTGGTGAGGTCGTCAACCTTGATGACCGTCACCGGCAGCGCCGTCTCAGATGAAGCGCGGCGAATTGACGAACCGGTGATCTCGACCCGTTCGAGCGACTGTTGTGCGTAGCTGGGCTGGCTGGCAACACCCATGACCCCACCGAGGGCCACGAGTACACCCGCACTGACCTTCGTTCTTCTGAACATGTGATCTCCTGTGAAAGCGGAAAGGTTGATCGATAGACCCTGCCCCGGAGCAAGACACATGCCGCCTCTGTAAGCCGGCTGAGTCTCGTCTGCGAAGACATGTAAAAGAATTGTCACCACAGCGGTGCACCAACCTGTCTAGGGGTTTCCTTGAACCGCTTGGTAACCGCCAGCGCAGCGAGGGTCTGCGGTCAATGGCCAGTGCCCCGCCAAGCCGCGCGCGGCGCGGGTTTGCGCGCTGCTGCGGGCACTGGCCGACCCGCCGCTGCGCGCCGGAACGGCCTTCTGGCTAGGTGCATCTCCCTAAGCTCGGGGACCTGCTTCGTTGGCTGTGTGCAACATGCACACGCCCCTCGAAGCACGCGCGATGATGTCGGCGTGAAAGACCCGATCCCGCGAGGCCGCCTGAACGCTGCGAGCATCTTGCTGAGCATGGCGCTCGGCCCGCCCGCGATCGCAGGCGAGACGATCGAAGTCTGGCTCGAACTCGACGCACCACCTCCCGGACTGCAGGCCAGCGCGCCGGCAGCGGCAGCCCGCATCGCCCTCGTGCGCGCCCAGCAGGACAAGATCGCCGCGCGATTGCCGGCACTCGGCGCCGTCGAACTAGCCCGCGTGCAGCAGGTCGGCAACGCGATGGCCGTGCGCATCGATGCCGACCACGTCGCCCAGCTTCAAGCGCTGCCCGGTGTCAAGCGGGTTCGCCCGGTGCGAACCTTGCATCCACCCAGACCAATGCCCTGATCGTGCGGTGACGCATTCCCCCGTTGACGCTGGTCACACGGCGTGATGCAGTCGCACGTCGGGATCGCACGACCCAACCGCAGGCCACACGCCGGCGGATGCGTCGAAACCCGGCCGGCGCTCATCGGGCGTCGCCTTCATAAAGAGAGTCTTAGGAGGTCCACGTGAAAAGAATGTTCACACCCCTGGCAGTGGGCGCGGCAGCTTGGCTGCTGGTCGCCTGCGGCGGCGGGGACTCGTCCGGCACCACATCGGCTGACGCGCAGCGCGCGGCAGACAGTGCCCACCGCGTCGCGGCCCCCGCCGGGGCCACGGCCAGCCGCATCGACTCGCGCCTGAAGACGGCGAAGGGTCAGGTGCGCGTATGGGTGTCGCTGGAGCAGAACTCGGTGGCGGCCCAGCGCGCCGCGCTGGCCGAAGCCGACGCGATGCTGGCCTCCGACCGCAAAGCGATCAAGTCGGCCCCCGCGCTTCGCGCCGGCGTGGCTGAACACCGTCTGCGCATCCGCGACGCACAGGGTGCGCTCGCCGGCAGCCTCGAGTCGCTCGGCGGCAAGGTGCTCGCCCGAGTCCAGAACGCGCACAACGCGATCGCGGTGACCATCGACGCGGCGCAGCTGACGCAGGTCGCCGCCCTGTCGGGCGTGGCCAAGGTGCGCCCGGTACTCGACTACCAGCTGGACCTCTCCGCCACCGTGCCCTACGTGGGCGCGACCACGGTGCAGAACAAGGGCTTCGACGGCAGTGGCGTGACCGTGGCGGTGCTCGACTCCGGCATCGACTACACCCACCGCAACCTCGGCGGCGCGGGCACCGATGCCGCCTATGCCGAAGCCTACGGCACCTCCACGGCAGACCCGAAGAACACCACGCTCGACGGCCTGTTCCCGACCGCCAAGGTGGTGGCCGGCTACGACTTCGTCGGCGAATCGTGGCCGAACTCCCCCGAGGTGGCGGACCCGGACCCGATCGACCTCGAAGGTCATGGCACGCACGTGGCCGACATCATCGCGGGCAAGAGCCTGGACGGCGCGCACAAGGGCGTCGCCCCGGGTGCGAAGCTGGTCGCGGTGAAGGTCTGCAGTGCCGTGGCCACGTCGTGCAGCGGCATCGCGCTGCTGCAGGGCATGGACTACGCGATCGACCCGGACGGTGACGGCGACACCAGCGATGCTGTCGATGTCATCAACATGTCGCTCGGCTCGTCCTACGGGCAGATCGAAGACGACCTGACACTGGCCGCCAGCAACGCGGTACGCCTCGGCGTGGTGGTCGTGACTTCGGCGGGCAACAGCGCCAACAAGCCCTACGTCGTCGGCTCGCCGTCGATCGCCCCCGGGGTGATCAGCGTCGCGCAGACCGAAGTGCCGGGCGCTGTCGCGATTCCGCTGGTGGTCAACGCCCCGGCGGTGATCGCGGGCACCTACAGCAACACGCAGACGATGGACTGGGCGCCGGTCGACAAGACCGTCAGCGGCGAGGTGGTGTACATCGGCCGTGGTTGCCCGGGCGACGCGCTGCTGGCCAACCCGGCCGGCAAGATCGCACTGATCGACCGTGGGGCCTGCTCGGTCAGCCTCAAGGTGGACGTGGGTGCCGACGCCGGCGCCACCGGCGTGCTGATCGGCCTGGTCGCCCCCGGCGATGCGGTGTCGTTCTCGTACGGCGGCGGTGACACGTTCGTGCCTTCGCTGGTCATCCAGCAGTCGCTGTCCAGCGCGATCAAGGCGCAGCGCACGGCCGGCGTGACGGTCAACGTGACGCTCTCGCCGGACAGCGGTATTGCGCTGGTGGGCAGCATGGCGGCGACGTCCTCGCGCGGTCCGTCGATGAGCACGCAGGCCATCAAGCCCGAGATCGGCGCGCCCGGCGCGTCGCTGTCGGCCGAGGCTGGCACCGGCACCGGCGAGACGTTCTTCGGCGGCACCTCCGGTGCGGCGCCGATGGTCTCCGGCGGCGCGGCACTGCTGCTGCAGGCGTTCCCGAAGCGCAGGCCCGAGCAGATCAAGGCGATGCTGATGAACAGCGCCGAGACCACCATCTACACCAACCCTGCACTGCTTCCGGGATCGCTCGCACCGATCACGCGCATCGGCGCGGGTGAGATGCGCGTGGACCGTGCACTGGCGCTCAGCACGCTGGCGTACAACCGTGAGTCGAAGTCGGCCTCGCTGTCCTTCGGCACGGTGGATGCGTCGGAAGTGATGGTCGTCGAGAAGAAGCTTCGCATCGAGAACCTCGGCAAGTACGGCCGCCTGTACAGCATCAGCCCGAGCTTCCGCTACGCGGATGACCAGGCCAGTGGCGCCGTGCGCGTGATCGTGCGTCCGTTCACCTATGTCTCCCCCGGTGGTCACGAAGACATCGAGGTCAAGCTGGTGATCGACCCGCGCAAGCTGCCCGAGTGGACGCTCGACGGTGGCGCCTCCGGCGGCAACGGTGCTGCGCTCAACGGCCCCGAGTACGACGGCTACCTGACGCTGAAGTCCGGCGACCAGAAGCTGTCCGTGCCGTGGCACGTGCTGCCGCGCAAGGCCGCCGAGGCTTCGGCCGAGCTGAGCGGGCATGGCAAGTACGGTGCGACGGTGAAGCTGCGCAACCGCGGCGCGGAGACCTCGATCTACGAGGTGTTCTCGCTGACCGGCCAGAGCAGCAAGATCCCGAGGAGCGAGATCCCCGGCGCCGGCTCCAACCAGGCGGTGATCGACCTCCGCTCGGTCGGTGTGCGACACATCCCTGAAGCACTGGCGGGTGTGGACCTGGTCGAGTTCGCGATCAACACCAACGGCCGCCGTGCGCATCCTGCGTACCCCGGTGGCTTCCAGGTGGACATCGACACCAACGGTGACGGCGTGGCCGACTACTTCGTGTTCAACGCGGAGAACGGTGCTTTCGCGTCGACCGGCCAGACGCTGGTCTTCGTGCAAGGGGCGACCGAGGCAGCCGGTACGGCGTACTTCTACGCCGATGCCGACCTGAACTCGGGCAACATGATCATGACCGTGCCGCTGCCGGCGCTGGGCCTGGAACCGGGGCAGACCTTCGGCTTCAGCGTCTCGGCCTTCGACAACTACTTCTCCGGTCTGGTCAGCGACTCCATCACGGGCATGGTGTTCACGCCGGGCAACGAACGCTTCGGCGTCGTCGACCTGCCGTTCGGTGAAGTGGCGTCCAAGACCTCGGCCAGCCTTGGCCTGAAGACCGCCACGCTGCCTGACACGGTCAGCACCGAGCGCGGCTTGCTGGTGATGTACCGCCGCAATGCGGGCAAGGAGGCCGACGCGATCCGCATCCGCTGATCGACGTACATCCTTCATGCAAAGGGGCCGCGAAAGCGGCCCCTTTTTTCATGGCCCCCGCTGCAGCGGGGGCCGATTCGCAGAGCGACGGCGTCAGCTCACCGCAGCGACGGCGATGCGCGGCACGGCCGCCAGCAGCGTGCGCGTGTAGGCCGACTGCGGTGCACCGAGCACCTGCTCGACCGAGCCCTCTTCCTCGATGCGGCCTCGCTGCATCACGGCGATGCGGTCGGCGATGTACTCGACCACGCCGATGTTGTGCGTGATGAAGAGGAAGGACACCCCGGTCTCGCGCTGCAGGTCGCGCAGCAGGTTGAGGATCTGCGCCTGCACCGACACGTCGAGCGCCGAAGTCGGCTCGTCGCAGACGATCAGCCGCGGCTCGACCGCGAGCGCGCGCGCGATCGCGATGCGCTGGCGCTGGCCGCCGGAGAACTCATGCGGGTAGCGCTGCAGCGCGTCGCGGCGCAGGCCGACCTGGTCGACCAGCTTGTGCAGCCGTTCGATGCGCGCCGGCGGATCGAGGTCCGGCCGCAGGGCGATCAAGCCTTCCTCGAGGATCTCGAGCACGCGCATGCGCGGGTTCAGCGAGCCGAACGGGTCCTGGAAGACGATCTGCACGGCACGACGTGCGTGGCGCAGCGCCTCGCCTTCGAGCGTGAAAAGGTCCCGCCCCTGGAAGCGCGCCTGGCCTTCGATCACCGCCTGGTGGCGCAGCAACTGCACGATGGCCTTGCCGGTGGTGGTCTTGCCGCAGCCGGATTCGCCGACCAGCGCCAGCGTCCGGCCGGCCGGGATGTCGAAGGAGATGCCGTCGACCGCCACGAAGGCGCCGGCCACGCGCTGCAGCAGACCCTTGCGGATCGGGAAGCGCACCGACAGGTCGCGCACCTCGAGAAGGGTCTGGTCGGCCGTCTCGGCACGCGGCGCGTCGTAGCGCAGCGGCTCGGCCGGTGCGGCGTCGGCGGCGAGCGCGGCGCCATCGCGGTACAGCAGGCAGCGCACGCTGGCCTGGCCGGCCGGCACCAGCTCCGGCACGACGCGATGGCATTCGTCCATCACGCGCTCGCAACGCGGCGCGAAGCGGCAACCGCTGAACTCCTGCCACAGCGGCGGCACGGTGCCGCCGATCGCGGCCAGCGAGCCTCCGCGCTTGCCGGTGTCGGGCAGCGCGCGCAGCAGCGCACGCGCATAGGGGTGGCGCGGCGACGAGAAGAACTCGGCGGCCGAGGCCACCTCGATGATCTGGCCGGCGTACATCAGCGCGACCTGCTGCGCCATGCCCGAGACCACCGCCAGATCATGCGTGATCAGCAGCAGGCCCATGCCCTGCTCTTTCTGCAGTTGCTTGAGCAGGTCGAGGATCTGTGCCTGGATGGTCACGTCCAGCGCGGTGGTCGGCTCGTCGGCGATCAGGAAGTCGGGCTCGCAGGCCAGCGTCATCGCGATCATCACGCGCTGCTTCTGGCCACCGGACAGGCGGAACGGGTACTCGTCGATGCGCCGCTCGGGTTCGGGGATGCCGACCTTGCGCAGCCATTCGATCGCCTTCGCGCGTGCCGCCTCGCCGCGCAGCTCGGTGTGGCTCTCGATCGCCTCGACGATCTGGTCGCCCACACGCATCACCGGGTTCAGGCTGGTCGCTGGCTCCTGGAAGATCATGCCGATGCGGCCACCGCGCACCGCGCGCATGCTCGACTCGGGCAGGCCGAGCACGTCGTGGCCGTCGACCAGCACGCGGCCGTTCGTGATGCCGCCGTTGTCGGGCAGCAGGCGCATCAGCGCCAGCGCCGTCATGCTCTTGCCGCAGCCGGATTCGCCCACCAGCGCGAAGGTCTCGCCGCGCGAAATCGCCAGGCTCAGGCCATCGATGGCGCGCACCAGGCCGGCGTCGGCGTCCAGCGCCACCTTGAGGTCGTCGATCTTCAGCATGGGGTGCGCCTCAGGCGATGCTGCGCTTCAGGAAGCGCGGGCGGAAGCTGCGCGCGCGCGGGTCGAAGGCGTCGCGCACGCCGTCGGCGAACAGGTTGGCGGCCAGCACCAGCGAGACCATGAAGCCGAAGGCCGCGGCGAAGCTCCACCACACCACCGGGTCGCGGCTCATCTCGCTGCGCGCCAGGTTGATCATGCCGCCGAAGCTGTTGGTCGACGGGTCGACACCGACGCCGACGTAGGTCAGCACCGCTTCGTAGAGGATCAGGTCAGAGAAGCTCAGCACCGTAGTGATCAGCACCAGATGCATCACGTTGGGCGCGATGTGCCGCGTCATGATGCGAGCCGGCCCGACACCGAACGCCGTGGCCGCCTGCACGAACTCGAGCTCGCGCAGCTTGAGTGTCTCGCCGCGCACCAGGCGGCACAGCGTGGCCCAGCCGGTCAGGCCGAGGATGACGCAGAGCAGGAAGATCTTCAGGTCGGAACGCTCCAGGCCGGTCTCGAACAGGTCGGGGTTCTTGTCGAGGAAGACCTGCACCATCAGCACGCAGGCGGCGATCAACAGCACGTTGGGCACCGAGCTGAGCGTGGTGTAGAGGTACTGGATCAGCTCGTCGACCCAGCCGCGGAAGTAGCCGGCCAGGATGCCCAGCACGACTGCGAAGGGCAGCGTCGCGACGGTGGCCAGCGTGCCGATCACGAAGGCAGTGCGCACGCTCTTCAGCGCCTGGTAGAGCACGTCGTTGCCAGTGCGGTCGGTGCCGAACACATGGTAGTGACCCATCAGCGCAATGGCCGGGCCGACCAGCACGCTGATGACCGCCACGGTGATCAGCGCGGCGCGCCATGGCAGGTCGGTACGGTCGGACGCGATGTCGCGCAGGGCCTGACCGACACCGCCGTGCGTACGACGCAGCAGCGCCGCCGTCACCAGGGCGATCAGCGCCGCCGCCACGAGGCCACCGACCACACCGGCCAGTGCACGAGACGTCAGATCTACCGTCCAGTCCTTCGCCGGATCCTTCAGGTGCGCGCCGGCGTGTTTCAGGCGCGGG
Organism: Chitinophaga pinensis; assembly: GCA_943370595.1. Taxonomy (GTDB): domain Bacteria; phylum Pseudomonadota; class Gammaproteobacteria; order Burkholderiales; family Burkholderiaceae_C; genus Piscinibacter. The sequence goes on from CALRRO020000009.1 coordinate 121,947, forward strand.
AAGTCGCGCAGCACCTCGCCGTCGCGCTCCAGCGGTTCCTTGTTCAGGCCCAGGTACGCCAGCGGAGCCGAGTAGCCGGTCTCGCGCATCGCGATCTGGCGCGCCATCGCCAGGTCGAGCAGGCTTTCGGTGCTGGTGGCGTAGAAGGTCTTCGCGTCCGCCGGCGCGCCGGCCGCCGGCGGCAAGGCACGGCGGAAGTGCACGCTGTCGGCCAGGGTGACGAGCGCGAACAGCGCCATCACGATGCCTGCCGAGAAGGCCGCCGGATCGCGCAGCACCTTCCACCAGTTGGCGCGCAGGTTGTCGTTGATGCGCACCCGCCAGGCGTACCAGGCGAGCGCCGCCAGCATCAGGAACAGGACCGCATCGGTCCAGAGCAGGACGAACTTCGGCATGGGATTCTTCTCGCTCCGCTCAGGACAGCCGCACGCGCGGATCGGCCCAGGTGTAGGCCACGTCGATCAGCACGTAGCTGGCGATGTACAGCAGCGCACCGAGGAAGACCATCGAGCGCACGATGGCGAAGTCCTGTCCGCTGATCGCCTCGATGACGAAGGCGCCGAGGCCGGGGATGCCGAAGAAGCTCTCGAACACCAGGCTGCCGAGGAAGACATAGGGCAGGTAGGAACCGGCGCTGGTGATGATCGGGATCATCGCGTTCTTCAGCACGTGGCGGAACAGCACCACCGCCTCCGACAGGCCCTTGGCACGCGCAGTGCGCACGTAGTCCTTGCCGATCTCCTCGAGGAACATCGCGCGGTACAGCCGTGCCTCGCCGCCCAGCCGCGACAGCAGCGACAGGATGATCGGCAGGATGAGGACCTTCACCGCGTCCCGCCCCGGCGCATAGCCATTGATCGGCACCAGGCGCAGCACGCGCGAGAACAGGAACTGGCCGACGATGATGTAGAACAGCGCAGAGATCGACAGCATCAGCACGCACAGCACCACGCCCCAGAAGTCGATGCGCGAATGCCGGAAGAACACCAGCATCAGCGCGAACGCGGTGCTGACGATCACCTGCAGGATGAACAGCGGCAGCGCCAGCTGCAGGCTCACCCCCATGCGCGTCTTGATCTCGTGGCCGATGTCGATCGCGTTGCGCGCATCGGAGCGGCCGAACTGCAGCGCGAACAGCGACACCGAACGCTCCCAGACGATGGTGTGGGTCAGCTTGGCGCTGCCCTCCTCCTTGGCGTTCCAGTACAGCGGCTTGTCGTAGCCGCGCTCGGCCTTCCACTTGTCGATCTGTTCCTGCGTCACCCGCTTGCCGCCGATGTTCAGGCGCGCCATGTCGTCGGGCGTGTTGACGGTGAAGAACAGCACGAAGGTGAACAGGTTGACGCCGATCAGGATCAGCACACCGTAGCCCAGACGGCGGATCAGGTAGTTCAGCATCTCAGACCCCTGCGGCCGGCGCGACCGTGGCGTTCTTCGGTTTGGCGGTGGCCCGCTGGCGCAGCCGGTAGCCGCGCCAGGCCAGGCCGACCATCGCCAGCAGCGCGAGCGCGATCACCGCCAGCGGCCAGCGCACCGGCTGGTTCCACTCGGCCTGCTTGGCCACGCGCATGGCCGGGTCGACGCGGTAGTACTTGGCCAGGTCGCGCACCAGGATGCTCGGCTTGCCGTTGTGCGCCCAGGGCTGGAAGGCCAGCGCGACGTAGGGCCAGTATCCCCAGGCCCAGGGTGCGTCCTCGCGCACCACGGCGACCATCTGGTCGATGATCTTCTGCTTCTCCGGCCCGTCCTCCAGCGTCTGCATGATGCGGTAGAGGCGGTCGTATTCCGGGTTGCTGTAGTTGGCCGCGTTCTCGCCCTGGTTCGGGTACTTCGCGTTCGGGCCGTAGAGCAGGAACAGGAAGTTCTCCGCGTCCGGGTAGTCAGCCAGCCAGCCCCACCAGAAAATCTGCTGCTTGCCCTTGAGCATCTTGTCCTGGAACTGGTTGTAGTCGGTGGCACGGATCTCGAGCTGCACGCCGAGCTTGGCGAACTGCTTGACCATCCAGTCGAGCTCGGACTTCAGCTCCGGCGTGGGCGCACGCTGGTAGTCGTAGTTCAGCACCAGCGGCTTGCCGCTCTTCGCATCGCGGCCCTCGGGGTATCCGGCCTCGGCGAGCAGCTTCTTCGCGTCGTCGAGCGTGCGGCGCACCGGCTGGCCGTTGACCACCTTGTGCGTCACCGGGTTGATGCCGTCGGCATTGCCCTCGCGCGAACCGAACACGCCCGGCGGCACCGGCCCGTGCGCGGTCACGCCGCCCTTGGTGCGGAAGATGCGGCCGTAGCCCTCTTCCCAGTCGATGGCGATCGACAGCGCGTGGCGCAGCTTGCGGTTCTTGACCTGCTGCTCGGGCGTGTCGCCCTTGCCGACCACCGGGTCCAGCCAGTTGAAGCCGAGGTACCAGTTGTTGATGTCGGTAACCTGCGGGAAGGCGAAGCCCTTGGCCTCGTACTGGCGCTTGACCTCGTCGGAGTCTTCCATGTCGACGCGGAAGTCGACGCCCCACTCGGGCCGCTCGATCTCGGGGATGTCCAGGTAGCCTTGCTTGAACATCTCCTTGCGCGGCACCTTCTCCTTGACGATGGTGGACACGAAGGTGTCGGCGAACGGCATCATCTTGCCGCAGTCGTCGAGCAGGCCCTTCTCCTTGTCGCCCGGCTCGCCTTCGCAGGGATAGGGCTCGCCGCGGTAGTTCGGGTTGCGCTTCATCACGTGCAGTCGGTCCTGCACGAACTCGGTCATCATGTACGGGCCGGTGCCGACCGGCCACTTGACCAGCGACAGGCCATTGCCGTTCATGCCCGGCTGCGCGTAGAAGGCATCGGCCTCCCAGGGCACCGGCGAGGCGAAGGTCATCGCCAGCCAGTACTTCCACTGCGGGTACTTGCCCTTGATGCGGAAGCGGATGGTGTGGCTGTCCGGCGCCGTCACGCCAGCCAGCGGCCAGCGGCGGAAGTCGAGAAAGGGCTTGTCGACGGTCGACTCGGGCAACCCCTTCAGCAGCTTGGCGTCCTCCTCCTTGATCAGCGCCGCGTACTCCTTCAGCCCGACGATGTACTCGGAGAAGATCGCGAAGATCGGCGCCTCGATGCGCGTCGTCGCGTGGCGCTTGAAGGCGTAGACGTAGTCCTCGGCCACCAGTTCGCGCGTGCCCTGCTGGGCGAAGTCCCAGGGCGAGCGCTTGTCGCCCACCTCGCCCGGCTTCATCGCGTGGTAGAGGTACTCTCCCTTGTCGTTCTTCGCGAAGGCCGGGTGCGGCGCGAAGAGGATGCCCTTCTTGAGCTTGACGTCGTAGATGCTCTCGGCGATCTGCTCGGCCGGCGCGTCGTCGGGCAAGGGCTGGCCGGCCTTGTCGACGTAGTGAGCCTTGGCCACTTCCTGCGCCGTCTTCGGGATCAGGACGTAGGGTCGCTTGAGGTAGTGGTACGCGTACAGCGGCTCGTAGGCCGAGTACGTGTAGGGCGTCTCGGGGTTGCTGTACGACGCCGTCGGGTCGAGGTAGCGCGGCGAGCGCTCGTCGAACGAGTTGAACAGCGTGTTGGTCGCCGCAGCGCCGTCCGGGTAGGGACTGTTGTTGCAGGCGACCAGCACCAGCGACAGCATCACCGCGACCCGCGCGCCCCACCGTTTCATCGGACCGTGCATGCGGTCGTCCCCTTCGTCGATCGGGAGCTCGCCGCAGGCTTGACGCGACAGCTCCGCCAAAAGAATCTGCCCCCGACGAACACCGGCTTGTGGCCGGGCCGCCGGAAGGCAGTCGCGGATGATAAGCGCCCGGCGAGCCGCCCCGCTCAGGGTTTCACCGCCGCCGCCCCCGGAAACGCGGGGCATGGCGACGATTAGAGCAAGACCTCCAGGACCGTGCTCACCAGCCGATGAGCACGTCGCGTGCCTGCACCAGCAGTTGCACACGCGCGCCCGCCGGCAGCGTCAGCTTGGTCGGCACATGGCCGAACGGCAGACCGGTCAGGATGGGCGTGCGCGTCACGCTGCGCAGCATCGCCACCATGCTCTTCAGCGTGTAGCCGCGGTCCAGCGGCGACTTCTTCCAGTCGCTGAAGGCGCCGAGCAGCACCGCCTTCTGCGCATCGAGCACGCCGGCCTGGTGCAGCTGCAGCAGGCTGCGTTCGACGCGGTACGGGTGCTCGTTGACATCCTCGAGGAACAGCACGCCCCCCTTGATGCGCGGCCAGTGCGGCGTGCCGAGCAGCGAGTTGACCATGCACAGGTTGCCACCCCACAGCACGCCCTTGACGTCCAGGCCGTCAAAGCCCGGCTCCGTGCGGAAGCCCACCGCCTCGAGTTCGCCGCTCATCGCCTCGAGGAAGCAGTCGCGCGTCACCTCGTCGACCGCCTCGACGCGCTTCTCGCCATGCTCCTCGTCGAGCCGGCCGAAGTCGTAGCAGGCCATCGGCCCGGCCCAGCTGCGCGCCTTCGTGTGCGCCAGCAGGCCGAGTTGCACGGCGGTGAGATCGCTGTGGCCGACCCAGCGCGTGCCGTGCTCGACGCTCCTGGCCAGCAGCTTCCAGTCGATCCGGTCGAGCAGGCGCGTCAGGCCGTAGCCGCCGCGGGTGGCCATCGCGATCGACGGCGCAGCCCGCGCGACGCGGTGCAGCGCCGCGAGCCGGGTGTCGTCGTCGCCGCCGAAGCGCTGGTGGCGGGCCAGTGAGGCTTCGTCGACCTGCACTTCGAAGCCGAGGGCCGCGAGCCGCTTGCGCGCGAGCGTCAACGGCCGGGCCGAGGCGACGACGCCCGCGGGGGTGAACAGCGTCAGGGTCGTCATGCCAGGTCCGCCGGGCGGGTGTCGGGGTCCAGTTCGGTGGCCTCGCCGGCCGGGATGGTGTCCGGCGCGTCCTCGGTGCGCTCGCCGCGGCGCTGGCGGTACTGTTCGCGCCGTTCGGCGAAGAACTCGCGGAGCACCTGTCCACATTCGTCGCCGAGCACGCCACCTTCGATCACGGTGTGGTGGTTGAGCTGACGGTTGGCGAACAGGTCGACCACCGACCCGGCCGCACCGGTCTTCGGGTCGAAGGCACCGAACACCACGCGCTTGAAGCGCGCGTGCATTAGCGCCATCGCGCACATCGCGCAGGGCTCCAGCGTCACGTACAGCTCGCACTCCGGCAATCGGTAGTTGGCCAGCAGCGTGGCGGCATGGCGCAGCGCGACGATCTCGGCGTGCGCCGTCGGGTCGTGCTCGGTGATCGGCCGGTTGTAGCCGGTGGCCACCACCTGCCGGCCAGCCGGCGTGTCGCGCACGATCACGGCGCCGACCGGCACTTCGCCGACCAGCCAGGCGTTGCGGGCTTGGTCGATCGCGATGCGCATGGCTTGTTCGTCCTTCGGGTCGATCACGCGGGGCGTCTCCTTTGGCGTTGCATTCTCGCCGCTTTGTCGACTCTCCATCTCGCCTGCTGGGCGCCCACAGCTCAGCGACCTGGAGCAGCTTCAAGTCTTCCGAAGATTGCTGCCTTTGCGCCCTCTCCGTCCCTGCCCTGAGATGTGTGCTCGATCTCCCATCTTGCCTGGGGCTCACCCTGATTGAGCTCACGAACGTACTCCAGCAGCCTCTTCAACTCCGTGAAGCGAACCTCAACCCGAATCCGCTGTTGTGCAGCGGACACTTCGAAGCCAACGATCTGCACGCCGTCGACGCGTACCTGCTCGAGTGCGCTCAGCCCCCGAGGCCAATCGACCGAACGTTCAGCCAGCATTCGTCGGGCACTCGCCTCGTAGAGCGGAGGCAGGACAACCTCCTGCGCGGGAACCGGGGCTTGTTGCGAGCTTGAGCTTGATACTGCGACTGTTGTGCGCAGGCGATTCAGCTCGCGCTGCTCGCTCCACGCGAAGCAGAGCGCAGCCACGGCGACCAAACACAGCACAAGGGCGGCTGCCCAGAGCAACATCGGCGGACGCGAAGCCTCGACGAAGTTGACCTCGATTCGTCTCACGCGCACAACTCCGCCATGGCCCCGAAAGGAACACTGGGGAGTTCGATGAGATTGGCGATCTCGCGCGCTGGCGCTATGGCAAGGCTGGCAACCATACCCGACTGCCCCTCTAGCGCCGCGGACAAGGCAACACGCGACAACAGCTTCATCGCCTCTGCGCGGTCCATGCTGGCGAAACTTCCGGCAACGTCCAAAGTCTCGCCCTTGCCTCCCAGTACCGTGATCGCATCCGCCTCCCGCACAGCCAGCAGTTCGAATCCCAGACCCTGAGCCAATGCCTGACTCGCAGCAGCACACCACCAGGGACTGACCGACTGAGGCGGCCCGATCGATTCGCGCGAAGCGACCAGCATCTCCCATACGTCCAGGGCTACAGCCGTGGCCAACGTGGCCCCTTGGGATCTCCAACGATCCAGATGCACCACGCATGCGCCTCCGAGGCCCGCCTCCTCTGGAGCCAGGCTTTCAGCGATCTTCCTCGCCTCCGCCGAACTTCGCACTCCGGGAAGCTCGGGCAGCATGAATGGACGTGCCAGTGATCCCGACAGCCAGACATGCACGGGGCGCCGTCTGAAGGCAGTTTCAGACCGGATCGACTCCACCGCCCAATCCCAAGCCTGCGACACCGCTTTCACCTGCGTCCAGACATCGGCCCGCCCAGGGATCGCAACGCGCGCCTCGCCCTGACCGAGGTAGACGTGTATCGGCAGACTACCAGCCCACCACACGCCTGATCTCCTCCAAAGTGGTTCGGCCCGCCGCCACATGCCCGGCCGAGACCTGAGCCAATGTCATGCCAGCGCGCTGCTGTGCGATTCGGCGAACCTCGGACACCGGAGCCCCCTCGGTGACGGCATCCCGCAACGCATCTTCGACCTCGTGAATCTCGGCCATCACGAAGCGTCCTCCATAGCCACTTCCATGGCAAGAAGGGCAGCCCACGGCGACGGGAACGGTGTCGACTTGAGTCACGCCCTGCAATGCCAGCCAATCGCGTTCGCGCTCCACAGCGGCTCGGCTTGAAGCACATTCTCGACACAAGTGGCGCACCAGCCGCTGAACGACGACGCCGTTGAGAGAAGACATGAATCCGAACATGTCCAGCCCGAAGTGTCTGAATCGGCCCATGATGTCGGCGATGCCGTTGGCGTGGACCGTGGTGAAGACCAGGTGGCCTGTCAGCGCCGACTGAACCGCGATCTCCGCCGTCTCGGAGTCGCGAATTTCGCCCACCAGGATGCGGTCGGGATCGTGCCTGAGGATGGAACGCAATCCTTTCGCGAAGGTCAGGCCCTTGCGCTCGTTGACCGGAATCTGGAGCACGTGAGGCAGTTCGTACTCCACCGGGTCTTCGATCGTGATGATCTTTTCCAGCCCTGTGTTGATCTCACTGAGAACGGCGTAGATCGTGGTCGTCTTGCCGCTGCCGGTTGGCCCCGTGACGAGCAGCATTCCACTGGGTCGCTCGGCCAGTTCGCGGATCCGTTCGGCGCTGGCTGAGTCAAATCCCAGAGCCTTCAACGTGACGCTGGCATCACGCGTTCGCAACTGCGCCTTGTCGAGCAGCCGCAGCACCACGTCTTCGCCGTGAATGCTCGGCATGACCGACACACGAAGATCGATGGACCCCTCGGCCATGCCATAGCGGAACCGCCCGTCCTGGGGAAGTCTCCGCTCCGTGATGTCCAACTGGGCAAGCACCTTGATGCGGGAGACAACTTCTTGTGCCTTGTCGCTGCCTTCGAGGCGCGCAAACGCGGACATCACGCCATCCAGCCGGAACTTGACCGTCACGCCGCCGCGGTCGCACTCGAAGTGGATGTCGCTCGCTCCGCTTCGATAAGCAGCCCGGATGGCTTCGTCCACGAAGGCGACGATCGGCCCACTCTCCACCGCAGATCTCGCCGCTTCGCTCCCCCCGGGAGTCCTGCCGTCCCTGCCAGAATCCGCTGAATCCTCGAGCCACGCCTCGAACTCTCGACGACGAACGGCCAGCAACGGCAGACTGCGGCCCACACGCCTGCTCACCCGCTGTACCGCGACTTCGTTCCACGGGTCCTCCGCGGCCAGGAAGCACTGCCGAACTGTGTCGACCAGCACGACGCATCTGTACATGCGTGCGTCCTGGGTCGTCCACTGCGAGAAGTCCGGACTCAAATCTGCCTCTGACGAGAGAACGGTGACTCCCGCTTCCTGCGTCAACAGCGACTCCAGATCGTTCTGCGCTCCAAAGTCCGCGCGCATCAGCGCGTCCAGCACCGATCCACTGCCCGCGCGATGCTGCTCACGCGCCTGCTGGATGGCCTGCCGCAAGAGATTGCTCACCGCAACCCTCCGGCGATATCGAAGATGGGCATGTACATCATGACGACGATGCCGCCCACGACCAGCGCCACCATGAGCAGCAGGAGCGGCTCGACGAGCCTCGTCGCTCGCGCGATGAACAACTCGAAGTGCTGCGCATGGCGCTGCGCGATCGTCACCAGAACCTTGTCGAAGTTGCCGCTGCGCTCGCCCACCGCCAGCAGACGCTGAGCCAGCGGGTCCGCCAATCCAGCAAGCGCGAACGATTCCGCCACGCCCTTGCCTCGGGAGATCGCGGCTCGAGCCTGGGCGATGCCCTCTTCGTGCCGCCCGCCAAGGCCGAGCCTCTGAGCAACATTCAGTGCCTCATCGACGGGGTAGCCGCCACGGAACATCAAAGCCAGCGCCTGGTAGAACTTCGCCTGACTGAAGTGTTGCTTCCCATGTCGCAAGACTGGCACGGCTTCGATGATCGAAGCTCCCCAGGTTCGCCAGATGCCGCTCCGCCAGACCAGGAAGCTCACCGCGGCGACTGTCGCACAACTGGCAAGTACGAGCGGCAGTTGATGATTCAATGCCTCGCTGAACCCCAACAGCAGCCGGGTCGCCCAACTCAGTTCACCGCGGAAGTTCACGTACATCTTCGAGAACCGCGGAATCACGTAGACGAGCAGGAACAACGTCACCAAGGCGCCGAGCGACACCACAACGGCGGGATACACCGCGGCGCTAATGACCTGCTGCCTCAGCCTGGACAGCAGTTCGTCGTAGCTCAGATAGTCGTCCAGCGCCGTCGGCAAGGTGCTCGTCCGCTCGCTCGCCATCACTCCGGCGATGAGCACGCGCGGGAACTCGCCGCATGCCTGCATCGCCGCCGACAGAGACCTGCCTTCGCGCAACGACCTCAGCAACGCGGCTTGCACCTCGGCCCGCGTCGTGCCGACAGACTGAGCCTCCAGGGTTTCCAGCGCTTCGACCACCGTCATGCCGGCCAGCAACAGCGTACGCAGTTCCCGACACCACCAGGCGACATCGAAGGCCGCCCGCCTTGTGCCGGCGAGGGCGGCGCTCGCGCGCACCGGCCGCACCTCCAGAACTACGAGCCCTCTCTCAGACATTTCGCGCCGCAAGGTCACGGCATCGGCCGCGCTCGCTGGCTCTTCGATCACGCCAGCGCGCTCGGCATCGAAGTAGCGGACGACGAACTGCGAGGACGGCATGATGTTGCTCAGCGCGAGAGGTCGGCGTCGTCGCCCGCGCCGCCCGGCGCGCGATCACGGCCGTAGCTCAGCAGGTTGTAGTCTTTGCCGTCGGTGCCGGGAGATCGGTACTGGTAGGGCATGCCCCAGGGGTCGGGCGGTACGTCGCCCTGCAGATAAGGGCCTCGCCAACGCGGCTCGTCGGACGGCCGGGTGGTCAAGGCACGCAAGCCCTGGCCACCCGTCGGAAAGCGGCCCGTATCGAGACGATAGGCCTGAAGCGCCTTGTCAAAGGCGTCCATCTGAGCGCGGGCGGCGGTGGCCTCCGACCGCGACACCTGCCCCAGGAAGCGCGGCGCCACGATGCCCGTCAGCAGGCCGATGATCAGAATGACCACCAGCAGTTCGAGCAAGGTGAAGCCCGACATCTGCTTCCCACAGCGGATATGGCATGCATGCCTCATGGCTGGGCCGGAACGACAAACTTCCATTGGTCATAACGCTCGGCCTGCGGCAAAGAGATGCGGCCCAGGCGCACGTTGCGCTGTTGCAGCGGCCTCTCGTCGCTGGTCGAGAACACGCCCATCACGCCGCCACCGGGCGCGGCAATCAGCCCCCAGGGCGCCTCGGGCTGCAGCGGGTCGACGTAGAGGCGACGCAGGTGCCGCTTGGTGCCGGCGAAGCGGGTGTCCAGCACCAGGTCTTCCAGCGATGTGGGCCACTGCTTCACCGCCCCCGGCGACGCCTCCCGGTAGCTGGCAATGGCGTCGCCGTACAGCCGCCCGATGCGCAGCAGTTCGTCTTCACGCTCACGCTTGACACGATCGAACCAGCTCGGCCCCACCGCCGACAGCCCGAGCGAGAACAGCACCAGCGCAGCCAGTACCCAGACCAGCGTGAAGCCCTTCTGTCCTCGTGCAGAGCCGCTACCACGCCGCATACGCACTCCCATCCTTCGCCCGCCCCGCGGCGCCGCTGCGCACATCGGCCACGGCACCTTGCCGGCCGCGGGGCGCCACCACCACCCAGGAGTCGGTGCGGTCGGTGACCGGGTCGAGCGGCACCTGCCGCAGGTAGCGCTCGGTCACCAGTTCCTGCAGGTCGGCCGGATAGCGCGCACGGTCGGCATAGAACTTGTCGATGGCATCGCGCAGCCCGGCGAGGTTCTGCCTCAGCACCGCCTCCCGCGCCTGATCGACATGGTTCACGTAGCGCGGCGCCACGATGGCCAGCAGCAGCCCGAGAGCCGCCATCACCACCAGCAGCTCGATGATGGTGAAGCCGGAGTCGGCGCGACGAAGCCTCATCACCACGCCCGCAACGGCACGCCGTTCAATCCCTGCCCCTCAGCGAGCGAATAGACGTCGTAGACGTCTTCTCCCGCGCGCGGCCGCTCGGGCGGCGACTGGTAGCTGCGCAGCCCCCAGGAGCGCTCGGGCGGCAGCGCCGGGTCGGCAAACGGATCGCGCGGCACGCGGCGCAGGAAGTACAGGCGCTGGGTGGAATCCTTGATGCTGGCTTCGCCCGCAACCAGCGACTCCAGCGAGCGCGGATAGCCGCTGCCGCCCGCCGGCTTGGAGATCTCGCCCGCATCGGCCGCGCGTTTGTAGGCATCGATGGCGTCGCGGATCTCCCACAGTGCCCGCTTGAGTTCCGCCTCGCGTTCGCGCTGCACGTGCAATTCGGCCAGCGGAAACGAAGCCATGGCCAGGATCGCCATCACCGCCATGACGACGAGCAGCTCGATGACCGTGAAACCGCGTTCGCGCAACATGGCCGTCACCACCCCTCAGCGCACGTCCAGCTGCAGCGAAGGCAGCGCTCTCGGCTTCTCGATCGGGCCACCCAGCCCCACCGGCGATGCATCCACCAGCGTCACCACCGCCTTGCCGGCGCTCAGCGCCTTGAACCGCAGGCCCACCACCCGGCCCTGGCCGACCGCGCCGGTGGCCGTGTTGCGCAGCACGCCGATCTGCACGACGCCCGAGGCCGGGTCGATCGCCTTGGTGAAACTCGTGGCCGTGCCGCCCTGGGTGAAGAAGTCGCCCTCCTCGATGCCGAGCAGCTCGAGCCGGTCCCGCGGGTAGCTCAACTGCAGCGGGGAGCCGCGCAGCGGCACGCCAGTGGTGGCGAGCACGGCCACGTCGAAGGTCTCGCCCACCTTCACTTCGCCCGGCCCGCTCCACTGCCACGACGGTGCCGCCGGCGGCACCGGCCGGCCACCCGGGCTGCGTTCGGCAGCCCGCGCATCACCCGCGGCCGCGGCCTCGCCTCGTGCGGCAACCTCTTCGGCCGGCTGGGCGCGCAGCCCGCCCACCGGCCGCAGCTTCGGCGCCATCTCGGTGCCCACCCACAGCTCGGCCTCGCTCGGGTCGAGCTTGCGCACGTTGCGCAGGATGCGAGGCGTGATCGAAAGCACCAGCTCCGTGCGCGAGTTGTCGTCGCGCGTGTTCGAGAACAGCCGCCCCATCACCGGCAGGTCGCCGATGCCGGGTACGCGGCTGGCATCGCTGCGCTCCGACGAGCTGATCAACCCGGCCAGCAACTGCGTCTCGCCGTCGCGCAGCCGCAGCAGCGTGGACGCATTGCGCGTGCCGATCTGGTAGGCCAGCGTGCCCGAGTTGGTCTTGATCGCACTGCCCAGCGAACTCACTTCCAGCCCGATGCGGATAGAGACTTCGTCGTCGACCGACACCGTGGGCTCCACGTCGAGCTTCAGGCCGACGTCGAGGTAATTCACGCTGTCGCTGACGAAGCCGTTCTGGCCCGTGGTGGCCGAGACCACCGGCACCTTGTCGCCCACCAGCACGCGCGCCTTCTCGCGGTTCTTCACGCGGATGCGCGGGTTCGCCAGGGTGTTGAAGTCGCCGGTCTCGCGCTTGAGGTTGACGGTGGCGCCACCGATCGCGAAGCCGATGCGGTCTCGCGTCAGCCCGCGGATGTTGGCCAGCGTCAGATCGGTGTCGCCCGCGGGCGGCAGCACCGTGAGCGAGAAGGAATCGGGCAACTTCACGCCCAGTTCGGTGAGCCGGGAGGTGCGGATCTCGATGACCTCCACCTCCAGCAGCACCTCGGGCTCGCTCAGGTCGTACAGCGTGATCAGCCGTTCGGCGAGTTGCACGTTCTCTTGCGAATCACGCACGGCGATCATGTTCATGCGCTCGTCCACATAGGGCTCGCGGATCTTCAGCATCGAGCGCAGGAACGCTGCGGCGCCCTTGGCATCGGCGCTGGCCAGGTGAAACACGCGCACCACCTGCTCCTGGTGCTCACGCTGCTTCTCCTGCGTGTTGGGGTAGACGAGGATCGTCTGGCTGTCCACCACCTTCTTGCTGAGCTGGTAGGTGCCGACGATGAGATCGATCGCATCTTCGACCTTGGCCGACTTCAGGTTGATCGTGACGCGCGTGTCGGCGCGCACGTCCTTGTCGAGCACGAAGTTGATGCCGCTGTGGCGCGTCACCGCATCGAGCACCGTGCGCAGCGCCGTGTCGCGAAAGTCCAGCGAGATCGGCCGGCTCTCCGCCAGCCCCGTCTGCCCGGCGCGCAGCTGCGCCTGGCGCTGCTCCACCTCCAGCCGGCGCTGCAGGGCCAGCAGATCGGGCTGGCGGGGGTTGACCTTCAACGCCTCGGCCACCACGGCCAGCGCTTCCGCAGGCTGCCGCCTGGCCACCAGCGCCTCGGCTTCCGCCAGGGCCTCGCGCTGGCGGCGGGCAGCGGCCAGCTCGGCGCGCAAGGCCTCGACCCTGGCATTGCCCGGCTGCAGCGCCTGGGCGCGGCCCAGCGTCTTCTCGGCCAGATCGAAACGGCCCTCGGCCTGCGCGCGCGAAGCTTCCGCCACCAGCCGAGTCATGGCATCACTGCGCGCCTCGGCCATGCCGGCGCGCAGCACCGCGCTGTCGGGGTGCTCCTTCAGGCCTTGTTCGAGCTCGCGAAGCGCCTGCTCGTAGTCGCCCGCACGAAGCTGCGCCTGCGCGGAGTCACGAATGCGCTGCTGGGCGCAGCCGGCCAGCAGCACCAGCACCGCGATGACGGCGATGCGCCACCCGCCGAACGCGCGCCCTTTCTTGCCCCCCTGCCCTGTATCGCTGTTGTGCATCGCCCGGCGTGTTCACTGCGTCGGTGCCGGCGGCATGGCCACGGTCACCTTGGTTCCGAGTGGAGGATAGACCAAGGAGATGGCCTCTTCGCCGATCGTTTCCACGACGTAACCTTCGTCCAGCCGGTCGCCCACGGCCACCTCGAACGAGGCATCGCCGCGCGCCAGGTAGACGATGCGCCGACCATCGGGCGCGCGCATGCTGCCGGCGTAGCGCAGTTGCAGCGGTGGTGCCTGCGGCGCCGGCGGCTCGGCAGCCACGGGCGCGGGCGGCACCGGCCTTGCCACCGCGGCCGGCGCTTGCGCTGCGGGCTCGCGGCTGGCGAGGATGTCGCGGGTTGCGGCGTCGAGGCTGAAGGCCGGCAGTTCAGTGGGCAACGGCGGGGCCAAATGCCGCCCCGCATCGCTGCGGACGCCACCGCCCGGCAAGCCCTGCACGGAACCCTGCAGAGCAGGCGCTACAGCAGCCACCAGCGCGGGTGCGCGGTCCTGCGTCCACCACGCCGCCAGCGACAAGACGATCGTCGCGGCCAGCGCCCAAGCCAGGCTCGTCCGCATGCCTCAGCCCCGCCCGCCGCCCGGCGAGGCTGTGGGCGCCGGTCGGGCCCAGATCGTGAAGGTCATGGTGAACTCGGCACCGTCGGACGCCTCCACGTTGGCGGCCGAGAAGCGCTGCAGCGTCACGTGCGAATAGCGCGACAGCAGTTCGCCCACCACCTGCTTCACCTTGGGGTAGCGACCTTTCAGCGAGACCGTCATCTCGGTCTGGCCCAGGCGCTCCGGCGTAGCAGGCTGCGGGTGGAGCTGCACTTCGCGCAACAACACACCCGCCCCGGCCGCCGCGCGCTGCAGTTCGGACATCACCGGGTCGGTCTGCACCGCGGGCGGCAGCCGCCGCGTGAAGTCGGTGGGCACGTTCGATGGCTCTGCTGCCATTCCACTCACCAGGTGAGCGTCTGCCTGCGCACGCCTCAACTCATTGGCCAAGTCAAGCTTCTGCTGTCGCGCATGGACCCACCACAAGATGCTGAGTGCAGCGATCAGCAGCGCACCGATTGTCAGAAGCGCTATCGCGGGCCACGAGCGCCGTACAGCCGCCCAACGCGTTGGAAGGTCTGCTCGCATGGCCGCGCCCTTGGTCAAGCCCAATGCGCCGGTGCGTCGGCGTGCGGCGCATCACCTCGCACGATCCGGCTGATGCGAGACACCGAAAGCTCCATGGCCCGCCCCACCTCAGTCATCGAGTAACGCCCCTCCAGACAGGCGGCCCGAATCGCATCGTTCCGCGAAAGCCCCGCATCAAGGTACCAGGCCAGTGGTCTTCGAGGATGCTCTCGTTGAACGCGTGGCACCTCAGTAGCCGACGCATCACCAAGGGGGCAACTGGCCTGCACACGAGAGACGAAGGACGCGTCGCCCAGGTAAATCTGCTGCAGCAGAGCCTCGTCCCAGAGCTTCTGCTGGCGGCCTTCGCGCGCCCACTGTGCGTAGCGTGCTGCCGCGAGCTGCCGATCCGCTTCGCCGCGGGGTACCCGCCCAAGAAGCTGGGTATACAAGTCGCTCGAGTTCAACCATGCCGGGCCTTCGGCGCGCCGAACATGTGCCAGATGGCTACTCCATCGCCACTTATCCGGCTGCCGAACCATGCCGGCCCGGACCGGATTGAGTTCGACGTAGCGACATACAGCCAAGAGATACGCTCCATGGTCGACCACGATCGCCTTGAACCGCCCCTGAAAGACATGACCCACCTTGCCGTGGCGCCTGTTGTAGGTCTGACTGTAGACACCGTTCACCTGACGCATCAGGCGTGAGAGACCGCCATGCTTCGTCTGAAGGACGAAGTGATAGTGATTGCCCATCAGGCAGTAAGCCAGTGCCACAGCGTCGAAACGTGCCATCGCCTCGCCGACAATGCTCAGCAGAGTCTGCCGATCACCATCGTCCTCCAATATCGGCTCGCGTCGATCTCCGCTCGCCGTCACGTGATACACGGCGCCGGGAAACTCGATTCGAAGTGGCCGGGACATCTGCGTTCGCTCTTCCCTTGCTCTGGCGCCAGTGTGTGGCACAACGTCGCGAGCCGCCGACCACCTGCGCTCCGCGCCTCGCCTTCATCTCGGTCGCCTCTTTTTTTCGAGTAGGTTAGTCCCACCAGTGCGGATAGCAAGAGGCAAGACCTGACCCCTAGCCCCCTCTCGGCCGGCGTAATCAGGTGAGGCACTACGAACCGCCACCATGCGCAAGCATGGTCCGATTCAGCAGATCGAAGTCGATGGGCATAGACAACGGAGCCATGCAGTTTGGGTCGCACTTGAAGTCCCGATTGTTACGCTGCAACAACGCCGTGGCCGGGATGCCTTGCAGCAGTTGCTCGACTCGCTTCGCAACGTCTTGCCAGAGCGCGTCAGAGCGCTGCTTCTGGCACACGAACACGGAGTAGTCCCCTGAGTCGCGACTCAAATAGACAGTCACCGTTGCCTTGTCTGACTGCCAGACCTTCGACGCGCCGCGTTCAGCCGTGAGCTTCATGCCGACGGACTCGACGACACCAGGCAGAGCAGCAAGAACCTTAGCCTCCGCATCAAGCGCTCCAGATGCCTTGAAGCTGATGCAGGTAGGCGTTTCCTCGATGCTGTTGGCGTAGTAGATCCACGCCACCGCAGCACCGATCAAGACAAGCACCGACAGCACACCCCCTGCAAGCCACTTCGGCAGTTTCATGAGCGACGCGGGAAGAGTCATTGCAACTTCATCCCCGCCATCTCGTTCATCCGGAAGCGGACGTTGATCTGGTTGTTTATGCCGACTCTCTCGAACAACGGGATACCCATCGTCTTGTTGAGCCAACCCATGAAACCAGCATTCGCTGGCCCTTGCGGGACGTTCACCCCCTCGCCAAACGTTCGGATGAAGACGTTGTTGTTGCTATCGATCATGAGCGATCGCATGACGTAGCCGTCCTCGAAGATGTGCCCAGGGCTTGTGCCGTTGATGACGATATTGGTCGTCATCGCGTACTGGGTAATCTTGTTGCCGCCGGTCAGATTCTGCTCGACCGTCACACCAACAGAAGCGCACTGACCTTGACCAGGCGCCGAGTTGCAGAGCAACTCCATTCGTGCCGCCTGCAAACATCCGAACTCAGCGGTATTGCAGAGGGTCGGACTGTCCAGCGTATAGCTGTGGTACCCGGCCGCGTTCTTGTCCCACGTCTGCTTCAAGCACTCGTGAGCGAGGCAATTAAAGAGGTAGCTGAACGCTCCAGTGGTGGCGCCGTTTGCAAACTTGCCTCCGCCGAGTTCCGCCGCGGTCCCACCAACCACTGCACTCACAACAACCCCAAGGACTGGGTTCATCCCTGACGTGACCGGCGTCGCTAGCTTGCTAAAAGCGGCACTGAGCATTCCAGGGCCACATTTACCCCCTCCCGCAACACTGGAAACACAGCCTGCGACGCCGTGAATCGCAGCGGCCCCAGCCAGATCGATCCCGTTGCCTTCAATGAACGAGCCCGCTTCGAAGAACAGTGCCGCACTGAACGCGCCTTGAATCCCCCCCTTCAATGTTCCGTTGCTCACTACGCCGCTGGCAAAACCGGCGATCGCCGCCTGGGCCATGCCCCCGCCAGCAAAGTTCAATCCACCGGATACAGGTCCGAGATAGAGCGCAACCCCGATGCCAATGAGGCTTCTGGCAGTGCGTGTATCGATGATCCCTGTGGCTCGCGCTGTCGCCACAATGAAGACGGCAATGAAGAGGTCATCGATACCAAAGATCGTTCCGCTCGGATCCGTGCAAGTCAGTGGATTGTTGTAGCAGTACGCATAGCGATCGAAGTTCTGCAGGTTGCCCGGGTCCTGGATGAAGGGATCAGCCTGCATGAAGCGCCCGAGCGTCGGATCGAAGATCCGCCCGTTCATGTGGATCAGCCCCAAGTCGTCCAGGTGTTCGTGCCCGGTGTAGCCCCGGTCGTTGCCGCTGTTGGTGTTGCTGGTCCAGTCGATGACCAGGTTGCCGAAGGCGTCGTACCCACCGCTGGTGGTGCGCCGCTTGCCGAAGGGGTCGTAGGCGTAGCGCGCCGTCACTGCCGCCGCATGGTCGGTGGTGGCGATCAGGCTGCCCAGGTGGTCCTTGTGCCAGTACTCGACCTTGACCAGCGTGACGCTGCTGATGACCGGTGGCGTGGTCTGGCTGGCCGCGAGCGTCGGCAGCGGCCCGGTGCTGACCAGCACGCCGATGCTCATGCCGCCGGCGCTGAGGTAGTGGCGCTGGCTGGTGTCGGCGCTGGCGCAGTTGGCGTTGCTGGCGCTGTCGCACTCGAAGCTGAGCCCGCCCTGGTTGTCCGGGTGCTGGCTCCAGGTGGTGCGCGTCACGCCGGCCACCACGCGCGTCTCCTTGATGCGCTGGTGGTTCTCGTCGTAGACCCAGGTGTACTTGGGGCTGCCGCTGGGGCCTTGCAGGCCGGTCTGGCTGTCGGGCAGGTTGAAGCTGGTGTAGCTGATGCTGCGGTACTTGCCCGCGGTGGCGCCACTCAGGTTGCCGTTGGCGTCGTAGCTGTAGGTGGTGGCGCTGGCGCCGGCCACACTTTGCAGGGCGTGCGGCTTGACGCCGGCGGTGGCCTGCGCGCCGTAGGTGTACACGCCGACGTCGCTCTTGTAGAGCAGCATGCCCAGCGCGTTGTACTGCAGCGTGACGGTGCGGCTGAGGTTGGGCACGCCGGGGGCGTCGACGCGGTATTGCTGCAGCCGGCCGATGCTGTCGTAGGTGTAGGTGTCGCTGACCGCGCCGGTGTTGCCGTCGCCGTTGGCGTCGTTGCGCTGGGTGAGCTGGCCCAGGCTGTTCCAGCTGTAGTGGTGGTTGAGCACGTTGGTGGCGCTGCCCACGCCGGCCAGCAGGTCGCTGGTTCTGCCGGTGAACGCCTCGTAGACGGCGCGGTTGCTCACGCCGTTGCCATAGTCCTGCTTCTCGGGCTTGCCCCAGGCGTTGTAGCTCTGGGCTCGCCACAGCACGCTGTTGGCCGCCAGCGTGGTGCCAGCACCCGGCGTGCCGCCCGGCGTGGCGGGCAAGGGGCTGACGGTGGCCGCGGTGGCCAGGGTCACGGTGTTGAGGAAGCCCTTGGCGGTGTAGGTGTAGTTGACCTTGACGCCGCTCGGGTAGGTCTGGCTCGCCAGGCGGCCGGTGGTGCTGTTGTAGCCCAGGGCGCTGGTGAAGCTGGGGCCACTTTCGATCGTAGTGCGCGCGCTGCTCGGGCGGCCCAGGCTGTCGTAGACGAACTTCTTGTTGATGAGGGTACCGGTGCTGCTCTCGCAGAGCTTGCCGACGCCTTTGGTGCAGCTGTCGTAAGTCCAGGTGCTGGTGTTCTCAGGCTCGACGCGGCCGATCATGCGGCCGAGCAGGTCGTAGGCCATGGTCGTTTTGTCACCGGGCGACGCTGTGGCTCGCTGTTTGGCGCTCTGTTGCCAGACAAGCTGTCCGAGCGCGTCGTAGTCGTACTTCCACAGGCCGCTGTCGGGGTCGTCGACGCTGACCTTGCGTCCGCGCGCGTCGTAGGCGATGGTGGCGATGTTGCCCAGCGCGTCCTTGGTCTTGACGAGGTTACCGAAGGCGTCGTGCTGGTGAACGATCTGGGCGCCCAGCGCGTCGGTGACGCGCACGAGCTTGCCGTCGACATTCTTCTCTTCCTTGCGGGTCTGGCCTTCGTCGTCGGTGGTGGTGGTGGTCAGACCTGCGTAGGTGATGGTGACCTTGGCGGAGACCCTGCTGACTCCGGTACGGTAAGTCACGCTACCGGCTTGGCCTTGCGCGTCGGCAGTGTAGATGGCCACGGGGCGGCCCAGCGCATCAACGTCGGTGCGGGTCACGCCGTAGTTGGTGGCACCGGTGCCGATGGAGCTGCCGGTGTCGAGGAAGTACGGCTGGGTGACGACTGTCTGCACGCCGTACTGGTTGTAGTCGGTGTCCTGGACGATGAGCCGGGCGGTACCGCCGGCCTGGTTGGCGCCGTCGAAGGCTTCGGTGACGGTTCGGATCTTGCGCCCGGCACGGTCGCTGTAGACGCGGTTGAAGGCGCCGCTCTTGGTGTCGCTGGTGCTGCGCAGTTCGCTGTGCACGAACATCAGCGCGTCGGCCGGGATCTCGCTGGCGCCGGGGCTGGGGCAGCCGGCGGTGGAGAAGTTGGAACCGGCATTGTTGACGCCTCGGTCGGAGAGGTAGCAGTAGTAAGTGACGGTGGCCGTGTTGTCCGCGCGCTGTTCGCGCACGGGGCGGCCGAAGTCGTCGAGCGTCCAGGTGGTGGTCAGTTCATTGGGGCCGGTCAGGCTGAGAACGGCGCCGAAGCGGGGGTCGTAGATGCGTTCCTCGCTCTGGTTCAGCGCGTTGCTCGCTCTGGTGGCGAAGGTGCCCCCTGGCGCGACCACGCTCTGGCCGGCCACCATTACCGGCGTCTGGGGGTCGAAGGTGCTGACGTTGCTCCGGCTGTCAAACAGCGCCCGGCCACTCGCCCCGCCACAGTTGGCCGTGCTGACCGTGGTCTTGTTGCCGTAGGCGTCGTAGTCGTGCGTCGTCACCACGCACAGGTTCGGCGCGTCCGGCTCGATCGTCTCGGTCTTGAGCAGCCCGTTCTTCAGCCCGTCCGCCGCACCGTAGTAGGTGAACGAGCTCGTCCGCGTCTGGCTGTAGGGGTTCGCCACCGGCGTGCCTTGCGCATGGGCCAAGCCCGCCCACACGACGAGGCCTGCGCCAGCGATGTGCTTCGCGCGGATGCTCAGCTTCTGAAGTTGCAGCAGCATGGTCACCTCAAGGGCAGTTGGCGCCGGAGCAGAAGACCTGATACGAGACCGAGACAGTCTTGCTCGTCGTCTGCCCCAGGTTGTCCGTCACGGTGACCTGGAACGTTCCGCTGCGCGACAGCGTCGTCGCCGTCATCGACGTCTCGAACGTGCCGACGGCCGTGTTCACCGGCGCGACGAGGTTGACCGTGCCGTTAAGCTTCGTCCAGGCATAGGTGTAGGGCCCCTGGCCACCTGAGGCAGCAGCGGTGACGGATCGTGTGACCGTACGCGTCGTGCCGTAAGTCACCGTGATGTTCTCCGAGATCGACGCGGGCGTGACGCTCACGCTCAGGGCCGCGGGCGATGTGAAGGTGACATTCACTGTGTCCGTGGCGGTGTTGGAGGCAGCGTCTGTCACGGTGACACGCCATGTGTCGGTGAAGTTCTCTCCCCAACCGAGCGTGGCGCTCACGGTCGGGTTCGCCGCGGTTGCGCTGGAGATGCTGGTGCGCGTGCCGGCGGTGCGCACCCAGGCATACGTCAACGGCGCCACGCCACCGCTGGCGGCGGTCGTCAGAGCACCGCTGGCGGCCCCGGCTGCGGATGCGTTCACGCTCAGCGATGCCGGCGATATGGCGACGCTCAGCTGAGAAGGGGTCTTGAAGGTGAGTACCGCATCGCGGCTGACCTGCGCGCCGGTCCCGTCCGTCAGAGTCACTCGCCAGGTTTCGGAGAAGTTCTCACCCCAGCCGAGCGTCGCGCTCACCGTGGGGCTGGCAACCGTCGCACTCGAGACGGTGCTGCGAGTGCCGCTGACGCGAGTCCAGGCGAAGCTGTAGGGCGTGCTCCCGCCGCTCGCGCTGGCCGTCAGCACCGTCGACACCGTGCCCGGGTTGTTGCGACTCAAGGTCTGACTCGTCGGACTGAGCGCCAAGGCCGGAGGCGGCACGGTCCCCTGAACATGATTCGCCTGCGGTGCCGTTCCGAAGCTGGCGGCAATCGAACCGAGGCTGTTGGGCACCGTGCTTTGCTGGCTTGCGCGCTGCAGTCGCCCGAGGATCCAGTTGTCGTTGCTCGTGTCCGCGGAGAAGAACTGGTTTACCGTGGTCTTTGTCACCGTCTGACTGAGCCCCAATGCCGTGCCCGCGGTCGTGACGATGATTGACGTTGGATCCCCTGTGTCGTTGAACGCGTTGGTGGTCGTCACTGAGGGCAGAGCCGTGCCGTTCAAATCCCAACCACTCTCTACGCTTCGGAAGAGATAGGGTTTGTGAACCTTGGTCGAAGCTGGCACTGCGCAAGGCACGGTGGGGGACGCCGAAGACTCCGCCCCCGCGACAGCCGATTTCTCGCAGTAGGTGAATGTGCTGCGACTCAGCGGCGACGCAGGAAGTGCGTTCAGGGCGCCCCGGAAGGTTTCGGTGGTGTGCGCGACCCCAGCGTAGGGGAACGCCTGCAGGTACCGACTCACCACCGTCAGATTGGAACCATCCGGCGCACGTGTCTGGCGCCGCGTTTCTCGAAAGCCCTGGACGCCTCGGCCGTCGTAGCCGGCCTTGAGCCCGGCATAGCTGTACTCCGTGGCGACTGTGGTATTGCCGACGCCGGTAGCCGACACCGTGCTCGCTACAACCTGCATCGGGACGGAGACATCGACGATCGGATACTGCGCAGCAAGACTGGCGTTGCCTCGGTCCGAGGTGTATCGCGCCCCCAGGCTCCCGCTCACGGAATCGGTCAGGGTCACCCAGGTGATCGTGGTGGTCAGGCCAGTGCTGGACGTGAACGAGACAAGCTGATCTGCTGGCTCGGGATAGGTGCGGGTATAGAGGCGGTTGATCGTCGCTTCGCTGCCCGCAGCAGGGTTGGCGCGCAGCCGCAGTATGCTGGCGGCGCCGCTGCCGTCGAAGTTGCCCACCAGAAAGCTGAACACGCCATCCTGGCTCCGCAAGGTGCGCGTCGCGAAGCTCTGGTTGAAACTTGCGGACTCACGGAACGTACCGTCGCCATTGGCGATGTACAAACGGTTCTGCGCTGGGTCAGCGTGCCAGCGAAGCAGTGCTCCCCGCGTGCCGTCGTAGCCATCCAGGACTTCGGTACCGGCGTTCTGGGAACCGCCGCCGTAGCCCAGGAGTTCCTGCCCTGGGGCCGTCAGGTTGAAGTTGGCGGTCTTCTTGGGGGTGTACGTGCCATCGCTGATGATCAGGCTCTGCTGCGCTGCCGAGCCGTTCACATACAGGCAATCGACACGCCCGTCGCCATTCGCGTCGACCGCCTTGCGGCAGGCCGGTGCGTAGTTGGCAGCCGGGTCCACTGTGAAGTTGCCGTTGCCGCTCGAGAGCCAGGTTCCGGTGTCGACGCGAAGATCGGCCAGACCGTCTCCGTTGACGTCGTGCACGAACTGCCTGCGCTGGCTTCCTTCGGATGAACTGCCAGACTCTGGCGCCGTGTAGACGGACCGATTGTTCAGGTTCGATGACATGGGTGCACCGAAGGCACCTCCGCCAAGCCCTCGATGGACCTTCGTGCAAGGCGTGCTCGCGCAGAGGGTCGCATCGTTCGGTGGAGTCATGGTTCGAGAGAACGCAGGCAGGACTGTGGTGACGATGTCCAGGCGCCCATCGGCATCGACGTCGATCAAGTAGAAGTTCTTGCCGACGGTCTGTGATGTGCCGAGGTTGGTGGCTCCAGGCTCCGAACAGCCGGGGAGGTAGGTGTCGCTCGGAGGCGCAATGCAGTTGTAGTAGTCGGTTCGCAGGCTTTGGACGCGAGCGAAGTCGATGCCGCCGATGACCGTCGACAGGAACGCCCCCGTCCCTGTGGAGGTGAACAGCCGGTTCTCCACTGTTGTCCCACACGAGGCCCCCGTCTGCGGCGAGGTGGCCTTCATCAGCCTGAGGATGTCGGTGAGTCCGTCGCCGTCGAAGTCGGCGGCGAGGGACTCGAAGCAACCGTCGCTCTTGAACAGGTTCTGGTCGGTGATGGTGAACGTGCCTCCACCGCTGGCTGCAGCCACTAGCGAGAAGGCCCCGGACGCGCTGCCGAAGTAGAGGCGATTCTGCCCAGGCGTATCGGCCCAACGGATCAGATCGGAGATGCCGTCGCCATTGAAATCGCCGATCAGGACGCCGTAGTTGCCCGATGTCGACGTCAACACCTCGGTCGTCAAGTTGAAGCCGTTGGTCACGGTGAACGGATCGGTGCCGCCCGCGGAGTAGCTGAAGCTCACCGGCGGGGTGCAGGCTGTCTCTGCGGATCCAGCGCACTCCTGGATCTTGACCAGCCTGCTGCGGTTGCTCACCGGCCCCTGGTCGTAGCTGAGCTTGACCGTCTTGACCTTCACAGCCGTGGCCGGCGGCGCGGCGGGCCAGACGGACACATTGCCAGGCCAGTTGGTGTAGGTGCGCACTGCATCGAGTCTTCTGACGCTGACGTTCTTCGCGCCCTGGTGGTACGCCTCGCCGCGGTCCTGTGCCCCGCCAGCCACATTGGCGCGGTCGCTGTAAGTGAATCTGATTCGGTTGGCGGGTTGGGCGCTCGCCGTTCCGGTGTATCGAACTTCGACCAGATTCCATTCGTGGCCGAGGCTCGGCGCGCCGGCGGTCGGCCCGCTGCCCCACGCCACATCGCGTTGCTCGTACTGAAAATCAATGAAATTCTGGAGTGTGTCGCTGATGCGGCTCACGGCCCAGGCACTGACGACGCTCTTTCCCTGCACGGCGATGGCGGCGTTGGCCTGCGCGTTCGCGTTGTTGCCGTACTCGTAGATCTGGCCGCTCTTGGTCCAGACCTTGAAGTACTGCGGCCCGTTGGCTGCATTGCCGTTGACCGATCCGTACGAGCGAACGCGGGCAAAGCTGTCCTTCTCGGTTCTGTATTCGCGGACCACGCCGCCCAGACTGTCGTTGGTTTGCGGGAAGGCGAGCGGAACGCCAGCGGCGTTGGTTTGAATCAGGCGCTGCCCGTCGAGGCAAAGCTTGTCTGCCCCGGAGTAGTCCACCCCGCGCGCAGCCCCATCGATCGCTTTGATCGCGGGACACCTCGTGATCGTAGAGATGCCTTGCAGCGACCAACCGTAGCCCAAAGGGCCGTTCACGCCACCGCTGCTGTAGAGCAAACCGATGTTCGGCGCCATTCCGGCAACACTTGGCGGCACGGCAATCGCTTGACTGTAGGTCGGAGTCCCTCCTTCGCCGACAGTCACTTGGGCCTGCGCACCACTGCAGATCAGCAGTCCCGCCGAGATGGCGACATGGCGTGCAAACCCGATCAACGTCACCCACCGCCCAGGTTTGGCCTGACTCTGAACCGACATGAGAACCCCCCAAACTCACATGCAGATGCCCGACAGGGCTCAGCCGACAGTCCGACTCACAACGTCGTGATCGGCGAGAGAAGGATGC
The DNA here is from genome assembly GCA_943370595.1 of Chitinophaga pinensis. Lineage (GTDB taxonomy): Bacteria > Pseudomonadota > Gammaproteobacteria > Burkholderiales > Burkholderiaceae_C > Piscinibacter. The sequence goes on from CALRRO020000009.1 coordinate 146,674, forward strand.
TTCAGATTGCCCTCGTCCCTCGCATCACCGACAGGTTCGCGTGTCCCACGCGCAGGCGGACGATGGGCCTACGGTTCCTGGCAGTTGGACGTGCCTATCGGACAGCGCCACTCGTATCGGTAGTCGCTTCTGCTCGTCAAAGCAAACCGAACCGTATTCACGCTGTCCGAGAAATCGGCCTGAAGATAGTTGCGCGTACGCGTTTGGCCAATATGCGGACGATCGCTCACGACGGTGTACTTGGCTGGGTCGCCTAGGACGATCTGAACCGACTTGCCGATGAAGAGATTCGGAAAGTTGTTCTTGATGTAGGCACCAATGTCGAAGCCACTGGCGACATACTGACCATAGCCAATCGCCGTGTTGACGCCGAGATAGCTGGGCCCCTGAACGGCTCCTGACTGACTGATTTGACTTACCCAGCCATTGATCTTGTTGAGGACCAGTTGGCCGACCTTGCCCTCGAAATAGTCGGTGAGCAAATCGCCGAACACTGGGATCCAGTCGATGTTGGACGAACACGAGGTCGACTGCGAAGGGTTCAAGCGAACATCACGAAGCGAAGAGACCACACCCGTGTTCCAGTCGTAACTCGCGGTGGCCGAGATGGAGTTCAGCCGAAGGGTGGTCGTGCAAGTCACTTCGAGAAGCCCACCGAGGCCGCTCTTGCTACCGCGACCGACGCCCGCATAGCTGGGGCCCGAGAGAGTCAAGTCGATTCGAGAACCAGCCCCACCTTGAAAAGCCAGGGAAAGGTCGCCTGTCAGTGCTCCGGACACAAACGAAGCCCCCGCCGCCGAGAGCTGAGCGGCGAGGTTCGAGTTGATGTCAGACTTGATGCGACCATAGTAGGAGTTGACGCGTACGCTCAACGCGTACAACTGCGCGGGTGTCGTCATCTGCTCGTTGAGCGCGGCGGACCGAGTGTTGTAGGTCGCCTGGCCGATGTAGTAGCCACTGGAGAACACTGGAACCCAGCTCCCCGTCGCGCTCGCGTGCGCGCACAGCATCCACCCCGCCACCGCTGCGAGTAGCCTCCTCATACCTTCCCCTCTTTGTCGTCCCTGTTAACGCGTCAATGTACGACGCGACTTGATCAAGGTCACCTGTAAAGACTTGCAGCCCGAACTTAGGGATTCACTGCCGCAATACAGACAGCTAGGGCCAGAAATCAGTCAACCGCGACGAAGAATTGCTTTCTAGCTGTGCCCCGCTCGACCCGGGCGGCCAATCTCGTCAAGCACGAACTCGATGAAGCAGCGCGCCCGCGACGACAGCAGTCGGGTCTGCGGGTAGACGATGTTGATGGGCAGCGGGGTCGGGTAGTCGTCCGGCAGCAGGCGACGAACGACGCCACGCTCGAGGCCGTCACCCACCACCCAGTGCGGCACCCTGGCGATGCCGACGCCGTGCAGCACGGCGGCGTACATCGCATCGGCGCTGTTCACCCCCAGTGTGCTGGGCACCTCGATGGTCTGCCGGCCCTGCTCCGAATCGAAGACCCAGCGATTGCCCTTGGCAAAGCCGGTGTAGACGACGCAGTTGTGCCGCAGCAGGTCGGTCGGGTGGCGCGGCTCGCCGTGCACCGCAAGGTAGGCCGGTGCGGCGACGACGAGGTGTTCGACGATCCCGATCGGTCGGGCGATCAACGAGCTGGCGACGAGTTCGCCGATGCGCACGCCGAGTTCGACGCCTTCCTCGATCAGGTCGACCGCCTGATCGGTCAAGCGCACGTCCAGTCGCACGCGGGGATACGCCGCCAGGAAGCGCGCGACGATGGGCATCAGGATCGCTCGCCCATAGGAGTCGGGCAGCGCCACACGCAGCACGCCGGCCGGCTCGGCGCGCGTGGCGCCCACCGACGAGTGGATGGCATCGGCCGCATCGAGCAGGTGCTGTACCCCTTCGTACAGCCGCAAGGCCTCGGGCGTCGGGTTCAGCCGGCGTGTGGTGCGCGCGAACAGCTGGACCTTCAGCTGCGCCTCCAGCGCGGCGATGTGCTTGCTGACGGTGGACTGTGTCAGCCCGAGTTCCCGCCCGACCGCCGAGAAGCTGCCGAGTTCGTAGGCACGCGCGAAGACGCGATATGCGATCAGGCTCGACATGGCTCGATTCAGTCGTGAATCGAATGAATGATATTGAGTTTCTCGACTTCCGCACGAATCGCGGCGCGCCAAGAATGGCTGCACAACCAACAAGCAACGGAGACACGCATGGGCAAGCGAATCGCCATCGTCGGCGGCGGGGCCGCCGGTCTGCACCTGGGCCTGTACCTTCTGGCACGCGACGTGGAGGTCACCATCCACACCGACCGCCGGCCGCAGGACTATCCGTCGACCCGATTGCTCAACACGGTGGCGCATCACAGCATCACCATCGCCCGCGAGACGGAGCTCGGCGTGAACCACTGGCCGACCGAGCAGTACGGCTACTACTGCCACTACCACCACTTCGGCGGCGAGCAGCCGATCTTCTTCCGCGGCGACTTCAAGTCCGCCAGCCGTGCGGTGGACTATCGCCTCTACCTGCCCCGTCTGATGCAGGACTTCGAGGACCGTGGCGGGCGCATCGAGTACGCGGCACTGACCTCCGACGACGTGGCCCGCGTGGCCGCGGCGGCCGACCTGGTGGTCGTCTGCACCGGCAAGGGCCCGCTGGGCCAGATGTTCCAGCACGACGCGGCGCACTCGCCCTTCGACCGGCCGCAGCGCATGCTCTGCGTCGGCCTGTACACGGGCGTGGCCGAGGAGCCGACGCGCAGCGTGACGCTGTCAGTCTCGCCGGGCCAAGGCGAGCTGATCGACATCCCCACGCTCACTTTCGGAGGCATGGCGCATGCGCTGCTGATGGAGAACGTGCCGGGCGGCGACCTCGAGGTGTTGTCGCGGCTGCGCTACGAGGACGACCCGCGCGCCTTCCTCGACACGGTGCTGCAGAAGCTGGAGAGGCACCACCCTACCGTGTACCGACGCATCGACCGCCGGGCCTTCGACCTGGCCGGAGGCCCGAACGACCTGCTGCAAGGCGGTGTGACTCCGACGGTGCGCCACAGCCACGCGCCGCTGGGCGGCGGCAAGCTGGCCATTGCGCTGGGCGACGTGCAGGCGGTCGTCGACCCGCTGTGCGGCCAGGGCGCCAACATCGCCTCGCATGCGGCCTTCGTGCTCGGCGAGGAGATCGTGCGCCAGTCGGTCTACGACGAGCGCTTCTGCGAGATCGTCGATGCGCGCCGCCGCGACCGCATCCTCGGTGCCGCGCGCTGGACCAACCTGTTCCTGCAGCCGCCGTCGCCAGCGCTGATGCAGCTGATCGGCACGATGAGCCAGGACCGGGCGCTGTGCGACGAGTTCACCGACAACTTCAACCGCCCCGAGGAACAGTGGAACCGGCTGGCCAGCCCGCAGCGCATCCTGTCGTGGATCGGCGAGCAGCGCGCGCCCGTCGCCATGGCCGCCTGAACCGGAGTTCAGCATGCATCGACTGCTCGTCACCTATCCCGCGCCGGCCGACGCTGTCGGTTTCATGGACTACTACGTCGCACGCCACGTGCCGCTGGCGCGCACGCTGCCCGGCCTGCTGGGCTGCCGGTGGATGCGGCCGGCCGCGCTGGGCCCGGGCGAAGCCGCGCACTTCCTGATCTTCGAGGCCGACTTCGCCGACGAGGCCACGATGCTGGCGGCGCTGCAGTCACCGGTCGGGGCGCAGGTCGCGGCCGACGTGCCGAACTACTCGCCCGGCGGAGCGACGCTGATGCACTTCGCCGTGCCGCAGGGCTGACCATGACGCTGCCCGTCGCCGAGGCGCGTTGCGCCGGTCCGACCCTGTTCCGCGAAAGCGTCTCGCGCTTCGCCACCGGCGTCGCCATCGTCAGCTGCCTGGACGATCTCGACCGTCCGCAGGGCATGACCGTCAACAGCTTCACGTCGATCAGCCTGGAGCCCGCGACGGTGCTGGTGTCGCTGCGACCGGGCCGCACGCACGCGCTGGTGCGCCGCCGCGGGGTCTACGGCGTCAGCGTCCTCGGCGGCGGACAGGAACGCTGGTCGCGCCACTTCGCTGGCCGGCCGCAGGACGACCTGGAAGTGCAGTGGGAGATGAAGTCGCAGGTGCCGGTGCTGCGCGACGCGCTGGCCTGGTTCGAGTGCGAGGTCGACCACCTGCTGCAGGTGCACGACCACACGCTGTTCGTGGCCCGCGTGCTCGATTGCGGTCATGCCCCGGGCGAGCCGCTGATGTTCTTCGAGAGTCGCTACCGCCGCGGATGAAGGGCGGACGAGCTGCGATCGTCACCGCCGTCACCGGCTTCGTGCGACATCGATCGGCTTGGCGGTCTCACTCCCACTCGATCGTCGCCGGCGGCTTGCTCGACACGTCGTAGGTCACGCGGTTGATGCCGCGCACCTCGTTGATGATGCGGCTGGACACCTTCTTGAGCAGCGCATACGGCAGCTCTGCCCAGTCGGCCGTCATGAAGTCGCTGGTCTGCACGGCGCGCAGCGCGACGACGTAGTCGTAGGTGCGTCCGTCGCCCATCACGCCGACGCTCTTCACGGGCAGGAACACGGCGAAGGCCTGGCTGGTCAGGTCGTACCAGCTCCTGCCGCTGGCGTCGTCGCGGAAGTTGCGCAGTTCCTCGATGAAGATCGCATCGGCGCGGCGCAGCAGGTCGGCGTAGTCCTTCTTCACCTCGCCGAGGATGCGCACGCCCAGGCCGGGCCCGGGGAACGGATGGCGGTAGACCATCTCCGGCGGCAGGCCCAGCGCCACGCCGAGCTCGCGCACCTCGTCCTTGAACAGGTCGCGCAGCGGCTCGAGCAGCTTCAGGCCCAGCGTCTCGGGCAGCCCGCCGACGTTGTGGTGGCTCTTGATCGTGGTGGCCTTCTTGGTCTTGGCGCCGCCGGACTCGATGACGTCAGGGTAGATCGTGCCCTGCGCCAGCCACTTGGCCGACTTCAGCTTCTTCGCCTCGGCCTGGAACACCTCGACGAATTCGCGGCCGATGATCTTGCGCTTGGCCTCGGGGTCGCTGACGCCCTTGAGATGGCCAAGGAACTGCTCGCTGGCATCGACGTGGATGACCTTCGCGTGCAGACGCCCGGCGAACATCTCCATCACCATGCGGCCTTCGTCCAGGCGCAGCAGGCCGTGGTCGACGAACACGCAGGTGAGCTGGTCACCGATCGCGCGGTGAATCAGCGCCGCCGCCACGCTGGAATCGACGCCACCGGACAGGCCGAGGATGACCTCTTCGCTGCCGACCTGCTCGCGGATGCGCGCCACCGCTTCGGCGATGTGGTCGCGCATCACCCAGTCGGGCTTGGCCTTGGCGATCTGCAGCACGAAGCGCTCGAGCAGCGCACGGCCCTGCACCGTGTGCGTCACCTCGGGGTGGAACTGAACGGCGTAGTAGCCACGCGCCTCGTCGGCCATGCCGGCAATCGGGCAGCTCGGCGTGCTGGCCATCAGCTTGAAGCCCGGCGGGAGCGCGGTGACCTTGTCGCCGTGGCTCATCCACACCTTGAGCATGCCGTGGCCTTCGGGCGTCGCGAAATCCTGGATGCCGTCGAGCAGCTTCGTGTGGCCATGCGCGCGCACTTCGGCATAACCGAACTCGCGGTGCGTGCTGGCCTCGACCTGGCCGCCTTGCTGCACCGCCATCGTGAACATGCCGTAGCAGATGCCCAGCACCGGCACGCCCAGGTCCCACACCGCCTGCGGCGCGCGCAGGTCGTGCTCCTCGTAGGTGCTGGCGTGGCTGCCGGAGAGGATCACGCCCTTGGGCGCGAACTCGCGGATGAAGGCGTCCGACACGTCGTTCGGATGGATCTCGCAGTAGACATGCGCCTCGCGCACGCGGCGCGCGATCAGCTGCGTGACCTGGGAGCCGAAGTCGAGGATGAGGATCTTGTCGTGCATGAGGGGCAGCCGGTCAGGGAGAGGCAGGTGCGCCCGGCAAAGGGGCGGCAGCGCGGCGGGTGGATCGGAAGTGCAGCCAGGCGAGCAAGAGCGAGACGGCCTGCAGCGCGGCGCAGAAGTACAGCGGCGCGCCGATGTGCCAATCGCCCAGCGGGTAGTGCGACACCGCGCCGAGCAGCGGCGTGGCGATCATCGGTGCCAGCACGGCCATCAGGCTGTTCAGCGAGCTGACGGCGCCCATCGCCTCGCCCTGCTGGCTCGGGTCGGCGGCAGTGGAGACGAGGCTCTGGATGGCCGACTGCGTGGTGAAGCCGAACAGGTTGGCGACGATCACCGCGAACACCATCCAGCCCTGCGAGGCCGCGCCCCAGGCGACGAAGGCGATCGTCGAGGACAGCAGGCCCATCAATGCGAGGCGTTGCGGGCTGAACACCTTCAGCAGCTTGCCGAGCAGGAAGCCCTGCACCAGCACCGACATGACGCCGATGACGAACAGCGACCAGCCGCTCTCCTTCGGCCCCCAGCCGAACTTCAGGCTGCCGTGCAGCACCCAGACGGTGTAGAGGATGAACTGCGCCAGACCGGCGCAGGCGATCACCGCCACCAGCAGGCCCACGCCCTTGAGGCGCGCGAGGCCGTAAAGCGAGGCGACCGGGTTCATCGCCTTGAGCTTCACCGGCCGACGCCGCTGCGGCGGCAGCGACTCCGGCAGCACCCAGTAGCCGTAGGCGAGATTGGCCAGCGCCAGCACGCCGGCGACGAAGAACGGCAGCTGCAGGTCGATCGCACCGAGCACACCGCCGAGCACCGGCCCGAGCATGAAGCCGATGCCGAACATCGCGCCGAGCATGCCGAAGCGCTTGGTGCGCTCGTCGGGGCTGCTGATGTCGGCCACGTAGGCATTGGCCACGGCCGCGTTGGCCTGCATCGCGCCACCGACCAGCCGCGAGGCCAGCAGCATCCATAGGGCCGAGGCCATGGCGGTGACGAAGAAGTTCAGCGCCAGCCCGCAGAAGCCGAGCAGCAGCACGGGGCGGCGGCCGTAGCGGTCCGACAGCGCGCCGAGCACCGGCGAGGCGACGAACTGCGCGAAGCCGTAGGTGAAAGCGATCACGCCATACCAGGCCACCTGCTCCGACGGAGAGGACGTGAATCGCCCCACCAGCGTGGGGAGCACCGGGATGATCAGGCCGACCGACAGCATGTCGATCAGCACCGTGATCATGATGAAGGGCATCGCCGCCTGGCGCCGCCCGCCTTCGGCCGTGACTGCAACGGGTTCGGTCACGGAGCCGCTCACTCCATCCGGTAGTTCGGCGCTTCCTTCGTGATCTGCACGTCGTGGACGTGACTCTCGCGGATGCCAGCGGAGGTGATCTCGACGAATTCGGCCTTGCTGCGCATGTCCTCGATCGACGCGCAGCCGCAGTAGCCCATCGACGCACGGATGCCGCCGGCCATCTGGAAGACGATCGACACCATCGAGCCCTTGTAGGGCACACGGCCCTCGATGCCCTCGGGCACCAGCTTGTCGGCGTTCGGGTTGGCGCCGGTGTTGTCCTGGAAGTAGCGGTCGGCGCTGCCCTGCTGCATCGCACCGATCGAGCCCATGCCGCGGTAGCTCTTGTAGCTGCGGCCCTGGAACAGCACGATCTCGCCCGGCGCCTCTTCGGTGCCGGCGAACATGCCTCCCATCATCACCGTGTGGGCACCGGCGGCGATCGCCTTGGCGATGTCGCCCGAGTAGCGGATGCCGCCGTCGGCGATCAGCGGCACGTCGGTACCGGCCAGCGCCGTGGCGACGTTGTCGATCGCGGTGATCTGCGGCACGCCCACGCCGGCGACGATGCGCGTGGTGCAGATCGAGCCGGGGCCGATGCCGACCTTCACGCCGTCGGCGCCGGCTTCGACCAGTGCGAGTGCCGCGGCGCCGGTGGCGATGTTGCCGCCGACCACCTCGACCTGCGGGAAGTTGCGCTTCACCCAGCGCACCCGCTCGATCACGCCGGCGCTGTGGCCGTGCGCGGTGTCGACCACCAGCACGTCGACGCCGGCGCGCGCCAGCAGTTCGACACGCTCCTCGGTGCCCTCGCCCACGCCGACGGCGGCGCCGACGCGCAGCTTGCCCAGCGGGTCGCGCGCGGCGTTCGGGAAGCTGGTCTGCTTGGTGATGTCCTTCACCGTCATCAGGCCGCGAAGCTCGAAGGCCTCGTTGACGACCAGCACACGCTCCAGCTTGTGCTGGTGCATCAGCGCCTTGCCGTCGGCCAGCGAGGCGCCTTCCCGCACGGTGATCAGGCGTTCGCGCGGCGTCATGATCTCGCGCACCGGGGCATCCAGCCGGGTCTCGAAACGCAGGTCGCGGTTGGTGACGATGCCGACCACGCGGCCCTCGTCGACCACCGGGAAGCCGGAAATGCCGTGCTGCTTCGACAGTTCGATGACGTGGCGCACGGGCACGCCCGGCGAGATGGTGATCGGGTCCTTCAGCAGCCCCGATTCGTAGCGCTTCACGCGGGCCACCTCGGCGGCCTGCTGCTTGGCCGTCAGGTTCTTGTGCACGATGCCGATGCCGCCTTCCTGGGCAATGGCGATCGCCAGGCGGGCTTCGGTGACGGTGTCCATCGCGGCGGACACCAGAGGCAGGTTCAGGCGGATGTTCCGGGTCAGGCGGGTGGCGAGCGAGGTGTCGCGCGGCAGGACCTGGGAGAAGGCGGGCACCAACAACACATCGTCGAAGGTGAGCGCTTTGCCGAGAAGGCGCATGAGGAAAGCTCCAGACGCAAAAGCGAATTATACGGACCGCGCACTACGGCACGCTTTGTGACCGATTGCGCAGTTGGCAAGGCGGTCCGCCCGCTAAACTGCCCAGTCGTCGCTTCCGCTTGCCAGAACCCATGCGCCGCAGTCTTGCCGTACTCACCTTCGCCCTGCTGGGTGCCACGCTGGCGTTGCCGGCCGCCGCGCAATGGAAGTGGCGCGGTGCCAACGGCCAGATCCAGTACAGCGATCTGCCGCCGCCGCCTGGCGTGGCCGATCGCGACATCCTGCAGCGCCCCAGCGGCAGTTCGCTGCGTGCCGCGCCGGTGGCGCTGCCCGCATCGGCGGCCTCGGCACCGCTGCTGGCGCCCAAGACCACCGACCCCGAGCTCGAGGCCAAGCGCAAGAAGACCGAGCAGGAAGACGCCGCCAAGGCCAAGGCCGAGGAGCAGCGCATCGCTGCGGCCAAGGCCGATAACTGCAAGCGAGCCCGCGACCAGATGCGAACGCTGGACAGCGGTATGCGCATGGCGCGTGTCAACGAGAAGGGCGAGCGCGAGATCCTCGACGAGAAGATGCGCGAGCAGGAGATGAAGCGCGCCCGCGACGTCGCCAACGCCGACTGCGCGAAGTAGCGGCGCGCCGCCGATCAGGCGGCCGTCCGCGCGCGGCGGGCACCCGTTCCGGACTTCCGGTAGCGCAAGCGCCGGGCTTCTTTCGGATCGACGGTCAACGGCCGGTAGACCTCGATGCGGTCACGCTCTCGCAGCGGCGTCTCGCCAGGCTGCAGACGACCCCAGATACCGATCTTCATGTGCGCAGGATCGATCTCCGCATGGCGCTGCAGCATCCCGCTGGCGCGCAGCGCATCCTGGAGCGTCGCACCGCGCGGCAGGCTCAGCACCACCTCGTCGACCACTCCGGCACGCGGGCTGTAGGCCACGCTGACCGTCAGCATCTCAGCGGGCGCCATACACCTCTTCCGCACGGCGCACGAAGGAGTCGACGAAGGTGTTGGCGACACGGTCGAACACGGGGCTGACCACGGCTTCCAGCGCCTTGCTGCTGAAGGCGTAGCGCAGGTCGAACTCGATGCGGCAGGCCTGCGCCTCGTCGTCGCCCGGCATGGCCAGCGGCACGAAGCGCCACTGCCCTTCCAGCAGCGAGAACGGGCCGTCGACGAGGTCGACTTCGACCCGTTCATCCGCCACGTGCGCATTGCGCGTCGTGAAGGCGTGGCGCACGCCGGCGTAGGCCAGGTGCAGCCGGGCGGTCATGCCCTCGCCGCTTTCCTCCAGCACCTCGGCGCGCTCGCACCAGGGCAGGAACTTCGGGTAGTCGGGAATGCCGGTGACGAGCGAGTACATCTCGTGCGGCGAGTACCACAGCAAGACCGACTTCTTGACGTGCTTCATACAATGCATCGATTGTATTGGCCGCTCCCGGCCCCACCTGCGCTCCCATGTCCATCGCCGAAAACCGCCGTGCTCGCTACGACTACCACATCGAGGAGCGCTTCGAGGCGGGTGTGGTGCTGGCGGGCTGGGAGATCAAGGCCATCCGCGCGGGCCAGGTTCAGCTGACCGACGGCTACGTGCTGATCCGCGAGGGCGAGCTGTACCTGATCGGCTGCCGCATCAACGCGCTGCGCAGCGCCTCCACCCACGTGAGCCCGGAGGCCGACCGCACCAAGAAGCTGCTGATGCACAAGGAGGAGATCCGCCGCCTGATCGGCAAGGTCGAGCAGAAGGGTTTCACCCTGGTGCCGCTGGACCTGCACTACAAGGGCGGCCGCGTGAAGGCCGAGATTGCGCTGGCCAAGGGCAAGGCTCAGCACGACAAGCGCGACACCGAGAAGAAGAAGGACTGGGAGCGCGAGAAGGGCCGCCTGATGCGGCACAAGGTCTCAAGCAACGCCTGAAGCCTGCAGCGCCTGCGCGCAGTCGTCGATCAGGTCGTCGACCGCCTCCAGGCCCAGCGAGAAGCGAACCAGCGCTCCCTTCCAGGCCGGCGCCCCACGCATCCCGCCGAGCACGTACGGCACGGCCAGGCTGAGCGGCCCGGCCCACGAGTAGCCGAGCTTGAACAGCCGCAGCGCGTCGACGAAGGCGTCGACCTGCGCGGGCGTGATGCGCTCGTCGAACACCACCGAGAACAGGCCCGCCGCAGCGCGGCAGTGCGCCTGCCAGTGTTCGTGGCCGGGCGCACCGGGCAGCGCCGGATGCAGCACCTGGGCAACGCCCTGCTGCCCCTGCCACCACTGCGCCAGGGCGCGGCCGGCGGCATCCTGGGCCGCATAGCGCAGCGACAGCGAAGGCAGCCCACGCAGCACGGCCTCGACGTCGTTCGCGCCCACGCCCCAGCCCATGCGCATGTGGCTGAACTTGAGCTTCAGGTGCAGGGCCTCGTCGCGCGTCGTCACCGCACCCATCAGCACGTCGCCGCCGCCGGAGGGGTACTTGGTCAGCGCCTGGATGCTGATGTCGACGCCGAGCCCGTCGCCCAGGTCGAAGGCATCGAAGGCGATGCCGGCGCCCCACGTGTTGTCGAGCGCGACAACCAGCCCGGGAGCGCCGCGCTCGCGGGCGATGCGCACGAGCGCGCGCAGGTCGGGGAACTCCATCGTCACCGAGCCGGCGGCTTCCAGCCACACCAGCTTCGTCGCCGGGCCGATCGCCGCAGCGAAGGCGATCGGGTCCAGCGGGTCGTAGAAGCGGTGCGTGATGCCCCAGCCGGCCAGTTCGTTGCGCGCCAGTTCCTTGTTCGGGCCGTAGGCGTTGTCGGGGATCAGCAGTTCGTCGCCGGCCTTCAGCAGGCCCATGTCGACAAGCGTGATCGCGGCCAGGCCGCTGGGCACCAGCAGCGTCTGCATGCCGCCTTCGAGCGTGGCGATGCGCTCTTCCAGCGTGAAGGTGGTGGGCGTGCCGTGCAGGCCGTAGGTGTAGCCGGCCTTGGACTTCCAGTTGCGCGCGCGCAGTGCCGCGACGTTCGGGAAGATCACCGTCGAGGCCTTGTGCACGCCCGGCTGCGGCGCCTCGAAGCCGGCCGGCGGCTGGTACGGGTGGTGGATCAGCGAGGTGGCCAGATCCGGCTTCTTGCCCTTGGTCATGGCGCGCTCAGACCGGGACACCGACCAGATCGTGCCCTTCCGCGGCCACGATGCGCGCCCGCGTGAACTCGCCGACCTTCAGCGTCTTCGAGGCCTTCTCGGGCGGCAGCAAGCGCACGCGGCCGTCGATCTCGGGCGCATCGGCATAGCTGCGCCCGACACCCCCGCGGCGGCCCAGCGCCGGCGCCTCGTCGACCAGCACCTGCATGGTCGCGCCGACACGCCGCGCCAGCTTGGCCGCCGACACCTGCTCGGCCACCGCCATGAAGCGGGCGCGGCGCTCCTCGCGCAGCGCGGCATCGAGCATGCCCGGCAGTTCGTTGGCCGTCGCGCCCTTCACCGGTGAATAGGCGAAGCAGCCGGCGCGATCGATCTGCGCCTCGCGCATGAAGTCGAGCAGGTGCTCGAACTCGGCCTCCGTCTCGCCGGGGAATCCGGCGATGAAGGTGCTGCGCACGACGAGCTCGGGGCAGGCCTCGCGCCAGCGCTGCAGGCGCTCGAGGTTCTTCTCGCCGCTGGCAGGGCGCTTCATGCGCTTGAGCACGTCGGGGTGCGAGTGCTGGAACGGCACGTCCAGGTAGGGCAGGATGTGGCCGCCGGCCATCAGCGGCAGGATCTCGTCGACGTGCGGGTAGGGGTAGACGTAGTGCAGGCGCACCCAGGCGCCGTGGCGCTCGGCCAGCAGCGCGAGCTTCTCGCACAGCTCGGTCATTCGCGTCTTCACCGGCTGGCCATCCCAGAAGCCGGTGCGGTACTTGACGTCGACACCGTAGGCGCTGGTGTCCTGGCTGATCACCAGCAGTTCCTTCACGCCCGCCTCGAACAGGCGCTGCGCTTCGCCGAGCACGTCACCGATCGGCCGCGAGACCAGGTCGCCGCGCATGCTCGGGATGATGCAGAAGCTGCAGCGGTGGTTGCAGCCCTCGCTGATCTTCAGGTAGGCGTAGTGCTTCGGCGTCAGCTTGACGCCCTGTGCCGGCACCAGGTCGACAAAGGGGTCGTGCGGCTTGGGCACGTGCACGTGCACTGCATCCATCACCTCCTGCGTGGCATGCGGGCCGGTGACGGCCAGCACGCTCGGGTGCATCTGCCGCACCAGGTTCGAGCCGCCCTCGCCCGCCTTGGCGCCCAGGCAGCCGGTGACGATCACCTTGCCGTTCTCGGCCAGCGCCTCGCCGATGGTGTCCAGGCTCTCCTTGACGGCGTCGTCGATGAAGCCGCAGGTGTTGACGATCACCAGGTCGGCCCCGGCGAAGGTCTTCGAGGTCTCGTAGCCCTCGGCGCGCAATTGCGTGAGGATCAGCTCGGAGTCGGTCAGCGCCTTCGGGCAGCCCAGCGAGACGAAGCCGATCTTCGGCGCGGTGGCGGGGGCGCCAGCAGAGACGGCGGTGGTGGTGTCGGTCATCCGGCGATTTTCGCCGATGACCGCGAAGCGCGCCCGGCGGGCCGCTCAGCGCTTGGGCGGCACGAACCCTGCGACGCCTGGGAACAGCGTTTCGGCCTGCTTGGCCATCTGCTCCTGCATCTGCAGGAACATGCTCTTGGACTGCTCGAGGTAGTTGCCCATCAGACCCTGCATCACCGGCGCCTGGCCCTGCAGGAACTGCGTCCACAGCTCGGGGTTCATCGCCTTCGGGTCGTACAGGCCCTTGGACTGCTCGGCGAAGCGCTGCTGGATGTCGGTGAAGGTCTGCAGGTTCTTCTCGAGGTAGGACCCCATCATGCCCTGCATCGCATGGCCGTAGAAGCGGATGATCTGCGACAGCATCTGGGTGCTGAAGATCGGCACGCCGCCCGTCTCTTCTTCCAGGATGATCTGCAGCAGGATGCTGCGCGTCAGGTCCTCGCCCGACTTGGCGTCACGCACGACGAAGAGCTCGCCGGACAGAACCATCTGCTTGACGTCGGCCAGCGTGATGTAGCTGCTCGACTGCGTGTCGTACAGGCGCCGGTTCGGGTACTTCTTGAGGACGCGGACCGCGGCCTCGTCCGATGGCGAGGCAGCCGCCGCCTCGAGCGAGGTTTTGGCGGGTCGGCGGGTTGCGGCCATTCAGTACGCTCCAGAGAGTCTCGTTGTGCAGGGCAACAAAGATTCTAGTGAGCGCGTCGAGACGGCTTCGGAGGGGTTTTCCCGTCCGGGCTGATGGCCTCGGTTCACGGCACGATCGTCACCGCCCGCCCTGGCGGCGCGTCTCGCGCAGCATGAACAGGTAGAGGCCCTCGACCTTCTCGCGCGCCCACGGCGTCTTGCGCAGGAACTTCAGGCTCGATGCGATGCTCGGGTCGGAGGTGAAGCAGCGCAGTGCGATACGCTCGCCCAGCCCGGCCCAGCCATAGCTCGCCACCAGGGCCGTGAGCATGGCCTCGAGGGTGACGCCATGCAGTGGGTTGCGCGGCTGGGCAGCGGGCGTGTTCATGGCCGCATTCTGCCGCGCCCTAGAATCCGCGCCCCACCCCGCCCCCTCCTCTGCCCTTCCCTCTCCTGGCTCCCGCACCATGTTCAAGAACGCGATCGTCTACCGCATCGACCAGTGGGAGCCGCCCACTCAGGCCGACATCGAAAGCCGCCTCGACGCCGGCCGCTTCGCCGAATGCGGGCCGACGCAGCCGGAGGCCGCCGGCTGGGTGGAGCCACGCGGCGAGAAGCACGGCGTGCTGCTCGAGAGCATCGGCGGCCAGCTGATCCTCAAGCTGTGCAGCGAGTCCAAGCCGGTGCCCGGAGGCGTCGTCAAGCAGCAGCTGGAGGCTCGGCTGGACAAGATCGAAGCCGAGACCGGCCGCCGCCCCAAGGGCAAGGCCGCGCGCGAGCTGAAGGAGCAGATCGTGCATGACCTGCTGCCGCGCGCCTTCCCCAAGCGCTCGGCGACGCTGGTCTGGATCGACCTGGCCGCGAAGCTGGTGCTGGTCGGTGCAGCCAGCAACAAGAAAGCCGACGCCGTCGTGACGCGCCTCGTCGACCTGTTCGGTGGCGGGCTGCGCCTGGCGCCGCTGCAGACGGCACTGTCGCCGGCCACCGCGATGTCGGCCTGGCTGAGCGAGAAAGAGGCACCGCCGCGCTTCAGCATCGACCGCGAGTGCGAGCTCAAGCAGCCCGACAGCGAGAAGGCCGCCGTGCGCTACGCGCGCCACACGCTGGACATCGACGAGGTCGGCGAACACATCCGCCAGGGCAAGCTCCCGACGCAGCTGGCGATGACCTGGAGCAGCCGCGTGTCCTTCGTGCTGACCGACGCGCTGACGCTCAAGCGCATCAAGCTGCTCGACGTGGTGCTGGAGAACACCGGACCCGCGGCAGGTGCCGATGGCGGCTTCGATGCCGACGTGGCGATCACCACCGGCGAGCTGCGCCTGCTGCTGCCCGATCTGATCGACGCTCTTGGCGGGCCGCTGGTGCAGGAGGCGCCCGCAGCCGGCACCGCGCCCACGGAAGCGGCCGCGGCTCAGAAGACGGCGTGATCGCCACGCTCGAGCGTGGCCTCTCCGCTGAGCAGGCGGCGGTAGTAGTCCTTCAGCGTCTCGGTGCCGGTCGATGGCGTGGCGGCAGCGTCGTAGCGGCCCGTCACCGGGTCCAGAACCAGCATGGACTCGGTGGCGTAGTAGCGGCCGATGCGCGCCAGCTCGGCCTTGGCCGCCAGCGCAGGCACCAGGCGCCCAAGCGTGGCCAAGACGCCGATGATGGTGTCGAGCAGGGCCACCGGCACCTGTCGGAACTGCGGCGGCTGGCCCAGCAGCTCGAACAGCATCTCGCCCTGCTGCCGCGGCGTGAGCGCCTCGCCCGGCCCACCGATCGGCAGCACGCGGTCGAATCGGTCCGGATCCTCCAGGCAGCCGGCGAGGTAGTCGGCCAGGTCGTCGTCGCTGATCGGCTTGCACGCGGTCAGCGTGCCGTCGCCGAAGACGAGGAAGGGTCGGCCGCGGCGCACACGCTCGACCTGGCCGGACAGTGACTTGAAGAAGGCGGTCGGCCGCACGATGGACCAGGTCAACCCGGAAGCCATGAGTGCCTGCTCGAACGCCAGCTTGGCCTGCTGAAAGGCCAGTCGCGGCTTCTGCACGCAGATCGCCGACAGCAGCACGACCTGGGTGACGCCGGCGCGCTTCGCTGCGTCGAGTGCATCGAGCTGCGCACGGTGGTCGATCGCCCAGGCGTCGCCGGGCTCACCGGTGCGCGAGGCCAGGCACGACACCAGCGCATCGAAACGCTCACCGCGAAAGCCATCGCGCGCCAGCGAGTCCGGCGCGGTGACGTCGCCAAAGCGCAGCGTGGCGCCGGGGAACAACTGCGCGCTGTGGCCGGGGTCGAACGCACCGCCCACCCCGGCACGCGGACGCACGAAGCACACCACCTCGTGGCCGCGGCGCAGCAGCGCCCGCACGGTGGCGCGGCCGATCGTGCCGGTGGCGCCGATCACGAAGATGCGGCGTGGTGGGGGCATGGGGCCGGAGGAAGCATTGCTCGCATGGGTGCCAAGTATCTCCACATTGCACGGCCTGCATCCAGGCGCTGTCCAGGCTGCCCGCGGCACGCCGGGAGCATCGACGACCGCTTCGGTCCGGCGGGCGCTCTTCGGGCGGAGACGCACTTGACAGCAGCCGATACTTCGATAAACTTAGAATCATGAATGAAAAAGCCGCCGTCGCTGCACTCGCCGCCCTGGCCCAGGAAGCGCGCCTGCGCGTCTTCCGCGCACTGGTCGGCGCCGGGCCTGAGGGCATGACGCCGAGCGCGCTGGCCGCGATGCTCGACATCCCCGGGTCGACGCTCTCCTTCCACCTCAAGGAACTGGTGCATGCCGATCTCGTGACCGTCGAGCGTGACGGCCGCAACCTGCACTACCGCCCGGCGCTGGCGCAGATGAACGACCTGCTCGCCTACCTCACCGCCCATTGCTGCATGGGCCAACCCTGCACGCCCGGCAGTGCCCGGCGGCGCACCACCTGCTGAACCGGAGAACCCCATGAAGCGATTCCACGTCCACCTGCATGTCGATGATCTCGCCAAGAGCATCGGCTTCTACTCGAAGCTGTTCGCGGCCGAGCCCACCCGCGTCGAGGGCGACTATGCCAAGTGGATGCTGGACGACCCGCGCATCAACTTCGCGATCTCCACGCGCGGCGCCCAGCCCGGAATCGACCACTTGGGACTGCAGACCGACGACCCGGTCGAACTGGCCGAGCTGAAGGCGCGCGCGCAAGCTGCCGACATGGCGCTGCTCGACGAAGGCGAGACGACCTGCTGCTACGCCCGCAGCGAGAAGCACTGGGTGACCGACCCGCAAGGCATTGCCTGGGAGCACTTCCACACGCTGGGCAACATCCCGTTGTTCAACGAAGCGGCCGCACCAGAGAGTTCGGCCACGGCCTGCTGCACCCCGACACCGCGGGGCAAGCCGATCGCCATTCCGGTGAAGTCGCAGTCGTCCTGCTGCTGAAAGCCCATCGACGCGCCTTGCGCAGGCGCCAGCGGCATTCAGGCGTGTCACGGGACTGTCATCCATCATTTCTACACTGATGGAAATACCGTTTGGTTGAGCGAGGGAGAAGCGATCGTGAGAGTCGGCATCAATGGGATGGGACGCATCGGACGGCTGGCGCTGCGCGCTGCGATGGGCGCAGCAGAACGTCCTTCTGGCGACCCTCGGGCCGGCAACCGACTGGAAGTGGTGCACCTCAATGAACTGAAGGGCGGCGCTGCGGCGACGGCGCACCTGCTCGAGTTCGACAGCGTGCAGGGCCGCTGGCGCAACCGCATCGCCGCGCAAGGCGAGTCGGCCCTTCACATCGGCGATCGACAGCTCGGCTTCTCGTCGCATGCGACCGCCGCAGAGATCCCCTGGGGCGACGCTGGCGTCGACGTGGTGCTCGAGTGCACGGGCAAGTTCCTGACCCCGGAGACCATCCAGGGCCACCTCGACCGCGGCGCCAAACGGGTGATCGTGGCCGCGCCCGTCAAGGTGGGCGACGTGCTGAACATCGTCGTCGGCATCAACGAGCACCTCTACGAGCCGGGCCGGCACCGCATCGTCACGGCCGCGTCCTGTACCACCAACTGCCTGGCGCCCGTGGTCAAGGTCGTGCACGGGGCCCTCGGCATCCGCCACGGCCAGATCACCACCATCCACGACCCGACCAACACCAACCTGATGGTCGATGCGCCGCACAAGGACCTGCGCCGCGCGCGCAGCGCGATGCTCAGCCTGGCACCGACGACGACGGGCAGTGCCACCGCCATCGCGCTGATCTACCCCGAGCTCAAGGGCAAGCTCAACGGCCATGCCGTGCGCGCGCCGGTGCTCAACGCGTCGTTGACCGATTGCGTGTTCGAACTCAAGCGCGAGACCACGCCGGCCGAGGTCAACGCCTTGTTCGCGCAGGCCGCCCGGGGGCCGCTGGCCGGCATCCTCGGCTACGAGGAACGCCCGCTCGTCAGCGCGGACTACGCGCGTGACACGCGCAGCTCGATCATCGACGCCCCGTCGACGATGGTGACCGACGGCACGTTGCTGAAGGTCTACGCCTGGTACGACAACGAGATGGGCTACGCCTGCCGCATGGTCGACCTCGCCTGCCACATGCACCGCCAGGGCCTCTGAGACGGCCATGAACCCCGGCACCCGCAACTACGCCATCGTCACCGCCGCCTACTGGGGCTTCACCCTCAGCGACGGTGCGCTGCGCATGCTGGTGCTGCTGCACTTCTACCGGCTCGGCTACTCGCCCTTCACGCTGGCCTTCCTGTTCCTGCTCTACGAGGCGATGGGCGTGGTTGCCAACCTGATCGGTGGCTGGCTGGCCACGCGCTATGGCATCAAGCGCATGTTGACGGTGGGCCTCTTCACCGAGATCACCGGCTTCCTGCTGATGTCCGCGCTGTCGCCGACCTGGTCGGTGGCGCTGTCGGTCGCATGGGTCGTCGCTGCGCAAGGCATCTGTGGCGTCGCGAAGGACCTGACCAAGACCGCCAGCAAGTCCGCCATCAAGGCCACGGCCGGCGATGCGTCGGGCCAGTTGTTCAAGTGGGTCGCCTTCTTCACCGGCAGCAAGAACGCGATGAAGGGCGTGGGCTTCTTCCTCGGCGGCGTGCTGCTGCAGGCCGTCGGCTTCCAGGTCGCGTTGTGGATCATGGCGGGGCTGCTGGCGATCGTCTTCGTCGGTGTCGTTAGCTTCGTGCCGCCGCTGATGGGCAAGAGCAAGGCTTCGAAGTCGGCCAGGGAACTGTTTGCCAAGAACCGCGGCATCAACCTGCTCGCGGCCGCCCGGGTGGCACTCTTCGGCGCGCGCGATGTGTGTTTCGTGGTCGGTGTGCCGGTGTTCCTGTACGCCTCGGGCTGGACCTTCACGATGGTCAGCGGCTTCGTGGCGCTGTGGACCATCGGCTACGGCGTGGTGCAGGCGGCAGCCCCGGCCATCGTCCGGCGCAGCGACGACGGTCTCAGCGCCGAAGTGCCGGCCGCCCGCCTGTGGTCGGCCCTGCTCGCGCTGGTGCCCATCGTCCTGGCCGGCCTGGTGCTGGCGAAGGTGCCGAACCTCGAGTGGGTCGTCGTCGCAGGGCTCGCCGTGTTCGGCTTTGCCTTCGCGGTCAACTCCTCGGTCCACTCCTACCTGGTCCTCGCCTATGCCGGCTCGGAGAAGGCCGCCGAGGATGTGGGCTTCTACTACGCCGCCAATGCCCTGGGCCGCTTCTTCGGGACGCTGCTGTCGGGACTGCTCTACCAGTGGGGCGGGCTGGCGTG
Organism: Chitinophaga pinensis; assembly: GCA_943370595.1. Lineage (GTDB taxonomy): Bacteria > Pseudomonadota > Gammaproteobacteria > Burkholderiales > Burkholderiaceae_C > Piscinibacter. Next base: position 166,192 of record CALRRO020000009.1, read on the forward strand.
GTCGCTGGCCGGATCGGCAGTGCTGCTCGTGACCTGCTGGCTGGTCACGCTGGCACTGCCGACGCGCTTGCCGCATGCCAGGCAGCCCGCGCTCGATGGAGCCGAGGCCACGGGCGCCGGCCTGGACGCAAAGGTCCAGACGCAGGCTGCAGCCGCAACACACCAGGGGACCTGACCGTGATGGACGAGAAGGCCGCCGTCCGGGCCCTGGGCGCACTGGCGCAGGACGTGCGCCTGCGCATCTACCGTGCCGTGGTGGGCGTCGGCCCCGCTGGCATGACGCCGGGGGCCCTGGCGAGCGAACTGGCCGTCCCGCCTTCGACCGTGTCCTTCCACGTCAAGGAACTGCTGCACGCCGGTCTGCTGACGCAGGAGCGTGACGGCCGGCACCTGATCTACCGGCCGAGCATAGCCACCATGAACGAATTGCTCGCCTACCTGTCGGCGCACTGCTGCCAGGCCGTCACCTGCGTCGACTGCGATGGGGCACCGGTGGCCTCTGGCGCGGCATGCACCACCTGTTGAACCGAACCACACCCACATCCGGAGATCCTCATGAGCGACAAGGTCTACAACGTGCTCTTCGTCTGCACGCACAACTCGGCACGATCGATCATGGCCGAGGGCATCCTCAGAAGCCTGGGTCGCGATCGGTTCCAGGCCTTCTCGGCAGGCAGCCACCCGGGCACGTCGGTCAATCCGTTCGCGCTGAAGACGCTGTCGGAAATGCACATCCCGACCGATGGCTTCCGCAGCAAGGACTGGGGCGAGTTCGCTCGGCCTGGCGCTCCCGAACTCGACTTCGTCTTCACGGTCTGCGATAAGGCGGCTGGCGAAGTCTGCCCGGTCTGGCCCGGCCAACCCATGACGGCTCATTGGGGCGTGGCAGACCCGGCCGCCTTCGAAGGCACTGATCAGCAGAAGGCGAAGGTCTTCTGGGACACGGCGATCGTGCTCAAGCGCCGCATCGAGCTGATGCTGGCGCTGCCGCTGGCGTCGCTCGACAAGATGGCCATCCAGCGCGAGATCAAGGACATCGGGACGCGTTGAGCCATGTCGACCGCCGCCCTGCCCGCTCGGCCGGCTGCGCCGGCGCCGATGAGCGTCTTCGAGCGCTACCTGACCGTCTGGGTGTTCCTTTGCATCGTCGTCGGCATCGCCCTGGGCCAGCTGCTGCCCGGGCCGGTCCAGGCCATCGGCAGGATGGAGGTCGCCAAGGTCAACCTGCCGGTCGGGCTGTTGATCTGGGTGATGATCATCCCGATGCTGCTGAAGGTCGACTTCGGCTCGCTGAGCCAGGTGAAGCAGCACTGGCGCGGCATCGGCGTGACCCTGTTCGTCAACTGGGCCGTCAAGCCCTTCTCGATGGCGCTGCTGGGCTGGATCTTCATCCGCCACGTGTTCGCGCCCTACCTGCCGGCGGGCCAGGCCGACAGCTACATCGCCGGACTCATCCTGCTGGCCGCGGCGCCTTGCACGGCCATGGTGTTCGTCTGGAGCAGGCTCACCAACGGCCACCCGCTCTTCACGCTGAGCCAGGTGGCGTTGAACGACACCATCATGGTGTTCGCCTTCGCGCCGATCGTGGCGCTGCTGCTCGGCCTGTCGTCGATCACCGTGCCGTGGGACACGCTGATCACCTCCGTGGTGCTGTACATCGTCATTCCGGTGGTGATTGCGCAGCTCTGGCGCAAGGCGCTGCTGGCACGCGGTCAGGCCGCGTTCGATGCCACGCTCGCGAAGATCGGGCCCTGGTCGATCACCGCGCTGCTGGCCACCCTGGTACTCCTGTTCGGCTTCCAGGGCGCGGCGATCCTGAAGCAGCCGCTGGTGATCGCGATGCTCGCGGTGCCGATCCTGATCCAGGTTCTGTTCAACTCCGGGCTGGCCTACTGGCTCAACCGCCGTCTCGGTGAGTCGCACAGCGTTGCCTGCCCCTCGGCACTGATCGGCGCAAGCAACTTCTTCGAGCTGGCCGTGGCCGCGGCGATCAGCCTGTTCGGCTTCGAGTCCGGCGCGGCACTGGCCACCGTGGTGGGCGTGCTGATCGAGGTGCCGGTGATGCTGCTGGTGGTGCGGGTCGTGAACCAGAGCAAGGGCTGGTACGAAGCGGGCCGCCGCTGCTGAGACACCGGTCTGTAGGCGGCGCATGGCTCCGTGCGCCCGGGCCCCGACCCGCCTTCGCCTTCCGCAATCTCCCCGTACCGGCAAGAAAAAAGCACCTGGCGTTGCCGCCAAGTGCTTGTTCCTTCTACCGAATCTGGTAGGCGCGATTGGACTCGAACCAACGACCCCCACCATGTCAAGGTGGTGCTCTAACCAGCTGAGCTACGCGCCTGCGCAAGCCCAACAGTATAGCAGGCTTCTGCGCGGCTACTTCCGACGCGCGCTGCGCACCCCGACGACCCGCGCCACCTGGGCCAGCACCTGGGCCAGGCGCGAGGCATCGCCCACCTCGACGGTGAAGGTCATCCACGCCGTGCCGCCGCGGGAGTCGCGGATGGTCTGCGTCTTCACGCCGGTGACGTTCATCTTCTCCTTGGCGAACACCTCGGTCACGTCGCGCAGCAGGCCCTGCCGGTCACCGGCCTCGACCACCACGTCGACCGGGTAGACCGCCGCACGGTCGGCGCGCGATTCGCCCCAGGCCACCGCGATCACCCGCTCGGGCGAGCGCGCGGCCATCTGGCGGAAGTTGCTGCAGTCGGCCCGGTGGATCGCCACGCCCTTGCCACGGGTCACGTAGCCGCCGATCATGTCCGGAGGCGCCGGCCGGCAGCAGCGCGCCAGGCTGGTCAGCAGCGACTCGACGCCGACCACCAGCACCCCACCCTGCGGCGTCTGCCCCGGTGCGCGCGTGTGGCGAGCGACGATCGCCTCGTCCTCGCTCGGGGCCGGCTCGGCGGGCCGCAGCAGGCTCTCGATGTTGCGCAGCGAGAACTCGTCCTTGCCGACCACCTCGAACAGCGCGTCGGCGTTGCGGAAGCCGAGCTGCGTGGCCAGGTCGTCGAGCTTCATCGCGGTGCGGCCTTCGCGCTGCAGCAGCTTCTCGACCGCTTCGCGACCCCGGGCGATGGTGTCGCGCAAGGCCAGCGCATTGAACCAGGCGCGCACCTTGGCCTTGCCGCGCGAGCTCTGCAGGAAGCCGAGCTCGGCGTTGAGCCAGTCGAGCGAGGGGCCGCCTTCCTTGATCGCCGTGACTTCCACCGTCTGCCCGCTGGCCAGGCGCGTGTTCAGCGGCACCATCTGGCCGTCGACCTTGGCACCGCGGCAACGGTGGCCGAGATCGGTGTGCAGCGTGTAGGCGAAGTCGATCGGCGTCGCGCCAGCCGGCAGCTCGACCACCGCCGCCTGCGGCGTGAAGACGTAGATGCGGTCGTCGAAGACGCCGGCACCGGCAGGGGCGTCCGCTTCGGCGCTCTGCTCGACGAAGTCACGCTCCCAGGCCAGCAGCTGGCGCAGCACGTTCTTGCGCGCCTCGGCGACCTGCGCATCGAAGTCGCTGCCCGCACTGACGCCGGCGTAGCCCTTCGTGCCGGCCTCCTTGTAGGCCCAGTGCGCGGCGACGCCGTGCTCGGCATGTTCGTGCATGGCCCGCGTGCGGATCTGGACCTCCACCGGCCGGCCCTCGGCGTCCAGCACCACGGTGTGCAACGACTGGTAGCCATTGGCCTTGGGCCGCGCGATGTAGTCGTCGAACTCCCCGGGCACCGCCTGGTAGATCTCGTGCACACGCGCCAGCACCGCATAGCAGGCCGGCACGTCGGCGACGATCACGCGCATCGCGCGGATGTCGAACACACGGGCGAAGTCCAGCCCCTTGCCGCGCATCTTCTTCCAGATGCTGTAGAGGTGCTTGGGCCGGCCCTGCACCTCGGCCTTCAGGCCAGCCTTCGCCAGTTCCGCACCGAGTTCGGCGCGGAACGCCTCGACGCCCTGCTCGCGCTCGACCCGCTTCTCGTCGAGCAGGCGCGCCACCTCGCGGTACTTCTGCGGCTCGAGGAAGCGGAACGACAGGTCCTCGATCTCCCACTTGATCTGCCAGATGCCGAGCCGGTTGGCCAGCGGCGCGAACACCTGCATCGACTCCTCGGCGAGCGCCTGCGGGCAGGCAGTCTTGCTGGCGGCATACCAGCGCAGCGTCTGCAGCCGCGAGGCCAGGCGCAGCAGCACCACGCGCAGGTCGCGCGAGAAGGCGAGCAGCATCTTGCGCACGCGCTCGGTCTGCTCGGCACGCTGCTGCGAGCCGACCTGGGCCTCGCGCGCCGCGCGCTGGATCTGCACCAGCCGCCGGGTGTGGTTGACCAGGCTGGCGTACGACTCGCCGAAGGCCTTGGCCACCACCTCGTCCGGCTTGTGCAGGAAGTCGCCGGCATAGACCAGGTAGGCGGCCGCGCGCATCGACGGCGCCGCGCCGATGCCGTGCAGGATCGCGGCCACCCCGTCGGCATGGTCCAGCGCGTCCTCGCCGGTGTCGAGCGCGCGACTGGCCAGCAGCGGCTCGGCGAAGGCGCGCGCGCGCTCGAGCGGCGCCAGGTCAGCCTCTGTGGGCACGACATCGCCGACCTCGGCGAGTTGAACGATGGGCGCCGCGTCCTCGCGGGCATCCAGCAGACCGGTCTTCATGGCGCGAGCAGGAACTCCCGCACCGCGGCGACCTGGTCGGGCGCGACCAGGGTGGGCGCATGGCCGACGCCGACGAACTCGACCAAGGTCGCCCTGGGCCCGCGCTGGGTCATCGCCTGGGCGGTCGCCGTCGACAGCAGGTCGGAGTCGGCGCCGCGCAGCAGCAAGGTCGGGCAGCGCAGCGCGTCGTAGCCGGCCCAGAGCATCGCCTCGCCCGCGCGCGCCTGCTCGGGCGTCACGGCCCGCAGCGGCGCGGCGATCGCCGGGTCGTAGTGCAGCTTGAAGCCGTCGCCGTCGGGGCGCAGCATCGGCCGCGTCAGGGCCAGCCATTGCTCGCGGCTGTGCGGGCCGAAGCTCGACGAAATGGTCCACAGGTAGTCGGCCGCCGCGTCGACGCTGCCCCAGCGCAGCGGCTGACCCAGGTAGGTGCCGATGCGCTGCAGTGCCGGCGCCTCGATGGTCGGGCCGACGTCGTTGAGCACCAGCTTCCTGACCGGCGAGTTCGGCAGCGAGGCCAGGCCCAGGCCGATCAGCCCGCCCATCGAGGTGCCGACCCAGTGCAGTTCCGCGGCGTCCAGCCGGGCCAGCAGGGTCACCATGTCGGCCACGTAGGCCGGGATCTGGTAGCCCGACGGGTCGGGCAGCCAGTCCGATCGGCCGCGGCCGACCACGTCCGGGCAGACGACGCGGTAGCGGTCGCTCATCGCCTGCGCGAAGGTGTCGAAGTCGCGCCCCTGGCGCGCCAGGCCGTGCGCACACAACAGCACACGCGGGTTGGCCGGGTCGCCCCACTCCGCGTAGGCCATGCGGTGCAGGCCGCGCGTGCCGAGGCATTGCACGCTGTGCAGGCGAGGTTCTGTCATGTCCGGTTCAGTTGGGTCTCCATAATCGATGCTAAGTCAATCGTCGGAGAACCCTCATGCTCAAAGGAAAGACCGCCCTCGTCACCGGCTCCACCAGCGGCATCGGACTGGGCATCGCCTGCCGGCTGGCCGCCGCCGGCGCCAACGTGGTGCTCAACGGCTTCGGCGACGCCGAGGGCCCGAAGGCAGAAGTCGCCGCGGCCGGCAAGGCGCACGGCGTCAAGGTGGCCTACCACGGCGCCGACATGAGCAAGCCGGCGGAGATCGAGGCGATGGTGGCCTTTGCCGCCAAGGAGTTCGGCGGCGTCGACATCCTCGTCAACAACGCCGGCATCCAGCACGTGGCCAACGTCGAGGATTTCCCCGTCGAGCGCTGGGACGCGATCATCGCCATCAACCTCAGCTCGGCCTTCCACGCGATGCGCGTCGCGATTCCAGCGATGCGCGCGAAGAACTGGGGCCGCATCATCAACATCGCCTCGGCGCACGGGCTGGTGGCATCGGCCGGCAAGTCGGCCTACGTGGCGGCCAAGCACGGCGTCGTCGGGCTGACCAAGGCCAGCGCGCTGGAGCTCGCCACCACCGGGGTGACGGTCAACGCGATCTGCCCCGGCTGGGTGCTGACGCCGCTGGTGCAGAAGCAGGTCGATGCGCGCGCCGCCAAGGACGGCGTCGACAACGAAGAGGCCAAGCGCCGCCTGCTCGGCGAGAAGCAGCCGTCGCTGCAGTTCACCACGCCCGAGCAGCTGGGCGACCTGGCGGTGTTCCTCTGCTCCGCGGCCGCGGACAACGTCAAGGGCCAGTCCTGGGCCGTCGACGGCGGCTGGACGGCCCAGTAGCCCGTCGCGCTCGGCCCGCGCGCCTGCTATTTAGTGAGCTGAACTGTCCCGTTGACGTTGACGACGATCGGCGCCTTGCCGGCTTCCACCGGCAGCGCCTCGTCGGCCGAGGCAGACATCGCCTTGGCGCGCATCATCGGCGCCGGCGAGAAGCCCGGCGGCTCGGACGCACCGACGTTGACCTCGCGGATCACGTAGCCGCTGTAGCCGAACAGCTTGGCGTACTCGGCCGCCTTGGCACGGTAGCGGGCGATGGCCTGCGCGGTGACCTCGCCCTCGACCTTCTCGCGCAGTTCGCGCGACACGCCGTAGCTGACCCGCGCGATCGTCATCGTCGAGATGCGGCCTGTCAGCGAGCCGATCGCCGGCATGTCCTTGCCTTCGATCACCAGCTCGGCCGTGCCCTGCCAGCCGTTGATGCCACCCTTGGCCGCATAGCGCGGGTAGAGCGAGAAGTTGCCGGTCTGCACCTCCAGCTGCCCGGGCTTGGCCACCTTGCGCGCCTCGGCCAGCGCGGCGTCCAACGCCTGCTTCAGCTGGGTCTGCACGGTGGTCGCATCCTGGCCCTCGCGGGTGGTGGTCAGCACCACGTTGAGCAGGTCCTTGGTGACCTCGACGCTGGCGCTCGCGTTGAGCGACACCACGCCCTGCGGCGGCGGTGTCTCGGCTTGCGCCGCCCCAGCAGCGGCGGTGACGGCGGCAATGACCAGCGGAGCGAACGGTCGTGAACGCATCGGAATCCATCCTCGTGAAGTGAACGACGAAGGCTTATACGCGCACGCGGTCTTGACGGGGTGATTGCGCCGCGGCGCCCGACGGGGCAAGATTTGTAACTTATGGTCAGGCCTCCCGAAACGCCCGGGAAAGCCGCGCAGAATCCCGCTTGTTACAAGTTCGGAGTTCCCTTGATGGCCACCAATCCCAACCAGCGCCCCGACCGTGTCGTCGTCGTCGACGACGACGCGCGCATCCGCGACCTGCTGCGCCGCTACCTGACGCAGGAGGGTTTCGAGGTGCTGCTCGCCGAGGACTCGAAGGCGCTGAACCGCGTGCTGACACGCGAGACGGTCGACCTGATCGTGCTCGACCTGATGCTGCCCGGCGAGGATGGCCTGTCGATCTGCCGCCGCCTGCGCGCGGCCAACGACGTGACGCCGATCATCATGCTGACCGCCAAAGTGGAAGACGTCGACCGCATCGTCGGCCTCGAGGTCGGCGCCGACGACTACCTGCCCAAGCCCTTCAACCCGCGCGAGCTGCTGGCCCGCATCCACGCCGTGCTGCGCCGCCGCCCGACGCTGGAAGCCCCGGGCGCGCCGGCCAAGGAAGCGCAGACGGTCACCTTCGGCCCGTTCGAGTTCGACCTCGCGCTGCGCCGGCTGACCAAGGACGGCGAGCAGATCGCGCTGACCACCGGCGAGTTCTCGATGCTCAAGGCGCTGGTGCGCCACCCGCGCCAGCCGCTGTCGCGCGACAAGCTGGCGCAGCTGGCCCGCGGCCGCGAGTTCGAGCCCTTCGACCGCAGCCTCGACGTGCAGATCTCCCGCCTGCGCAAGATGATCGAGCCCGACCCGGCGCAGCCGCGCTACATCCAGACGGTGTGGGGCGTGGGCTACGTGTTCGTGCCGGACGGCACCGCATGACCGTCCGCCCATACGGCGGCAGCACGGCCCCGCTCGTCGGGGCCTTTTTTGCGCCCCGGCCCGCCGCCTGACCTTTCCACACGACCGTTTCACTCCGCCGCACCCGGATGGCCCGCAGCAAAGTCGCCTTCAGCCTGTTCTGGCGCACCTTCTTCCTGCTGGCGCTGCTGCTGGTCGGCGGGGTGTTCGCGTGGACGCAGACCTTCCGCGCGCTCGAGTTCGAGCCGCGCGCGGTGCAGGCGGCGCAGCAGATCGCGGCACTGGTCAACCTGGCGCGTACCGCGCTGCAGGCCAGCGACACGATCAACCGCGTCGCGCTGATCAAGAACATGGCCAAGCAGGAGTCGGTGCGGCTGTCGCCGCGCGAGCCGGGCGACAAGTGGGAGCCGTTCGAGGTCGACCGCTTCTCCAAGGCGATCGGCGCCGAACTGCGCGCCCAGCTCGGACCCGACACGCTGGTCGCCAGTTCGGTCAACAAGCAGGCGGGACTGTGGGTCGGCTTCACGATCGACAAGGACCCGTACTGGCTGCAGGCCGACGCCTCGCGCGTCGCGGCGCTGACCTGGAGCACGCTGGGCCTGTGGGGCGGCATCGCGGTGCTGGCCTCGATCTTCGGCTCGGCGCTGATCGCCCGCGCGATCAACCGGCCACTGCAGGAGCTGTCCTTCGCGGCCAGCCGCATCCGCGAGGGCGAGTTCGACTCGGTGCTCGACGAGAACACCATGACCAGCGAGATCCGCCAGGTCAACATGGGCTTCAACCGCATGGCGCGCGAACTCGCCAAGGTCGAGGAAGACCGCGCGGTGATGCTCGCCGGCATCAGCCACGACCTGCGCACGCCGCTGGCGCGCCTGCGGCTCGAGGCCGAGATGAGCGTGCAGGACGACGAGGCCAAGCGCAACATGGCCTCGGACATCGACCAGCTCGACGCCATCATCGACAAGTTCATGGACTACGCCCGCCCGGGCGACGTCAAGCTGGTGCCGGTGCACCTGTCGAGCCTGGTCGACCGCGAGATGGCGGCCTTCCGCGACACCAGCCAGATCCGCATCACCGCCCGCGTGGCCATCGACACCAAGGTGATGGCCGACGAGACCGAACTCGGCCGCGTGCTGCAGAACCTGTTCGAGAACGCGCGCCGCTATGGCCGCAGCACCGACACCGGCATCGCCAAGGTGGTGGTCACCTACGCGCGCACCGGGCCCTGGGTGATCCTCAGCGTGCGCGACCACGGCCCGGGCGTCGACCCGGCCAAGCTCGGCCAGCTGACCACGCCCTTCTTCCGCGGCGATGCGGCACGCACCGCCGCCACCGGCGCCGGCCTGGGCCTGGCGATCGTCGAGAAGGCGGTGCAGCGCATGGGCGGCAGCTTCGAGGTCACCAACGCGCCCGAAGGCGGCCTCGTCGCGCACATCCGGCTGAAGAAGGCGCCATAGCGACCGAGCGGCCGCCGCGGAACCGGCTTCGCCGGGCCGCTGGCGGCGCCCCCTGGGGGGAGCGCCGCAGGCGCTACGGGGGGGTCAACACCGGCCGGCGCAGCGTGTAGAGCAGGCACACGGCGCGGGCCTCCATCGACTGGCCCTCGCCCACCGGGCCCAGGCCCTCGGCCGTCTTCGCCTTCACGCTGACCTGCTCGATCTTGACCGCCAGCGCCTGCGCGATGCGCTGACGCATCGCCAGGATGTGAGGCGCCATCTTCGGTGCCTGCGCGGTGATCGTGCTGTCGACGTTGGCCACCAGCCAGCCGGCCTGCTGCACGCGCCGGCCGGCCTCGGCCAGCAGTGCGAGCGAGTCGGCGCCGCGGAAGCGTTCGTCGGTGTCGGGGAAGTGGTGGCCGATGTCGCCCAGCGCCAGCGCGCCGAACAGCGCGTCGGTGATCGCATGGCACAGCGCGTCGGCATCGGAGTGGCCGAACAGGCCGTGCGTGTGCGGAATCGTCACGCCGCCGAGCACCAGCGGGCGGCCTTCGACGAGCCGGTGGCTGTCCCAGCCTTCGCCGATGCGGATGTTGGGCAGGTTCATGCAGTTCCTTTCGTCCGCGCGGCCAGCACCCGCTCGGCGAGGATGAAGTCCGAGGGCCAGGTCACCTTGAGGTTGGCCGCGTCGCCCTCGACCAGCAGCGGCCGCAGCCCCATCGCCTCGATCGCGCTGGCGTCGTCGGTCACCGCCGTGCCGCTGCGCTGAAGGGCGTCGCGCAGCATGCCGATGCGGAACATCTGCGGCGTCTGCGCGGCCCACTTGTCGCTGCGCGGCAGGGTCTCGGCCACGCGGCCGCCCTCGGCGCGCTTGAGCGTGTCGGCCACTGGCAGCGCGAGCAGGCCGCCCACCTCGTCGACCAGGCAGGCGTCGATCAGCCGGTCGACCCACTCGGCGCGCACCAGGCAGCGTGCGGCGTCGTGCACCAGCACCCAGTCGTGGTCGCGCGCGCCGCGCTCGATCAGTTCGGCCAGGCCGCCGGCCACGGTGTCGGCGCGCTGGGACCCGCCGCGCCGGCAGACCCAGCCGCGTGCACCCACGAAGTCACTCACGTGCTGCTCGAAGACCTGGTCCTCGGGCGCCAGCACCACCAGCGTGGCGGCCAGCCGCGACACCTCGGCCAGGGCAGTCAGCGTGTGCGCCACCATGGCCCGGCCGGCGATCGTCACGTACTGCTTGGGCAGCGTCGCGCCCGAGCGCGAGCCCACGCCGGCACAGGGCAGCAAGGCGTAGCAGCGTGGGGGCGAAGAGTCGGTCATGCGAGGCGGGAAACGGACCCGAATTGTATGATCCGACCCGTGCATCGCCCCGGCGGGAGGACCTCGCGGGGCGTTTTGCTTTGGCACCGTCAGAACCGATGCAGATCCCCGTCATCCCACCCGGCAAGCGCTTCACCCTGCCCCGCCCGCTGGGCTCGGCCGATGCGCTGCTGCTCGCCCGCTTCGCGCAGGCTCAGGCGGCGCAGAAGAAGATCGTCGCCATCGTCAGCGCGGAGCCGGCCGACACGCAGCGGCTCGAAGGCGAACTCGCGTTCTTCGCGCCGGAGCTTCGCATCGCGGTGTTCCCGGACTGGGAAACGCTGCCCTACGACACCTTCAGCCCGCACCAGGACCTGATCTCCGAGCGGCTGGCCACGCTGTGGCGCATCCGGCAGGGTGATGTCGACGTCGTGCTGCTGCCGGCCTCGACCGCGCTGGTGCGCCTCGCGCCGCCGAGCTTCCTGGCCGCCTACACCTTCCGCTTCAAGCAGAAGCAGCGGCTCGACGAAGCGGCACTGAAGTCGCAGCTCACACTGGCAGGCTACACGCATGTCAGCCAGGTGGTCTCGCCTGGCGAATACGCGGTGCGCGGCGGGCTGATCGACCTCTTCCCGATGGGCTCGGCGGTGCCCTACCGCGTCGACCTGTTCGGCGACGAGGTCGACTCGATCCGCACCTTCGACCCCGACTCGCAGCGCAGCCTCTACCCGGTGCCCGAGGTGCGCCTGCTGCCCGGCCGCGAGTTCCCGATGGACGAGGACGCCCGCGCCGCCTTCCGCGCGCGCTGGCGCGAGAAGATGGAGGGCGACCCGACCAAGGTGCGCCTGTACAAGGACATCGGCACCGGCATCGCCACCGCGGGCATCGAGTACTACCTGCCGCTGTTCTTCGACCAGACGGCGACGATCTTCGACTACCTGGGCCAGGACGGCGGAGCCGGCCCTTCGACCGGCAGCGCCGTGCTGGCGCTGCACGGCGAGGTCGACGAGGCGCTCAACCGCTTCTGGACCGACACGCGCGAGCGGCACCGCTTCCTGCAGCACGACAAGGAGCGGCCGATCCTGCCGCCCGAAGATCTGTTCCTGCGCAGCGAGGACTTCTTCGCCCGAGCCAACTCGCTGGCGACACTGGCCTTGCGCGGCAAGGAGCCGGTGGACTGGGCGAGGCCGCTGCCGGACCTGAGCGTCGACCGCGGCGCGCCCGAACCGCTGGCGCGACTGCAGCAGCATGTGCAGACGACGCCGCACCGCGTGCTGATCGTCGCCGAGAGCGACGGCCGCCGCGAAAGCCTGCTCGAGCTTCTGCGCGACAACCGGATCGAGCCGCCGACGGTGGCCACCCTCGCCGAGTTCGAGGCCGGCGACGAGCATTTCGCGATCAGCGTCGCGCCGCTGGCCCAGGGCTTCTTCTGGCACGAGCCCGCGGACGGACGCACGATCCAGTTCGTCACCGAGACCGAACTGTTCGCCACCTCACCGACGGCGCGCCGCAAGCGCAAGCAGGAGCAGGTCAGCGACGTCAACGCGCTGATCAAGGACCTGTCGGAGCTGAAGGTCGGCGACCCGGTGGTGCACGTCAACCACGGCATCGGCCGATACGTCGGCCTGATGAACATCGACCTGGGCGACGGGCCGAGCGAGTTCCTGCACCTCGAGTACGCCGACAAGGCGACGCTTTACGTGCCGGTGGCGCAATTGCACCTGATCGCGCGCTACACCGGCGTCAGCCCGGAAGAGGCGCCGCTGCACCGGCTCGGCTCCGGCCAGTGGGACAAAGCCAAGCGCAAGGCGGCCGAGCAGGTGCGCGACACCGCCGCCGAACTGCTGAATCTCTACGCCCGCCGCGCCGCGCGCGAAGGCCACCCGTTCCGCTTCCAGCCGCACGACTACGAGGCCTTCGCCGCCAGCTTCGGCTTCGAGGAGACGCCGGACCAGCAGGCCGCGATCCACGCGGTGATCCAGGACATGGTCAGCCCCAAGCCGATGGACCGCCTGGTCTGCGGCGACGTCGGCTTCGGCAAGACCGAGGTCGCGCTGCGCGCGGCCTTCGTCGCGGTGACCGGCGGCAAGCAGGTGGCCATCCTCGCGCCGACCACGCTGCTGGCCGAGCAGCACTTCCAGAACATCGCCGACCGCTTCGGCAAGTGGCCCGTCAAGGTGGCCGAGCTGTCGCGATTCCGTTCGCCCAAGGAGGTGAAGGCCGCGATGGAAGGCATCGAGGACGGCACCATCGACATCGTGGTCGGCACGCACAAGCTGCTGTCGCAGACCGTCAAGTTCAAGCGCCTGGGCCTGCTGGTCATCGACGAGGAGCACCGCTTCGGCGTGCGCCACAAGGAAGCGATCAAGGCGCTGCGTGCCGAGGTCGACGTGCTGACGCTGACCGCCACGCCGATCCCCAGAACCCTGGGCATGGCGCTGGAAGGCCTGCGCGACCTCAGCGTCATCGCCACCGCGCCGCAGCGGCGCCTCGCGATCAAGACCTTCGTGCGCAACGAGAGCAGCGGCACCATCCGCGAGGCGGTGCTGCGCGAGCTCAAGCGCGGCGGCCAGGTCTACTTCCTGCACAACGAGGTCGACACCATCGTGGCGCGGCGCGACAAGCTGGCCGAACTGCTGCCCGAGGCGCGCATCGCCATCGCCCATGGCCAGATGCCCGAGCGCGAGCTCGAGCACGTGATGCGCGACTTCGTCGCGCAGCGCTACAACCTGCTGCTGTGCTCGACCATCATCGAGACCGGCATCGACGTGCCCAGCGCCAACACCATCGTCATCAGCCGCGCCGACAAGTTCGGCCTCGCGCAGTTGCACCAGCTGCGCGGGCGCGTCGGCCGCTCGCACCACCAGGCCTACGCCTACCTGCTGGTGCCCGACGTCGAAGGCCTCACCAAGCAGGCCGCGCAGCGGCTGGAAGCGATCCAGCAGATGGAAGAGCTCGGCAGCGGCTTCTACCTGGCGATGCACGACCTGGAGATCCGCGGCGCCGGCGAGGTGCTGGGCGAGAACCAGAGCGGCAACATGATGGAGGTCGGCTTCCAGCTCTACAACGAGATGCTGTCGGAGGCGGTGCGTTCGCTGAAGGCGGGCCGCGAGCCGGACCTGCTGTCACCGCTGTCGGCGGCCACCGAGATCAACCTGCACGCCCCCGCTCTCCTGCCCGACGCCTACTGCGGCGACGTGCACACCCGCCTGTCGCTCTACAAGCGCCTGGCGACGGCCGAGAAGCCCGAGCAGATCGACGCGATGCTGGAGGAGATCACCGACCGCTTCGGCAAGCTGCCGCCGCAGGGCCAGACGCTGTTCGACGTGCACCGGCTGCGCGTGCTGGCCAAACCCTATGGCGTGGTCAAGGTGGATGCAGCGCCGAAGCTGATGGTGATCAGCTTCCGGCCGAACCCGCCGGTCGATGCGATGAAGATCATCGAGCTGGTGCAGAAGAACCGGCACATCAAGCTGGCCGGCAATGACAAGCTGCGCATCGAGCGCGACACACCCGAACCCAAGGACCGGGCGCAGCTGATCCGGGACGTGCTGAGGTCGCTGGGCCTGCCGAAGCCATCGACCGTGTCCTGAGCTCGTCCTGATCTGGCGCAAACCCTTTCACCCGCAGCAACACGCGCGCAGCACGGCGGACACAGCCGGACATCAGCATGGCCTCATCCCCAGGAGATGACACGATGAAGCTGCAAAGAGACTGGATCACCCCGATCACCATGGGCGCCTTCGGCCTGCTGGCCGTCACCGGCGTGCTGATGTTCTTCCACCTCGACAGCGGGCTCAACGAGGCCGCGCACCAATGGCTGAGCTGGGTGCTGATCGGTGGTGTGGCGCTGCACGCGGCGGTCAACTGGCCGGGGCTGAAGCGCCACCTCGCCGGCTGGCGCGGCCGCGCGGCGCTGGCGCTGTTCGCCGTGCTGCTGGCCGCCTCCTTCCTGCCGCTCGGCGGCCAGGGCGAGCCGCCTTTCGTGCCGCCGCTGCGGGCGCTGGCCGATGCGCCGCTGCCGGTGCTGGCCCAGGTCGCGAAGACCACGCCGGAGCAGCTGCGCCAGCGGCTGCAGCGCGCCGGCGTCGCGCCCCAGGGTGATGCCGACACGGTGCACAGCCTCGTCGGCGACGACACGCGCGCGCAGATCCGCGTGCTGTCGCAGGTGGTCGCGGCACGCTGAACGCGCGGCAGCCACCGGCGTCGGCCGGGTAACATCCTTGCCGATGTCTGCCACCGAACACGCTCCCGGTCTCTTCATCCGCGGCTTCGCCCCGCCGCTTCACCTGGCCGACTTCCGGCTGGTCGCCTTCGACATGGACTCGACGCTGATCAACATCGAGTGCGTCGACGAGATCGCCGATGCCGCCGGCCGCAAGGCCGAAGTGGCCGAGATCACCGAGGCGGCGATGCGCGGCGAGATCGCCGACTACAAGGACAGCTTGCGCCGCCGCGTGGCGCTGCTGGCCGGCGTGCCGGTCAGTGCGCTGGAGAAGGTCTGGACCGAGAAGCTGCGCCTGAACCCCGGCGTGCAGGCCTTCGTCGAGGCTTGCCAGGCGGCCGGGCTGAAGACGCTGCTGGTCTCCGGCGGCTTCACCTTCTTCAGCGAGCGCATCCGCGGCCAGTTGAAGCTGGACTTCGCGCGCGCCAACACGCTGGGCGTGGCCCACGGCCGCCTGACCGGCACGCTGTTCGACCGCCCCTGGGGCGACATCGTCGACGGCGCCGAGAAGCGCCGCGTGCTGCTCGAGGTGGCCGAGCTGATGGGCATCGAGCTGCGCCAGACCATCGCCGTGGGCGACGGCGCCAACGACCTGCCGATGATGGGTGCGGCCGGCCTGTCGATCGCCTACCACCCCAAGCCCGCGGTGCGCGAGCAGGCGATGATCTCGATCATGGACGGCGGCATGGACCGCGCGCTCGAGGTGCTGCAGCGCTGAGTCGCGCCGCGCTCGCCGCTCACTCCGGGGCGCGCAGCACCAGTTGCACTTCGTGCGGCCGTGCGGCCGCGATCGGCTCGTAGCGCCACTGGCGCACCGCCTCGAGGATGGCCGCGTCCATGGGCGGATGGCTGGAGCGCCGCACTGCGGCGTCGGCCACGCGGCCATCGGCCTGCACCGTGAAGGCCACGTGCACCTGCACCTCGCCGCGCACCTTGCCGATCAGGCGGCGCGGCATCTCCGGCTCGACGACGCTCGCCAGCTTCAGGGCAGCAAGCTCGGGTTCGGGTTCGACCGCCGGCGCGGCAGCGGCCAGGCTGTCGGAACGCGGCGTGGCGCTCACCTCGACGGTGGCGACGGCGGACTCGGGCGGCCCTGCCGGCGCGGGGGCCACGGCGGGCGCCGGCGTTTCCGGCGCGGCGGCCACCACCGGCGTCGGCTCGCGCCCCGCGGGCGCGGGCGCCGCCGTGGGCTGGGAAGACCCTGGCGCAGCCACGGCCTCGGCAACCGGCCTCGCCGCGGGCCGCGGCGCTTCCGCCGGCCTCGCTGTCTCTGCCGGCCGGGCCGCTTCCGGCGCCTTGGCCTTCGGCTTGATCTTGGCCGCCTCGATGATCATGCGCATCGGGTTGCTGGCCGCGCGTTCGGCGCGGCGCGCAGCGTCATCGTCCTGCGCCCACGCCAGCGGCGTGAACAGGATCAGGGTGAGCAATGGCAGGCGGGGCTTCGGCATGTCGGTTCCGGCGCGATTCTGGCAGTCCGGCGTACGGCGGTGTGATCGGCCCCGGCGGGGAAAACCTGAGGCCGTGATGCAGTCCACAGGTCCTAGCATGACAGCACCTGACGCCCCGGAGACACGAGATGAGCACCCCCACCAAGTTCCTGCTCGACGAGAGCCAGATACCGAAGCACTGGTACAACATCGCCGCCGACCTGCCGGTGCCGGCTCCGGCGGTGCTGCACCCAGGCACGCTGCAGCCGGTCGGCCCGGACGACCTGGCGCCGCTGTTCCCAATGGAGCTGATCCTGCAGGAGGTCAGTACCGAGCGCGAGGTGCCGATCCCCGAGCCGGTGCGCGAGGTCTTCCGCCTGTGGCGACCGTCGCCGCTGGTGCGTGCGCACCGCCTCGAGAAGGCGCTGGGCACGCCGGCGAAGATCTACTACAAGTACGAAGGCGTTTCGCCGGCCGGCTCGCACAAGCCGAACACCGCGGTGCCGCAGGCCTGGTACAACGCCCAGGCCGGCATCCGCAAGATCGCCACCGAGACCGGCGCCGGCCAGTGGGGCTCGTCGCTGGCTTTCGCCGGCGCGCTGTTCGGCATCGACGTCACCGTGTTCCAGGTGCGCATCTCCTACGACCAGAAGCCCTACCGCCGGGCGCTGATGGAGACCTACGGCGCACGCTGCATCGCCAGCCCGTCGAACGAGACGAACTCGGGCCGCGCCATCCTCGCGCAGGATCCGAACCACCCGGGTTCGCTGGGCATCGCGATCTCGGAAGCGGTGGAAGTCGCGGCGACCCACGACGACACCAAGTACGCGCTCGGCTCGGTGCTGAACCACGTGCTGATGCACCAGACCATCATCGGCCAGGAGGCCATGCTGCAGCTCGAGATGGCCGGCGACGACCCCGACGTGGTGGTCGGCTGCACGGGCGGCGGCAGCAACTTCGCCGGCATCAGCTTCCCCTTCATCGGCCAGCAGCTGCGCGGCAAGGGCAAGACCAAGCAGCGCCGAATCGTTGCCGTCGAGCCGGCGGCCTGCCCCTCGCTGACGCGCGGCAAGTACGCCTACGACTTCGGCGACACCGCGCACCTTACGCCGCTGACCAAGATGCACACGCTGGGCAGCACCTTTACGCCGCCGGGCTTCCACGCCGGCGGCCTGCGTTACCACGGCATGGCGCCGCTGGTCTCGCACCTGAAGGAGCTGAACCTGATCGAGGCGACCGCCTACCACCAGAACGCCTGCTTCGAGGCCGGCGTGCTGTTCGCGCGCAGCGAAGGCATCGTGCCGGCACCGGAAGCCAACCACGCCGTCAAGGGTGCGATCGAGGAGGCGCTGCGCTGCAAGCGCGAGGGCCGCTCGGAGGTGATCCTGTTCAACCTCTGCGGCCATGGCCACTTCGACATGACCGCCTACAGCAACTACGCTGCTGGCAAGCTGGTCGACCAGCCCTACGACGAGCGCGAACTGGCGATGGCGTTGTCCGGCCTGCCGTCGGTGCCGGCCTGAGCTGACCTGATCCGGCCCGCTCAGGCCAGGGCCAGCTCGTCCTCGCTGACGTTGGCGAGCTGGCGCAGTTCGTCGAGCAGCGGCAGCGCGGCGAGCACCTCGTCGGCCGGCACGCCGAAGTCGATCAGGCAGGCGATCTCGTCGACGCCGGCCGCACGCACGCGGTCGGTCATGCCCAGGCAGTCGTCCAGCGTGCCCAGCAGCGAGCTGGTGGCGTAGTAGCGCTCGAAGGAGAACTCCAGCGCGTCCTGCACGTCCTGCGCCGTCAGTTCGCCCGTCGACACCGGGCAGCGCTGCTGGAAGAACGGCACCGACGCGGTGTAGTTGCCCACCAGGTTCGCCGAGCTGCCCAGGTAGTGCAGCATCGGCGCCTTGACGCTGCGGCGCACCTGCGCGTCGTCCTCGCCGACGAAGGTGTGCAGCATCAGGCTGACGTGGCCGTTGCCGGCGTGGCCGGCCTCGCGCCAGGCCCGCCGGTAGACCTCGATCTTGCCTTCCAGCGCCTCCAGCGACTGGCCAAGCAGGTGGGTCAGGATGTTCACCCCCAGCGCACCGGCCCGGCGGAAGGTCTCGGGGTTGCCGGCCGCGGTGATCCAGATCGGCAGCGTCGCTTGCACCGGCCGGGGCATGGTGCGCAGCTGCACCGTGTCGCCCAGCGGGTTGGTCGCCTCGAAGGGCTCGCCGGCCCACAGGCGGCGCAGCTCGTCGATGCGCTCGAAGACGATCTCGCCGCGGCGCTGGTAGTGGTCCGGCGCAGCGAGCACGAAGTCGTTGGGGAACCAGCCGGAGGCGATGCCCAGGTCGACGCGGCCGCCGGAGAGGAAGTCGACCAGCGCCCATTCCTCCGCGATGCGCGCCGGGTGGTGCAGCGGCACGACGACGCTGCCCGAGCGCACACGCACCCGCTCGGTCACCGCGGCCAGCGCCGCCGCCGTCACCGACGGGTTGGGCGACAGGCCGCCGAAGGCGTGGAAGTGGCGCTCGGGCACCCAGACGGCGCAGAAGTCGTTCGCGTCGGCGAAACGGGCGCTCTCGAACAGCAGCCGCCGCTTGGCCTGGGCCGAGCCACCGCCCTCGTCGCTGGCGAAGTAGTACAGGCTGAACTGCAGCGGCCGCGGCTCGGCGCGAAGGGTGTCGTGGCTCATGCGGTGTCTCCTCGTGACGATGCCGCGGGGGTCCGCGGCATCGACGGGGATCACACCAGCCGCCGGTCGACCGGATGTTGACGCGGGTCAACCACCCTTCTCGCACCCCCCGCAGCCCGGGGAGGCTGCGGGCGGCCGGGCGTCACTTGAAGGCGTAGCTCGCCGACACGTAGAAGCTGCGGCCGCGCGGGTCGGTGTAGCTCGGGTCGTAGCCGGAGATGAAGAAGTAGGCCTGGTTGGAGAACGGCGGCGAGGTGTTGGCCAGGTTCTTGATGCCGGCGCGCAGGGTCAGCGCGTCGGTGGCGCTGTAGGCACCGGCCAGGTCCCACAGCGAGTAGGCCTTGACCTTGTTGGGCTGCACCACTGCGCCGGCGTCGGTGTCGATGGCCGAGTTCTGGTCGGTGTAGCCGGCCAGGAAGCTGTTGGTCAGCGACAGGCCCCACGGGCCCCGCTCCCAGTCCAGCGTCAGGCGGTGGCGCCAGCGCTGAACGACGCCGTTGGTGACGAACTTGCCGAGGTCGCTGACGAACGGGTCGCCGTAGCCGGTCTGCTTCTTCGAGCTCAGCGCCACCGTGCCGATCAGCCGCGCGCCGAACTGGCCGAACTCGGTCCGCACGCCCTTCAGGTCGATCGTGATGTCCAGGCCCGACGACTTCTGCCGGCCGCGGTTCTCCTTGCGCAGCTCGATGAAGCAGATCGCCGAGTCGTCCGGGTTGTAGTCGCAGCCTTCCAGGCCCTCGTCCTCGTTGTAGCGGTGGATCAGGTTCTCGTACTTGCCGCCGCCGCCGAGGATCACGTCGTCGCCGATGGTGCTGATCAGGTCCTTCTTGGTGATGCTCCAGTAGTCGACGCTGAAGCTCCAGTTCGCGCTGGCCACCGCCACGACGCCGAGCGAGAACTGCCGCGAGCGCTCCGGCTTCAGCTTCTTGTTGGCGTAGGTGCGCGTCTCCCAGAAGTCGGCGCAGGTCGACAGGTCGTTGTCGTTCTCGGCCATGCAGACCGGGTCGGGCAGCACCGCCGTCTCGCCGGTCTTGGTCGGGCGGTACATGTCGTTGACCGAAGGCGCGCGGAAGCCGGTGCCGGCCGAGCCGCGCAGCAGCAGTTCCTTGCTCGGCTGGTAGCGCAGGCCGATCTTCGGGTTGGTGGTGCTGCCGATTGCCTGGTAGCGATCGTGGCGCAGCGCGAACTGCAGCTCCAGTTCCTTGGTGACCGGTGCCAGCACTTCGCCGAACACCGCCGCCACCTTGCGCGACCGGTTGGTGAACTGCGCATCGCCCGGGGTCGGGTCGCCGAGGATGTTGTCCGACAGCAGCAGGTCGGAGGCGCTGGAGCGGGTGCTCTCGCGGCGGAACTCGCTGCCCAGCGCCAGCGCCACGTCGCCACCGGCGAGCTGGCCGACGCTGCGCGTGATCTTCGCGTCGACCGAGTCCATGCCGCCGCGTGCCGAGCGCACCTCCTGGTCGATCTGCGCCGAGGCGAGGAAGGCCTGGCCCGCCGCGCTCGACGGGCCGAACGGGTTGATCAGCCCGGTGGCGAAGCCCTGCATCACGCGGTCGTAGAGCAGGTAGCCGTGCTTGTCGCGGTCGGCGACGCGGTTGACGCTGTGGTTCAGCGCGGCGTCGTAGTCCCAGCCCATCAGCGTGCCGGTGGAGCCCAGCACCATGCGGGTGCCGGTGCTGGTCAGCTCGCTGGTGCGGTTGCCGGCCTCGAGCAGCCGGGTACGCACGGTGATGATGCGGTCGTCGGGCAGCGCCGCACCCAGGCCGGTGGCGGCCAGCTCGGGGATCAGGCTGACGTCCATGTCGCCGTCGACGCGGTTGCTGGTGCCGACGTAGTAGGTGCGCGAGCGGGTCAGCGAGACTTCGGCGAACAACTGATGGTCGCCGTCCAGCTTGAGCACGCCGCGGCCCAGCGCGCCGATCTTGTTCGACTTCGGGTACAGCTCCAGGTCGCGCATGAAGTCGTAGGTGCAGCCGTCCTCGCCGCCGATGCCGTCGGGCAGGTACAGCGTATGCGGCGGCTGGCAGTTCGGCGCGCTGAGGTTGATCGTGCGGTTGACGATCGGCTTGCCGTTGATGGTGAAGTTCTGGCTCTGCAGGTAGTCGCGCTGGTCGCCGGAGAGGCGGATGTTGCCGGGGAAGCCGGCCGAGGACAGCAGGTAGGGCAGCCGCTCGGGGATCTTCAGGTCGTCGATGAACTTGCGCTGCGAGGTGCGCAGCGCCGAGGTCTCCTGGTAGTCGAGCACGCCGAAGACGTTGAAGCCGTCGCGCTCGATCTGGCCCTTGCCGACCGACAGGCCGAAGGTGCGCTTGCCGGCGCCGCCCTCCTGCGTCTTGGCCAGGCTGGCGTCGAGCTGCACGCCCTGGTAGTCCTTGCGGGTGATGAAGTTCATCACGCCGCCGATGGCGTCGGTGCCGTAGATGGCCGAAGCGCCGTCGAGCAGCACCTCGACACGTTCGATCGCCGCGGCCGGGATGTTGTTGAGGTCGACGCCGACGTCGTCGCCCGGCGAGGCGAAATTGGCCATGCGCCGGCCGTTGAGCAGCACCAGCGTCGAGCTGGTGCCGAGGCCGCGCAGGTTAGCCGAGTTGAAGCCCATCTGGTCCTTGAAGCCACCAGTGCCGATGCTGACGCCGTCGGTCAGGTTGTTCGCACTGGCCGAGAGCGTGGCGACGATCTCCGCCGCCGTGGTCGCACCGGCCTTGACGATGTCGCCGCGGGTGATGACCTGCACCGGCAGCGCCGCTTCCGACTCGATGCGCTTGATCAGGCTGCCCGTCACCTCCACCCGCGGCAGTTCGGTGGACTGCGCGAACGCACCGGCGCTGCACATCAGCAGCAGCGCCTGGACGGTGGCCTTCAGCGCGAAGGCGGGAGCGGGTCGGGGGCGGCGAGCGGGCATGCGGGACTCCGTGAGCGCGGGATGCGATGCAGTCTAGGAAGGTCACGGCCCGCGCGACCTGACGTCTTCCCGCAGCGGTCGCAAGACGGCAAGTGGCCGTCGCTTCGCCGCAATTCGCCGCGGCTCGGCGTGGCGGCAGGGATGACAAGATCGCACCCGTCGCTGTCATCCCGGCCGCCCGCCGGTGTTTGCTTCATGCCGCCACTGCACCTCGACCGCCGCGCCGCCCTGCGCTCCGCCCTCGTGCTGCTCGGCGCCACCGGCCTCGCGCCGTGGGCCCGTGCCGCCGAAGCGACAGCACAGCGCGGCTGGGCGATCCCGATCGGTGGCGGCCTGAAGTCCAGCCACGATGCCGTGTGGGAGCGGCTCGTGGCCCTGGCCGGCGGGCGCGGCGCGCGTTTTGTGGTCTTCGGCACCGCCAGCGAGTCACCGCTGGCGGCCGCCGAAGCCGCCGCCGAACAACTGCGCCGGCGCGGTGCGAAGACCAGCATCCTGCCGGTCTCGCCGCTGCTGAAGGACCGGCCGATCGCCGAGGCGGTGCGCGACCCCGCCTCCGTCGATGCGCTGCGCGACGCGCGCGGCGTGTTCTTCACCGGCGGCTCGCAGGACCGCATCGTTGACGGCTTCCTGCCCGGCGGCACGCCGTCGCCGCTGTTGCAGGCGGTGTGGGGCGTGCTCGAGCGCGGCGGCGTGGTCGCCGGCACCTCGGCCGGCGCGGCGATCATGAGCCGCACGATGTTCCGCGATGCACCGAACGTGCTGGGCGTCATGAAGGGCCGCTTCGCCGAAGGCAAGGAATGGGGCACGGGCCTCGGCTTCGTCGGCGACAAGCTCTTCGTCGACCAGCACTTCCTCAAGCGCGGCCGGCTCGGCCGCATGCTGCCGCTGATGCACGCGCGCGGCCTCAAGCTCGGCCTGGGTGTCGAGGAAGACGCGGCGGCCGCGGTGAGCGGCGACCACATCGAGATCCTCGGCGGCAGCGCGATGCTGGTCGACCTGAGCGAGGCGACCAGCGACGAGCGCGCCGGCGCCTTCAACCTGCGCGGCGTGCGCCTGAGCCTGTTGCAGGGCGGCGACCGCTACGACATGGCGCGCCGCGAGCTGACGCCCTCTGAAGACAAGCGCAAGGGTCAGTTCCTCGACCCGGCTGCGCCCGGCTACAAGCCCTACTACACCGAGCAGGCCTTTCACGTCGACATGCTGGGCGACGGCACCATCGCCACCGCGATGGGCATGCTGATCGACGCCCGCTACGACGAAGTGCGCGGCCTCGCCTTCGATCCGCGGCCGGTGCCGAACGACCCGCTGGCCGCGCTCGGCTTCGAGTTCCGCCTGTACAAGACGCCGGGCGCGCTCGGCTGGTACAGCGAGACCTCCGCCGGCGAGGACTACACCGTGCACCGCCTCGGCCTGGACATCGCTCCGGTGCGGCTGGCGTTGCCGCTGTACCAGCCCTGGTCGCGCTAGTCTCGGCCCATCGCTCTCACCACTTCTGCTCAGGAGTCCCCATGCATCGTCGCCTCGCCCTGCTCTGCACCGTGCCGGCCTTCCTGCTGGCCTTCGCCGCCATCGCCCACGCCCAGGCCCCCGACTGGAAGAAGATCCGCATCGGTGTCGAGGGCGCCTACCCGCCGTTCAGCGAGGTCGGCCCCGACGGCAAGCTCAAGGGCTTCGACATCGACATGGCCAACGCGCTGTGCGCCGAGATGAAGGCCGAGTGCACCCTGGTGCAGCAGGAGTGGGACGGCATGATCCCGGCGCTGAACGCGCGCAAGTTCGACGCCATCATCGCGTCGATGGCCGCCACCGACGAGCGGCGCAAGTCGGTCGGCTTCAGCCAGAAGTACTACAACACGCCGGCCCGGCTGGTTGCCAAGGCGGGCGCGGGGCTGCAGGCCACCGCCGAGTCGCTCAAGGGCAAGAAGATCGGCGTGCAGCGCTCGACCATCCACGACCGCTTCGTCACCGACACCTTCAAGCAGAGCGAGATCGTGCGCTACGCCAAGGCCGACGAGGTCTACCTCGACCTGGCCGCCGGCCGCATTGACGTGGCCATGGGCGACTCGGTGGCCATCGACGGCGGCTTCCTGAAGAAGCCGCAGGGCAAGGGCTACGCCTTCTTCGGCCCCGACTACAACGACGAGAAGTACTTCGGCAGCGGCTCCAGCATCGCGGTGCGCAAGGCCGACGAGGCGCTGGCGCAGAAGTTCAACGCGGCGATCCAGGGCATCCGCGCCAACGGCACCTACAAGAAGATCCAGGACAAGTACTTCGACTTCGACGTCTACGGCAAGTGAGCCGATGCTGCACGGCTACACGCTCTCGCTGCTGCAGGGTGCGCTGCTGACGCTGGCGGTGGCCTTCGCCTCGCTGGCCATCGCGCTGCTGCTCGGGCTGGCCGGGGCGGCGGCGAAGCTGTCGCGCCACGCCCTGCCGCGCGGCGCGGCGCAGCTCTACACCACCCTGATCCGCGCCGTGCCCGACCTGGTGCTGATGCTGCTGGTGTTCTACGGCGGGCAGACGGCGGTCAACGCCATCGGCGAATCGCTCGGCTGGGGCTACGTCGACATCGACCCCTTCGTCGCCGGCGTGCTGACCATCGGCTTCATCTTCGGCGCCTACTTCACCGAGGTGCTCCGCGGCGCCTGGCTGGCGGTGCCGGCCGGCCAGCGCGAAGCGGCCGAGGCCTTCGGCTTCACGCGCACGCAGGTGCTGGCACGCATCGTCGGGCCGCAGATGCTGCGCCATGCGCTGCCGGGGCTGTCGAACAACTGGCTGGTGATGGTCAAGTCGACGGCGATCGTCTCGGTGATCGGCCTGTCGGACCTGATGAGCCGCGCCGGCCAGGCCGCCGGTGCGACACGCGAGCCCTTTCTGTTCTACCTCGCCGCCGGTGCGATGTACCTCGCATTCACCTCGCTGTCGGAGGCCTTCTTCGTCTGGCTGCGGCGGCGCCTCGCGGTCGGTCAGCGGATGGCGGCGCTGTGAACCTGCAGGTCATTGCCGACAGCCTGCCGCTGTACGCCGGCGGCGCCTGGGTCACGCTGCAGCTGCTGGTGCTGGCGCTGGCGGTGGGCCTGGCCGCGGCGCTGCCGCTGGCGGTGCTGCGCAGCCTGCCCTCGCCCTGGGCCTGGCGGCCGGTCTGGTGCTTCACCTACGTGATCCGCGGCACGCCGCTGCTGGTGCAGCTGTTCCTGCTGTACTACGGTCTGGCGCAGTTCGAGTGGGTGCGCGAGAGCGCCGCCTGGCCGGCACTGCGCTCGCCATGGTTCTGCGCCATCGCCGCCTTCGCGGTGAACACCTGCGCCTACACCACCGAGATCCTGCACGGCGCGATCCGCGCGGTGCCGGCTGGCGAGGTGGAGGCGGCGCGCGCCTTCGGCATGACGCGGCTGCAGACCTTCGCCCATGTCGTGCTGCCGCAGGCGCTGCGCCGTGCGCTGCCGGCCTACAGCAACGAGGTGGTGCTGATGCTGCACGCCACCTCGCTGGCCAGCGTGGTCACGCTGCACGACCTCACCGGCGTGGCCCGCGAGGTCAACTCGGTGCACTACCTGCCCTTCGAGGCCTTCCTCACCGCCGCGCTCGCCTACGTTGCCATCACCGTGGTGCTGGTAGGCGCCTTCCATGCCGCCGAGCGGCGCTGGCTGGCCCCGCTGGCCGGCCATGCCCGCGCGCACTGAACCGATGCAGACCCTTCAACACACCCTGCAGCCCTCCACGCCGGGCACCACGCACCAGCTGACCAGCCTGCACTACGGCACGCCGGGCCACGCTGGCAAGGCCTTCATCCAGGCCTCGCTGCACGCCGACGAGGTGCCGGGCATGCTGGTCGCCCACCACCTGCGCGAGCGCCTGGCCCGTGCCGAGGCCGAGGGCCGGATGCGCGGCGAGGTGGTGCTGGTGCCGGCGGCCAACCCGCCCGGCCTGGGCCAGTGGCTGCTGCGCGGCCACCAGGGGCGCTTCCACATCGGCACCGGCGAGAACTTCAACCGCGGCTATGCCGACCTGAGCGAGGCGGCGGCGAAGGTGCTGAAGGGCCGGCTGGGCAGCGATGCGCAGGCCAATGCAGCGCAGGTGCGCACGGCCTTGCGCGAGGCCGTGGCCGCGCTGCCGGCTGCCGGCACGCTGCAAAGCCTGCGCAAGACGCTGTACACGCTGGCCATCGACGCCGACATCGTGCTCGACCTGCACTGCGACGGCGAAGGCCTGCTGCACTTCTACACCACGCCCGCTTGCTGGCCGCAGACCGAGCTGCTGGCGCGCTGCATGGGCGCCGGCGCCGTGCTGCTGGCCGAGCATTCCGGTGGCGACCCGTTCGACGAAGCCTGCTCGATGGTCTGGGCGCAGCTGGCGCAGCGCTTCGGCGCCGCGACGCCGATCCCGCAGGGCTGCATGGCGGTGACGGTCGAACTGCGCGGCGAGGCCGACGTCGACCACGCGCTGGGCGCGCAGGACGCGGCGGCGATCGAGCACTTCCTGCTGCTGCGCGGCCTGATCGCACCGGCTGGCGCCGGGCCCGTGGCCGAGCCGCCGCCACTCCAGTGCGAGGCCACGCCGCTGGCCGGCTCTATGCCGCTGATCGCGCCGCACGGCGGCATGGTGGTTTTCGTGCGCGCGCCGGGCGAACGGGTGCAGGCCGGCGACACGATCGCCGACCTGATCGACCCGTTCACCGGCGCGCTCACACCCCTGAAGACGCCGGTCGACGGCCTGTTCTTCGCCCGCGAGAACCGCCGCTTCGCGGTGGCCGGCATGTCGGTGGGCAAGGTCGCCGGCCGCGAGGCGCGCCGCGAAGGCTCGCTGCTGTCGCCATGAGCGGTCTCGGCCTGCAGGTCAGCGACCTGCACAAGCGCTTCGGCGACCGCGAGGTGCTGCGCGGCGTCTCGCTGGTGGCGCGGCCGGGCGACGTGCTCGCCATCATCGGCTCCAGTGGCTCGGGCAAGAGCACGCTGCTGCGTTGCCTGAACCTGCTCGAGCAACCGAACGAAGGCCGGCTGCAGCTCGGCGACGAGGTGCTGGCGCTCAAGCGCGAGCGCGACGGCAGCCTCGGCGCGGCCGATGCGCGGCAACTGCAGCGCTGGCGCGCTCGCCTGGCGATGGTCTTCCAGGGCTTCAACTTGTGGTCGAACCTGCGCGTGATCGACAACCTGACCGAGGCGCCGATCCGCGTGCTCGGCCGCCCGCGCGACGAGGCCGTCGCGCAGGCGGAGGCACTGCTGCAGCGTGTCGGCCTCGGCCACCGCCGCGAGGCCTGGCCGGCGCAGCTCTCCGGCGGCGAGCAGCAGCGCGTGGCCATCGCCCGCGCGCTGGCGATGAACCCCGAGCTGATGCTGTTCGACGAGCCGACCTCGGCGCTCGACCCCGAGCTCGTCGGCGAGGTGCTGGCGGTGATGCGCGAGCTGGCCGCCGAAGGCCGCACGATGCTGGTCGTGACCCACGAGATGGGCTTCGCGCGCGAGGTGGCCGACCAGGTGATCTTCCTGCACCAGGGCCGCGTCGAAGAGTGCGGCGTGCCGGCCGAGGTGCTGCAGAACCCGCGCAGCGAACGGCTGCGCCAGTTCCTCTCCGGCGGACTGAAGTAGCCTTCGAGGCATGTCCCTCGTGCAGCGCTGCGGCTTCGTGCTGGTGCCCGGCTTCGGCCTCGGCGCGCTGGCCGGCGCCGTCGACGTGCTGCAGGCCGCCGGTACGCTGCTCGCCGGCTCGCGCAGCGACGCTGCCGCGGCCTACACGACCGCGCTGCTCTCACTCGAGCCCGGCCCCGTGCCGGCGGCGGGCGGTGTGCTGGTCGCGGCGCAGCCACTGACAGCGGCCGTGCCGTTCGACCTGCTGATGGTCGTCGCCACGGAGCCGCCGCCGCCGGTGTTGCCCGGCGCCTTGCTGGCCGCGCTGCGGCAGGCCGATGCAGCGGGCCGGCTGCTCGGCGGCATCGACGCCGGTGCCGCCTGGCTGGCCGCCGCCGGCCTGCTCGCCGGCCGGCGCACGGCGGTGCACTGGCCGCTGATCACGCCGCTCGCCCAGCGCCACCCCGAGCTGCTGGTCTCGCAGCGCCTCTACGAGATCGACGGTCCGCGCCTGACCTGCGCCGGCCGCCAGGCCTCGCGCGACCTGATGATCGCCTGGCTGGCGCAGCGCCATGGCGCACGTTTCGCGCAGGAGCTGGCGGCGCAGTTCGGTCTCGAGCACGTGACCGGCGCCGACGAGAACCAGCGCGCGCCGCTGGGCGCCCGCCTGGTGGCCAGTGCCGGCGGCGGCTCCGCCAAGCTGGCCGAGGCCGTGGCGCTGATGGAGGCCAACCTCGCCGAGCCGCTGCCGACGGAAGAAATCGCGCGGCTGGTCGGCGTGTCGCGCCGCCAGCTCGAGCGCCTGTTCAAGCAGCACCTCGACGCGCTGCCCGCCCGCTGGTACCTGGGCCTGCGCCTGGAGCGCGCGCGGCGTGCGCTGCGCCAGACCAGCCAGTCGGTGCTGCAGATCGCGCTGGGCTGCGGCTTCGCCTCTGGGCCGCATTTCAGCAACGCCTACCGCGCCCATTTCGGCCGCACGCCGCGCGAGGAGCGCAGCCCGCGCGCCGCCGCCTGGCGTGCCGAGGGCGGCCACCCGCCGCCTGCGATGGAGGACCCTCATGAGCCCTGACGACCCCGCCGCCGGCTGGCGGCTGCGCCCGGCCCGCCCCGGCGACCTCGACGGCCTGATGCGCCTGGCGCAGGCCAGTGCGATCGGCATCACCTCGCTGCCCGAGGACCGTGCCGAACTCGCCGGCAAGCTGGAGCGTTCCTGCAGCGCCTTCGCCAGCGACGACGACGCCAGCGGCGAAGAGGCCTACCTGTTCGTGCTGGAGGAGCGGCACGGCGGCGCGCTGGTCGGCACCGCCGGCATCGCGGCCGCGGCCGGCGCCAACGACCGCTTCTACAGCTACCGCAACGAGTTCATCGTGCAGGCCTCGCCGGCGCTGGGCGCGCGCAACCGCATCCACACGCTGCACCTGTGCCACGACCTCACCGGCGTGACGCTGCTGACCGGTTTCCACATCGACGCCGCGCTGGCCGCGACGCCGGCGCCGCAGTTGCTGTCGCGCGGGCGGCTGGCCTTCATCGCCGCGCACCCGGAGCGCTTCTCCGAGCGCATCGCCGCCGAGAACCCCGGCCTGGCCGACGACAACGGCCGCTGCCCGTTCTGGGCGGCCGTCGGCGAGCGCTTCTTCGGCGTCCCCTACCCCGAGGCCGAGCGCAGCCGCGACGGCCTCGACCCGAAGTCCTACATCGCCGAGCTGATGCCGCAGTCGCCGATCTACGTGCCGCTGCTCAGCGAGGAGGCGCAGTGGGCGCTCGGCCAGCTGCACCCGGTCGGCGAACTGCCCTTCTCCATCCTGCTCGACGAGGGCCTGGACGGCGAGACCTACCTGAACCTGTTCGACGGCGGGCCGACCGCCGAAGGCCGGATCGCCGCGCTGAAGACGGTGCGCCGGCGCCGGCGCGTCGCCCCCGAGCGTGGCGACACGGTGGCGGCCGGCGGCTGGTGGCTGGTCGACAACGGGCAGCGCGAGAGCTTCACGGCGCTGCTGCTGCCAGCCCCCGCCGGCGGCGTGCTGCGGCTGACGGATGCCGATGCGGCCGCACTGGGCTGGGCCCCTGGCCAGCCGCTGTGGGCTGCGGCGCTCGACGGCTTCGGCGCGGCGGAGGAACAGCGATGAGCAGCCTGACCATCCGCGACGTGACCGCGGCCGACCTGCCGGCCCTCGAGCCCTGGCTGCGCCCCGGCGCCGACCGCCTGCCCTGTGCCGAGGACGATGGGGCCTGGCTGCTCGCCGAGCAGCGCGGCGCACCACGCGCCTGCCTGCGGCTGCGCCTGGCCATCGGGCTGGACCTGCCGCGGCCCTGGTACCACGTCGGCACGGTGGTGCACGCGGCGCCGGCGCTGCACCTGTTCCACCGGCAGAACACGCTGCAGCTCGGCCATGACCACACCGGCGCCGCCGAGCTGGCCGACCCGGCCTGGGACCCACGCTGCACGCTGGCCGAGCAGGCGACGGCGCTGCGCGCGCTGTTGCAGGCCGCGATGGCGCGGCTGGCCGCCCAGCGCGAACGTGCTGGCGCGCAGCTGATCGTCGAACTGCCGGGGCTGCGCGATGCCGACGGACGCTCGCCCTTCTGGCAGGGCCTGGGCCGGCACTTCTACGCCGGCGACCCGCTCGAAGCGGCACGGCGCTTCGGCCCGGCCTGGCGCAGCCACGTCGCCGCGCTGCTGCCGCGCCAGCCGGTCTACACCTCGTTCCTGCCCGAGGCCGCGCAGGCGGCGCTGGCGCAGGTCGATCCGTCAGCCCGCGTGCTGCTCGACCTGCTGTGGCACGAAGGCCTGCGCTACGGCCACCACGTCACGGTGGACGACGGCGGGCCGGTGTTCGAGGCGGCGCTGGACACGCTGCCTGCCTTGGCTCGCTGAGTCGCCCGCTGAGTCGCCCGCTGAGTCGCCCGCTGAGTCGCCCGCTGATCCGCCCGCCGGGCGGCATGCGCCTCAGGGCGCGGGCATGACCACGATGCCGTCCTCGTCGGCGTAGAGCCAGTCGCCCGTGCGCACCCAGACGCCCTGGATCAGCACCGGCACGCCGGTCTGGCCCGGCGCCTTGCGGTCGGTGGGCATGGGCAGCAGCGCGAGCGCGCGGATGCCGACGTCGGCCGCGGCGAGCTCGGCCTTGTCGCGCGCCGCGCCATCGATCACCACGCCGGCCCAGCCGTTCATCGCCGCCGCCGCGGCGATGTTGCCGCCGATCAGCGCGCGGCGCAGCGAGCCACCACCGTCGACCACCAGCACGCGAGCCTCCCCTGGCGACTCCAGCGCCGCCTTCACCGGCGAGTTGTCCTCGAAGCACTTCACGGTCAGCACCGGGCCGCAGAACTTCGCGCGCCCGCCGTAGCTGTGGAACACCGGCGGCAGCACGCGGAAGCTGCCGTCGCCTTCGGCGTAAGCGGCCTTGTGGGCGTCGCAGAGGTCGCAGGTGGAGAAGTCGGTCGTCGTGGTCATGCGTTGAGCACCTTTCGGATCGGCGGTTTCACGTCCTCGCGGCGCGGCGGCAGCATGGGCTGGTGCTCGCGCGCGGGGTTGAGGATGATCGAGGTAGCCGTCTCGGTGAGGATGCAGAACTTGCTGACCACCGCGTCGAGGTGGGCCACGTCGATGACGGCGATCTCCAGCACCCAGCTGTCCTCGCCGGTGACGTTGTAGGCATTGATGCACTCGGGCGTCTGCTGGATCAGCTTGACCACGCGCGCGTACTCGGCGCGGCCGATGCGGATCAGCGCACGGATGCCGTAGCCGAGCTTCGTCAGGTCCACCGTCGCGCGGTAGCCGGTGATGACACCGGCCGACTCCAGCTTGCGCACGCGTTCGGTGACGGCTGGCTGGCTGAGGTGCACGCGCCGGCCGAGCTCGGCCATGGTCAGGCGCGCATCGGCCTGAAGTTCGGCGAGGATGCGGGTGTCGTGGGCGTCGAGTTCGAAGTTCAAGGCCATGGGGTCGAAACTCCTTGAAAGTCCTCGGGATTGTGCCTCCACGAACTTCAAACGACCATGGATCGGACGGCCCGGCTTTCATACGATGCGAGGCTCGATCAGCCGTCACGCCCATGACCTCGACCACCCTCGCCACCGCCGCGCCGCGCCCTGCGCCGCTGTCCACCCTGCTGTTGCTGTGCCTCGCGGCCACCTGGCTGATCTGGGGCTCGACCTACCTCGCCATCAAGTTCGCGCTGCTGAGCTTCCCGCCCTTCTTCCAGATGGGCACCCGCTTCCTCGCTGCCGGCGCCGTGCTGATGCTGTGGATGCGCTGGCGCGGCGCCGCCTGGCCGACGCGGCTGCAGTGGCGCAATGCGCTGGTGGTCGGCACCCTGATGCTGGGCGGCGGCATGGGCGGTACGGCCGTGGCCGAGACCAGCGTCGGCTCGGGCCTGGTGGTCGCCTTCATCGCGGTGGTGCCGCTGATGATCGCGGCGCTGAACCTGATCTGGGGCGTCAGGCCGGGCCGGATGGAACTGGCCGGCATCGTCGTCGGCCTGGCCGGCGTGCTGATGCTGACTCAGGGCGCCGGCTTCCAGGCCTCGCCCGGCGGGCTGGCGGCGATCGCGATCGCCTGCATCACCTGGTCGGTCGGCAGCGTGCTCAGCCAGCGCAGCCTGCCGCTGGCCCCCGGCGCCACCGGCTTCGCCAGCGAGATGCTGTGCGGTGGCGCGGTGCTGATGGCGCTGTCGTGGTTTGCCGGCGAGCAGCCGCAATGGCCGCCGCAGCCGGCCGCGGTGGCGGCCTGGTTCTACCTGGTGGTGGCCGGCTCGCTGATCGCCTTCAACGCCTACATGGTGCTGCTCGCGCAGGCCAGCGCCGGCCTCGCCTCGAGCTACACCTTCGTCAACCCGGTGATCGCGATGCTGCTCGGCGTGGCCGTGCTCGGTGAAGTCGTCAGCGGCTTCGAGTGGGCCGCGGCCGGCGTGGTGCTCGTCGGCGTGGTGCTGATGCTGCGCGGCGCCGCGCTGAAGCGCGAGCCTTAGCCGCGCCGCTTCAGCGCCGCCTCGCGGATCGCGCCCAGCGTGGTCCGTGTGGTGCTGACGTCGGTGGCGAGCTTCAGGTGGATCAGCGTCGGGCCATCGGCCGCCAGCGCCTCGCGAAAGGCCGGCTCGAACTGCGCGGTGGCATCGACCCGGCTCGCATGCCAGCCGTGGGCGCGGGCCAGCGCGGCGAAGTCCGGGTTGAACAGGTCGCTGCCCGACACACGCCCCGGGAACTCGCGCTCCTGGTGCATGCGGATGGTGCCGTAGGTGCCGTTGTCGACCACCAGGCTGATCAGCTTGCCCGCACCACGCCCGGCGCGGTAGCCGGTGGCGGTGGCCAGTTCCTGGCCGGTCATCAGGAAGTCGCCGTCGCCGGCGACGTTGATCACCGTGCGATCCGGATGCAGCAGCGAGGCCGCGATCGCCGCCGGCACGCCGTAGCCCATCGCGCCGGAGGTCGGGGCCAGCTGCGTCCGGCCATGGTGCTGCAGGCCACGGTAGCGCACGTAGCGGTGCAGCCAGCCGCTGTAGTTGCCGGCGCCGTTGGTGAACACGCTGTTCTCCGGCACGAGGCGCTCGACGCACAGCATCACCTGCGCCATGTCCAGCGGCTCGACGGGGCTGGGCACGCGATTGGCTGCAAAGTCCGCAGCGGCCGCCTGCGTCCAGGCGCTCCAGGCCAGTTGCGGCGGCGCGGTCAGCGATTCCAGCGCCTTGGCGGCGTGGTTGACCGAGGCCTGCAGCATCAGGTCGGCGGCATAGACGCGGCCGAGCTCCTCGGCGCCGGCGTGCAGGTGCACGAGTTTCTGCTTCGGCCGCGGCGCCTGCAGCAGCGTGTAGCCGCCGGTGGTCATCTCGCCCAGGCGCACGCCGAGTGCGATCACCAGATCGGCCTCGCCGATGCGCGCGGCGAGTCTCGGATTGATGCCGATGCCCACGTCGCCCGCATACAGCGAGTGGTGGTTGTCGAAGGTGTCCTGGAAGCGGAAGCCGCAGCCCACCGGCAGTTGCCAGTTCTCGGCGAAACGCTGCAGCGCGCGGGCACCTTCGGCAACCCAGCCGCTGCCGCCTGCGATGACGAACGGCCGCTGCGCCGCCACCAGCATGGCACGCAGGTCGCGCAGACGCCCCGGCGCCGGCCAGGCCTGCACGGGCTCGATGCGCGGCAGCACCGGCGCGGCCATCGGCGTGGTCAGCAGGTCCTCCGGCAGCCCCAGCACCACGGGGCCAGGCCGGCCCTGCATCGCGGTGTGGAAGGCGCGCGCCACGTACTCGGGCAGGCGGTCGGCGCTGTGCACCTCGCCGACCCACTTGGCCATGCCCAGCGTGCCGGGGCCGAAGACCTGCCGGTAGTCGAGTTCCTGGAAGGCCTCGCGGTCGCGCTGGTCGCTGGCCACCTGGCCGACGAACAGGATCATCGGCGTGCTGTCCTGGAAGGCCGTGTGCAGGCCGATCGAGGCGTTGGTGGCGCCCGGGCCGCGTGTCACGAAGCAGATGCCCGGGCGGCCGCTCAGCTTGCCCTGCGCCTCGGCCATGAAGGCCGCGCCACCTTCCTGGCGGCAGGCGATGAAACGGATGCGGTCGCGGTGTTCGTGGAAGCCGTCGAGCACCGCGAGGTAGCTCTCGCCGGGCACGCCGAAGGCAGTGTCGACGCCCTGGGCGATCAGCGCCTCGACCAGCGCGTGGCCGGCGATGCGGGTGGGTGACGAAGCGGTGGCAGCGGCGCGGTCGGTCATGCCGCCATTTTCGCCGCCGCGCCGCCCCGTGCCACGCGCACGCCGACCAGCGCCGCCGACACCACGCCGCCGACCAGCGCCAGCGCGGCGCCCGTGAACACCGCCGAGGGCGAGCCATGGTCGAGCAGTGCGCCGAACACCGGGGCGGCCAGCGCGAAGCCGAGGTCCAGCCCCGAGTAGACCGTGCCGTAGACACGGCCGGTGGCGCCCGGCGGCGCAGCGCGCTTGATCAGCATGTCGCGCGAAGGCCCGGCCAGGCCGGTGCCGAAACCGGCCAGTGCCGCCAGCGCTGCTGCCAGCAGGCCCGGCAGGCTGGGCAGCCCGGCGAGGAACAGCAGCAAGGCTGCGCCAAGCAGGCAGGCGCCGATGGTGCGCTCGAGCCGCTCGCCGCGTGCCGCGAGGAAGCCACCGACCACCATGCCGGCCGCGCCGCACAGCATGAAGCCGGTGACGACGAAGGAGGTGATGCCCAGCGGCAGGTCATGCAGCTTCTGCAGCGCCGGGCCGGCGAAGCTCTGCATCGCCGACAGTGCACAGGTCGACCAGAAGAAGAACGAGAAGCACAGCCACACCGAGGGCAGGCGCAGGAAGGCCAGCGGGTGTTCGACCTTCGCCCCCGCGGCGGCCGCAGTCGCCTGGTGCGGCCAGCTG
Source organism: Chitinophaga pinensis (assembly GCA_943370595.1). Taxonomy (GTDB): domain Bacteria; phylum Pseudomonadota; class Gammaproteobacteria; order Burkholderiales; family Burkholderiaceae_C; genus Piscinibacter. Next base: position 201,020 of record CALRRO020000009.1, read on the forward strand.
CCGGAACGGTCGTCGATCGAGCTGCGATTCAACACCATCGTGGCGAGCACGAGCAGCGCCCAGATCGCGGCGCCGGCCGCGGCCCAGCGCCACGAGCCGGCGGCGGCCGTCAGCGCCGTCATGAACACCGGCGCGGCCGCCCAGCCGAGATTGCCGGAGATGCCGTGCACCGAGAAGGCATGCCCCAGGCGCGGCTGCGACACCCGCTTGTTGAGGATGGTGAAGTCGATCGGGTGGAAGGGCGAGTTGCCCAGGCCGGACAGCGCGGCCGCCAGCATCAGGCCGGCATAACTCTGCGCCGTGGCCGCGGCCAGCGCGGCGAGCACGAAGCAGCCCAGCGCGGCGAACAGCACCGGCCGCGCACCGACCCGGTCGACCAGGAAGCCGGCCAGCGCCTGGCCGATGCCGGAGATCACGAAGAAGGTGCTGACCAGCAGGCCGAGTTCGGAGTAGCTCAGGCCGAAGTCGCGGATGAACAGCGGGAACAGCGGCGGCAGCAGCATGTGGAAGAAGTGCGAGGTGCCGTGCGCCAGGCCGATCAAGCCGATGGTGCGGGCGTCGTCGCGCAGCGAGGGGGAAGCGGTGGTCATCGGGACGGGGCCAGTGGGATGCCCTGAACTCTAGGTGTCACGCCGCCGTCGCAGTTACGATAGAGAGTCAATCTCTGTCGAGACTCCGCCAATGGCCACCACCGCCCGCCCCCGCCGCGCCAGCGTGCCGCCGATCGACCCGCTGGCCTACGCACCCACCGAGCAGCGGCCGGTGCGTGCCAAGCTGCGCCGGCTCGCGGCCGCCACCCGCGTCGAGCCGCACAGCCACACCTGGGCGCAGGTGGCCATGTCGGCCACCGGCGTGATCCGCATGAACGCCGGCCACAGCACCTACCTCGTGCCGCCGAGCCGTGCGCTGTGGATCCCGCCTGGCGTGGAGCACGTGGTCACGGTGATGGAGGACGCTGAGATCCGCACGCTTTACGTGCACCCGGCAGCGCGCTTCTTCGGCGACGCCGCAGAGACGCCGTTCCAGCGCTGGCCGGAATGCCGCGTGCTGGAGGTGTCGCCGCTGCTGCGAGAGCTGGTCGCCCATCTCGACACTTCGCCGGGCGCAGTGCTGCGCAGCGGGCAGGACGAGCGCGAAGCCAGCCTGGCCGCGCTGATCCTCGACGAGTTGCGCCGCGCGGCGCCAGTGCGCCTTGGCGTCGACCTGCCGGCCGACAAGCGGCTGCGGCAGCTCTGCGAAGCGGTGCTGGACGCTCCGACACGCTGGGACTCGCTAGCCGACTGGGCCGCGCACGCCGGCGCCAGCCCGCGCACCGTGGCCCGGCTGTTCCGCAGCGAACTGGGCACCACCTTCCAGCAGTGGCGGCAGCAGGTGCTGCTGGCCCACGCGCTGGCGCTGTCGGCCCGCAAGCTGCCGATGGCGACCATCGCTGCCGAACTGGGCTACGCCAGCGCCAGCGCCTTCACCGCGATGGTCAAGCGCACGCTGGGCGCGCCGCCGACGCATTTCTTCGCCTGAACCACCCGACCCAGGGATCAATCGGTGACGCCTTGCAACACTTCTTCCATCTGCCGCCAGAATGGACCCTGGGGGTTGCACGTAGGCTGAGGAGTGTCGTGATCCGCACGACCGCCGGCCCTGCGGGGGGAGAACAACATCATGCTCAAGTCGCTGTTCGGTGAACTCGGTCCGGCCGAGGACCCGCGCCTGCGCGCCGCCACGCCGGACGAAACCGACGGTGGCTTCGCCGCCACCGCCATCCTGGAAAGCGTGGCCACCGAGGTCAACGAACGTGGCCAGATGGTCGACCGCCACCTGCGCGACCTGGTCGTCACCGGCTCGCCGGCGGCCGCCATCCGCGAGCACTTCGCCTCCACGCGCGCCGACCTGGGCACCGCGACGCGCCAGATCACCCTGCTCGACCCGACGGGCGTGTGGGCCTCGGCGGTGATCAAGGCGCTGTCCGACGCCGGCGGCCAGCCGGTCGAACGGCTGCACCTGCGCGAGCACACCACGCTGAAGACGCTGGCGGTGATCGAGCGCACCAGCCTGGTCCGCCGCCACGAGGAGAAGCTCAACCTCTACCACGCCGACGTGCGCGCGCCGGGGCACGACAACGCCGAGATCCCGGTGGCGCTGATGGAGCACAGCCACCTGACCGCGGTGATCGTCGGCCCGATGCAGCCGCACGCCATCGACGCGCTGCTCGCGTCGCTGGCCGACGCCACGCAGCTGCCGGCCTGGCACTGCCCCAACCTGCTGTTCATGCTGCCGCCCAACGCGGTGTGGATCGCCAACAAGATCGCCGCGGTGCGCTGGCCCGGGCGCCTGCACGTGCACGTGATCGACGAGCCGCTGATCAGCGCCTCGGCGGTGTGGAACGCGATGCTGGGCATCTGGAACCTGGTCAAGCTGCAGCCGGCCTGGGAGACCAAGCCGGCGGCCGAATTCGCCTTCAAGGTGGCCGATCTCTCCGCGCCGCCGCAGCCCCTCAAACCCGCCGTGGCCGCACCGGTGGCGCGCCTGGGGCGTGCCGTGCTGGACCCGGCACGCGCCCGCCAGGCGCTGGCCGACATGCTGCCGCTCGAAGGCATGCTCGGTTGCGCCGCGGTCGACGCCACCACCGGCCTGGTGCTGGCGCGCGAACTGCGCGAGGACCAGCCGGTCGACATGGACGTGATCGGCGCCGCCTGCGCGCGCATCCTGCGCGACCACCGCGCCTCGTCCAACGCGATGGGGCTGGGCGGCCCGGTCGAGGAGATCATGACCAGCACCAGCGCCCGCCAGCAGGTCATGCGCGTGATCTCGCGCTACCCCGACGTCTTCGTCGTCGCCCTGCTCGACCGCCAGCGCACCAACCTGCCGCTGGCGCGCTACAAGCTGATGGAGCTGGACAAGGCCTTGCTCTGAGCCGCGGCGGCGGCCACGGGAGTGGCCTAACATCGCCGCATGAGTCAAGTTCTCTACGACTACACGCAGCAGGACGCCAGCGGCGCCAGCTGCGTCGCCCACGCCTGGGCCAAGGTGCCCGAGGTGCTCACGCCGGATCAACGGCGTGAATGGAAGGCCCGCGCCGCCGCGCTGCTGAAGCAGCATGGCGCCGTGCTGGTGGCCCACTACTACGTCGACGGTGACCTGCAGGACCTGGCGCTGGAGACCGGCGGCATCGTCGCCGACTCGCTGGAGATGGCCCGCTTCGGCCGCGACCACGCGGCGAAGACGCTGGTCGTGGCCGGTGTGCGCTTCATGGGTGAGTCGGCCAAGATTCTGTCGCCCAGCAAGCGCGTGCTGATGCCCGACCTCGACGCGACCTGCTCGCTGGACCTCGGCTGCCCGCCCGACCAGTTCGCCGCCTTCTGCGATGCCCACCCCGACCGAACCGTGGTCGTCTACGCCAACACCAGCGCGGCGGTGAAGGCTCGCGCCGACTGGATGGTGACCAGCTCCTGCGCGCTGGCCATCGTCGAGCACCTGAAGGCGCGCGGCGAGAAGATCCTCTGGGCACCCGACCGGCACCTCGGCCGCTACATCCAGGAGCAGACCGGCGCCGACATGCTCAGCTGGCATGGCGAGTGCATCGTGCACGACGAGTTCAAGGGCCTGGAGCTCGACCTGCTGCGCAAGGAGCATCCGGACGCCAAGGTGCTGGTGCACCCCGAATCACCCCAGAGCGTTGTCGCCCAGGCCGACGTGGTCGGCTCGACGACGCAGATCCTTAACGCGGTGCTGAACAGCGACGCGAAGACCTTCATCATCGCCACCGACAACGGCCTGATGCACCGCATGCGCCAGCTGGCGCCGGGCAAGACGCTGCTGGAAGCGCCGACCGCCGGCCGCAGCGCCACCTGCAAGAGCTGCGCGCACTGCCCGTGGATGGCGATGAATGCGCTGCAGGGCGTGGTGCAGGCGCTGGAGACTGGCAGCGGCGAGATCCTGGTCGACGAGCCGGTACGTGCCAGGGCCCTGGGCTGCATCGAGCGCATGCTCGACTTCACCGCCACCCACCCCGGCAGCATCACCAAGACCGGGCTGGTGAAGAACATCGGCGCCGCATGAGCATGGTCGAGCACAACGAGACGCTGGAAGAGGCCCGCGCACGCAACATCCGCGACGCACTCGCCGAGGACATCGGCCGCGGCGACTGGACGGCGATGCTGGTGCCGGCCACGCAGCGCGTGCGTTCACGCGTGATCGTGCGCGAGGCCGCCGTGCTGTGCGGCCGCGACTGGTTCGACGGCTGCGTGCGTGCGCTGGACGCCGGCGCCCGCATCGACTGGCTGGCCCGCGAAGGCGACCGGGTCACGGCCGGCGCCACGCTGTGCGAGATCGAGGCCAACGCACGGGCGCTGCTCTCGGCCGAGCGTCCGGCGCTGAACTTCCTGCAGTTGCTCTCGGCCACCTCGACACTGACGCGCGCGCATGTCGACGCGATCGCCGGCGCCTCGCCCAACCCGCGCGGCTGCGCCATCCTCGACACGCGCAAGACGCTGCCCGGTCTGCGCCAGGCGCAGAAGTACGCGGTGCGCGTGGGCGGCGGGCGCAACCAGCGGCTGGCGCTGTGGCACGGCATCCTGATCAAGGAGAACCACATCGCGGCGGCCGGCGGCATCGCGCAGGTGCTGGCCCAGGCGCGGGCGCTGAATGCCGGCGTCGAGATCCAGATCGAGGTCGAGACCCTGGCTCAGCTGGCCGAGGCGCTGAAGCACGGCGCGACCAGCATCATGCTCGACAACTTCGAGCCCGCGGCGATGCGCGAGGCGGTGGCGATCAACGCCGGCCGCGCCGAGCTGGAAGTCTCCGGTGGCGTGCTGATCGAGCAGCTGCGCGACATCGCAGCGACGGGCGTGGACCGCATCTCGATCGGCGCGCTGACCAAGAACGTGCGTGCGGTCGATCTCTCGATGCGGGTGATCGAGCGGCTCTGAGCCGTCGGCCGATTTGCCCGGCCGCAGTGGCGCTTTTCCGCCCATCGAGGGGCCGGCCGGCGCCGACACTCGCAGGACCCGCCACACCGCGAGACTCCGCCATGAGCGCCGACTTCGAGACCATCTTCAACCACCACGAACGCTCGGTGTTCGAGGCCGTCAAGGCCCAGTCGGCACGCTTCCCGCACCTGGCCACGCCGGAGCTGCTGGCCGACATCGCCTGCGTGGCCCTGAACAAGCTGCCGCCGCGCTACATCCGCCACGAGGTCGACTTCGCCTTCTACCTGACCGACAAGGAGCGCAGCGAGAACGAGCTCGCGATCGCTGCCGCGGTCGGTTTCGCCTTCGAGTTCGTGCAGGCCCGCCGGGCCATGCGCGCGCGGGTCTGAGCCGCCGCGCGTCGACCCGTCAGTGCACCGGCGCCGCTTCGGGCGCCTCCGGCGTGGTGATCTCGCCCGGGATCAGCTTGCGCGCGAACAGCGTGTACATCGTCGGCACGACGAAGATGGTCAGCAGCGTGCCGAAGCTCATGCCGCCAACGATCACCCAGCCGATCTGCTGACGGCTCTCTGCGCCCGCGCCACTGGCCAGTGCCAGCGGCAGTGCGCCAAGCACCATCGCCGCGGTGGTCATCAGGATCGGCCGCAGGCGCAATGACGCGGCTTCGACCACTGCCGCATGCACGTCGCGCCCCTGCTGGCGCAGCTGGTTGCTGAACTCGACGATCAGGATGCCGTGCTTGGTGATCAGGCCGACCAGCGTGATCAGGCCGATCTGCGAGTAGACGTTCAGCGTGCCGCCGGTCAGGTGCATCGCGCCGAGCGCGCCGACCATCGACAGCGGCACCGCCAGCATGATCACGAACGGGTCGACGAAGCTCTCGAACTGCGCCGACAGCACCAGGAAGATGAACAGCAGCGCCAGCACGAACACCAGACCCAGTGCACCGCTGGACGAACGGTATTCGCGCGACACGCCGTTCAGTTCGGTCGAGTAGCCCGGCTTGATCACCCTGGCGGCTGTCGCGTCCATGAACTCGAGCGCCTCGCCCAGCGAGTAGCCCGGCGCCAGGTTGGCGGTGATGGTCACCGAGCGGCGCTGGTTGAAGTGGTTCAGCTCGCGCGGGCTGACCGACTCGGTGACCTTGACCAGTGAGGCCAGCGGCACCATCGGCGCATTGCCTGCCGCATCGGCACGGCCGCGCACGAACATGCGGTCGATGTCTTCCGGCGTGGTGCGACCGCGGCTCTCGGTCTGCACGATCACGTCGTACTGCTCGGCGTTGCGCTTGTAGCGCGTCACGTTGCGGCCGCCTAGCAGGGTCTCGATGGTGCGCGCCACCTGGTCGACGGCGATGCCGGCGTCGGCGGCGCGGTCGCGGTCGACCTGGATGAACAGCTCCGGCTTGTTCAGCCGCAGGTCGGTGTCGGGCTGCACGATGCCGGGGTTCTTCGCCATCTCGGCCACCATCTGCTGCGACACCTGCGCCATGTTGGCGTAGCTGTCGGAGCTGACCAGCACGAAGTTGATGGCCCGTTCGCGGAAGCCCTGGCCCAGCGACGGCGGTGTGACCGGGAAGGCCGTCACGCCGGGCAGCATTCCGAACTTCGGCTGCAGTTCGCGCGCCAGCTGCTGGGTGGAGCGCTTGCGCTCGGTCCAGTCGACGGTGCGCAGAATCGCGGTGCCCTGCGACACCGTCGGGTTGCCGGTGACGACAAAGACCCGGTCGAACTCCGGGAAGCCCATGCCGATGCGCTCGATCGCCTGCATGTAGCGCTGCGTGTATTCGAGCGTGGAGCCGTCCGGCGCATTGACGGAGGTGAAGATCACGCCACGGTCCTCGATCGGCGCGAGCTCGCTCTTGGCCGTCTTGAACAGCCACCAGCTGCCCAGGCCCGAAGCCACCATCACCAGCAGCACCAGCCAGCGGCGCAGCAGCACCCAGCGCAGCGACGATTCGTACACCCGGCCGAGACCGACCAGCACCGACTCCATCAGCCGGTCGAAGCGGTTCGGCGCCGGGTTGTGGCGCAGCAGCTTGCTGCACATCATCGGCGTCAGCGTCAGGGCGATGAAACCGGAGACGATCACCGCGCCCGCCAGCGTCAGCGCGAACTCGACGAACAGGCGGCCGGTGCGGCCCGGCGTGAAGGCCAGCGGCGCGTACACCGCCGCCAGCGTCAGCGTCATCGCCACCACCGCGAAGCCGACCTCCTTCGCGCCCTTCAGCGCCGCCTGGAAGGGCTCGAGGCCCTCCTCGATGTGGCGGAAGATGTTCTCCAGCACCACGATCGCATCGTCGACGACCAGGCCGATCGCCAGCACCAGCGCCAGCAGGGTCAGCGTGTTGACGGTGAAGCCGACCGCCGCCATCACGCCGAACACGCCGATCAGGCTGACCGGGATGGTGACGAGCGGGATGATCGAGGCACGCAGCGTGCGCAGGAACACGAACACCACCAGCGCCACCAGCACCACCGCCTCGGCGATGGTGGTGTAAACCGACTTGATCGAGCGGTCGATGAACACCGAGTTGTCGTTGGCCTGCTGCACGCGCACGCTGGGTGGCAGGTCCTGCTGGATCTTCGGGATCACGTCGCGCACGCCGGCGGCCACCTCGAGCGGGTTGGCCGTGGCCTGGCGGATCACGCCCATCGACACCGAGGGCACGCCGTTCAGCCGGACGCTGGAACGTTCGCTGGCCGCGGCCTGCTCGATGCGCGCCACGTCGCGCAGCCGCACCACGTAGCCACTGGCGCTCTTCAGCGCGATCTCGGCGAACTGCGCCGGCGTGCTCAGGTCGGTCTGTGCGGTGACGCTGAACTCGCGCTGCTGGCTCTCGATGCGGCCGGCCGGCACCTCGAGGTTCTGCTTGCGCAGCGCGTCCTCGACGTCCTGCACCGTCAGGCGGAAAGACGCGAGCTTGTCCGGGTCGACCCAGATGCGCATCGCGAACAGCCGGTCGCCGTTGATCTGCACGTCGGCCACGCCGGGCACGGTCTGCAGCCGCGGCTTGACGACGCGGTTGATCAGGTCGGTGATCTCGAGCGGCGACAGCGACTCGCTGCTGAAGGCCAGCCAGATGGTCGGCGTCGCATCGGCCTCGACCTTGGCGATCACCGGCTCGTCGATCGCGTCGGGCAACCGCGCCCGCACGCGCGAGACGCGGTCGCGCACGTCGGCGGCGGCGTCCTCCGGGCTCTTGCTGAGCTTGAAGCGCGCGGTGATCTGGCTCTGCTCGGCGCGCGACACCGAGGTGATGATGTCCACGCCCTCGATGCCGGAGATCGAATCCTCCAGCGGCTTGGTGACCTGCGACTCGATGACCTCCGACGACGCGCCGGTCAGCCGGGTCGTCACGTTGACCACCGGCTCGTCGATGCGCGGGTACTCGCGCACCTGCAGCCCCTTGAACGAGACCGCGCCGACCAGCACCAGCAGCAGCGACATCACCGTCGCGAAGACGGGGCGGCGGATCGAGGTTTCGGAGATCTTCATCGCGCCGGACCGGTCAGACCGCCGAGCGTGCGCCAGAGCCGGCCCGCGCAGGTGCCACCGGCGCCGCCGGTGCGCGCGGCGCGCTGCCGCCAACCTCGACCACGCGCAGCGCCAGGCCGTCGCCGCGCATCAACCGGGCCTGGCCGGCAGTGACCACGAGGTCGCCGACGGCGATGCCTTCGAGGATCTCGGCACGGCCCGGCAGGCGCACGCCCAGCCGGGCCTCGATGCGCTGCGACACCGGACCGGACGGACCGTCGACGACCTTGACCAGGTACTGGCGCCCGCCCTGAGGCACCAGCGCCTCCTCGGGCACCACCACCGCCTGCTCGCGCACCGCGAACACCGTGCGCGAGCGCGCGAACATGCCCGCCTTCAGCTCGCCCTGCGGATTGGGCAGGCGCGCGCGCACCAGCAGCGAGCGGCCGTTGGCGTCGAGCTGCGAATCGACCGCGTCGATGCGCCCGCTGAAGTTGCGCCCCGGCAGCGCATCGACCTGCACCTCGACCGGCTGGCCCGGTTTCAGGCGGGCGAGGTAGCGCTCGGGCAGGCGGAAGTCGACCGACATCGACGACGCGTCTTCGATATTGACGAGGTCGGCGCCGTCCTTGACGTAGTCGCCGAGGTTGACCGTCGCGATGCCGGCCACACCGTCGAACGGCGCGACGATGCGCATGCGCTCGAGCTGCGCCTGGGCCAGCGCGACCTGCGCCTCGGCGACCTCGAGCGCCGCGGCGGTCTGGTCGACCGCACTGGCGCTGACGAAGTTCTGCGCCATCAGTTCGCGATTGCGTTGCAGGTTGGTGCGCGCGATGCTCGCCTGCGCCTGCGCCTGTTGCAGCTGGGCACGCTGCAGCGTGTCGTCGAGCTGCACCAGCAGCTGCCCGCGCTTGACGCGCTGGCCGTCGGCGAAACCCAGCCGTGCAATGCGGCCGCTGACCTCGGGCCGCAGCATGACGCCCTGGCGTGAGCGCAACGAACCGACCGCCTGGGCATCGTCCTCGATGCGCACGACGCTGGCCCGCGCCACCTCGACCGCGATCGGCCCGCCCGTGGCGCCCGACCCGGCCGCGGCCGGCATCGACGCGGCACCCGGCGCTGCCGCCTGGGTCGTCGCCCGGCTGGTGTCACGGTTCTGGACCCACCAGGCCGCTGCGCTGGCCAGGCCGATGCCGACCACGGCGATCACGGTGTGGAGCGTCTTCAAGTCGCGGCCTTCATCGTTGCTGTCGTTGTGCTTGGCGCACTGTAGCCCGCGCCGAGCGAGCCCACGGCCCGCTCAACCATCACTTCTGCGTCTCGACGCCGCGGTTGGCCAGGGCATCGGCGCGCTCGTTGCCCGGCTCGCCCGAATGACCCTTGACCCAGCGCCACTCGACGTGGTGCAGCTGGCGCAGCGCATCGAGGCGCTGCCACAGCTCGGCGTTCTTCACCGGCTTCTTGTCGGCCGTCTTCCAGCCGCGTGTCTTCCAGCCATGGATCCACTCGGTGATGCCCTTGCGCACATATTCGCTGTCGGTGTGCACCGTCACGTCGCAGGTGCGCTTCAGCGATGCCAGAGCCTCGATCACCGCGGTCAGTTCCATGCGGTTATTCGTTGTCATCAACTCGCCGCCGAACAGTTCCTTCTCGTGCTCGCCGGTGGCCAGCCACGCGCCCCAGCCACCCTTGCCCGGATTGCCCTTGCAGGCACCGTCGGTGTAGATGACCACGTGCGGGCGCTTGAGCGCCGGCGTCGATGCCGTCATGCCGTCTCTTCCTCGCGCTCGCGGCGCTTGTGTGTAGCGACCACGGCTGCCGCCTTGCTGCGCTGGCGCTGGTCGCGCACCAGGCCGACCAGGCGCATGCCCCGCACCCGCTTGACGGCGACGACGAAGTAGGCCGCGCCGAACACCGGCCACCAGCGCTCGCCGGAGCCGTCCATCCATTCGCAGCGCTGCAGCCAGCGCTCCGAGACCACCGGCAGGCGGTAGCAGCCGAACCGCCCCGACTCGACCTCGAAGCTGAGCAGTTGCAGCCAGTCGCGCAGACGGCGGTAGCCGAGGAACTCGCCGCCGTCGGGCAGGAAGAGCGGCTTGTTCTTGCCCAGGCCCACGCCCAGCCGCACGCGGCCCAGGCGCTGGCGCAGGCCCCACAGGCTGGCCGGGTTGAAACCGACCACCACGACGCGGCCCTCGGGCCGCAGGACACGCTCGACCTCGCGCAGCGTCTGGTGCGGGTCGCGCGCCAGCTCCAGCGTGTGGGGCAACACGACCAGGTCGAGGCTGGCGCTGTCGAAGGGCAAGGCGTCGAAGTCCAGCTGCAGTGCGACCGCAGCGCGCGGCAATGCGTCGGCAGCGTCCGGAACCGGTGCGCCGTCGCTGGCCACCCAGCGGTGGGGCATGCGGTTGTTGCGCAGCGCGTCGAGCTCGGGCAGGCCGAGCTGCAGTGCATGGAAGCCAAACAGGTCGGCCACGGCCTGGTCGAGGTGGTGCTGTTCCCAGGCGAGCAGGTATCGCCCTGCCGGCGTCGCGAGCCAGGGGGCCAAACCTATAATTCGCTCGCCTTGCACCATGAATCTGATCGCCCTGCCTGCCTTCACCGACAACTACATCTGGATGCTGCACGATGGCTCGAGCGCCATCGTCGTCGACCCAGGTGAAGCAGCGCCGGTGCAGGCTGCGCTCGACGCTCGGCAACTGACGCTGGCGGCGATTCTAGTGACGCATCACCATGGCGACCATGTCGGTGGCGTGGATGCGCTGCGCGATCGCTTGCAGGGTCCGGTCTACGGACCGCGGCGCGAGAACATCCCTGCCCCGTACACACCGCTGGACGACGGTGACCGCATCGAGGTGCTGGGCCTGGGCTTCACGGTGATCGACGTGCCTGGCCACACCGCCGGGCACATTGCCTACTTCCATGAGGCGGGCCACGGCGAGGCGCCGATCCTCTTCTGCGGCGACACGCTGTTCTCCGGCGGCTGCGGCCGGCTGTTCGAAGGCACGCCCGAGCAGATGCACGCGTCGCTGTCGCGCCTGGCCGCGCTGCCCGGCGACACGCGCGTCTGCTGCGCCCATGAGTACACGCTGTCCAACCTGAAGTTCGCGCGTGCGGTGGAACCCGGCAATCCGGCGCTGTCGCGCTACACCACGCAGTGCGAGGCGCTGCGCGCGCAGGGGCAGCCGACGCTGCCCTCGCGCATCGGCGTCGAGCGCGAGATCAATCCTTTCCTGCGCTGCGAGGTCGCCGAAGTGGTGGGCTCCGCGGTCGCGCAGGGCGCGAGCGGCGAGCAGGCCCCTGCGGTGTTCGCCGCGCTGCGTCGCTGGAAGAACCACTTCCGATGAACCAATCCCCCCCTGCGGCCGGGTACGCCGCGCTCTGGCTGGCGCTGTCGCTGCTGGCCGGCTGCGCCACGACACCGGCCGATGCCCCCCAGGCGCCGCCGACGGCCACGCCCGCAGTTGTCGAACAGGTCCCGCCGCCGAGCCCCGCGCCGGCACCGGCCACCCCACCGGCCGATCCGGCACTGGCCGACACCCCGGCACCGACACCTCCGGCCGTCGACCCGCTGAGCCCCGAGCGGCGGCTCGACCTCGATGACCGCGCCGCGCAGTTGGACCTCTGGCAGCGCGTGCGCGCCGGCTTCGCGTTGGTCGACCTCGACAACTCGCTGGTGCGCGACCGCGAGCGCTGGTATGCGACCCGGCCCGACTACGTGCAGCGCATGACCGAGCGCGGCAGCCGCTACCTGTTCCACATCGTCGAAGAGGTCGAGAAGCGCGGCATGCCCACCGAGCTGGCGCTGCTGCCCTTCATCGAGAGTGCCTTCAACCCGCAGGCGCTGTCGTCGGCCAAGGCGGCCGGCATGTGGCAGTTCATGCCGGCCACCGGGCGGCACTTCGAACTTCGCCAGAACGTCTTCCGCGACGACCGCCGCAGCGTGCTCGATTCGACCCGCGCCGCGCTCGACTACCTGCAGCGCCTGCACGACATGTTCGGCGACTGGCAGCTCGCGCTGGCCGCCTACAACTGGGGCGAAGGCAACGTGCAGCGCGCCATCGCGAAGAACCGCCGCGCCGGCCTGCCGACCGACTACGCCAGCCTGCGCATGCCCGACGAGACCCGCTGGTACGTGCCCAAGCTGCAGGCGGTGAAGAACATCGTCGCGCGGCCAGCCGACTTCGGCCTCCAGCTGCCGGTGCTGGCCAACCACCCGTACTTCCTGGCCGTCGGCATCGAGCGCGACATCGACGTCGAACTCGCCGCCAGGCTGGCCCAGCTGCCGCTGGACGAGTTCCGCGCGCTCAACCCGCAGATGAACCGGCCGGTGATCCTCGCTGCCGGCACGCCGCAGGTGCTGCTGCCCTACGACAACGCCAACCACTTCGTGCGTGCGCTGCCGCAGCACCGCGGCCCGCTGGCCAGCTGGACGGCGTGGGTGGCGCCGAAGACGCTGAAGCCGGCCGAGGCGGCGCAGCTGGTCGGCATGGAAGAGGCCGAGCTGCGCGACGTCAATGACATCCCGCCGCGCATGCTGGTCAAGGCCGGCTCGACGCTGCTGGTGCCGCGCAGCCCGCACCGCCAGGCCGACGTGTCGGAGCACCTGGCGGAGAACGCGATGATCGCGCTGGCGCCTGAAGGCCGGGCGATGCGCCGCGTGGCGCTGAAGGCCGGCAAGCGCGACAGCGTGGCCAGCGTCGCGAAGCGCTACCGCGTCAGCGCCGCGCAGGTGGCGCAGTGGAACGGTGTCGGCGCCGGGGCCAGCTTCCGGCCCGGCCAGTCCATCATCGTCTACGTGGCGCAGAAGGCGCCGCAGGGCACGGCGACGAGCAGCGTCGCACGCAAGTCGGCGGCGGCCAAGACCGTGGTACACAAGCCGGCCCGCAAGAGCGCCGGTGCGGCCAGCAAGACGGCGAAGCGGGCCAAGAAGCGCTGAGCGCGCCGGCCCGACCGGTGCTCAGCGCCGGTCGCTCAACGCATGGGCGATGGTGCCCAGGTCGACGTACTCCAGCTCGCTGCCGATGGGCACGCCGCGCGCCAGCCGCGTGACTTTCAGGCCGCGGGCCTTCAGCGCCTCGGCCAGCACATGCGCGGTGGCCTCGCCCTCCGCGGTGAAGCTGGTGGCGATGATGACCTCCTCGGTGGCACCGTCGACCGCGCGGCGCAGCAGTTCGGCCACGCCGATCTCGCGCGCGCCGACTCCGTCCAGCGGGCTCAACCGCCCCATCAGCACGAAGTACAGGCCTCGGTAGCTGCCGGTGCGCTCCAGCGCGGCCTGGTCGGCCGGCGTCTCGACGACACACAGCAGGCGCTTGTCGCGTTGCGCATCGAGGCAGATGTCGCACACCGGTGCCTCGGTGAAAGTGTGGCAGCGCTCGCAGTGGCGCACGCTCGCGCAGGCCGACTGCAGCGCGGTGGACAGGCGCATCGCGCCGTCGCGGTCGTGCTGCAGCAGGTGGAAGGCCATGCGCTGCGCCGACTTGACGCCGATGCCGGGCAACCGGCGCAATGCGTCGATGAGCATGTCCAGAGAGCTGGCGCTCATTCCGACCACCCATCGAGCGGCCGCCGCGGGACCGGCTTCGCCGGCCCGCTGGCGGCGCCCCCTTGAGGGGGAGCGCCGCGGGCGCTCCGGGGGTGGGCCATCAGAACGGGAACTTCATGCCGGGGGGCATGGGCATTCCCGCAGTGAGCTTGCCCATCTTCTGCTGGCTGACCTCTTCCGCGCGGCGGATCGCGTCGTTGAACGCAGCGGCGACCAGGTCCTCGAGCATGTCCTTGTCGTCGGCAAGCAGGCTGGGATCGATGGCGACGCGCTTGACGTCGTGCTTGCAGGTCATCGTGACCTTCACCAGGCCGGCGCCCGACTGGCCCTCGACCTCGATCAGCGCCAGTTCCTCCTGCGCCTTCTTCAGGTTGTCCTGCATCGCCTGGGCCTGCTTCATCAGGCCGGCCAGCTGGTTCTTCATCATGGTGGATGCTCCTAGGGAATCAATGCGGCTTGACCGAGCCGGGCACGATGCGCGCGGTCTTGTACTGTGCCATCAGGGCCTGCACCAGCGGGTCGTCGTGGATGATCTGCTCGGCCTCGGCCTGGCGGCGGGCGCGCTCGACAGCGTCGCGGCGCGCCGGCGAGTCCTCCGCCACGCCGGCTTCGACCTGCAGCTGCACCGCCCGGCCCAGCGCCTGCGCCAGGGCGGCCTGCAGCTTGTCGACGTTGGCCGCGCTGCGCAGCATCTCGCGTTCGACGGCCAGCGTCCAGCGGGCCGGCGAGGCCGATTCGTCGATCGCGGTGCACTGCGCCTGCATCGCCAGTTCGCGCACCAGCGCGCCGATGGCGCCGCTGTCGCACAAAGAACGCACCTGCGCAGCCCAGCGATCGCCCAGCGGCGTGGTCACCAGTCGCGGCGGCTCGGCGCGCGGCATCGGCTCGGGCACGCTGCGCATCGCGGGGGCTGGTGCCGCCTCGGGCTCGGCGCTGTCGAAGTCGTCGGGCGCGTCGACCCAGGGCGGCGGCTCCGGCGAACGCGCCACGACCGCGCTCGGCGGGCGAGCTGCGGTCGGCGTGGTTGGCACGGGGGGCGCGGGAACTCGCAGCGCCGGTGCGCTGGCCACCACGGCCGGCTGGGCCGCGGCCGGAGCGCGTGCCGCCGGCGCCGCCGCGGCGGGACGCGGCACCGGCCGCTCGGCCGCGCCCGAGCCGGCCGGCCGGAACGCCAGCATGCGCAGCAGCACCATCACCAGGCCGCTGTACTCGTCCGGCGCCAGCGCCAGCTCGGCGCGGCCGTGGACCACGATGCTGTAGAGCAGCTGCGTCTCGTCGGCCGGCAGCGCAGCAGCCAGGCGCTCGATGGCCGGCGTGTCGGGATCGTTCGCATCCAGCGCACCGGGCACGGCCTGCTGCACCGCCATCTGCTGAAGCAGTGCGGCCATCTCCTCCAGCGTGCCGGTGGCCGACAGGCCGAGCGCACGCAATCCATCGACCGAGGCCACCACCGCGCCGCCGTCGCCGGCGGACAGCGCCTCGACCAGCCGCACCGCGTGGCCGCGGTCGACCGCACCGAGCATCTGGCGCACACCGGCTTCGGCCAGCGCACCGGCACCGAAGGCGATCGCCTGGTCGGTCAGCGACAGCGCATCGCGCATCGAGCCGCGAGCCGCGCGCGCCAGCAGGCGCAGCGCGCCCGGCTCGGCAGCGATGCCTTCCTCGGCCAGCACGGTGCTCAGGTGCTCCTGCACCGTCTGCGGCGCCATCGGCCGCAGGTTGAACTGCAGGCAGCGCGACAGCACCGTCGGCGGCACCTTCTGCGGGTCGGTCGTGGCCAGCACGAACTTCAGATAGTCGGGCGGCTCCTCCAGCGTCTTGAGCATCGCGTTGAACGCGGTGTTCGAGAGCATGTGCACTTCGTCGATCATGTAGACCTTGAAGCGGCCGAGCACCGGCTTGTAGACGGCCTGGTCGAGCAGCTGCGAGATCTCCTCGACACCGCGGTTGGAGGCGGCATCGAGCTCCACGTAGTCGACGAAGCGGCCAGCGTCGATGTCGCGGCACGCATCGCACACGCCGCAGGGCGTGGCGGTGATGCCGCCCTGACCGTCGGCGCCCGTGCAGTTCAGCGACTTGGCCAGGATGCGCGAGACCGTCGTCTTGCCAACGCCGCGCGTGCCGGTGAACAGGTAGGCGTGGTGCAGCCTTTGCTGCGTCAGCGCATTGGACAGTGCCTGCACGACGTGCTCCTGCCCGACCATCGCCTCGAAGCTGCGTGGACGGTACTTGCGTGCGAGCACCAGGTAACTCATGCGCCTCATTCTACGGGCCGCCCCCGGGGCATCCGGCCGCCAGGGGCCGGCCGGGTCAGAGATGGGCTGACCGATAATCGCGCCCCATGACAGCCGCCGCCCGCCCCGACCCCTCCACCGCCGCCAGCGGAACGCTCAGCTATGAACAGGCCGGCGTCAACTACGACCTGATCGACCCCCTGAAGGTGTCCGCGCAGCGCGCTGCCGCCGCCACCGCGGGCAACCTCGCAGCGCATGGTTTCAGCGAGATCGCCGCGTCGCGCGGCGAGTCGGCGTACGTGGTCGATGTCGGCCCGTTCTACCTGGCCAGCATCGTCGAGTGCCTCGGCTCGAAAGCGCTGGTCGCCGACGAGATGAAGGCGCTGACCGGTCGCAGCTTCTACGGCTCGATTGCGCAGGACACGATCGCGATGGCGATCAACGACCTGATCACCGTCGGCGCCACGCCGCTGGTGGTGCAGGCCTACTGGGCCGCCGGCGGCAGCGACTGGTTCGGCGACGCGCAGCGTGCTCAGGCCCTGGTGGCCGGTTGGAAGCAGGCCTGCGACACCTGCGGCGTGGCCTGGGGCGGCGGCGAGACGCCGGCGCTGGCCGGCATCGTCGAGGCCGGTCGCATCGACCTGGCCGCCAGTTGCACCGGCATCGTCAGCCCGAAGTCGCGGCTGTCGGTCGGCGACCGCCTCGCCGCAGGCGACGCGATCGTGCTGCTGGCTTCCAGCGGCATCCATGCCAATGGCCTGAGCCTGGCGCGCAAGCTGGTCGAGCGGCTGCCGCAGGGCTACCTCACCGAGGTGGCGCCGGGCCTCAGCTACGGCGAGGCGCTGCTCGCGCCGACCTTGCTGTACTCGCCGGTCACCGAGGCCCTGGCAAAGGCCGGCATCGTGCCGCACTACTGCGCCAACATCACCGGCCACGGCTGGCGCAAGCTGCTGCGCCACCCATCGACATTCACCTACCGCATCCACGCCGTGCCGCCGGTGCCTCCGGTGCTGAAGTTCATCCAGCAGCACGCGCAGCAGGACGACCACGAGGCCTACGGCACGCTGAACATGGGCGCGGGGTTTGCGCTGTTCGTCGGCGCCGAGGAGGCGCAGCGCTGCGTCGAGATCGCGCAGTCACAAGGCATTGCAGCCATGGTCGCCGGTCGAATCGAGGCCGGCCGGAAGCAACTGATCGTCGAACCGCTGGGCATCGAGTGGGGCGACGACGCGCTGCAGTTGCGCTGAGTCACCTGCGCGGGTGGCAGATTTCGGCACGTTGTTGTCGCAGCTCTGCGCGAGCCTGGGGCGGCGGGTGAAGGCTTCCGCTCATGTCCCCCGGGCTCGCGACGCGAGCCCTCCTCCTTTACTTCGCTACAGCCTTCACCCACCACCCCAGGCGAGCACGCCTCGCTGACTGCGAAGACCTCGGTGGTGCCACCGCGGTGGGCTGGGGATTGTGTGGAGCGAAGTAAAGGGGGAGTACCCGCGCAGCGGGTCCGGAGGACATGGGCGGAACACTACCCCCAGCCTGCCGCGGCCGCTCGAACCGCGGAAAGACCGCAACGTGCCGCGAACTGAAGTTGCGCACCAACCCTCGCCTACAATAGATCTCGACGGGCCTCCCCGCATGGGAGCGCGCCCAACCGGGTCAGGTGGGGAACCAAGCAGCCCTAAGCGTTGCAACCAGTGCCGGGGGTAAGGCTCGTCACCCTTCCTCTATGAATGCCAGTATCCACGCGGGGCCCAGTATTGGCGCGGGTTTCCGGACAGTCGGTGTGTCATTGCCATGTGTCACTTTGGTCCATACACATTGAGCAATCGACCGTGGCGACACTTCCAGGCATGTACCAGCGCGCCACCGTGTGACAGCTGCGCGTGAGGATCCCTCTCTAACTGCAGCTGGCCCATGAGGGCCGCACCAAACTCATCCGGTCCCTTGAGACCAGCGACTGGCGCGAGGCGTCACGAAAGGGTGCCGCGGTGCGGGCCCAGCTGCTTCAGGAGTTCGAAGAGAAGCGCCGCGCACTCAACCCGGAGCCGGTGGCCCAGATCACTACCGGACTTGGCCGGACCATCGGGGCGCGCATCCAGGTCCGAATGGTGGACTGGGACGAGACGCTGCGCGGTTACCCCAGGGTGGCTGACCTGGCTTGCGTAGGCAAGCTGCCAGTGCTGTCTGAGCCTTCGAGCCGACGCTGACCCACCAACGTGCATGGGCGCGCAAGAGTTGCAGAGAAGCGCGCCGTGGCTGAGCCGCCGGGTCCGTGAAACGAATGCGCCGCTGTCGTTGCCTGTTCAATCGAGACGAACCTCGAACGACCGCGCTTCAAGGAAGTTGTCGCCCTGCCAGAGTTCGAAGGTGTATATGCCCGGAACAAGCTCCCACTCTTCTGCGAACTGCCAACCCCTTAGGCATTTCTCTCCGACGCTACAGGATCGTCGACCCTCTTGGCTGAAGTAGCGAAGCCCGGTTTTCGGATTGACGAGCCCAACCGGGGGAAACTTCCACACATAGCGATACTGCATCGTGTCGTTGGCGGCAACACTCTCCACCTTCAGCCACACCCCGAATGAAGCCCCGAGCTTGGCCACCACTCGGTTGGACTCCTCGCCGTATTCGATGCCGTGGTTGATTGTTGAGAAACCCGTGATCGAGGAAGCGCTTTCGACCTTGGTCTGCGATCTGGCCGTGTACGTCCCGGCCCAAGCTATGGACAACTTTGCCGGTGGCGCAGGGTTCAACGGATTGACAAAGCGGAACGGTACTCGATAGAACGCCTGGTTCTTGATGAGCGGCGGCAGCTCGCACTTCCACTTCGCCACAGCTCTGACTGCCGAGTCATCGATCTCCTTGATGCCGGAACTCTTGGAGATGCGGACATTGGCCGTCTCCTTGGTAGGCAGGTGGTCGAACTCCACCACCACTACCGCAGCCTGGAAGGTGGGGATTCTGTAGATGTATGGCTCGAGCTCCGGCACGGGGCCACAGCCAAGGGCGCGATCGTTCCCGTCTTTCCCCGGGGGAATATCAGTAGCGACCCGAGTCGAGATAGCGCACCCCTGGAGAAGACACAGCGCTGCCGCAAGGAAGATCGAGGATGTTCTGTTCACTGAGTAAAGAAGATTGACGGAGATGCTTGAAGGATGCCTCAATCCCGGCGATTGCCGCTACCGGAGTTCCTCAAGGGCAGCCCGTAGCTGTCGCTCGGCGGCTTCGTCGGGGAGCACCCGTTCGCGCTCCCAGATGGGTCAGTCGGATCCCGGCAGGGCGGATCACGCCGATCAGCCTCCGGCCCAGGCCGAGGGTCACCCTGAAATGCTGTGACTCGTCACTCTTCCCGGCTTACATCACGCTTCGGCATCTCCGCCGGCCCCGCGTCGAACTCTTCCGCGGGGGTGAGGCGGATCAGTTGCTTCGCTTCGTCCTGCGTTCCGTACAGCCACTGGTCGACGTCCTCGAACGCGATCGGCACCACCGAGCGCTTGTCCTGCGCCTCGGGCGGAAGCTTCGGGTCGGGCTTGTGCATGCGGCGCATCAGCGGGTGCGCATCGGCGTTCAGCGTCAGCATGGTGTAGCTCTCGACGATCTCGCCGGTGGTCTTGTCGGTCCAGGTGTTCCACAGGCCGGCCAGGCCCCAGAGCTCGCCGTCGGCACGGCGGAAGCGCCACCAGACGTTGCGGCCGCTCTCCCAGCAGGGCTCGTCGAACGAGGCTGCCGGCACGATGCAGCGCTTGCCGTACTTCCACGGGTCCTTGAAGGTGGCCTTGGCTGCCATCTCCTCGCTGCGGGCATTGCAGGTCGAATAGCTCAGCTTCGGCGTCTTCGCGAACCACGGCACCAGGCCGAACTGGCCGACCACCGCCTCGCGCTCGTGCCCCGCCGCGTCGCGCCTTGCACGGATGAACAGCCCCGGGCGCTGCGGGAACACCTCGGCGCCCTGCCAGGGCGTGTGACGGCCGATGTGCCAGGCGCGCTCGACGGCGGCGGCTTCAGGGGAAACGTAGCGTGTGCACATGGGCGGACCTCGTCGGCGCCCATGCTACCCAGGTCGGACCTCAGCTCGCCTGCTTGAATGCCATCACGGCCTGGTTGCGCAGCGTGCGCAGCAGCGACAGTTCCTTCTCGCCCAGTTCGATGCCACCCGGCACCGCCTTGTCGGCATAGATCAGCGCAAACGGCGCGCCCTTGATCATCAGCGGCAGCAGCAGGAAGGCCGGCGCGCGCACACCGCTGCGGTACCAGCCCGGCAGTCGCGCCTCGATGCTGGCCACGGTGGCATCGCTGATCAGCGTGTCGGCCCCCTTGGCACAGACGGCCGAGAACAGGTCGGTGCCGCCCTTGAGCGGCACCCTGAACTGTGCCGCCACCGCCTCCACGCCCTCGCCCAGGCCGAAGCGGCCGGTCAGCGTCTCGGTCTTGGCATCGCGCAGGCAGAACACGATGCGGCGGAAGCCCAGCGCGCGGAACATGGTCTCGAGGATCATGCGCAGCACTTCGTTGAGCTTGAAGCTGTCGACCATCGAGTTGGTGATGTCGGCGATGCCGGCGGCCAGCACCTCGGCGGCGTTCTCGCGCACCGGCTCGGCCTTCGGCGCCTCGATGCGGGTCGCCTCGAAGGCCGCCACCGTGGCCTGCAGGCTGTGCGGCGACAGCGAGTCGGCATCCGCGGCACTGGCGGGTGGATCGACCACGATCGTCGCCAGCAGGCGCCGCGCCGGCGAGCCGGCCGCCACCTGCAGGTTCATCGCCTGTGCGGCCTGTGCAAGCCGCTGGCGCGCCTGGTCGGTGGCAGACTGGATCTCGCGCACGCTCAGGCCGATGCCGCGCGCATGGCGCTCGGCCACGCCGGCCAGCCGCGCCGTCGGGTCGCCTTCGGTGCGCAGAAGCGTGTCGGTCAGTTCGTTGGCGGCCAGGGCCAGCCAGCGCAGACGCTCGCCGGACTTCTCCGGCACCCGCGCCGGCGGGTCGCCCTCGGGGCGGCGCATGCAGCGCTGCAGGTTGTCGGGCAGGCCCCAGTTCTTCGCGATGCCCAGGCCCAGGTCCTCGAAGCTCAGCCCCAGAACGCTGATCGACGCCGCCGTCTCGGCCTGCACGATGGCCGCATGCGACGCGCCGTCGCGCTGCGTGCTGGCGACGATGCTGCGGATCTGCCCGGCTTCCTCGGGGAAGTAGTACTCGGTCAGCAGGCGGCCGAGGTTCTGGAACATCGCACCGATGAAGGCTTCTTCGCCATCGCGCGCCACGCGGCACAGCTCGCCGGCCAGCGAGCCGGCCATCAACGCGCGCAGGAATTCTTCCTTGAGCTTGTTGGCGTGGCCCTTGTCGTGCATGTGCTCGAGCAGCACCAGGCTCAGCGCCATGTTGCGGATGCCGGCGAAACCGACCAGCGCGACCGCGCGCGACACCGTGCTGATGCTGCCGCCGCCGGCGTGCGAGTAGTGCGCGGTGTTGACCAGGCGCAGCAGCTTGTTGGTCAGCGCCACGTCCTTGAGGATCTCGTTGGACAGGCTGGCCAGGCTCTCGTTCTCCGAGGTGGCGATGCGCTGGATGCGCGCCACCGAGTCGGACAGCGCCGGGAAGTCGCTCTTGTGGCGCATGCGCCGCAACAGGAAGTCCAGCGTGCCATTGTTGCTGGCCGAGGCTTCGGCCTCGCCGGCGCGCGGCGTCATCCACTGGCGCAGGGCGTCGGCGAACGCGGCGGCGTCGCCGAAGCGCTGCGCCGGGTCACGGGCGATCGCGCGGCGCAGCAGCACGCGCAGGCTGTCGTCGACGGCTGACGGCAGATCGGCCGGCAGCGCCAGGTCCTGCTGGGCGATGCGCTCCATCGCGCGGTAGGGGTCGCGGTCCTTGACCAGCGCCTGGCCGCTGAGCATCTCGACCAGCACCAGGCCGGCGGAGAACACGTCCATCGCCGGCTTCGGCGCCGTGCCCTTGGTCGCCTCGGGCGACATGTAGTTGGGCGTGCCCACGACCAGGCCCTGCCCGGCCATGCGGGTGCCTTCGTTCAGTCGCGCGGCGATTCCGAAGTCCATCACCCGCGCGCGGCCGCCGCCGTCGACGAGGATGTTCGACGGCTTCAGGTCGCGGTGCACCACGCCGGCGGCGTGCGCCGTCTGCAGCGCGTCGAGCACGCCGAGCATCAGCGCCAGCGCCTCGGCCGCCGGCAGGCTGCCGCGGGCGCGCAGGTGCTCGGTCAGCGTGCGTCCGGGCACGTACTCGAAGACCAGGTATGGTCGGCCGTCCTGCACGTCGGCCTCGAACACCGGCACGATGTTCGGGTGCGTCAGCCGGCTGACGCTGCGCGCTTCCTGCAGCCAGTGGGTGATGTCCTGAGGGTCGACGTCGGCGCCGGCGGTGATCACCTTGATCGCGACCTCGCGCTCGAGGCGCGGGTCGAAGCCCAGCCAGACGCTGGCCTGCGCGCCCTTGCCGAGCACGCGGCGCAGTTCGAAGCGGCCGAGCCGGCCGGCAGGCGTGGCGGCGAGCACGGCGCTCATGCCGCCGTCGTGGCGCCGGCGGCGCCCTCGCCGCCCTGGGTGACGGTGCGCGGCATCGCGGCGGCCGAGGTGCCGCTGTTCAGCGCGGCGCGGGCGCCCTGCAAGGCCTCCTGCAGTTCCTTCGGGCTCAGCTCGAGCACGCGGGCGTAACGCTGCGCGACATGCGCCAGCGCCGCGGCGATGCGCGGCGTCGGCAGCCGCGTCATCGCGTCGACGGCCTCGTTGGCCGCACTGGCGGCGGCGCGCAGCATGTCGGCGTCGCTGTCGGGGTGACGCACCGGCTTGTTGACCGGCAGGCGACGGATCATGTGCTGCACCTCGTCGCCGAGGCCCCAGTGGCGCGCCACGGCGGCGCCGATCGATTCGATGTCGGCACCGAGCACCGCGTAGGCGGCCGATTCCTCGCTCATGCCCGGATGCTCCGCACCGCCGGGCTGCGCCGGTGGCACCGGCTGCATCAGCTGGCGGATCTGGTCGGACTCTTCCGGGAAGTGGTACTGCACCAGCAGCCGGCCGAGGTTCTGCAGCGCGGCGACGAGGTAGACGACTTCCGGGTCGTAGCCCGGCGGGCGCACCGCCTGCGCCGCGTGGCCGCACAGGCGCACGACGTTCATCAGCCGCGCCATCGTGGCCGCCGCTGCTTCGTCCATCGGCCCGGGCCAGTGGCGCAGCCCGTTGGCGGCGGCGCGCACGCCGTCGACGCCAAGCAGCGCGAGCGCACGGCGCACGGTCAGCACCGCGCCGTTGCCGGCCACCTGGGTGCCACGCACCTGCGCCGAGTTGACGGTGCGCAGCAGCTCGAAGCTCAGCGCCAGGTCCTGCAGCAGCTGCTCAGCGATCTCGTCGGTGCGCTGCGTGTCGGTGAACGACAGGCGCGCGATGCGCCGCGAGATGCCCGGCAGTGCCGGCAGGTGGCCGACGCTGCGCAGCCGGTCGATCAGCAGTGCGATCGGGTCGCCCTGCCCCTTGGATTCGACTTCGCGCCAGCCTTCCAGCGCGCGCAGCAGAGTGCGGGCACTGTGGTAGCGCTGGCGCTCCTGCGTGGCCGAGCAGCGGTTGGCGATGGCGCGCAGGCCCTCGGGCACCGGCTGCGGCGTCGACCAGGGCAGGCGCACCAGGTCGCGGCCCTGCGGCGCCATGCGCGCGATCACCACGGCGATGTCGGGTTCGTCGAGCACCGGCGCGCCGGCGAGCAGTTGGTGCAGCAGCACGCCGCAGGCCAGCACGTCGCGCTGGGCGCCGTCACGCTGGGCCCGCAACGCGCCAGCGTCGAGCATGGCGCCACGCTCGGGCGCGGCCGCACCGGCAGTTGCCGCCGCGGCCAGGTCCAGCGCGGCCAGCGCCGACACCCTGGCCTGCCCCTGCGGGCTGACCAGCAGCGTGTGCAGTTGCACGTCGCCATGCACCACGCCCGAGTCGTGCGCGAAGGCCAGGCCCTGCAGCGCCTGGCACAGCAGAGCGACCACGTCCATCGGCGCGGGCCGCGGCTGCGCGGCCAGCCATTCGCCGAGGGTGATGCCCAGGGCCCGGTCGCAAGCGACATAGGGCCAATGGTCCTGAACGCCGATCTCGATCACGTGGGCGAGGTTCGGGTGGTTGAGCCGCGCGGCCTGCTTCATCTCGCGCAGACGCAGTTCGAGCGCCTCGGCGTCCACCGGCTGCACGCGCGGCAGCGTCAGCATCACCTCCTGGCCCAGGCGCGGATCGAAGGCCAGCCAGGCCATCGTGCCCTGGCTCTTGCCCAGCAATTGGCGCAACTCGAAGCGACCGAAGGCGCGTGTCGGGCTGGATCGGGGGGCAGCGGCGGCGGGCGGGACAGGCGGGGCCATCGGTCGAGGCAAGTGACGTCATCTGATTGGAAGCGACGCCGGAGGGGGGCGAATCGCCGATCAGCGGCCCGAAAGCCCCTCAAACGTGCGCTTCGCCACACCAATCGCACCTGCGCGCGCCAAGCGCGGCCGCTGGCACTCAGGTCGATTCGATCAGCCGGCCGTCGCCGGCGATGAAGGCGCTGCGCACGCGGGCACCGGGCTGGGCCAGCGCCACGGCACGGCGATAGTCGGCCAGCTGGGCTCGATAGGCATCGAGCTCCTCGGGCCGGTGCTGCAGCTTGTAGTCGAGCACCCACCAGGTGTCGGCACCGTCCTCGTCCAGGCGCACCAGGCGGTCGATGCGCAGCACGCTGCCGTCCAGCGCGACCGGCACCTCGTTGCCAGCCCAGCGCAGCGCGCTCACATCGAAGAAGCGCGCACAGGAGGGATGGCCGAGGATGCGAGCGGCGATGCGGCCGACCTCCTCGGCCGGCGCGCCGAACTCGGCCGCCGCGGCGGCCGCGAGCGGGTCCAGTGCGCCGCCGTTGCCGCCGTGCCACTCGAGCACACGGTGCACCGCCTGGCCGAGCCGCGAGGCGTCGCTCTCCTCGCGCGGCGCCGCGGCCGGCGGCAGGGCGGGCGGCGACCACGGCGGCAGCACCAGCACCTGCGGCGCGGGGTCGGAACGCACCGGCATGACGCCGTCGGCGGTGTCTTGGGCTGGCCAGGGCGTGGCCAGCGCCTCGATGCGCTGCCACCAGTTCGCCGGGGCGTTCTGGCGCGGCCGCGGCTGCGTTGCGCTGAACACCAGCCGCCGCCGCGCCCGCGTCATCGACACGTACAGCCCGTTCAGTTCCTCGCGTCGTCGCGCGCGCTGCTCTTCGGCGAGCGGCTCGGCCAGCTCGGCCGGCGCGCGGCTCTCGCTGTAGACGAAGGCGCAGCGCCGCGGCGCCTCGGCCTCCACCGGCCAGTCGATCAGCAGCGTGGCCACCTCGGCCTTCGGCGGCTCGGGGTCGCTGTCCATCACGAAGACGAGATCGGCCTCCAGGCCCTTGGCGCCATGCACCGTCAGCAGGCGCACCGCGCCGCCCAGGTCCGGCGCCGGGACCTTGATCGTGCGGCGCCGCAGCGCCCGGACGAAACCGTACGGCGTGGCGTAGCGCCCGCCGTCGAGCTCCAGCGCCTGGGCGAGCAGCGCGTCGACCATGGCCAGCGCGGTGGCGCGCTGCGCGGCCGGCACGCGCGCGGCCAGTCGCTCGCGCAGTTCACCTTCGGCGACCACGCGGTCAAGCAGGTCATGCGGCGGCAGCTCGGATGCCGCCTGCTGCCACGCGGACAGCAGGCGGCGGGCGCGCTGCAGCGCGGCGCTGGCATCGTCGAAGCCCATCAGCGCACGCCACCAGTCGCCATCGGGCGCGGCACGGCACGCGAGGGCCAGCAGGTCGTCGTCGCTGGCGTCGAACAGCGGGCTGCGCAGCGCACGCGCGAGCGACAGGCGGTGCTGTGGCGAGACCAGCGCGTCGAGCAACGCGACCAGGTCCTGCGCCTCGGTGGCCTCGATCAGTGACGCTTCATCCACCGCGACATGCGGCACATGCAAGCGCTTCAGCGCCTCGGCCAGCAGCCGCAGCGGCGCGCGCTTGCGACACAGCACCATCACCTGCGCCGGGTCGATGCCGGCGTCGACCTGCTCGCGGATCGCCTGCGCCACGCGACGCGCCTCTTCGGCGCGGCGCTGCTCCTCGGGCTCGTAGCGCGGTTCGGTGAGGCTGTCGCGCCAGACGGCCGGCGCGGCCGGGGCCGCGGCGCCGCGCGGTGCGTCGGGCTGCCGCGGCACGCGCGGCAGCACCTGCACGGCCGGTTGGCCGTCGTCGGCCACCTCGGTGGTGTGCGGCCGGAAGCCGCCGATCTCGCCAGCCGCCTGCGCCTGCTCGAACACTGTGTTCAGCGCACCGAGCACGGCCGGCACGTTGCGTCGCGTGTGATCGCACTCCAGCACGCAGCCGCCGAGCGCCTCGACGACGAACTCGCGCACCGCGCCGAACACCCGCGGCTCGGCGCGGCGAAAGCGGTAGATGCTCTGCTTCGGGTCGCCGACGACGAACAGCGCCGGTGCGCGCTGGCCGCTGGCCCCGCCGCCGGCCCCGGCATAGCCGGCCAGCCAGGCGTGCAGCGCATGCCACTGCAGCGGGCTGGTGTCCTGGAACTCGTCGATCAGCACGTGGCGGATGCGCGCATCGAGCCGCTCCTGCACCCAGCCGGACAGCGTCGCATCCCGCAGCAGCGCCAGCGCGCCATGCTCGAGATCGTTCATGTCGAGCAGGCCGCGCTCGCGCTTGTAGGCCGCGTAGGTGGCCAGCAGCACGCGCGACAGCCGCACCATGCGGGCGTGCTCGAGGTGGCAGTCGTGCTGGTGCTGACGTGCGGCGATCTGCTCCAGTGCCCGTTGCGTCGCGGCAAGGCCCTCGACGTTGCCGAGCTGCTTGCGCGGATCGCCGTCCTTGGTGAACAGCGCGCTCCAGGCGGCGGCGAAACGGGCCTCGTCGTCGGCCGCCGCCAGCGCCAGCTGCAGCCCGGCCGCCGCTTCGACGGCCTTCTTGCCGCCGCGCGACATGTCCGCCGCCAGCCGCGTCAGATCGTCGCGCCACGCGGCCGAGCCGATCTCCGCCTGCGGGGCAGGAGCGCCCTCGGCCACCACCGAGGCGACACTGTTGTCCAGCGTGCCATGGCGGTCGGCCAGCTCCAGCTCGACGCGCCGCGAAAGCACCGCCTCGAACCACTTCGCCGCCTGACTGCGGCCGCGCAGGGCAACCAGCGCCTCGTAGTCGGCTCGCCGCGGCGGGTCGGCGATCAGCGCCGCATGAAAGCGCCGCAAGATGCCTGCGCGGTGGTCGTCAAGCTCCTGCAGCAGCTCACCGTCGGGGTCGATGCCGATCTCGTCGAGCAGCTCATGGGGCGCGGCCTTGAGCAGCTGGGCGAACCAGGCGTGAAAGGTGCGCACCTCGACCGCACGCCCGGCCTCGAGCAGGCGGCGCTGAAGGCCGCCGAGATCGCCGGCCAGTCGTGCCGCATCGGCCGCGGCCACGCCGCGCGCGCGCAGTTGCGCGATGCGTCCGGCCGCGTCCATGGCCGGATCGGCGAACTCGGTGAGCCACTGGTCGAGCCGCTCGCGCATCTCGCCGGCCGCCTTGCGGGTGAAGGTGATGGCGAGGATCTCCTGCGGCTGCGCGCCATCGAGCAATGCGCGCAGGATGCGCGAGACCAGCATCCAGGTCTTGCCGGCCCCGGCACAGGCCTCGACGACGACGCTGCGGCGCGGGTCGCAGGCCAGCGCATAGAAGGCCTCGCGCGCGACCTCTGCACCATCGGCCCGGTAGGCGGGGGTCATGCGGCCGCTCCGTCGGGCCAGTGGTCGCGGCGGCACAGGCCGCGCGCCTCGCAGAAGTCGCAGGTGGTGCCCTCGCCGAGCGCGGGCAGCGGCGCGCCTGCGCGCAGCCGGGCCATCTCGGCACCGAGCTCGCGCACCAGCACCACGGCCGAGGTCTGCACGTCGGCATGCTCGATCTCGGTGATGGCTTCGCCGCTGTCGAGCAGCAGGTAACTCGCCTGCAGCGGCGCGTCTGCCTCCGGCGCCAGCAGCGCAGCGTAGAAGGCGAGCTGCGTGTCCTCGAAGGGCTGGCGCACACGCTCCTTCAGCGTCTCTGCGGCACTGGTCTTGTAGTCGATCAACTGGATCGCACGGCCTTCGTCGACACGGTCGATGCGGTCGATGCGCCCTTCCAGCCGCACACCGCCGAGGGCCTCGGGGTGGATGGCGAGGTCGCGCTCGCCGGCCAGCCAGCGAGCGCCTTCGGCATCGCGGCGATGCAGCCAGGCCAGGTAACGCGGCACGAAGCGCGCGAAGGAGGCCGCGAAGGGCAGGAACTGATCGTCGGGCAGGGCCATCTCCGCGCGCACGACCTCGGCCATGGCGTGCAGCTGAGCCGACTCCTGCTCGAACGGGCCCGGCGCCGCACGCTGCGTGTGAAAGCGCATCAGCACCGCGTGCAGCCAGGTGCCGTAGTCTCGCTTCTCGAGTTCGGACTCCAGCTCCTCGTCCTCGCGCAGGCCGAGCACGTGCCGCGCGAAGAAGCGGTACGGGCAGTCGCGCAAGGCCTCGACGGCGCTGGCTGACAGGCGCGCCGGCAGCTGACCACCGACCACCGGCAGCGGGCGGTTCAGCGGCTGCGCGCTCAGCAGCCGCAGCGCGCGGGGATCGTCCGCAACGGCGAAGCCTTGTCCGCGGTCGGCCAGATCGAGCGCGAGCCTCTGCAGCAGCGGGCTGTCGGCCAGCGGCTCGCCACCGGCGTCGACATGCCGGCGGAGGAAGCTCACGCGCGGCAGGGTCAGCAGTTGCGTCAGCGCCAGCGCCTCGCGCTGCAGTCGCTCGCCGCGGTGCGGCAGTCCCAGCGCCGCGAGTTCGGCATCAGACAGCAGCGGATGCGCGGCAGGTGCGGCGCCCAGGCGCCGTTCATCCGCACCCGGGCAGACCACGGCGGCGAACGGACGCAGCATCGCCCGCGCCAGCGGCGTGATCACGACGCGCGCCTGCTCCGCCGCCGGCCCCAGCGGCGTGAAGTTCTCGCCTTCGAGCACGGCATCGACCCAGCTCACGAAGTCGTCGAAGCGCTGCACCGACTGGTGGGTGGCGTCCTGCCACACCGCGCCGGCTGCCCGGCCGGGCAGCCAGCGCAGGGCCTGCAGCACCGTCTGCCCGGCGCGGTCGGCGGCCAGCGAGTCCCAGCCGCCGCAGGCTTGCAGCACCTCGCGCAGGCGATCGAGCCACTCGTTCACGCCGACTCGCGGCGCGTGCAAACGGGCGAGTGCGGCGAGCACCGCGTCGCGCAGCTCTGCCAGATCACCCTGCAGCGACAGGTTTGCCAGCCCATCGATGCGGGCGATACCGAGTCTTCGGCAGCGCCGTTCGAGCTCGCGCACCAGGGCTCCGGTCGGGTCCACGCCGGGCCATGGCGGCAGCGTCTTCAACCAGTCGAACAGCGCATCGCTGCCAGCGCGCGGCGCCGCAGCCCGCAGCAGGGCCATCACCTGGGCACCGGCGCGCGTGGTCGAGAGGGTCCAGCCGGTCTCGTCGGCCAGCGGCACCTGGGCGTGCTCGAGAAGTGCCCGCACGCGGCGCACCAGCTGGCGGTCCAGCCCGATCAGCGCCACCGGCCAGCGTTCGTGCGCCAGGTGGTCCAGCACGATGGCCGTCGCGCGCTGGGCCTCGTCCTCGAAACCTTCGCAGCGCACGTAGGCCGGCGGTTCGGTCTGCCGGGCAGCCTGCAGCGCCGTGCTGTCGACATCGACGATCAGCACCGGCGTGTCCCCCGCCTCGTCCACCAGCGACGTCACCAGCGGGTCGGCACCACCGGCCTGCAGCACGACCCACGCCGCGGGGCGCATGTCGAACAGACGATCGGTGGCAGGTGCATCGCAGTGCGCCGCCCACTCCAGCGCCACGCGGGCCAGCCAGCGCTGCAAGGCACCGGGGCCACCGGCTGGGGCCAGCAGGCTCCGCGCGGCCGACCAGTACGCCGCACGCTGCGCAGGCGCCAGCGCGAAGGCCGCGCGAGCCAGTGACTGGGCGGTCAGCACGACGGCCGCGACAGCGCGCTCGAATCGACGCGGATCCTGGCGTGCCCACGCCGCACTGGTCGCCTGCGCGCGCAGCAGCCGCGCCGCACCGAGGCGATCGGCTGCCATGTCGAAGCTCAGTTGCTGCGCCTGCGCGGGCATCGGCGGGCCCAGCGTGGCGGCCAGCGTCTGGGTGGTCTCGATGCGCGGCTGCCAGCCGCCGGCATGGGCAAAGGCCGCGCGGGCCAAGGGCAGCAGCTGCGCAAAGGGCAGCAGCAGCACGACGTCGCGCAGTGGCACGGATTCAGCCGCGGCCCATTGCCCCACCTGGCGCGCCAGGGCCGCCCAAGGGCCGTCGAGGCCGATATCAAGAGGGGTACGCGCTATCGCGGCCATAGAGGGAAAGGCGGCCTCACGCCCGGCGACGGGCAGGTCTTTGTGTCAGAATCATTGTGCCTTGCCGCCCCCGGCTCGCGTGGCGTTTGCCGAAGGACCAACCAATGAGCAGCGAACTGATCAAACATACTTCCGACGCTTCGTTCGACAGCGACGTCCTGCAGTCCGACACGCCCGTGCTGGTCGACTACTGGGCCGAGTGGTGCGGCCCGTGCAAGATGATCGCTCCCATCCTCGACGAGGTGTCGAAGGACTACGGCGGTCGCCTGCGCATCGTGAAGATGAACGTCGACGAGAACACCGCGACGCCGGCCAAGTACGGCATCCGCGGCATCCCGACGCTGATGCTGTTCAAGGGCGGCGAGCTCGCCGCGACCAAGGTCGGCGCCCTGCCCAAAGCCCAATTGACGGCCTTCCTCGACGGTCATCTATAATTTCCTGAATCGCTGCGCAGGCTGGCTCCACGAGTCGCCGGCCCGCGCCGCAGGAAATTCAGCCACCACGCACGGAAGCGCGCCCACCACACGACGGGCGCGGCCTCCAGCCCCAACGGGCTTCGCGTGGGTTCGGCCCCCACCCCAGCGTTCCGTATTCCCAGACGCAGGTCCACGCCGCCAGGCATGACGCTGGCGCGTGGCGGAGGCCGAGACCCCGGTCGTGCGCCCTTGGCGCGGCACACGACACATCACCCAGGGTGTTCACCCATGCATCTTTCCGAACTGAAAGCGCTTCACGTCTCCGAGCTCATCAAGATGGGCGAAGGGCTGGAGATCGAGAACGTCGCCCGCATGCGCAAGCAGGAGCTGATGTTCGCGATCATGAAGAAGCGCGCCAAGGGCGGCGAGCAGGTCTTCGGCGACGGCGTGCTCGAAGTGCTGCCCGACGGTTTCGGCTTCCTGCGCTCGCCCGACGCGAGCTACATGGCGTCGACCGACGACATCTACCTCAGCCCGAGCCAGATCCGGCGCTTCAACCTGCACACCGGCGACGCCGTCGAGGGTGAAGTCAGGGTGCCGAAGGACGGCGAGCGCTACTTCGCGCTCGTCAAGGTCGACCGCGTCAACGGCCTGACCCCGGAGGAGAGCAAGCACAAGATCATGTTCGAGAACTTGACACCGCTGTTCCCGAAGGAACAGTTCAAGCTCGAACGCGAGATCAAGTCGGAAGAGAACATCACCGGGCGCATCATCGACCTGATCGCGCCCATCGGCAAAGGCCAGCGCGCGCTGCTCGTCGCCCAGCCGAAGACCGGCAAGACGGTGATGATGCAGCACATCGCGCATGCGATCGTCGCCAACCACCCCGACGTCTACCTGATCGTGCTGCTCGTTGACGAGCGGCCCGAGGAAGTGACCGAGATGGTCCGCACGGTGCGCGGCGAGGTCATCAGCTCTACCTTCGACGAACCCGCAGCGCGCCACGTGCAGGTGGCCGAGATGGTCATCGAGCGCGCCAAGCGCCTGGTCGAGCTGAAGAAGGACGTGGTGATCCTGCTCGACTCGATCACCCGCCTGGCCCGCGCCTACAACAACGTGCTGCCCAGCTCCGGCAAGGTGCTCACTGGCGGTGTCGACGCCAACGCGCTGCAGCGCCCGAAGCGCTTCTTCGGCGCGGCGCGCAACGTCGAGGAAGGCGGCTCGCTGACCATCATCGGCACCGCGCTCATCGACACCGGCTCGCGCATGGACGAGGTGATCTACGAAGAGTTCAAGGGCACCGGCAACTGCGAAATCCACCTGGATCGCCGCATGGCCGAGAAGCGCGTCTACCCGTCGATCCTGATCAACAAGTCGGGCACGCGCCGCGAGGAACTGCTGCTCAAGCCGGAGATCCTGCAGAAGACCTGGATCCTGCGCAAGCTGCTCTACAACATGGACGAGATCGAGGCGATGGAGTTCATCCTCGACAAGATGAAGCAGTCGAAGAACAACCTGGACTTCTTCGACATGATGCGAAGGGGCGGCTGAACCGGCCGTCGGCTATACTTCGCGGTTTTCCAGCGTCGGAAAGTGCGCCGAAAGGGTCGGCGTGGCTCCCAAGACCACAGCGCAAAGGCACGTCATGAAAGAAGGCATCCACCCCAGCTACCGCGAAGTCTGCTTCGTGGACCTGTCCAACGGTTTCAAGTTCGTCACGCGCTCGACCGTGCAGACCAAGGAAACCACCAAGATGGACGACGGCCGCGAGCTGCCGCTGGTGAAGCTGGAAACCACCAGCGAATCGCATCCGTTCTACACCGGCACGCAGAAGAGCGTCGACTCGCTGGGCGGCCGCGTCGAGAAGTTCCGCAACAAGTTTGCGCACCTGAAGAAGTGATCTTCTTCACGAACTTCGGTACAAAGGCAGCTTCGGCTGCCTTTTTGCTGTCTGCGGCGAATTGGCTGCATCATTCGCCGCCACCCGACTCCGTGCCCCGTTGAACTCCCCGAATCCAGCGCTCGTCACCCAGCGTGCCGCACAGCGGCTGCCTCGCGTCGCGTTGCTGCTGTTCTGCGCAGCCTACGTGCTGCCCGGCCTGTTCGGCCGCGACCCGTGGAAGAACGCCGACGTCAGCGCCTTCGGTCACATGGCCGCCATCGCCAGCGGACGCACGGGCTGGATGTCACCGGGCCTGGCCGGGCTTCCCGCCGACGGTGCCCTGGTTCCCTACTGGCTGGGCGCGGGGTTCATTCGCCTGCTCGGCCCGTGGATCGATCCGGCACTGGCCGCGCGCATCCCGTTCGCGCTGCTGCTGGTCATGGTGCTGGTGATGACCTGGTACGCGACCTACCACCTGGCGCGCACCGAGGCAGCCCAGCCCCTGCCCTTCGCGTTCGGCGGCGAGGCGACGTCGACCGACTACGCCCGCGCGATCGCCGACGGCGCGGTGCTCGCGGTGATGGCGACGCTGGGTCTGCTGCAACTCGGCCATGAAACCACGCCGGAGCTGGTGCAACTGGCCGGCGCTTCGCTGTTCCTCTATGCCCTGGCTGCCGGTCCCTACCGAAAGGGGCGATCACGCGCGGCCGCGCTGATCTCGCTGCCGGTGATGGCGGCCAGCGGTGCGCCCGCCGTTGCCACGGCACTGGCCGTGGTCGGCACGGTCATCTGTGCGCGCTCTGCCTATGCCCAGGTGCGGGCCACAGCCTGGTGGGTGGCCGGTGCCGGTGTGATCGCGCTGGCGCTCGGCACCGCACTGACCGCCTGGGGCTGGCGCGTCGCCAACCTCGCTTCGCTGCAGCCGCTGGGCACGCTGCGCCTGCTGGCCTGGTTCACCTGGCCGGCCTGGCCGCTGGCGTTGTGGACGCTGTGGCGCTGGCGCACGCACCTGCTGCATCGCCACATCTCGGTGCCGCTGGGCTGCGCGCTGACTGCCCTGCTCGCCTGCCTGGCCATGGGTGGGTCGGACCGGGCGCTGATGCTCGGGCTGCCCTCGCTGGCGGTGCTGGCGGCCTTCTCGCTGCCGACGCTGCAGCGCAGCACCGCAGCGGCGATCGACTGGTTCTCGGTGTTCTTCTTCAGTGTCTGCGCGCTGGCCATCTGGGTCATCTATGCGTCTCTGCAGATCGGTGTTCCGGCCAAGCCGGCGGCCAACATCGCTCGCCTCGCACCCGAGTTCCAACCGACCTTCTCGGCCCTGGCGCTGGTCGTCGCGACGCTGGGCACCCTGGCCTGGATGTGGCTGGTGCGCTGGCGCACCGGGCGCCATCGGCACCCGCTGTGGAAGAGCCTGGTGCTGCCGGCCGGTGGCGTGGCGCTGTGCTGGCTGCTGCTGATGACGCTGTGGCTGCCGCTGCTCGACCATGCCCGCAGCTACCGCCCGCTGCTCGAACGCATCGCCACCCACGTGCCACGCGATGCGTGCATCGCCACGCCGCAATCGCCCCGCGCCTTGCTGGCCGCGCTGGAAGCCATGGGTGGCTACCGCGTCGACGCGATCACCCCGGCGGAACTCTCGCCCTGCGAGGTCATGCTGGTGAGCCAGACGCCGCGAGATCCGATCGCCCGCCCGCCGGGCTGGCGCTGGGTGGCCAACGTGACCCGGCCGACAGACCGCCAGGACATCACGGTGATCTACCGCCGGGAGCCGGCCTCGCGCTGACGGCGTGCGGCTTCAGGCGCCAGTGCCGCGAAGCCGGGCCGCCGGAAACACCAGCCGGAAGCGCGAGCCCTTGCCGGGTTCGCTCTGGATGTCGAGCTCGGCGCCGTGCCGTTGCACGACATGCTTGACGATCGACAGGCCGAGGCCGGTGCCGCCGGTGTCGCGCGAGCGGCTGCCGTCGACGCGGTAGAAGCGTTCGGTCAGCCGCGGGATGTGCTCGCGCGCGATGCCCACGCCGGTGTCGCTCACCGCCAGTTCGCCGCTGCCATCCTCGAGCACGGTCCAGCTGACGTCGATTCGGCCGCCCGCGGGCGTGTAGCGCACGGCGTTGTTCACGAGGTTGTTGATCGCGCTGAGCAGTTCGCTCTGCGCGCCGGCCAGTTCGACCGCGTCCACCGCTGCCACGTTGACCTCATGGCGCCCGCCTGAGAGCGCCCGCGCGTCGGCGCCCACCTGGGCCAGCAAGGGCGCCAGCGCCACCCAGCGATCGGCGGCTGGCCGCGGGCTGCCCTCGAGCTGCGCGAGCGTCAGCAGGTCGCTGACGATGGTCTGCATGCGCTGCGTCTGCTGCCCCATCAGCTCGAGCACGCGCTTGCGCTCGACCTCGGTCAGCGGCAGGTTGCCCATGGTCTCGATGAAGCCGGCCAACACGGTCAGCGGCGTGCGCATCTCGTGCGACACATTGGCCACGAAGTCGCGCCGCATCGCCTCGTTGCGTTCGCGGTCGGTGATGTCCTGCGACAGCACCAGCTTCATGCCGTCGCCATAGGGGCGCAGCAGCACCGACAGCGTGCCGTCGCCGCGCGGATTGGGGAAGCTCACGGCATCGGTGTGCTCCTGCTGCTGCAGGTAGGCCACGAAGGCCGGCGCACGCACGAGGTTGGTGATGCGCTGGCGGCGATCGCGTTGCGGATCGAGCCCGAAGTGGTCCGCCGACATCGAGTTGCACCAGACGATCTGGTCGTTCTGGTCGAGCATCAGCACGCCGTTGGGCGAGGCTTCGATCGCCGAGAGGAACTGCTCCAGCCGCAGCCGCTCCTGCGCGAGGCCTTGTTCGCGCAGCCGGATCGAGCGTTCGACGCGGTAGCCGAGTTCGCCCCAGAAGCCGGCGTCGCGTGGCGCCTGCTGTTCCTGGCTGCCGCGCAGCCAGTTGATCAGCCGGTAGCCGCGCGCGGTGTCGAGCATCGCCGCGATGGCCACGCCGATGCCGCCGCCGGCGAGCACGCGCCAGACCACGGTGTTCTCAACGTTGGAGGCCATGAAGCCCAGGAAGCCACCGGCCAGCATGGCCAGCACGCCCGCCATCAGGCGCGGCAGCAGCCAGTTCATGACAGCCCCTCGTCCTTCGGGTACGTCGGCCGATCCCCCGAGGGGATGGCGGGCCTGCTTGGGAGCGGCCCGGCGCTCGGCCCGCTCTTCATGCGGACGGTGCCGCCACCTGCTGGGTCAACCGATAACCGGCACCACGCACGGTCTCGACCATCTGCGCGCAGTTCGCCGGCGACAGCGCCTCGCGCAGCCGCTTCACGTGCACGTCGACCGTCCGCTCCTCGATGAAGACATGGTCGCCCCAGACGCGGTCGAGCAGTTGCGCACGGCTGTGCACACGTTCCGGGTGGGTCATCAGGAAGTGCAGCAGGCGGAACTCGGTCGGCCCGAGCTTGAGCTCGATGTCGCCGCGGGCGACACGCCGCGTCGACGGGTCCAGCCTCAGGCCGCCGACCTCGACCGCCGAGTCGAGCGCCTCCGGCGCCTTGCGGCGCAGCACCGCGCGAATTCGCGCCATCAGCTCGTTGGTCGAGAACGGCTTGGCCAGGTAGTCGTCGGCACCGGCGTCCAGGCCGGCCACCTTGTCGGTCTCGTCGGCGCGCGCCGTCAGCATGATGATCGGCAGTTCGCGCGTGCGTGCGTCGCCGCGCCAGCGCCGTGCCAGCGACAGGCCCGACTGCCCGGGCAGCATCCAGTCCAGCAGCACCAGGTCGGGCAGCACGCCATCGACCGCCGCCTGCGCCTGCTCGGCGCTCGCCGCCAGCGTTACCTCGTAGCCTGCGTGGCGCAGGTTCAGCGAGATCAGCTCGGCAATCGCCGATTCATCCTCGACCACCAGCACGCGGCTCATGTCGCACTCCTCATCGGACGATCGACTCGACGTCTTCGAGCGTGTTGTGGCGCACGTCGGTGCCCTTGACGATGTAGATGATCTGCTCGGCCAGGTTCTTCGCGTGGTCGCCAATGCGCTCGATCGCCTTGGCGACGAACACCAGGTCGATGGACGCCGAGATGGTGCGCGGATCTTCCATCATGTAGGTGATCAGCTTGCGCATCAGGCCGTCGAACTCTTGGTCGATCTGGTTGTCGTCCTTGATGACTTCCAGCGCCTTCACCGCGTCGAGCCGCGCGAAGGCGTCCAGCGCCTTGCGCAGCGAGGCCGTGGCCAGGCTGGCTTCGAAGGAAACGTCGGCCGCCGGCACGCGCAGTCGGCTCGACACGCCCGAGTTGATCAGCCTCTGCACGGTGCGGCCGATGCGTGCCGCCTCGTCGCCCACGCGCTCGAGGTTGCCGATGGTCTTGGAGATCGCGATCAGCAGGCGCAGGTCGCGCGCGGTCGGCTGGCGCCGCGCGATGATGGTCGACAGATCGCGGTCGATCTCGACCTCCATCTGGTTGACCAGCTCTTCCTGCTTGAGAACCTGCGTGGCCGTTTCGCCGCTGAAGTTGACCAGCGCGTGGATCGCCTGCGCGACCTGCGATTCGGCCAGGCCTCCCATCTCGAGCACGCGGGTGGAGATGGCGCTGAGTTCGGCGTCGAACTGCGTGGAGAGGTGCTTTTCGCTCATGGTTCCTGCTCCCGGGTCAGCCGAAGCGACCGGTGATGTAGTCCTCGGTGTCCTTCTTCTTCGGCTTCATGAACAGCTCCGAAGTCGGCCCGAACTCGATCAGGTCGCCCAGGTACATGTAGGCGGTGTAGTCGGAGCAGCGTGCCGCCTGCTGCATGTTGTGCGTCACGATGGCCACGGTGTAGTCTGCCTTCAGCTCGGTGATCAGTTCCTCGATCTTGCCGGTGGAGATCGGGTCCAGCGCCGAGCAGGGTTCGTCGAGCAGCAGCACTTCCGGCTTGATCGCGATGCCGCGTGCGATGCACAGGCGCTGCTGCTGGCCACCCGACAGGCCGGAGCCGCTCTGGTCAAGCTTGTCCTTCACCTCGGTCCACAGCGCGGCCTTCTTCAGCGCCCACTCCACGCGCTCGTCCATCTCGACGCGCGGCAGGTTCTCGAACAGGCGCACGCCGAAGGCGATGTTGTCGTAGATCGACATCGGGAAGGGCGTGGGCTTCTGGAACACCATGCCGATCTTCGCGCGGATCAGGCTGACGTCGAGCTTCTTTTCGAGCACGTTCGCACCGTCGAGGAGGATCTGCCCCTCGGCGCGCTGCTCCGGGTAGAGCTCGAACATGCGATTGAAGGTGCGCAGCAGCGTGCTCTTGCCGCAACCCGACGGGCCGATGAAGGCGGTGACCTTGCGCTCGGGGATGTCGAGGTTGATGCGCTTGAGCGCGTGGAAGCTGCCGTAGTAGAAGTTGAGATCGCGCACCGAGAGCTTCACCTTCTCGGTCACGGGCAGGTCGACTTTCGCGTCCATGGGGTCGGTCTCAGTGTTTGTTGCGGAACAGCACGCGGGCCAGGATGTTCAGGCCGAGCACGCCCAGCGTGATCAGGAAGACACCCGCCCAGGCCAGCTTCTGCCAGTTCTCGTAGGGGCTCATCGCGAACTTGAAGATGGTCACCGGCAGGCTGGCCATCGGCTCGCCGAGGTTGCTGGTCCAGAACTGGTTGGACAGCGCGGTGAACAGCAGCGGCGCGGTTTCGCCGGCGATGCGCGCCACCGCGAGCAGCACCCCCGTCAGCACACCGGCGCGTGCCGACTTCAGCGTGATCGACATGATCACCTTCCACTTCGGCGCGCCCAGGGCGTAGGCCGCCTCGCGCAGCGCATTCGGGATCAGGCTGAGCATGTTCTCGGTGGTGCGGATGACCACCGGAATGACGATCAGCGCCAGCGCCAGCACGCCGGCCCAGCCGGAGAAGCTCTTGAAGCGCGCCACCACCACGGCATAGATGAACAGGCCGATGACGATGGAGGGTGCCGACAGCAGGATGTCGTTGATGAAGCGCGTCAGGCTGCCGAGCCAGCCCTTCTGGCCGTACTCAGCCAGGTAGATGCCGGCCAGCATGCCCACCGGCGTGCCGATCAGCGTGGCCAGCGACACCATCACCAGCGAGCCGAAGATGGCGTTGGCCAGGCCGCCGGTCTCGGCCTGCGGCGGTGGCGTCATCTCGGTGAAGGTGGCCAGCGCGATGCCACCGATGCCCAGGCGCACGGTCTCGACCAGGATCCAGACCAGCCAGAACACGCCGAAGGCCATGGCCGCCAGCGACAGCGCCAGTGCGACGCGGTTGACGCGCTTGCGCGAACGGTGCATCGCCAGGCGCGATGCGTCGAATCCGGCGAGGCTCATGAACGTGTTCCTTCGTTGCGCTTCAGGCGCATCAGCAGCAGCTTGGACAGCGTCAGCACCACGAAGGTGATGAAGAACAGCACCAGGCCGAGGTAGATCAGCGAGGCCTGGTGCAGCCCGGCACCTGCCTCGGCGAACTCGTTGGCCAGCGCCGAGGTGATGCTGTTGGCCGCCTCGAACAGCGACAGCGACTCGAGCTGGTTCATGTTGCCGATGACGAAGGTCACGGCCATGGTCTCGCCCAGCGCACGCCCCAGGCCGAGCATGATGCCGCCGACCACGCCGGTCTTGGTGTACGGCAGCACCACCTTGTAGACCACCTCCCAGGTGGTCGCGCCGAGACCGTAGGCCGACTCCTTGAGCATCGGCGGCGTGACCTCGAAGACATCGCGCATCACTGCGGCGATGAACGGGATCACCATGATCGCCAGGATGATGCCGGCCGACAGCAGACCCAGGCCGACGGGCGGGCCCTGGAACAGCTGGCCGATGAACGGCACGCCGCCGAAGGCCGACTGCAGCGGCTGCTGCACATAGGTGGCCAGCAGCGGGCCGAAGACCAGCAGGCCCCACATGCCGTAGACGATCGACGGCACGGCGGCGAGCAGTTCGATGGCGGTGCCCAGCGGGCGCTTCAGCCAGTTCGGCGACAGCTCGGTGAGGAACAGCGCGATGCCGAAGCTCACCGGCACGGCGATCAGCAGCGCGATGAACGAGCTCATCAGCGTGCCGTAGATCATCACCAGGCCGCCGTAGCGGTCCTGCACCGGGTCCCATTCGGCCCGCCAAAGGAAACTCAGCCCGTACTCCTTGATGGCCGGCGCGGCGCCGATCACCAGGGACAGGATGATGCCGGCCAGCAATGCCAGCGTCAGCCAGGCCGCGCCCGTGGCCAGGCCGGCAAAGATCAGGTCCGGCCAGCGCGAGAAGCGACGGACCGGCGGCGGCGTGCCGGCAGAGCCTGGGCGTTCGATGGGCGTCTCCTGGAGTGAGGCGCCGGCGGGCAAGGTGGCAGTCATGCGGAATCCTTGGCCGGGCCGGTCAGAACGATCGGCCCGGATTGTCGCAGCCTGGGAAGCAGGTTACTTGAAGGCGACCGGCTTGCCGGACGCGTCCTTGATCTCGCCCCACTGCTTGCGCACCAGATCCTTGACGTTGGCCGGCAGCGCCACGTACTCCAGCTCGGCGGCCATCGCGTCGCCACTGTTGAAGGCCCAGTCGAAGAACTTCAGCGCGGCCGAGGCGGTGGCCGGCTTGTCCTGGGTCTTGTACATCAGGATGAAGGTCGCGCCGGTCAGCGGCCACGAGTCCTTGCCCGGCTGCTCGGTGAGGATCTGGTAGAAGGTCTTCGCCCACTCGGCGCCGGCCGCGGCCGCCTTGAAGTTGGCGTCGTCCGGCGCGACGAAGTTGCCGGCCGAGTTCTTCAGCAGCGTGTACGTCATCTTGTTCTGCTTGACGTAGGCGTACTCGACGTAGCCGATCGAGTTCGGCAGGCGCTGCACGAAGGCGGCGACGCCCTCGTTGCCCTTGCCGCCCGCGCCGGTCGGCCAGTTCACGGCCGTGCCCTCGCCGACCTTGGCCTTCCAGTCCGGGTTCACCTTCGACAGGTAGTTGGTGAAGATGAAGCTGGTGCCCGAGCCGTCGGCGCGGCGCACCACGGCGATGGCTGCGTCCGGCAGCGGCACGCCGGGGTTCAGCGCGGTCAGCGCCGGGTCGTTCCACTTGGTGATCTTGCCGAGGTAGATGTCGCCCAGCGCCTGGCCGGTCAGCTTGATCTGGCCCGGGGCGATGCCCTTGATGTTGACCACCGGCACCACGCCGCCGATCACGGTCGGGAACTGCACCATGCCGTCCTTGGCCAGTTCGTCGTCCTTCAGCGGCATGTCGGACGCGCCGAAGTCGACCGTCTTCGCCTTGATCTGGCGGATGCCGGCGCCGGAGCCGACCGACTGGTAGTTCATGCGCGCACCGGTCGCCTTGTTGTAGGCGTCGGCCCACTTGGCGTAGATCGGGGCCGGGAAGGTGGCGCCGGCGCCGGTGATGTCCTGGGCGAAGGCGGCACCGGTCGTCAGGGCGAGCGAGGTACCGAGAACGAAGCCGAGAACGGAGCGGGAAATCATGGACAGGCCTTTCGTCGTCTATGGGATGGAGGGATGCTAGGAAGTCCACGTGACGATCGTGTGACAGCGCCACGAGCCTGCCGCGGCGCAAGGCTGATGCCGAATGACTGTCATCAATTCATCATCCCACTGTCACACAGGCGCCCTAGCCTCCCGGCCGAACCGATCACTCCGGAGGCCTCCTCAATGAAGCACAAGCTTGCCCTGTTCGCCCTGTCCACCACTCTCGCCGTCACCCTGTTGCAGGGCTGCGCCACCCCCAGCGGCCCGGTCAGCGTCGCCGACACCGCGGCGAAGACGCCGCAGCTGTCCACGCTCAACAAGCTGATCGCCGATGCCGGCCTGGCCGATACCCTGCGCGGCCCCGGCCCCTACACGGTGTTCGCGCCGTCCGACGAGGCCTTCAAGGCGGTCCCGGCGAAGACGATGGCGGAACTGGCGGGCAACAAGGAACTGCTCAAGTCGGTGCTGACCTACCACGTCGTGCCGGGCAAGGTGCCGGCCGCCGAGGTCAAGAACGGCAACGTGAAGACGGTCCAGGGCGCTAACGTGGCGCTGGCGAAGTCCGGCACCTTCGTGACGGTCGAGGACGCCATGGTCACCCAGGCCGACGTTCCCGCCAGCAATGGCGTCGTGCACGTCATCGACCGGGTGCTGATGCCGCCGAAGAAGTAAGCACCGGGCGGCGCCCGCCGCCCTGGTTCAGCCTCGCGCGGCGTCGGCCAGTTGCTCGGCGCTGCGGCGCGCCACATTAGCGTCGCGCGCCTCGACCATCACGCGCAGCACCGGTTCGGTGCCCGAGGCGCGGATCAGGATCCGACCCTCGGCGCCGAGTTCGCGCGTGATGCGCTCCTGGGCTGCCGCCAGACCGGGGTTCTTCTTCCAGTCGCTGCCGTCGGCCAGCCGGACGTTGATCAGCGTCTGCGGGAACAGCGTCACGCCGCCGATCAGTTCGGCCAGCGTCTTGCCGGTGCGCCGCACGGCCTGCAGGATCTGCAGCGCGCTGATGATGCCGTCGCCGGTGGTGTGGCGATCCAGCGCGAGCAGGTGCCCGGAGCCTTCGCCGCCGAGCTGCCAGCCACGCGCCGCCAGTTCCTCGAGGATGTAGCGGTCGCCGACCTTGGCGCGCACGAACGGCACGCCGCGCTCCTTGAAGGCCACCTCGACGGCCATGTTGGTCATCAGCGTGCCCACCGCGCCGGGCACGCTCTGCTGCTGCGCCAGACGGTCTGCGACCATCACGTAGAGCAGTTCGTCGCCGTTGTAGAGGCGGCCAGCCGCATCGACCAGTTGCAGACGGTCGGCGTCGCCGTCGAGCGCGACGCCATAGTCGGCACGATGCTCCTTCACGGCCGCCACCAGCGCCGCCGGCGCCGTCGCGCCGACGCCGGCATTGATGTTCAGGCCGTCCGGGCTGCAGCCGATCTCGATCACTTCGGCGCCGAGTTCGTGGAAGACGTTCGGTGCCACGCGCGAGGCCGCGCCATGGGCCGCGTCGACGACGATCTTCAGGCCCTTGAGCGAGAGTTCGTTGCTGAAGGTGCTCTTGCAGAACTCGATGTAGCGGCCGCGCGCGTCCTCGAGCTTGCGCACCTTGCCAAGGCGGGCCGAGTCGACCCACTCGGCCGGCTGCTCGAGCATCGCCTCGACCTGCTGCTCCCAGGCGTCGGGCAGTTTCTCGCCGCGGGCCGAGAAGAACTTGATGCCGTTGTCCTCGAACGGGTTGTGCGAGGCACTGATGACCACGCCGAGACTCAGGCGCAGCGCCCGCGTCATGTAGGCCACGCCCGGGGTCGGCAGCGGCCCGGTCATCAGCACGTCGACCCCCGCCGATGCGAAGCCGGCTTCCAGCGCCGACTCGATCATGTAGCCCGAGATGCGCGTGTCCTTGCCGATCAGCACCGTCGGGCGTGTTTCGCTCGCCTTGAGCACGCGGCCCACGGCGTGGCCGAGGCGCAGCATGAAGTCCGGCGTGATCGCGCCCTGGCCGACCGTGCCACGAATGCCGTCGGTGCCGAAATAGGTTCTGCTCATTCAATTCCTCCGCGGCGGATTCTGTCAGCCGACCAGTCCCGCGCCATCCCACACCTTCAGGGCGTCCACCGTGGCCGCGACATCGTGCACACGAACGACACGCGCTCCCAGTTGCACCGCGGCCAGCGCTGCCGCGACGCTGGCGGCGAGGCGCTGGTCGACCGGTCGGCCGGTGATCGCCCCGAGCGTCGACTTGCGCGACCAGCCCACCAACAACGGCCGGCCCAGCGCCAGCAGTTCGCGCTGCCGGCGCAGCAGCGCCAGGTTGTGTTCGACGCTCTTGCCGAAACCGATGCCGGGGTCGAGCACGATGCGCTGGCCGTCCACGCCTCGTGCGTTCAGCACGGCCAGGCGCTCGCGCAGGAAATCGCCGACCTCTGTGAGCACATCGTCGTAGGCCGGACGCTGCTGCATCGTCGCCGGGTCGCCGCGCATGTGCATCAGGCAGACGCCGCAGGACGCATGGGCCGCGACCGCGTCCTCGGCACCGGGCAAACGCAAGGCGTTGACGTCGTTGACGATGTCTGCACCGCGTTCGAGCACCTGGCGCATCACCTCCGGCTTGAGCGTGTCGATCGACACCGGCACGCCGAGCTTCAGCGCACCGTCGAGCACCGGCAGCACACGCGCCAGTTCCTGCTCCAGAGGCACCGGTGCGGCGCCGGGGCGGGTCGACTCGCCGCCGATGTCGAGGATGTCGGCGCCCTCGGCCACCAGCCTCTCGCAATGCGCCAGCGCCGCCGCCGTGTCGTCGTGGCGCCCGCCGTCCGAAA
Source organism: Chitinophaga pinensis (assembly GCA_943370595.1). Taxonomy (GTDB): domain Bacteria; phylum Pseudomonadota; class Gammaproteobacteria; order Burkholderiales; family Burkholderiaceae_C; genus Piscinibacter. The sequence goes on from CALRRO020000009.1 coordinate 245,048, forward strand.
AGGAATCCGGCGTGACGTTCACGATGCCCATCACCTTCGGGCGGCTCAGGTCGATGCGGAAGCGCGTGGTCTGCCAGAACATGCTCGTGTGGACTCTACGAAACGACGAACGGGGCCGAAGCCCCGTCCGAAACGGCGTGGACGCGCGTGACTCAGGCCGTGGCCGTGGCGCTACCCGGGCTGACCGGCGGCGTCGGCGTCGTGGTCTTGCCCGACGACGGCGTCCAGTCCTTCGGCGGACGCGGCGGCTGGCCGCCCATGATGTCGTCGATCTGGTCGGCGTCGATGGTTTCCCACTCGAGCAAGGCCTTGGCCATCGCGTGCATCTTGTCCTGGTTGTCCTCGATCAGCTTGCGCGCGATCGTGTACTGCTCGTCGATGATGCGGCGGATCACCGCGTCGACCTTGCGCATGGTCTCTTCCGACATGCTGGTCGTCTTGGTCACCGAGCGGCCGAGGAACACCTCGCCCTCGTTCTCGGCGTAGACCATCGGGCCGAGCTCGTCGGTCATGCCGTAGCGGGTGACCATGTCGCGAGCGATCGCGGTGGCGCGCTCGAAGTCGTTGCTGGCGCCGGTGGTCATCTGGTTCATGAACACCTCTTCGGCGATGCGTCCGCCGAACAGCACCGAGATGGTCGAGAGCATGCGCTCCTTGTCCATGCTGTAGCGGTCGCCTTCGGGCAGTTGCATCGTCACGCCCAGCGCACGGCCGCGCGGGATGACCGTCACCTTGTGCACCGGGTCGGTCTTGGGCATCAGCTTGGCAACGAGGGCATGGCCGGCCTCGTGGTAGGCGGTGTTGCGGCGCTCTTCCTCGGGCATGACCATGGACTTGCGCTCGGGGCCCATCATGATCTTGTCCTTGGCCTTCTCGAAGTCGACCATCTCGACCACGCGCCCGTTGCGGCGCGCGGCAAAGAGAGCCGCCTCGTTGACCAGGTTCGCCAGATCGGCACCGCTGAAACCCGGCGTGCCGCGCGCCAGGATGTCGGCACGGATGTCCTGGCCGACCGGCACCTTGCGCATGTGCACGTTTAGGATCTGCTCGCGGCCACGCACGTCGGGCAGCGTCACGTAAACCTGGCGGTCGAAGCGGCCCGGGCGCAGCAGCGCGGGGTCGAGGATGTCCGGCCGGTTGGTCGCGGCCATCACGATCACGCCGAGGTTGGTCTCGAAGCCGTCCATCTCGACCAGCATCTGGTTCAGCGTCTGCTCGCGCTCGTCGTTGCCGCCGCCCAGGCCGGCACCACGGTGGCGGCCGACCGCGTCGATTTCGTCGACGAAGATGATGCACGGCGCACTCTTCTTGGCCTGCTCGAACATGTCGCGCACGCGCGCCGCGCCGACGCCGACGAACATCTCGACGAAGTCGGAACCGGAGATGCTGAAGAACGGCACCTTGGCCTCGCCGGCGATGGCCTTGGCCAGCAGCGTCTTGCCGGTACCCGGAGGGCCGACCAGCAACACGCCACGTGGGATGCGGCCGCCGAGCTTCTGGAACTTCTGCGGGTCCTTCAGGAAGTCGACCAGCTCCTTCACCTCTTCCTTGGCCTCGTCGCAGCCTGCGACGTCAGCGAAGGTGGTGGTGTTGTTGGCCTCGTCGAGCATGCGCGCCTTGCTCTTGCCGAAGCTGAAGGCGCCGCCCTTGCCGCCGCCCTGCATCTGGCGCATGAAGTAGATCCACACGCCGATCAGCAGAAGGATCGGACCCCAGCTCGCCAGCAGGCTGAGCAGGAACGAGGGCTCCTCGCGCGGCTTGACGTCGAACTTGACGTTGTTGTTGATCAAGTCGCCGACCAGACCACGGTCGAGGTAGGTGGCGGTGGTGCGGACTTCCTTGTCGTCGGTGGTGCGGGCACGGATCTCGGTGCTGCCGCCGCCGCTTTCCTGCAGGACCACGCTCTTGATGCGCTTGTTGCGCACTTCGTCGAGGAACTCGGAATAGCCCATCTGGCCCGAGGACGCCGCTCCGCGGTCGAACTGCTTGAACACGGTGAACAGCACGAGTGCGATCACCAGCCAGACAGCGACTTTAGAGAACCATTGATTGTTCACCGCGGCTCCTTTTCCCGGTCAAGACAACGCGGCGGACACGCTTTCCGCCCATTGCCACGGTAGATGTGTGCGATTTTAGTCGACGCAAGCCCCCGCGCCGTCGAAGTTTCACCCTGGAACGACTGTGTGAATCGGGGCAAATCAGTCACTTGGCGGGGTTTCTTCGAGCTTCCTGCGGTTGGGCTTCAGACCAATCCCGACCAGAAAGGTTTCCGCGGACTTGTCGCGCGAGGCCTTGGGCTTGATCGGTTTGACGACCCGGAAGCTGTCCTTGAACAGCTTGACGAGCTGACTGTAGCCGCTGCCGTGGAAGACTTTGCAGACCAGCGCACCGTCGGGCTTGAGGTGGCGCAGGCCGAAGTCGACAGCCAGCTCCACCAGGTGGGCGATGCGCGCCGAGTCCGAACTTTCGATGCCCGACAGGTTGGGCGCCATGTCCGAGACGACCACGTCGACCGGCCTGCCCGCCACCATCGCGTCGAGTTCGGCGAGTACCGCGTCCTCGCGGAAGTCACCCTGGATGAAGCGAACGCCCTCGATCGGCTCGAAGTCGAGGATGTCCAGCGCGATGATCGTGCCGTTCAGTTCGCCGACCGCCGCCCCGCCCGTGCCGGCATCCTTGGGCGCGAACTTGCGCCGCAGGTACTGGCTCCAGGCACCAGGCGTCGCGCCCAGGTCGACGACCAGTTGCCCGGGCCGGATCAGGTGCAGCGCTTCGTCGATCTCCTTGAGCTTGTAGGCGGCGCGGGCGCGGTAGCCCTCGCGCTGCGCCATCTTCACGTAGGGATCGTTGATGTGATCGTGAAGCCACGCCTTGTTGAGCTTCTTGCTGCCCGTCTTCATTGCGTCTGGACTCTCATGTCGCGCGGATAATAGGCCCCATGCCTGCCATTCAGCTCACGCCCGCCCAGCGCAAGGACAAACGCGCCGATGCCCACCACCTCGATCCGGTCGTGCTGATCGGGGGCGACGGGCTCACGCCCGCCGTGCGCAAGGAGGTCGATGCGGCGCTCAACGCCCACGGCCTGATCAAGGTGCGGGTGTTCTCCGACGAGCGCGAGACGCGCGAGGAGATCCTCGCCACGCTGGCCGAGTCGCTCAACGCCGCGCCCATCCAGCACATCGGCAAGTTGCTGGTGCTGTGGCGCCCGATCCCGCCGAAGGAGAAAGCCGAGCGCGACGACCGCATGCCCGGGCCGAAAGTGGTCAAGGTGCTGAAGTTCTCGCGCAGCGGCAATCACCGCCCGCAGATCAAGAAGGTCAAGGTGCTGGGCAACCAGCGCCTGGCCGCTGGCGGCGAACTCAAGCGCGCGAAGAAGCGCGTGACCAGCATCAAGAAGCGCGCGGTCGACTGAGCCGCCAGGCCAGCACGAGCACCAGCAGCGTCTTCAGGCCGTAGAACACGGTCGACAGGGCGTGCAGTGCCCCGAACGAGAGCGCGCCCTGCCCGGCCCGCGCCGCCGCCATCATCGGCTGCAGCGCGAAGTAGCCGGCGACGGTGCAGAACAGCACGCCGGCCAGCAGCAGCAACTCGGTGCTGAGCACCGAGCCCTGGCCCGATTCTGAGACGTGGCGGGCCCGGCCCCGCTCGAGGATGAACAGCACGACGGCCAGCAACAGGCTCAGGTAGGCCTCGCGCGCGAACATGTGGCCGGCCACGCGGCCGGCATCGGCGCGTTCGGCCAGCACCGCGAAGCCGGCCGGCGCGCCGATCAGCGCGACGGCCAGCAGCACGCCGGCCCACAGGCCGGCCACGACCGCCATCGCACGCGCGGAGCGAGCGCCCATCAGAGGTAGCGGACGTCCACGATCTCGTAGTGGCGGGTGCCACCAGGCGCCTGCACCTCGGCCACGTCGCCGCTGCTCTTGCCGATCAGCGCCCGCGCGATCGGCGAGCCGATCGAGATCAGGCCCTGCCTCAGGTCGGCCTCGTCTTCGCCGACGATCTGGTAGGTCACCTTGGCGCCGCTGTCCTCGTCCTCGAGGTCGACGGTGGCGCCGAACACCACCCGGCCCTCGGCGTCCAGCGTCGACGGGTCGATGATCTGCGCCGCAGCCAGCTTGCCCTCGATCTCCAGGATGCGGCCTTCGATGAAGCCCTGCTTGTCCTTGGCAGCCTCGTACTCGGCGTTCTCGGACAGGTCACCCTGGGCGCGCGCCTCGGCAATCGCCTGGATCACGGCGTGGCGCTCGACGTTCTTCAGCCGCGCCAGCTCTTCCTTGAGCTTCTCGGCCCCGCGCTTGGTGAGGGGAATGGTGTTCATGGGTCTGGCCTTGCCGAAAAAAACGAAGCCGCCGCCGGGAGGTCCGGCAGCGGCCATGGGTTCACTGCCAGTTTAGTGCAGTTCTTCGTGAAGTTCCTGCAGGGACTTCACTGCCAGCCCGGCCTGGTGCTTCATGCCCTCGACCGCCGCCTCGCAGCCGGCCATGCTGGTGTAGTAGGTCACCCGGTTGGCCAGCGCGGCCTGCCGGATGTGGCGCGAGTCGGCGATCGCGGTGCGCGTTTCGTCGACGGTGGTGAAGACGAGCTGGATCTCGCCCGCCTTGACCATGTCGACGATGTGCGGGCGGCCGTCCTTGACCTTGTTGACCGCCTTCACCGGCACGCCAGCCTCGGCGATCGCCGCCGCCGTGCCCTTGGTGGCGACCAGCGCAAAGCCGAGCGCATGCAGGTCACTGGCGACCGCCACGGCGCGCGCCTTGTCGTTGTTCTTCACAGTGATGCAGACCGTGCCCTTGCGCGGCAGCCGCGAGCCGGCGCCGAGCTGACTCTTGAGCATCGCCTCGCCGAAGGTCACGCCCGCGCCCATCACTTCGCCGGTGGAGCGCATCTCGGGGCCGAGGATCGGGTCCACGCCCGGGAACTTGTTGAACGGGAACACCGCTTCCTTGACGCTGAAGTACGGCGGAATCACCTCGTGCGGCACCCTGCCGCCCGAGCCCTTCTGCGTCGAGAGCAACTGGCCGACCATGCAGCGCGCCGCGATCTTCGCCAGCGGCTGGCCGGTCGCCTTGGAAACGAACGGCACGGTGCGCGAAGCGCGCGGGTTCACCTCCAGCACGTAGACCGTCGCAGCAGAACCGTCGCCCGAGGTGTCGCCCTGGATCGCGAACTGCACGTTCATCAGGCCCTTCACCTTCAGCGCGCGCGCCATCAGGAGGGTCTGGCGGCGCAGTTCGTCCTGCAGTTCCTTCGGCAGCGTATAGGGCGGCAGCGAACAGGCGGAGTCGCCGGAGTGGATGCCGGCCTGCTCGACGTGCTCCATGATGCCGCCGATCATCGCGCCGTCGGGGCGATCCGATCCGTCGGCGATGCAGTCGACGTCGACCTCGATCGCGTCGTCGAGGAAGCGGTCGAGCAGCACCGGCGACTTCTCGCTGACCTGCACCGCCTCGCGCATGTAGCGCGCCAGGTCCTTGTCGCCGTGCACGATCTCCATCGCGCGGCCGCCGAGCACGTAGCTCGGCCGCACCACCAGCGGGTAGCCGATCTCGTTGGCCAGCAGCAGCGCGGCTTCTTCGGTGCGCGCGGTGCGGTTGGGCGGCTGCTTCAGGCCGAGTTCGTGCAACAGTTTCTGGAAGCGCTCGCGGTCCTCGGCGATGTCGATGCTGTCCGGGCTGGTGCCGACGATGGGCACGCCGGCGCGCTCGAGGTCCAGCGCCAGCTTCAGCGGCGTCTGGCCGCCGTACTGCACGATCACGCCGGTCGGCTTTTCCTTGTCGACGATCTCGAGCACGTCTTCCAGCGTCACCGGCTCGAAGTACAGGCGATCGGAGGTGTCGTAGTCGGTCGACACGGTCTCCGGGTTGCAGTTGACCATGATGGTCTCGTAGCCGTCCTCGCGCATCGCCAGCGCCGCGTGCACGCAGCAGTAGTCGAACTCGATGCCCTGGCCGATGCGGTTCGGCCCGCCGCCGAGCACCATGATCTTCTTGCGGTCGGTCGGGTTGGCCTCGCACTCGCCATCCAGCGTCTCGTAGCTGGAGTACATGTAGGCGGTCTGGGTGGCGAACTCGGCCGCGCAGGTGTCGACACGCTTGTAGACCGGGCGCACGCCGGCCGCGTGGCGGGCTTCGCGAACGTGGTGCTGGTTGGTGCCCAGCAGCTTGGCCAGGCGCCTGTCGGAGAAGCCCTTCTGCTTGAGGAAGCGCATTTCCTCGGCGGACAGGCTCGCCAGCGTGCGGCCCTTCAGTGCCGCCTCGGTGGCGACGATCTGCTCGATCTGCGCCAGGAACCACGGGTCGATGGCGGTTTCCTCGAAGATCTCGGCCAGCGTCATGCCGATGCGGAAGGCATCGCCGACGTAGAGGATGCGCTCGGGGCCGGGCTCGCCGATCTCCTGCACGATCTCCTCGCGGTCGTCGCTGCGCTCGGTCAGACCGTCGATGCCGGTCTCCAGGCCTCGCAGCGCCTTCTGGAAGCTTTCCTGGAAGGTGCGGCCCATGGCCATCACCTCGCCCACCGACTTCATCTGCGTGGTCAGGCGCGAATCGGCGGCCGGGAATTTCTCGAACGCGAAGCGCGGGATCTTGGTGACGACGTAGTCGATGCTCGGCTCGAACGAGGCCGGCGTCGCGCCACCAGTGATGTCGTTGCGCAGCTCGTCGAGCGTGTAGCCCACCGCCAGCTTGGCCGCCACCTTGGCGATCGGGAAGCCGGTGGCCTTGGAGGCCAGCGCAGACGAACGCGACACGCGCGGGTTCATCTCGATCACGACCATGCGGCCGTTCTCGGGGTTGATCGAGAACTGCACGTTGGAGCCACCGGTGTCCACGCCGATCTCGCGCAGGATCGCGATCGAGGCGTTGCGCAGCAGCTGGTACTCCTTGTCGGTCAGCGTCTGTGCCGGCGCGACGGTGATGGAGTCGCCGGTGTGCACGCCCATCGGGTCGAGGTTCTCGATCGAGCAGACGATGATGCAGTTGTCCGCCTTGTCGCGGACGACCTCCATCTCGTACTCCTTCCAGCCGATCAGGCTCTCCTCGATGAGCAATTCGTTGGTCGGGCTGAGATCGAGGCCGCGCTTGCAGATCTCCTCGAACTCCTCCGGGTTGTAGGCAATGCCGCCGCCCGTGCCGCCGAGCGTGAAGCTCGGGCGGATGACCATCGGGAAGCCGGTGCCGCCGATGTCCTGGGTGATGCGGCGCTGCACGTCCAGCGCCTCTTCCATGGAGTGCGCAATGCCGGACTTCGCCGAGTGCAGGCCGATGCCGGTCATCGCGTCCTTGAACTTCAGCCGGTCCTCGGCCTTCTCGATCGCGTGCTCGTTGGCACCGATCATCTCGACGCCGTACTTGGACAGCACGCCGTACTTGTGCAGGTCGAGCGCGCAGTTCAGCGCCGTCTGGCCGCCCATGGTGGGCAGCAGCGCGTCGGGCCGCTCCTTCTCGATGATCTTCTCGACCATCTGCCAGGTGATCGGCTCGATGTAGGTGGCGTCGGCCATACCCGGGTCGGTCATGATCGTCGCGGGGTTGCTGTTGACGAGGATGACGCGATACCCCTCCTCGCGCAGCGCCTTGCAGGCCTGCGCGCCGGAGTAGTCGAACTCACAGGCCTGGCCGATGATGATCGGGCCGGCGCCGATGATGAGAATGCTCTTGAGGTCGGTGCGCTTCGGCATTTACTTCTTCTCCATCAGGGCAACGAAGCGGTCGAACAGATAGCCGATGTCGTGCGGCCCGGGCGAGGCTTCCGGGTGGCCCTGGAAGCAGAAGGCCGGCTTGTCGGTACGGGCCAGGCCCTGCAGCGTGCCGTCGAACAGCGAAACGTGCGTCGGCCGCAGGTTCTTCGGCAGCGTCTTCTCGTCCACCGCGAAGCCGTGGTTCTGGCTGGTGATCGAGACGCGACCGCTGTCCAGGTCCTTCACCGGATGGTTGCCGCCGTGGTGGCCGAACTTCATCTTGAAAGTCTTCGCGCCCGAGGCCAGCGCCAGGATCTGGTGGCCCAGGCAGATGCCGAAAGTCGGGATGCCTGTGTCGATCAGCTCGCGCGTGGCGGCGATCGCGTAGTCGCAAGGCTCCGGGTCACCGGGGCCGTTGCTCAGGAAGATGCCGTCGGGCTTGAGCGCCAGCACGTCCTTCGCGCTCGTCTGCGCCGGCACCACGGTGACGCGGCAGCCGCGGCTGGCCAGCAGGCGCAGGATGTTGCGCTTGACGCCGAAGTCGTAGGCGACGACGTGGAACTTCGGTTGGGCGAGCTTGCCGTATCCGTCTTCCAGCGACCATGCGGTCTCGGTCCACTCATGGCTGCCGGTGCAGCTGACCACCTGGGCCAGGTCCTGGCCGGCCATGTTCGGTGCGGCCTTCGCGGCGGCGATCGCCTGCTCGCGATTCGACTCGGTCATGGCCTCGCCCAGCGGCAGGGTCAGGATGCAGCCGTTCTGGGCGCCCTTCTCGCGCAGCAGCCGCGTCAGGCGCCGCGTGTCGAGGTTGGCGATGGCCACCGTGCCTTCGCGCTTCAGGTAGTCGGCCAGCGTCGCGGTGCTGCGGAAGTTGGATTCGAGGACCGGCAGGTCCTTGATGATCAGGCCGGCGGCATGGACCTTCGAGGCCTCGACGTCTTCCTCGTTGACCCCGTAGTTGCCGATGTGCGGATACGTCAGCGTGACGATCTGCCGGCAATAGCTGGGGTCGGTGAGGATTTCCTGGTAGCCGGTGATCGAGGTGTTGAACACCACCTCGCCGACGGTTCGGCCGGGAGCGCCGATCGAGATGCCTTGGAAGACCGTGCCGTCTGCGAGAGCCAGGATCGCCTGGGCTTGTGGGGACAGCAGTTGCGGCGGCACCGGGTTCTCCGTTCGAGTGTGCGCGCCCAGCTCGGCTCGTCGAAGCCGGATCCGGCGTCCGCGAGGGCGGCACCGGCAGGAAAACCGAGGGAGTTTCCGTCGGAATCAGCGAGAAATTCGCTGGGCGGGGTGGAAGAAGCTAAACCTGCGAAGTATAGCCGACCGACCACCCACACCCCGGGGTTTTCACCCAGCCAGACCGAGTGCGGCGATGCCGGCGCGCGCGATCTGCGCATCCTCGGTCGACTTGACACCGCTGACGCCGACGGCGCCGATGCACTGGCCCTCGACCATGATCGGCACGCCGCCTTCGAGCAGCGCTTCCAGGCCGGGCGCGCTGAGGAAGGAAACCCGCCCCTGGTTGATCATCTCCTCGTACACCCGGCTCTCGCGGCGGCCCAGCGCCGAGGTGCGTGCCTTGTTCGGCGCGATCTGCGCCGAGATCGGCGCGGCACCGTCCAGGCGCTGCAGCCACAACAGGTGGCCGCCATCGTCGACCACGGCGATGCACACCGCCCATTGGTTGGCCAGCGCCTCCGCTTCGGCAGCAGCGGCGACGCGCTTGACGTCGTCCAGGGTCAGGGTCGGCTTGCTCTTCATGGGGTGTCCGGGTGGGTTGGAGGGGGCCGGCGGCCGGCGAGGCGTGAACTCTATCGCGCCCTCCGGCGTCGATTCCGCCATGACTCGTACGGTCTTTCTGTACGAAGACAGCGGGAACTAGAATGCCTCGTGGCCTGTCAGAGGCTGCATCCACAACCCCTACGGAGGTTTCATGACCCAGAGCCTGCAAGCTGCATACGGCGGATACGCCGGAACCGTCGCCTCGGCGGAGCAGCGCAACCGCGTCCTGCGCAACACCTACTGGCTGCTCGCGCTGTCCATGGTGCCGACGGTGCTCGGCGCGTGGCTCGGCGTGACCACCGGCATCGCCCGTGCAATGTCGCCGGGCATCGGCCTGGTCGTTTTCCTGGTTGGCGCGTTCGGCTTCATGTTCGCCATCGAGAAGACCAAGAACTCGGCGGCCGGCGTGCCGGTGCTGCTTGCGTTCACCTTCTTCATGGGTGTGATGCTGTCGCGTCTGGTCGGCGCCGTGCTTGGCCTGACCAACGGCGCCAGCCTGATCATGATGGCGTTTGCCGGTACCGGCGCCATCTTCCTCGGCATGGCGACGCTGTCCAGCATCATCAAGCGCGACCTGTCTGCGATGGGCAAGTGGCTCTTCATCGGCGCCATCATGGTGCTGGTGGCGGGCATCGCCAACTTCTTCATCCAGTCGAGCGCACTGATGATCACGCTGTCGGTGCTGGTGATCGGCATCTTCTCGGCGTTCATCCTGTACGACCTGAAGCGCGTCCAGGACGGCTACGAGACGAACTACATCAGCGCCACGCTGGGTGTCTACCTGAGCATCTACAACGTGTTCCAGGCACTGCTGTCGCTGTTCGGCATCGGCAGCAGCAGCGAGTGATCGCGGCGACACGCCACTGACCGTCAAACGGGGCCTTCGGGCCCCGTTTGTTTTGGTGCGTCGAACAGGTGCGCGATCGAGTTGGCGTAGTAGGCCAGCACGCGGGTCTCGGCCGGGTTGGCGCGCAGCAGGCCGTCGCGCTCGAGCGCCAGGTGGCGCAGCGTCAGCATGCGCAGCCCCACGGTGATCGCGTAGTCGCGGTCGCTGCGCGGCACGTAGACATGGGCACCGAGTGCCTCGGCGCGGTCCATCAGCGCCAGCACGGCTGCCTTCAGTTCCAGTTCGGACCAGGCACGCTCGCCGTCGGCCAGCAGCACCCGCGCCACCAGCGGCACCGGCAGAACGGGGATGGTGCGGCCGATGGTCGCCATCAGCGCCTGACCGACCTCGCCCACCGCCTCGCGGCGCTGCGCATCGGTCAGGTCGCGGAAGTCGACACCGTGCCCGGCCACCCAGGCGCGCATCGACATCGGTCGGCCGAAGTTCACGCAGGCATAGCCGAAGCGGTAGCGCCGCCCGATCAGCGTGAAGACGAACTGCCGGCCGAGGTAGCCACCGGTGATGCGCAGCGTGCGCCACAGGCTTCCGCGGGGCGCCTCCTCGTCCAGCTTGCGCAGCAGGCTGCGGTCCTCGATCACGCGGTCGTAGTTGATGCCGACCGGGATGAACACCAGGTCACGCTCGCCGGCCGGGTTGAAGCCCTTGAGCATGTAGTCGAGCAGGCCGAGCTTGGGCTCGCGAAGGCGGCCGTCGATCGTCAGCCCGCCTTCCGGGTACATGGCCTGCGGCACGCCGCCCTCGGTGGCCATCTGCACGTAGCGTTGCAGCACGGTGCGGTACAGCGGGTCGCCCGAGTTGCGGCGCACGAAGTACGCCCCCATCGCCCGGATCAGCCCCTGCAGCGGCCAGATGCGCGCCCACTCGCCGACCGCGTAGCTCAAGGCGACACGCTCGGCGGCGAGGAAGCTCACCAGGATGTAGTCCATGTTGCTGCGGTGGTTCATCACGAACACCACCGTGGACTTCGGGTTGATCGCGGCGATCGCCGCGTCGTCGGTGTAGCCCAGGCGCACGCGGTAGACCAGTTGCGCGAAGGTCTTGGCCAGCCAGTAGCCGACGCGGAAGTACACGTAGGCGTTGAAGGCCGGCACGATCTCGCGGGCGTAGACCAGCACCTGCTTCATCACCGCGTCGGACGGCTTGCCGCTTTCCAGCGCATGCTGCTGTGCAGCGGCGAGCACGCGCGGGTCGCTCATCAGTCGGTCGATCAGCGCGCGGCGGCGCGTCAGCTTGAACTGCGGCAGATCGATCTTCAGGCGCAGCTGGATCTCGTCGAGCACCCCGCGCACCTTGCGGCGCAGGTACCAGCGCACCCCCGGCAGCAGCAGCCACTGCAGCGCCGCCACCACCGCCAGCACCAGCAGCAGCACGAACAGCCACAGCGGAATGCTGACGGTGGCGTTCACCGGATGTCGCTCCGCTCGAAGACCGCAATGCTCTCGACGTGCGCCGTGTGCGGGAACATGTTCACCGCCCCGGCCAGGGTGCAGCGGTAGCCGGCCTGGTGCACCAGCAGCCCGGCGTCACGCGCCAGCGTGGCCGGGTTGCAGCTGACGTAGACGATGCGCCGCGGCGGCGTCCAGCCGGACGAGAGCGACGGATCGGCATGCAGGTCGGCCAGCGCCTTGGCCAGCGCGAAGGCGCCTTCGCGCGGCGGGTCGACCAGCCACTTGTCGGCAGCGCCGTAGGTGGCCAGGTCGGCGGGTGCCAGCTCGAACAGGTTGCGCGCGACGAACGAGCTCTTCCCAGCCAGTCCGTTGAGGGCCGCGTTCTCGCGCGAACGCTGCACCAGGGCCTCGCTGCCCTCGATGCCCAGCACCTCGCGGGCCTGCCGTGCGATCGGCAGCGTGAAGTTGCCCAGGCCGCAGAACCAGTCGATCACCCGCTCGTCGGGGCGGGCTTCGAGCAGGCGCAGCGCGCGCGACACCAGCATCGTGTTGATCTGGTGGTTGACCTGCGTGAAGTCGGTCGGCTTGAAGGGCATCGTGATGCCGAACTCGGGCAGCGTGTACGCCAGGGCCGGGCCACCTTCGTCGAGCCGGTGCACCGTGTCCGGACCCTTGGGCTGCAGCCACCATTGCACCCCGTGGTCACGGCCGAATTCGCGCAGCCGCTCCAGATCGCCGGCCGAGAGCGGCTCGAGGTGCCGCAGCACCAGCGCGGTGACCGCATCACCGACGGCCACCTCGATCTGCGGCAGCCGGTCGCGCTGGTCCATCGCCGCCACCAGCTCGCGCAGCGGCAGCAGCATCGCCGACAGGTGCGGTGGCAGCACCTCGCAGCGTTCCATGTCGGCCACGTAGCTCGATTTGCGCTCGTGGAAGCCGACCAGCACCTTGCCCTTCTTGGCCACATGCCGCACCGACAGCCGCGCCCGATAGCGGTAGCCCCAGGACGGCCCTTCGATCGGGCGCAGCAGTTGCTCCGCCTTCACCTTGCCCAGGTGCCACAGCGCGTCTTCCAGCGCACGCTGCTTGGTGGCCACCTGGGCGGCGACGTGCAGGTGCTGCATCTTGCAGCCGCCGCAGGTGCCGAAATGCGGGCACTGCGGCCGCACGCGCTGCGAGCTCTCGCGCTGCCAGGCCACGGCGGTGGCCTGCTCCCAGTTGTTCTTGCGCCGCTGCACCGTGACGCGCACCACCTCGCCGGGCAATGCACCGTCGATGAACACGACCTTGCCTTCGGCATTGTGGGCCACGCCCTGCGCTTCGAGGTCGAGCGACTCGACCGTCAACCATTCATCTGCTGGAGTCATGGCGCGAGATTATCCCGGCCGCCGGCTGCTACACTCGCCGCCGCCAGGAGAGAGCTTCTACGTGAAGCCGCCGAAGGCGCAGAACCGTTCCCTGGGGCCCGGTTCGAACGCTCAGGCAAAAGGACTGGCACGCGCCACGCGGCGACGCGCGGCGTTCCTCGCTGGAGAGAGGCCCGTCACGAGCGGGCCCACCGAAGGGGCAAGTGGCGCGCACGGCAACGGCGCACCGCCAATCTCTCAGGTAAAGCGGACAGAGAGGGCACGGCACCCGGCACGGCACATGCAGCGCCGGGGTTGGCAAAGGCCCTCGAAGCATCGCCAGGAGGCGAGCATGTCCGACAGTCCTCTTCGACAGACCCCCCTGCACGCGCTGCACCGCGAGCTCGGCGCCAAGATGGTGCCCTTCGCCGGCTACGACATGCCGGTCAGCTACCCGGAAGGCATCCTCGCCGAACACCGCCACTGCCGCGAGTCGGCCGCGCTGTTCGACGTGTCCCACATGGGCCAGGTGCGCCTGGCCGGCGACGATGCCGCGGCCGCGCTCGAATCGCTGGTGCCTGTCGACGTGATCGGCCTGGCGCCGGGCCGCCAGCGCTACGGCTTCTTCACCAACACCGCCGGCGGCATCCTCGACGACCTGATGATCACGCGGCGCGAGACCGACCTTCTCGTCATCGTCAACGCCGGCTGCAAGGACGCCGACATCCTCCACCTGCAGACGAACATCGGCCACCGCTGCACCGTGCAGCCGATGCCGGAGCGTGCGCTGCTGGCGCTGCAGGGCCCGAAGGCGGCCGAGGCGATCGGCCGTCTGGCGCCGGAACTGCGCACGCTGGTGTTCATGACCGGCGCCTTCTGCCGCATCGCCGGCATCGAGTGTTTCGCGACCCGCTCGGGCTACACCGGCGAGGACGGCTACGAGATCTCGGTCCCTGCCGAACAGGCCGTGGCGCTGGCCAAGGCGCTGCTGGCACTGCCCGAGGTCAAGCCGGCCGGCCTGGGCGCGCGCGACACGCTGCGTCTGGAAGCCGGCCTGTGCCTCTACGGCCACGACATCGACGACAAGACCACGCCGGTGGAAGCCGGCCTGACCTGGGCGATCCAGAAGGTTCGCCGCGCCGGCGGCGAGCGCCACGGCGGCTACCCGGGCGCCGCGGCGATCGACCAGCAGTTGTCGGCCGGGCCGGCCTGCAAGCGCGTTGGCCTGGTGGGCCTGGAGCGTGTGCCGGTGCGCGAGGGCGCCATCGGCGTCGATGCCCAGGGCCACAAGCTCGGCCACGTCACCAGCGGCACGCTGGCGCCTACGGTCGGCAAGCCGATCGCGATGGCCTACCTGGCCGCCAACCACGCCCTGCCCAACCACGAGGTCTACGCCGAGGTGCGCGGCAAGCGCCAGCCGATGCGCGTCAGCCCAATGCCCTTCGCCCCGCACCGCTACCACCGCGGCTGATTCCACCCGCAGCACCCATACCCAGGAGAACTCCGATGACGACCATGTACACCCCCGACCACGAGTGGATCAACATCGAGGACCACGAGGCCGCCACCGTCGGCATCACGCTGCACGCGCAGGATGCGCTGGGCGACGTGGTCTTCGTCGACCTGCCCGAGGTCGGCAAGTCCTTCAAGAAGGGCGATGTCGCCGGTGTCGTCGAGTCGGTCAAGGCCGCGGCCGACCTGTACATGCCGGTGACCGGCGAGATCGTCGAGGTCAACGAGGCGCTACGCGACGACCCGTCGCTGGCCAACACCGACCCGCTGGGCAACGGCTGGTTCTTCAAGGTCCACATCTCCGAAGCCGGCATGGCCGAGTTCGACCAGCTGATGGACGCACCGGCCTACGACAAGCTGCTCAAGAGCGCCTGAGCGCGCCCCACCCCTGCCCCGCACAAGCCCAGGAAGATCCATGCTGATGTCTGCCCACCAGCCGCTGCGCGAGCTGGAGAACGCCACCGAGTTCGTCGCCCGCCACATCGGCATCGATCAGAACGCCGAGCACCACATGCTGTCGGTGATCGGCGCGGCCTCGCGCCGCGCGCTGATCGAGGCCATCGTGCCCGCCGCCATCAAGCGCAGCATGCCGATGGCCCTGCCCGCACCGCTGACCGAGGCGCAGGCGCTGGCCGAGCTTAAGGCCATCGCCGGCCGCAACCGGCTGCTGAAGAGCTTCATCGGCCAGGGCTACCACGGCACGCACACGCCGGGCGTCATCCTGCGCAACATCCTCGAGAACCCGGCCTGGTACACCGCCTACACGCCCTATCAGGCGGAGATCTCGCAGGGCCGCATGGAGGCCCTGGTCAACTTCCAGACCATGGTCTGCGACCTGACCGGCCTGGCGATCGCCGGCTCGTCGATGCTCGACGAGGCCACGGCGGCCGCGGAGGCGATGACCCTGGCGCTGCGGGTGGGCAAGTCGAAGTCGCAGACCTTCTTCGTTGCCGACGACGTGCTGCCGCAGACGCTGGAAGTGGTGCGCACGCGCGCACGGCCGATCGGCGTGACGGTGGTCACCGGCCCGGCCGAGAACGCCGGCGGCGCCGACGCTTTCGCCGCGCTGCTGCAGTACCCCGGCGTGAACGGCACGGTGCGCGACCTGAAGCCGGTCATCGACGCCGTGCATGCCCGCGGTGGCCTGGCCATCGTCGCTGCCGACCTGCTCGCGCTGACGCTGCTGACGCCGCCCGGCGAGATGGGCGCAGACATCGCCGTCGGCACCACGCAACGCTTCGGCATGCCGATGGGCAACGGCGGACCGCACGCGGCCTACCTCGCCACCCGCGACGAGTTCAAGCGGCAGATGCCGGGCCGGCTGGTCGGCGTCAGCGTCGACGCGCACGGCAACCCGGCCTACCGCCTCGCGCTGCAGACCCGCGAGCAGCACATCCGCCGCGAGAAGGCGACCTCCAACATCTGCACGGCGCAGGTGCTGCCGGCGGTGGTGGCAAGCATGTACGCCGTCTACCACGGGCCGGAGGGCCTGAAGCGCATCGCCCGCCGGGTGGCGAGCTACACTGCCCTGCTGGCCGCTGGCTTGAAGCAGCTGGGCGCGGCGGTGATCGACGGCGCTGCCTTCGACACCGTCTGCGTCAGCACCGGCGCGAAGACCAACGCCGTGCTGCAAGCCGCACGCGACGCCGGCATCAACCTGCGTCGCGCCTCCGACGCGAGCGTCGGCATCACGCTCGACGAGACCGCCACACGCGAAGACATCACGCTGCTGTGGTCGCTGTTCGCTGGCGGTCAGGCGCTGCCCGACTTCGCAGATTTCGAGAAGGGCCTGCCGCCGCTGATTCCGCTGTCGATGTCGCGCACCAGCGACTTCCTCGCGCACCCGGTCTTCCACCGCTACCACAGCGAGACTGAGATGCTGCGCTACCTGCGCGGCCTGGCCGACAAGGACCTGGCGCTGGACCGCACGATGATTCCGCTCGGCTCGTGCACGATGAAGCTGAACGCGACCAGCGAGATGATCCCGATCACCTGGCCGGAGTTCGCCCAGGTGCATCCGTTCGCACCGCGGGACCAGCTGGCCGGCTACGCGGCCCTCAACGAGCAGCTGTGCGCCTGGCTGTCGCAGGCGACCGGCTACGCCGGCATCAGCCTGCAGCCCAACGCCGGCTCGCAGGGCGAGTACGCCGGGCTGCTGGTGATCAAGGCCTGGCACGAGTCGCGCGGCGACACGCAGCGCGACATCTGCGTGATCCCGGAGTCCGCCCACGGCACCAACCCGGCCAGCGCGCAGATGGCCGGCATGCAGGTGGTGGTGGTGAAGTGCGACGCGCTGGGCAACGTCGATCTCGACGACCTGCGCGCCAAGTGCGAGCAGCACCAGGATCGGCTGGCCTGCGTGATGATCACCTACCCCTCGACCTACGGCGTGTTCGAGGCCCGCGTCAAGGAACTGTGCGCGCTGGTGCACTCCTTCGGCGGCCGCGTCTACGTCGACGGCGCCAACATGAACGCGCTGGTGGGCGTGGCCGCGCCGGGCGAGTTCGGCGGCGACGTGAGCCACCTGAACCTGCACAAGACCTTCTGCATCCCGCACGGCGGCGGCGGCCCGGGCGTCGGCCCGGTGTGTGTGGTCGAGGACCTGGTGCCCTTCCTGCCGGCGCATCGCAGCGCAGGCCTGGGCACCGCGCAGCAGGTCGGCGCCGTGAGCGCCGCGCCGCTGGGCAATGCCGCGGTGCTGCCGATCTCCTGGATGTACGTGCGCATGATGGGCGCCGAGGGCCTGCAGCAGGCCACCGAAGCGGCCATCCTCGCCGCCAACTACGTCGCCGCGCGCCTGGCAGACCACTACGACATCCACTTCAGCGGCGAGATCGCCGGCCTCAAGGGCGGCGGCGTGGCGCACGAGTGCATCCTCGACCTGCGCCCGCTGAAGGAGACCAGCGGTGTCAGCGCGGAGGACGTGGCCAAGCGCCTGATCGACTACGGCTTCCATGCACCGACGCTGAGCTTCCCGGTGGCCGGCACGCTGATGGTCGAGCCGACCGAGAGCGAGTCTCTGGCGGAACTGGATCGCTTCTGCGACGCGATGATCGCCGTCCGCGGCGAGATCGCGAAGGTCGAGTCCGGCGCCTGGGCACGCGAGGACAACCCGCTGAAGCACGCGCCGCACACTGCCGAGGCGCTGATGACGGCCGACTGGGCGCATCCCTACAGCCGCGAGGAGGCGGCCTATCCGCTGGCCACGCTGCGGCGGCAGAAGTACTGGGTGCCGGTGGGCCGCGTCGACAACGTCTACGGCGACCGCAACCTGTTCTGCGCCTGCGTGCCGGTCGAGAACTACTACGGCGCCTGAGGGCGGCACACCATGGCGGTCTCGGTGTTCGACCTGTTCAAGATCGGCATCGGGCCGTCGAGCTCGCACACCGTCGGGCCGATGCGTGCGGCGCGGCTGTTCGGGCTGCGGCTTCAGCACGAGGGCCTGCTCGATGCGACCGTGCGCGTCGTCACGCGGCTGTACGGCTCGCTCGGCGCGACTGGCAAGGGCCATGGCAGCGACAAGGCGGTGCTGCTCGGCCTGATGGGCCACGAGCCGGACACGGTGGACGTGGAGGCGATTCCCGCGCTGCTGCAGGCGGCGCGTGGCGGCGGCTCGCTGAACCTGCTCGGCATGCGCCCGATCACCTTCACCGAGAAGACCGACCTGGTCTTCCACCGCCGCGAGACGCTGCCCTTCCACGCCAACGGCATGCGCTTCGAGGCCTTCGACGCCGCTGGCACGAAGCTCGCCGAACGCGCCTACTACTCGGTCGGCGGCGGCTTCGTGGTCAGCGACGAAGTGGCGGCCGACGGCTCGAAGCAGAAGGTGATCGCGCCCGATGCCACGGTCCTGCCCTTCCCGTTCCGCAGCGGTGCCGACCTGCTGGCGCTGACCACCGCCGAGGGCTGCAGCATCGCCGAACTGATGCGTCGCAACGAGCGCCACCTTGGAAAGGGCGGACGCAGCGATGCCGAGATCGACGCCGGGCTGCTGGCCATCTGGGCCGTGATGCAGGCCTGCGTGAAGCGCGGCTGCGAGACCGGCGGCACGCTGCCCGGCGGCTTCCAGGTGCGCCGGCGTGCGCAGGACCTGCACCGCCAGCTCTGCGCCAATCCCGAGGCTGCGCTGCGCGACCCGCTGCAGGTGCTCGACTGGGTGAACCTCTACGCGCTGGCCGTCAACGAGGAGAACGCTGCCAGCGGGCGCGTCGTCACGGCGCCGACCAACGGCGCAGCCGGCATCGTGCCGGCGGTGCTGCACTACTACGCGCGCTTCGTACCGGGCGCGACCGACCGCGGCGTGATCGACTTCCTTCTCACCGCCGCCGCGATCGGCATCCTCTACAAGGAGAACGCCTCGATCTCCGGCGCCGAGGTCGGCTGCCAGGGCGAGGTTGGCGTGGCCTGCTCGATGGCCGCCGGCGCGCTGTGCGCCGTGCTGGGCGGCACACCGGCGCAGGTGGAGAACGCCGCCGAGATCGGCATGGAGCACCACCTGGGGCTGACCTGCGACCCGGTCGGTGGGCTGGTGCAGATCCCCTGCATCGAGCGCAACGCGATCGCCTCGGTGAAGGCGATCAACGCTGCGCGCATGGCCTTGCGCGGCGACGGTACCCACCACGTGAGCCTCGACAAGGTCATCAAGACCATGCGCGAGACCGGCGCCGACATGATGACCAAGTACAAGGAGACCGCCCGCGGCGGCCTCGCAGTCAACATCGTCGAATGCTGATCAGCCGCCCGCCTGCACCTTCTGCTTGAAGGCGGCCAGCCCGGCTGCTGCCTTGGCGCGCACCTTGGCCTTCAGGAAGCCCGACCAGCCGAGCAGCAGCCCCGGCGTGCCCAGCGCCTGGCGCGACCAGGTCCAGAACGGGAAGCGGTCGACGTGGCGCACGATCAGCCCGTCGCGGAACTCGAAGCTGGCGTCGATGCGGTTGAGCACCTTGCGGCCAGTGGCGCTGAAGGTGTAGCGCGCGTCCCAGTGGGCCTGACCGGTCCGGTCGTCGGCCGAGATGCCGCTGTACTCGAGCGTCAGGTCCTTGCCGGTGGTCAGCAGCATGCGCCACATCATCCCGGCGTCCGCGCCGTGCAGGTCGAAGGCCTCGTCACTGAAATGCACCTCGGGGTGGTAGCAGGTGGCCATGGTCGCCCAGTCGCGTCGGGCGAAGGCGGCATAGAAACGTTCGATCAGCTGTGCGTTCGGGTGCATCGGGGATCCCTCCTGTTCTTGTCGGGCGGGCAGTGTCTCATCTCGGTGGATTCATGGAGAGTTAAAGCTTCGTTAATCCGTTAAGCTTCGCCGCATGAAGCTTTTGCTCGCCGAAGACGACGCGATCCTCGCCGATGCGCTCAGCGCCAGCCTGTCCAAGGCCGGCTTCGAGGTCGAGGTGGCGCCCAATGGCGCCGTCGCCGAGTTCCTGCTGCTGCGCCAGCAGTTCGACGTCGGCGTGCTCGACCTCGGCCTGCCGATGGTCGATGGCTTGACGGTGCTCAAGCGTGTGCGTGCCGCCAAGCCGGCGCTGCCGATGCTGGTGCTGACCGCGCTGGACGGGCTGGAACACCGCGTCGCCGGCCTGAACGCCGGTGCCGACGACTACCTCACCAAGCCCTTCGACTTCCCCGAACTCGAGGCCCGCATCCGCGCGCTGCTGCGGCGCACGCGCGGCGCGGCCTCGTCGGCGCAGGCGTTCGGCAAGCTGTCGTTCGACCGCGACGCGCGGCGCGCCGCGATCGAAGGCACGGTGCTGGACCTGTCGCCGCGCGAATGGATGCTGCTGGACCTGCTGCTGACGCAGCGCGACCGTGTCGTCACCAAGGACCAGATCGCCGAGAGCTGGGCGGTCGAGCGCAGCGGCGAGTCCGGCACCGGCTCGATCGAGGTCTACATCCACCGCCTGCGGCGCAAGCTCGAGGGCTCGGGCCTCGCGATCCGCACGGTGCGCGGCCTGGGCTACCTGCTCGAAGAAGGCGAAAGCTGAACGGCGCATGCTCGACCGGCTGAAACGAGCACTGCACCAGCTGCCGGGCGTCACGCCCAGCGGCAGCTCGCTGCACCGCCACCTGCTGCTGTGGCTGCTGCTGCCGCAGCTGGTGCTGTGGCTGGCCGGCGCCTTCTTCACCTACAACCTGACCGCGCGCTACGCCAACCAGGCCATCGATGCCTCGCTGTCGACCGCGTCGAAGTCGCTGGCGCGGCAGGTCAAGCCGATCGGCAACGGCCTGTTCATCGACTTCCCGCGCGCCGCGCAGGACATCATCGAGGCCGACCCGGACGACCGCGTCTTCTACATGGTCAGCACGCCGCCCGGCCAGTTCATCCTCGGCAACCACCGCCTGCCGACGCCGCCGGCGATCGCGCCGCTGCGCCTGGGCCAGCCCTACTTCTACGACGGCAGCATGGGCGAAGGCGAGAAGCGCGTCGACGTGCGCGTCGCGGCGTTGTACCTGTCCTACGGCGAGGCCGAATCACCGCAGAGCATGCTGGTGCAGGTGGCGCGCAGCCGCGCCAGCCGCGAGCAGCTGGCCGGCCGCATCCTGCTGGACACCGCGCTGCCCCTGTCGGTGCTGATCGTGCTGATGTCGATGATCGTCTGGGCCGGCATCCGCGCCGGCCTGGCGCCGCTGGCGCGCATGCGCGCGCTGGTCGAGGACCGCGGGCCGAACGACCTGGCGCCGCTGAAACTGGAGGCGGCGCCGCGCGAGGTGCATGCGCTGGCCAAGGCGATCAACACGCTGCTGGCGGCGGTGCACGAGAGCGTCAGCGGCCAGCGCCGCTTCATCAGCGACGCGGCGCACCAGCTGCGCACGCCGCTGGCCGGGCTGAAGAGCCAGACCGAGCTGGCCCTCAACGAGACCGCCGACCCGGCACTGCGGGCCCGGCTGCAGCGGGTGCACGAGAGTGCGACGCGCAGCGCGCACCTGGTCAACCAGCTGCTGACGCTGGCGCGGGCCGAGCCGGAGTCGGTCTCGGCCCAGGGGCGCAGCCGGGTCGACCTGGCGCGCCTGGCCAGCGAGGTCACCGCCGAGTGGGTGCCGCGCGCCCGGCAGGCGGGCATCGACCTGGGCATCGACGAGACGATGCGCGACGACGGCTCGGCCGCCGTGGCCGGCAACCCGCTGCTGCTGCGCGAAGCCATCGCCAACCTGATCGACAACGCGGTGCGCTACGCTGGCCGCGGCAGCACGGTGACGGTGCGGGCGCGCACGCTCGGCCACGACGTGCTGCTCGAGGTCGAGGACAATGGCCCCGGCATCGCCCCGGCCGACCGCGAGCGCGTGTTCGAGCGCTTCGCACGCGCCACGCTGCAGGGCGACGGCTGCGGCCTGGGCCTGGCGATCGTCAAGGAGATCGGCGAGCGCCACGGCGGCCACGTGGCGCTGGAAGGCGCCGTACCGCGCGGCCTGCGCGTGGTGATGCGGCTGCCGCGCCTGGGGGGCTGATTCCCGCGCCGGGCTGGCCCGTGATGGCCCGCGATGGGCCGCCCGCTGGCTCCTTCGGGCGATGTCGCGCCGGCAGGCGTTTCCGACACTGGCAGCCACCCTTCCAGATGCTCGGAGAACGACGATGGCTTACCTCCCTGGCTCCTCGGCCAACGACACGCTGCGCGGCGGCGACGCCGGCGACGACCTGTTCGGCCTGGCCGGCAACGACCTGCTGCAGGCTGGCTTCGAACGCGACCACCTCGAGGGTGGCGACGGCAACGACCGCCTGTACGGCGAGTTCCAGGACGACTGGCTGTTCGGCGGCGACGGCAACGATCTGCTCGACGGCGGCTCGGGCAGCGACCTGCTGCACGGTGGCCTGGGCCTCGACATGGTCCGCGGCGGCAGCGGCGACGACCGCATCCTGCTGGGTAACGCCGCCGAACGCGCCGGCGACAGCATCGACGGCGGCGTCGGCTTCGACACGCTGCAGATCGAGCTGACCGACACCACCACCGCCCTCGCCTTCACTGCCGCCGACCCGATCGCGAAGACCACGCTGTTCGGCAACGTGACGGTCTCCTCTGTCGAGGCCTACAGCATCGCCGGCGGCAGCAGTGCCGACACGATGACCGGCGAGCGCTGGAACGACTCGTTCACCGGCAACGGTGGCAACGACTCGCTGCGCGGCGGCGGCGGCCGCGACTCGCTCAGCGGTGACGCCGGCAACGACACGCTGGACGGCGGCACTGGCATCGACCTGCTGTTCGGCGGCACTGGCGCCGACCTGCTCAAGGGCGGCTACGGCGACGACTACCTGAGTGGCGATGACGGCGCGGACCGTCTCTACGGCGACGCCGGCAACGACACCATCCAGACCGGCGCCGGCAGCGATTCCGTCTATGCAGGAACCGGCAACGACGTGGTCGACGGCGCCGACGGCAACGACCAGCTGCGCGGCGAGGCCGGCAACGACCAGCTGCGCGGCGGGCTGGGCATCGACACCGTCTCCGGTGGCGACGGCAACGACACCATCACGCTGTCGATCGGCAACGGTGCCGACGTGATCGACGGCGGCACCGGCATCGACCGCATCGAGATCAACGGCCTGTCGGGCGTCTTCGCGGCACGCGCGGCCACCGTGACGAACACGCTCTCCGACGGCACGACGCTGATCGGCATCGAGGCCTACACGATCACCGGCTCGGCCGGCCGCGACGTGTTCGCGGGCCACGCCGGCAACGACGTGCTGACCAGCTATGGCGGCAACGACGTGCTGCGCGGTCTGTCCGGCAATGACCAGCTCGACGGCGGCACGGGCCGCGACTCGCTGGACGGCGGCACCGGCAACGACGTGCTGATCGCCGCCGGCGGCGGTGCCGACACGCTGATCGGCGGGGCCGGCACCGACATGGCCGTGCTCGACCGCAGCGACGCGTTCGACACCGCGGTGCGCTTCACGGTGTCGGGCACCACGGCGACGCTGTCGGACGGCACGACCATCGGCGATGTCGAGCAGTTCAAGCTCACCACCAGCTGGGGCAACGACACGCTCAGCGCCGGCGGTGCGACGCACGTCACCTTCAACGCCGGCTCCGGCAACGACCAGTTGACCGGCGGCAGCGGCGCCGACGTGCTCGACGGCGGGCGCGGCAACGACGTCATCGTGGGCGGCGCGGGCAACGACCGCATCCTCGATGGCGGAGGCGCCAACCGCATCGATGCCGGCATCGGCAACGACAGCGTGCAGGTCGACAACGAGGTCACAGCTTCCACTGAGCGCACCAGCGTGCTGCTCGGCGACGGCAACGATGTCGTCTACCTGAACAACGCCAGCGGCTCGACCGGCGGCATCTACACCGTCGATGGCGGCGCCGGGACCGACATGGCCTGGATCAACCGCTTCAACGTGCAGCAGGCGATGAGCTTCACCGTCGGCGCCAACGCCACGCTGGTCAACGGCGGCGTCACGCTGACCGGCATCGAGCGTGTGCACCTGCACGCCGGCTACGGCGCCGACACGCTGACCGGAGGCGCGCTGGACGACTGGTTCAACGGCAACAACGGCAACGACCTGATCCGCGGCGGCGGCGGCAACGACGAGCTGATCGGCTGGAACGGCGCCGACAACCTCGATGGCGGCGCGGGCAACGACACGCTGTGGGCCACCGGCGGCATCTCCGACAACGACGCCGACCGCCTGCTCGGCGGCGACGGCAACGACACGCTGCACTTCAACGCCGGCGATGTCGCCTCGGGCGGCGCAGGGACGGACCGTGCGGTGCTCGACCTGTCCGAACTGGCCACCGGCGTGAACTTCGTCTTCTCCACCGCGACGACCACGGTCAACACCAGCACGCGCTTCGATGGCATGGAGAGCCTCGAGCTGAACGGCACCTGGGGTGCCGACACCGTCACCGCCGGCGCGCTGGCCGACCTGCTCGACGGCCGCGCCGGTAACGACCAGCTGCGCGGCGGCGGCGGCAACGACCAGCTCTACGACGGCGACGGCAACGACGCGCTGTTCGGAGACGCCGGCGACGACGAATTCGTGCGCACCGATGCCGACGCAGACGGCATCGACCGCTTCGACGGCGGCGCCGGCGTCGACACGCTGTTCTTCAACATCGTCTCCGGACTGTCGGTCAAGGTCGACCTCGCCGACAGCACGCTCAACGCCGGCCTCGCGCGCGGCCTGACGCTCAGCGGCATCGAGCGCGTGGTCGGCAGCGACCTCGACGACGACATCCGCGGCAGCACCGGTGCCGACACCTTCTGGGGCGGCAAGGGCGACGACCGGCTCGAAGGCCGCGCCGGCGACGACAACCTGGTCGGTGGCGGCGGGGGCGACGTGCTCGTCGGCGGGGCCGGGAAAGACCACTTCATCTTCGGCGCCGACGCCACCGGCAGCGGCGACCTGATCACCGACTTCACCCGCGGGCAGGACAAGATCGGCATCGACCGCGCCGCCTTCGGCATGGACGCCGACGACGTGCTGTCGCTGGTGGTCGGCACGGCGCCGGCGGTCAGCGGCAGCGGGCCGCAGTTCCTCTTCGAGACCGGCAGCGGCCGGCTGTGGTTCGACGCCGACGGCGCTGGCACCGGCCACGAGGCGGTGCTGATGGCCACGCTGACCGGCGTCACCACGCTGAGCGGCAGCGACTTCGCCCTCGGTTGAGGCATCGCAAACCGGGATGCACCCAACTAGGGAAAGTCCGCATGAACGTACCGTTGTCGTAACCTTAACGCCTCTTTAACATCCGGTCCGCTTGATTCAACAAGCTGAACATTTCCTAAACCGGATCCCTGAGGAGACAAGAATGGCGATGACCCGCATTTCCCTGTCGCTGGCCGCTGCCGGCCTGATGAGCGCCACGCTGGCACAGGCGGGCGAAGTCGAAGTGCTGCACTGGTGGACTTCCGGCGGCGAGGCCAAGGCCGCTGCCGAGCTGAAGGCGTCGATGCAGAAGAAGGGCCACACCTGGAAGGACTTCGCGGTCGCCGGTGGTGGTGGCGATTCGGCGATGACGGTGCTGAAGTCGCGCGTGGTCTCGGGCAACGCCCCGGCCGCCGCGCAGATCAAGGGCCCGTCGATCCAGGAGTGGGCGCGCGAAGGCGTGCTGGCCAACATGGACGACGTCGCCAAGGCCGAGAAGTGGGACGAGCTGCTGCCCAAGGCGATCGCCGACGGCCTGAAGTACAAGGGCAACTACG
The DNA here is from genome assembly GCA_943370595.1 of Chitinophaga pinensis. Classification (GTDB taxonomy): domain Bacteria; phylum Pseudomonadota; class Gammaproteobacteria; order Burkholderiales; family Burkholderiaceae_C; genus Piscinibacter. The sequence goes on from CALRRO020000009.1 coordinate 270,803, forward strand.
TCGCCGCACCGGTCAACGTGCACCGTGTCAACTGGCTGTGGGCCAACCCGGAAGCCTTCAAGAAGGCCGGCGCCAAGCTGCCGACCACCTGGGACGAGTTCTTCACCGCTGCCGAGGCGCTGAAGAAGGCCGGCATCATCCCGGTCGCCCACGGTGGCCAGAACTGGCAGGACTTCACCACCTTCGAGAGCGTGGCGCTGGGTGTCGGCGGTGCCGACTTCTACAAGAAGGCGCTGGTGCAGCTCGACGCCGGCTCGCTGAAGAGCGCGACGATGGACAAGGTGCTGACCACCTTCAAGAAGGTCAAGACCTACACCGACAAGAACGCCCCGGGCCGTGACTGGAACCTGGCCACCGCGATGGTGATCAAGGGCGAGGCCGGCATGCAGCTGATGGGCGACTGGGCCAAGGGCGAGTTCATCGCCGCCGGCAAGGTGCCGGGCAAGGACTTCGCCTGCGTGGCCGCCCCGGGCACCGCGAAGAGCTACACCTACAACGTCGACAGCTTCGCGCTGTTCAAGCTGAAGGATGCGGCCAACCAGAAGGCCCAGCAGGACCTGGCCGCGGCGATCATGTCGACCGACTTCCAGGAAGTGTTCAACCTGAACAAGGGCTCGATCCCGGTTCGCCTGAACATGAAGCTGGACAAGTTCGACGACTGCGCCAAGACCTCGGCGGCCGACTTCGTGTCGACTGCCAAGGCCGGCTCGCTGGTGCCGTCGATCGCCCACGGCATGGCCGTGCCGTCCGCCGCCGAAGGCGCGATCAAGGACGTGGTCTCGCAGTTCTGGAACGACGACAAGATGACCTCGGCCGCGGCCATGGACAAGCTCGTCGCCGCCGCCAAGACCAAGTAAGCCGGTCGACTGCGGTACCCCAGGGGCGCGGTGCGGGACGGCCGCGCCCCTTTCTCATCTCGAGGGACATGACGCCATGAGCACGTCAACGGCCTCGGCTCGCCTGTCGGAGTGGATGCCCAAGCTCGTCTTGGCGCCCTCCTTCGTGCTGGCCTTCTTCTTCATCTACGGGCTGATGGCCTGGAACGGCTACCTGTCGCTGTCGGCCTCGCGACTGCTGCCGAACTACGAGTTCGTCGGCCTCGACCAGTACGTGACGCTGTTCGAGAGCGAACGCTGGTGGGTGGCCTTGAAGAACCTGGCCATCTTCGGCGGCCTGTTCCTGTTCTTCGGCATGGCCATCGGCCTGCTGCTGGCCATCCTGCTCGACCAGAAGATCCGCGCCGAGGGCGTGCTGCGCACCATCTACCTGTACCCGATGGCGCTCTCCTTCATCGTCACCGGCACGGCCTGGAAGTGGATCCTCAACCCCGGCCTGGGCCTCGAGAAGGTCATGCACGAGTGGGGCTGGACGAGCTTCAGCTTCGACTGGCTGGTCAACCCCGAGCGCGCGATCTATACCATCGTGATCGCCGGCGTCTGGCAGAGCGCGGGCTTCGTGATGGCGCTGTTCCTCGCCGGCCTGCGCGGCATCGACGACTCCATCCTGAAGGCGGCGCAGATCGACGGCGCCAGCCTGCCGCGCATCTACTGGCGCATCATCATCCCCAGCCTGCGGCCGGTGTTCTTCTCGACGCTGATGGTGCTGTCGCACCTCGCGATCAAGAGCTTCGACCTGGTGATGGCGCTGACCGCCGGCGGCCCCGGCTACGCCACCGACATGCCGGCCACCTTCATGTACACGATGGCCTTCTCGCGCGGGCAGATCGGCCTGGGCGCGGCCTCGGCGACGATCATGCTGGCCACCGTGGCGGCCATCGTCGTGCCCTACCTGTACTCCGAACTGAGGGCGCGCAAATGAGCACCGCCGTTCACCCCAACCGGCTCGACTGGCACAGGCTCGCCCTGTGGTCGGTGCTGCTGCTGTTCGCGGCGGTCTTCCTGCTGCCGATGTACGTGATGCTCACGACCTCGCTGAAGGACATGGCGCAGATCCGCGACGGCAACCTGCTGTCGCTGCCCACGGCGCCGAGCTTCGATGCCTGGAGCAAGGCCTGGAGCCATGCCTGCACCGGCATCGACTGCGGCGGCCTCAAGCCCTTCTTCATGAACTCGGTGATCATGGTCCTGCCGGCCGTGCTGATCTCGACGCTGCTCGGTGCGATCAACGGCTACGTGCTGTCGAAGTGGCGTTTCAGGGGCAGCGAGCTGATGTTCGCGCTGATGCTGTTCGGCGTGTTCATGCCGATGCAGGTGGTGCTGCTGCCGATGAGCCAGATCCTCGGCTGGCTGGGCATCGCGAGCTCCGTCTGGGGCCTGGTGCTGGTGCACATCATCGCGGGCCTGCCCTCGACCACGCTCTTCTTCCGCAACTACTACGTCGGCCTGCCCGACGAGCTGGTCAAGGCGGCGATGCTCGATGGCGCCGGCTTCTGGCGCATCTTCTGGCGCATCATCCTGCCGCTGTCGACGCCGATCACCGTGGTCACGCTGATCTGGCAGTTCACCAACATCTGGAACGACTTCCTCTACGGCATCGTGTTCTCGGGGGCCGGCAGCAAGCCGATCACCGTCGGCCTGAACAACCTGGCCAACACCACGAGCTCGGTCAAGGAATACAACGTGGACATGGCCGCGGCGATGATCGCCGGCCTGCCCACGCTGTTCGTCTACATCGTCGCAGGCAAGTATTTCGTGCGCGGGCTCACGGCCGGCGCAGTCAAGGGCTAAAGGGGTACCGCATGGGCGCACTTTCCATCCGCAACGTCCGCCGCAGCTACGGCAGCGTCGACATCCTCAAGGGCATCGACATCGAGGTCGAGGAGGGCGACTTCCTCATCCTCGTCGGGCCGTCCGGCTGCGGCAAGAGCACGCTCTTGAACATCATCGCCGGGCTGGACAAGCCCACCGAGGGCGAGATCCACATCGGCGGTCGCGACGTGACCCACGCGCTGCCGAAGGACCGCGACATCGCGATGGTGTTCCAGAGCTACGCGCTGTACCCGAACATGAACGTGGCGCAGAACATCAGCTTCGGCCTCGAGATGCGCAACGTGCCCAAGCCCGAGCGCGAAGCGGCGATCGCGCGCGTCTCGAAGATGCTGCAGATCGAGCACCTGCTCGACCGCAAGCCGGGGCAGTTGTCCGGCGGCCAGCGCCAGCGGGTCGCGATGGGGCGTGCGCTGGCACGCAACCCGACGTTGTTCCTGTTCGACGAGCCGCTGTCCAACCTCGACGCCAAGCTGCGCGTCGAGATGCGTGCCGAGATCAAGCACCTGCACAACAAGGCGCAGGTGACGACGGTCTACGTGACGCACGACCAGGTCGAGGCGATGACGCTGGGCGACCACATCGCGGTGATGAAGGGCGGCGTGATCGAGCAGCTCGGCTCGCCCGACGACATCTACAGCCGGCCGGCGACGCGCTTCGTCGCCGAGTTCATCGGCTCGCCGGCGATGAACATCGTCACCGGCCAGCGCGCCGCCAACGGTTTCGCCTCGCACGGCATCGAGCTGAGCCTGGACGAGGCGCAGCGCGCGCTGATCGGCAACGGCCATGCCGATGGCATCCTGTACGGCCTGCGCCCCGAGGCCATGCTGCTCGGCGACAGCGGCCTGCCCGGCACCATCAACCTGATCGAGCCGACCGGGCCGGAGACCTACGTGCTGGTCGACACGCCGATCGGCAAGATGATGGCGCGCGTGCCCGGCAAGGTGCACCAGCAGGTCGGCCAGAACGTGCACCTGCGCTGGTCGGCGCACGACGCCCACCTGTTCGACGCGAAGACCGAGCGGCGCGTGTCCTGAGCCGCTTCTGAACCAGCTGCTCGGATGGGGCGTCGACGAGCGGCCCGTTGCTGACATTCGCGTCGGTCGGCTTCCGTGCCTCCTTTGGCGCATCGCAGCAGGCGCTGCCCGCTGGGGGCTCATGCGGCGGCGGTCGGCCTTGCAGGCCGACTGCACTGCGATGCTCGCGCCAGGGGGCAGGCCGCCCAACTCACTGCGTTCGCTTCGCTCACTCCGTTCAGACAGCCGGCGGCAAGTCAGTCTACGAAGCGCGCTTTCGCGCGCCGCCCCCTGACGCTGCGCTTCTCGTCACCGCCCAAATCGCCCCCAGCGGGCAGCGGCTGCCGCGAAGTCCACCACTGGAGTCCTTCGACCGGCATGCCACCGCGGGTTCAGCAAAGGTGCGTGCGGGC